>JBAZKL010000003.1:0-434960 GCA_041650835.1 Candidatus Omnitrophota bacterium
AATACAACCACCACGGGTCCCGCAGCTGCAACACGATCTTATCCCGCCCGTAACCCCCGGGAAGCTCTTGCGGCGTCACTCTCCCCATCTTCGCTACCTGCGGATGCGAGAATTTTGCCTTCTCTACCGCCATCTCCTGCGCGCCATAAACTTCTTCTTTCACGGGTTTTTGCACAGCACGTTTCTTGGAAACCTTGTCTGGAAGATCTTTAACGATCCGGCGAGTGATTACCCTGGATTTACCGGTAACCTTTTTTCCCGCAGCACCTTTAGCTTCCCCTAACGCCTTCTTTAACCCTTGTTTTATTTTACGTAGTATAGCCATTTGGTTATTACCTCCTCAAGGATAAAAAAATTATTCCACCCGTACTCCCGACCCTTGCCCCAACTGTTTTTCTAATAAAAAAAGGGAGATAAATCCCTTTAGTAAAAAGTTGTGCTCTCACTGCCGCCATCCTTTTCCACCGGTTATTTCTTAGGCGTTGTTGTTGAAGGCTTACCGGACATCAAAGCTTCTTTTAAATCTTCCTCAAGAGCTTCTTTAAGTCTGGTGATCTTTATTAATTCATCTTTTAAACTCTGATTTACCAGCTGTTCCTGAACAAGGGCCTTTTTAATAACTTGCTGCGCCGCCTTTTCTTCCTCAAGGAGCTGCTCTGCGGCTTTGAGCTGCTGCGCCAGGCGGGACTCCGATTGAGAAGATTTATTCATCTTCTCTTCCAGGTCCATGCGCTTGAGCGATTCCTGTCTATGTAAGACCTGGATTTGACGGGTATCATTACACGACTTAAATGATATGGCTATAAAAACAATAACTAACACCGCTAATACGATCGTTATCTTGTTTTTCATAAGCTCATTCATATTATCCCACCTCATTCTGTTTATTAAAGCACTGAGTTATCATGCGCCTGCGCAGGAAAATTACTTTAACTTTTCTTCCGGCACCTCTACGACCGGCGCGGGCTTGGCCGCCGCCTTTTTGACCTTAGTGACCTGGGGGACAATGACCACTTCAACCCTGCGGTTTAGCTGGCGATTCTCCTGAGTATCATTTGAAGCGACCGGATAGAACTCTCCATAGGCGATCGCGGAGAGACGCTCCGACTTTACCCCTGCCTGATCGGTGAGGTAATGCAAAACACTCAAGCCCCGGGAGGAAGAAAGCTCCCAGTTGGATTTCCAACCGGAGAATTTAATCGGCTGATTATCGGTATGGCCCTCCACCCCGACACGCAATTCCGGCACATTTTCTTTTAAAACCCGCGCGACCTTCTTCAAACTGTTAAATGATTCAGGCTTAAGTTCGGCTTTTCCTGAATCAAATAAAACATCGGCGACAAAGGTAATGACCAGGCCTTTTTCCATACGTTCCAACCTGACCTGTTTATCGCGGATCTCCTGAGATAACCGGTCTTCAAGCAAACGCTGCGCCTGGGTCAGCTCATCGACCTGCTGGCTGAGCTCAGCGATCTTCTCAACATCGGACCGCCTGCCCCGCTGAAAAATAATAGTACACCCGGCTAAGCTTATACTCAAAAAAACGACAAAAAACACACTCACTAGTTTACTCTTCATACTATCCTCCTCACTGAAGAAATATCTTTTAAAGTACTGTCAGATTTAATGTAAGGTAAATTCTATTAGGGAAAATACTATAACACAATCACTCATTATAGTCAAGAAAAATATCCCTGATTTAAACGAAGAAAGGCCAAGAAAAGATTTGCCGGCTGCGCCTAAATAAAGATAGTCTCGTCTCTGGATGACCCCACAGAAACGGTCGAGATCTTCACACCAAGAGAATCTTGGATCCAGGAAATATAATCCCTTGCGCAGAGCGGTAACTCCTTATAACATCGGGCCTTACGCTGAGAGGCAGGCCATCCGGGCATCGTATGGTACACTGGTTTGGCGTTTTCCAGGACTTCGAAATCATATGGGAATTCCTTGAATAACTTACCTTTATATTTATACGCGACAGCCACGGACACGCTTTTGAGGCCGTCTAAAACATCTAATTTGGTGAGGACCAATTCCGTCATGCCGTTCAATAAAACCGCTTCTTTAACCATGACCATATCGAACCAGCCGCAGCGCCTCGGCCTGCCGGTAGTAGCGCCGAATTCATTTCCTTTGTCGCGGATGAATTTTTCGAATTCCGACGAGAACTCCGCGGGGAACGGCCCTTCGCCGACCCTGGTCGTATACGCCTTGGCGACCCCGATAATTTTGTCTATATCGACGGGTGAAACGCCCGTTCCGGTACAGCTGCCGCCTGCGGTTGAAGAAGAAGACGTGACAAACGGATACGTTCCAAAATCAATGTCCAGGAAAGTCCCTTGCGCTCCTTCAAAAAGGATGTCTTTTTTATTCTTGATCGCCTTATTCAACAATACCGTCGTATTACAAACATAGGGCGCGATAACCGAGGCGTATTTCATATATTCTTTATAGATCGCGTTAAACGGGAAGGCAGGATACGAATAGACTTTTTTGAAGATCTCGTTTTTTTCGATCAGATTATCCTTTAACTTCTCTTTAAAGACCGCGGGGTTCAAAAGATCGATCATTCTTATCCCGCAACGGTTTATCTTATCGGCGTAACAAGGCCCGATGCCCCTTCCGGTGGTCCCGATCTTATGGGTACGCCGCGCCTCCCGCAAGCTGTCTAATATCTTATGATAGGGCAAAATGACATGCGCCAGTGAAGATATCTTCATGCGTTTACTGATATCGATCCCGCTGTCCCGCAACTCATGGATCTCTTTGATCAAGGCCTGAAGGTCGACGGTAACGCCGTTACCGATACAACAGACCTTCCCCCGGTGCAATATTCCTGACGGGATAAGATGAAAAACATGCGTTTTCCCGTCAACCACGACCGTATGCCCGGCGTTGCTGCCTCCCTGATAACGGACGATATAATCCGCCCGCCCGGACAAGATATCGATGATCTTCCCCTTGCCTTCGTCTCCCCATTGCGCCCCTACAATAACTGTATTCATAAGAATATATATTCGGTTGTGAATGATTGCTTAAATGATCATTGAGCGCTCTTACGGGCTCATGGTGAATATTTTACGCGCGATATCCGGATGAGCGGCAATAAATTTCAATTCCTCATCAACCAAAGGCTTTTGATTATGCACATTGGCGTATCGGACCAGCTCCAGGATCTCGGTAGCTTCCTTATCGTTATGGAAAACGACCTCTAATTTGTCGATAACATTTCTGAATCCCTTGATACCCGAATATTCTCCGACGGTGATCTTACGCCCTGTTTCAATGATCTCGGGATCCCCCCTGCCTAATTCCTCGTAATCATAGAGCTCGTAATTTCGCCTGTCCTTGAGCGCGCCGTCAGCGTGAATGCCGGATTCATGGGCAAAGGCGTTTGACCCCACGCCGGGCTGGTTGATCGGGATCGGGATCCCAAACGCATAGGAGGCGTATTTACAGATCTTCCAGGCGGACTTCAGATTGATCCGTTCATCTAAAAGGTATTTGTCTTTTACCTGATTGCCGTACTTGATCGCTAAAATAACCGCGACCAAATCGGCGTTGCCGGCACGCTCTCCCATGCCGTTAATACAGGTATTAATATAGGCGTCGTATCCGGCATCATTGGCAGCCATAGCCCCGCAAATGGAATTAGCGACCACCAGCCCCAGGTCATTATGGCAGTGGACCTCGATCGGAAGCTTAACTTCTTCGGCGAGCTTTTTGATCCTTTCATAAATACTAAAGGGGGAATCACAACCCAGGGTATCACAATAACGTATCCGGTCAGCACCTGCTTTTTTTGCCGCCTGAGAAAATTCGATCAAATATTCCAATCGGGTACGGGAGGCGTCTTCCGCGTTAACCCCGATGCTTTTGACGCCTAAGGCACGGGCGACGCCGACGGCTTCCGTCATTTCTGCGATGATCGAGGCATGATCAAGCTTGCCTTTAAACTTATGGGTGATCATCTGGTCGGAAGTAGAAATTGAAAGATTGACGTGTTTCAATTGAGGCACCAGCTTAAATGACTCTTCAACATCCCCCTTGGTCGCCCGTAACCAACCGCCCAAACGTATCGGTAGAAGCGCGCCCCGCTCTGCGAGCTCCACATTCGCGTTCAAATAGTTGGTCTCATGATGCGTCAACGGAAAGCCGAATTCAGACTGAAAAACCCCCACTTCATTGAGCATCAGATTGATCATGGTTTTTTGTAATTTTGACAGGCAGATACGCGACGTCTGCACGCCGTCACGATTAGTCACATCAACAAGATATATCCTTGGTTTTATACTCATAGATTCTCCCTTGTTTTTTATACCCCTTGTTATACACCCGCATATTATCGCTTAAATATTTTTTTGAACTCTTCTTTGGACGGTATGCCGTTGGTGCCGAAGATCTCCTGGTTATCCATAAGATAGGTCGGCCCGCGCAGAACCTTCAGCTCAAGAGCCAAACCGATATTCGCTTCCAGCAGATCGGCCCCTTCCTGCCCCTGGGCACAGGTTTTGATCTTCTTTATATCTGCACCGGATAAACAATCATCCCACCAGGAGCTCCCGCTCTGAGCGGCCCGGCAGCTCATATAGCCCCAGAAAAGATGCGGGTAATATTTCTGGAGACAAACAGCGCGTAAATAATCCTCTACTTCGGCCGCCCCCTGAGCAGCGTCGAATCTTTTGCCTTGTTTTACCGCCAGGAAATGCACCTGCGGCTTTAAATCCTGTATCGCTTCCAGCAGGCCTGAGGATTGCTCTTCATACAAGCTCAGGAACAGATCAAGCTTGCCTTTTATCTTGGGCCGGTTTTGATAATACGCCACGCCGGTATAATACGATTTGAGCACATAATAACTGCCTTTGAGCTCCGCGTTGGCTTTTATTTCTTCGAATGCTTTTTCCTTTTCCGCTTCTTTTCCCAAAAGATACGCCGGCAACCCCGCAAGCGCAAGCTCTTTGGTTAATTTTGCCGCCTGCGCGTCGGGATAATACAGGTATGATACCGCCAGCCCCGGGAATCTTTTCTTTAAGTAGCTGACAACATTTTCCGTATTGCACGCGAAACAATCCTTAAGCGTCACCACCACAAGCGGCACTTTCAAAGCTTCGGTAAAAATACACTGCGCCTTCAGGCTTCCCGGAGCATCGCAGGCGCCGATCAACCCTTCTTTAGAGCACTGTGCATCGGAGAAGCAGCGCGGCAGGATCGCGGTTATCTCCGGGTCATCCGGGATCTGATCGGACAACCGAAGTTCCGCTATTTTAAGATCAATGATCTTCTTATCCTTGATAACCAGGGTGGCTTTTCCCAGCCGCCGTCCCTGCCAATAAGACCTCAAGATCATCGTTGAACCCGACTTAACAGGGGCTTCCGGCTTTGATTGCTTACTGCCCACCACCAGCACGTCAATATCCGGTACGCTGTTGATCAACGCCAGATCATCCGGCTCGGCAAGATTGCTTAAAAGTATTATGATCGAAACCGATTCTTTCTTTAACGCCTTTACCGCGGCTTTCACCGCAGCCTTGGGCTCAGAGAATTTTATCCCCCCGGATTTAGACTCTGCCAGAGGGGAAGTGACGCCGATAATACCGATCTTAATATCTCCGAAAGACTTAACCAGATACGGGACGAACTTACGCGTATCTGATCTATTCCCGGAAACATTGCACGACAAAACAGGGACAGAAATACCGGCGATATTCTCATTCAGGAAATCCTTGCCGAAATTAAATTCTTCAGGGGAAAGCGCTGCGGCATCATAACGCATCATATCCATGGCCTTAAGATTGACCCTGGTGCGTATCTTATCTAATTCCGCATTTTGCGTATATTCATCCATTACTCCGCCGCCGAAAAAAGCCCCGGAGTCCAACACTAAAGTATTGGCATTGGCTTTCCTTAATTCTTTTATTAATGCGGCGCGCCGGGATATGCCGCCGTCTTTCTCTTTCGGGCAGCTGCAGGTATAAAGCATGGAATGCGTTAAGCCGGTATAGATCAGCGTGATCTCTTCGGCATAGGCACAGCAGCGCAAAGACCCGCAGAAAAAGAGAACCGCAAGCCAAATAAAACCATGCCCGGAAAACGCATGAATTATCCTCTTCATACACCCCCCCTGCTTTACCTATGTATGTCGTTTGGATAGGGTTAAGATATTAGTTTAGTTGTAAGGGTAAGTGGTTAGGTTTTTTAAACCAAACTACTTCACCAAACTACTAGACTAACATCCTTACCCTCACCGATACCTCTGCACTTATTATAACTTGATCAATTTGACTTCCAGGATATTCTCCAGCTTCTTGATCTTATCCAAGAGCTCAGGAGACACCGGATTATCGACATTTAAAATACTGACCGCTACCCCCCCGGCGGCCTGCCGCCCGAAGGTCATAGCAGCTATATTGATATTATTCTTACCCATAAGCGTGCCGATATTGCCGATGATCCCGGGCTTATCCCAGTTCTTCATGACCAACAAATTCCCGAAGGGCGAAGCTTCAACATAAAAATCATCGATCCTGACGATCCGCGGCTCCCGTTTTGAAGAAAGGGTGGCGGCAACGACCCTGGTCTCTTTATCCGTGGTTATTTTCAGGGAAACCAGGTTAACAAAATCTTTTTCAGTCGAACTTTTTGTCTGCTCTATCTTTATCCCGCGCGTCCGGGCAAGAGGTATCGCGTTGATATAATTAACCGTATCCTTAAGGATGGGCGTCAAGAGCCCCTTGACGATCGCCATGGACAGTGAAGAGGTATCGTATTTATTAAGTTCGCCGGTAAAACGGATCTCTATCTCTTGCAGGGCCCCTTCGATGATCTGGCTTGAGAAATTCCCTAAACGCTCGGACATAATGACATAGGGCTGCAAGACCTTGTAAAGCTCAGGATCGATGCTCGGGTAATTAGCCGCATTCCTGATGCCCTGCCCTAATAAATAATCCCTGACGCACTCAGCCACTTCGATCGCGACATTGACCTGGGCTTCTTCGGTAGAGGCGCCTAAATGACAACTGACCACGACATTATCCAAAGTAAACAATTCCGACGCGGGGTCAGGAGGTTCTTTTTCAAAGACATCCAGGGCCGCGCCGGCGATCCTGCCTTCTTTTACCGCCTTGACGAGCGCCGCTTCATCGATGATCCCGCCGCGCGCGCAATTAATAAGCCGGCAGCTCTTTTTCATTAAAGAAATTTCTTTTTCAGAGATCAGATGCCTGGTATCCTCGGTTAAAGGGACGTGCACGGTAATGAAATCGGAATTCTTGAATAAGGTCTCCAGGTTCGCTACCTCAATACCCAGGTCAGCGGCGACCTCGCGGGAGAGATACGGGTCATAGGCGAGGATCTTCATCCCGAAAGAAAGCGCCCTGCGGGCGACTTCAGTCCCGATCCGTCCTAATCCGACGATCCCTAAGGTTTTTTTATACAGCTCAACGCCCATGAATTTAGAACGCTTCCACTCCCCTTTTTTAGTCGATGAATTCGCCAGCGGGATACTGCGCGCCAGCGACATGATCAAGCTCATCGTATGCTCGCAGGTAGAGATCGTATTGCCCGCGGGGGTATTCATGACCACGATCCCGCGTTCAGTCGCCGCAGGCAGGTCGACATTATCCAAACCCACGCCCGCCCGGCCGATCACTTTCAATTTATGCGCGGCCCCGATGATCTCCTTATTGGCTTTTGTGGCGCTGCGGACGATCAAAGCGTCATAATCCTTAATTATCTCTTTAAGCTCTTCCGGCTTCATCCCGGTTTTAACATCGACTTCAAAGTCCTTAACTTCCCTGAGTATCTTTAAACCTTCTTCCGATAACGAATCACTGATCAATATTTTCATCATAGAAGTCTCCCTCGACATTGACTTACACCCGGCGCAGATAGCACCCAGCCTACTGCTGCGGCGGAATTGCGCCGGCGTGCTGCTTTCTGCCTTACACCCCCGCGCTAAACGGAATTGCGCGGGGTGTGCTGCTTTCTGCCTTACACCCCCGCGCTGAACGGAATTGCGCGGGGTGTGCTGCTTTCTGCAGCACCGATAACCGTATATTATTTCAAAAATACCTGCTCTGCCGCTTTTATTCCCGTCCCCAATTCAAACTTGTATCCCATCTGAGCTAAAACTTTCTCCAGGCAGGATATCCCGACAATAATATCGAACTCCTCAATATACCCCATATGAGCGATGCGGAAAACCTTGCCCTTTAATTCATCCTGGCCGCCGGCGATGGTAACGCTATAGGTATCACGCATCGTCTTGACCAGTTTTTCTCCGTCGAGCCCGTCAGGAACACAGACCGCGGTCACTACGTCGGAACCGGCATCAGGGGCAAAAAGCTTTAATCCCAGCGCTTTCATCGCCGCGCGGACAGCATCCGCCATTTTCGCGTGACGGCTGAAAACAGCGGCCATACCGTCCTGCTTCATCATCTTTAACGCTTCGATCAAAGCGTTAATTAAGGTGATCGCGGGAGTAAACGGGGTATCGGCTTTATCATAGGCCTTTTTTGCTTTGCGTAAATCCCAGTAATAGCGGGGGCTTTGAGCGGTTTCGACCGCTTTCCAGGCCTTGGGGCTTACCGAAATAAACCCTAAGCCGGGGGGGAGCATCAAGCCTTTTTGAGAGCCGGAAACCACGATATCACAATGCCATTCGTCCGCCTTAATATCTATGGCGCCCAAACCGCTGATCGCATCCACCACTAAGACCGCCGAGGTATCTTTGATCACTTCGCCGATCGCTTTAATATCATTAACGACGCCTGTTGAAGTTTCACAGAGTGTCGTAAAAACAGCTTTTATTTTAGGATTTGCTTTCAACCGCCGGGCTATTTCCTGAGGGTCTACCGCTTTGCCCCAGGTCACATCAAGGACTTCCGCATTGCACCCATAAGACTTGCAGATCTCCGTCCAGCGTTCCCCGAATTTCCCGCCCTGGATAACAAGCGCGGCGTCACCGGCGGATAACAGGTTCGCCACCGCGGTTTCCATGGCTCCGGTGCCGGAAGACGCCAGTATAAAAACCTCATTCTTGGTTTGGAATACAAAGCGCAATCCCTCATGCGCCTGCTTTAATACATCCTGGAATTGCGGGGTGCGATGATGAATGATCGGCCGCGCCATGGCTTCTAAAACCTGAGGAGGAAGCGGTGTCGGGCCCGGTGTTAATAGATAGTTTTTTCTCATGCTCTCTTCTCCTTTACTGCGTATCTTTTTTCCCCTGCCTTATGGCGGGAGGAAAAAGGAACAACGCTTAATCACCCTGGAATAGTAAGGTTATTTTTTTGTATTGACGACGACCTCATCGATCAATTTATAATCTTTTGCTTCTTCCGCGGAAATAAAATAATCCCGGTCGGTATCTTTTTGTATCTTTGCCAGCGTCTGACCGGTATGATAGGCAAGGATATTGTTGAGCCGTTCGCGCAATTTCAGGATCTCCGCGGCATGCCGGGAAATATCTTCAGCGGTCCCTTCAAAACCTCCCCAGGGCTGATGGATCATGATGCGGGAATTCGGCAGGGAAAAACGCTTCCCCTTAGCGCCGGCGCATAAAAGAATAGCGCCCATGCTTGATGCCTGGCCGACGCAATAGGTCGCGACATCGGGCTTAACAAACTGCATCGTATCATAGATCGCCAGGCCCGCGGTCACTGAGCCGCCCGGAGAATTAATATAAAGGCTGATCTCCTTGGCGGCATCTTCCATCTGCAGGAACAACATCTGGGCAACAACGAGATTTGCCACGTTATCATCGATAGCGGTGCCGATAAAAATAATGCGGTCCTTCAACAAACGGGAATAAATATCGTATGCCCGTTCATACCCGCGTGACGTCTGCTCGATAACCATCGGAACTAACTGCATTTTCTCCCTCATTCTGCCTCCATTCATGCGTGGATTGGCTACCACGCCGTTTTCCCCTAACCGCTAAGAGACCTGCCAATCCGCTTCTCTGAACAACAACTCCATCACCCGTTGCGGCATATGTTCATCAAGGGCGATATTTTCTTTCTTAGCGACTGCCGCTAAAAACAGGTAAACCTCGACCTGTTTACGCGCCTCCGGAGTCAATCTTTCCACCATGACCTTTTCCTGTTCCGAGATCTTATCTTTCGGAAAACCTTTCATCGCCAGGTCCATCTTCGCCTGGCGTAAGAGGTCCTGCAGCTGCTTATCGACCAAAGACTGGGGTAGCTTCAGGTCCATCCCCTTGCCTAAATGCTCAATAAGCTGATTCTCGACTTTTTGGCGCTCGAGATTTTCTTTTTGGATAAGTACCTGGCGGGTGATCGCTGCCTCTAATTCCGTCAGCGCGGGAAACCCCATCGCCTTGGCAAAGCCGTCATCCATGGTATCGATCTTACGCGACTCTTTCAGGGAATCCATATGGCGCTTTAAATCATCGGCTGAAACAGCCGGCTTCTCATATTTCACGGTAATTCCTTTATACTCCTTAAGATTGATCTCAGGCATGACTTCAACCTGGGCCTTAAAAGAAAGGGTCTTTCTGTCAAGCTTCACATCGGAAACGTGCGGTACCTCCAGGACTTCCAGCCCCTCTTTTTCCACCGCCTTTGTATATACCTCCGGGATCAATTCATTCATGACCTGATGATGCGCCTCTCCCGAGAAATTCTTTTCCAGGATATCGCGGGGGATATGGCCCGGGCGAAAACCGGGGACTTTCGCTTTTTCGCCGATACGCTTAAAAACCTCTTCGAATTTATTCTTGACGGTATCGTCGCTTATTTCAATGGTGATCTCACGCTTGCTGCCTTCTAATTTCTTTACTTCCGTTTTCATCTTACTTCTCCTCAATATCGCAGGCTCGAAAAGCTACTGGAAAATTAAATGATCATTGCTTACATTTTAAATTTTTCACCCAAATATATCTCTCTTGCCTTCGGATTATTAATTAACTCCTCCGCGGTCCCGGAAATCAGGATCTTGCCGCCGGCGATCAAATACGCGCGGTCGGTGATCGAAAGAGTCTCCCTCACATTATGGTCGGTCAATAAGATCCCCAACCCCTTTTTCTTTAATTCCCTGATGATCTCCTGCGCTTCATTAACAATGATAGGGTCTATGCCTGAAAAAGGCTCATCGAGCAGGATAAACGACGGATTTGTAACCAGCGCGCGGGTGATCTCAAGGCGCCGGCGCTCTCCGCCGGAAAGCGTGAACGCCTTATGCTTGGCTAAATGCGCGATCTTTAATTCTTCCAAAAGATTCTGCAGCTTTTTCTTGCGCTGCGTACGGCTTAACGGAACCGTTTCCAGGATCGCCATGATATTTTCCTCAACGGTCATTTTCCGGAAGATCGAAGCCTCCTGCGAAAGATAGCCGATCCCGTAATGAGCGCGTTCATGGATAGCCAAAGCGGTAATGTCCTGGTTATCAAAGATGATCTTGCCTTTAAGCGGCGGGATAATACCGACGACCATATAAAAAGTCGTTGTTTTTCCGGCGCCGTTAGGCCCCAGCAACCCCACGATCTCCCCGCGCTTGACCAGCATATCAACGCCTTTGACGACCTCCCGGCCGTCATACGATTTTGTCAAACCTTTAATTTCCAGCAGATGCATCCGGCTCCCTTTCGCTATTTTTTTGATAACGCGCTTTCAAGCTTGCCCTCGGAATAAATAACCAGCTTCGGCTTGCCTAAAAGGATGATCTTATTGTCAGAGGCGCTGTAGACTGCCTCGTCACTATTTGAAATATTGTCGCCGCGGACAATCGTTACGTTCCCATACGCCTTTATTTTATCCACCTGGCTGGTCATCGCCCCGGCAGGCAGGCCGGCAGAAGAGGCTTTAGGCGCTTCCTGATTATTAGACTTGATAAAATAGACTTCCATCACATCGCTGTAAATTGAACCGTCGACGGTATCGACTTTTACATTATCGCTAAAGGTCGCGATATTACGCTGATAATCTATTTCCAGCGAACCATCGCAGGTCACCATGATCTTATTCTTTACGGCCGCGTTTGCAGCGTCTTCGAGGTTGACGGCAGGAGGCTTGATCTCTACCTGCACATCTTTTTTTAAGCTCACTTTATTAAGATTCGGCTGCCCGATCGCCCCCAAAGCGGTAGCGATAATATTATCCCGCTCAATATTGACGGGGGCCTTGGTGGTCACCAATTGGTTCTTCCGGTCCCAATCTAAAGAATCGGTCGTCATTTTCGCGCCGGTTGACGTCGAGATCAACACGTTCTGCTGCAGTTGGACATTGCCGTCGGCCTTATTATAACTTCCCTTATCGGCCGTCAGGCGGATATTCTCGGCTTCCCCGTACAAATTACCGACCACATCCTTCATTTTAACGTCGTCAGTCACAATATCAGCCGATTTCCCGGACAGGTCCCAATTCTTTTTGCCTTTTTCCCCGAAACCGGAAAGCGAGAAATCCATGATCTGCTGCTCACCCTGCTGGGTGACTTTGGTTTCAGTAGCTAAGGCGTTTGGAGCCAGAAAAACAAACATCGCCAGCACCCATACCGGTACAAATTTAGGTATCATAATGTCCCAAAGCTCCTTCCCATTTATCCTGGCTTTTTAAGATCAGCTCCGCTACTTCCCGGACCGCGCCGCGGCCTCCCTGACGGGATGTAACATAAGAAGCGGCCTTCTTGATCTCGGCTACCGCATTATTTACCGCAACCGGAAAACCCACCCGTTTCATCAAGCACAGGTCAACCAGGTCATCGCCGACAAAGCAAAGTTCGGCGCTGGTAACCCTGAATTTCCGTAATACTTTCTTCAAAATCCTGGTTTTCGGGGAAATATTCTCAAAGACCGCCTTAACCTGCATATCCCGGGCGCGCGGCTTAAGGGCCCGCGAGCCTTTAGCGGTAACCAGGACAGTCTGGATCCCCATTTTACGAAGAAGTGAGACCCCCATACCGTCATGGACGTCGAAGAACTTCATTTCCTTGCCATAGGAATCATAAATGATCCTTCCGTCGGTAAGGACCCCGTCGACATCCAATAAGAGGACTTTGATCTTTTTAGCTTTTTCGATTACCGAATGCTCCATAGAACGCTTTTGCTGTGAAAAAAACTATACCAACCCCGCCCGCAACAGGTCCTGAACATCCAATAAACCGATCGGCCGGCCGTTTTCGTCGACAACCGGGACCTCATCGATGCGCTTCTCTTCCAATATATGCATCGCCTCGGCAGCAAGCCTGTCTTTGGTGATCACGAGCGGATCACGGGTCATAACATCACTGATCTTTCTACGGGGCAAATCACGATCGCTCTCGATATGCCGGCGCAGATCGCCGTCGGTGAATATCCCGATCAGTTTTCCCTTTTTATCGACGACAGAAGCTGAGCCGGTGCGCGCGCGGGTTATCGCCAAAAGGACCTCGGAAACCGACTTTTCGGCGTCGACCACCGCGTGGGCTTTACCGGTACGCATGATATCTTCCACCGTTAATAAAAGCCGCTTTCCCAAAGCCCCTCCGGGATGGAAAAAAGCGAAATCTTTTTCTTTAAAACCCTTTAACTCGACCAAACATACCGCTAAAGCATCGGTCATCGCCAAGGTGGCAGTCGTCGAAGCGGTCGGGGCCAGGCCTAAAGGGCAGGCCTCTTTTTGAGTTGAAACATCCAGGACCACATCGCTATAACGCGCCAAAACCGAGGCAATATTACCGGTCAGCGCTATGATCTTTGAGCCGATCTTCTTTAACAGCGGCATTAATTGTTTTATCTCGTCTGTCTGCCCGCTGTTAGAAATAACGATCACGACATCTTCGGGGGTTACCCTCCCTAAATCACCGTGGATCGCTTCAGCGCAGTGCAGATATAAACTCGGCGTGCCCGTAGAAGCCAATGTCGCCGAGAATTTCTGGGCGATGATCCCTGTCTTTCCCATGCCGCTTACCACGACCCTGCCGCGCGCCGCCAGAATAATATCGATCGCAGCGCGGAAAGTATCATTAATGCGCGGCTTCAACGCTAAGATCGCCTGAGCTTCAATATCTAAGACTTCTTTTGCCCGTTTTATAAGATTCATTCTTTTCTTTCTTGCCCCGAGCCCTGTCAAGAGGTAGCTTTTGACTTTTGACTTCTGACTTTTGGCTTTTAACTTTTAACTTTTAAAGCCCCCTCAATACTCATGACCTCACGAAGAAGCTTTTTCAGTTGTTTAAGATCTATCATATTCGGCCCGTCACAAGGCGCGCGGTCAGGCTTCGGGTGGACTTCCAAAAACAGCCCGTCGCAACCAAACGCCACTGCCGCGCGGGAGAGCCCCGCGACAAATTCACGCTGGCCTCCGGAACAAATACCCTTTCCTCCCGGCAATTGAATGCTATGGGTGGCGTCATAAATGACCGGATACCCGGACTGGCGCATTACTCCCAGCGAACGCAGATCGGAAACTAAATTATTATACCCGAAGCTATACCCCCGCTCCGTAAGCAGTATCGATGTATTGCCGCTGGACTCTATCTTCTTGACAATAGGCATGATGTCCCACGGGGCAAGGAACTGGCCTTTCTTAATATTGACCACTTTCCCCGTTTTTGCCGCGGCGACCACGATATCGGTCTGACGGCACAAAAACGCGGGGATCTGAATAATATCTAAAACTTCCGCAGCCGCTTTCATGTCGTTTTGACAATGCACATCGCTTAAAAGCGGAACATCGAGCTTTTGTTTCACGCGCGCGAGGATCTCTAAGCCTCTTTCTATCCCCGGGCCCCGGTAAGAATCCAGCGAAAGCCTGTTGGCTTTATCATAGCTCGATTTAAAAATAAACGGGATACCGCACGAAGCGGCGATCTCCTGCAACCGCTTTGCAGTTTCCAAACAATGCCGCTCGGATTCGATCACGCAGGGGCCCGCGATCAAAACTAAAGGGTTTCTCCCCCCGAACCTCACCGGACCGACGGTAATTTGCTTTATTATCATACCGGATGCTCTCTCTTGCTGAAATAATGCTTAAAAGACTATACGGATTTCCTCAAATACTCTTTAACGCGCTCCAGATCTTCAGGAGTATCCACACCGATGGTATCGAACTTGGTCTCAATGACTTTAATACGATAACCTTCTTCAAGCACCCTTAACTGCTCTAATTTCTCAGTCTGTTCTAAAGAAGAAACAGGCAGATTTTTAAACGTAAACAAAAAATCCTTTGTATACCCGTAGAGCCCGATATGTTTATAATATACCGGCGCTTTTACGTCGGAATTCTGCGCGTGATAGGGGATTGCCGCGCGGGAAAAATACAGCGCGAAATTATTCTTATCCACCGTGACTTTAACCACATGCGGGTCATTGATCAGGTAGGGATCTGTAATCTTCTTCATCACCGTTGACATCGAAATATCGCCGTGGCTTAACAATACCTGCGCGACAGTATCGATCATGGTAGGATGTATCAAAGGCTCATCCCCCTGTATATTGACCACGACCTTCACATCCAAAGGATTAATGACTTCAATGATCCGGTCGGTCCCGCAGACATGCCCTCGGGCGGTGAAAACCACTTTTGCACCGAAATCCTTAGCTGCCTGGGCGACACGCTCATCATCACAGGCAATGATCAGATCATCCAAAAGCAATGCCTGTTTAGCCCGTTCCCATACATGCTGCAGCATCGGCTTGCCCAGAATATCCACCAGGACCTTACCGGTAAGCCTGGTAGAAGAATACCGCGCGGGAATAATACCGATAACATCCATCGTTTTTTATATTTCCTTCAGGTCGGATAACCTGCCCAGGAGTTCTTCCCTGCTGGTTACCGCCGTTCCCATCTTGCCGACCACGATACCGGCAGCGACATTAGCGATACGCGCCGCCTCCAATTTACTCGCCTTACTGGAAAGCCCTAAGGTAAATGTCGCGATGACCGTATCCCCCGCTCCCGAGACATCAAAAACCTCCTGCGCCACCGTCGGGATATGGGTCTTTAAGCCATCCTTCTCAAAAAGGCGCATACCGCTTTCCCCCAAGGTGACCAGGATAGAATCCAAATTCAAATATTTCAGGATACTCTCCGCGGCCTTATCGATATCCCTGTCGCTGGCCAGGCGGGGGACATTAAACTTAAAGCGGTTCGTCGTATCCTTGATCTTTAAATTCTTAATGGCATTTTCCAGCTCTTTACGATTAGGCGTAATCGAGGTCGCTCCGCGATAATACTGAAAATGGTCTTCTTTCGGGTCAACGATAACGATTTTCTTATAGGCATGCGCGAGCGTAACCACCTCTGCAAGCAGATGTTTATTGATAACGCCCTTACCGTAATCTTCAATAATGACCGCGTCAAATTTTTTTATCGAACGCTTCACAAAAGCGGCGATCTTGCGGTTAAAATCCAACGGGAGCGGTTCAACATGCTCCCAATCAAGCCTGACGATCTGCTGGTGGCCGCCGATAATACGGGTTTTGACCGTCGTATAACGGTGCGGTTCGACAAAAACCCCGTCAACAGAGATCTTTCGTTTCTTTAATTCAGAGAGAAGAATATCCGTATTCTTATCCTTGCCGATAGCCCCTACCAGGCAGACATGGGCGTCAAAAGAACGGATATTATTTGCTACATTTGCCGCCCCTCCCGGGACAAAGGTATGCTTCTTCGCCCATACCACCGGCACCGGCGCTTCGGGAGAGATCCGGTCGACATCACCCCAGATATACTCATCCAGGATCAAATCCCCCAAAACCAGGATATTCCTTCCGGAAAAATTATTGATGATTTCTTTTAAATTACCCATACTATATTGAATTTAACTTAGAGATTTTAATCTGCAAGGGTTTAGAAAAGAACTGTATAATTTTATCATAATTTCAGATTAAAGCAACTAGATTAATAAAAAGCTAGGGCGAAAAACGCCCTTGAACTTGGTTGACTGGTAAAAGGATATCTGGAGACTGGGGCACGGGCGACTGGTGACCAGAAGAATTAAAAATCTTCATGGCCGCAGGTCACAAGACACCCCTCGACAAGCTCAGGGTAAACCCTTCGACTTGGTTAACAGATAAAGCTATCAGGCGCTCAGGGTAAACCCTTCGACTTAATGAACAGGTAAAGTTATCAGACGCTCAGGGTAAACCCTTCGACTTAATGAACAGGTAAAGTTATCAGACGCTCAGGGTAAACCCTTCGACTTAATGAACACGTAAGACTATAAGGCGCTCAGGGTAAACCCTTCGACTTAATGAACAGGTAAAGTTATCAGACGCTCAGGGTAAACCCTTCGACTTAATGAACAGGTAAAGTTATCAGGCGCTCAGGGTAAACACGTAGTCGATGGTCCACAGTCCGTGGAAGGTGAGAAACTTTACGGTTTTTGCTTTAAGCGCACATTTGAAAACTTTTTCCAAATGTCTGCAAGGAATTACGAGGCGTTGAAGCACGCTTGCTATACGTAAGTCTACTGGCGTAAACGCCGAGTAAACCGCAGCAGACGGAAAAAGTTTTTTGTGCGCGTAAGCAAAAACCGGAAAGTGTAAACCGAGGGATCGGCTCACAAGTCGCAGGGGATCAGGTGAATCGGGAAACCGAAACGAGGGAATCCGGGAATCGGGGATAAATCTATGACTATAATGGTCACATGACACAAGTCACAGGTCACCCCTCGACAAGCTCAGGGTAGACACGTAGTCGATGCTCCATGGTTGTTTATCGTGTTATTCTGGGGCTAAGCCGTAGGCGGCTTACGAAGAATCTGATTAGTTATAAGATCCTTCCTAATAGATACGTAAGCGACTCAGGATGACGGAAAAACTTGCTATGTATGCGGCTCAAAGAGGTGAATATATTTGGTTTCTTTATATCCGGTTTATCTGCAGGGATTTAACGAAAGAGGCATTCAGCTACTCCGTGATCTCCTGGTTCTGGTAAAGTTTTTTGTACAAACCGCCTTTCGCGAGCAATTCCTGGTGGGTCCCTACCTGTACGATCCTGCCTTCATTCAGGACCATAATACGGTTAGCGTGCCTAATGGTAGAAAGACGGTGCGCGATAACAAAGACCGTACGGCCATGGATAAGCCGGTTTAGGGCCTCCTGTACCAGGCGTTCCGATTCCGTGTCTAATTGGGAGGTCGCTTCATCAAGGATCAAGATCGGAGGGTCTTTTAGTAACGCCCGGGCAATAGAAATCCTTTGGCGTTCTCCTCCGGAAAGCTTGGCCCCGCGGTCTCCGATATACGTTTCATATCCGACCGGTAAATTCTTAATGAATTCATCCGCGTGCGCCTGGATCGCGGCCCGCTCTACCTCTTCCCGGGAGGCATTAGGCCTGCCGTAAGCGATATTAGCGCGGATGGTATCGTTAAAAAGGATCGTTTCCTGGGTAACGATACTGATCAATTTACGCAGGGATTTAATATTGACATCCCGTAAATCAAAGCCGTCGATAAGTACCCTGCCGCTCTTGGGGTCATAAAAACGGGGGATCAGGTCAACAAGCGTCGTCTTCCCTGAACCGCTGGGCCCCACGATCGCTAAAACCTCCCCCTTCTTAACCTTGAGATTGATATCTTTTAAGATCTCCTGAGTTTCATAGTTAAAAACTATATTCTCAAATAATATACTATCTTTAAAATCAAGCAGCTCCTGGCTGTTTTTCTTCTCGACAACCGTAGGCAGGGCATCGAGGACCTCATATATCCGCGTCCCCGCGGCAACTGCCTGCTGATTGATGGAGTTGACCGAGCTTAATTTTTTAAACGGCCTGACCAGGGAAAATAAAGAACCCAGGAACAGGCCGAATACACCGAAGGAAATCTTACCGTCGATAACTTCCCTCCCGCCCCAAAAAAGGACAAACAATCCCGCCAAACATCCCAAGAGCTCGGTAAACGGGCCTAAAAGCAGGATACGCTTAATAGACTTCATGGAGATCCGGTAGTAGTTATGATTTACCTGGTTAAATTTACGCACCTCATAATGCTCCATATTGAAGGCTTTAACGATACGCGTTCCGACGATCGTTTCAAAAAGCAGTGAGTTAATGTCCGCCATGGTCTCCTGGCTCTTACGGGAAAGCTTACGTAAAACTTTTCCGACCTTGACTATCGGCAGGCTGATCAAAGGCAGGAGCACTAAAGCGGTAAAAGCAAGGCGCGTATTGATAAAAAATATCAGGAAAGTAAATAAGAGCACCTGAAAGCTCTGATATATTAAATCCGTTGAGCCGTAGGAAACGGCATTTTCAACGAGCTTAACGTCGTTTGTGATCCGCGATATCAATTCACCGCTTCGCTTCTTCTTAAAATAGTCTAAAGACAGCGTCTGGAGCTTCGCGTAAAGCTTTGACCTGATGTCCCGGACCACCAATTGCCCGATATCAGACATGAAATAATTCTGCAGGAACCCGAATAAACCTTTAAAGACAAAAAGGACCAACACCCCGACCGCCATATAATTCAAAAGCACTATCTGAGGGGTATTATTCAGAGAATCAATAAGCCTGGTAAGAAAAGCAGGCAGGCGCGCGGGGACGATAATAGGCTTATTAGTCAAGACCTTGTCCGTTAAAGGAACAAGCATCCCCAGGGAGACGCCGTCAAATATCGTAGAAAAGAACATGCAAACCGACGCAAGAATAAATAAGCCTTTGTGCGGTTTAATAAACTTCAGCAATTTTAAATATTCGTGCATAGCATCCTTTTTATGATAAAGCTGATATCGATAAACTAAATTATTAATTTAAGTTTAAAGTCTAAAATTCAAATATCAAAGGAAATCTAAAGGTACAAGGTTAAATTTTAAAATTTAACCTTAAAACTTAAACCTTCCTTTGTTATTTAGCCTTTAGCCTTGAAAATTAACCCAGCACTCTTGATCTTAGAATTCCAGATCCTCATTTAGATTCATTATCCTATCATATGCGTTGACTTTTGTCGAGTAATTTGCTATTATCGTCTTATGAAAAAAATAAAAATTGCGGTCGTAGGCACCGGTTATTTAGGCAGTATCCACGCGAAATTATATAAAGCAATACCCGCCTGCAGCCTTGAAGCGGTTTGCGACATAGACAAAACCCATTCAGATAAAATAAGTTCTGAACTAGGAGTAAGCGGCTTTACCGATTACCGGCAGTTATTCGGTAAAGTTGACGCTGTCAGTATCGCGGTCCCCACAAAACAGCATTACGAAATAGCCCGACAATTCCTGATGCAGGGTATACATACGCTGGTTGAAAAACCTTTCACCAGCACCTTAGCGGAAGCGGATTCGCTCATTGAAACCGCTCAACAGAAAAACCTTATCTTGCAAGTCGGCCATATTGAGCGCTTCAATTCCGCCTTTGCCGCCACCCGGAAACTTATAAAAGAACCGAAATTCATTGAATGCCATAGGTTAAGCGCTTTTCCCAACCGCTCATTAGATGTCGGCGTCGTTTTGGATATCATGATCCATGACATCGATATCATTCTCGGCCTTGTTCCTTCAAGAATAAAAAGGATCGATTCGATCGGTATCAACGTCCTTACAAAATTTGAAGATATCGCCAACGCGCGGCTTACCTTTGAAAACGGCTGCGTTGCCAACCTTACCGCCAGCCGCGTGTCGGATGAACCAATGCGTAAGATCAGGATATTCCAGGAAAATACTTATATTTCCCTGGACTACAAAGAAGCAAAAGCAAGCGTTTATAAGAAAAACGCGCTCATGATCACCAAACATAACCTGCCTATTGAAAAAGAGCAGCCCTTGCAAAAAGAATTGGAATCCTTCATCGATTGCGTCATAACCGGCAAAGAACCGCTGGTATCCGGGCCGGTCGCCCGGGAAGCATTGGCAGTCGCCCTGGATATACAACGGCAAATATGGGACAAGAAAAACACGTAATCATTATCTGCGGAGAAGCTTCCGGAGACCTCAACGCTTCTGACCTGGCAAAGGAACTCATGGCGCAAGCACCCGGCATTAAGATTTCCGGTGTCGGAGGCCCGCTCTTACGCCAAACCGGAGCCAAGCTGTACGCGGACATTAAAGGCCTGGCGGTCATGGGTTTCTTTGATGTTTTAATGAAGCTACCGCAATTCCTCGCGCTTAAAAAATTGCTCGTGCGCAAGATCCGGGAAGATAAACCCGACGCGGTAGTCCTTGTGGACTTTTCCGGTTTTAACCTGAGACTTGCAAAAGCTATCCATAAAGACGTTCCGGTTATTTATTATATCAGCCCTCAAGTATGGGCGTCACGGGAGGCAAGAGTTAGAACGATCCAAACATGTATTTCTAAAATGATCGTGATCTTTAAGTTCGAAGAGGCATTTTATAAAAAACACGGGATAAACGCCGATTTTGTCGGGCACCCCCTCTTGGACATCGTAAGGCCGTCGGTAAAGAAACGGGAGTTCTTACACCAATTCCACCTGTCCGGTTCCAAGACAACTATAACGCTCCTGCCCGGCTCCCGCAAAGGCGAAATAAAAAAAATACTTCCCGTCATGATAAAAACTGCCGCGTTGATCAGAAAACAGATAGAAAATTCGCAATTCATTATCGCGAAATCCCCGTATGTTGAATCAAATATCTATGAACGTATCATCACCGGCTCCGGGCTCAAAGTAACGGTCATTGAAGGAAAAACCTATGACTGCCTCAATAGCGCCGATTTCGCCCTGGTCTGCTCCGGCACGGCGACACTTGAAGCCGCTATTCTACAAAAGCCTTTCGCCGTTGTTTATAAAACTACCCTCTTAAATTATTTCCTCTACCGGCCTCAGATCAAGCTGCCCCATATAAGCCTCGTTAATATCCTTGCCCAAAAAGAGGTTGTGCCCGAATATATCCAATTTCGCGCTACTCCCCGGAAGCTCTCAAAGATGGTCATTGATACGCTGCATAACCCCGCCGCGCTTGAGCGGATGAAAAAAGAGCTGGAAGCTGTTACTGCGCTTCTCGGGGAAAAAGGAGCAAGTAACCGGGCTGCCCGCGTTATTATAAGCCTTATCAGGAGCCCGCAGGGAAAAACTTCCCCAACTGCCTGAATGAAAGGGATTATTCCTTATCGATTGACTCGATAGCCGTTTCTATATTTTTTTCGATGCTTCGTTCGATAAAATTGGGGATTGAATTCTGTATCCTTCGTTTGAAATCCGATTGCAGCCATTTGAAGTTCATGCCATGCAGCCATCCTGAAAGTTGGAAATCAAAGGTCAGCGAATCCATATCTTTATCCAGGAGCCTCAAAAGAGGGGTAAATTTAGGGGATTCGCGCAGTAACGATTTTGAGAAAACTAAAGAAAGCTTGCTTGAAACCAGGTCATTCATGCCCAGGCCAAACGCCCCGCTCACCCGAAGGTCTCGGGAATCCAGATTAATCCGCGCCAGCCTCGCCCCTTCTTTGTCAATTGAGAAATTGGAAACTGCCCGGGAAAAATCGACCTTCTGAAGGGAACTGAGTCCGAAAAAATCAGCCAGCCACTTAAAGAATTCGAAATTATGCAAATACCCGTCCCTGATCGCTAATCCTCCCCGCAAATACATACCGGGAGAGCTGCGAAAATGCATCTGGCTGAAAAGTTTTCCATGCACTTTAGAAAAATGGACCAAAATACCGTCTAATGAATGAGCGTTACAATTACGTAAACGCAACGTAGCGCTCACCTGCGCGGGGACCCGGCCCATATCGACGCTTGCCCTGCCCCGCAAAGCCCCTTCAGCGAACCGGGAACCGAATCCCCAGGATAGATACCGGTCATTGAGCAAAAATAAACTACTCCTAAAATCCTTTAATTGTATCGTATACGTATTACTGTCGGTCTGGCAAAAGAACTCTGCCTCTTTAAAATCCACGGCAAAACGGGGGTGAGCTCCGCAATTAACCGTAACCCCCTTGAAGCCGGCCTCAAACTTTTCCAAAGGAATGCTTCCTTTTTTCTTTTTGACAAAATCAAAGTTCAATTGAGCATCAAAACAAAACAGGTCGTTCTGAAAATCACCCTTTACCCCTAAAAGTATCTTTTTGAAGTTTTCAACCCGCGCATCTTCCAGCATATGGGCAAGGCTGGAGGAAAACATCAAATCAAAACGGATAGGGTCCCCCAGCACAATACTGCCGGTTAAACTGCAAGGATTATTATTAATCGAGAAACTCAAATGATTGATACGTAACTGAGGAAAGACCAAATTGGCGCGGCAGTTAATATCGAGCAGGTACAGATTCGCTTGAGGCATGCCGACCGCTTGAGAAAACTGCTCGGATACGGGAAGTAGAGCGCTTCCGGCGGCTGCGCCGGGCCCGCGCTGAGCCGGCTCATCCATACGGGTATCAATGAAAGCAAACCCGTTGAGCACCACATCATGGCTCAGAAATTTTCCCCAGAATTTCGCATACAGGTCCTTGCGTATAACTTCCAGGGTCTCAAACGAAACGCCCGCGTGCTCCAGCCTCCCCCGGAATCGATACTGCAACGCGACCCCTTCCCTGCTGCGGCTCTGGAGGCGGCTTTTTTCTAATAACAACACATCCGTATCTTTGCTCAAAGAGCCTCTCCCGGAAATTTCGTCGCCTTTTATCGACACTTCAAGAGTACTGGAAAAATAATTCGGGTTACTCCCCTTTTGATCCAGGTCAAGCCGTGCCTGTCCTATTGAAAAATGCACATCCTGTTTCGGCAAAAGGCGGATAAATTCAACGATCTGCACGAAATTTTCCCGCAAAAAATTATAGAATTTGTAGTAATTCATGCGCGGTTGATAGAACTTGATGTCGAGAACGACAAAATCCCTTTTGAACGCCAATTGCAGGGGGGAAAACCGTAAACGCACGAAAGGAACGCTCATAGCCGGGAGCATTTTTCCCGAACGTTCAGAAGAAATACTAAGGTCGGTTATAATGATAAATCCGGGAGGCAGATAAAAGATCTTTCCGAAAGAGACATCCTGGGCGAAGTAACTATCAATATTATGGGACAGGGAATTCTTTGCGGCGGCACAAAAAAGATTGGCAATAACCGTAAGTAAAACGATACCGGCTATTACGCATTTGGCAGCCCACCAGAAGATCCGCCTAATACGATATTTGCGCATAAAGCTCATTATTAACGTAAAATTCAATCTTATCGATATAATAAACCGCTTTATACTTCTTACGCAAGGCAGATATATATTTGAATTCTTTTGAATTCCGGAACAAAAAGGTCATCTGGCGGAACAAAACAATTTCTTTTTCCAGGCCCTTGACGAGCGCTTCCTTATTTTGCTTCCCGGCGATATTCAAAAGGTAGGCCAACGCGAACAATTTACCGCGGGAATCGGGATAATCAGTGACAAACCGGTTGAAAGCCTGCCAGCTGTCCTGGTAATCAGCGATGGAAAAATAATATTCCGCAATCGCGAATAACGCAGGTTCGGCGTAGCGTGAATCAGGATGATCCGCCAGAAGCGAACGGAAATGCATAAAAGCGGTATTTTCATCATGGGCATTGATCGCCTCTATTGCCTGATTATACCGGTACCCGCTTTCCTGCGCGTAAACATAAGGGAACCATACTGCCTGCAATAACAAAAACACCGCAACGGCTGTTCGTTTCATTTATACCTGCCCCCTCATAAAGCCCGCCGTAACACTTCAACCGCCGAGCCTCATAAAATAAAACCTCTTATTTCTTTTTAAACGACACGAGCGCCTTTTCATTATTGCTTGTTGAAAGGATAAGCCGGGCCGGGCACCCCTCAGGACACGTAGTCCCATAAGCCAGCGTAATATCGATATCGTCTTTGGCTAATTTTGCCGTTAACGCTTTTAACGCACCCTGCTTATTCTTCAACTCGACTACCAATACCTCCTGCTCCTTGACCGTCCGATACCCCTCTTTTCTCAACGCTTCAACCGTACGCACGGCATCATCGGTCACCACCATGAGCAAAGCGTCATTACCGCTGGCGTAGCCGGCGATAGCGTCGATATTAAAACCATGGTCTGCGATGATCTGGGAGATATCAGCCAACACACCGATCTTATTGACCACACGCAGCGTCACTTCCTTAGCTAACTTTACACTTTTGATCATATCAGCCTCCTTTCGCAGAAAGCGAAACACGCCGCAGCACCCCAGCTTATAGGTGTGCTGGGTGCGCCCTTTCTGGGCAGCAAGCGGCGTACCTTGCCCTTCCAATTAAGGCAAGGTGCCAACGCAATTCCGCCTCAACCGGTTATTTTCTCACATAGGCATTCAAGATCTTCTGGTCCGCCTGCGGCTTATCAAAGCTTCCCGTCGGTGAATTCTCTATTTTTTCGACGACATCATAGCCCACGGCAACCTCTCCGAAAATAGTATGCTTCATATTTAACCACGGCGTTGGTTTTGTCGTAATAAAGAACTGGCTCCCGTTGGTATGCGGCCCGGCATTAGCCATAGCCAGGATACCCGGTTTATCAAATTTGACGGCGCTGGAAAATTCATCTTCAAAAGGTTCTCCCCAGAGCGATTCCCCTCCCCTGCCTGTACCGGTAGGATCTCCCCCCTGGACCATAAAATCTTTGATCACCCGATGGAAAATAATGCCCTTATAATACCCTTTTTCAACCAACCCGATAAAATTCTCTACAGCCTTAGGGGCTACTGAAGGGAACAACTTCAACTCTATATTTCCCTGATTAGTTTCTAAAACGACAACCGGATCCTTTTGAGCCATGGCGCTTCCTCCCATTATCAACATTACCATTAATAAAATATTAGCCGTAATAATTCCTGCCTTGCGCATAAACCCCTCCTTTTTCTTTAGTTTATTCTACCGCTAAAAAGTTCCCGCTTCAATAATAAAATTACTATTTATCTCCGGTAAAAATCCGGCCTGTCGATAAACAACCAAGCCTGCTCTCGGCAATACCCCGGCATATCGGATTGCCGGGTATACGCCTACTGCGGTAATACCCCGGCATATCGGATCGCCGGGTATACGCCTACTGCGGTAATACCCCGGCATATCGGATCGCCGGGTGTACGCTTATTGCGGTAACGCTTGAGCCAAAGCAATACGCTCATCTATAGGGGGATGGTCGAAGAAATAGGCTTTTATGAGCGGATGCACCGACCTATCGGCGAGATTTTGAGATGCCAGTTTTTCCATCGTGCTCACAAAAGCGCCTTTTAAACCGGTAACCCGTATAGCCATCAAATCAGCTTGAACTTCCAATCTTCGGCTGACCAGGTTCTGCAGCGGAGCCAAAATGATCCCCATGAGGATAAAATAAATAATGATCACCGGCAAAGCCGCGATATCGCCTAAAGAAAACATGTTGAAAAAACTTAAAACCTGAGCGCTGGTCTTAAATATCAGATAAAATGATACTACCGTCGCGCAGGAGCTCATCGCGATCAATTTTAAGAGATGTCTTAAACGAAAATGGGCGAACTCATGGGCCAGGATCACCATGATCTCATCCTGAGAATATTTATTCATTAAGGTATCCGCGAGTATGACCCGCTTCGTCGAGCCTAAACCGGCAAGGGCAGCGTTGGCTTTTACCGTCTTGGAGCTGAGATTAACCTCAAAGATATCCAATACCCTGACCTTCATAGTATCTGCCAATTGCATGACGCGCTGCTTTAAGCCCTCATCAGAAATCCTGGTGCATTTAAAGAACAGCGGGATCAACAAGACCGGAGTTACTCGTGCTAAAACCAGGCTGAACAATATCCAAAACAAGGAAATAATGAACCACCAGCCGCGGGGATAATGACGCAGAACCTCATAAAAAACCCCGAAACAGATCAAAGCAAGAAAATAAGAGACCAACTGTCCCTTAAACTCATCAAAGAACCAGTCTTTGATCTTTTGGGTGGAAAGACAAAAACGGTGCTCTAAAATGAAAGAACTATAGAAATGTACGGGGAAATTTAATACGCTGCAGCCAGCCATGCCTAAAGCCAGATATACCGGTAAAAGCAGGTATCCGGGTATACCGGCCTTACTTAAGGCTTCAGAAAAACCGGCAGATAAACCAAGGAACTGGAATAAGAACAACAGTATAAGAAGATATAAAGTATCAAAAAGAGCCAAGCTGTATTTCAAATTAGAATATTGCTTGGCTCTTTTGGAAATACCGTCCCGGGAACAAACGGACATGCTTATTCTTGAGGCATGATATTGATAAATGTCCGTACCCGGCCGTGGCTCGTCTTTTTCTTTGTAAAAGCGATAGTACCCGAACAAGCAGCACGCAGATTATTGATCCCTTCAACGTTTTTCCCCGGCTTATACTGATTAAACCCCCTGCAAAGGATCTGACCGGTCTTAACTAATTGACCGCCTGAGATTTTTACCGCTTTATCTTTCTTTGGTGTTGATTTTCCTCCTGCCATTGGTAGTTCCTCCTTAGTATTATTATCGGATAATATAAACTTGTCACAAGTCGCAGGCCGCAGAAAATTTGAGATCTGATACTTAAGATTTATGACCTGTAACTTGAGACTTTTAAGCCTTAGTATGCAAATATAACATATAATCGCTAATCAAGCAAGATTTCTTCGTTCTTGGAAGGGATATACGCGTTTAAGCCTTTTTGCATCAAAACATCATGGAGCAGCTGCGTTTGTTCCATATCCCCATGCACCAAGAAGATACGCTTCAAAGGAAGAGATTGAGCTACAAAATCCAATAACTCGTTTTGATCGGCATGTCCGGAAAAAGCATTGATAACCGCGACCTCCGCGTTTAATTCATATTCAATGCCGAAGATCTTCACAAAGGGGAGCTTATCAACGATCCTTTTGCCCAGAGTATCTTTTGCCATATACCCTACTACTAAAACAGTGTTCCGGGAGTCTTCAATATTATTCTTAAGATGATGCAGGATCCTCCCTGATTCACACATGCCGCTGCCGGCAATAATGATCATCGGCCGCTTATCATTGTTCAGGCTCTTGGAATCATTCTGCGCGCGTATATAGTTTATGTTCAGCGAATCAAAGGGGTTATTCCCCTGTTTTATGGCGCGGCGTGTTGCCGCGTCAAAATAATCAAGATTTTGACAAAATACCTCGGTAATATCTACCGCTAAAGGGCTGTCAACATAGACCGGGATCACCGGCACTGCCTTTTCCTTGATAAGTTCATCAAGAATGAAAATAATTTCCTGCGTGCGCTCTAAAGAAAACGAGGGGATCAGGATCTTCCCCTTCCTGCTTATGGTACGAATGATCACATCTTTTAATTTTGCTTTTGCCTCCCCGATCGGCGAGTGAAACCTTCCCCCATAGGTACTTTCTAAGATCAGGTAATCAAGCCGACGCGGCACTTCAGGGTCATTGAGAAGCGGAAGATTCTTCCTCCCCAGGTCGACCGCATACCCCAAGCGAATATTCCGAGATGCCGTCTTGATCTCCAACACAACGATCGCCGAACCTAAGATATGGCCCGCATCATATAAACTTACGGAAATGTCTTTGGCGACCCGGAACTCTTTACGATACGCCAGGCAATGAAAGCGTTTAATGGCCCTCTCGGCCTCTTTACGCGTGTACAATGGTTTGCGCGGCGCCAATCCCAATCTTCTATTGATCTTATTAAGGTAACGGGTATCTTCTTCCTGGATCTTGCCGGAATCCATCAGCATCAGCTGCGCCAGATCTTTTGTCGCGCGGGTCGCGAAGATCCTGCCTCGCAAGCCTGAATGGATCAAATTAGGGATATTCCCGCAATGGTCGATATGCGCGTGGGACAAAACTAAAGCTTTGAGCTTTCTCGGATTATAATTAAACGTGGTATTGATCCGGTAGGCTTCATCGCGATGGCCGTGGAAAAGGCCGCAATCGATCAAAACCTGCGATTTATCGGAAGAGACAAGGTGGGAGGAACCAGTCACGGTCCTGACCCCGCCTAAAAATTTAATCTTAACCGGCATATCAACGCCTTCCGGCAGGCAGAATGTTGTTCAGCGCTTAACGACCGTACACCCCCGGCCCACCATACGGGGATAACGGCACGACTTGTTGACCCCCTCAAACAAGCTATGCTTCTTTAAGGCGCGGCAGAATTTATCGGGTCCTTACTGCCATTGTCATACTTACAATCAAGCTGTTTACACTCAGTATCCTTGCTCATACAATCTTCAATATGCCGCAGGAGCTTCTTTGTCCCCAAAGATTCCTCGACATAAGTAGCCGGCATGACCACTTTTTTCTTTTTAAGATTACAAAATTCATTAACGATCTCATAATTAGGCATTCATGTCTCCTTATTTTATAAAAAACGTCGCTCCATATTGTTTTATTGTAATAAAAATCCGCGCCTTACGCAACTCATTTTTAATCCGGGCTAAAAAGAAGCGTTTTAGGCTGTGTTTGCGGCTCATCTGATACGGCAGCCGCCCGGAAGAAAGCTTTGACAATGGTATTGTAAACAATGAGGTTTATATTCAGGGAAGGCTCAAAAGCTGATCCGCAAGAGAAAAACCGGTGGAAGAATATCCTTAAGTAACAAAGAGATTGCGAGAAGAGAATTTACCGTCCGTAGTAAGATTGACTCCCAGGCGTTTTAATCCGACATCATCTCCCGGCGTGGGCATATGCGTCATATGGACTTCACACCCTTTTAAAGCCGCTAATTTCTCCATAGCTAATTCCGCGGTATGATTGGTCGCCGCGCTGATAGAAAGCGCGATCAGGGTTTCTTCCAGGTCCAAACTTTCAGATTCAGCGTTTAAGATCCCTTCTTTCAACCGCGATATCTGTTTAATGATATGAGGAGAAAGCAGTAAGATCTCATCGGGGATCTTCGCCAGCACTTTTAACGCGTTCAACACAACGCTGGAAGCCGCATGCATAAGCGCTGAATTACGCCCGGTAACGATCCTTCCATCCGCCAGCAAAAGCGCGACCCCGCAATAGATGCCCGCGTGCCCTTTGCCAAGCGCTTCTATCGTTTCAGCTGTTTTCCGGGCGACTTCAACAACAACGCGGTCGGTGATCTTAACCCCTAATTCTTCCATTAAGATCATAACACGCTCAACCGTCGCTTTCTTTTCTATACCCAGCAAGTATTCCGTATTATACCTGAAATACCGCCTGACCAGCTCCTGCTTTGCCGCTTCCTGCACCAGCGCGTCGTTGACGATGCCGAAGCCGGCGCGGTTAACCCCCATATCGGTAGGAGACTGGTACATCGGCATCGAGTTCGCTTTCTTGAATATTTTACCTAACATCAACTTTAAAATAGGAAAGCTCTCGACATCGCGGTTATAATTAATAGCCGTTTCTTGATAAGCGCTTAAATGGAACGGATCAACCAGGTTAAAATCCTGGATATCCGCAGTCGCTGCTTCATAGGCGACATTAACAGGATGCTTTAAAGGGATATTCCAGATAGGGAAGGTTTCGAATTTCGCGTACCCGGCATTAATACCCTGTTTATGTTCATGGTATAACTGCGAGAGGCAGGTTGAAAGCTTCCCGCTGTTCGGGCCCGGCCCGGTGATAACGACGAGCGGCTTATTGCTTTCTATATATTCATTCTTCCCGAACCCCTCGTCACTGACAACCAGGTCCATATTCGCAGGATACCCCTCGATAGGGTAATGCAGGTGCACCTTTACGCCTCTATGCTCCAGCTTATTCTTAAAGATCACCGCGGAAGATTGGTTGTTAAAACGGGTAATAACAACGGAAAGTATATCCAATCCCCATTTCCTGAGATCATCGATCAATTTCAAAGTGGCAGAATCATAGGTGATCCCGAAATCGCCGCGGACTCTCCCTCGCTCGATATCTCCGGCATAAATACACAGGACAATATCGATCTTGTCCTTGAGCTTCTGCAAAAGCCGTATTTTAACATTCGGGTCGTACCCGGGCAGGATCCGCGCGGCGTGGTAATCAAAACAAAGCTTCCCGCCGAACTCCAGGTAAAGTTTATTATCAAACTTTTTCACCCGGTCCAGGATCGCGGCAGTTTGTTCAGCAAGGTATTTTTCGTTATCAAAACCCGTTTTCTGCTTCATCTTCACCTTTGTCTGCTTAATTATTAGGCATTATAATATAAAAACTATGACTTGTAAACAATTACAGGCGGGCAACTTTTCTCTTATGTATCGTATGAGGAATAAAAATAAGGGGTATATGCCTGGAATTCAGCCGCGCAGGTATCAACTAATTTAAAAGCGGGCTCAATGCGGAATGCTTTGCGAAGTTCAAATATTTCCTCTTCTTTTTTATGCAGCAATGCCGCTAATTGTTTATCGCTGAAGCCATACTGCTTGGCCTCCAGCAGCAATTCCCGGGAGAGGCTTTTCCCCGCGGCAACGATCCTGCGCTCAAGATCGACGATCTCCTTAAGGTTATACAAGAACCAGCGGTCGACAAACGTCAACTCATAGATCTTTTCAATATCAATCCCGGCGCGCAGGGCATCTCCGATATAAAAGATCCGCTCCGCGTTAGGCACCCGGAGCTTCTGATAAATCGTATCCAGGACCACCGAATCAGCGATAACATCTTCGAGGCAATCCTTAAATAAAATACTCTCCAGGCCGGATTTCTTGATCTCAAGCGACCGTAATCCTTTCTGCAGCGATTCTTTAAATGTCCTGCCGATAGCCATTGCTTCACCGACCGATTTCATGGATACCGTTAATGTCGGGTCAGCGGAGGGGAATTTCTCAAAAGTAAAACGGGGGACTTTAACCACGCAATAATCGATCGAAGGCTCAAAACAAGCTGGAGTTTCTCTGGTTATATCATTAGAGATCTCATCGAGGGTATATCCGACCGCGAGTTTAGCGGCGATCTTGGCAATGGGAAAACCGGTTGCCTTTGATGCCAGCGCGGAGCTGCGGGAAACCCGGGGATTCATCTCAATAATAACCATTCTCCCCGTTTGAGGATGAACGCCGAACTGGATATTGGACCCCCCCGTTTCTACCCCTATTTCCCGGATACAAGCGATAGAGGCATCGCGCATTTTCTGGTATTCTTTATCCGTCAAGGTCTGCGCGGGAGCCACCGTGATGCTATCTCCCGTATGCACTCCCATCGGGTCAAAATTCTCAATTGAACAGATGATCACCACATTGTCATGCAGGTCCCTCATTACCTCTAATTCAAATTCTTTCCAGCCGATAACCGACTCTTCGATCAGGACCTCGCTGATCATACTGGCTTCTAAACCGTGTTTTGCTAATTCCCGGAATTCTTCGATATTATACGCCACACTCCCTCCTGTGCCTCCCAGGGTGAAACTAGGGCGGATAATAACCGGAAACCCTATTTCCTCAACCACGCGGCAGGCTTCAGGCAACGTATAAGCGCGGCCGCTGCGGGGCAGGTCAAGGGAGATCTTCTGCATTGCCTCTTTAAACAGTTCCCTGTCTTCGGCCTTCTTGATCGCTTTAATATTTGCCCCGATAGTCTCAACTTTATATTTGCTCAATACACCCATCTCGGCTAATTTTACCGTAGTATTAAGCGCGGTTTGCCCGCCTAAAGTAGGAAGCAGGGCATCCGGCCGTTCTTTGGCAATGATCTTTGCGACTATTTCAGGGGTAATCGGTTCAATATAGGTACGCGTTGCCATCTGCGGGTCGGTCATAATAGTGGCAGGATTGGAATTTACCAGGATAACCTCAAAGCCTTCCTGCATCAGGACTTTACAAGCCTGAGTACCGGAATAATCAAATTCGCAAGCCTGGCCGATAACAATAGGGCCGGAGCCGATGATCATGATCTTTTTTATGTCTGTACGTTTGGGCATATTTTAGTAACGAGTAAGCGGAAAAAAGTTGATACGCTTTTCAATTACTCGTTACTCGCTTCATTTTTGATTTTTTCATCATCGCGACAAATTCATCGAACAAATAAGACGCGTCATTCGGGCCGGGGCCGGCTTCAGGATGAAATTGCACCGAGAATACCGGCAGCTTCTTATGGCGCATGCCTTCAAGCGTCTGGTCGTTTAAATTAATATGGGTGACCTCGATATCTTTTTTATTCAATGAATCTATATCGACGCAAAAGCCGTGATTTTGCACGCTGATCGCAACTTTACCGCTCTTAAGGTCTTTTACCGGCTGATTCCCGCCGTGATGGCCGAATTTAAGTTTATACGTCTTGCCGCCAAAAGCCTGCCCCAGCATTTGATGCCCGAGGCAAATACCAAAGATCGGCACCTTACCGATCAACTCGCGGGTAGCACTCACGACATAACTGACCGCGGCAGGATCTCCCGGGCCGTTAGAAAGTAATACGCCGTCCGGCTTTAGCTTCAGGATATCGCCGGCGGTAGTAACGGCGGGAACTACCACAACTTCACAGCTACGGCTCGATAATGCCCGGAGAATATTATATTTAACCCCGCAATCAACAACCACAACTCTATATTGACGCTTTCCCGGTGACTTCTGCCAGAAAAATTGCTCGGACGCGCTGACCTCCTTAACCAGGTCAACCCCTAAAAGTCCCGGAGAATCTTTTGCTTTCTTCACCAGGCGGCCTTCGTCGCTCTCTACGGTTGAAAGGACCGCCTTCATGGCTCCGGCTTGTCGGATCGCAAGCGTTACGGCGCGCGTATCGACCCCCTCTATGCCGATAATATTATTTGCTTTCAAATAATCCCCGAGGGATTGCTTGGACCGCCAGTTACTGAAGACCTTGCTATATTCTTTGACCACGAACCCTTCAACAAAAGGTTTACGGGATTCCACGTCTTCCAGGTTCACGCCATAATTGCCGATCAATGGATAGGTCATGGTCACTATCTGCCCTTTATATGACGGATCGGTCAGGATCTCCTGGTACCCGGCCATACTGGTATTAAATACAAGCTCGCCGTAACTTTCACCGCAGGCGCCGAAAGATTTTCCTTTGAATACTGTTCCGTCTTCTAATGCGAGTATCGCGTTCATAGTGCCCGAAAATGAGGTAAGAAAAGCGGTTATTCCTATATGGTTATGTTTATCACCTGTTGCTATCCTGGCCTATACGGCATCCCGTAAGCCTTGGATAATTATAATGCAAAAATGCGATTCTTCAAGTCAAATCTTCTTAATGAGGTCCGACAAATTATAATGCAGCCTTAATGAATCCGCTAAACAGAGGATGCGCCTTATCAGGCTTAGATTTGAATTCGGGGTGATATTGAACAGCGACAAAATATGGATGAGCTTTAAGTTCTATAATTTCAACGAGATTACGCTTCGGATAGATCCCGGAAAAGATCAACCCTTTCTTTTCCAATGATTTCTTAAATTTATTATTGAATTCATAACGATGCCTATGGCGCTCCTGGATTAACTCTTTGCCGTATAATTCGAATGCCTTAGTCCCCTTCTTTATCTTGCACGGGTAAGCGCCTAAACGCATGGTGCCGCCTAAATCCTTATACTGCTTCTGCTCTTCCAAAAGGCTTATGACCGGATTCTTGGTCTTTGCCTTAAATTCGGTGGAATTGGCGTCCTTAAAATGGCACACATTGCGGGAAAACTCGATCACCGCGCATTGCATTCCCAGGCAAAGCCCGAGGAAAGGGATATTCCCTTCCCGGGCGAATTGGATCGCCTTGACCTTGCCTTCGATACCGCGGTATCCGAAACCGCCGGGTACCAGAACACCGTTAACCCCCGCGAGCATTGCCGCGGCACCCATTTTTTCAATATCCTCGGAATCAACTTTACGCACCTCAACCTTAGTATTATTAGCGATCCCGGCATGTATTAAAGACTCATATATCGATTTATAGGCGTCCTGTAAACCGATATACTTGCCGACTATCGCCACTTCCACTTTCTGTTTCGGGTTCAAGACGCGCGCGACAACATTCTTTTCCCATTCTTGAAGGTCGCTGGATTTACAGATCAGATTAAAATGATTAAGGATGATCTCTTCTAATAATTGATTTTTAAATACCAAGGGGATCTGATAGATCGATTCGACATCATTGGCCTCGATCACCGCCTCTTTTCTCACATTGCAGAACAGGGATATCTTCTCTTTGACCTCGTCGGATAATACCTTTTCAGTGCGGCAGATCAGGATATCCGGTTGGATGCCGATCTCACGCAATGTTCCCACGCTATGCTGGGTCGGCTTGGTCTTGATCTCACCGGCAACTTTAATATAGGGAATAAGGGTCAAATGAACATAGAGTACGCCTGAATATCCGACATCGAGGCGGAATTGCCGGGCAGCCTCTAAGAACGGGAGGCTTTCAATATCTCCGACCGTACCCCCGATCTCAACCAAGACAATATCGGCCGCGGATACCGAAGCGACTTTCTTAATGCGCTCTTTTATTTCATTAGTAATATGCGGAATGACCTGAATGGTCTTTCCTAAATAATCACCCCGGCGCTCCCGGGAGATCACCGTATTATACACCTGGCCGGTTGTCGCATTATTGAACTTAGTCATCACGGCATTGGTAAAACGTTCGTAATGGCCGAGATCCAGGTCGGTTTCCGCGCCATCATCCGTGACATAAACTTCTCCGTGCTGATACGGATTCATGGTACCGGGATCGACGTTAATATAAGGATCCAGCTTCATTAACGTCACTTTAAGCCCCCGGGACTCCAGGATCTTTCCGATGGAAGCACTCGTAATCCCTTTTCCCAGGCTTGAGATCACTCCTCCGGTAACAAAGATATATTTAGGCATATGAATAATGGGTAAGAGATGGTTATTAAACAATCAAAAAAATAAAACAGGCGTTTTGACACCGATAGTCCGGCCTCAAAAAACGCCTTTGTTTTCTTAATAGTTCACATTTGAACTATATATTAATATATCATCAGGCTACGCAGAAGTCAAATTATTTTTGCTGCAGAAAGCAGCACACCCGCGCAGTACTGCCGCAGAAAAGCGGTATACCCAGCCATTCCAATGAGGCTGGGTGCGATTAGCGCGGGGTGCAAGCAGAAAGCGGTACACCTGCACAGAAAGTGCGCACTTGCTTTTCCAATAAAGCAAGGTGCGGTGCAACACCGCCGCAGCAAGCGGAGTACCCAGCCACACCAATAAGGCTGGGTGCTATAAACACCGGGTGTTGCGCCAGAAAGGCGCACACCCGCGCAATACCTATAAGCGCGGGGTGTTCGCCAGCACCCCAGCTTAAGAGGAGTGCAGGGAGAATCCTTTCTGGCCGGGAAAGAAATCAGCAACCATCCCCTTGACCATCAAGGCAATTGCCAGGGATGCAGTCAGCCCCGGAGACTCTATACCGACTAAATTAATGAACCCACAAAGCCCTTTATCGGATTCATCACGAATAATAAAATCACGGAACCCCTCATTCGGCCCTTGGAGCTTCGGCCTCATTCCCGAGCTATCAACCGTTATATCTTCCAGGCTGATAAAAGGGAGGAAGGAACGCACACTCTCATAGAAAACTTTGCATTTATCCGCAGGAACATTGTAATCTATGGCGCCGACATATTCCGCGTCCGGCCCTAACCGCAGAGAACCGGACAGATCGAGCGTCGCATGCACGCCTAAGCAACCGGAATGCTCTTTACGCGGGACCGGATAGACCAAATGGCTGATAAACCTCCCTTTATTGTTATGCACACGGCAATAATCCCCCTTACAATACTTTAATTTATATTCATCGCCCGCTACTCCTGCCATCGCAGAGATCTTATCGGAAAATAATCCTGCCGCATTAATCACAACCCGGGAAAAAAACGTAAAATTACCGTCGGGCTTATCGAGGACAGTGACCGCGAAGCCTTCCCCCTCACCGGCTATAGCCGTCACTTCGGTATTATACGCGAATTGGACATGCCGCTGGCGCGCGCGCATCTGGAGCTCCTGCATGAACCGGTGAGAATCAATAATACCCGTGGCAGCGGAACATATCGCGGCCTCCGCTTTGATATTCGGCTCGGCAGCTTTTACCTGCGCTTGCCCTAACCAACTGAGCCCTTCCACATTATTCGCTAATCCCTGTTTATACAGATTTTCCAGATCCAGCACCTCTTGAGGGCTCACCGCAACGATCAATTTCCCTGTTCTTTTATGAGGGACCGCGTGCTCCCGGCAAAACGCGTAAAGCAATTCTCTGCCCTCGACACAGGTCTTCGCTTTCAATGAATCTGACGGATAGTACATTCCCCCGTGGATCACTTCGCTATTACGGGAACTGGTCTCCTGGCCGAACTTCGGATGCCGTTCGACCACAAGAACATTCCGGCCGTCCTTTGAAAGCTCAAAGGCAAGCGCCAAGCCGATCACCCCGGCGCCAATAATGGTAATATCGACTTTTTCCATATTTTGATTGTTCGCAGCAACCGCATCCGGGATAAAACAACAGTATTACACAAACACACCGCAAGCGACGCCGCAAGACCCGTATTCCCTGTTTTTGATCAGATTAAATGCAGATATGCTTTACCTTCTTTTAAAGGGCTGATAAAACGTTCTATTTTAATAGTATATTTGATCGGCTTTAAATCAATCAGCTCCTTTGAAGGTCTGGGGGCGATGATTTCAACCTTAGGATTAAAGATATCATCCTCATTTTCTTCCCTGACAACAGCGATACTTCCGTCACTTAATGCCACCAGCGTGCCGATCGGCCAAACGCCCATATTTCTATAAAAAGCGTCGAAAAGCTTCGGTTCAAAGCCAAAGCCCCTGTCCTTTTGCATGATCTCATAGATCACCGGCGGCGGATAATCATTCTTATAGGAACGCCGCTGCATCAACGCGTCATAAACGTCACAGAGCGATACCAAAAGCGAAACGAAATGCGGCGGCCGCCCGAATGACAATTTAGGATACCCTTTTAAATTATATTTCAAGTGATGTTCGTAAGCGACAATAACGGGAAGGAACCCCAAGGTATCGACATATTTCAACAATATCTCGGAACCGACAGTTACATGATTAGTGATCTTACTGAATTCTTCGGAAGTCAATTTATCCGGCTTTTGAATGATCTTGCGGGAGATATAGAGCTTACCGATATCGTGGAAAAGAGCGGCGATGCCGATATCCAGAACATCCTCCCGGTCAAAGCCGAGCTTCGTGGAAAAATACATGGAAAGAATAGAAACATTTAAAACATGACGGAACGTCGTTATATCATAGCGCTTGACCGCGGTCAACTTTAAAAGGTCATGGAATTGGCCCATCAAACCTTCCATCATGTTCAAAAGGTTGAATTTCAGGTCAAAAGGATCCACTTCCTGGCCGGAAAGTAACGCTTCCATGCTCTGCGTGACATTATCCAAAGAACTATCGTAAGCCTGCGCCGCGTTAACAGCCCCTCCCAGGAATTCGGGAGTGCCGTGTATTTTACCGACCGAAATATTCTTGACCCCCGCGAGCGATAAATACTCCTGAACGGTTTTCGTGAATTCCTCTTTCCGTAAAAGCAGGATATCGATAAACGCCATTAATTCCTGCCGGCTCATGAGGTAACGGAAGGCTATTCTTTCGATCTTTCGGTCTTTAAAATAAGAAATGATGGGTTTGACGCGCTTAGTCAGCTCGAAGAATATTTCCTTCTCAAAAACAAGTTCATCCCCAACGATACCGATGACTATTTCTTCTTTCTCGCGCAAAACCCCCTGCATGCTCTCAAAAGCGACGTCAAAATATTTCTTGAACCGGGGATGCGCGGTAGCATAAAGCTTTGCCACCTCTACAGCGGTCAAGAAAGTTGCGAATGCTGCTTCAACATTATTCACGCTGCCACCTTTTTAAAAGCTCCCGGGTTTTTTTCCGGATGCCCGACCCGCCCCAAACCCAGCGCTTCCCCAAAAAAGCCAAATAACCCTTTGCCTCCCGGATATCAAGCTCCTCGATAAGGATCAGGCTCTCCATAACGGTCTTATTTTCCTTTCCCCAGAAATGAGGAAAGACAAAAATCTTATCCAGGGCTTTTTTTGCCGTCGCAGGGTCTTTAAGCAATATCTGTAAAGCTTCTTTCTTCAACAGGATATCCTGCCCCTCAAGGATAGAAAAGAAATATTCTTTATCAAAAACGGGCAGGCGCCCGAGGGCCTGTAATGCTTCAGACTTCATCAGCGCGTTTGATTTTGAAAAAATATATTTCAGGATCTCCTGGGCCAAGGGCGATTGGACAAAGACCAATGCTTCAACGACCTTGCCGATCACCTCCAGATCAGCCGCTTTTTTATCCAGCTCCTCATAAAAATGAGGCAGTTGATCAGGGAAGAATTTCAGGAAAAACCTCAGGACGTACGCGTTGATAAGGCCTTCTTTAAACATCTTATCGAGGTAAAACGGAGAATTCATCACGCTTTCCCGGATGAAAGGTATCAAGTAGTCGAAATCAGTCGGGACATTCTCCTGAAAAACGATATTCTCCACGGAATGCATGATACGCTTACGCAGCATTTCCGATTCCGGCACCCAAAAAGGGCCTGTCTTTTCCTTTTCAACCAGGACTTCCAGGATAGAGCTGATATACTCCCATTCATTTGCCTTCACCGAAAGCTCAAATTCATTCGCTATTTTTTCTAAAATAAGCTGCAATTTCTTTACATCGGCCTCGCTGGTAAGCAAATTAAGCAAGATCAACCGGTAGTGCGTGTTCAACGTATCCTGCTCCAGCCTGAATTCTTTATCCCGCATCGTGTTTTCCAAGACCACAGAAAGCGCGTGGCGGTAGACCTCAGGGATATATTGATTCTCTTCGGTTGAAAAAAGAGCCTTGATCTTATTGCGCAGGCGGACATTCCCCTTTAAAGCATCAACGTTCTTCGCTTTTTGCTCAATCACGGCCGCGACTTCCGCGTGTTTGGAATTATTGACCAACTGCGAAAACAATTGAAAGCTCATAGCGTCAAAAGAATGGTCGGAAGTCATTTGGTCCCATAACGCGTCAGCCAGATTGCTTTCGCTTAAATCCTTAAACAACGCTTTTATTTCATCCGCGCTGTACTTCTTAGTAACTTCTTTATCGTTTAAGATCAACTTTAAAAGCCCCTTCGAGCAACCGGCAAACCGGTTTCCCTCCTTATCATTTTCTTTGATATATCCGAAGAATTCTTTTACGTTCTTATTAAGGGCCGTGTCTTCAAATAGATCTTTGACCTTGAATTTACCGACGATCCTTTCAAAATTATTCGCCGCGTTAGCGATCTTCTGCGGGTCACGCTTATTCATCGCGTCGCGGAATAAATATATCCAAATATCTTTACATTCTTCTCCCTCGCTTTTAAGCAATTGGGAAAAATCAAGCTCTTCAACAAGCACATGGCTGATCTTTTCCTGGTCAAGTATGTTCTGCAATCCGCCTGAACGTATGATATCACGCGCGGACATAGCCATCTTGGAAAGAAAGACGATAAGCTCCTCAAGGGTTACCCCGGGGCGGATCTCCAGCCCCTGGATCTTACGGGCGTGAAAGACCAAAGTGATCTCGTTCGAAAGGGCCGCGTAGGTAATAATAAGCCCTTCCACGAACACGGAAGTATCGCTAAAATTGACCTTTATCGGGTTTGCGTAGTTCAAAAGTTCTTCGATCTTGCCTTTAAGAGCCTCTACTGACTTTATATAATAGGGATGCTCTTGAAAATAAGCTGAGGCGTTATTAAAAGCGACTTTTAAACTTTTAAAGAATTCAAGATAGGCGGTTTCTTTGTCCATAATAATACTTACCCTCATATTTTCAATATTTTACAGCGAAAATGCTTTTTATACAATGAGAAAATTATCGAGCATCAGTTCTTAACTTTGCCTGCCGCTCTACAGAAAACCGATAACCGAAGGCACGAAGACACGATACTCTTTACTAATTTCTTAAAAATAGTATAATATAGGAATAAACCTTTCAACCTTAATTACATCCGTAAAACAATGTCTAAAAAGATTATTATCGGCGTAGGGATCCCTTTAGAAACAGTGGAGAACTTAAAAAAACAATTCGATCCCGAAGAATTTGAATTTGTAAACTTTCCCAGCGCCCAGGAACTTATTAAGAACATTAACACCTATACTGACATAAATCTTATTTTTGTCTATAATCAGCTTCCCGACCTTAAAGACTGCCAGGAGCTCTGCATAGCCCTGCGCTCGGAAACGAATACCGAAACGGTCCCCATCATAGTGCTTTCCCATATGGAGAAAAACCAGGAAGAAAAGATAAAAATGCTCAAAAGCGGCCTGGTTGACGGCTACCTGCATTATCTGGTAAGCCCCGAAGAACTTACCGCCTATGCCAATGTTTTCCTGCAGCGCCAGGCGCTCGAAGATGAACTTGAGGAAAAAAACGAGCTCTTAAGCACTCTCTCCAACACGGATGAATTAACAAAACTATTTAACCGCCGCTACCTTATTCAACGCCTGGAAGAAGAACTTAAACGGATTCAGAGGTATAACTATCCTCTTTCCTGTATTATGCTTGATCTAGACCATTTTAAACAGGTCAATGATAAATTCGGGCATGCTCACGGGGACCTCGTCCTTGAACAATTATCGTTTTTGACAAAGAAAACAGTCCGCGCCACAGACATAGTATGCCGCTACGGAGGGGAAGAAATTGTTATCGTCCTGCCCTATACCAATTATGACGGCGCCTATATCGTTGCCAGAAGACTGCGTAAGCGCGTTGAAGAATACGCGTTCGGGACCATTGATAAATCTTTGGAGTTGACCATCAGTATCGGACTGATAACCGTCGATAATAATGACCGCGTGGATATCGACACGCTCCTGCAAGTCCTGGACCAGCAATTATACGAAGCAAAGAACACCGGGCGCAACAAAACCTGCGGCGGCCTTTATAAAGACAAGAAATGACCCGATGAGATAAAAAAACCCCGTAAGGACTATCTCCTTACGGGGTTTTTTTTACTGCAGAAAGCCTACCTGCCGGTAGGCAGGCAGCACACACCGCCATCCCTATAAGCGCGGGATGTAAGCAGAAAACCGTAATGTTTTTATGGAGCATACATCTGCATCATATAGAAATCAGGCACCGGGGAAGGTTCTAAAGGCGGCGAAAAAGCCCCGTATCCTTCCGGTGGATTTTCACGGTCAAACGGATGGGTATTAAGCGCGTCCCACGGCTGCTCTTCGTCAAAGACAGGGCCGTGCTGTTTACTATCATTAGGCAGCGGGAATGTGACTAAATCAAAAACTCCTGAAATAATCCGGGCTACCGGATAAATAACCGCTTTGCCGATCCCCTTAACAATCGTTAACGCAGAATTTTGCTGTTCTGCCTTATTAAGCTGACCCGGGATCTCAACTATCCCTGCGAAGGTATTAACAACCCCGCGGGCTAATTTTTCGCCGACAGGAGCAACTCCCTGCTGATGGATCGAATATGTGGAGCCTTTTTCCCAGGCATACTCGCTATCTAAAGGAATCCCGATACCCTCGTTATCGGCATGATCGGGTAAAAGACATGTCGCCAACTGATAAACTCCGGAAGCGGTCCGGCCGATACCATGAAAAATACCCCTTAAAATACCCGCTACCCCTCCCAAAAGCTTATTATTCCCCTCTTCTGCGATACCGCTTTCAAATCCTTTAATAACTTGAAAAGGTACTTCCAGCCACCCGGTAAACGTATTAATCACTCCATGCTTAGCTTTGGACGCGGAAGATGCCAAATACGTTGATCCTTGAGCAAAAACCGGTAAAGAAAACAAAAAACAAAAAAGAACTAAAAAAACGGGTATTCTCTTCATTTCTGCCTCCTTTGTATATTAGATGAATTCCACTGATAAATCCTGTAAAAACCGATATATTTAAAGTATAACACAATTTGGGGAAGCTGTAAAGGTAAGGGAACAAACTTAATAAACAGCTGACAAAGCATGTTTTGAACAACACATTAAGAAAGTCTAAAGTATAAAGACTCAATAACAAAGGAAGGTTAAAGAATAAAGGTTTAATTTTAAAATTTAACCTTTATTCTTTGGGTTTCCTTTGTTTTTTAAGCTTTAGACTTTTAAATTAACGTTATATCTACTTATTAAGGTAAAACAAGATATTACAATACCGGCAGATTTGATCTTCCCATCAGGTAAGTATCGATATGGTAGGCGGCGCGCCTTCCTTCCGCGATAGCCCAAACTATCAGAGACTGCCCGCGCCGGGCGTCTCCCGCGGCAAATACCCCTTTTGCTGCCGTTTTAAACTGCTGATCCGCCAGGATATTACCCCGCTGATCAAAAGATACTCCCAATGCCTCTAACAAGGGGTTATATTCCACATGTAAAAAACCTAAAGCCAGAATAACCAGGTCGGCCTCTATCTCAAACTCACTGCCTTTTATTTCTTGTATAACCGGACACCCCTGGGTATCCTTACCATGGGTAACCCTGACACAGGAAAGTTTTTTTACAGCGCCTTTTTCACCGGTAAATTTCTTAGTCGAAACTGCCCAGTCGCGCTGCCCGCCCTCTTCATGGCTCGTTGAAGTTTTAAGCAGCAGAGGATACTTTGGCCACGGCATGGAGGCAGTCCGGCAATCAGGAGGCATAGGGAACAGCTCTATCTGCACCACACAGGCAGCTTTCTGCCTATGAGCTACACCCACGCAATCAGCCCCGGTATCTCCTCCTCCGATAACCACTACCTTCTTACCGCGGGCATCAATGGTTTTTTCTTGAGGAATATCCCCGCCGGCAACCCGCTTATTTGATTGCACCAGGTAATCCATGGCAAAATGTATTCCGGTGAGGTTTCTTCCTTCTATTGCTAAATCCCGGGGGGTTCGGCTGCCCATAGTAAGAGAAACCGCGTCAAATTCTTTCTTAATATCCGCAACACAGGCTTTATCAATAAGATCCACGCTTGTCTTAAAAACAACCCCTTCTTTCTTTAAAACGCTGACTCTTCGGCTCATGATCTTTTTATCCAGCTTAAAATCCGGGATCCCATAAGTAAGAATGCCTCCGATGGCATCATCCTTCTCGAATACGACCACCCGGTGTCCGGCTTTATTCAATTGGTCAGCGCATGCAAGGCCGGCAGGTCCTGAACCGATAACCGCGACTTTCTTACCGGTACGCTTTTGAGGAGGCTGCGGCTTGACAAACCCATGAGCAAACGCGTATTCAACGACCGCTAATTCATTTTCACGGATAGTCACCGGATCATCATTAATACCCAACACGCAGGAAAATTCGCAGAGCGCAGGGCAGATCCTGCCGGTTATTTCAGGAAGGTTATTCGTCGCCTGCAGCATTTCGTATGCTTTTTTCCATTGCCCGCGATGGATCAGGTCATTCCACTCGGGTATATAATTTCCCACCGGGCAGCCCCAATGGCAAAAGGGAATCCCGCAATCCATGCAGCGCGACGCCTGTTCTTTTGAATGAATTTCAGGACGAATAAGCGCTACTTCATCAAAATCATGCACTCGTTCACACACCGGCCTGTATGCTGATTTCTGGCGCTTTATTTTTAAAAACCCTTTTATATCACCCATACCTATCCCCCTCAACCCTCAACGCTCTATGCTAAACGCTCGCGCTACCCATCCGAAACTTCCTCTTGTTTTAATTTTTTCTGGAGGCCTTTTTCTTCCAGGATCCGCTTATACTCCAGCGGCATGACTTTTACAAAATGTTTAACCTTATTCCTAAAATCGCCGAGCAATTGTCCTGCCAAGCGGCTTTGCGTGTATTTATAGTGGTTTGTAACCAGTTGATGAAGCGTTTCTATATCTTGCGCGCCGGGCTTTTGCAGCTCTACCATTTCCATATTGCATTTCCGCGGGAATACTCCAAGCGTATCATAAATATAGGCGATCCCGCCTGACATACCCGCGGCAAAATTCCTTCCGGTCTTACCCAGCACTACCACTCTTCCGCCGGTCATATATTCGCAGCCGTGGTCTCCTACTCCCTCAACCACCGTATAGAGCCCGGAATTACGTATGCAAAAGCGCTCTCCCGCGATTCCCCGGACATACGCCTCGCCGGTAATGGCGCCGTAAAATGTGGTATTGCCGATGATAATGTTTTCTTCCGGATCAAAAACAGCCTTTTTATCGGGATAAACGATTATTTTCCCGCCGGAAATACCTTTGCCCACATAATCATTACACATCCCTTCCAATTCAAAGGTGACGCCTTTGGCAAGCCACGCGCCGAAGCTCTGTCCCGCGACCCCCTTGAACACGCAATGGATGGTATCTTCAGGCAAGCCCGTTTCTCCATAGCGCCGGCAAACTTCACCGCTCAGCATTGCCCCTGTCGTCCTGTCGGTATTCCTGATCTCTAAATTCAGGTTAACCGGTTTTGCCTCATCCAGCGAAGGCTTGGACATCTCAATGAGTTTAAGGTCCAATATCTTATCTATGCCGTGATCCTGCGTTCTCCGGCAATGCGTAGCGACTGACTGAGGGACCTTCGGCTTATAGAGGATCTTTGAGAAATCGACTTTCCTGGCTTTCCAGGGGAGGATTGCTTCATTGACCTCCAACAGATCAGTACGGCCGATCATCTCATCCATTGTCCGCACCCCCAGCTCGCTCATGATCGAACGTAATTCCTCGATCACAAAATTAAAATACCGAGTAATATATTCCGGCCTTCCCTGGAACTTTTTTTCCAATATTTCATCCTGGGTAGCTACTCCGACGGAACAATTATTCAAATGGCAGTGGCGTAACATCACACACCCCATAACGATCAAAACCGCGGTGCAAAAACCGAATTCTTCGGCTCCTAAAAGCGCAGCCATGGCCACATCACGGCCCGTGCGCATCTGTCCGTCAGTTTGTAAACGCACCCGGCTCCTGAGGTCGTTCAATACCAGTGTCTGATGGGTTTCCGCTATCCCCAATTCCCACGGCAGCCCCGCGTGTTTTATCGAACTTAACGGGGAAGCGCCTGTCCCGCCGTCGCCTCCGGAAACCAAGATCATATCCGCGTGTCCTTTGGCAACTCCCGCGGCGATAGTCCCCACACCGATCTCTGAAACCAGCTTCACGCTGATCCTGGCGCGGGGATTGGTATTTTTCAGGTCAAAAATAAGCTGCGCGAGGTCCTCAATGGAATAAATATCATGATGCGGCGGAGGAGAGATCAAAGTAACCCCGGGAGTCGTGTACCTGGTTTTAGCGATCGTGACACTGACTTTATGCCCGGGGAGCTGGCCGCCTTCTCCCGGCTTAGCGCCCTGCGAGATCTTGATCTGCAACTCGTCCGCGTTCACCAAATAATTCGTCGTTACTCCGAACCTGCCTGATGCCACCTGTTTTATAGCGCTTCGTTTTGAATCACCGTTCGGAAGCGGCGTAAAACGGGCAGGGTCCTCGCCCCCTTCGCCGGTATTTGATTTACCCTTGAGCCTGTTCATCGCGACAGCTATGGTTTCATGGGCACCGCGGCTTATCGAACCAAAGCTCATTGCGCCGGTGGCAAAACGCTTCACTATCTCCGATACAGGCTCAACTTCTCCTAAAGGGACGCGAGAAGCGCTTTTCTTGAATTTTAAAAGGCCGCGTAGGGTAGTCGGTTGCCGCGACTGGTCATTGATGCATTGAGCGAATTCAACATATTTCTTTTGGTCATCTTTTCTTACCGCGTCCTGCAAAGCGGCAATGCTTTCCGGATTCCACAAATGGAACTCCCCGTCGCGCCTCCACTGATAAAGCCCGCCGGAAGGAAGAAAAGGCGCGTCTATCGATCTTACCGGGAAAGCTTCCCGGTGCCTTAAAAGCGTCTCTTGCGCGATCGTGTCGATACCCGCCCCGCCGATCCGGGAGACCGTCCCCGTAAAACACAGGTCGATCACTTCCTGATGCAGCCCTAATGCCTCAAATATCTGCGACCCGCGGTAACTCTGCAGCGTTGAGATCCCCATTTTAGATAAGATCTTTAAGATCCCCTTATCAATGGCTTTACAGTAATTTTTAAGAGCAGCCTTGAGATCAAGGGATAGCTCCCCGTCCTTGATCAATTGGGCCACTGCTTCAAAGGCAAGATACGGATTGACACAATCAGCGCCATAGCCGAAAAGCAGGGCGAAATGATGCACTTCCCGCGGTTCAGCGCTCTCGATGAAAATACCGATCTGCGTCCTTAATGATTTACGCACCAGGTGATGGTGCACTACCCCTGTCGCCAGCAACGCGGGCAGCCCCGCCTGCTCCTGATCCACGCCGCGGTCGCTTAAAACAATAAAGGTATACCCTTCTTTAATGGCAACTTCGGCGTCCGCGCAGATCCTTTTAAGCGCCTTGCGAAAACCGTTCTTTTCTGAAACCGCAAACAAGAGCGATATGACCTTGGTCCTAAAACCGTTGATCTTGATCTTCTTGATCTTCTCTAATTCGGAGTTCGTGAGGATCGGATGCTTAATGAAGAGCCTATGGCAATGCTCAGGAGTCTCCTCCAGCAGGTTCTTCGCGGGGCCGATAAAGCTGAACAAGCTCATGACTAACTCTTCCCTGATAGGGTCTATCGCGGGATTAGTGACCTGCGCGAAAAGCTGCTTAAAGTACGTAAAGAGCAATTGCGGTTTCGCGGATAACACCGCATGGGGGGAATCATTTCCCATGGAGCCAATAGGCTCCTGGCCGGTCTCAGCCATAGGCTTAATAATGCTTTTAAGGTCTTCCCGGGTATAGCCGAACGCCTTTAAAGTTACGAGAACATTCTTTGCTTTAACTTCCCTGGGCTTCTTTTCAGGCAAAGCGTCAAAATCAACCAAATGCTCTTTAAGCCAGTCGCCATAGGGTTTTTGCCCGGCGATCGTCTCTTTAACCTCTTTATCGTCGATCAAGCGGCCCGCGTGAGTGTCGATAAAGAATATTTTACCCGGCTCAAGCCTTCCGGAGCTGACAATGTCCTCGGGAGCAATATCCAGGACACCGACTTCAGAGGCCATAACCACGGTATCATGCCTGGTAATTATATACCGCGCCGGCCGCAACCCATTACGGTCGAGCACAGCCCCTACTCTTGTGCCGTCGGTAAAAGCGATCGCCGCGGGGCCGTCCCAGGGCTCCATGCAACTGATGTGATATTTATAGAAATCTTTTACCCCGGCGTCCATATGGGCATCATGCTCCCACGCGGACGGAATAAGCATCATCATAACGTGCGCGAGGGACCTGCCTGATAACAAGAGAAGTTCAAAAACATTATCCAGGGTCGCTGAATCGCTGCCGCCGGGGACGACAATAGGCAGGATCTTCTTTAACTCTTTGCCCAACAGAGCGCTTTTCATGAGCCCCTGGCGCGCCTGCATCCAATTTATGTTGCCGCGCAGCGTATTGATCTCGCCGTTATGCGCCAGGAAGCGGAACGGCTGCGCCAAGTCCCAGGTAGGAAAAGTATTCGTGCTGTAGCGTGAATGCACCAGGCCCAGCGCGCTCTTAAGGCGGCTGTCGCGAAGATCAGTAAAGAACGTATCCACCTGATGAGGCATTAAAAGGCCTTTATAGGAAAATGTACGGCACGAAAGATTAGTAATATAAAAAAACGATCTTTGTTTTAATGAAGAGGCCCTGACGAGATTTTCGACTTTTTTCCTGATGATGTAGAGCGTTCTTTCAAAAGCCAACTCATCCGCGAAAGCAAACTCATCTTTGCCGCGGGAAATATTCTTACCGATAAAGACCTGTTCAATAACCGGTTCGCTCTCTTTCGCAGCCTGTCCTATCACGTTATTATCAACCGGCACTTCCCGCCACCCTAAGAGCAATTGACGCTCTTCTTTGATTGCCGCCGCAAACGCATTTTTACAGAACGCGCGCTCCTTTTTATCCGTCGGCAGAAAAACCAGCCCTGCGCCATAGCCCCCCTGGGCGGGGAGGCTGATCTTTACTTGCCGGCAGACATCGGTAAAGAATTCATGCGGCATCTGGATCAAAATACCCGCGCCATCCCCGGTCTTCGGATCAGCGCCTGTGGCGCCGCGATGGGAAAGCCGGTGCAGTACCTCAAGTGCGGACCTGACGATCTCATTGGAACGCTTCCCTTTTATGTTACAGACAAAGCCGACACCGCAGGAATCATGTTCAAAACGGCTATCATAGAGCCCGTGACGTTCTAATGCTTCTCGATTGTTCATTAACACACTCATGCTTTCGGTAATTTATAAATGTTTATAGTTATTCGGATCGATCCCTAATTTTCTTATTTTTGAGCGCATGGTATTGCGGTTGATGCCTAAAATGCGGGCGGCTTTCAGCTGGTTGCCTGCGGTACGCTCGAGCGCGCGTTCAAACAAGGGCTTCTCTACCGTTTCAATAATGAGCTTATATAATACACCTTTCTTGTTCTGATACAAGAAATTCTCAAATTCAACGACTTTGCCTTTTAACGAATTGATATCCATTCTTGCGCCTTAAAAGGGCCTATGCCCAAAGTTTAAGCAATAGAGAATAAAAAAAAACGCCCACACAAACGCTTTACTTCGCGCCTGTAATGAACGTCAATGTTCAATCTTTATTCTTTATTACTGTCGGCACAACAATGTGCCTAAATAATATACAATAGCTTCTTATTATATACAAGTAAAAAAATAATAATCCTGGTAACACTTATTTTCATGAAACCAGTGACTTATAAAGAAGCGCCACCATACATCATTTATACCTGAACAACAATAGTTATGTTTAAGAAAGGCTTTATTAATGAACGGGTCCTGTCTTGGACTGTTTTCTCGCGGGGACGTTTGCCCCGCCCCGGCGTGGCGGGGCTGCACTCAGGTCGGCTGCGTCGCTCTGCCCGACTTCGTTTATCGAGGGGCATCCGTGCCCGCTCCTTGCCTTTATGCCCCACTCGTAAACAGTCCAAGCCACCCGTTCACTAACAGAATTACCAACCAAACACATAACACAGGTCTCATGACACAAACAACTGATTTATTAGATAACGAATCTGGCGGTTTTTCGAGCGCCCTCCTTCTCCCTTTTATAGACTTGCAATATCTTTGGCGGACTTCGGAGGATAAATAATGTCGATTTTAAAATTTTAGTTAGCGGGTGCCGAGGCGCGATTTGAGCAGGACGTAAAGGCGACGAGCGGGCATGGTGTCCGAGCGCATAGCGCGAGGACGAGCGAGGAAGCCGATGCGAGCGAGCTTTTCCACGCCGGGGAAAAGCGAGCGTTCCTGCGAAAACGCGCCTCGGCAGGACCCGCGAAATTCCTAAACGAAAAGATTGACAGGGACATTCTAGTTATACGACTGTAAAATAAAAACGGGGTTTGCCCGGACAACACCGGACAAACCCCGCACAACTTCAAAAAAACCGGCGTATTATTTCCCGTCGATTATTTTTTCCGCTTCTTTACGGTAGGCATCCATCACATACGGTATCCCTGAGATCTCCTCCGCTTCTTTGGTCAAGCTCATCAGGTCTTTGCGTGAGATGCTCTTGAGGCTGAAATTCCGCGAGCCAGCCATCAATTGCTGCAACCCTACCCTTAACCGCTGGCTGAAAGTATAAATTCCCACAGCTCCCAACGGGATATCTTTCATATCCTTACCGTATTTCTCCGCCAATTCTTCATAGCAGACGAAGATCTCTTCCGGCTTGGTACCGAATTCTGATACCGTCGGAGGCAAGGTGCCGTTCTTGATCCAATCGCCGACATTCTTACCGACGAATCCGGGGATCATGAGCGCCCGGCCCATACACACAGCCTTGACATACGGAGACCCCATAGCGATCACTTTAAAGATATGATCCTCAAGGGCAAAACCACCGGCGATAGCGATATCCGGGATCCGCATTTTCTTCTTGGACAATCTGTCGCAGAATTCCTGCGTCAACGCCTGCAGATAGAATGTGGGAATACCCCATTCCTGCATCATTCTCCAGGGGCTCATACCGGTGCCGCCGGGAGCGCCGTCAATGGTCAAAAGGTCGATCTTTGCCATTGAGGAGAACTTTAACGCCTGCGCTAACTCCACCATAGAATAGGCGCCGGTCTTAAGCGTTATCCTCTTAAATCCGAGGTCTCTTAATCGTTTTATCTCTTTCATGAAGCCTTCTTCAGAGACAAAACCTAAACGGGAATGGCGTTCGAATTCTTTGATAGCGCCGGCTTTAAAAGCTTCCTGGGTAGCATGCACTGTCGGGTCCGGGGTAACGATATACCCGCGCTTCTTCAATTCAAGCGCCCGTTCAAGGGACTTGACCTTGATCTCACCGCCGATACACTTGGCGCCCTGGCCCCATTTCAGTTCAATGGTATCCAATTTATGTTTCTTACGCACATATTCAGCAACGCCTAAACGGGTATCTTCGACGTTCATCTGAACTAAGATCTCGCCAAATCCGTCATGGAACCTTTTATAAAGCTCGATCCTTCTATCCATATCAGGAGCGCTGGTGATCTTGCCTTTACCGTCTAATTCCAGCTTCGGGTCAATACCGCAGACGTTCTCGCCGCAGACGATGGTGACACCCGAGATCGCGGCACCGATAGCAAAATGCTCCCAATTCTTACGGGCGATCTCCGTTGAACCGAGCGCGCCGGTAAAAATAGGCATTTTCATTCGAACCTTCATATCCCAGCCGTATTCGGTCTGAGTATCGACCGAAGGGAACGTAGCGGTATCCGGACCTCCCTCAACTCCCTTAGGCATACCGTTTGCGCCCTGGGCATACCCCTGGATATTCAAATGGGAATAATCAACCGGATAATCCTTGTCGCCTCCGGCGGTCATTTCACCGAACGGACCCGGATAGATCACTTCTCTTCCTCTAAATGATGATTTGAATACTTCGCAATTACCGCGGCAAGACTCAAGACAACGGGAACATAACCCTGAGCAAGGCACTACATTTTTAGAACGATTGAATGTACGGGTTGCGTCATTCCCCCCCGGAGTTCGTAAATTCATAATCCCCCCTTTTTTGTTGAAGAAAGCCTACCTGCTTAATAATTATGCACATTATGCTTATCTTTTGGGCACCATTGCTCAAAAAAAAAGACGACCTTCTCACGAGAGAATGGACGCCATTGTCCACTGCAAATCATGTAAATTGTATCTTATCATAAAAGGTCGTTTTGTCAACTATTGGATTAATTGGGTAACTGGCGCGGAATAAATGACTTTCTTTCCTATAAAAATAGTAACCAAACACACGTAAGTCTAAGACAATGGTCTATGATCGCAGGAGATCGGGTGAACGGGTCCTGTCTTGGTTTGTTTTTCGCAGGGACGTTTGTCCTGCCCCAGCGTGGCAGGACTGCACTCCCTTTCAGCCCCTCACTCTGCCCGATAATTTTTTAGAGGGGCAACCATGCCCGCTCGGGGCTTCCAGAGGCCCTGCTCAAAACTAAACCAAGCCACCCGTTCACAATAAAAATGCTATCAAGACACATAATACAGATTACAGGACACAAGTATTCCATGGTAGATGGAAAACTTTACGGTTTTTGCTTTAAGCGCACATTTGAAAACTTTCGGCACAAGGGTTTTATCTGCAGTGCGCAAAGATTTACGGCGAGTTGAAGCACGCTCTTTACGTAAGTCTATTGCGTAAACGAGCCGTAAACTGTAGCGCACGGCGAAAGTTTTTTTGCTGCAGAAAGCAGCACACCTGCGCATTTTCCAATAAGCGCAGGGTGAAGCGTAAGCAAAAAGCGGAAAGTTATATCGCAAAAATAGTGGATAATAGAATATCTATGGCTAGGGAATCAAGGAAACCGGGGATCGTGGTAAAAAAGTCACAAGACGCAACCGCTGTGATTAAATCGAACCGTCCCCTATTTTTAACGAGGATGCAGCTTCTTCCAGCGCTCAGTAAAAAGAAAAAAGACTCCCGGGCCGAAGGAGCACAACATGACTGCCAGGCCGAAAGCGATCCCCAGGAATGTGCCAAAGCCGGCGCAGCAATAATTCCTGTAGCGCGCCAGGATATGTAACGGGACCGCCACCAGAAGTTCCAGGATACTGCCGCGAAAAAAGCTCAGGCGGATCCTTTCTAAGAAAGATTGCGGTGCCAGCTTCCTGCTCCAGACATAAAAAACGCATCCCCAAACAACCCAAGACGCTCCCAACGCAGCAAGCGCCAGCCATTCTTTCATGTTTTTACCCTGGCTCACGGTTTCATTGATCGCCAAGACTATCCCCGCAACAAGTAATGCCATCAGCAGAGAAGAAAACACAACCACCGGCACAATGCTACGTTGTGAAACCGGCCGGCGATCGGTCAGGTCTACATGAACATCGAGCAACGCTGCCTGGGCAGCGAGAAACAAGGCAAAGCCCACCCAATAAGGCCAATGAGTAAAAAGCTCCTCGAATGCTTTGAGATTTATATTATTTTTAGGGTCAAGGCTCAAAAAAGACAGGATAGTGACAGGAAAGGTAAAAATGATAATGATCAATCCGTACAGCGCCAATACCACCAGAGCCCATTTTTTCATACCATCCCCCTTAATAACAACCGTATATACCGTTAATTTTAAAAGCTAAAGGCTAAATAACAAAAGAAGATTAAAGGTATAAGGTTTAATTTTAAAATTTCCTACCTGCCGGTAGGCAGGAACCTTTTGCCTTTGAATTTTCTTTGTTATTTATTCTTTAGCCTTTAAACTTACATCAGTACCTATACTTCTTTCTTTATCACCTTGAAAAACTGTAGCTTCTTACACTGAGGGCATAAACCCAGGGTCCTTTTCCCCTTACTCTTGGCGTAAGCGCGCACGCCGCCGGCAGCCCAATATGATATCGAATAACCGCACTGCGGGCATTCCAGAAACCATTTCTTGGATTCATCCTCGACTTTCTGAAAAACCTTCTTAGGCAGTAACTTTTTGAGAATTTTGCGTAACATAGCGCATCCTCCTTACCTTACCATAATCCCAAACATATAAATCTCCTATTCCTTCGAAGCCCTACCAATGAGAAAAAAAACCTGCCATATCCCCTTAATTCTAACATCGATCGATCTTGCATATATTCCCTTTCTTCCGGTTTATAATAACCTCAACTTAATAAACCTTCCGGCAGTATTACAGATAAATTACCCCTTATTGATTTATTGTACCGCTCATATACCGCTTGTCAATGTTTTAAGGGGAGTAAAGCGGGGGGAAACTTGGTCAAGATGAGAGTTATGCGGCTGCCGAGGCATGTTTTGAGCGGCACATAAGGAAACTTGAGCGGGCACGGCTTGCCGCATTCTCAAATAATTACCAAGAGCGAAAGTTTCCGCTGAGCGCAGATTTTTCACGCTGGGAAAAATCAAGCGATGCCGCGAAAAATATGCCTCGGCAGCCACAACATTATCTCAGCTCGAAATCTTTCAGTAGTATAAAATGACTAAGCGGAAACCGTAGATCTGATTATATTGAGAAAATTACGATAGAGAATATTGGCGTGCGCGTCAAAGGAAGCTTTGTTTTCTCGGAATTCATTGCGGATCTTTGTAAAAACCGGTTGTTGTTTATTTTTTGCGTAAGCATCGATCCAGGAATCAACGATCGCCGGAGTCACTTCGATATGGAATTGCAGACCATAAGCATTCTTACCCACGCGAAACGCCTGATGCGGGCATTTCTCAGACGAAGCTAACAGCACCCCGCCTTTGGGAATTTCGAACATATCCTCATGCCACTGAAAAACCTTTAAATCAAAAGGCAAATCTTTAAAAAGGGCATCTCGCCTGCCGGCTTCAGTAAACCGCACCTCTGAAAACCCGATTTCTTTTTGCGGCGAATTCCCCACTTTCGCTTCGGCTGCTTTGGCCAAGAGCTGGCTGCCCAGGCAAATCCCAAGAAAAGGGATACCTTTCTTGAGGATTTCTTTTATGAAAGCATCTTCTCCTTTTAAAAAAGGGAATTTATTATCTTCATAAACATTCATCGGCCCGCCCAAAGAAATGACCGCCTCTATTGCGCTCAGGTTGACCGGTAATACTTCCCCCTTGCTCAGGTCAATAACAGAAAAAGAACGGGCAGTATCGGTCAAGAAACTTCCGATACTGCCCGGCCCTTCGATATCTATATGCTTTACCGCAATGATCATGCGTTACATATTCGCTTATTTAATGAACAACATCTCCCTGTATTTCGGCAGGTCCCAATGTTCGTCGGAAACAACCGACTCCAGCGCATCCACATGCTTTCTGATATGCTCCATCAAAGGCTTAAGCTCTTCAAAATAAAGCATAGCGCGTTTTTCCCCGTCAAGTTTTCCCGCCTTCTCTAAAAGCTTCATCATAGCCTTGGTATTGCGCCTGACGTAATAGATCTTGGAGGTAACCTCGCTTAAATGCTCTTTTTGATCATCAAGGGCAGCTTCCTCAAACTTCACCTTAGCGCTCTTCTTAAGATCAGCCACTTCGCCGATGGTCTTTGCCAGCATATGCTGATATTCGATGCCCGCGGGCACGACACTGGCGTTTACCATTTCATTGAGCGTCTGCGCTTCGATCTCCAGGACCAAATTATAAGTATGGATCCAGATATGATACCGCGCCACCAGCTCTTCCTTGGTAAAAACCTTATATTTCTCAAAAAGGGCGATATTCTTTTCTTCGGTCAATGCCTCAAGGGCTTGCGCGGTTGAAGCGACGTTCGGCAAGCCTCTCTTCTTTGCTTCTTTGACCCATTCTTCCGCGTAGTTATTCCCTTCAAAACGGATATCCTTGGTATCCTTAACTACTTCGGAGACCACTGAAAGCACTGCCGCGTTGAATTCTTTACCGCCTGATTGCGCTTTCCTGATCTTCTCGGCAACATAATCAAGGCTCTCGGCAATGATCGTATTAACTACCGCGATCGGCGTGGAGATATTCTGCGAAGAACCTACCGCGCGGAACTCAAACTTTGCGCCGGTGAAAGCAAACGGGGAAGTCCGGTTCCTGTCAGTCGAATCTTTATTGAACTTTGGCAGGCGCGCAACGCCTAAATCAATAACATCGCGCTTTGAAACGCTTGATTTTGCCCCCTTCTCAAGCATATTCAAGATCTGGGTAAGCTGTTCACCCAAAAAGACGCTGATGATCGCAGGAGGAGCTTCGTTCGCGCCAAGCCTGTGCTCATTACCCGCCATGGCAACGCTTGCGCGTAAAAGATCGGAATGATAATAGACCGCGCGCAACACCGCTGCCAGCACTGCGAGAAACTGCAGGTTATCCTCGGGAGTATCTCCCGGATTAAGCAAATTATTGCCTTTATCATCGGCTAAGGACCAATTAAGATGTTTGCCGCTTCCATTAATTCCCGCGAATGGTTTTTCATGCAAGAGGCAGACTAATCCATGGCGAAGCGCCACCTTCTTCATTAAATCCATTAAAAGCTGGTTATGGTCAGCCGCCAGGTTTGACTCTTCGAAGATCGGAGCGAATTCATACTGGTGCGGAGCGACTTCGTTATGCCGGGTAGTCACCGGTATCGCGAGTTTATAAGCTTCTTCGGCGACCTCAAACATAAAATTAAGCACGCGGTCTTTAATGGTGCCGAAATACTGGTCTTCCAGCTGTTGCCCCTTAGGAGAAGCAGCGCCGACGAGTGTACGGTTAGCCATGACCAGGTCCTGCCTGAGATTATAATAATTTTTGTCGATCAGGAAATATTCCTGTTCCGGGCCGCAGGTTGAATATACTTTCTTGACATCTTTATGGCCAAAAAGCTTTACCAGATTAACCGCCGCTTTATTTAAGGCTTCATCTGAACGCAGCAACGGTAATTTCTGGTCTAAGGCATCTCCATGATAAGAGATAAAAATCGTTGGGATACAAAGAGTTCGCCCTAATTTGCTCTCCATGATAAAAGCGGGGCTGGTCGGGTCCCATGCGGTATACCCGCGCGCTTCAAAGGTCGCGCGGATGCCGCCTGAAGGAAAGCTGCTGGCGTCCGGCTCTCCCTGAATAAGCCGCGAACCGGAAAATTTCTCAATGACTTTCCCGGGGGCGGTTATAGAGATAAAGCTATCATGCTTCTCGGCGGTCAAGCCGGTCATAGGCTGGAACCAATGCGTATAATAGGTAGCCCCTTTACTCATTGCCCAATCCTTCATGGCATTAGCGATCTCATTTGCCTGCTCAAGAGTAATAGTCTTGCCTTCATTCATCCATATTTTGAACGCTTCCAGGGTATCTTTAGAAATATGCTTTTGCATAGTTTCCAGATTAAAGGTATTCTCGCCAAAATAGCTGGAAACCTTTTTCGGCGATTCATTCTTTACTAAATCCACACTTTTGATCTTAACAAGCAGCTCCTGACGAATTCCCATGATCTCCTCCTTAGTCAACGATGTCTTAAAAAAAAAGCGCCCACATTCGGCCTCTTACCCGGCCACAGTGAACGCCCCTGTTCTTAGCTGTGACAATCTCATGTGCACTGCTATGTGCACATTTACTATACAATAAGATATCATTATATACAAGTAAAAAATGCTTGCGCTTGGTAACTTTTTTTACCCTTAAAACGCGGCTTTTCCACAGCCGTCTTCACGCCGGTAAAGGCCCCTTCCCCGATTCATCAGGATCATGGACCTTAATGAAATCCTCTAGTTTATGGCCGTCAATGCCGTCCATTCTGACAAATTGAATACCTGCTTCGGTAACATTTTCTTTTGCCTGCACAAGCCGCGAAACATCCCTTGTCCAGACAACCCGGCTATAGATCGAAAGCGGAATAAAATAATCCGGGACTACCAGCCCCATGGTAAAAGTATCCCCCACGTCAACTTTCTTCGACACCACGATATGGGCGCCTTCTTTTGAAATATCCTTTGTGAAAGAAAGAAAACGCCCGCAGGGCTTGATCTTCTCGGCATTGCCCTGGCAATGAGCAATGACCCTGGTTAACAACCGATTGGATTCTCTTTTTTCTACCATCATGAAACATTCCTCTCTTCCCGGGAAAAACTATTCGTAAACAGCCGGTTTACTTCACCGTGCAGCACGGAAAGGGCGTCTAATTTATAATAGTACCCGTCGGCATTGTTGACTAAGAACCGTTGTTCGTCTTGCGGATAAACACTGGAGATCAATATTTTGATCCCGGGAAATTCCTTCTTTATCATATCAAAAACATCAAGGCCGCTTGATTCCGGCAACAAGATATCTAAAAGGGCTATTTTTACGTCCTCATTCCTTCTTAACAGATCAATCGCTTCTTTCCCGTCAGAAGCCTGTAAGACCTTATAGCCCAAACCCGTTAATTCCTGAAAAAAAAGAGCCCGGATCTTAGGTTCGTCATCAATAACCAGGATCTTATTAATTTGTACCATTCTCAACTACCCCTTTAATTTTCTTTAATAACACTTCAATCCCCTGCGATTTATCATAATAATCATGCGCCCAGGAGATCATACGCTTCTGCTCTTCCGGATGATAGACGCTCGAAACGATCACCTTGGTATTCTTATGGAACATCTGTATCACCTCGGACAATGTCTCCCCGTCAATATCAGGCATTTTAATATCTAAAAGCACTAAATCGATAGCTTCTTTCTTCAATATTTCATTGGTTTCCGAAGCATTTGAGGCCTCAATTACCTTAAACCCTTCAGAAACAAGCAAACTCGTATACATATCACGGATATTCTTTTCATCATCCACTACCAGGATCTTTTTCATAGCCGGCTCCTTTTTGTTATGATTATTAATAGTATAGTAAAACACAGATTAAAAGAACGTTAAAATAACATTAAGTTTCTTTAATGATTGCAAGACACATGACACAAGTCGCAAGTGGTCAGTAGTCCACAGTCCATAGTCGATAGTAATTGATAAACTTTACGGTTATGCTGAAGCGCACATTAGAAAACTTTTTCCAAAAGTCTGCGAGGAATTACGAGGTGTTGAAGCACGATGCTCTCCCGTAAATCTACTGGCGGAAACACCGAGTAAACCGAAGCAGACGGAAAAAGTTTTCAGTGCGCGCAAGCAAAACCGTAAAGTTACATCATAAAAGTAGAGAAAACGGAATATTCGATAAACAAGAAAATCCGGGGAACCGGTAATCGGGGACTAGAGAATCTGGAGATTGGGGAATCCGGGATGATGGTGACAGGGGACATCCGGAGAACCGAAAAGCCGGGACAGAGACATTAAGAGAATGAGAATAATACTCACGCAAGCGGCAGGGTAACGGTAAACGTGGTCCCTTTTCCCGGCTTGCTTTTGACTTGAATATCAGCATTATGGATCTTGGCGATAGACTGGACGATATTTAAACCCAGGCCTATGCCTGAATACGAACTTTTTATCTTCATATCTTTCTGGAAGAATTTATTAAAGATCTTCGGCAGGTCTTCCTCGGCAATACCGATACCCGTGTCGGAAACGCTCAAGGCGACTTTATTATTGACGCTCTTTACCGCTATATTTATCTTTCCTTTCGCGGGAGTGAATTTAACCGCGTTATTGATCAAGTTAAAAACAAGCCTGCGCAAATGCAGCTTGTCCGCCTTGACCATGACCGGCCTCCCCGGGATATCCCCGGAAACGATAAGTTCTTTTTCAACAGCCAGGACTTTACATTGCTCAAGGATCTCCCTCAAGAGTTCCGCCAGATCTATCTGCTCAAAATGAAAGACCCCTGTTTTATATTCAAGCCGGGTCAGCAACAATAGATCCTCGATCATTTTTATCATTCTCTGGGCTTCTTCGAGGTTCACATTGAGGACCGTCTTATATTCATCGATGCTTCGCTCTTTACGCAAGGCGACTTCAGTCTGCCCCCGGATTATCGCCAGCGGCGTTTTTAACTCATGCGCGGCATGCGAGCTGAATTCACTCACATATTGAAATGACTTCTCCAGGCGCGATATCATATCATTAAAAGCTTCGACCAGAGGCTTGATCTCTTCATCGATATGCCCGGGCTTGACCCGCTCACGAAGGTCTTCATAGGTTATTTTACGCGCTGTCTCCGTGATCCTGACCACAGGCTTTAAAATACGCGTCGTAAGGATGCCTCCGATAAAAAAACCCAGGATCAGGATGACCGGGACACTCACCCAGCGGTAATACAACATGATATTAATGACATGCTGCAGGGGCTCAAGCGGCGTACAGACCTTTAAGACATATAACGTTTTATTATTCAGGAAGAACGGCATACTGATCATGCGAAGATCGACGCCCTTGTACCGCACATCCGTCAGCATTTTTTGTTTATCGGTGATCACATCGGAGCTTTTTAATATCAGCGATACCAGATCAGGAGGCATATTCCCGGAAGAAACAACCACTTCTCCCGAAGGATTCGCAAAAACGACGTAATCATTTTTCAGACCCAGGGTATCGATGTTTTTAAGCCACAACGCGTGCAGCCGCGCTACTTTATCCTGATCACCGTGAACCGCCTCTTCCCCGATCGCCCTTTTAAATGAAAAAATAAAAGACCAATGGTCATGGCCCAGGATATTGACATATGAAGCTACCGTATTGACCAGCGCATTGGCTTTCATTTCAAGGCGCTCGTCAAAATCACGGTATAAATTATAATAGAGGTTTATATAGATAAAGCTGGTATACACCGCGAGGATCAATCCCAAGATAGCGGTGTACAAAATACTGATCTTAAAACGCACGGAATTAAATTTCATGAACCCCTTACCCTTTTAAAATATAGCCGACACCGCGGACAGTATGGATGAGCTCCTTTTTAAAGCCTTTATCTATTTTTTTACGCAGGAAATTAGTATACACATCGATGATATTGGTAAAGCTGTCGAAATCGTCCCCCCAGACATGCTCTGAGATCATCGTCCTGGTCACGACCTGGCCGGCATGCATCATCAAATATTCCAACAAGGCGTATTCTTTCGCGGAAAGGCCGATCTCCTTTCCGGAGCGCCGGACCTTGCGGGTAAGCTGATCCAGCTCCAGGTCTTCGACCTTAAGCGAGGTTGTCTTGACCGTCGCATCCCGGCGTAAAAGCGCGCGCACCCTGGCCAAAAGTTCTTCAAACGCAAAAGGCTTGGTAAGATAATCATCCGCCCCGGCGTCCAACCCTGAAACTTTTTCTTCGACCGACCCGCGGGCGGTGAGCATTAAAACAGGGACATGGATCTTTTTCCCGCGCAGCTGCCGGCAGATCCCCCTGCCATCGCCGTCAGGCAACATGACATCAAGGACGATCAGATCATAAGGATTGGTTTCCGCCAGAAAAAGCGCTTTTTCCCCGGTAGGAGCAAGGTCAACCGTATAATGCTCCTCCCGCAAGCCGCGCTTAATAAAATCAGCGATACGGATTTCATCTTCCACTAAGAGGATCCTCATGGCCTCAGCCCTTCTTCCTTCCGGAAACGGAAAAAGCAATTCCCTGTCCCGCCCTTAAGGAATTGCCTATAGACTATCTTTCTTTAGCATATCGCCACCTCCGGTGACTGATATACGCTCTTATTCCAGCGGCGCTTCAAAAACGGTTTTAATACACGCGCCTGCCTTGCGACTGGTCCCAAACTTCCAGTAATTCCAGGCATTCCTGCCGCAAGAACCCGGGAAAAATATTCAAGGGGCTTTTCCCCAGTTTCTTAAGCCGGGCATTAGAAATATTCAATTCATGAAACCCTCGCTTACTTACATCAGCGATAGAAGTCCCATACACAAGCGCGCCGATCCTCGCCCAATGGATAGCTCCAAAACACATAGGGCACGGCTCCGTCGTTGAATAAATATGGCATCCCGAAAGATCCCATGTCTTGAGCTTCCGTGACGCGGCCCTGATCGCGTTTATTTCCGCGTGAGCGCTTGCGTCACGCTTTAAAACAGTGTTACGCGCTACAGCCACTACAATCCCCCTACGGGTAATACAAGCGCCGAACGGCCCGCCGGCAACAGACACCGTATTTTTACGGGCCTCTGCCAGGGCTAAACGCATATAATGTTCTTTTAATCCGGGCTGAAATTTATCCATGACGCAATGATGTATAATTTAACGGTCGATCTTGATAACTTTATACCTTAAGACGCCTGCGGGCACCTTGATTTCCACGATCTCATTTACCTTATGCCCGATTAAGGCTTTACCGACCGGAGAAGTAACGGAGATCTTACTTGCGGCATAATCTGCTTCTAATTCGGAAACCAGCGTATATTGAAGTTTTTCTTCTGAATCGAGGTCTTCCAGATCTACAATCGCTCCAATAAGCACTTCATCTTTAGTAATAGATTGATCGTCAAGGATACGCGCCCGGCTCATTTTATCTTCCAACTCCGCGACCTTCTTTTCATTAAGCCCCTGCGCATCCTTAGCAGCGTCATATTCGGCATTTTCGCTGATATCACCATGGGCCCGGGCCGTAGCGATAGCCCTGGAAATCTCCTGGCGCCGCGTTGTTTTTAAATAGTCTAATTCCTGCATCAATTTTTCAAAACCTTTTTGTGTTAAATAAATTTCCCCACCGCTCACCTGTCACCTCCGATAAAAAACCTCATATCCAATATTCATTCGAGAACAACTTCCATTACGTCACACCTATTCTACAGCTAAACAAGACATGATTCAATCAAATTCGGCGCAGCAGGCGCGGTATTCATCTATAGAAAAAACCGGATTAAGCGGTTTTCTGCTTACAGCCGGTTTTTCCCCATGTTTATATTTAATTCTCGATATTTATCCCGGATATCGCGCTTCCGCCGGGATCATCCGATTGCTCCTGGACCTCGTTCTTCGGTACGGATACGCACGCATTCCTTAAGGTCTAAGACGAAGATCTTTCCGTCGCCGGTCTCCCCTGTCTTGGCTCCCTTGACGATCGCTTTTATCGTCGGCTCTACATAATTATCGTTCACCGCGATCTCAAGGCGGATCTTTCGCAGAAGGTTCCCCGTTTCTTTGGCGCCCCGGTACACCTCCGTAACACCCTTCTGCCTGCCGTGCCCCAACACTTCGCTTACCGTGATCAGGTTAACTTCCGCTTTATATAACTCCTCTTTTACTTCCTCTAACTTGTATGGTTGTATTATCGCTATTATTAACTTCATACATCCTCCTTTTCCAAAGTCACCAGACACATGTCACAAGTCACAGGTTACAGATCGCAGATGCAAACTGTTCCAATTGTTCTTGTGTCTTGTGACCTGCGACTTGTGACTCTATATATTCTTTTACTCCAATACCGTATACGCCCTCTCCCGGTGCTGCGTCAGGTCAAGGCCCATCATCTCTTCCTTCTCCGTCACGCGCATCCTAAAGAATATATCCACAAGTTTATATATAACAACCGTGCCGATAAAAGTATAAACTACAGCAACCCCCAAACCGGCCGCCTGGATCAATAATTGCTTCGGGTTCCCGAAAAACAATCCGTCAGCGCCAGCCGGGTTGACCGCCTTGGAAGCGAATAACCCGGTCGCGAGAGTCCCCAGGATACCTCCAAGCCCATGGACACCGAAGGCATCCAGAGAATCGTCATAGCCGAATTTCGGCTTGATCACTGCTACGCCGATAAAACAAACAATGCTGGCAAATATCCCTATTACGAGCGCGGAAGACGGGCTGACAAAACCGGAAGCAGGGGTAATGGTCGCAAGTCCTGCGATAGAACCGGTAACAATACCGAATACGGTCGGCTTACCGTTGCGTATCCATTCCAAAAGCGCCCAGCTTAATCCGGCGCTGGCCGCGGCGGCGTTCGTCGCCACAAAAGTACTGACTGCCAGCCCGTTAGCCGCCAGAGCGCTGCCCGCGTTAAAACCGAACCACCCGAACCAAAGCAGCGCCGTCCCTAAAACTACCAAAGGAAGGTTATGCGGAGCAGGGACATTATGTTCAAGGTTTTTTCTCCTGCCGATTATTAAGGTAGTCACGAGCGCTGCTATTCCCGCGCTCGTATGCACAACAATGCCCCCCGCGAAATCAAGCACTCCTAAATTCTTAAGCCAACCTCCCTCACCCCAGACCCAATGGCAAAGAGGGGCGTAAATAAAGGTGCTCCATAAAAGAGTAAATACCAAAAATGCCGAGAAGCGGATCCTTTCCGCGAAAGCTCCGATAATAAGCGCAGGAGTAATGATAGCGAACATCGCCTGGAATATCATGAATGCCTGGTGCGGGATCGTCCCGGCATACGCGGCATACGGCTCTACCCCCACGCCGTTCAATCCAAACCAAAGCGAACCGCCCCAAAAACCCTTCCCCGGAGCAAACGAAAGGCTATAGCCAAAAAGCATCCAATGCACCGTCAACAAACATAAAACAAAGAAACATTGCATCAAGACGCTCAAAATGTTCTTTCTTCTGACCATCCCTCCATAGAAAAAGGCCAATCCCGGGGTCATTAACATAACAAACGCGCTCGAGAATAAGACAAATACCGTATCTCCCGAATTAATCATAACCGCTCCTCTCTGCTGATTTGCTCAACTGTTTACACAATTGAATAAAAGAACCCAATAAAAATTCCTCCATAGAAAAACGAAGGATTATTGGCACCCCGGCTTAAAGGAGTGCCGGGTATGCGCCTTCTGCGGCAACACCCCGGCTTAAAGGAGTGCCGGGTATGCGCCTTCTGCGGCAACACCCCGGCTTAAAAGGATGTGCCGGGTGTGTTGCTTTCTGCGTACACCCCGCGCTATTCTGTATTGCGCGGGTGTGTTGCTTTCTGCAACAAAGGCGTTTACACACAACTGTTACTATACAATCGTGCATAAACGCCTCTGTTTTGAAAACACAAGCACTGCAATGTGCTATTTTATTCTTCTCTCTTTACAAGTAAGATAGCACATCTCCTGGTAACTATTATTTATCCGATCGCCATAGCTCCCTTTTCTTCGGTACGGATACGCACGCATTCCTTAAGGTCTAAGACGAAGATCTTTCCATCGCCGGTCTCCCCTGTCTTGGCTCCCTTGACGATCGCTTTTATCGTCGGCTCTACATAATTATCGTTCACCGCGATCTCAAGGCGGATCTTTCGCAGAAGGTTCCCCGTTTCTTTGGCGCCCCGGTACACCTCCGTAACACCCTTCTGCCTGCCGTGCCCCAACACTTCGCTTACCGTGATCAGGTTAACTTCCGCTTTGTATAACTCCTCTTTTACTTCCTCTAACTTGTATGGTTGTATTATCGCTATTATTAACTTCATCAAAAACCTCCCTTATTCGGTTTTCGGTACTCGGTGCTCGGTTGTCGGTGACCATGTTAGCCGATAACCGAACACCGATAACCCCTGATTACTCCAATACCGTATACGCCCTCTCCCGGTGCTGCGTCAGGTCAAGGCCCATCATCTCTTCCTTCTCCGTCACGCGCACGCCGACAAATAAATCAACTAATTTATAAATGACAAACGTCACGACAAACGCGTAAACAACCGTTACCAGCACGGCAAAAAGCTGAATAAGAAATTGCTTCGGGTTCCCGAAGAACAATCCGTCAGCTCCAGCCGGATTGACCGCCTTGGAAGCGAATAATCCCGTCGCCAACGCTCCCCAGATACCGCCGACACAATGGACACCGAAGGCATCCAGAGAATCGTCATAGCCGAATTTAGGCTTGATAAAGCTGACTGCCAGGAAACAAAAAACGCTTACGGATAACCCGATGATTATTGCCGGGATAACACTCACATAACCGGCCGCAGGAGTAATGGCTACCAATCCGGCAACCACACCGCTGACAGTCCCGAATATGGTCGGCTTACCGTTGTGGATCCATTCGATAAAAGCCCAGCTTAAACCCGCTGCCGCGGCAGCGGTATTAGTAACTACAAACGCGTTCACCGCCAGGCCGTTTGCGGCTAAAGCGCTGCCCGCGTTAAAACCGAACCAACCGAACCAAAGCAGCCCGGTCCCTAATACGACAAAGGGAAGATTATGCGGAGCAGGGGCATTATGGTCAAGGTTCTTTCTCCTGCCGATCACAAGCGCGGTTACTAACGCTGCTATCCCGGCATTAATATGCACTACGGTCCCGCCGGCAAAATCAAGAGCGCCCAGGCTCCTCATCCAACCGCCAATACCCCAGACCCAATGACAAACAGGGTCATACACGAATGTCGCCCATAAAAGCGTAAAGATCAAAAACGCCGAAAATTTCATCCTCTCGGCAAACGCCCCGATGATAAGCGCGGGAGTAATGATGGCGAACATCGCCTGGAATATCATGAATGCCTGGTGCGGGATAGTACCCGCGTAATCGGCATACGGCTCAAGGCCTACGCCCCGCAGGCCCAGCCAGGCGAATCCTCCCCAAAAACCTTTCATCGGAGCAAACGATAAACTATAGCCGTATAAAACCCATTGCAGGCTTAATACGCACATGACAATGAAACATTGCATCAAGACGCTGAGCATATTCTTGCGCCTGACCATCCCTCCGTAGAAAAAAGCCAACCCCGGAGTCATCAACAATACGAGCGCCGAGGAAATCAGCACCCAAGCAGTATCACCTGTATTGACCATCTTTATCCTCCTTATTCATTCACACTCATGGGCCTTACCCATTTATTCAAATTACAAACCTCAAACCCGACGCACCCTTCTCATCGCTGAAAGAGGCATACTCTGTTTATTATTCCTTATGAAAACCCGCCCGTCATGCTGCTTGCCTGTGTCATTTCAACAGCCTAAACAACACACTTGAATACCCAGTTGTGCAAAAGAGCACAACAAAACCTTACTCCTCCTTTCGTAAAAAACCCTCTTTTAAAGCCCTAATTTTTCTTTCACTAATTTCGCGTAAAGTTTATTGATGCGCTCCGTCTTAAGCCAGCGCTCCAGAGTCGATATCTGCACATCCATCATCCTTGAAAGGTCAAAAAGAGTATATCCATGCTCGACCTTATAACTCCTCAATTTTCCGATCAGCTCTTTGTCCAGCATAGGTTAAACAGCCTTTTCGCCCTTTTCTCCGGTACGGATCCTTACCACATCCTCGACCTGGTAAATAAATATTTTTCCGTCTCCTATTTCCCCGGTCCTGGCGATCGAAGAGATAGCGGTAACGATCTTATCAAGATCCTGGTCCTTAATTACCATCTCTATCTTTATTTTTGGCAGAAAGTTCACCTTGTATTCCCTGCCCCTGAACTGTTCAATAAGCCCTTTTTGCCTGCCATGGCCTTCGATATGCGTAACCATCATCCCCGGATAGCCGTATTTTTCCAACGCTTCGGTTATTTCATCGAGCTTCTCCACCCTTACCACTGCCTCTATCTTTTTCATCGCTTCTATCCTCCTGCGCCTGTCCCCTGAAAAAGAAGACAGGCGCGAAATTCATAATTAATTATTATATGTATAGAAATTAGGGTACGCGGGAGTCCCATGTTCAGGTATATCCAACCCTTTTAATTCCTCCTGAGGAGAGACCCGTATACCAAAGATCTTATCCATCACTTTGAACATGATCAATCCGAGCACAAATGCCCAGGTAACGCACACGGCTGCCCCGATAACTTGAGCAATAAGCTGTCCTGCTCCGCCGCCGTAGAATAACCCTCTTACCAAAGGCGCCTCAGTGCTGCCGAGGCCGTAGGTCCCGTCGGCAAAGAGCCCGACGCTGATGAGCCCCCATACGCCATTCATGGCATGCACGCTTACCGCCCCGACGGGATCATCTATTCCCCGCGCTTCCCAGAAATAAACGCTCATTACCACTATCGCGCCGGCGATCAAACCTATCACAACCGCAGCCCATGCCTCAACCCAGGCGCAGGGAGCGGTAATTGCCACTAACCCGGCCAAACAGCCGTTGAGCATCATGCCGACATCCCATTTTTTTGTCTTCGCGAAAACAAGCAGCAAAGCGCACGCAGCTCCGGCGGCGGCAGCTAAATTGGTATTCACCGCAACGACCGATATCCTTAACTGATGCGCGGAAAATGTCGACCCGGGATTAAACCCGAACCACCCGAACCATAAGATAAAAGTACCCAGCGCCGCCAAAGTGATACTATGCCCGGGGATAGCTTTGGGTTTACCATCCTTGGCGAACTTACCGAAACGAGGGCCTAAGACGATAGCTCCCGCCAACCCGACAAAGCCTCCTATAGTATGCACGACTCCGGAACCGGCGAAATCAACGTGGCCGATACCAAAGGGAAGTTTCGCAAGCCATCCTCCTCCCCAAACCCAATGCCCGTATATAGGATAAATTATCGCCGTAACAATCAGGCTGTAAAAGAAATACGCGCTGAATTTCATGCGTTCGGCAACCGCCCCTGAAACAATGGTCGCCGCGGTACCGGCAAAAACCAGCTGCCAGAAAAACATCAGGTATTTCCCTACATCATAATTCTCGCCGTGGAGAAACCAACCGGACGTCCCGATGAGCCCGTGGGCATCCTTGCCCATCATGAACGCGAACCCGAACGCCATAAACACTAAAGACGCAATGACAAAATCAATTGTGTTCTTCGCCATCAAATTGGTGGCGTTCTTCGCCCTGCAAAATCCCGCTTCAACCATGGCAAAACCCGCTTGCATGAAAAAAACAAGGAACCCGCACACCAATATCCATACATAATCCACTGGAGCCTGTGGATTAGCGGCAAGAGTCTGCGCCCCGGAAGGATCCTGCGCCCATACTGCCTGCGCGAGCCCCAGGACCCCTAATAATACTAATACGAACTTTTTAAACATGGTTAACCTCGCTTTTTTAGAATGCATAGCTTAAATATACGCCCCCATAAAACCTGCTTTTCTGGTTGCCGTTACCTTTATCGCTTATGTTCCCCCAGGGAACGGAATAATTGATATTCGGTTTCATCGACAGGCGCTTGGTAAGGGGCATGGTAATGCCTGCCCCGATCGCGGCATCGCCGCCTTTACTTCTATAATACTGTTTATTGTTATGTCCTACATGACCCGCAAGATCCAGGCTCATAGAAGTTTTCTTTACGGTGAAGGGAATGCTCTTGGAAAGATTGAGCATCGTATAACTTCCTTCACCACCGCCATCTTCTTTCTTTCCGTAATCATAATAATACGTTACCGAGGGAGATAAGAAGACTTTTGGGAAAGCCAAGCTACCATACACTTCGCGGCTGAAACCTTTCGGAGCGCCGTCCGTGGGGAGCGCGTCGGGAAAATCATAGTAGATATGCCCCAGCGAAACATCCACATGCTTGAAGTTATAGGTATAATCCAGGATATAATCGGTTTCACTTGATTTCAGAAGATCATTATTCTTAAGGTCATGGCTGACCCAATAACCGAACTTGAGGCGCCCAAACTTCGATTCAGGGCTCTTAATATAAAAACCCGGCTGGATCACGGGATCGCCGTCAAGCATAATGCCTCGCCATATATAAATAGAACTGTAGTTGAGATCACCGGAAACTTCAAATCCCAAATCAGAAAGGATCCCTTCCCCCGTCGATTCAGTAGCTGCCGACACGACATGCGCAGAAGGATTACGTACCGCGCTTAAATTCGGATCGACCTCCTCAGCGAAAGAAGTAGAGCAAAAAAACAATCCTGCCACTATGGCGAACACACTATAAAACACATACCTCATTTTCTCCTCCTTTGTTATAGTCACGGTTTTCTTACGGCGTACATTTTCTGAAGCACATTGCGTAAAACCGTCTTTTACCGACTTTTTCGTCTTAAAGTAAAAAGGCGCCTTTTAATATTCCCCCCTGGAATAAAAAAGACGCCTGCGTCTTAACTTCTGCTTACACCCGGCGCAGATTGGTATTGCGCCGGTGTGCCGCTTGCTGCGGCAAATAAAAAAGCGTTCTTTTTCAAGAACGCCCTCGATCTATCTCTATTGCTACTTTGCGAATTGCGACACTTCAACGTGTTTGTAACTTCTTATACTTATACAAGTGTGAAAACCTTGTTCCTGGTAACCTCTTTAAATCAAATCAATGTATTTCCTGCATTTTTCTCTGACCTTCGCCATACGTTTGATGACCATCACATGCGAGATCCCCAGCTTCAGGCCGATCTCGCGGGTAGTTAAACCATCCGCATAATAACCGAACATTTCTTTCTCAATAAGGCTGAAGCCGTTATTGCGTATGGTTTCCACTAAAAGTTTATCGTGCAAATTATCGATATACTCCTTACGATTATCGTTATGATCGGCGATCATGTCCTCCCAGCATATCCCCGACTCCGCGTCGGACGAAAGCGCTTCAAGGCTTACCAGGCAGCGCCGCGGAGCGGCCTTCCTGATATAATTCTTCAAATAAAAGTAGCACCCCTGTAAAATGTAACTATCCGTCTTATCGGCGAGCTTCCCCGCGCGAAAATCAGCCAGGAGATGGATCATTGCTTCCTGGAACAGGTCCTCACTGCTTAAAAAACACGAACTCCCCTTTAAACGGTAGGTGATCCGTTTTAACACGGGAGTGATCCTTTTTATGACCGTATCAAAATCTGTTTTTTCCATAATTCCACCTTGCTGAAGCATCATCTATCCGCGGTAGCGGTTAGTGATCGGCATACGCCGGTCCCTGCCGAAGGCCTTTGGGGTTATTTTTATGCCCGGCGGCGACTGGCGCCGCTTATATTCGCTCTTATCGACCATTTGTAATACCTTCGATACCATAGCGCTATCGAAGCCTAAAGCAACGATCGCGTTAATGTCCTTATTTTCTTCGACATACGCCTTTAAAACCGGGTCTAACTGTTCATACGGGGCAAGCGTATCCCGGTCCAACTGGTTAGGCCGCAATTCAGCCGTCGGCTCTTTGGTCAAAATACGCTGCGGGATGACGAACGAAATAGAATTACGGTAATACGATAATTGATAAACCAGCCCTTTCGGGACATCTTTGATCACGGCAAAACCTCCGGCCATATCGCCGTAGAGCGTGGCATAGCCGGTGCTCATTTCCGATTTATTTCCCGTAGTCAATACCAACCAGGAGAATTTATTGGAAAGCGCCATTAAACAAGTGCCCCTGATACGCGCCTGCAGATTTTCTTCAGTGACATTCTTCTCCAAACCGGCAAAATAGGGCTCAAAGATCAAAAGATACATCTTATAGATCTGTTCGATAGAAATACTCATAAAGGCGATCCCTAAATTATCCGCCAATTGCCGGGCATCAGTTTCCGATTCATTGGATGAATAACGGGTCGGCATAAAAACACCCGTTACATTCGAACGGCCTAACGCATCAACCGCCAATGCCGCCACAAGCGCCGAATCAACCCCTCCGCTTAAACCGATCACCGTTTTCTGAAAGCCGTTTTTCACCACATAATCACGCAGCCCCAGCGTCAATGCCTTATAAACTTCAGCAGCCGGCTCCAGGGGACTGGCCAGGCTCAGCGGTATTTGCGCCCGCTCAGGGTCACGGGAAGAAAGAGCCGGCAAAGTCAAAACAACGGCTTTCTTCTTTGCGTAGGCCTTGACTCGGGAAAGGGCCACATCGGCTATCAAAAGCTCTTCCTCGAATGCCGCTGCCCGCGCGATCACAGCGCCCTGCCTGTCAACAACCATGCTCTGGCCGTCAAAGACCAATTCATCCTGCCCTCCCACTAAATTGGTATAGGCGATATATACGCGGTTTTTCCTTGCCTGTGCGCAAATTATCCCTTCCCTCTCTTTTATTTTCCCCGCATGATAGGGAGAAGCGTTAATATTAAGAATGAGCTGGGCGCCTGCCAGGTTTTGAGCTTTGAGCGGCCCCTCGGCATGCCAGATATCCTCACAAATATTCACTCCGAACACAAAAGGCAACGGCAGCTTCCCGGAAGTCCGGGCTTCCCGGCGCGTTATCGCATAAAGATCAGGGGTGTCGCCGGAAGAAAAATACCGCTTTTCATCGAAAACACCGTAATTCGGCAGCAGCATTTTGTGGTATATATGACGGACCTTTTTCTTATATATGACGGCTGCCGCGTTATAGAGGGCGTTACCCTTGCGGTCCACGAACCCGGCGATCGTAATGATACCAGGGTCAACGCTGCGGGCAAACGCGCGCAACGCGCAAAGATTATCAGCGATAAACTTCGGTTTAAGCAAAAGGTCCTCGGGAGGATACCCGGTTAATGATAATTCCGGAAAGCAAATAATATCAACATTTTTTTGCGCTGCCCGGCTCAAGTATTCGCTCATCTTTTGGCTGTTACCCTCCAGATCGCCGACCGTAGCGTTTATTTGCCCTAATGCTATACGAAAGCTGTTTTCTCTCATAAGAATAAAAAAAGCGCCCTTCATCCACCACCGGGATAAAGGACGCCTTAGTCCATGCTTTACCACCCGAACATACAGGATTGTTCGGTGTACCCTCGCGGGTAAAAAAAAAGTCTTTTTGCGTTCTTTGCAAAAAGACTTCTGCGTCTTAATTCTACTTCTCTGTACTTATTATAAATATACCACAGATTCGGCTTTTGTCAAGCTTTTCCCTGATCTTTATGGCAGAAAAAGCACCGCTTTATTCTCCGTAACCTCCAGGAAACTTTTTCCCTCGGCATTAAAAACAACTGATTTTCCAGAAAGCTCCCGCACAGTTATTCTCCCCGTAATAAGGTTAGCGGCAAAAGGGGCATGATCGGCGAGTATTCCTACATAGCCGGTTTCAGCCGGTACCACCAAAGATACCACCTCCCCCTCATAAAGGGGCCTCTCCGGGCTCAAGATAGCGACATGGAACGGTTTCTCCATAGAATTCCTTAACTTAGGGATGCGCGTCTTTAAGGCGCTCTGCGTTATCCAGGACTTCTGAGATCGTTCCTGTCATATAAAACGCCTGTTCTGGGGTAGTATCCAGCTTGCCTTCAATGATCATCCGCGCCCCGCGTATCGTATCCTCCAGCTTCACGTATTTACCTTTTATCCCGGTAAACGCCTCAGCGACAAAAAACGGCTGAGAGAAGAATTTCTGGACCTTTCGCGCGCGGAAAACGATCAACTTATCTTCATCTGATAATTCATCAATACCGAGAATAGAAATAATATCGCGCAGATCTTTATACCGCTGCAAAACCTTCTGCACCCCCAGGGCGGTATCATAATGTTCATCGCCGACGATCTTAGGGTCCATAATGCGGGAAGCCGAATCCAAAGGATCAACCGCCGGATAGATCCCCAGCTCCGCGATCTGCCGGGAAAGCACTATTTTAGCGTCCAAATGGGAGAATACCGCCGCAGGCGCAGGGTCGGTGAGGTCGTCTGCCGGCACGTACACTGCCTGGATAGAGGTGATCGAGCCGTTTCTTGTCGAGGCGATCCGCTCTTCTAATTGCGCGACCTCCGTCGACAAATTAGGCTGGTATCCGACCGCCGAAGGCATACGGCCCAACAAAGTCGAAACTTCAGAACCGGCCTGAATATAGCGGTACACATTGTCAATGAATATCAAGACGTCTTTTCTTTCTTCATCCCTGAAATATTCGGCGATGGTGAGCGCGGATAATCCGATACGCAGCCGTGACCCCGGCGACTCATTCATCTGCCCGAAAACCAAAGAGCTGTTCTTGGCGACACCGGAAGCGTTCAATTCAAGCCAGAGCTCATTTCCCTCCCGGGTACGTTCTCCGATCCCCGCGAAAACAGAAACACCCCCGTGCTCTTTGGCGATAGTCCGGATAAGCTCCATGACGATCACGGTCTTGCCCACCCCTGCACCACCGAATAAGCCGACTTTGCCGCCCTTGGGTATCGGCGCTAAAAGATCGATGACCTTTAAACCGGTTTCCAATATTGACGAAATAGGAAGCTGCTCCTCGAAATTAGGAGAAGGCCGATGTATCGGGTTACGCCTTTCGGGCTCAGGAAGCACCCCCTTACCGTCGATAGTCTCTCCCAGCAGGTTGAATATCCTGCCGAGTGTCTGCGGCCCCACGGGTACCGTGATCGGCGAACCGGTATCATGCGCCGTCATCCCCCGTTCTAAGCCATCGGTAGAGCCTAACGCGATACAGCGGACCGTATTATTGCCGATATCCTGCGCCACTTCCAGCGTCAGATCGATCCCTTTACCGGCAGCGACGATCTTGATCGCGTTTAAAAGCTTAGGTACCTGGTTTTCCGGGAACCGCAAATCTACCGTCGGCCCTATCACCTGAATCACGTAACCATCTTCCATGGATCATCCTTTCAGCGCTTCCGCGGAGGAAATGATTTCCAGCATATCCTGCGTGATCGTCGCCTGCCTGACTTTATTTCTCGTCAAAACCAGATTTTTTAAAAGCTCCCTGGCGTTGTCGGTTGCTGTTTTCATGGCAACCGTCCTTGCCGCATGCTCTGAAGCAAACGCCTCCAGGAGTATGAACCTGCCGGAGAGCGAGATATACCGGGGAAGCAGCTCCTCAAGGACTCTCACCGCTGCCGGCTCAAAAATATACTCGGATTTAACTCCACCTTCCCCCTGGAGGCCGAGGAACTTCTTTACTACCGGTTTATGCAATAATGCCGTTTCAAAATGAGCATAGGCGCAATACACTTCTCCAACCTTCCCCGACGAAAAAAGATCGACAAGATTTCCCGTGATCTCATCGGATATGTTTTTCGAATACCTGCCGTTGAGGCCGACATAACTCTTGGCTATTGAGACTCCCGGGGCATTCTTGAAATAATTAAGCCCTTTTCGCCCGACGATAACCAGTTCCACGTTATCTTTCTTTCGCTCATTGATGAACGCCTCCGCGGCGCGTATGATATCATTATTATAAACACCGCAGAGCCCGCTGTCGGATGTGATCACGCACAAACAGGTTTTCTCTCCAAACGCTTTTTTCTTCAGGTACGGGCTCAGCGGAACCTCTACACTCGCCAGAAGATTATTGAGCATTGTTCTTAATTTCAGAAAATACTGCCTCTGGGCAGAAAGTATTTTATTAGTGCTGTTTAACTTAGACACCGAGATCATCTCCAATGCCCCCGTTACTTTTTTGGCATTTTCAATGCTGCGTATCCTTAGTTTTATCTGTCTGAGAGACTGGATCATCGCTTAATCCGGGAAATAAATTCTTTTTTGAACGATTCGATCGCCTGATCAAGGTCATTCATAAGGCCCTGGCTTAATTCTTTTTCCGTCTGGACCTTATGCTCGATTTCAGGGTACACCTGTTCCATGTATTGATAAAAGGCAGGCTCGAATTTCTTGATCGCGGCTACCGGGATATCATCAAGGAAACCGCGTGTCCCGCAATAAATGATCATGACCTGTTTTGCCAGAGAAAGCGGGTGGTACTGATCCTGTTTTAAGATCTCAACCATCCTCTCTCCGCGGGTCAACTGCGCCTGGGTGGTCTTATCCAATTCCGTCCCGAACTGGGTAAAAGCGACCAATTCCCGGTACTGGGCCAGATCCAGCCGCAGCTTTGAAGCGACTTGGCGCATTGCCTTTACCTGGGCCTTACCGCCGACGCGCGATACCGATAACCCCACATTGATAGCCGGACGGATGCCCGCGTAAAAAAGATCGCTCTCCAAATAGATCTGACCGTCGGTGATCGAAATGACGTTGGTCGGGATATAGCTGGTAATATCTCCGGCTTGAGTTTCTATGATCGGGATTGCCGTAGAAGACCCTCCCCCTAACTCATCATTAAGTTTGGCGCAACGCTCCAATAATCGGGAATGAAGATAAAAAATATCCCCGGGATACGCTTCTCTGCCCGGCGGCCGGCGAAGTAAAAGAGAGATCTGGCGGTAAGCTTGCGCGTGCTTTGACAGGTCATCATAGACCACAAGCGCGTGCTTACCGGAATACATGAATTCTTCCGCGATCGCGCATCCGGAATACGGCGCCAAATATTGCAGCGATGCCGATGCGCGCGAAGAAGCGCTCACCACCGTCGTATAAGACATCGCGCCGTATTTTTCCAGATGCTGAACAACAGCGACGATACTGGCAAGCTTCTGTCCGATAGCGACATAGATACAATACACCCCTTTGTTCTTTTGATTGATGATCGTATCGATGGCGATAGAGGTCTTGCCGGTCTGCCGGTCGGCGATGATCAATTCCCGCTGGCCGCGGCCGATAGGCGTCATCGCGTCGATCGCCTTGATCCCTGTTTCCAGCGACTCAAACACCGGTTGGCGCTCGACGACATTCGGAGCCCCTGCTTCAAGCGGCCTGAATTTATCCGCCGCAACAGGCCCTTTCCCGTCAATAGGCCGGCCAAGCGCATTCACCACGCGGCCGACCAACGCAACTCCCACCGGTACTGAAACGATCTTACCGGTACGCTTAACGATATCTCCCTCTTTAATGTTCTTATCGGGGGTGTCCGTGCCGAAAACAACTACCCCGACGCTATCTTCTTCAAGGTTAAAAACCATACCCATGATATTATCGGAGAATTCAACCAGTTCCCCCATCATGACATCGTCAAGGCCGTAAATCCGGGCAATAGTATCGCCTACCTGGATCACCGTCCCGATCGATTCGACCCTTAAACGGGAACGGTATTTTTCCAGTTCTTTCTTAATGATCGAGGTTACTTCTTCCGGTTTGAGTGCCATATTATACCTTTACCGCCATGAGCTTCTCACGAAGTTCATCAAGGCGCCTGCGTACTGAACCGTCAATAACGGTATTTCCGATAATTATCTGCACACCGCCGAGCAGAGTCGAGTCAAGATCGATATAAAACTTAAACCTTCGCGCGTACTTCTCTTCTAATTTCTTCTCAATGCTCTTGATAAGATCTAAATCCAACAAATAACTCGTCCGCAAGAGCACCTCGGATTCTCCGTAATGCGAATATTTCACCCTGACATATTCGATAATATCAGCGATCTTATCGATGCGTCCTTTCTCTAAAAGAAGTTTCAAGAATTGCTTTGTTTCAGGCAGGAATGCATCACCCAATACAGCGTCGATAAAACCGTATTTCTCACTGAGGGTGATCTCCAGGCTGCACAGAAATTCAAAAAAATCAGGATTATTATTCATAAGGGCCTTAAGGCCCTTTAAATCATCGACAGCCTGCAGGCGATGGGCCCCTTCCTTGGCATAACCCAGGAACGCTTCCGCGTACCTGTTAACGACAATCCTGTCTTTAAAATTAGCTTTCATCTAAAGATCATCCATTCGCTTAAGAAAATCTTCCACGATCTTTTTATCTTCTTCCGCGGTCAACTTCTCTTGAATGACACTTTCCGCCGCGCTCATAGCCAGGTCGACAATTTCTTTCTTTAATTCCTGTTTTGCCTTTGAAAGCTCATATTTAACGCTCGCCTGGGCATTGGTAATGATCTCCTGCGCTTGCTCGAAGGCTTTTTTCCTGGAATCTTCCACGATCTTTCTACCGTCGACGATCGCTTCCTGGAGGCGCAGCTTGGCGATAGCTTCAATCCCGTTCACCTTTGCTTCATATTCAGCTTTGATGCGCGCCATGTCGACCTTAGTGTCCTCTATATTCTTGAATTCCGCGGCGATACGCTCCTTACGCTGGTCTAAAAGCGCTAATATCTTCTTCCAGGCAAAGCTGCGCAAGACAAAAAGCAGAAGCAGGAAACTTAAGACCTGCGCGACAATTTCACTGCCGCTTAATAATTTTAGCAGTTCCATAGTTTATAAGAATGTTTAAAATTTCCCCGATAATACAAATGAAAAAACCAGGGCATAAATAGTGATCGCCTCGATAAAGGCGCATCCGATGGTCATGTTGATCAATATTTTCGTTGAAGCTTCCGGCTGGCGGGCAATCGCATCCATCGCGGAAGAAACAGCTTTTCCTAATCCTATCGCAGACCCAAACGCAGCTACCCCTAATCCTAAGGGAAGGCTCAATGCAAGTGCGAATTTCAGATCCATACTTCCTCCTTTTTTTTCTTACTCTTCATGGGTTAAAACAACAGCAAAATAAATCGTGCTTAAAAGGCAAAAAACCACTGCCTGGACAACCGCCGCTAAGAGCGATGAAAACATATTAAAGAACAACAAGGGAAACCCTTTCATGCCGAAATTCGTCAAAACCGATAACAAAACATCGTCACCCCAGATATTACTGCGCAGACGAAGCGATAAACTGAGAGGTTTAATCAACTCTCCCGCCAGATGCAGAAAAAACATTAATAAGGGAATAACGATCGAGAACGCGATGGCGCCGCGCGGTCTTCCTGCCAGGTGGTCGAGATATCCCCGTACCCCTAACTCTTTAAGCGCGGAATATTGAACGTAAAAGAAAACACACAGCGCCAGCGCCAGGGTCGTTGACCAGCTTGACGTCGAAGGCTTCAGGAACGGCACCAAACCGGAAAGATTCATAAAAAGTATATAGATAAAGAGCGTCCCGATAAAAGGGGTGTACTTTCTTCCTTTCGGCCCCAGGATCCCGCAGACAAAATCATCTAAGCCTCCCGCTAAAACCTCAACGGCATTCTGCAGCCTCCCCGGGATCAAAGAATTCTTTCTCGCGCCATAAAAGGCGATTGCCGAGATCACTGCCATAATAAAGAGCGAATAAACAACGTGTTCCCAGACATACAGATTTTCAAAAAATGGATTACCCTTGAACCTTTCCGCAAGCAACGCCAACAAATCGGGTAATTCATGCTGTACAACAGCACCTTCTACCATATTAATTTCCCCTGCTATTCTGATTATTTCTATAAATGGGGTATGGGTAAAGGTAAGGCGGTTAGTTTAGTAGTTAGGAAAGGTAGTTTGGGTTCAAGATCTAACTACCTTTCCCAACAACCAAACAAATATCCTAACCTTAACCATAATCTAACACTATAGGTCATAGACCATCAACCGTGGACTAACGCCTACCTGTTTACCCCGAGCTTGTCGAGGGGTGTCTTGTGTCATGCGACATGTGCCTACAACCTGCTTCAAGGCTTCTTGTCCACCAACAGCACAAATTTAACAAGCCTGATTATTTCTATTAAACTGGCTAAAAAACCCGTGCCGATACAAATATAATACACCCACGCACCTGCGTTAAATTGCTTTACGAAATATTCACCTGCCAGATATCCGGCCACCGGGCCAGAGGCCAACAAGAGCGGGATAAAAGCGGCAACGCCGGCGATCTTAATTAATTTATAGGGTCCTTCTTTTTCAGCCATAAAGAAAAAAGGCGCCCTTCATCCAATCATTGGAGGAAAAAACGCCTTAGTTTTTGTTTCAACACCCAAACATATCTGATTGTTTGGTGGCCTCGTGGGCAAAAAAAAATCTTTTTGCGAAGCTGCAAAAAGACTTCTATGTCTTACCTGTCAACTCTGTACAAGACTATTATAATAAACAAGCTGTTTTTGTCAAGCCTTTATTGCTTAATCTCTTTTACCTCTGATATCTTTTGCCAAAATGATCGCCTCAGCGATCTCTCGCATGCCCTTACGCATATCCATACTTTGCTTCTGGATCAGCCGGAATGCTTCCGCGGAAGAAATATTGGCTTCCTGGGACAAAATATCCTTCGCGCGTTCAACGAGCTTCCTGGTAGTCAAAGCTTCTTCTGCGGTGCGGGCGCGAACATCCAGTTCAGCATTCTCGATCGCCACGGCAGCCTGATTAGCAAGCGCGGTCAGAATATCCACTTCGTGTTTGGTAAAGACGTGCTTTTTGGAAGTATAACAGTTCAAGACCCCGATAACCCTCCCCTTGACTGTTAACGGCACGCTCGCCAGGGAGCAAAGGCCTTCTTTAACCGCGATATCGCCATTAAGGTACCGGGGGTCTTCTTTGACATCCAGGACAAACACCGCTTTATTCTCCTGTGCGGCTATACCGGCGATGCCTTCTCCCAGCTTAACATTCGGCTTCTTATTATAGGCCTCCGATATAGACTGCGTTGCCCGCACTACTAATTCTTTTTTTTCCGGGTCAAGCAGCATAAGCGAAGAAATTTTAGAATTCATGATCTCGGCGGTTACCTGCACGATCAAACGAAGCAACTCATCCATATATAAGCCGCTGGTGAGCAGATTGGCCACCTTTGAAAGCGCCTCGATCTGTTTAACATATACCTGGTAATTCTCTTTCTTTTTTACAATTTTAACCGCTTTAGCCATGTTTGGTTTCCCTTCGCAAGAATAACGAGATCCTGTTAACCGCTTCTTTGAGATTATCCAGGCTTGAAGCATAAGACATCCTGACGTATCCTTCGCCCGATTTTCCGAAAGCGTTACCGGGGACAACCGCGACTTTCTGGTTTTTTAACAATGCTTGCGCGAAATCAATTGAACTCATGCCTGTTTTCTTAATAGATGCAAAGGCGTAAAAGGCCCCCTGAGGCATCATGCACGGCAGGCCTAATTGATTGAGCGCATCCACAATAAATTCCCTTCTCCTGCGGTACTCCCGCTTCATCTCCTCTACCGGCTTCCTGCCGCTTTGCAAAGCCTCATACGCCGCCATCTGGGAAGTGATCGGCACGCACATGATCGTATATTGATGTATTTTGGTCATCGCGGCGATGATCTCTTTCGGGCCGCAGGCAAAGCCGACCCTCCAGCCGGTCATCGCGTAGCTTTTCGAGAATCCGTCGAGATAAACCGTATTATCTTTCGCGCGGGGGAGGCTCGCAAAAGACGTATGCTCGAAATCATAGGTCAAATCGCCGTATATTTCATCCGAAATGCACAAAACATTATGCTTTAAGAGGACCTTATTGATCTCTGAGAGCTCTTTATGCGTATAAGAAACACCGGTCGGGTTTGCGGGATAATTAAAAATGATCGCTTTAGTCTTACGGTCGATATTCTTCTCTAAATCAGCCGGCGTTAATTTAAACTTTTGTTTTTCAGTATCGATATAAACCGGGATGCCTCCTGCCAACTCGGTCATCGGCCCGTAAGAGACATAACTGGGGATCGGGACCAAAACCTTATCCCCGGGGTTAGTGATCGCCCGCAAGATCAGGTCCATTCCTTCGCTGACTCCCACCGTGATCAAGATCTCTTCATCAGGGCAATAGTCCAGATGAAACTTATTTTTTAAATACCGGCTGATACCCAAACGCAGCTTATATAACCCTTTGTTAGAGGTATACGATGTAAACCCCTGTTCAAGAGAATAAATACCCGCCTCCCGTATCGGCCAGGGAGTGACAAAATCAGGCTCACCCACTCCCAGGGAGATCACATCTTTCATCCCCAGAACCAGGTCAAAAAAAACCCGTATTCCCGAAGGCTGCATTTCCTTGACTATGTGAGCGATCCTATCGTTCATGACTCTTCTCTCTTGCCCGTTATGATCAATACGATATTGCTATCCGCGCATGATCTTCTTTATGTTTTAGAATTACCCCGTCTTCTTTGTATTTCTTCATTAAAAAGTGGGTCGATGTGCCTTTCACATTTACCATCGGCGCCAACTTCTCCGCCACAAAATTAGAGACGGTATGCATATCTTTGCCCTCAACGATCAACAGCAGGTCATACGTACCTGAGACCAAATAACAGCTGGAGACTTCAGGGAAGGAATATATCCGTTCGGCGATCTTATCAAAACCCACGTCCTTCTGAGGAGTAATATCCACCTCGATCAAAGCGCGGACCGTTGTATCGGGGTCCCTGACCAATTCCTTATTAATGATAGTCTTATACCTCAGGATAATGCCTTCTTTTTCATACTTTAAGACCGCCTTCTTAACGTCAGCCGGTTTCTTCCTAAGCATGGTAGCGATCTCATTGACGCTTAAACGCGCGTCTTTTTCTAATATTTCCAATATCTCATCCATACTATATCCCTCCGTTTCGTCGATAACAGATCTTCGGCCCCTGCCTCTTATGCTCAGAGCGAGCGATCATCTTTTTGATCTTGTCGACTTTCTTCTTTGCAACAACCGGGACCTGTTTCTTTTCCAAACGCTCTAATATCTCATCCAATTCAGAATAAGTGACCCCCATCTCGTCTTCATCGGTCTGGCCGGGCCAGAGGCCAGCAGTCGGAGGTTTGGTAATCACCCGTTCGGGGATATCTAACGCGCGCGCAAGTACGCGGACATCTTTTTTCAATAGATCACCAAGGGGAAGGATATCGGTAGCTCCATCGCCATGTTTGGTAAAATACCCGATCATAAGCTCACTTTTATTACCCGTGCCGCAGACCAGATAATTCAAGGTGTTGGCATAATAATAAAAAACAACCATACGCAGCCGGGATTTCAAATTTGCCAAAGCCAGCTTATTCCCCCTGGGCAAGGACTTCAGGAACATATCGTATAAACCGGACAAATCGACGACTTTCGTCTTTATACCCAGCTGCCGGGCGACCAGGAGCGCATCCGCCCTGTCTTCTTTCTGGCTATGGCAGGGTAAGACCAAAGCTAAAAGCCGCTTTGCCCCAACAGCTTGTTTGGCTAAAGCGGCAATTACACTGGAATCGATCCCGCCGCTTAACCCCATCACAATGCCTTTTACCCGTGCAAGACGTACTTGTTTCTTGATCCAGGCAACAATTCTCTCTTTCATACGGTAATTGGATAGAAAAATTATGCGAAAGGAAAGCGCCTTACCAGCTTTATGCCTTATTCTGAGAAAAGCACATCTTTTGGAGTTTTCTAAATATTAATCATAGCATAATTTCAAAGAGGGTCAAGGAGATAATCGCCTGCTTGCTACAGCGCTTCGGGATGGTGTTTTACCACTCTTGCTTCAACCAGATAGACCACATCTTCGGAGATATTGGTCGCGTGGTCGCAGATACGCTCAAGATGCCGGGCTATCAATAGAAGAGGAACCGCCCGGTCAGCGGTTTTCGCATCACGCGCCATATAATCATTGATCAATTCATCCTGGACCAGGTTACGCAGCTTATCCGCTTCTGAATCAGACAAAACCACTTTTTTCGCCAAATCAACATTCTTGTTAACAAACGCCTCGATCGAATCATGCACCATATTCTGGGCAATGACCGACAATTTCGGGATATCAACTAATGGTTTCAATAAAGGCTTATCGACCAATTCAAGCACTCGTTCTGCGATATCAACTGACAGATCGGCAATACGTTCAAGCTCGGAATTGATCTTCATGGCGGTAGCAATAAACCGTAAATCACCTGCCATCGGCTGATACCGCGCGATCAGGTCGATACAACGTTCATCGATCGCCAGCTCCAGTTCATCGATAGAATTATCGTGGCCGATGATCTCCCGGGCTGCCTGCTGATCGCGGTTTTTTAACGCCTCAATGGATTTATAGATAGATTCCTGCGTCAACGCGGCCATTTTTAGAATATCCTTATGTAACTCCTTTAACTCGTCGTCAAAATGCCTCTGCATAACTCCTCCTGAATATATATTAGTTTAGCATAAATCGCCTGATAAAACGAATTTTATATTTAATACCCCCTATGGACTATCGAATACTTGTGTCATGTGTCTGGATTCCCTTATCCCTTAGTCCCGGCTCCGGGTGCCCCAGTCGCCAGTGCCCCAGCATCCCAGTATTTTTACGATGTAACTTTCCAGTCTCTCATGGACCGTGGATCATGGACTATGGACCATCGACTACTTGTGTCTTGTGTCATGTGACCTGCGACCAAATCCCCTCATCACCTGAGGAAGCTCTACCCGTATCTTCCCGTAATATACTCTTCCGTCCGCTTATCCTGCGGGGAGGTAAAAACACTTTCAGTCTTGCCGAACTCCACCAACTCCCCTAAAAGCATAAAACCCGTATCGTCAGAAACACGCGCAGCCTGCTGCATATTATGCGTAACAATAACAATAGTATACTTATCTTTAAGTTCACGCATGAGCTCTTCGATCCGCGCGGTTGCCTGCGGGTCAAGCGTAGAACACGGCTCATCCATCAACAAAAGATCAGACTTTACGGCAATAAGCCGGGCGATACAAAGCCGCTGTTTTTGTTCCAGAGAAAGGCTTAAAGCTGATGCGCGCAGCCTGTCCTTTAACTCATCCCATAAAAGCACCGAACGCAAGCTCTGCTCGACCGCTTCGTACAAATTTTCTTTTGTTTGCTTAAGGCCGTGTATCCTTAAACCAAACACCACATTCTCGAAAATGCTCAAAGGAAAAGGATTGGGTCTTTGAAAAACCATCCCAACGTTCTTACGCAGCTCCACTAAATCAGTTTTTTGATCTAAGATATCCTTCCCGTCGATCAAAACGCGCCCCTCCATCCGAACGCCTTCCACGAGGTCGTTCATCCGGTTAAAGACCCGTAAGAGCGTAGACTTACCGCAGCCTGACGGCCCGATAATAGCGGTGATCTTTTTTTCCTGAAGGCTGACGCAAACGCTTTTTAAGGCCTGGAAACCGCTGTACCACAAATTGAGATCATGAGTGATTATTTTAGCCATAGATCCATTATCCGAATTTACCGCTGATATAATCTTCCGTCCGTTTATCCTTGGGCGCGGTAAAGATCTTATCTGTCTTATCTATTTCAATCAGCTCACCCGAAAGGAAAAAAGCGGTCCTATCCCCCACCCGCGCGGCCTGCTTCACATTATTCGTCACCAAAACGATGGCGTATTGCTCTTTAAGCTTAAGCATTGTTTCTTCCACTTTCGCCGTTGATATCGGATCCAGCCCGGAACAAGGCTCATCGAACAAAATGACTTCGGGCCCGACTGCCAGGGTGCGGGCGATACAAAGGCGTTGCTGCTGTCCCCCGGACAACTTAAATGCTGAAAGAGAAAGCCTGTCTTTAACTTCATCCCAAATATAGGCCTGCCGCAAAGCCCCTTCCACAAGCCCGTCTAATTTCTTTTTTTCCCGTATGTTATGCATCCGCGCACCGTACGCCACATTATCATATATCGATAACGGCAGCGGCATAGGCATCGCGAAAACCATTCCGACCTTCTTGCGTAAAAGCTCCAGATCCATGTCCCGAATATTCTTTTTATCGAAAGAAACCGTCCCTTCCATGCGGAAATGCGCCTGCAATTCATTGAGCCGGTTAAGCATGCGTAAAAATGTGGTCTTACCGCTGTTAGCAGGGCCGATCACGCTTAAAATCTCCCTGGTCTGTATATCCATGCGGACATTATTGATCGCTTGCACTTCCCCGAACCAGATATGGAGCCCCTCAATATTGAATTTTACCATTTCTTTTTCTTTCTGAACTGATACCGTATAACGATAGCTACTAAATTCATAAATAACACCAGCGTCAACAAGACCAGCGCGGTGCCATAGCGGGTCTTTTCATCGACGTTAGGCACCTGCGTTGAGATTACGTAAAGATGATACGGCAATGCCATTGCCTGGTCAAAGACCGATCCCGGCAGTCGCGGCAGATAAAAAGCCGCGACCGTAAAAAGAATAGGCGCTGTTTCACCGGCAGCTCTCCCTAACCCCAGGATCGTACCCGTTAAAATACCGGGGATCGCGTTCGGCAGGACAATATGACGAATGGTCTGCCATTTACTGGCGCCTAAAGAAAGGCTTACTTCGCGAAACGAATACGGGACGCTCTCCAAAGCTTCGCGCGAAGTCGTGATAATGATCGGCAGGATCATGATCCCCAGCGTCAATGACCCGGAAAGAATAGATGCCCCGAATTTCAGGAAAACGACAAAAAGCGCCAGGCCAAAAAGCCCATACACAACTGAAGGGACCCCTGCCAGGTTCACAATTGCCAATTTGATCATCCTGGTCAAAAGAGTATCTTTGGAATATTCGCTTAAATAGACAGCCGCCAAAAGCCCTATCGGAAGGGCAAAAATAATCGCTCCTGACACTAAATATAAAGTACCGACAATCGCGGGGAATATCCCTCCGGCGCGCATCCCTTGCCGAGGGATATCGCTCAAGAATTGCCAATTGATCGCCGGTAAGCCCTTTTGGATAATAACTAAAACGATCAAACCGACAGGCAGAACGACTAAAAAAGTAGCCAGGAATAAAAAGAAAAACGCGATACTCTGGGTTTTTTGAGGGTTTCGTCTCATCGCTTCTTATGCAAGAATATATCCGCGGTGACATTGACCGCAAAGCTGATCAAAAATAATACGATACCTATGGCGAATAAAGCGAAATAATGCTCGCTGCCGACAACCGCTTCGCCCATTTCCGCGGCAATGGTCGCGGTCAAGGTGCGCACCGGCTGCAGGATCGAAGACGGAATAACCGCGGAATTACCGGTGATCATCATCACGGCCATTGTTTCACCGATCACTCGTCCTATCCCCAGCATGACCGCCGCCAGGATACCGGAAGACGCCGCAGGCAGGATAACGCGATAAATAGCCTGCCAATGCGTGGCACCCAGCGCCAAGGCGCCTTCTTTATATGCCCGGGGCACTGAATAAAGCGCATCTTCCGCGATAGAAACAATCGTCGGCATAGCCATAAAAGCAAGGATGATCGATCCTGAAACGGCTGTCAACCCGGTAGGCAAACCAAAGGCGTGCTTGACCCAGGGGACCAGGGTCACCATACCGATAAAACCAAGGACAACGCTGGGAATTGCCGCCAAAAGCTCAATCCCTGATTTTAAGAGCTCTTTAATATTCTGAGGCGCGACTTCCGCGATATAAACGGCGCAGGCAACGCCGATGGGGATGGAAATGATCGCAGCGCCCACGGTAACATAGAGCGACCCCAGGATCAAAGGCAGGATACCTAATTGGGGCGGCTCAGAAATCGGGTACCAGTTCTTGCCGAACAAAAACGATGGAATGCTGACTATTTTAAATAACGCCAGCCCCTCTTTCAGCAAAAACAAGAAGATAAGCGCGACAAAGAAGATCACCGCGATCCCGCAGCAAAAGATCAACTTCTCAATGATGAATTCTTTGAATTTACGCATGATCATTGAACCGGCACAAAATCAGTCTCCTTAACGATAGACTGCCCTTCCTGAGAGAGTATAAAATCAACAAAGCTCTTAACCGGCCCCTGAGGCGCGGCATTGGTATATAAAAATAACGGGCGCGAAATAGGATATGCCCCCGTCATTACGTTTTCAATGGTGGGAGAGAAAAAAGCTGCCGAACCATCTTTGGCTACCGCGATGGGTTTTTGCTTTGAAGAAATATACCCCATGCCATAATAACCGATCGCGGAAAGGTTCTGAGTTACTTCATCGGCAATCGCCTGAGAAGAAGAAAGCATGAGCGCGGAAGGCGCGAATTCTTCTTTGGAGCCGGGATCATTCTTACGCAACACATGCTCTTTAAAATAAACATGGGTGCCGGAATTTACTTCCCGGGACAGGAGCACGATCTTCTGGTCAATCCCTCCCAATTCCTTCCAATTAGTTATTTTACCGGTAAAGATCTGCGCGAGCTGCTCAAGCGTCAAATTACAAACCGGATTCCCCGGATTTACTACCACTGCCAGCCCATCCAACGCGGCCTTAATTTCATACGGAGCAATTCCTTTTTTAGCCGCAAGGTCTATTTCTTTATTTTTAATATTGCGCGAACTCATCGCGATATCACAAGAATTACTCAGAAGACTGGCGATCCCCGTGCCTGAACCTCCGCCGGTAACCGCGATAAACTCTTCCGGATGATTCTCCATGAATCTTTCCGCCCAAGCCTGACCCAAATTCACCATGGTATCCGAACCTTTAATCTGTAGTGAATTCTTTCCTGAAGCGGCGAAAACAGGCGTTACTCCCAAGAACAATGCTACTACAAACAAGAATTTCTTGATCATATTTCCTCCTTTTCCTTATAGAGAATACTATACACTTCCCATATTATATCCATGTGAGGGCCATGTTAAATCTATGTAAAGTTTTGGAGTATTATCGAGGGGGTGTTCACAAGAAATTCAGTACAGGGATATCCGGGAAAACTGGTAATCCGAGACTAGGGGATCGGGTGATCGGGGAATACAGACACATGACACAAGACACAGGACACACGTAGTCCATGGTCCACGGTCGATGGTCCACAGTTATAGGGTGTGGTTAAGGTTAAGATGTTAGTTTGGTTGTTAGGTTAAGGAGATGGGTTATTGAACGTTAATGATAAAGGTTAAAGTCTAAATAACAAAGGAAATTCAAAGAATAAAGGTTAAATTTTAAAATTACCTGACTGCAGGCAGGAATCTTGAACCTTAGACCTTTAATCTTCCTTTGTTATTTATCCTTTAGACTTTAGACTTATCTTACTATTTATTGTTTTAAACCAAACTCCTTTACCCAACTACTAAACTAACTTCTTTACCCTTTCCTAACTACCAATATTAAAGTAGCAGGTCCCCCCTCGACAAGCTCAGGGTAAACCCTTCGACTTAATTGACACGTAAGACTATCAGGCGCTCAGGGTAAACCCTTCGACTTAATGAACAGGTAATGTTATAAGACGCTCAGGGTAAACCCTTCGACTTAATTGACACGTAAGACTATAAGGCGCTCAGGGTAAACCCTTCGACTTAATTGACACGTAAGACTATAAGGCGCTCAGGGTAAACCCTTCGACTTAATGAACAGGTAATGTTATAAGACGCTCAGGGTAAACCAGAACTCTGAACCCAGGCCTTCAGTGCTTTCGACGCCTACACTACCGCCATGCAATTCAACAATATGCTTAACGATAGAAAGGCCAAGGCCGGTTCCACCGAGCTCCCGGGAACGCCCTTTATCAACGCGGTAAAAACGTTCAAAGATACGGGAGATGTCTTTTTCAGGGATACCGCTGCCGGTATCCTTAACGAGGAACTTCACAAACCCATTCAGGGCTAACGAGGAAACCACAACTAAACCGCTTTCACGGTTAAATTTAATAGCATTATCGATAAGATTGGTAAACACCTGTTCAACCTTGTTTTTATCCGCATAGACAAGTTGCTCATGCGGCACTTTATTCTCCAACCGTAAAAACCTCTTTTTTATCTGGACGCTGAACCCGGAAGCTATCTGTTCTATGAGCTTTCTTACCTCGATCTTTTCTTTCTTGATTTCTACCGGGTGAGACTCCAGATTTGAGAGGCTCAACAGGTCGCTGGTCAGCCTGTCTAAACGGTCCGCGTGCTCCTGAACGATCTTTAAGAAATTCCGGCTTTCTTCTTTGTCATCGATTGCCCCCTCTAAAAGCGTCTCCACAAAACCCTTGATCGAGGTAAGCGGGGTCTTTAATTCATGCGAAACATTTGCCACAAAATCAGAACGGATCTTCTCCAATTTCCTCATCTCGGTGATATCGTGAATGACCAATACACAGCCGCTTACCGAGTTATTCTCAAATAACGGCGTCGCGTTCACCTGAAATATCTTTTGCAGGGGCCAGATGACGCTCAGCTCTTTGGAAAGGAATTTTCCGTTTCTTAAGGCAGCCGTTACGATCTCAGCGACATCATTATTGGAAAAGGCCTCAAGGAATAATTTCCCCTCGATCTCCCGGCGGGGGATATTCAATATCCTCTCTGCCGAAGGATTAACCGAAATGACCCGGGTATCTTTATCAACCGCGATCACCGCTTCTGCCATATTCCCCAAAATAGCCTGATGCTGAGCGTTCTCTTTTTCAAGCGAGTTGATCCGGAATTCTATCTTTTGAAGAAGCTCGTTTAAAACACTCACTAATTGCTTTATCGAAACAGAGGCGTAATACGCGGGGATCCGGACATGATGATCTCCGGCTAAGACTTTTTGCAAGATACTGACAATTTCTTTAATTTGACTGCCGGCGAAAAATATCAAGATTTATTCCTCATCGAAAAGGAAACGGTACCCGTAATTCTTCACGGTAACGATCCTTTGTGCCTGTTTCTTGAGTTTCTTGCGCAATGTCCTGATATGCACGTCAACAGTGCGCGTTTGTATAAGAGAGGCATGGTTAAACCCCCAAATAGCATCTAAAAGGTACTCCCGCGATAAAACCCTTCCCTGCGCGCCAACGAGAGTTTTAAGCAGCTCGAATTCCTTTGAAGTAAGCTCAACCGGCTTACCGTCAGCCTCTACCTTGATCCGTGAAAAATCCATGCTGAGACCTTTGACCGTAACCAACGACAGAGAAGATGCTTTTTCTTTCACGCGGCGTAATACCGCTTTAATGCGGGCGGTCAATTCTCTCAGGCTGAAAGGCTTAGTGACATAATCGTCGGCGCCGAGCTCTAAACCGACGATCTTATCGGTTTCCTGGCCTTTCGCGGTCACCATAACAAGCGGGATCGCCGCGGTAGCGTCTTTTTTCTTAAGCTGACGGCAGACTTCAAACCCGTCTATTCCCGGCAGCATTAAATCCAAAATGATAAGATCGGGATGCTCCTGGCAGGCCAGGCTCAATGCTGATTCCCCATCAAAAGTAGAGAGGACCCTGAATCCCTCTTTTTTCAGGTTGTACTCGAGCATGCGAACGATATCTTTTTCATCGTCGACAATAAGGATCTTTTCTTTCATAATGCTTTAACGGCGCAAGAAACACGCCCATAAAATATTACACGCGCCTATTTTGATTTTATCGCGACGACTTTAATGAAATCAGCGGCATCCTCGATCTTATCCGTTACGCCTTCAAGATATTCCGCCAGCTGATAGGTAAGCAATAATGTCGCCGGCTCAAGCTGGGTATGAATGATCGACTCGATCAAAGTCTTCTTTTTGTCATCTGCTTCATGCTCAAAACGGTCGACATCCGCGCAATCAAGCAACGTCTTCTTCAAGTCGTTCTTTATGACCGCCTGAATAGCGTCTTTAAGCTTCGTTATCGAAAAAACAATCGATTCAGTGCTGGAAGCTATATTTTTCAGGATATTATCGGGGAGCTTTTGTTCAATAAAACCCAAGAGGCGCGCTGAGCCGTTAGTCCAATCAGCGATCTTATCCAATGATTTCACAAAATGCATCAGGTCTTCCCGGTCAGGGGCCAAAAGCAGGCTTTCGGAAAGTTCGCTGACCATTTTTGTGCGCAGCAGGTCAGCCTGATGCTCGCTCTCCCTGACTTTTTCGATTGCGATTGTTTTTGCCTCCAGATCAGCTTTGATGAACGCGCTGACCGCGTCGGCAAAATACGTCACGCATTTAAAAGTCTCATCAACGTGTTTTTGAGCGTCTTGTAGAATAGACTGCTCCTCTGCCATACCTAACCACCCGAGGATATTACGGACTTCTTTCATGTTCAACCTCCTTTAAGCTTTTACGCACATTACAATTATTTTTAAGACGATAAAGCCGACAATCCCGGAAATAAACGGTGTCGCCAGCCAACAGATGATAATCTCACGCATGATCCGTAGATTCATCACCTTAACTCCCTTAACCAGGCCCACGCCGAATATCGCACCGACGATAGAATGGCTCGTTGATACGGGGATACCAAACAAGGTATACACATGGACATTAATAGCGCTGGCTAATTGCGTCGCGAAGGCCATAAGCGGCAGGAGATGCGTAATATCGGAACCTATGGTTTCAATGACCTTGTAACCCCAGGTCATGATACCGAGGACGATTGCCAGGCCGCCGAAAACAACGCTCATTTGAGGGGAAAGTATCCCCGCTCCCGCGATAACACCGGTAGCATTAGCAACATCATTGGCGCCCCAGGTATAGGCGACATAACAACCGCTCAAAATGACCAGGACCGCGACGCTCACGCGAAAATAACGCGCAGGAATAATCCGATGAGCGATTTGTTTAAGAATAAGGTAAAACACATACCCTAAAATAGCGGCACCGAGAGGCGTAAAGATCCAGCACATAAATATATCCAGCATTATCTTCCATTTAACCGGCGCATGGATCGCTAACCCCGCCCCTGCCACCGCTCCGACAATGGAATGGCTTGTTGAAATCGGTATTTTCCGGTAAGTCGCTAATACCACCCAGAAGCAGGCAGAAAACATAGCAACCATCGCCACATATAAAGACATGGTTTTATCTAATTTATCGATGGGCACGATCCCTTTTCCAATGGTATGCGTTACGTATGAGCCCTGCAGGGAAGCTCCAAGGAAGCCAAAAAGCACGATTAAAATGATCGCTTGTCTTAAACTTAAAACCCGTGAACCGACTGCGGTTCCCAGGGAATTCGCCGCGTCATTAGCTCCGATCGACCAGCCAACCGCCACTCCCATCAACAAAACCAGAAAAACAAGAAATAAATACATCAGCTATTTTCCTTTACAGTGAGTGACACAAACCCCGCAAATAAACTGGTCCACTAATCTTTGTTTCTGGAAATCCTTTAATTTCTCAAAACATCTCAAATGCTCAAAATCAATGACCTCTTCTTTGATCGCCCCGGCAGGGCAGGCCGCGACGCAACTCCTGCAGCTCCCGCAGGTATCCGTCAAAGGTTTATCGGCCTTAAGCGGCATATCGGTCAAAATAGTCGCCAGCCGTAATTGAGCCCCCAGCTTTTTATTGACTACCAGGTTATTTCTCCCCAACCAGCCTAAACCGGCCAGGAGCGCAACTTTTTTATGCGAGAGGTGCGCAGATTGCTTCTGCCAATCGACTATTTGTGAGGCGGGGATCGGCAGCGCCCTATAGCCTTTTCTTTGGATATACTGGCTCAGCTGAAATGCCGATTGATCAAGAAAATTATTGGCGCAGCGATAATGATGAAAATACAGCCGCGTGGGAGCATCGACGATCTCTTCCAAGACCCCTGAAGAAAGCCTGACCGCGACACTTACCGCCCGGTCCATTCCCTTGATCACTTCCTGAGAAAGAGCGAATTCGCGCTTTGCCTGAGTAATATCGGCAACGCCGAAGAGATCGAAGCCTTTCTCTAAAGAGAATTTCTTAAGCTGGGAATAATGATCCTTTATTTTCTTCATGGGTTATTTTTCTCCCCCCTGAATTTCTTCAAGTAGACCATCAAAAGGGAGATCGCCGCCGGAGTCACGCCGGAAATACGGGAAGCCTGTCCCAGATTCAAAGGTTTAAATCCGGCAAGCTTTTCTCTGATCTCCCGCGACAAGCCGGGAATACTCGTAAAAACCAGGTCTTGCGGCAGAAGTATTTTTTCCAAATGTTTGAATTTCTCTACTTCCGATATCTGACGTTCAATAAAACCACTATATTTTACCTCAATTTCTATTTGTTTTAAAGCATTCTCTGGTATTTCTAATTTATCAAGCCCGAAGCTTTTAAGCTTTTCTGTATCTATTTGCGGCCGCTTGAGCAGCGCTTCCAACGTAAAAACCTTCTTGATCGCGGGTATCTTCAAACGCTCCAAGTGAGCATTGATCTCTAAGGAAGGCTTGACGTTAGTAGCTTTCAAAAGTTTATACCCCCTGCTGATCGCCGCGGCCTTCTCTTGCGTCTTCTCCCGCAGCTCTTTCGATACCAAGCCTGCCCGGTAACCGGCCTCACAAAGCCGCAGGTCAGCATTATCTTCACGCACAATAAGGCGGTATTCAACGCGCGAGGTAAACATACGGTAAGGCTCCAGGGTCCCTTTAGTAGTTAAATCGTCAAGCAATACTCCGATGTAACTGGTAGAACGGTCAAGTGCCAACGGCTCTTTATTTTTTATCCGTAACGCCGCGTTTATTCCGGCGATCAACCCCTGCGCGGCCGCTTCCTCATAACCGGTAGTACCGTTTATCTGGCCGGCAAGATAGAGGTTCTTGACCAATTTCGTCTCCAGGCTTGGATAAAGCTGCGTGGCTTCGATGACCGAATGCTCTATCCCGTAACCGAAACGGATAACTTCCGCTTTTTCCAAACCTTCGATAGAATGTACGATCTTTTGCTGCACATCCTGCGGTAAACTGGTAGATAATCCGTTAGGATAAACCGCATCGCTTTCATATCCTTGCGGTTCCAGGAAAACCTGATGGCGCAGGCGGTCCTCGAATTTAACGACCTTATCCTCGATCGAAGGACAATAGCGCACGCCGGTTGCTTTAATGATCCCGGCATATAACGGCGATTTATCCAGGTTATCCCTGATAATCTGGTGGGTTTTCTTATTGGTATAAGTAATATAACAGGGGACCTGCCTTTGCGTTATTGCCGCGGTAGAAAATGAAAATGGCCTTGGCAGCTCATCCCCGCGCTGGATCGTTAACTTGGAAAAATCAATCGAACGCTTATCCAACCGGGGACAGGTGCCGGTTTTAAAGCGTAATATCTTAAAACCTAATTCTTGAAAATGCGCCGCCAGCTCAACACTTGCCTTTTCATCGACCCTGCCGCCGCGAACATGCGTTAAGCCCACGTGGATCAGTCCATTGAGGAACGTCCCGGGACAAATAATAACCGCCCGCGCGGAGATAGGCCCATGCGGCTCCAGAAGGACTCCTTTAACAACCGCGTCCTCGACCAATAAGCGGACAACCTCTCCCTCTATAACAGTCAAACGCTCCTGTCCCTTAACAAGCGAACACATGTAGTTATTATAAAGTCCCATATCGATCTGCGCGCGCGAAGACTGCACCGCGGGGCCTTTGGAAGCATTCAGTATCCTGAATTGGATCCCGCAGGCATCGGCAGCTTTTCCCATTGCGCCGCCTAAAGCGTCGATTTCCTTCACTAACTGGCCTTTTCCCACTCCGCCGATAGCAGGATTACAGCTCATCAGGCCGATGGTGCGGGCATTCAATGAAACCATAAGCGTCTTTGCCCGCATTCGCGCGCAGGCAAGCGCGGCTTCAATACCCGCATGCCCGGCTCCAACAACAATAATATCGTAATTATCCATTGCTCTTACCTTCATTCAAAAAATGGTAGTTAGATTACGGTAAAGTTTAAAGGATAAAGACTAAATAACAAAGGAAATTCAAAGATTAAAGTATCAATTTTAGAATTTATTATTTAAACTTTAACCTTCCTTTGATATTTGATATTTAATCTTTAACCTTTATCATTAACGCGCTATTTCTGAGCGTACTTCACCAGGAGAGAAATTATATCCATGCCCATCATTTCTCCGCAAGACCCCAGGAGCGCGGCTTTCTCGGAGAAGCTCATCACCCCGTCAGGCTTGATCTTTGCTCCTGAGATCAAGATCGGCACAGGGTCATCCGAGTGAGCCCGGCGGGAACAAAGCGTCGCGTGATCTGCGGTGACCGCGACAATACAATCTTTGAGATTAAGGTGGGGAATAAGGTTAGAGAAAAAGAATTTATCAATCAACTCAATAATTTCTTTTTTCCTTACGTGATCTCCGTCGTGGCCTGCTTCATCCGGCCCTTTAATATGAATATATATCCCGTCATAACGCTGGAGCGCATCGAGGGCTATTTTTGCCCAGATCTGATAATCCACATCCAAATGGCCGGTAGAAGAAGGCATCGCGATGATCTGCATTCCCGTCAAAAGGGCGATCCCCCGCTCAACCGGCATTTGAACAAAACAACCGAATTTCATTTTATACTTGCTATTAATATCGGGGAACCGGGGGAGGCAATCGCCGGCATCCCGGGATAAAATAATATTCGCAGGCAGCATATTGGCGTTCGTTCTTTTTTTATTGATCGCCGATTCAATCAGGACCTTCTGCGATTCTCGCGTAAATTCATTCAAAAGGCTTGCTGCTTCTTGAGCTTCCAAAGAACCCTCATGCCCTGCCATGGGGACGGCATCAGTGACCGCAAGGAGCGCTTTTTCCCGGGGACGGCTAAAGCTGCCGACGCGCTCATAGGCAGGATCGGTATTCGTGATCCATCCCGATAACTTTGAATGCATTCCGCGGATCACCAGGACGCCCCAACGGCCGACCGTATGTTTAAATTCAAATGTCGCGTTCGATAAAGAAACTTTACTATTGATCTCCTGAGCAAGAGCGCCGGCTTCGTCAACCGTCAAGTTCCTGCCGACCCGGCGGTCTTTTAACGTCCGGCCATCCGGGTCAACGCAGGCAAAGGTCATCCGTAACGCTAAATTGCCCTCACTCATCGGTACACCTTCCGCAAAAGCTTCCAAAGGCCCCCTGCCGGTATAATAGCGCTCGTGATCATAACCTAAAATACTGATCACCGCGGTATCAGATTGCGGGACAATATTCTTACCCATAGGGTAAACCATGCCCGTTACTCCCTTTTGGGCAAGGCGGTCCATCTGCGGAGTGAGCGCCGCTTCAAGCGGAGTTTTATTTTCTAATTCTTTAAGCGCCTGGTCAGCGATGCCGTCGAGAATGATGTAGATGATCTTTTTCATAGGGGATACGTATTAGATATTAGGTTATCGGTGATCGGCTGCGCAGAAAGCGCGCACCGGCCTTTCCAATAAGGCCGGGTGTTATCGGCCAAGTATAATTACCGCTAACCTACAATCGAGTACCGATAATATACTCAAAAGCACAAAGGACAAGGCATCTGTCGCCTTGTCCTTTGTGCTCATTTAACATCAAAGTTTATTTAACATTTGGAAAAACCGCACGCCTGGCATTTCACGCAACCTTCTTCATGACGTAACGCCCCTCCGCAATCAGGACAGACGCCAACGATATCTCCGCGCGATTTCGTATCAACATGGGATTCTTCAGTATAGGAATGCTTCATAGCCTTGCTTTCGATCTCCATGGGAGTTGAATGAACATGAAGGTGGCCGTTCACCAGCCTTCGTTCAACTACGCGGGCAATAGCATCGGAACAGGAAAATATCCTTTGGCCTTTCTCCCAGGAAGGAGAAGGACAGCGGATATTACGCAACTGCTCAATAATCGATTTAACCTCTATTCCTGAACGAAACGCAAGCGACACCAGCCTCCCGAGCGCCTCAAGTTGAGACGCAGCGCACCCGCCGGCTTTACCCATCTGAGTAAAAAGCTCGAAAGGCTTACCTTCTTCATCAATATTGATCGTCACATATAAATTACCGCAGCCGGTAGATACTTTTGTAGTCGTACCGGTGATCACCTCCGGACGGGGCCGGGGAGCGATCTTGCCCACCTCCAGCTTTGATTCCTGGACAACAACCGCCGGCTGTTTATATGAAATATTCAGGACCTGCTCTTCCCTGCTTCTGTCACGGTAGACCGTGATCCCTTTACAGTCTAACGTATAGGCCAACAAGTAAGCTTTACGCACATCATCAAGTGAAGCCTCATGAGGAAAATTAATGGTCTTTGAGACCGCGTTATGGGTATATTTCTGGAATGCCGCCTGCATCTTAACATGCCATTCAGGAGCGATATCATGCGCGGTGACAAATAATTCTTTAACATCTTCCGGGACGCCTTCGATATTATGCAAAGAACCGGTCTCAGCGATCTTTTCCATCAATTCCCGGCTGTAAAACCCTCTTTGACGGGCAACTTCTTCGAACAAAGGCTCTACTTCAACCAGCTTATCGTTATCCATAACATTTCGGTAATAGACGATCGCAAAAAGCGGTTCTACCCCTGATGAACAAGGTCCGGCGATAATACTGATCGTTCCCGTCGGAGCGATAGTGGTCAATGTCGCGTTACGGATAGAAATACCTTCTTTTTCCCAGGTACTTCCTTTATACGCGGGGAAAACGCCTTTTTCACGGGCTAATTCCTGCGATTTCTTAACCGACTCGGCAAGGATAAACGCCATCAATTTCTCCGCAAGCCCGACTGCTTCATCGCTATTATACGGAATACCCAGGCGGATAAGCAGGCTTGCCCAGCCCATAACCCCTAAACCGATCTTACGGGTCAATTTAGTCGCTTTCTCGATCTGCGGCAGGGGGAATTTATTGACATCGATAAGGTTATCAAGAAAATACACCGCAAGCCGGGTAACGTCTCTTAATTTAGCCCAATCGACCTCATAGCCGGTATTTTTCTTTTTATACATACGGTCCAGGTTAATAGAACCCAGATCGCAGCTTTCATACGGCAGGAGCGGCTGTTCACCGCAGGGGTTAGTACTTTCGATCTTCCCTAATTTCGGCGTCGGATTATATTCATTAATACGGTCAATAAAGATAATACCCGGCTCTCCGTTCTTATGCGCCTGTTTTACGATCAAATCGAACACCTCTTTGGCGAGCACTTTCTGGACCGGCTTATTGGTATGCGGGTCCATAAGGTCAAAGGGTTTGCCGGCTTCCAGGCTTTCCATAAACTCATCGGTGATAGCGACGGAGATATTGAAATTCGTAATAAGCTTGTTATTTTCTTTGCAGGTTATAAACTCGAGGATATCAGGATGGTCGACCCGTAAAATACCCATATTTGCGCCCCGGCGCGTGCCTCCCTGCTTTACGGCTTCAGTCGCCGCGTCATAAACTTTCATAAACGATATCGGCCCTGAAGCCACGCCTCCGGTTGTTTTTACCACGGCATTCTTCGGGCGAAGGCGGGAAAAAGAAAAACCGGTTCCCCCGCCTGATTTATGGATGAGGCTGGTAGATTTAAGCGTTTCAAAGATCGACTCCATCGCATCTTCGATAGGAAGCGTAAAACAGGCGCTCAACTGCCCCAGGTCCTTTCCGGCATTCATAAGACAGGGGGAATTCGGAACAAATTCCAAAGAAGACATGATCGCATAGAAATCATTTTCCAATTTCGCGATTTCTTTCTCATCCTGGCCATAATCCTTATCGGCAGAAGCGATCGCCTTGGCCACGCGGTGAAACATTTCCTCTGGAGTTTCAACGACTTTTCCTGACGGGTCTCTTTTCAGATATCTTCTTTCTAATACCTTTAAGGCATTCTCGGAAAGCTTTATCCCCATGTTCCCTCCGGCTTTAATAGGATATCTTTTCCTATCTCTTGCGATTATTAAATAATACCGCTTCCTTCAAAAATCAGTATAACACCGCCACGTATCTTGTCAAGAGAAAAAATACAATATGTAGTATACAGCGAGCGATAGAACACAATATGTAGTATTATATTACCGGACTTACAATTATCCGTTCGCGATCGGGTGATCGGATGACAAAATTACGAGGGTTTAAAGAGGCTGGCAAGAATCCCTGACAACCAATTCTGCGGGAAGCACGAGCTTTTCTATCTTAGTCTTCTTTTTTGACATGATCTGATCAAGGCGCTTGACGCTTTCTTCAGCCATTTTGATCAAAGGCTGCCGCACGGTAGTTAACGCGACCGGACCGTAAAGCCCGGAAGGATTATCATCAAAGCCTACGATCGAAACATCAGCAGGCACATGTTTACCCGATTCTTTAACGACCGTCATTACTTCAAGGGCCATGGAATCAGACGAGATGAAGATCGCGGTCGGAGGCTCCTCCATTTTAAGCAGTTTTTCCGCCGCCAGGCGCGCCTGCCCGCGGGAATAGTCTGTCTTAATACAATAGCTTTCATTGAAGGCGATATCGTTTTTCTTAAGGGAGCGCTTATATCCTTCCAGGCGCTGAATAGCGGCCTGCGTAATCAGGTCTCCGCTGATATGAGCGATCTTACGATGGCCTAAGCCTACCAGATAATCAACAGCGTCCTCCGCTCCTTTTACATTATCGACGGAAATACTGCTCACCTCCAGGTCCTCAACGCGGTTATTGATAACGATAGTGGGGATAGAAGCAAGGATCGCTTCTTCCAATTGATTCCGGTTACCGATCACATCGGCAAAGATGACCCCGCCGATACCTTTCAGGTTCAAGGGAGAACGCGCGTCGGTCAAATGCAGCAAAAGGTCCAGTTTTAATATACTGCAGAGCGTACCGATACCGCGGATCAATTCCAAAGCGTAGAATGAATAAAAGATGCCTTCATAGCGGGGCATGACCAGGGCAACGACATTGCTTTTGCCTGAAGCCAGCCGTTGCGCGTAGACCGAAGGCTGAAATTTAAATTTTTTAACGGCTTCTTTGACTTTAATGCGGTTTCTTTCTTTAACGCAGGGGGCGTTATTGATCACCCGGGAGACAGTACTGATCGATACTCCCGCTGCCCGAGCGACATCGGTGATGGAAACAACTTGATTAGAAGAAGGTGCTTTTTTTCCGCGTACCATGTATAGTAAAGATTTTTCCGGATAAACAGATTATTTGACTCTATCGCCTACTTTAACCGACGAACTTTCCTGCTTTATGTCGCAAGCGGAGAAATTCTTGCGTATCTGGATAGCTTCCAGCACGGCAACCGCGTTGTCTTCCCGATACACGCTCAAGATATCTCCGACCTTGATGCCTGAATCTTCCCCTAAATTAACAATGACGAAATTATTTTCCCTATTCACCAGCAAGACTTCGCCTTTTTGGGAAACGGCAGACGCGGAAGGCATCGATTCCAACGCTGATTGAGGCCGCACGATAATAGGAGGCAATTCTACCGACTCTTTGGCTTCTGGAACGGATTTCTGGATTTCAATCGCTCCCGGCGATGATGCCCCTATCCCCAACTGCTCCTTTACGTCATCGATCTGGTTCAGCTTATCTTTTACCGTATTTTCCAATCTATTATAGTTATCCTGCAAAAGAAGGCTCTTCTCCTGCACATCAGCGACCTTTCTTTCCAAGGCGATTTTATGATCGGTTAACGATTTCAACTGCCGGCGCAAAGTTAAATTCTCGCTCTTAATGACTTTAGCCTCATTGGTAATAACCATTTTCTCGTTCTTTTCCCTTACCATCTCCTGCGTTAAACTATCCGTGACCTTTTGATTATAATCCAACTGCTGCTTCAACTCCTGGTTCTTGCGGTTCAGGTCTTTAATATCAAAATTCATATTGTTCTTTTCGCGCAGCAATTGCTCATTACTGATCTGGACCTTTTTCAATTCTATACGGACTGTTTCCATCTGAAGCTCTAAAGCCGCCTTGGCCTTTAAAACTCCAGCCCAATATGAATCCCCGGCGCCTGAAACAGCCGACTGCTGGGGTACTTCCTGTTTTTTAACTTCCGGTTTCTCAGCGGCGGCCTTTGCCAGCTTCTTCATCAAATCTTCTTTTTCAATGCTCAACAATTCATATCTCTTATTAATCGTCTCTTTTTCTTTATTCACCCTGTCGACATCATTGCCCAAAGAGCGGTTTTTCTGTTCCAAGCCGCTGATCCTTTGGCTTAAGTCATCAACCTGTTTATTTAATGCTGCATTTTCTTTCTTGGCGCTGTTAAGCTCATCTTCGGTGATCTTTTGTGAACGCATCGTTTGTAGATTCACAAAAACACTGATCACTAAAAAAGCTGCCAGAGCAATAAGTATCACCTTTGTTTTTTGCAGCATTCATTCCTCCTTAGTAAAATAAATAAAACCGAGAATCCGTGTTTTCTTTACTCTAACCGAGTCGAACTGATAGGGGGACGATACTAACCGACTCTTTCAACATTTATAATTTCGCGAACACCCGCTGCATAACCAGGCTTGCGGAACCCAAGGCAACGGAGTTCTCCCTCAATTGCGAATAAACGATCTTCAGGTCCTCAACAATCTCCCTGAACGCCCATTCCTTGACCGTTGAAGTAACCTTATTAAGGAAGTCGTCTCCCGCCTCTTCTAAACCGCCGCCGATAACAACCATCTCAGGATTCAGGAAATTAACAATAGAGGCGATCCTGATCCCCAGGCGTTTGGCGGCCAGGTCTAAAGCGGAACAGGCGATCGGGTCTTTAGCGCGGGCAGCGATAAAAACGCTCTTTAAATCCACATTATCAAGCGTAGCCGAAGTCAATTTCAGGAACCTTTCAGCCCCCTGCTTATCTTTATTCATCAAAGACTTTACATCTTCAACGATACCCAGGTCTATTTCCCACCGCTTCATGAAACAGCTGTTACCTAAATTGCAATTAAACGCATCTTGTTCCTTATAATTATAAATAGACACCTCGCCTGCATACCCCTGGGTGCCCCGATAAATCTCGCCGTTAACCATCATCCCGCAGCCGACGCCTGAAAACATGTAAACGACATTCTTGAGGCCGAACCCCGAACCCAGCCAATATTCCCCGAAACAGGCGCTCGTGGCGTCATTCTCTATCATCGCCGGAAGATTGAATTCCCGCTCGATCAAATCTTTTAACGGTAAATCAACCGACGCATACGTATAATAATGATCCATCTTTTGCGGCCAATGGATCGAACCGTCTTTTTTATTGATCAACCCGGCGATGCCGATGCCGATCCCTTTGATCTGCGAGGTATATTCTTTAGAACGCCTGATGATCTCGCGAATGATCTGCAAGAGGCATTCCGTGATCTCTTTTACCGATGGACGGGGGCGGGCGATCTGCGTTTTAGTAATAATATTGCCTTTCAAGTCTATCAAGACGCCGACAATATTCATAAGGTTTAAGCCTACGCCGATGACATAGCCGCCCTGAGGATTCAGGTCCAGGAGTGTCGGGCGCCTGCCGCCTTCAGAGCGGTCCAATTCTTTTTCATACACGAGATTATATTTTATGAATTCATCGATATAATTAGATATGGTTACTACGTTTATGCCGATCTCCTTAGAGATTTCCGGCCGGCTGATAGGCCCGAGCCTGCGCAGGATTTCAAAAATATCAATATTTCGTTTTTCTTTTTCCGAAAATTCCTCTTTCTGAAAATTATTGAACTTCATGTCAATGCCTTTCCCCGTGGCTCTAGAAAAAAAATTATTATTGGATTTATTTATACTACCAATAGCACCTTAAGTCAAGTGTTTTTAATAAGTAAGCTATTGATTTTTTTGTAAATGCCTGACTAATAAGCAATACCGTTGAGTTTTCGTTACTAAAAACATTAAAAATAACTTAACCCTATTTAAGCCCTAGCCTTGCCTCTTTTTGTCATATACCCTTAAATCCGCAAGTTAATCTATGGCCTACGGTCACAAGACACAGGTCTCAGGCCACAGGTCGCATGTCGCAAATAGTCAACAGTCCATGAACTACTTGTGACTTGCGACATAAGACCTGTGACTTATGACTAAAACGCTGGGACACTGGCGGCTGGGGCACTGGTGTTCTGGGGCACCCGGAAAGCCGAAGCTCAAGCTTTCCCGCAGCCAAAGGTTGACTATTATGAAAAAATTGGTATAATTATTAAAATCGCTGGCGTAGCTCAGTTGGTAGAGCAGCGCTTTCGTAAAGCGCGGGTCGGAGGTTCAATTCCTCTCGCCAGCTTTTTTCTACCTATCCGCGTATTCAACATGGCAAAATTCACCCATATACTCAGCAACCGTAATTTCTTTCTCTTATGGATGGGACAGATCATCTCTCAATTAGGCGACAGGCTTGGACAAATGGCATTGATCGCCTTTGTCTATTTACGAACGCCCGGATCTTCTTTTGAAATAGCCAAAACCCTTTCTTTCACTATTTTGCCGGTGTTTTTGATCGGCCCGCTTGCCGGCGTATACGTTGACCGTTGGAACAGGCGTAAAACCATGTACTTTTGCGATTTTATACGAGCGGCATTAGTGGTAACCATTCCCGCCTTCCTTTTTTATAGTAGAAATTTGAGCTGGATCTACTGTATTATATTCATTATCTTCTCCATAGGGCGTTTTTTTGTACCGGCGAAACTGTCCGTCATACCGGAGGTCGTTGAGGAAAAAGACCTCTTAATTGCCAACTCCCTGATCAATACGACCGGCATGATCGCGGCGATCCTGGGATTCGGGATCAGCGGTGTTATCGTTGAATGGCTTGGGGCAAAAAGCGGTTTTTATTTAGATTCCTTGAGCTTCCTGGTCTCAGGGCTCTTGATCTTTGCCATTGTGAAAAAACACGGCGGAGGCTCCGCTTCCAGGAAAACAGGCGATACTGCGCTGCTGCATATCAGGAAATCGGTATTGCACGAAATTAAAGACGGCATCCTCTACTTTATAAAAGAAAAGGATATCCGCTTCACCGCGGGCATCATGTTTATTTTATGGGCCGCGCTGGGAGCGGTGTATGTCGTCATCATTGTTTTTGTCCAGGAAACTCTCCATTCAGCGACAAAAGACCTGGGCCTTTTGATCATGTTCCTGGGGATCGGATTATTCCTCGGCTCTCTTGCCTACGGCCGGTTCGGCCACAAGATCTCTCATTATAAAACGATCTTTTCCGCTTTGATCTTAAGCGGGCTTATGGTCATACTCTTTGCATTAGGGATCAACCGTTACCCCTTTTTCTCAGTCGCCGCTACGCTTTCATTGATTTTAGGGCTGAGCATTGCCCCGATCATGATAGCTACAAACACCATTATTCATAAAGTAAGCCAAAATCATATGCTGGGAAAGATATTCAGCTCATTAGAGATCATCATGCACCTGGGATTCTTATTATTCATGTTTTTAAGCAGCATCCTCGCGGAAAAGATCCCGCCGTTATATATTCTTGTCTTTGTAGGAAGCATTATCAGTATCATCGGGATAATCAATCTCATCCTTAACAGGCGAATCCCCTGGCTCAATGGTATTTCCTAAAAAGGGGAAATATGATATAATAAAAATAATGAAAGAATATCATGATTAAATTATCCGAACATAAATCTCAAACCGAGCATAAAACGATACGGGGATCTTCTCTGCCCGCGCGTGTTTACCTGCCGTTAAGCCAGCATATAGGTAAAATCTGTTCTCCGGAAGTCGCTCTTGGAGATACCGTATTAAAAGGCCAGCGCGTCGCCGCGGCAAATGCCGGAGTATACTCCCCCCTACACGCGCCTATATCAGGTGAGGTTACGGCGATCAAAGAATGGCCGCATCCGCTTTTAGGGCGCTGCCAAGCTATCGTTATTGAAAGCGACCTGGCAGATAAAGCGGTTGCAACTCAGACACCCCGGCTGCCGGACGAAATAGGCGCCTTGACCCCGGAACAGATCAGGACGGCCGTATTCGAAGCAGGGATCGTCGGCTTAGGCGGAGCAAGCTTTCCTACCCATATCAAATTGACACCCCCCAAGCCTATCGACAGCCTGATCATTAACGGCGCGGAATGCGAACCATACTTAACCAGCGACGACCGGTTAATGGTGGAAAAAACCCGGGAAATCATCTTAGGTATACGCTTAGTTGAAAAGTGCCTCGGGGCTAAGAATGTTTATATTGCCATTGAAAACAATAAAGCCCATGCCATAAAAATATTTAAAGAGCTCCTCGTCGATACAGGCTTTAAGCTGCATGTTTTAAGATCCCAATATCCTCAAGGAGGAGAAAAGCAGTTGATTCAAAGCGTCGTGAAGCGGCAGGTGCCGACGGGGAAATTCCCTTTTGATATCGGGGTTGTAGTGCAAAATGTCGCGACCATCTACGCCATCTATGAAGCTCTCTATTTAAGGAAGCCTTTATATGAACGGGTCATGACCATAAGCGGGGATTGCCTGCAGAATCCCGGCAACCTCCTGGTCCGCTTAGGCACGCCGGTCAAAGACTTGATCGCGCAATGCGGCCCATTGATCAAGCCACCCCAACAGATCATTTTCGGGGGGCCGATGATGGGGCTTGCCCAATATAGCCAGGATGTTCCGGTCATTAAGAATACCAACGGCATCCTTCTTTTATCAGAGGCGCAAGTCAAAGAGTCCCAAGAGAATACCTGTATCCGTTGCGGCCGCTGCGTGGAATATTGCCCTCTGGGATTAATGCCCTGCTTGATGAGCATGGCCGGTGAAAAAGAAAAATGGGACCTGGCAAAAAGCTACGGATGCCTTGAATGCATGGAATGCGGGCTCTGTAATTATGTCTGCCCGCAAAAAAGAAATATCGTGCAAACGATCAAAACGTCTAAAATAAGGATACCCAAATGAAAGAAATGATACGATTCGGATTTATTTTGGGATTCATCTGTTTTTTAGCCAGCGGGGTATTAGCGGTAGTCAATAACGTTACCGCGCCAAAGATCAACGAACAAAAAGACCTTGAAGAAAAGGCCGGTTTAAAAGAAGTTGTGCCCGCTGCCGCGACGTTCAAGCCGCATAAACAAGGAGAAACAACCGATTACTATAACGCTTATGATCCCTCAAACAAACTCATCGGTTTTGTGCTCAAGACGCAAACCAAAGGCTATTCCTCTACCATAGAAGCTTTAACAGGATTGGACCTTAACCTGGAAATAACCAGCATTAAAATACTATCCCAGAATGAAACCCCCGGTTTAGGGACGCGCATTACAGAACCGGCATTTAAAGGGCAATTTACAGGGAAATCCCTGGCAACTTTTGGCCAGATCCAGGCTATTACCGGAGCGACTATATCCTCCGGAGGAGTAATTAATTCCATAAAAACAAAAATAACCGAACTCAACGATCAATTATCAGGAGAGATCCCGAGTGCCCGATAAACCCGCTCAAGAAAATACTACAGAAGCCGTCAACCAGCTGCACGTCTTTACTTCGCCGCATATCCACAGCCGTGAAACCGTCTCTAAAACCATGTGGTCGGTATTCCTGGCATTGGTGCCTGCGGGTATTGCCGGAATATACTTCTTCGGATTTCCCGCGCTCAAAGTTATCATTATCTCCATACTCAGCTGTGTTATAACAGAAGCGCTCATTCAGAGGCTTAGCCATAAAAAGATCACCATTTCAGACGGTTCCGCCGCGCTCACCGGGATACTCCTGGCATATAACCTTTCTTCAAGCGTCCCTTTCTGGGTACCGCTGGCCGGCGGCATCTTTGCCATCGCCATCGCCAAACAGGTATTTGGCGGATTAGGAGCTAATATTTTCAATCCCGCATTGGCGGCGCGGGCATTCCTGCTGGCATCCTGGCCGAAACAAATGACTGATTTTGCCAGGCCGCTGAGCCCTGATGCCGTAACTCAAGCTACTCCTCTTATGCTTTTAAAAGAAGGGCAATTCAATGATTTAACGCAATTAGGGATATCCTACTGGGATATGTTCATTGGCAAACGCGGCGGATGCATCGGCGAAGTCTGCATTATCGCCCTTCTGATCGGAGCGGCGTATTTATTATGGAAGGGGTATATCTGGTGGCAGACGCCTTTAGGGTTCATCCTCACCTTAGGAGGATTCAGTTGGATTTTCGGAACTGCCGGATTCTTTAAAGGAGATTTCTTATTCAGCATTCTATCGGGAGGAGTGGTTTTAGGAGCTTTTTTTATGGCCACTGATTACGTAACAACTCCGATCACCAGAAATGGGCAATTAGTATTCGGGATATCCTGCGGGATAATAGCTTTTATCATACGCAGGTTCGGCGGCTATCCTGAAGGGGTATCGTATTCCATCCTGATCATGAATGCCTTTACGCCGCTTATTGACCGTTATCTGCGGCCGCGTAAATACGGGACCAGGATACCTTCAGCATAAGAAAACATGAAGAAATTAATCAAAGAATTTACCAAAGGGATCATCATTGAAAATCCCACGTTCGGCTTAGTCCTGGGATTATGCCCGACACTCGCGGTTTCGACTTCAGTTTCTAACGCACTCGGCATGGGGGCCGCGGCAACCTTTGTCCTGCTTGGTTCTAATATCATCATTTCTGCGATACGCAAAATGATCCCCAAAGAGATCCGTATCCCTTGCTATATAGTTATTATCGCCACTTTTGTCACGATTAATGAACTGGTGATGAAAGCATACCTGCCGGCACTCAACGCTTCGCTGGGGATATTCGTCCCCCTCATTGTCGTTAATTGCATTGTCTTAGGCAGAGCGGAAGCTTTCGCCTGTAAGAACCCTGTATTGCATTCAATTTTTGACGCCCTGGGAATGGGAACGGGCTTTACCATAGCTCTCGTCATCATTTCTGCCATCAGAGAACTTTTAGGTACGGGAAGGCTGCTCGGATCGGTTATCATTAAAGATTTTGCCCCGGTTACCATGATGATCCTGGCTCCGGGGGCGTTACTGACACTGGGATTATTGATCGGGCTTGTCAATTATTACCATATTAAACGAAAGACCAATAAAGAAATAACAAAGGTAGGCTGTGATGGATGTAAGTAAGTTCATGGTTGTGATGATCTCCATGGTATTCATAAACAACTTTATCCTTTCAAAATTCTTAGGATTATGCGCTTTTATCGGCGTCTCGAAAGAAACCAAACCGGCCATTTCCATGGGGCTCGCGGTAACGTTCGTCACCACGTTATCCAGCATGATCACGTGGCTTATATACAAATTCCTCCTGATCCCATTTAATATCACTTATTTAAGGACCATTTCATTTATACTTGTTATTGCAAGCTTCGTTCAATTTGTAGAAATGGTCGTGCGCAAGACTTCTCCGGGGTTATATCGTTTGTTTGGGATCTATCTACCGCTTATTACCGTAAACTGCGCGGTCTTAGGGGTAGCGGTCTTGAATTCGGAAACTTTTTTTCAAGAGGGATATACCGTTCAAGAAAGTTTTTGGTTCAGCGCTGCGCAGGGATTCTTTGCCGGGATCGGCTTTTTATTGGCGATGATCCTGATGTCCGGGATCAGAGAACGCCTGGAGCTGACCGATGTCCCCAAACCTTTTAAAGATGTGCCGTTAGCTTTCATTATTGCCTCTCTTATGAGCCTGGCATTCATGGGATTTAACGGCTTTCGCTTCTAAAAATGAATATTATAGCTGCGATTTTAACAGTTACCGGTTTAGGGATTATTTTCGGGATCGGATTAGCGGCAGCATCAAAGAAATTCTGCGTGGTAAGCGACCCGCGGCTGGAAAAGATTTATGCCCGGCTTCCCGGGGCGAACTGCGGGGCATGCGGGATGCCCGGATGCATGGGATTTGCCGAAGGCCTGATACAGGGTACTTGCACCGTTGATAAGTGCGCTGTTTCGCAGGAAGAATCGCGCAAAGAGATCGCAAGCATTCTCGGGAAAGAAGCAAAAGCCAAACTCAAGAAATTAGCGGTTTTACTCTGCCACGGCGGCTGTAAGCGCGTTAAAAACAAAATGTTCTACTCAGGAATCAAGGACTGCATTGCCGCAAACGCGGTATTAGGCGGCCCTAAGGCCTGCGCGTACGGCTGTATCGGCTACGGAAACTGTGTTGCGGTTTGCCCCTTCGGGGCTATTACAATGGGAGAAGACTGCCTGCCGCAGGTAGATGAAAAAAAATGTACGGCCTGCGGAAAATGCGTCGCTATCTGCCCTAAGAAATTATTTATCCTTACTCCCGCGACAAGCATTGTTACGGTTGCTTGCAGTTCGCACGACACGGGAAAAGACACAAAAGCTGCCTGCCCCGTCGGCTGTATCGCCTGTAAGATCTGCGAGAAGACCTGTAAATTCGACGCGATCCATGTCACGAACAACCTTTCGGTCATTGACTACGCCAAATGCACTTCCTGCGGGGCCTGCGTAAAAGTCTGCCCCGCCAAGACCATCAGGATGAGGCAATTACCGCCGAAAAAAAAATCATAAAATGATGAAAAATATCGCTATCTTTGCTTCAGGAAGAGGGACCAATTTTGCCGCGATTGCCGAAGCAGTTTCCCGGAAGCAGCTTATGGCCCGCATCGCGATATTAGTATGCGACAATCCCGAAGCGCCTGTTATCAAAAAAGCCGGACGCCTCGGGATAAAAGCCCTTATAATAGCGCGCGAAGATTTTACGGCAAGAGGCGATTTTGAAGCCCAGATCAGCCTGGCCCTCAATAAAGAAAAGATCGATTTTATCGTCCTGGCGGGCTTTATGCGTATCTTAAGTACCGCCTTCGTGCGCCGTTATAAAAACCGCATCATTAACATCCATCCCTCCCTGTTACCGGCCTTTAAAGGAGCGAATGCTATTAAAGAGGCCTTTGCGTATGGGGCAAAGATAACCGGTGTCACGGTACATTTTGTCGATGAACAGATCGATCACGGGCCGATCATACTTCAAGAACCGCTCAAAGTAACCACAGCAGATACCCTGAAGTCATTGGAAGCTAAAATACACTCCCTCGAACATGCCCTCTACCCCAAAGCTCTTCAATTATTATTACACGGGAAATTAAAATTCTCGGGAAGGAAACTTAAAAACAGTTAATTACTCACCCGCGACCAGACCGCCGCCTTATTTAAAATAACGCGTTTATTCGTCACCTGGTTATTGAACTCAACACTCGAAAAATCGCGGAAATTATAGATCTTGACCGTCGCGACTGCCACATCAACTATTTCTTTATCGATATCGGCATTTTTGTCGACTTCCGGTTTTTGGAATTTAAGCCTGATACGGTGTTCGATCTGCCAGGAGATAAACTCATCTAAAGTAATGTTCTTATAACGCAGGTATTTACCTTTTTTATCACCGATGGCTTCAGGGGCGATCGCTGTATTCTGAATGACCCTATGCTGATATTCCCCCCAGGAAATAAATCCATAGGATACTTTTTTTAGATCCAAATAGTAAAATGTCTCGCGCATCTCAATACCGTTCTTTATATCGGCGGTGACAATGCAAAAGAACCTGGGCTCTTCCTGACGGCTGCGGTCCATGCTGAAAAGCACCCTTCGCAGCACCATCCAGAGATTGTTCATTTTTTCCAGGATATCTTTTTTATATTTATATTCCTGGCTCTTCTCTTCTTCTTTCTTAAGCTTTATCTGATACTCGAGCTTTAAGGTGCTGCCGGAGAACTCATTATGATTATTTAAGATCTCGAATTTCTCCGTATATTTATCCGGCTTATCGGACTTTTCAAAGATATTTTCTACCGGCATATAGATCCATAACGTCGAACCGACTTGCCTGACCTTAATCTCGATCTTATAATCGTTCAGGGCAATATTGGTTATCGCAGGCACGATATCATCGTAAAGGGGAGGGACAACGGGGGCAGAACAGCCGCACAGAAAGATCAATATGATGAAGAGGTTAAGGCCTTTTCTTGCCAAATTCGTTAAAAATAGCCTCGATTTCATCATAATTAAGCTCTTCCTTTGCGACTAATTCTTTGGCTAAACGCTCTAAAAGAAGCTCTTCTTTTTTCAGGAGCGCGTCAACTTCTTTCAAACAACTCTGTAATATTTCCTGGACATCGTTATCCAGCCGCAGCTTCATTTCACTCGATATGAACCAGTCGCCGTCAATGCCGTAAAAATTACCGATGATGCCTGACTTACCCATACCCCAGCGCCAGACCATATTATGAGCGATATACATCGCTTCGCGGAAATCCATATCGACACCCGCGGTCGTCGTGCCTAATTTCAGCCTTTCAGCGGCATACGAGCCCACGCAGGTCTTGATCTCGCTTAAAAGTTTATTCTTATCGCGGATAAAGATCTCTTCTTTTTCCGGCGTCCAGGTAACCCCTCCGGTATGGCCGCGAGGGGTAATCGTGATCTTAAAAACATCCTGCGTGGGAACCAAAAGGTAGGTAACGATCGCGTGGCCCGCCTCATGATAAGCAGTCTGCAGTTTTTCTTCATCGCGCACCTTGATCCGCCGCTTAATGCCTAAAGCGATGCGCTCCCGTGCCTCATCGATCTCCTTCATGGATATTAACGCTTTATCATTTCTGACCGCGATCAAGGCCGCTTCACGCACAATATTGGAGATATCCGCGGGAGTCTGCCCCACGGTGATCCGCGCCAAACGGTCGATCTTAATGCTCTCGGCGTCATATTGCACGCTCTTAAGGTAATAACTGAACAGCTTTTGGCGGTCGTCGAGGTTCGGCTTATCGACATAGATCTTACGGTCGAACCTGCCCGGGCGCAACAATGCCGCGTCAAGAAAACGTTCAGACATGTTCGTTGCGCCGATGACGACCACATTCGTATCTTTTTCTTTCAAGCCATCCATTTCAACCAACAGCTGATTCAAAGTCGTATTAGTCTCTGTTTGGCCGCCAAAACCGGTATCATTCGAGCGCTGCGCGCCGACAGCGTCTATTTCGTCGATAAAAATGATACATCCCCCTTCAAGAGAGGCGAGCTGCCGCGCCCTTTGGAAAAGGCTGCGGATACGCCCGGCGCCCACACCGACAAACATTTCCACGAATTCAGAACCCGACATGGCGATAAAAGGGATCTTTGCCTCGGTCGCGATGGCCTTGGCAAGATAGGTCTTGCCGCAGCCGGGGGCCCCCAGCATAAGGATCCCGCGCAGGATCTTACCGCCGATACGCTGCAATTGAGCGCGGTCAAGAATAAGCTTAACGACTTCCAAAGCCTCCTGCTTTGCTTCATCCATCCCGATAACATCATCCCAATGGATCCCGATACTCGCGCCCGATGTCGATTTCTTGGAAACATGGGTAAATGACTGCCCGCCTTTTTTATAAAACATCCAATACATCATAAAAACATAGACCGCGCCCTGGACAATGCCCATGACCCCCCAGATAAACATCTGGAGCGGGGCGGTTGCCAGCTGTGACTGGCGAAGATAGGGGTCGGCAGTACGCCATTCACGCAAACCGCTGACAATGATCATGCATAAAATAACGAATATGATGGTGATGAAAATAACGACAACACCACGCAGCCAATAAAGCTTCAAATAGAATTTTATCTTTTTCCAATTCATAGTAACTCCCTTTAGAGAAATAAGATATCACAAGAGCATACATAAGTCAAATTTTATTTTCTTGACCGCGGACATATTGCGTGTTATAATTCTTTTCCTGTTGAAACAAAGATGATTCTATCCCGGGCAATACATAGTTATACGCGATAAAAAGAGAGGCGAGCGATGGCAAAAATCAAAAAAATCAAAGGTCGTCAAATCATAGATTCACGCGGCAATCCCACGGTAGAAGTAGACATACTCCTGGATAACGGGATCATGGGAAGAGCAGCGGTCCCCTCAGGGGCGTCAACCGGGGACAATGAAGCCTTAGAGCTCAGGGATGGGGATAAAACGAAATACTTAGGGAAAGCCGTCACAAAAGCAGTTAATAACGTTAATACCGTAATCGCTTCCGCGATAAAGGGTTTAAGCCCTGATTTTGAAAAAATAGATTCTTTACTCATCAAATTGGACGGGACTGAAAACAAAGCCAACCTGGGGGCAAACGCTATACTGGGAGTCTCCATGGCCGTGGCAAAAGCAGCCAGCCTTGCGAAAAAACAATCTTTATATAAATTCCTGGGCGGCGCCAAAGCGAACATCCTCCCCGTTCCCTTAATGAACATATTGAACGGCGGGATGCACGCGGACAATAACCTCGATCTTCAGGAATTCATGATCATGCCTATAGGCGCGCCTAACTTTTCTGAAGCATTGCGCGTCGCGGTTGAAGTCTTCCACAACCTGAAATCCATCTTAAAATCAAAAGGGTTATCGACTTCAGTCGGCGATGAAGGCGGATTTGCGCCTAACCTGCAGTCCAACGAAGAAGCCCTCAACCTGATCATTCAGGCAATTGAAAAAGCCGGCTATAAACCGGGCAAAGACGTTTCCTTGGCGCTCGATTGCGCGGCAAGCTCATTTTATAAAAACAACGCCTATCAATTTGAAGGCGCGCAGAAAAGCTCCTCAGACCTTATCAACATCTACGCTTCATGGATAAGCAAATTCCCCATCCTCTCTATCGAAGACGGGCTCTCAGAGCATGACTGGAGCGGGTGGCAGGAAATGACCAAAAAGATCGGCGGCAAGGCCCAGCTGGTCGGCGACGATATATTCGTGACCAACCCGGTGATCTTTAAAAAAGGTATTGAAGAAAAAATTGGTAATGCTATACTAATAAAAGTGAATCAGATCGGCTCTTTATCCGAAACATTAAAAACGATCCAGATCGCGCAAAAGAATAAGTACCGCGCGATCGTCAGCCATCGTTCCGGAGAAACAGAAGATACGACCATTGCCCACTTGGCAGTTGCCTGCGGATGCGGACAGATCAAGACCGGCTCTTTATCCCGCACGGACAGGGTCTGTAAATACAACGAATTATTGCGCATCGAAGAAGAACTCGGGAGCCGCGCGATCTATGCAGGAACACGCTTGAAAGCGTAATACATGTTATTAAAGAAGACCTTGTACCTCTGGGGGGGAATACTTCTGGTATTAGTCATCTTTCTTCCCGGATATACAAAACTGCAAGAACTCAGAGAAAGAAATCTTGATCTGGAAGGAAAGATTAAACGTTTGGCCACAGAAAACACTTTCCTCCAAAAAGAAATAAAGCGGATCGAAAACGATTCCTTCTATCAAGAAAAGATCATCCGGGAAAAAATGGGGGTTGTCCGTAAGAATGAAGTCCCTGTCCGGATAATCCCTCAAGATGAATAAATGATCGCGGGGTGGAGCAGCCTGGTAGCTCGTTAGGCTCATAACCTAAAGGTCAGAGGTTCAAATCCTCTCCCCGCAACCAGTATAAAAAGAAAGCGAAGATCCTAGAAAATAGAGTCTTCGCTTTTTTGTTTGCCCGGAGGCATCGCGGTTATTCACCTCATAAGCCCTCCCCACCCCCGCTTAATAAAGCTGAAAAACCTTAAATCCGCGCTTGGCGCCAAAGTGCTTCTCGAATACAACCCTGCCAAGCCTCCCTAAAGCTGCATAAAAATCTTTAATAGAGCGGTCTTCCTCATGCGGGCTTTTCTGCACATATTCCGGATTCCTGTCGAATATGACCGCGTAATCGATTTCCTTATTAACTATTAAACCCGCCCGGTAATTCGCTCGATTCCGTAAGTTGGCGAATAAAAAAGTAGAATTTATTATAGGATATTTTTCCCCAAGGACCTCCCTGAATACCCGCGACATCCGGTTGTTATCACAAGCTATTGGTATTAAAGGAGCGGACTCTGTTTCAATGAATACTCTTGAATTCATAAGCATATGGGTCTGCATCCAGGTTAAAAGGGCAACACTCGGAGGCTCCGGCTCAAGAACGCGTTGTTGCCTCAGCCGATGATCATGAAGGAACATCTGCCCGCAAGCAAGGACAAAGAATATCACGGGTATCAGGGGCCATTTTTTGCTTCTGCTGCAAAAGCCCCCGACAATAATACACATAAAGACAAAAACAGGCAATATAAACCTGTCGAATTTTGAGACCACAAAGAACTGAAAAATAACAAAATATACCAAAGGAAAAACAAGCGCTATCCTTTCTTTTGCCTTTCCCCGGAATATAAAAACAATAGTGGATACAATACAAAGCAGCGCGAAGATAAATCCTTGATTAAAGAATTTATAATAATAGAAGTTGCTCCCCGCGCTGCCCGGATGCACCTGAAAGCTAAGGCCTGATTGATAGAAAAAATCCGCCTTAAACGCATCGGCCTCCAACACAATAAACGGGGAAGTCAATAAAAAAACAGCGAGCGCAAGGCTCATCGAGTAGATCAAAAGCACGTTTTCGTTAAACTCCAAACCTTGAGCTTTATTCTTATTTCTGATCCTCAACACATGCATTGCGGCTAGGGCAAAAAACAAAACCGCTCCGTTATAATTGGTAGAAAGCGCCAATCCGGTCGTAACCCCGCTCCAAATATAATACTTAAGTTCACCCGTCTCATAAAGACGGTATAAAAAGTAGAACGCGAAGAGCAGAAAAAAAACAAAAACACTGTCAACCCGTATCTGATTTGAATATTGAATATGCAACGGCAAGAGGCAGCATAAAAGCGCGGAGAACAATCCCGCTTTCGTATCCCAGATCATCCTAGCGATCTTATAAACGGCCACGATGCTTAAAGTACCGAACATGACCGGGACTAAACGCAGATAAAAAGCGACTAATCCCTCATGTTCAAGAAAAAGCCTTACCAGAATGCTTAGCGGCGCTGATCCGGCAAAGAAAAGTTTATATACGATGAACGGGGCAAGGAGGAAGCTTGCGGATATATAATAAAAAAGGCCCGGATGTATAAAATAATGGGGGTTTCCCTGCTCAAAGATAAGCATCAATATCCGGGTGATATTATCCCACTCCCCCTGTTCAGCCACGACGGCAGCGGAGGAATTTACAATTCTCAGATATAAACCCAGGATAACTATTGCCAATAAGAGAAATGACCTCTTCATACGGAATTATGCGGGGAATGTGTTGAGAGCTTCTTAATAGGATGAACTCCGCTTTTAGAGAACGCAGCAGGGCCTAATTTATATCGACAATAGCAAAGTTGCGGTCAATGATACCGCTTGCGGTAACCGCGACGGCATTGATCAGCTTGGGCCCAAGTTCATTGTAAGAGGTTTGAAAAGAAGCTTGGTCGGAAGCAGGCAATTCTTTACCGAGATCACCCGACCAAAGGTACTCAACGGAAACCTGCATACAACCGCTTTCCGATAAAAACGGCATAGCGCTGACTGCCACCAAATGATCTTTACCGGCTGTTTGCGGCAAAGCTTTTAATTCTAACTTATTCATTTCAAAGTTCTCATACCCTTGCTTTAATGACGTATCGAGAAATGTTTTCAAATTATATTCAAGAGGCGCCAGTCCCTCCATTTCCTTCATACGCTCATGTATCAAAGCCTGGGTCTGCGGAAAATCACCCTTGGCTTTTTCCAGGAAATCAGCGTAATATTTCTTTGCCGCGTCATTTGCCTCTTCCCATTGGCTTAAAAGCCCCAATTGATAGAGACTTGCCAGGCAATAAGGATTGCCGCCTTCTTTTTGAGCGGCCTTCTGAAGATACTCTCTGCCTGACTTTAAATCCCGCGAAGCATACAAATATATGGCGCCAAGCTTAAAACATGCTTCATCGACATGCGGGGAATCGGGATACCGCCGGACTAATTCTTCGTAATAGGCCCGCGCTAACGCGTACTCTTTTACTTTCTCAACGTTTAATGCCCGCGCGTAAAGCGATTCGGCATCAAATATATCTTTACCGCCGATAACAGCGATCTTTTCGAAAACACTTTCAGCATACAATAGATCCTGAATACCTTCTTGTGTTGTGTAGGCGAATAAGGAAGCTATCTTTCTTAAAAGCGGGACCGCTTCTTCCTTCGGCATTACATTGGCGATCCTGGTGAAATAGGCGTCAAACATAAGCTCTGAGAGTTCAATATTGCTTTGTTTATAAAAATCCTGCGCTGCCGCAAGCAGCTCATCTGTTTTCGTAACGGTACGAATCGTTTTTTCCACATATACCTTATATAACTCGCGCGATTTGCCTTTCTGGCCGTACGATAACAAGGTATCCGCCGTTTTCCTGATGGAGAGCATGTCTTGCGCCCCTTGAGCGTAGGCGACGGCATCATTCATCAATTCCACAAGCGCCTGTTCATGGAACGCATCCTGCTGGTCATAATGGAATTGCCAGAGGACCAGGCGGGAATAAACCCTCAGGGGATCATTGGGGGAACTCGCCTCAATGGCTTTCTGCGCGCCCGCCATGATATCTTCCCGGTAGGTATTGCCTTGGCTGAAATATTCATCCCAGGAGAGCGTTTCTTCGAGGTATTTCAGTTGTTGATAACGGATGAAAGCGATATAATAATTGATAAACACATCAAGTGACTGTTTTTTCTGGGCTAAGGACCTTAACAATTCGACACAATCTGAATATTTACGGCTCTGGGCGTATTGGCCTGTTAAGGCCTCAAAACTGAGAGTGAGGCTCTCCTGGGTTTGAGCGTCCATTATCTCTTTTGTCAGGGCCACCGTCGTATCATTCTGCTGAGCGCGCGCGGGTTGCGCGATCAGTAAAACACAAACCCACAAAATACAGATAACGTTACCTGGCCATGCCCGTACAATGAACCTTTGCCGTGAATCTAAATTATATTTTTTCATTTTGCCTTTTTCCCCCGGATACTTTTAACATCAAGAACAGGTTTCTTCCAGAATTCGCGGATAACATAATATGCCTTCCGCGGTACCCGCTTGTCCAAGCCGTATTCTTTCTCTTCGGAAGACAAAGCGACAATACCAAACCACTCTTCATTCATATTCATATTTTTTTCCGCTTTAATGTCAAAATAATAGCTGCCGTTCGACCAGTTTGATTCCGTATCATGCGCGCCCCATCCGTCGGGGCTGTATTCATTATGCTTCCACCACTCATCATTCCACTCGAACATGGTCCCGCCCAAACAATTCCCCGGGCCTTCATGGCTCTTTGCCAAATTCTGGTAAATCTGCCGCCACTGGGACTCCAGGAAGAACGCCTGCATATTCTGGTCTTCTTTCTTCTGAAAAGCGTCATAACAATCCGCGCCGAATTCCGAGAGAAAAAGCGGTTTATCGAAAGTCAATTTCAACGAATTGAATAAATTCCCGAATGTCTTGCCTCGGTAAATGATACAAGCGACTAAATCCACCTCCCGGCAGACTTCGTTAGCAACCTCTAAGCCGATAAGCTCCCCATTGCCTAAGGCTACCGGGTGGTTCGGGTCTATCGCGTGTATCTCTTTTGCCAATTCATTCACGAAAGAATAATAGATCCGCGCGCGCATATTCTTTTGTTTCTGAGGATCGGGCTCTTTATCGATCTCATCATTCGACCAGGGATGCACGAGGTTCAGGCATGAATAATTATTTTCATTTCCTAAAACCCACATCAGGATCCCCGGCTCAGACTTATACGCGTTTACCATTTCCAGGACTTCCTTTTTTACTTTGTCCTGGAACGCCTGATCGCCATAAAACGGACAAGGGTATTCCCAAAAACCCAGCCAATGCCCCATAACCGAACGGATCCCATATTGCTCATAAAGGTCGTTCATAACAGCCTTGACCGATTCAGGATTCTCTCCCGGCTGATAAAACCTGACGGTATTGACGCCCATATCCTTCATAAGCTTCCCGTCGGTAATCCAGGGTTTATACTCACTGGACCACCAATCAAAACTATGGGTTTCTCCAAGAGGGATAGGATTATAACAGACCCCCTTGATCACGTAGGGCTTCTTATTGACTATCAATTGATAATGGCCGTTTTTAAACTGCTTTATATAGACACGGGGAATGGCTTTAGCGCTCATTCCCATTAAGAAAAGAGAAGAAATGATTAAGACGTAATAAAGTATATTTTGCTTTTTCATTATGATTTGCAGGAATTGTTTAAAAAACACTTGAGTCCGTTATCAAAGTGATAACGGACTCAAGTGAATTAACGCTTTTTTCTCCGGCTATAAGCAGGAACCGAAGGATTATTATTCGTATTTGAGTTCATCCAGATAAAAGACAGCTCCTTCCGGATTAACATCGATGTTCGTCGCCCAAGCAAACCCGCCGATAATAAAAGAAAGGTCTTTGCCTTTTAAATCGATCGTGTATTGCGTCCATTCCTTATTCAGGATAACCGGACCGATACTGGCAGTATCTGAATCAGAGTATTCTCCCATAATGCCGCCGACTTTAAACTCTTCGATCCTTTCTCCGCCCTTGGCGCCGCGCGCCCAAAAAGTAGCTTTGGTGGCTTTAGAAAGGTCAAATCCACCGTCAACGGTGCCCCAATTATTCGCGGGATTCTGCCAATAGATACCTGCCCAACGGGCTCCCTGAGTCGCCTTACCGCTGTACAGGATCTTAATACAGGTATCGCCTAAATACGGGTCTTCTTTAGAAGCACCGTCATATTTTAGATCGCCGTAATCACCCATCCAGCCCGAAGGAATAAAATGATTATTCGCTGAGGACCGGTCTGAGTAAACATAAAACGGCACTGCTTCCTGCTTCTTACTTGCAGGTTTCATGGTAGGATCGGCTTCAAACTTAATATTATCCAGATAAAAAGTGCAGCCTTCAGGAGAAAGATCGTTTGTCGCGACCCAGCCAAAACCTCCGTTTATATACGAAAGGTCTTTTCCCGCCACATTAACGGTAAATTGTTTCCAGGTGTCGGTCAATTCAATAGGGCCGAATTCTACCGACGTAGAATCCGGATAGGTCCCTTTAATTCCGCCGACAACAACCTTCTGCAAAACTTCTCCACCCTTGGCGCCGCGCGCCCAGAAGGTAAGTTTAGTCATACCGGTCAGGTCAAACCCGCCTTTTTTGGTACCCCAGTTATTCGCGGGATTCTGCCAATAAACTCCGGCCCATCCCTGGCCTTGCGTTTTCTTTGCGGAATAAATGAACTGCAAACAGGTAGTTCCGGAATAAGGCTTATCAGTCGCCTGATCATTAAGCTTAATATCGCCGAAATCACCCATCCACCCCGAAGGAACGTAATGATTATCGCGCGCTCCTTTATCCGAATAAATAACAAACTCTTTTACAGCGGCAGCCTTATCGGCAGCTTTTTCCTGAGCGAAAGCCAAGGATAAGCAGGCACATACCGCCATCACCGTCAGCACCAACTTTTTCATATCTCTCCTCCTTATTAATTGCCGTTCCCTTAAAAACATATTTGCAAAGGACTTAGGAAGTCCTAACAAAAAACACGGCCGTATAATTTATTTTTAAGTTTTTTTGTTTCGCCTGTTACAACCTCCTTTCTACCCCCTCGCATATTATTTCGCTTTCCATTTTTTCTTATACATAAAATATGCTTTGCGTAACTGCCGCAAAAACGGGCTTAACTTACCCTTACCCTGTCCGCATATGCCGAGCCATTCCTCATGCATAAAACCATCCGGGAACGGGCCGGTAAACAACCCCTTCGTATCATGCATAAACGGCTCATACGCTTTCCACCATTCATCCACCCACTCAAAAACGATTCCGCCGACTGAATTACCGGCTCCGTCGGAGAACGCCATATTATTCTCTATATCCTCCCAGGTGCCGCGATGATATTCCGATTGGAACTCCTCTGCTTCGTCTAAAGACTTGCCTTCGGCAAAAGCCGGGCAGCCGTATTCAGTAATAAATGCCGGCTTATCAGCCTGCTCCTTAACTTGTTTCCACAAAGAACCAAAGCCGTAATTCCCCCGGTACGCGTTGGTCCCGAACATATCAATGTCCGGGGCATTCTTGCCGAACTTATCCAGGAAAAGGACATCGCCGCTGCAGATGGCGACAGGATGCTCCGGGTCGATCGCTTTGATCTGCCTTGCCGCTTCATTGGCAAAAGCAAAGAACGCATCCGGTTCTTTGTCGGCGTTGCAGGCATAACCATACACGTTCTCATTGCCTAAAAGCCAGAACAAAATAAACGGCTCATCCTTATATTCCGCAACCATCTTCAAAACGGAATCAAGCATATTCTTTTTCTGCTCTTCATTCGTATAATCGGTCCCGGGATTCCATTTCGCGCCTGAACCGATAGCATACTTGCCGAAAAAGTCACCCATAATAACGCGGATACCGTATGTCTTATAAAGATCGCGCAATAATTCTTTGTTCACTTTAAGCGGATGATGATACAAACGTATGGAATTGGCTCCCATATCCTGCATTAATTTAAAATCGCCCACCGGAGGTTCATCGGGGTCCTGAACGTTATTCTTATTGGCATCCACGAACGCGTCGTAGGGGCCGTCGATCAAAGCGTTCTTGTTAAAATCTTCGAATTCCCAATCGCCTAAGGTATGCTCGTCGGGAGATTGCCCTATTTTAGTAGGAGAATAGGTGATCGCTTTTACGACAAACGGTTTATCATCAACGATCAACTGCCAATCGCCGTTCTCATATTGAGCCAGATGGACCTTCCCCTTGCCCAATGTCCGTTTTATATTTATCGAATCCGGCTGGACTTTTGGTTTTATTTTATCCAACAGCCCGAGCTTCACGAATCTCCCGGGGTTAGTCATGATCACGTCGTTGGCAAGGTCATGATCAAAACCATTGGTAATAGTGATATCGGCATCAATAAGCCGATAGCCCAACTGAGGATTATTACGCAATAAAAAATTGATCTTAGCGATAGCTGCCTGGCCCACATACCACGGCGTATGCCAATAGGTCCATCCGTAGCTTCCGGGGAAATGTACCACGATCGAATAATAGCATTTAATCGCATGTTTAATTAAGCCTGATTTTTCCAGGAGTAAACCTGTATAAAACAGCTTGACGCCTTGGGGCTCGGGAGCAGTCGCCCACTTCAAGAACGCAGCCTCCAAATCAGGCGAATTGACAAAATCCCAATGGCTGCCTTCGAGACGGCCTGTTTTTTGTGTTTTCTTATATTCAGGGTCCCACCGGATAGAAGAAGTATTCGGGTACACCCCTTCTCCGACAGCCACGCTTAATCCATCCTGGTCTTTGACCGCGTATTGATAATCCTTTGTGCCGACATTTTTGAATTCTCCGTATTTCGAATAATCGACAAAATCTTCTTTCCCGGGATCATATAACGTGATTTTCGTAGGAAGCTGGCTTACTTTCTTTACTGCGGCCGGTTTCGCTGCAGCAGACACATCTTTAAGTTGAGCGATAGCTTCCTGGGCGGTTTTAGCGATGACCCAGAACCACCCCCGCTGGTCCCATGCCTGGGCAAAAGAATACTTATCGGAAATAATCTGAAAAGTCTTTATGGCATCCTCTTTTTTTCCCTGGTTACGGTAGGATTCCCCTTGTATAAAATAAGCGGTCGCCACATCGTTTAAAACCTGGACAGCTTCGATCTCCTTCTTGCCGCGGGGCAGCTCTTTTAAAGCCCCCTGCAGCCTGGCAGCTTCATCTTTATAGAGGTCAATGCATTGATTGGTATACTCAAAGGTAAGAACGGCGTCTTTCTGGCCATGGGCTTCCCATGCCTTATCGACTAATTCCGACGAAGAAAGCTTTTTTTCAGTAACGGGGATTTGCGCGGCTTCAGGGACAACGGAAGCCGTATCGGCAGGAATAGTTACCGGCTCTGCCGCCAAAACAAAGCTGCCGGAAGAAAGCACGAAAAGACATGCGGCATACAATAATATTTTGGCCGAAACCCTGTATTTGAGGACCCCTGGCTTCTCAATCATCCCACTAATGCTCCTTGGGTAACCCCTTTAACGATATATTTTTGCATAAGGATATAAACGATAATTATCGGTAACGCGGTAATGGTCAAACCAGCCATTAAAAGAGGATATTTCGTGATAAATTCTCCCTGAAAAGTCTGCAACGCGACCTGCAGCGGCATAAGAGGCTTTGAATCAAAGATGATCAACGCTAACACGTATTCATTCCAAACATTAAGCGCGTTAAATACGACCACAACCGCAAGCACAGGCTTTGCTAAAGGCAGGGCCACATGCCACCATATTCCCATTTTGGAGCAACCGTCTATTCGAGCCGCATCTTCAAGCTCTTTAGGCATCTTATCAAAGAAAGTTTTTAAAAGGAATATGCTCGTTGATAATCCCACGTTGATCATGCAAAGGATATACCCGACAGGAGTATTTCTCAAATGGAGCTTATTCAATAAAACGTAGAGCGCGACAAAGCTCCCCGGAATGGGGATCATCATAGCGACCATAAAGACCGAGAAAAGTATCCCGCGGCCGGGGAAACGAAAACGAGAAAACGCGTACGCGGCCATGGAAGAAATAATGACGATACCGACGACAACCGAAACCGTATAGAATATACTATTTAAAAAGTACCTTCCAAATCCGCCTTCCTGCCAGGCCAAATAGTAATTTTCAAAATGGAACTCATGAGGGAATAAAGACATATCCGTAAATATTGTTTCCTGCGTTTTCAGGCTGGAAGAGATCATCCAAAAGAGAGGGAAAAGGCACGTAATAGAAACGGAGATCAAGAAAAGATGGATGAGCGTATTTAAAGCGATTTTCTTCGTCGTATAATAAGCCGTGCTCTTCATTATAGTCTATCCTTATTCTTAGGTTATGTCTGACGGAATTTACGGGAGAACTGATATTGGATAAATGATATCGCCATCAGGACGACACCGAAGGTCAGCCCCTGCGCACAGGCATACCCGAACCGGGAAGAGCCCCGCATCGAAGCTAAGATCCGTAAAACAGGGACCGAAGTATATCCCCCGACCTCGCCTCCCACTAAACCGATGATCAAGACAAACGCCTGCATAGTTCCCAGGACCGTGAGTATCGCGACCAAAACCGTGACCGGTATCATTAAAGGAACCGTAATATTCTTAAAGCTGTGCCAGGCATTAGCCCCGTCAACCCGGGCCGCCTCATAGAGCTCCCGGGGAATAGTCTGTAACCCCGCCAGGAAAATGAGGAACCCCCAGCCGAAGCCTTTCCAGCAATGTACCAACGCGACCGTTGTCAAGGCGGTTTTCGGGTCATAAAGCCAATGCTGCGTCCATCCCGATAATCCTATTGCGGACAACATACGATTTATCATATTCGCGCCGTCAATATCATTAATAACATACCTCCACACCATGCCGACGACGATCTCGGACAATACCGGGGGTATAAAGAAAATAAGCCGGTAATAGTTCTTTAAGCGTATTTCCCTGTCGCACGCCATAGCCAGGAGAAACGCGAAGATATTCTGCAAGGTAAGGGCTATTATTGTAATATATCCGGCGTTCCACATTGCCTGCCACCACGATTTGTCCTGAGTAACTATTTCAATAAAATTACTCATACCGACGAATACCTTGGTCGGCATAATACCGTCCCATTCAAACCTGCTCAACTGGAAGACCCACAAGAAAGGAACAATATAAAATATCGTAAAAATAAGCACTGCGGGGAGCACAAAAACGTAATTCTCTAAAGTATCTTTGATCTTCATAGTAAGTGTCTCGTTTTATGAAAACAGGGAGGAAATTAAGCTCCACACCCTTTTATCCGGCGCGATCCTCCGTAGCCCTGCCATCATTTTTCTTACCGATGAGCGTAGGAGGACGGTCTATTTCCTTTTCTTATTTAATTCTCTCTCTTTGATCTTTTGGACCTCATCCGCGACCGCTTCAGGGGTCTTTTTGCCGATAATGATCAGCTGTATCCCTTTATCGAAAGCCTCGATCACCGCGGGGAATTCCGACACACCCCAAATATTCGGGTGAGTTGTCTGCTCCATATCATCCGCGAACTGTGAAAGGATATCGGAGATATTCGCTAAACTCTCTTTGTTTGAAGGGAGGTTTTTTGTCGCTTCAGCTAAATATACTTCCTGGTCTTTTGAGGTAAGCCATTGCAGGAATTTCACCGCTTCTTCTTTTTTCGGCGAATTCGCGTTGACCATGAACGAAGACCCCGCCCCTCCCCATATCGCCATGGGATATTTATCCGACGCCGCAGGAGGCAGCATCGCCGCATAATTCAACTTGGGGTTCATCCCCTGATAAACATTGACGCACCAGGAGCCGTTAAAAGCAAAAACCGCCTTTTCAGTCGCGAAAAGCTGCTCGGCAGTCTTATTAACCATAGTCACGACACCGCCCGCCAGAACTCCCGACTCCTGCATCTGCTTAAAAAGGGTAAAGACCTTGATCCAATCAGGATCGGTATACGGGCTCTCTCCTTTAATAGTCGCGAGCACCTTATCTTTACCCATGATATTGAACGCGTAATTATTCGCCAGGCAATCGATCATCCATAACTCGGCCCATCCTGAAACGAGGCCCTGCATGTTCTTCTCTTTGATCTTCTTGCCGATAGCTAATAATTCTTCGAACGTCGACGGAGCTTTCTCCGGGTCAAAGCCGAGCTCTTTCATAAGATCCTTATTATAAACCATTTGAATGGTCATAATATCAATGGGCACGCCATAAATCCCCGGATTGATGCCGTAGCTGTTAGAAGGCGTAAATTCATTGACTGCCAAGGCTTTACTGAAAAAACTGTTTTCCCATTGCGCGTTATCGGCTTTCATATAGGGTGTCAGATCAAGGATATGCCCGGCTTTTATAAATGACGAAAAATCCCTTTTTTCACCCAATATGCCGAATATATCGGGCAGATTAGCCCCTTGCGCTGCCGCGCGTACTTTCTGAGAATACGCATCCGAAGGAGCGTACAACTCGAAGAAAACCTTTGTCCCGGTTTTTTCTTCATACCGCTTTGCCAACTCTTCAAAAGCAGGCTGTCGGTCAGTCATCCAATGCCAAATCGCGATAGTCGGTTTCGACTCTATTTTCTTCGAAGCACAACCGGTGACACCCGCAAATGAAGCAAACAGAAACAAGGCTCCTACCCCGAGCGAGAGTTTGTTCATTATTGTTCTTTCTATACCGACTTTCATCCAGCCTCCTCTGTTAAATTAATAGTATATAATACCATTGAATTTGGAATAAATCAAGTTCATAGAGATAAGGTTACAAGAAAAGGATTTTGACCTTGGGGTATTATTAAAATTTAGCACAAGTTCCTGTAATGGTCAAGGTTTTTATTACTCAAAACAATTACCGCCATATTTCACTTGACCTTAAAATAAATTATGTTATTATTTATCTATCTGCGCTTTCCGGAAGATCGGTTATTCTCCCGGTTTATATTTTTACGCTCCAAAGTTCTCATAAACACTCATCGCAAAAGAATGTTATAAGTATAGCATTTTTTATGGTATTTTTCAAAATTATTCTCATGTTTAAAATGCCTTGGCTTTTCTAGTATCTATTCATAAAAGCACGGAGGGGACGCATGAAAGATGAAATGGACATCCTCAGGGAGATGGGAACGATCTCAGCCGGACAGGGCAGTATCGCCCTTTCGGAAATAATCGGGAGAAAGATAAACCTTAAAGTCCCCGCCCTGACGTTTGTCTCCGGCACCGACATACTTAACCGTTTCAGGGAAAACCAGATCGTGGTCAGTATTTTAGGGAACCTGCTGACCGGCCTTGAAGGGAAGATCTTATTCCTGCTTGACGAAAAAAGCGCTTATAAATTGATCGACATGTGCTACGGCAGGAAACCCGACGAAAAACAATGCGGGGTATTCACCGAAATGGGGATGTCGCTGATGAAAGAAGTGGGAAACGTGGTGATTTCTTCTTTTGTCGGGGCCTTAAGCATTCTTTTGAAATCCTTGATCATCCCCTCCATCCCGACACTGGTAAACGGCCCGATCAAGCAGATACTGAACATGATACTGTCTTCTGATGACGAATATGTCCTTTTTATAGAAACAACCTTTGAAGAGCCTCAACAGAATATCACCGGATGTTTTTACCTGGTATTGACCCCGCAAACAGTCCAGTTTATCCAGACCGCGTGTAAAAAAATGCTTGAAAACATTAATCAAAGCTAACCATGAATGAGAGCAAGAACGAAAATACAATATTGATCGTCAGCGCTGACCCTCAGAATATTAGCTTCTTATCGGAACTCTTAAGCGGAGAAGGATATAAGGTCAAAGAATGCTCGACCCAGACGGGAGCGAAAGAAATCCTGCTGCAAGAGCAATTTAACCTGGTTATCGCTGATTTCGAAGCCAACCAGATGAACGGCATTGAGATCTGTAAATTTATCCGCAGTAATTACCGTATTCGCCACATCAGCGTCATTATGCTCATGAATTCAAAAGACCCCCTGAACAAGATCAAAGGCATTTACGCGGGAGCGGATGATTATATTGAGACGCCTTTCGACCCGGGAGAATTATTAGTCCGGATAAAAGCGTCACTCGTGCGGCTGACCAGGGATTTAGATGCCAACCCTTTGACCAAACTTCCCGGCAACGTTTCAGTGATGAAAGAGCTCGAAGAGCGGGTAAAGACTAATGTTCCGCTGGCGGTCGGATATGTCGACTTAAACAAATTCAAGGAATTTAACGACCGCTACGGATTTGAACGCGGAGACACGATCATCTCGCATACCGCGGTCACTATCATGAATGCTTTAGAGAAACACGGCTCGCCGACCGATTTCCTCGGGCATATCGGGGGTGATGATTTTATTTTCATCTCTACCCCGGCTTGTGTCGATACAATCTGTAAACAGATCATTTCCAACTTTGACAAAACGGTCACCTCGTATTATGAACAAGAAGACCTTGCCAATGGTTATATTATCGCGCGCAACAGAAAAGGCGAAATGACCAAGATCCCTCTTCTGAGTATTTCCATCGGGGTTACTACCAATGAACACCTTAAGTTTACCCACATTGCCGCTATTATACAGAACGCTACAGAATTAAAGCATTTTGCCAAAACCTACGGCGGAAGCATCTACTTAAAAGACAGGCGACAGAGAACCGACGCCAACCCTTCTTAAAAACTCCTAACTTCAATAAAATAATTTAAGATTTGTTTTTGGTACTTTCGGGGGTTATTGCTTTGAAAAAAGAATTTCGTCCGTAGAAAAAGGCTGGAATTACAAAGTATTCATGATGGTGTTGATCTTTTCAAACATAACACCTACTTCATGCGAGGCATGCTTTGTCGATTCTTTTACCCAAACAACCTTGCCTTCGACAAAATAGGTGCCGAACTGCGGAGTAACCCTGAACTCTCCCGTCACCTTACTTCCGACAGGAACTGTTTCATTAAGAAAGACCCTCATCCCGCCGCTGCTCAGATCCGCAATAGGGACTTCCTTTTTTTCATGACCCTTGCCGAATGTTGCCTTATTATTCTCTATATTCCAGCGGCTATATTTTCTTCTCTCGTCCAACGTCTTATAATACCCTGTTGTAAACTTATTTTACTTTGAATTGGCCGACCAATTCCCTTAATTCAGAAGATGTTTTCGCTAATTCAGCCGCCCCCGCGCTCATTTCTTCCATTGACGCGGTCATTTCCTCGGTACTGGCAGAGAATTGCTGGGTCGACGCGGCATTCTGCTCTGCGACTTGGGCGACCTGCTTAACCACATCCATGACTTTCTCCGTGGCACGGATCTGCTGCGGTACCGACTCTGAGATCGTGATCATCAGGTCCTTCGCTTTATTTGCCACGGTAAGGATACTTTCCTGGACTCTACTGGTGATCTGGACGATCTTTCTTCCGTCTTCAGCCTGTTCCTTTTCACTGACTACCAGGCCTACAGCCCTGTCGATCTCATTAATGATCTTTTGGACCAATTGCTGGATCCTGTTGGCCGCGTGAGCAGAACCTTCGGCAAGCTTTCTGACTTCTTCAGCAACGACGGCAAACCCTCTTCCCGCGTCACCCGCGCGCGCCGCTTCAATTGCAGCGTTCAAAGACAAAAGATTGGTCTGATCGGCAAAAGATGTAATGGTGACAATAATGTCCCCGATCTCTTTAGAGCTATCTTTCAATTCCTGAATAGCGGTCGATGATAAATTAGCCGCCTCAACTATCTTGTTGATCTTGTCGATCAACTGGATCGTGGATTCTTTACCCTGTGCCGCGTGTTCCGCCGACTTAACAGAGCTGTCTTTGGCAACTTCGGCATTGGTAGCGACCAGCTTCAGCCTTGAGGCCAATTCATCGAATATCTTCTCGACCTCGCGGACCTTATCCAGCTGGGTAGAGGCGCCCTTAGAAATATCCTGAATACCATTGCTTATCTGCACCATTGAGGCATTAGTTTCTTCGGCATTCGCGGAAAATTGCTGCGCGGCATTTGAAACCTGTTCAGTATTCACCAAGATCTGCGAGATCATATTACGCATTTGTTCGACGAATACATTGAACCAGTTCGCGAGGTCCCCGATTTCATCGGAAGATTTGATGGAGATCCGATTGGTCAGGTCGCCTTTTCCTTTAGCTAATGTCTTAAGCATGGCAAGCATAAGCGTGCTCGGCTTGGTAATAGTACGGACAATGACCAAAGAAACAATGACGAAAACAACCGCGATAATGATCATCGACCCGAATAAATAAATCAAAGAACTCTTGCCGACTTCAACGATACCCTTTTTAACCTGCTCAACCGAAGAAATCTTGATTTCCTCAATACGCTTGGCGGCAGATTCCTGAGATTCATTTAATGCATTCCTTGAATCTTCAATAACCGCAGCTGCGCCCTTAACGGTCTCCGCGGCCTTGGTATCGATCTCTTTACGCATCTCTTCGCCAAATGCCGAAAGCTCTTTCGGTACTTCGGTATTTAAACGGTCGATCTTACCTGAAAGAGTTTTCTCAACCGTCGATATCTTTTCACGCGCTTCAGACTGAATATTAATGACTTTAGCGATCGAGTCTTCAAATAAAGCCTGCAATACCTGAGAAGTCATGATCTTTTCTTTATCGGCATCTGTCTTGATCTTCAAGTCCATAAGGCGCATCTGCTCTTTAATGACTCCGATAACGCGCTTGATCTCTCTTTGCGTAGTGGAATATGCCTGGCCATAGCCTTTTTTGATATTATTCTTGAGACTCTCCTGCAAAGGCATGATCTGTTCCATAGCTTTATCAGAGCTAAAACCTGGAGTAGCGGACGCAGCTTCCCCTAAGATCGTCATCATCTGGATCGTATTGTCATCAACCTGGTCGTTTAAACCTCCCGTGATCTCCTCTAATTGATGTCCTAAAATGACCAACACTTCTTCTATTTTACCGAATCCGTCTAAACTTGCCTGGATCAAACCCTCAACGCGAAAATATGCCAATTGAGTTAAAACATCCTGGGATGTTGTCGCTTCTTCAATAGTCTGGCCTACAGCTTCAGAGGCGACCGCCAAGCTGGAATTAAAGCCATCCGCCATGGTAACTTCAAGCTCTTTCAGGGAAAGCGCGACATCCGAACCCGTTTTTGTGATCATTTCCTGGGTATACCCCTGGAACTTACCCTGGCTCTTCTGGGCAATTTCTTTTATCTCACCCAAGGCGACTAAACCGCTGGTTTTTTTGACGCTCTCTTCAGCGATATTCTGGAAATTCTTAAAAAGATTTTTAACATCATTAAAAACATTATCGAAAGAATCAGTGACATTCTTACTGATATCCCGCTCGAGCCTCTTATTAGAAAGAATACCGGAGATGATCGCGCCGCTGCTGGATAGTAAAAAGATTAAAATAACAAGACCTAATATCTTATGAGAAAGCCTTAACTTAAAACCTTTTTTCTCTTCCATGATAATGTTTTCGCTCATAGTTATGTTTTTATTCGCTATACCGCGTGTCTATGATTTCTTTTAAATTTACCATCCCGCTTAGAACATTCAACGACATCAGGTTCTTGGCTATCTCTTCTATCTCTTGGAGCTGCGGGGTGAAATTCTTAAAAATGATCCTATCCTTAGGCATAGTCAATGACCGGGAGACCAGTTCAGGGTTCATTTTAAAAATGTTCACCTGGGACATCGCGGTCTGCCTGCCGCTTGAATCATTTTTATCTTTTTCGATAAAGTTCCCCGCTTTGATCAGGCCTTTAACAAACGCCTTAACCACATCAGGATGCTCTTTCAATACCTTAGGGCTGACGATAAAAACGCTATTAATAAGGTTAGGGTATACATCTTTACTGAGAATGACCCTTTTTGCTACCCCTTCTTTTTCCGCCAGCGCTCCATAAGGCTCTGAAAGGCAAAAACCGAAGATCCTGTCCTCTTTCATAAGAGATATGGTCCTGCTAAAAGGAATAAGTAAGTAACGCACATCACGGCCCATACGCAGCTTCTTATCTTTCAGGAAGCGGGCAAAAACAAGCAGATCCATGGTATCATTGCCGGAACCACCCATGATCTTTCCCTTCAACTCGTCTACCGAATCGCTATTAAGAACGATCGTGCTGCCGTTTCTTCCGACGTTAAGAAGGATCTTTAACGGAACACCCTCATACGCCATTAATAATGCCTTAGGCAGGGTTATAGCGGCCCCATCGATAGCTCCCGTCCGGAAAGCGGCTTCAAGCGCGGTCCATGAATTATACACATCCAATTGCACTTTTTCTTTCGCGACAGTAGTAGCTATTTCCTGCTGCGCCAGGAGCAACGGGATATGCTCAACAAGAGGCATAACACCGACTCGCATGTTATATTCCTCTTGTTGAGCAAAAACACCTACGGTTCCCAGAAAAACCATTACAGCGACTACACAGGCTTTAAAAACTGATTTTTGATTTTTCATATTTAAGCTGGTACGTATCCCGATTAAAATTTCTCTTTATCATCCCACTTTACCGGATTATCCTTCTTGGTAGGTGCGACTTTTTCTCCAGGCACTTCGTCAATGATCTTAACCAGGTCCCATTCACCGTTCATTTCGGAGGCTGCTTTTCCTTCGAGGATCAATGTTGAAGTCATCGCCTGATGATCCCAGTCTCTCCAGGATTCTTCACCCTTAAGGACCGTGAACTTATGCCCTTCAAGCGCTTTAATCACGGCCTTAGCGTCGATAGATCCCGCTCTTTTAACCGCGTCGGTATATTCCATAATAGCTACCCAGGCAGCAGCAGCAGCATTGCCGGGATATGTTCCATAGCGCGCTTTAAATTTCTCGACAAAAGTCTTAGATCCGGGATATTTATCCTGTAACTGCCATTCCCACGGGGAAGTACAGATAACCCCTTCCATCGCTTCCGGCCCGGAACCTTTTGCCATATAAAGCTCCATCAACGGAACAACGATCTTTAAATCTTTTTTAACACCCATCGCTGTCGCTTGCTTTAAGGAGTTGATCATATCTTTTCCAAACTGCACCAAAACCAATACGTCCGGTTTCGCAGCTTTAGCATCCAAAAGATATTTTACAAAGCTTTTCTCACCTAAAGGAGAACGTACCGCGCCGATGGTCTGGCATCCGGCAGCTTCCAAAACTTGGCGGAAAGATTTTTCAACCGTATGGCCCCAGGTATAATCAGCGGTCACATAATAATATTTAGCGCTTTTTCCGAATTTGTTGATCAAATACTCGCTGGCCGCATGCGCGGACATCCACGCGTGATGATACCAACGGAATATATAGCGGTTGAGCGCCTGATAAGTAGGCTCACCCGTCTTTGCGTCAATCTCATAACCGGTTGTCGCGTCTGAATGGCTCAAACACACCATAAAGATTTTGCCTTTTTCTTGCGCGACTTTCGCCTGCGCGACAGCTTCGCTGCTGGCAGAACCACCGGTCACCATAACCGCGTTATAAGTATCGTATAATTCAGCGGCGTTCTTCGCGGAAACCTGCGCGTTCGTTTCTGAATCTTTTTCCACATATACAACGCGCTTGCCTAATAATCCTCCGGCAGCGTTTACTTCATCAATGGCTAATTTATACGCTTTGAGCTCATCAGCACCCTGATCAGAATAAGAACCGGTCAAAGGAACATTTATACCAATGGTTAAGGTATCTTCTTCAGCATGGCCGGCAGGAACAAATAAACTCATTCCCGATACCACCAGGCTTAACGCGAGTAAGAAAACAAGAACTTTTCCCTTCATACTACACCTCCTTAAATGATAATAAAAAAAGCGAAAGTGACCTTTCTTTCGCTTTAAAAAATGTTCCGCAAGAATAATGATGGGAATTTAGATTTTTCATTTGCATTAACTCTATAATAAAGATTTTAAATTTTTTGTCAAGATTTTTTTAATAAATCTTTACGCCTAACGATGAAAACTTAAAGACCCGATCTATCTCGACGATAAACTTCACCGCGAACATCGTCCTTCACAAACCATACAACACTGTTACGAAAGGGGGAGGATAATCACCTATCCTTCCCCTTTCGCTTAAGAATAATTACTTTAGAATTTCAGTTCGAGCTGCGTCCTTAAGAAACAGGCGTCATCTGCGCTGGCCACATAAAAATCACCGGGATGGAAATATTCGCCCATCACAAGCGCCGAAAGATTCTTATTAAAGGTATAATCGAACTTCGCCTGAGTAAGCGTGCCTCTGTTCTTGCCCGTGCCGAAGGTATCACTCGTCGGGGCGATAGTCTCATTGGCTTTTAAATAATAGTACGCAAGGCTCAGCTTCGACTTTTTCGTCGGAGACAACAACAAACCGATCTTATACAATTGTAAGTTGGTCCAATAGCCGAGGGCACCCGCCTCGTTATTATACGTCAGATAATACAGTTCGGAATAAACATCCGACATGATCGGCCAGCGGGAAAACAAAGGATTCCAGGATTCATTGGTAGATGAATCGCGGTCATCGCCTGACAAATACATATACCCGGCATTGAGGACAGGAGAGAACATGACCTTTTTGAAATCCCGGGTAACGAACCCATACCCACCCATAGCCCTGCGGGCATCATCGCCGTACTTGCCGAACTGGGACGCGAGCTGGCCTTTAAAAGTCCAAGGCGCGATAGTATATTTCGCGTAGGTGCCTACCGTACTTAAAGTACTCTTCCTGGCGCCCAACTTACTACCGATACCGCCCTCTTCGGCTTTGTAGATGTAATAATTCTCCAAATGCAGCTTCTTTGAAGGATCGCTCTTAAGATATGCGATAAAACCTTGTTCATCCCCGAGATTAAGCTGCTGCTCTGCTCCCGTAGCTCCCGCGGGAAGCCCTTTACCGTCAAGGCGATTGATCACGGGTAATTTTTCATCAGTTGCGTCGTCAGAAAGATAGATCAAATCAAGAGTATTCTTCTTATCGATCTTCCAAGAAGCCTTGATCGCGTCGAAATAGACCGTTCTCGATCCGTCTTGAGGAGTTCCGTCGGAGATCAAGAAACCTTCTCCATACTGCCCGATAAGATCCTGGCGGCCGACTCTCACATCAACCGGTAATTCCCCGAAATTCTTAACGTCAAAATAAAGATTATCAAATACTACTTCATTAATATCGAAATGAAACCCTTTTTTCTTAGTTCCTGAAGCTTGGTGATAAAATGTATACGCCCTGTTCTCATTGGTCAACTTACCGTACAAGGTAAGTTTCTTGGTAACATTCGCCTGCCCCCACAATGATGTCTTTATCCTGAAGAAATTACGGTTATCACTTGTCGGGGTAGCGCTTACCAAGCCATTGGTCATATCATTCCAGTTTCTCCAAAATTCATGGCGTACGCGCAAATACGGCCCCCACTTGAATGTCACTTCAGCAAAAACAGGCGAAGCGACCATAATACCTACCAGCGCAAAAGCAATAAGACAAAGCCAGTATTTCTTATTCATTCCGCACCTCCTTATTGTTAGTCCACCTAAAAATTTGCATTACGAATTCCTGCTTGCCCGCTGTTCACCTAACAGGCCTTTAGACAGGAAAAAACGCTTTAATGAAGAATTGATTATTATACCAACCTGAAAAAGAGCGCAAATTTTAGGTTTCACCCTTACAATAACCCATCCCCCAGAGATCGGTTACAAAACACTAAAACAACACACAACTAATCAACAACCTATGTACAGCTTATCTACATCTTATATACATCTTTTCCACAGCTTATGCACTATTATATGCACAGGCCCTGTTTTGTCAAGTCTTTTTTTTAAGTTTTTTTTCATTAGCCCCCGAAGCAATAATCCTTCCTTACACCGACGGAGAGTCACCGTAAACAATATTAACGGTAATAATTCATAAATCTAAATGGAATAATTAGTTATGGAAATAACTCCGGATAGGAGGCCTAAGGAGGGAGGTTGGAAGGAGATGAAATAACATCAACCTATGGGGTTAAAATGATCATTAATGCGTTATAAATGACAGGCTTCCTATATATAGGTAGTTTTATGGTTAAAAGTGGCCCTAACTCAAGCAACAATCACTAACAGGTAGCTCAATTAGGGTACGGAGAAAGGTTAAGTAGTTGGATTATTTAACGTTAATGATAAAGATTAAAGTCTAAAGAACAAAGGAAATTCAAAGACTAAATAACAAATTTTAAAATTACCTGACTGCAGACAGGAACCTTGAACCTTAAACCTTTAACCTTCCTTTGTTATTTAGCCTTTAGACTTTAAACTTAACTTGTCATACCTAATTACCAATAATTAAGTCACAGGTCACAAAGAATCAGAAACTAGTGAATTAGAAGATCGAAAGGCTGGAAAGACGAGACTCTGGGGACTAAAAATCGAAGCTATATTATACTGTTTTGTCCTGTAATTTAAACTTTTGTACCGTTTCCTTTAATTCTACGGCCAAACGGGCAACTTCCTGGCTCGAAGCGGCAACTTCCTGCATGGAAGCAGTTTGCTCCTGGGTATTCGCCGAAACATGCTCTATCGCGGTTGCCGACTCTTTAGCTATCTGCGTAACTTCGCTTATTACCTTTACCATGCCCTCTATCTCAGCAACACTATCCTGGCCGGTAGAAGCAATATGGTTAACAAATACGGTAGCCTCCTGGGCAACCTTATTAATCTCCCCCAAAACCTCAGTTATTTTAGCTACCTGGGCCCGGCCGCCCTGGACTTCTTTTGAACTGGCTTCAATGGAATTAACCGCGCGATTAGTTTCTTCCTGGATCAACGTGATCAGCCCCCCGATCTTACGCACAGCTTCAGCTGCGCCCTCAGCGAGCTTTCTAACTTCTTCGGCAACTACCGCGAAGCCTCTCCCCGCGTCTCCAGCCCTGGCGGCCTCAATTGCCGCGTTAAGCGCCAAAAGATTGGTCTGATCCGCGATAGAAGTGATAGTCTCGGTGATCTCTCCTATCTGCTGCGAAGTCTTGCCAAGCCCCTGAACAACAGAAGTTGTCTCTAAGACCGTATTTGTCAAATGGCTTATTCTTTCTACAGTTTCCAAAGCTGCGATACGCGCGCTTTCCGCGCAAGCCGTTGTCTGGCCAACCGCCCTATGCGCCATTTGAGCATCTTTAACCACATCCTTAAGATTATCAGCTGCCCGGCCCATAGCTTCAAATACCCCATTGATCTGCTTTGCCTGAGTATTGGCGCCTTTACTTACCTGCGCCACGGAATAAGCGACTTCTTGCGTTGAAGAACTCATTTCCTGAATAGTATGCGTCGTCTCTTGTAAAGAAAACGCCACCTTATCGGCAATTCCGCTGATCTGAGCGATCATGTCGCGTAACCCTTGAGACATCTTAGAGAATGCTTTCGACAACTCCAGCATCTCATCATCGCCCTTCATCTCGATCGCCCCCAAAGAAAGATCACCGGAAGAGATTTTCTTAGCAATAAGCATAAATGCCGACAAGGGCCGTAAAACATGCTTTTCCAGGAAAAGGCTGTACAGTACACCCCCGCCGACCAAGACTAAGACGCATAAAAAAACCGCCAGCATGATAATGCCGTTAACATCCGCGATGATATACTTATCCGTAATTCCCACCCTCAAGATACCAACGGCCTGAGTGCCTGACATAACAGGAATAACCGCCTCGAAAACACTCCCATAGCCGGGCCGCTTAAGGATAAACTGGCTTTTTGCCTTAAGACAGCGCTTCTCATCCGCTGTTTTGTTCAGGTATTTTCCCTCCAGGTCCCGGCGCGTGGAAACCAACACCAACCCTTCTTTCTCAAGAAGGATAATATACTCAATATCGAAATTCCTGCCCCGGGCATCTTCGAATAAACGGGAAATCCGGTCTATCGCGCCGGATTCTAAAAGGTCCCTGCATGAAAGCGCAAGGCTTGACGCCATGTTCTCAGCCGCTAACTGCTGCATCGAAAAAAGCTGGGCGCGCATTCTATAGCCGACAACCGACAGCACTATGGCAGTTACCAGGGAAACAACCCCGAGAAAATAAACCATCATTTTCAATTTCATCCGGGAGCTATTCGCGAGATCCATATACCCTCTGAAGCTGTTGAGAATTTAACGAACGGTTACTGATCTTGTATTGAATAAACAGCAAAAACTGCTTTCGCTTGATAAAAAAGGCTGGAACAAATCAAAAACCCTGAAGACATCCTTCGATAAGGCAGGCAGGCGAAGCTTAACTTTCTTTTTCTTTACCTTCTTTCAGCACAGACGCGGAGGAGCCCTTCACCCGCTCAACATGCTGCACTTCTTCGGGGCTCAAGACGCTCTTAAGGTCTAAAAGGATCAAAAGCCTGTCTTTTAATTTCCCGACCCCCCAGATATAATGTTCAGGGATCTCCGTCATAACCAGCGACGGGACGTCTTCAACATATTCTGAAGATAACCGCAACACTTCTGAAACCGAATCCACGATCATGCCCACGGTGTTATCGCCGAATTCCACGATAACGATACGGGTGCGCTCCCCGCGTTCTTTAGCGGTAATACCCAATCTTTTCGCCAAATCAATAACAGCGACTACCTGGCCGCGCAAATTAACGACACCTTCGATAAAAACAGGAGCCTTGGGTAAATAGGTGATTTGCAGCAACCGGACAATTTCCCTTACCTGGCTTATATCAACACCAAACTCTTCTTCCCCGATCGTGAAAACAACCAACTGGTATTCTTTTAATTTACTTTCAGCCATGAGGATCACCCCCTGTTATGAACTGCCCGGAAATAACTATTCTTTTAATCCTAATAAATCAAATATTTTCAACAATGAGTCCGTTGACGGGAACAACAAAAACAAGCCTTCGAGATTCAACCCCTTAACTTTCATATCGGTCTTGATCACAATCGCCTCTTCCGAATACTGCGCGATCTGTATAAAAATAAAATCCAGGATAGCACCCACCATATCCATCGCTAACGAAGGGATAGAAGTAAGGATGTTTTGGTGGACCATGTCGGCCAAAGCGGATAAATACGACCCGCCTAAGATATTCGCTGATTCTTTTAAAGAGGACTGGAACAAGGAATCGTTAAAATCGATCTGGTCTTTAGGCAAACCCAGAAGGCTGCTGGATAAAAGCCGCGCGTCATTCGGAGAAAACAATAAAAATATCCTCCCGTAAATATCCCCCTTGATCTCCATATCTAAAACAAAAAATAACCGGTCCATTTCCCCTAATAATTTATAAATCTGCTCCAAGGGAACCATGGTAACTTCAGGGACGTTGATCTCGACTTTCTCAGCGACCAGATCGGCCAAGGCAGTAGCGGCATTGGCAGCGCCGATAGTGCCGATCTCTCTTATCAGATCCATCTGAGCTAAAGAAAACTTTTTATCCATGACCGATTCCTTTTTTATTAACTATATTTTTTCTAATATCGCTTTCGCTATATCAAAAACAGGCAGCACCGCGTCAGACAAGCCGGCATCATAAATAACTTTCGGCATACCCCAGACAACCGATGTCTTCTCATCCTGGATAATTACCGTACCGCCTTTTTCTTTTATTTTCCTTACCCCTTCCAAAGCGTCCTTACCCATCCCCGTCAAGACTACCACGACAACATTCTTACAGTCATAATTCTCAACGACCGACAACAGTGTCACATCCGCTGCAGGGCGGACAAAATTCACGAGAGGCCCCTGGTTCAATTTTATCCTTAAAACCCCTTTTTCATTTTCAATCCCCATATGGGAGCCGGCAGGCGCGACAAAAGCTTTTCCAGCGACAAGAATATCGCCCTCCTCAGCCTCTTTAGCCTTGATCTTTGACTGCCAGGAGATCCTTTCAGCAAAGCTTAAGGTAAATCCCAGCGGCATATGCTGGATTATCAAAAAAGACGCGGGGACATTCGCGGGGATATCCCGCATAACATCTAACACCGCTTTCGGGCCGCCCGTTGAAGCCGCTATCAAAACCAGCTTCTTAAAGGCGATCGGTTTTACCTCCGCGCCAAAAGTATCTGCTTTAAATTGTTCTTTTGAAGAGACCTTCGTCACCTCAACCTTAGCCGCTAATTTTATTTTCGCGATAATCTCATCTTTAAGCTTATTGATATCTAAAGAAATCTCGCCTGATGGCTTGGCAACAAAATCAACCGCCCCTAACTCCAGCGCCCGCAATGTCGCGGTCGCGCCCGCGCGGGTATACGCGGAGATCATGACAACGCGCGATGGCTGTTTTTTCATTACTTCTTCAAGGACGCTTAACCCATCCAGCAAAGGCAAGTTTATATCCAAAGTGATCACGTCGGGCTTGAACTCGTATATTTTTTCCAAAGCCTCTTTACCGTCTTTCGCTTTACCGATTATTTCCAAAGCCGGATCGCTCTCAATAATATCGGAAATGATCTGGCGCATCAAGAATGAATCGTCAACGATTAAAACACGTATTTTATTTTCCATTATACTTCTTTCTCTCCCCAGGAAACCGTTTTAACCAGGACCTTACCGTCATCCAAATTAAGCTCGATCGTTCTCCCGAAACTACCGCCCGTTTCCTGGACATCGACCTTCATATCTAAAGCCTTAAGCGTGATCATGGCAACTTCAAGGTTCTTTTGGCCGACATTAAGGATACTATCGGAAGCAATAAAACCGAACATATGCGCTCCGCCGAAAAGCTTGGTAACAATTGAGCTGCGCGACACGCCCCGCTTCTCCATTTCTTCGACCATCTTCGTAAGAGCGGAGTTGACAAACCGGCTGGGATTTGATTTAATCTTGGCTTTCTCGATATCAGGGAGCATCGGATGCGCCATCACGCCGATCTTCTTTGACGGGTCATACATAGTGATACCTAAACAGGAGCCAAGCCCCCGGGTGATCAATCGTGCAGGGGCTTCGGATATTTCCATTTGAGCCATATTTACTTCAATGGTTTTTGCTTCCATGATAATCGTACCCCTATCCTCCTATAACTCTTTTTAATGCCTCCACGACGCGTGAAGGTTGAAAAGGTTTTGTTACAAAATCCTTGGCACCTGCCTGAATAGCTTCAACAACCAAGGAATGCTGCCCCATAGCCGAAACCATGATGATCTTCGCCTGCGAATCCACTTTCATGATTTCCTTGACCGCGCCAATACCGTCGATCTCTTCAACCTTCGGCATGACAATATCCATCGTGACTAAGTCGGGTTTAAGCTGCTGATATTTATCGATCGCATCTTTGCCGTTCTCAGCCTCACCGCAAATCTCTATACCTTCCTTCTTGAGAATATCGGAAAGCATCCGACGCATGAACAACGCATCATCAACAATTAATACCCGTGCCATCTGCTACCTCCTTTGTATTTTTGAATCAGGCCTTCTTTAAAGTCCCGGAATACATTTATCCGATTTTCTGGTAAATCTTATTCTTATTGCCCGGTTCTGCCGCCGTGAATAAATCTTTTTGCCAAACATTTTCCACTTTGCCGACGGTCAAATACCCTTTCGCGTTAAGCGAGCTATAGAACTTCCGGGTAAATTCCTCCTGCTGTTGGCGGGTGAGGTAAATCATAATGTTCCGGCAGCAAACCAGGTCCATGAACTGCAAATACGGTTCGGTTATCAAATTGTGCTGCTGGAACTTCACCATCCCCTTTATTTCGTCTTTCAATTTGTAAACGTTATTATAAACTGGTATGAAATATTTATCAAGCGTTTTCTTATCTAACTTTTTTAACTCGATAGCCTTATATTCGGCTTTCGCCGCTTTATCCAATGCTTCCCGGTCCATATCGGTAGCGATGATCCTGAGGGAATAATCCCCCCGGCTGGCCAATTCTTCTTTCAGCATGATCGCCAGGGAATACGGCTCTTCTCCGGTCGCGCACGCCGCGGACCAAACCCGCAGCACCCGGTTATTCATTTCGGCCTTACGCTTGAGGATGTCCGGGATCACAACGCTGCGCATTGCCTGGAAAACTTCTATATCGCGGAAGAACTCGGTAACATTAACGCCAAGGGTATTCAATAAAAACCCGAATTCTTCGGGGGTCTTTCGGATATACCCCTCATAATCCACATACCGCTCCAGCTTCAGATTCGACATACGCACGCGCAAGCGCCGCAAAACAAAACTCTTACGATACGAGCTTAAGTCGATACCCTTTTGTTGCCGGATATAAGCAAGGAGCGACAAAAATCCCGGATCTTTTAAATATTCCGCTTCCTGGGGATCCTGCATATTCATTCTATAATTAATGACGCGGGTTCTTGCTGATATGCAAGATCGCTTTTGTTAATTCTTTAACGACGTCTGCGCGGAACTGGGTGCCTTGTTCATTGAGCTTGGTAAACACCCGCCCCTTATCGGTAATGACATAATTCGGCGGTAGCCTGTTCAAAGCCCAAACCATAATATCAAACTTGCATTTCTGGCATTTACATATATCCTCGATCTCGGAGAATAATTCATTCAACTCATCTTCAACAATATCTTCCATGTAATTATGTATTTGCATGAATGCCTCCTTGTAGCTTCATTATTCGGCTGCTGCAACACCGATAACCTTACACCCCCCGCGCTGATCGCACCTTGACTTATCGGATAGCCAAGTGCGCGCTTTCTGCGCAGGAATTGCGCGGGGTATGCTGCTTTCTGCAGCACCGATAACCGAATATTAAACTCTATCCTCAAACAATATCTGAACCCTAGCCCCTTCAGTTAAAGGCGTCACAAATCCCGCAGGGCTATCATTAACCAGGATCCTGATCTTTTTCCCAAAGCCCTTGTAAGGATCAAAGTCAATATACTTGAATATATCGGAAAGCAGGATCTGTCTTTTCTTTACGTAATAGACCTTTATATCCGCGCCATCGATCAAGAATTCATCAAGTTTGACCTGCTGGCCGTTCATAAAGGCCTGCACCGCCTCAAAGGCCATATCAATATCTTTACCGTCTACGGTCACATGTATCGTATCATGCATTTTAGGCAAGTCAATAATATCTTTGATCCGGTAATAGGTCGGGGTATCCGCGACAAATTCCAGGAAATCATTTTCCTTCAATTCAGCATCCAAGCCGGTCAATTGCCCATTAAGCCTCAGCGTAAAATTCTGCTGGGTCAATATCCGCGGGGCCTCATTGACATTAACCAGGATCTGGCGTTCAGACAAATTATCCATGCCGATACCCTGAAACTCCAAAAGATCGCGAACCCGGGGGCCAATCGTTTCAATAACAGCGCGGTCGGGCACCATTGCTTCCGCAGCGCGCCGGATACCGTTCACCAAAACAGGGGCGTTGAATTTCACCTGCTGACGGTTAAATATTACGGAAACCGCCTGAGGGGCGACAACTTCCTGCAAACGAACACACCCGTCAACGCCGTCAACGGCTTCAACAAAGGTGAGGGAATCCCCATCTTCTACTTGATCAGCGAGAGAATTAACCGGGTTACCGTTTAAACTTACCGTTGCTGAGCCGCCGAGGCTACCTTTAAAAATCCGCAGCTCCCCATTGACTTCAGCCGTCAAAGACAAACCGGGGCGGGGAAACAGCTTCTTGTTCACAATCACCCCTGATGCCGTCAATACGGCCATGATATCTTTTTTTTGCTGAAAATCCAGCATCCGTAACGGCCGGCCGTTGACCGTAACATTAATAAAACGCAATCCTAAAGACTGCATCGTCATGAGCGTAATACCTATGGGAGTTATGGTTTCCGGCCCCTTGAGCTTCCCGGTAAGGTCATGGACACTCTTGATCATATGCGGCAGGCGTACGCCAACCTTGTGAGGGGCGATCCCAAAGCCTTTCGCAAGCTCCTGGACCAGGTCAAACGTCTGGCTTGCCCCTCCGACAACAACAACAGCTTCGGGAGGCCCTTCATTCAACGCAAGGCCGGCCTGAGCGATCGATGCCGCTAATTTGTTAACGGCAGGTAACAGGTTTTTCTTAAGGGTGAAAATATCGATACGCTGAGGCTTTCCCCAAATATCTTCATAGGCGACCATGACATCGTGATCCAGGGAGCGCTTGATCCGTTCCGCGGAAGAGAAATCCACCAGCAAAACCTTGGAAATATATTCCGTGATCTCATCACCCGCTTCGGGGACCATGCCGTAGGCGAAAACAAACCCGCCCTTGGTCAAGGCCAGATCAGACGTTCCGGCACCGATATCAATAAGGACGATATTAAGGCTGCGCATCTCCGGGGGGACAATAGCATTGAGAGCGGCAATAGGCTCAAGGGTCATATTAATCGCCTCAAGCCCGGCCTTTTCCAACACGGCGAACATGCTGTCTAAAACTACGCGCGGCAAGAATGTCGCAATAACCTCGACACAGATCATTTTCCCGCGATGGCCCCGGAGGCTGGAGATCCGGTTATTATCCAGCTCGTAATAAACAGGACTGTAGCCGACGCAATAAAATTCAGAGAGCTTGTTCCCCGAATTAGAAACGATCGCCTCGATAGCTTCCAACTCCAGGTCACGCACGATCGCCGGAGTGATCTCCTGCTCCGTGCCAAGTTCTTTGGAAACCTTACTTTTATGCGCGGCCAGATTTCTCCCGGCGACCGCTACCCCGACTTGCCTGAGCTTCCTGCCCAGGCGCGATTCAAGGCTTTCTTTTATCTTAACGACGGTCTTGACGACCTCTTCAATGCTATGGATCTGCCCGTCGAACATCGGGCGCGCCGCATGTTCCCGGACCTCCACATCGACGATCTCGACATGCTCATCCTGCTGACGGGCAACAATCCCCATCACCTTGCGTGTCCCGATATCCAACGCAAATATTTCCCGCGCCATAGGAATCATGTTTGATTTATACTAAGGATCTTATGCACGCTTTCCTGCGCCAATAAGAAAAGGACGAAGACATTCAACTCGACATCTTCGATAAAAAGACGGTTCTCGATCGGCAGGATATACCCGGCATCGCCCTTATGCAGCCCGGCGATCAAGTGACGGACCAAACGAGCCATCGTATCCATGTGGATCTGATTTACCGACGGGACTAATTTATACAGCTTCAAGAACTCAGTCACCGCGTTCAAGTAGGAACAACAGAGGATATTAGAACTTTCGGAGAGGGCGGAAGCATCCGCAAGATTAAAAAGCTGGCTGGTCCCGGCTTTCCGGCGCGCGAGAATATCGATCATTGAAAGCGCGCTCTTGAGCGAGAACAAAACCAGCATATCACCGGTTAAAGACCCCAAAATATTCACGCTGACCGCCATGCCTATTTCATGGGGGTCGGATAAGAATTCGGCGCTTAAAACCTCAGGGAATGAAAGGATCTTAACGCTCGGGACATTAATAAGCACTTTCTTGTTAAAAAGCTGGCCTAAAGCCGTGGCGGCATTACCCGCGCCGATATTGCCGATTTCTTTTAATACGTCTAATTGCTGAGATGTTAAATTCAATCCGCTCATTTTTACCTTTGCCTAACGCAGGCTCATCGTATCTAAAATCAACGCGACTTTCCCGTCACCCAGTATCGTCGCTCCCGCAATTCCCTTTGTCCGCTTGATCAACGCCCCTAAAGGCTTGACGACAATATCTTGTTCGCCTAATACCTGGTTGACGACCAAACCGGCTGCTTTTGTGCCGTATTCAATAATGATCACGGACAAACTTGTATCTTCGGCGGCATCAAGCTGTAACGCCAGCTTCTTAATATCGAGTTCTTTCTGCAGCCGGATGATCGGGATGATCTCATCCCTGACCCGCGCCACTTCAAAATTCTGTATGATCCGGAGCTCTTCTTCCTGGATCTTAATGATCTCCCGGACGCTCATTAAGGGGATCGCAAAGACCTCGTTACCCACCTTGACCAGCATCGCCTTGATGATCGCCAACGTCAACGGCAGCGTCAGGATAAAACGGCTCCCCTTACCGGGCTCGGTTTCAAATTCAAGCCTGCCCCCCAGGGATTCGATCTTGGATTTAACGACATCCAGCCCTACGCCCCTGCCTGAAATATCGGTTACTTTCTTGGCGGTCGAAAAGCCGGGCAGCGTGATCAGGTCAAGGATCTTTTTTTCATCAAGGCCTACGGCTTCTGCTTCCGTTATCAGTCCTTTCGTAAGAGCAACGTTCTTGACTGTCGTGAAATTAACGCCCCTGCCGTCATCGGCTATCTCAATGAAGATCTGGCCTTTCTGCCTGCTGACCTGAATAAGCAATTTGGCGTTCGGCTTCTTGCCGGCAGCGCTGCGCTCCTCGGGGTTTTCGATACCATGATCAATAGCATTGCGTATCAAATGCACCAGCGGGTCGCTCATTTCATCAAGGACCACGCGGTCCAATTCGATCTCACTCCCGCTGATCTCCAGCTCCACCTGTTTATTCTGCTTCCGGGCCAGGTCCCTGACCATGCGCGGAAAAGTATCCAGGATATAAGCGACCGGTAATAACCGCGTCTGCATGATCTCATCTTGCAGCGACGAAATAAGCCGGTCGAGCATCGAACTGACATCTTCTAAAGGGTCTATCTTATACTGCTGAGAGATCTGCATCAGGCGGATCTTAGCGATCGCCAGCTCCCCCATCAAATTCATGATCTTATCCAAACGTTCCACCGGCAGGCGCATACTCTGGATCTTCTTGACATAATGCTGGGCAGGAGCAGCGACGGTAGCGGATGAAGCAGCCCCCCCTGCTACGGCAGGACGGACATTGATTTCAAGGGAATTGATCTCCACCTTCTCGATCTCCGAGATAGTCAACAAGACCCGGTTGATCGTTTCTTGAGTCTCTTTTGTTTCCAGGATCAAGGTAAAGGTAAAATCAAATTTACCCTCTTTCAGGCAATCAAGCGCAGGCAAGGACTTAATGATCTCTCCGCTGCGTTTGATATTATTAACCACCAGGTACGCGCGGGCCTCACGCATGACACAATCCTTGGAAATGATCACTTTGACCTTATAGATATTATGCTTGAGGTCCTTTGCCAGGTTTATTTTTTTAAGCTCTTCTTCGCTGAACTCAATATCCCCGTTCCCTTCTAAAACCTTCTTCGCCGGTCCGGTTGAACCCGAGGCAATTTTCTCCACATCGGGCTCCTGGGTAAAAATATCCTTCAAATCCTGCAAAAAAGGATTAATGTCGACCTTGGATTCCTGTTTGGCTTTTATTTCCTCGACTAATTTTTCCAGGAGGTCAACGGTAGCAAAAAGCTTATCGATGATCTCTGAGGTGACCTTCTTGCGCTGGCTGCGCAACTCATCCAGAAGGTTCTCCATATGGTGGGATAACTGGGTAAGTTTATCAAACCCCATCGTTGCCGACATGCCTTTTAAGGTATGCATACAACGGAAGATCTCATTCAACGAACTTAAGTCGGCGGGATTTTCTTCAAGTTTAACCAGGCAATTACTGATAACGCTGAGGTATTCTTCGGACTCGGTAAGAAATAATTCTCTATAGCTATCCTGCATAAAAGGCCTTCAAGGATTGTGTATTGTATTATTCGCCGATGCTTTTAATAATAAGCTCCAGCCCCACCGAGTTGGGGATCAGGAAAAAATGCCCCCGGATGGAAGCTTTGAGTTCCGTAAATTCAGATTCGATCAAAAGGGCAAACTCAGACGTACAACTTAATTCGATCAAAACATAATCAAGCATTGCCCCCGCCATATCAATGATCAACTCCGGCACAGTCGGGACCAACCCCAAGCCGACAAAGCTCCCTAACGCCCCCAAATAAGCGTTAGCGAGTATCACCCCTACTTCTTTTAACGCAGAACGCTCGACATCGCCGATAACGCTTCCGCCGGAAACCGGCTTGCCGGTCATCAGCCCCGCGAGGGCAAGCGCGTCTTTCTGGGAAAAGATAAAAATAATGGTGCTCGGTAAATCGCCGAGGACCCGTAAAACCAGGCCCGCGACAAGCTGATCATCGCCGCCGACGGCATTCGGGACCTCTTCAATAGGAAGAAACAATATCCGGGGGACAACGATACTAATATTGGTATCGAGCAACTGCGATAGCGCGGTCGCGGCATTACCGGCACAAATATTGCCGATCTCCTTCATCGCGTCTTTTTGCTTATCGGTAAAAGCCATATCAGCCATTTCGCTTACGCTCCTCCTGCGTTTACGTGCAAATAAATAAACGGTCGGTTACAATCTTTTTTCCGCCGGAAGCAAAGCATTACGGACCGCCTCCACCAGCCGGATCGCCTGGACCGGCTTCGTCACAAAATCTTTGGCTCCCGCCCGTATCGCCTCCACAACCAACGACTGCTGCCCCATAACCGAACAAATCAATATCTTCGCGTTCGGGTCGATTTTGACAATTTCCCTCACAGCGCCGATACCGTCAAGCTCTTCCATCATAGGCATGACAATATCCATAGTCACCAGATCAGGCTTGAACTCTTGATACTTCACAACCGCATCTTTGGCGTTCGAAGCTTCAACGCAGATCTCGTAACCTTCTGCGGTCAAGATCTTGGCGATCATTTGGCGCATAAAAACAGCATCATCAACTATCATAATTTTTGCCATACATACCTCTCGTAAAAATTATAAGCTACTCTGACATTATGTCAAGAGAAATCGTCCTTTTCCAATTCCCTCTTAAGTTTTTTAATCCAAGCTACTTACCGTTATTTTTTCTTAAGCGATCTTGTTTTGATAACGTCAGAGATCACCCCCCAGCCGCATAAAAAACCGCAGGCTGCATAAAACAGCGTTATCACCAAGCGGTCGGCAACCGCCAAAGCAACAGACTGTTTAAAAGGCACCCCTGTCTGCATCAACAAGAACGTCATCCCGCTTTCCTTGATACCGAGCCCTGAGGGAAGAGGAGAAAGATATCCCATGGTAAAGGAAATGGCGATAAGCTTAACCATTTCCCCCCAGGGGATACGCACGCCGAACACCTTGAATAAAAACCAATAATAACAGACGCCGGAGATAATATTCAAGAGCGCAAGCGGCGCCACGGCAAGAATATTACGGCTCGTTCCTTTAAAATACCCCGCGGCGTTGCTGATAAAATCACCCAGCCGCTTTCTTTTATTCAGGATAAAAAAGAAGGCCAGCGCAAAAAAAACGATCAAGAACCAATGGGTGCGCGCCGCAAGCTGCGCGCCGAAATATAACCCGGCGATAATCCACGGCAAGACAGAAAAGAGCTCGAGAGCGGCGAATGACGCAAGGCTTTTATATAACGGGACAGAGTCATTCTTAAGCGCCGCGCTTGCCAATGCGTAGCCGGAACCCGTCAAAAATATCTTATTCAACGCCCCCGCAACGATCGTCCCTTGTATCGCTTTTCCCAAAGAAACCTGCCGATTAAGTAAGATCCAAAAAACACATGAGCTTAAAAAAACACTCATTCCTAACGCCAAGAAAATAAATACCCCATAGACGATCGTCATCGTTTCCGGCACACACCCGTTAATCCTTTACACCAAGGAGTAAACCTGCTCAAGAAGCCGTGGAATTTGCGCACAGATGAAAACCGGCGCCACGGCAGGAGCCATCCGAAACGCCCGTATAAACACACTTCCGGGAAACTCTTTTCTAACAGCGCTTTAAACTCGAAATAATCCAGTTCCGAGAAATGCGTGGGATGCTTTTCTCCGGTCAGGGCGCAATATACCCAAAACAACGGCTTATTCGGCGTCGAGATCACGAATGTTCCCGAAGGAGACAGCACCCGGGATATCTCCTCAAGAAAACCCCGGTGAAACAACCGATGAGGGAGATGTTCAATGACTTCGATAGCGCAGACTGTCTCAAAAGAATTATCCTTAAAAGGGAGCTTACGCGCATCCGCGCGGACAAAGCTTATTCCTGCCGCGCCTGCCAACCGGCGAGCCCTGAGGAGCCTGCCGGCGGAAATATCCATCGAGATCAACGTGTCGCAGCGGCCGCGGATATCTTTGGCCCACATGCCGTCTCCGCAGCCGATCTCCAGGCACCTTCCCCGTACATGCGTAAGCACAAAATCAACAAACTCCCGGGAGCCGCTTTGCCGATGCGCCTGCTTTGCCGCGGAAAGCTCTAAAGAATCCAAGTATGTTTTTTCATTCATATTATTTCCGCGCTACCATGCTGTAACCCAGCGTATCTTCTTCATTCTTGTTCAAACATTCCAATAAAACAAACGACGATTGGACAAGAGCGCAGGTAAAAAGCTTTAAAGCCTCCGCGGCGGCGGATCGCGGCCTGCCGCCGGCATAATAAAGGTAATTACTTAACCGCTGGCCCATCATCTTCCAGAACCCTCCCCGCGCTTTAACAGTGACTTGCGTAAAGCCGGCCGTTGCCGCCAGGTAACTTAAGCCGTAACGGGTAAAACGGTAATAATCATGCGGGGCCTCATGAATGCCCCAATCCATCGGCGCTGTTAAGATAAGGCAGCCGCCTTTTTTGAGCACCCGGTAAGCTTCCCGGAATAACACCTGGGGGCGGCGGACATGCTCAAGCGCCTGGATAGACAAGACCGTATCAAAGCTATTATCCCTGAACGGCAGTTCCTCTGCCGAGCCGTAAATATCCGGCTTGCCGGATGAAGTTGTTACATCGAGCCCGATATAACGCGAACAGTAACCGTCAAAAACCGCCTGGTATGGCTTTTCACCGCAGCCTATATCCAACAAAACCCCTTTGGCATCTATGCGGCAGGAGATGAGCGCGTCAAGTATCGACTGTTTTTCGATCCGCTGCGGATGCAGCCAGGGAAACCTCCCCCTGAGGATATACGCTGAACGTTTTTTCCTGAAAATTTCCCTGGCATTCATTGAGCGCGCGCTTTCAGATAATGAGCGATCCTTGTTATCACCTTCTGCCAATCATACTGACTGCTTAAACGCAGGCCCTGTTCAGAAAGTGTTTTAAGTTGTGCAGAAGAGCTTAAGGTTGCATGCAACAGGCTGGTTAAATCCCTGACATTATTCTTCTCAAACCGCGGCAGCCCTAAATCCGGACAGCCGGTAGAAACAAGCGTCGGCGTAGCAGAAGCCATCGCCTCCAGAGCTGCCAGGGGTAATCCTTCATAGAGAGAAGGTAAAACGAACAGGTCCGCGTGACGATAAACTGCCGGAAGGCTTTCATAGGGGACCTTGCCCAGGAATTCAACGGCAAACGGCAGCTTCGCGGCTTGAGCGCGTAAACGTTTTTCCTCCCTGCCAACACCGGCTATCCGCACCGCGATCCCGGTGCTGCCGGGAAGGTTCTTTACCGCGCTCAACAAAATATCGATCCCCTTCCTGGCATCCAGCCTGCCGGCATAGAGTATTGTTTTTACCGCCTGCCCGAAGCTGCGCGCCGATACGGGTTTAAAAAGCCCCGTATCCACACCGTTAGGAATGATCTCTATTCTTTCTTTCTGCGCCCCCATAAACTGAAGCTCCTCCGCCATATCCCGAGAAAGAGCGATGAGCCCGGAAGCTTTCTTTAACAATGTTTTCTCATAAGGGATATACGCCTTATTCAAAAAAGCGTACAAGGGCCTGCCCATTAATACGCAAGCCTTATACTCTCCATAGCGGCTGCCCTGAAAATGAGCCACGAGCGGCCGGGTTATCCGGCAGACAAAAGGAGAAGACAGGCTGTATAACAAATCGAATCTTTTTTCTATCTTCGGTATTATGCCGCCGGCATAGTAAGCAAACGACGGCATCCGGGTCAAAAAAGTCTTACCCAAAAGCGGGACACGGTAGAGCGAAACCAGCCCTCTCGTTTCTTTCCTGACTTTATATATCGTCGGATCACCCGCGATTATCGTCAACTCAATCCCGTGCTCTGGAAGAAGGCGTTCGATATAACCTGAACAAACTCCCATCCCCCCTTTTGCGTAGGGAGGATGGTCACGGCTTAACATTAAGACCTTCATAGCCATAAATTATTTTCTTAAGTTTAAAAGCTAAAGATCAAATAACAAAGGAAACTCAAAGGTTAAAGTTTCAATTCTAAAATTTAACCTTAAAACTTTAATCTTCCTTTGTTCTTTAAACTTTAGACTTTAAAATTATCTTATTACTCCTGATTCTATTAAACATTACGCGTACTCCCGCAGGCGGTCCACGATCACCTCGGAAGCAGTAAAAAGAAGCGGCTGCATAAGTTTATTCTCCCGGTTAAACGCCGGGTAACCGGTGATGAAGGATCCTGCAATAGTTTTATCGAACCGGGAAAGAACAACATTTTCTCCCAACCCTTCACTTCTCTCCGTATGCGCGCGCAGGAGTAAACACGGTTTCCCTAAATAATACGCCTCCTCCTGGATACTGCCTCCATCGGTCAAGACACACGCGCATTGTTCAAGCAAGAACATGAATTGGCGATGAGAAACAATAGCGCAGGATTCAATGTTACGCATACCCAAAACCTTCCGCAACAGCCCGTATTTGTTCAACTGCCGCGCGGTCGGGGAGTGCTGCACAAAAACAACAGGCATATGCGAACAGGCGCGCTCAATGGTATCGACAATAAATTCAATACGGCGCTTCGAGAAAATATTCTCAAACCGATGGAACGTTACCAGGCAATACCCGCGCTCCCGCGGTTGTATATTCCTGTTTCTTTCAAAGCTGAAGCGCGCCGTTTCAAACGATGTATTCGCCGGCATCAATACCGATTTATCCTTATACCCCATGCCGTCAAGATTTTGATACGCCCAGGCGGAGGGAGCGAAAAGGATATCGGAGAATTTCATCGCAATGAGCCTGACGATTTCTTCAGGAAAAGGCGCGTTCCAGTGAAAAGACCGTAATCCGGCCTCGATATGCGCGACCGGCAAACCGGCCCGCTTCGCCAGGTATAAACCTAAAAGCGTGGAAATTGTATCGCCATGCACCAGGCATATCCCGGATTTCCCGTGAAAAACATTCCTTTTTATCCAGGCGGAAGAAGCGCTCCTCAAGAGCATCCCGCTCAACCAAATAAACGCCTGCGGCAGCGTAGCAATATCCCTTCCTCGCGACAAACACGCTCCAGGCTCATCCAAAGAAAACTCGGCACGCAACTCTTTGGAGAGTAACGCGTGTTGGCCAAGGTCGATGAGATTATACGGGATATTTTTTGCCTTCAGGCGCCAGAGGACCGGAGCCATTTTTACAACCTGGGCCTTTGTGCCGAGAGCGATATGGATCATAGTATCGTTATTGTCGTTAGTATCGTTATTGTCGTTAGTATCGTTTAATATGTTCAACGAAAATAACGAATACAACGGAACTAACGATATTACCCTTTTATTTTAAGCAACTCAGTATTACCAATGCGATGAACCGGAATGATCCGGTCCCTGTATTTCACAAGGAACTCCTTAAGGTAAACACTTGTATTATCCCAGGCCTCAGAAACAATAATATATCTGATATTATTCGCTAAAACTGCCTGCCATATAACATCGGGATCCCGGCTGAACGGATACACAACCGATTGATGTCCCGTGTATAAATACGTTACGGTCGGTTTACGTGAAATGATCCGCTCTTTATCCTTCACCTGCGATGCTATCCACGCATTCATAGCCAGAAAATTCCGCGCGGGCGGATAATCGGTAATATACGACCAAAGCTTCAGGTACCTATCGCGCGGGGAGAACCACAGTGCACAGATCAACTGCGCCACCAGCGCCAACTGGAGCGCCTTTAAGGCTTTCTGCGGGCTGCGGGTAAAGAATCGGAAAACCGCGGTAAGGCCGAAAAAGTAAAAATAAAATACAAACGGCAAGATAGGAAATAAATATCTCCCGTCTTCATAAAAAGGCCAGAAAGAAATCAGGAAAAGATACGCCAGGAAATAGATAACAAATACCCGGCGGCCGCGCTTCATCCGGTCCCAAAGCCCTAACCAGACTATATAAAAAGATATGCACACCGCGGCATTATAAAACGCCCCCGGAATAGGAAAAGGCAGGAGCGCTTCCTGGATATTCGAAGCGTAAAAATTTATCCCTTCAATAAAACGCAGCAATAAAAACCAGGGATTATCGGTGATCAAGCCGTGATGAGGGGCATAGCCGTCCAAAGGAAGGAACTGCTGGGCAAAAGAAGGAGCATACGGCGAAGCGACAGAGGCATTACGCAGCTGCCAAACAAGGAAGACAGGGACAAAAACAGCTGTAAGAAAAATGATCTTTTTCTTGACGGCTTTACCATCATCATTCTTTCTTTCCATCCATAAAGACAAGAGCACGCTCAAGAATACCAGGACCCCGACATACCGGAAGAAATAAACCAGGAGCAAAGCCGCGGCAGTTAACCATCCTTCCTTATTAATGACCGTCGGCATTCTTTTGTAACGGGCGAAGGTTAAAAAGCTTATCCCTGAAAAAAACAATAACGGGACCTCGGTCAGGATTTTATGCGAATAACCCCAGTAGAGCCTGTTTAAGAACAAGAACGCCACAAGGAAAAAAGCCGCCGGATGCGGCAGGTCTTCTTTGAATAACCGGTAAAAGGCCACCAGCGTAAAGTAAGATAACAATAAAATGAGCACCTGCATCAGCCAGAAATTCCTGCCGAAGAAAAACAGTATAGCCGACAATAAAACGGAGATCCCCGGAGCTAAAACGGACAAAGGTTTACCCGGATAATTTACCATCCGTAAACCATCGCCTTGAGCTAAAGATTCACCGATAATGATATACTGCGCGCTATCCCCGCCGGTATCAAGAAGTCCGGGAGCAACACACCGAAGACCGCAATACCAGAAAATAACGCTCAATAAAATCCAATGCCAATTCCTGGCGGCCCTTTGCACAACGCTCATTCTTCGGTCCTATCCATCCTCAATTGATTGATCTGCTCGGAGACAAGGCCGAGCATAAATATGACCAGGGAAGCGGTAAAAAGCAAAACGCTCATATTGGTAAACCGGTGGCTGGAAATGAAGGTATAAACGTAATAAACAAATCCGCTTATAAAAAACACGGCACTGACGGGCATAAACACGCGCAGGGGGGAGAAAAAAACAGCGATGCGTATCATGATAAGCAAAAACCGCAGGCCGTCTTCCCAAACATTGATCTTGCTGACGCCGTGTTTACGCAGTCCGCCGGAAACAGGCACATACCTGATCGCCCTGCCGCTGTTTAAAAAGGCAAGCGTCAAAGTGGTGGGGGAAGAAAAACCGTTGGGAAGCAGGTAAATATATTTAACGGCGAACCTGCGCTTTATGGCGCGAAAGCCCGAAGTCAGGTCTTTTATGGGGAACCGGGTCACATAACCGGAAAAAAAGTTATAACAGCGGTTACCGAAATTGCGCAGGCCAAGCTTCGAAAAATCCCTGGCCCCGATGACCATATCAAAAGAGTCCAGTTCACGCAAGAGGCGCGGGATATCCCGGGGATTATGCTGTCCGTCGGCATCCATTAAAACCACTATATCCGCGGCAGAATTGCGCAATCCTGTTTTGATGCAGGCGCCGTTACCCATGCGATAGGGATGCCGGATAACGTGAGCTTGGGCTGCAGCGGCTTTTTCAGCGGTATGGTCCCCTGAAGCGTCATCAACCACCACTATCCGGCACGCCGGGCCTAAAGTTTCACGGACCTGCAGGATGACCGCAGCAATGGAACCAGCCTCATTATACGCAGGCATAATAACTTCCACAGTCTCTTCTTCCATACGCGCCTTTCCCCTTATACCGGAACAAAACACCTCAAATCCGGCACACAAAACACATATATTATTGTAACAAAGAATCCAAAAAAACCTATTATTTTCTCCTGGATTTTGCTATAATACTCTTACTCAAATGAAAGAAAATAAAAGAATAAAGATCGCTATCATCGTCGAAGACCACCGCCTCCAGGACTATATTGTACTTTTACTGGTAGGGGAAGGCTATGAGGTCAAAGCGTATTCTTCGCAAAGCGACGCCTTGGAAAACCTCGAAAAAGAGACAGTCGACCTTATTATCTCCGAGTTCCAATCGCCCAACATCAACGGCCTGGACATCTGCAAAGTCTTACGGAAGAATTTCATCTATAACCTTATCCCCATGTTCTTCCTTATTCCCGATAAAGCCCCGTTGAATGCGGCCCGGCTCATTTACGCGGGAGCCGATGACTATATCAAGAAATCATTGATCGAAGAAGAATTGTTCCTCAAGGTCAAATTAAACCTCTACCGCAAATCACGCCATCAGGATATCGATAACATCACCCGGCTTCCCGGGCAATCATATTTACTGCGGGAGCTACAAAAACGTATCGAGTTCAAGGAATTATTCGCCGTATCGTATATCGACCTGACCAAATTCAAGGAATTCAACCACCGCTACGGATTTGAGCGGGGCAATGCCGTGATGCAGTATACCGCTTCGCTTATCCACAACACTATGCGCCAAAAAGGCGCGATTTCCGACTTTCTTGCCAAAACCGGCAGCAACGACTTTATCATGATCACCTACCCGGAAAATGTCGATGAAATCGTGAACAAGATCATTAAAGAATTTGACACCGATATCCCCTCTTTTTACGATGAAGAAGACAAAAAGAACGGTTTTATTACGATTAAGGACCGAAACGGCGAAATACAAAGATCACCGTTCTTAAAGATCCACATCGGAGTCGTTATCAACGAATATTTCCCGCTCTTCTCTCCTACCCGGATCGTTCAGATCGCCAGTGAAGTTAAGGACCTCGCCCAGAAGAACGCCGATAAAAGCGTGTATATTAAAGAGGACCGCAAGCATTATATTATCTCTTAAGTAAAGTTATTGAGCGGTTTTTTTCTCTTGAGCGGAAATTTCTTGTATCGTGGAGAGAAAATCGGCATTGACCGGGTATCCCAGAGTAAGGGCTCGACGCGCATGGAAGCGCGCAAGGTGCCCGCGCGGAGGCTCCAGAGACCCGTAAATAACAGCAAGATTATTATGCGCCTCAGCGGAATCAGGGTTAAGTATAAGCGCTTCTTTCAGATGCCGTAAAGCCCGCAGGTCGGCATTACGCGCATAACAGGTACCTAACGCGTATTGTGAAAAATAGTATCCGGGATTCAAGCGCACCGACTTTTCGTACGCGGTGATCGCAACGGTGAGATCTCCGAGCTCCTCACAAGCCTGACCTAAACCATAATAACCCAGATATGAATCGGGGTCAGCTTTTATTGCCGAAAGAAAGTGCTCTTTGGCGCGCGCGGGATCATTTTCCAGGAGGCAAAGCTGCCCGAGGCCGACGTACATTTCAGACGCCGCCGGATTAATACGCAAACCCTCTTCCCAGCGATGGTGAGCCTCCTGAGCCCTGCCCATTGCCAGATAGATCCTGCCCAGAAAATTATAAATATGGAAATTATTATTATCGATCCCTTTTGCCTGAAGCAGTAACCGCTCTGCGTCGGCCAGGCGGTTTTCTTTTTCCGCGACATACGCCAGATTGATCCTGCCGGTGACCTGATTCTCAATAGTGTTGGATAAGACAAGCGACTTTCCAATAAGGGCCTTTGCTTTACTATAGTCACCCTCGTTTAAATACTCAACGCCCAGATTATGCAAGGCAATGGTTGATGCGGGTTCAGTTTTTAGAACAGCTTTCCAGAGACGCGTTGCGCTTGACCATTCGTAATTCCTCATCCATACCAGGATAATGAAAATACCCAGCACGCAGGCATACAGGTACGGAATGACCTGATTCCAGCGCCGATACAGCCGATCGAGTGATAAAGCCGCAATAAAATACAGGCCGATCGAGCCGCAATAAAAATGGTGCTCCGCCGCAACAATGTTAAGGACCGCGTAAAATTTCGGCAGCTGGCAGATCACATACCATGCCAGCCCAAAGCTTACCCAGGGCTGTTTTTTACGCAACACCAGGATCATAACGATAAGTATGACGATACCTACGATAGACAAGAACGCCGCGGGCTCATAAACCGAGGTAAGCGAAGGAAAACTATGGTGTATTGATAACGGATAGGGAAAAAGAAAAAGCCTTAAGGAAAAAAATAACACCGCCGCCTGGGTAAGGGCATTCGCGGAAAAACTTCTCAAAGGACTGGCTAAGGGAGCCAATATCCCGGCACTGCTGCCGATCATAAAAAAGCGGTATTGCCAATACGCCACCGACAAAAAGGCCAAACCGATATAAAGAACACGCCGGCGCAGAAGGCACTGCAACAACGGCTCACCGGGATGAACGACGAGGAGATCATAGGCAAGGACCAAGAGGCCGAAGACTAAGGCGCTTTCTTTTGTTAAGAGCGCGCACAGATACATAAGCAAAACCAGCGCATTCTTGTGCTTCAAGAGGAAGATCATGCCCGCGAGGATAAAAAAAGTCACCAACAGATCGGAACGGCAGGTAATGTAACTTACCGCCTGAGTATTGAGCGGATGGCAGACAAAAAGTATCGTTACGCCTAAGCGGACGGCAAAGGCAAGGTCTTTTTTAAGATACTTAATTATCTGGAACAGCAAAACCGCATTTAAGAAATGTATCAAGACATTGATACAATGGTACCCAAAAGGCTTAAGCCCGCTAAAAAAATAATTAAAGCTGAAGGTGATCATCAATAACGGGCGAAGCATCCCTTTTCCGACATTAGTTTCAGAAGTATATGTCCCCTGAAAAAATAAAGGGATATAGCGGAAGCTTTTGATAAAAAGATTATGGACTATCGTGTGCAGGTCGTCAAAAATAAAGGGGTTCCCTAAAGAATTAAAATAGAGGACGCAGCAGAATAACGCGATGAATAAAACAGCCGTTTTTTCCTTAAAACTTTCTCCCATGGCAACAAAAAGCCCCTGTTTTCGTTTAACCTTTGAAAACAGGGGCTTTAAAAAACATACTCTGTTTAAGTTCTCTTATAGCTTATAACCCGTGATCATGATCCCGCAGTACGCCTGTGGTATTGCTGTACAAAGCCAACCCTGTAGAATCATAAACACTGGCCCTTCTCGGGCAGGTAGGTACCGCTCCGACCAGAAATGGTTCTGCGTGACGGTTAGACGCCGTACCCAAAGAAGCGATCGATACCGGGAAGCCGTTATTATCCATACGGTTACGAGCGGCTGATTTAGCATAAAAAGCTGAGATCGCGCTCCTTAAAGAACCGATGTTCCCCTGGCATGCTGCTTGATCAGCATCTTCTTTCAAACTAACAAAACGAGGAATTGCAACTGCCGCTAAAATACCTATGATAACAATGACCATTACCAATTCAATAAGCGTGAAGCCTTTCTTATTCATTTCTCACCTCCTCTTAAAAGTTTACCATATTGACCGTTTTATTGTCAAGTATTTTCGTAAATTAATCTATCCTCACCCGACGATTATTACTCGACAAATGTATATGATACCATATCAAAAGTGATCTCCTGATAGGGCAAAAGGGCCTTCTTCCGGGTAATAGTAACAGCCCCCACCGACACGAGCCTTTCCATCGCGCTCAACTTCTCAAGAAAATTGATCGCCTGCGGATAGGTGCTTTCATATTTCATTTTGATAAAAAACTGCTTCAAACCGTTATTTGCCGGGTCAGGCTTGCCTGAATCGGTTATTTTAAAGCTGCCGCCTTTTAATCCCGCTTGCGTACTGACGCGAATAAGGTCCTTGACTAAACTAAAAGGCTTCTCTTCATTAACAGGGACCACTTTATTTATTTTCTGCTCTTCCTGCTTCAAAGCCTCATTTTTGCGCTCCAACTCGGCTAAATACTTGTTTGCGTTCTCTTCTTTTTCATATTCCGCGGTTTTCTCCGCCAGCGACGCCTTTAAATCAATATTTTCTTTAAGGTACCAGCCGAAAAGCGCGATAACCAGCACCAGAATAACAATAACAACTATATTAACGATCAGGTTCAATTTTTTCATTTTCCACCCACACTGGCGGTAACCGTGAATTTCCTCACCTTTACCGACGTCAATACGATATCACCGGATGAGCCGGCCATTTGCGCGGTAAATCTTTCCAGTTTTAACGGCGTAATACTCACATCCCTGAAATACTTCGTACTTTCCAGCTTATGCCGGAATGCCTCCACGATCTCAAGCGCCTGTTCATAGTCGCTTGAAACTTCGGCCTTTATCGTAACAATACCCGCTTCAAGCGTCAATTTCGTTAAAACTATTTCTTCAGGGACCGCTTTCGGCAACTCCTGTAACGCTGCGCGTAAAGCATCTTTGCCTGCTGCCAACAGTTTAACCGCAGCGTCTTTCTTCCCGACAAACTGCTCTTTAGCCTGAAGTTCACTCAATCGTTTGCCCAGCTTTTTAAATCTTTTCAATTCGAATTCCTTGCTTTTGATATCCTTACGGATAAGCGCGTTATCGAGGGTAACTTTAAGCGCGGCTAAACTAAAAAGAGAAATAACGACAAAACTAAGGACCAGCAGGATCAAACGCCGCCGGGCGACAATTTCTTTTTTCTTGATCTCAAGCGGCAGGAAATTAATAACCGTTTCCTCCGCCGCTTTCGTCTTGATGCTTCCTAACGCGAGGCTGGCGGCATTCACAAAAATGGGGGAATTAACCACCTCATTCTCATTTGTTTTTTCTTTGACTATCTGGACATCGGCAAAAGGCATGATCAGATGACACTTACCGCCTACCTGAGGGGCGATTGAAGCAAGAAAATGTTTGATCTGGCTGACGCCGCCAAGAAAATAGATCTGATCAACTCGCTTACCTTCCGATTGCTCCTTATAAAAAACCAGCGACCTGCGTAACTCATGCATGATACGCTCCAGATGCGGCTGCCACAACATCCGAAGCTCCAAAGCATTGACCCGGGGGCCGTCAGCGCTTAATTCCTGGCCTTCCTCATATTTCTGACGCATGATCTCTTCAGCGATCGCGACCTTATCTTTCAGGTCAAAGGGGATTTGAGGAATACCCTGCTCCTGGATCGCTCTCTCCGCGACTTCGCGGGCAACACCCAATTGCCGCGCGACATCCACGATAATATCATTAAATCCGAAGATAACGTTACGCAGGAACACTAATTTAGAATTACGCACCACACTGATATTGATAGACGTGGCGCCGATATCCATACAAATAACGGATTCATCTTTTTCTTTAGCTTCCTTGGGAAGCAGGTTTGATAAAACGCATCCTGCAGGAGTAATTGAGACCGGGGCAATATCAAAGGAGGCAAAAACATCAATGATCTTCTGAATGTATACTTTTTCAGTCCTGACAACCAAAACTTCCGACTTCTTGGACTTGGCGACGATCTGTTCACCAAGCATCAAGCATTCAAAAACATGATGGATGCCGCTGACCGGGATCATCTTATGCTTGGCTTCATTGACCGCCGCAAAGAGTAATTCTTTTTTATTTATGACCGGAAGGAATATCGAAGTAGCGGTGATCGACGGCGGAGGCAGGTTAACGCTGATACGGGCAACGCGCAGGTTTTTCTCAGGGATAAACTTGGTTATTTCCTGCAGGAAACTATCGCCCTTGATATACAAAAGCCCGTTGGGAAGCGCCTCAGTAGGCGTAGGGAACAAAAAGGCATTCAACAAAACCGGTTTACCTTTAAGCTCTAACTCGACAACCTTGGTAAACCGCGAACCGATATCGATCCCTATTAACATATTAGGCATACTTTAACCGCCGACTTTGGAAACTACTGACGTAAGAGGCAAGAACACTGAAAGCGCGATCCCGCCGACAACAACGCCCATGGTAACGATCATAAGGGGTTCAAACATGGCAAACAAGCCCCTGACCGCCGCCGGGACTTCTTTATCATAATACTGATTGACCTTTTCCAGTGTGTCGCTTAACGTACCTGTCTGTTCACCGACACCGATCATGCGCACGACCAGATAAGGGAACTTTCCTGACATTTGCAATGCTGTAGAGATTTTTTCTCCCACATTGACATAGTCGCGGGCTTTAACGATCAAAGTCTCAAAATATTTATTCCCGGTTACTTCCGAAGCGATACCTAACGCCGCGAAAACATTGACACCGGAACGTAATCCCAAAGCAAAGGTGTGGCAAAACCGGGACAAGGCTATTTTTTCCATCAGGACACCGACAACCGGTATCCGCAGCTTCCATTTCGCGATCAAGTATTGGCCTTTTTCCTGAGAATTAACTACTTTATACCCGATAACCCCCCCGATAATTATAAGCAGCCCGGCCCACCAATACCCCGCCGCTAAATCGCTGACCGCTAAGACGATCTGCGTTGGTAAGGGTAAGGCGACTCCCAGGTCATCGAACATCGGTTTAAACTTAGGGATAACCACAATAACGAGAACAAGGACCACCAGGATCATGGTAGTAAAGAGTATGATCGGATAAATAGAAGCTTCCTTCACCTTCGACTTTAACTCCTCCTGCCACTCCAGAAGCTTCGCTAAATCCCCCAACACAAAAGGAAGCTTACCCGTGCTTTCTCCGGCGCCGATGATCGAAGTATATAATTTAGGGAATGACTTCGGATAATCGGATAACGCGTCTTTTAACGACCTGCCGGATTCCACATTATTAGCGATACTCTCCACCACCGCTTTTACTTTCTTTGTCGGGGCGGCTCCCGCTAAATCACGCAAAGCCGCCAGTAACGTAATACCGGCATCCAAAGAAATAGCCAGCTGTGTGGTAAAATTAAGCAATTCCGAAGCATTAAGCGTATTGATATGATGGGCTCTTTTAGAGCCTGCCTTCGATCCTTGCGATGAAGAAACCCGCGAAAAGGTAAGATAATAGCCGGATTTGCTGAGCTGGCCGGATAACTCTATTTCATTCTCGGCAGAAAGGGTCCCCTGGATCAATTTCCCGGCAGCATCCCTGGCTTTATAGGTATATGTTTGCATACTTAGTTTTCAACCCAAGATAAATTAACTTGAGAATAAGAATTCGGAACGCCTATATCCACCCTTAAGCGGACACTAATAGTCTTGTTAATATCCCCGATCTGGCCATGTCCTGTTACCGTTACTTCGCGGTATACCGCCGGGCTGGTATCGTCCCGATTGGCAAGCTCAACCCAATAAAAACCATCTCCTAAGGAAACTTTACTTGCCTCAAGGATCCCCGTCCAGTTCCAATTATTCTTCAACTCATACTTTGCCCGTTCAACACCTGCTTGCGCTAAATAAAAAGCAGTGATCCCCTTCTTTTGCAGCGCTCCCACCTTAACCTTGGCTTCCCATATCGTTGATAAAGCGCCGACCAGGAAACTGACTACTGCCAGAAGGAAGAAAACAAATAGTAACACCTGGCCCTTATTCCTGCGCATTAATCATTCCTCGCTTTTATGGAAGTTTCCAGTGTGAAATCATAATTATCCGGGCCTGCCGGTTGAGCAGGGAACGGACGGGTAGTCAACATAATTCGAAGATAGCCGTTTGTCGCGTTGAAGAAGGGATCGTGCGCGTCACAGGGAGGAGCAGCATAGGCATGAGGCACGGAGAATATATTCCACAATGACGCATGACAATTAAGATCGCTATCGCATTGCAAATCGGGATTATCGACAATATTCCCCGCTAAGACCTGTTGAGCGGACCATCCGCCGCTCGAAGGCTTCCAACGGCGCGTAATAGTATAATTAGCTTCATCTCTTTCGTATTGCACCCTGATCGGATCTACGCCGTCACCATCAGGATCAATCAGAAAATCCAATTTCTTAAAATGCCCGTAAGCGCATCCGACGCCGTTATTATTGCCATTACCCGGGTCATCAAGATCACTTACAGAAGCCATTCGGATCTCTCGGGACATATATTCCAAAGCCCAGCGCAAATTCTCCTGGCATTCAATATAGCGGGTTTGTTTTCTCCAGTCACGGGAGACCTTATAAAATATGCTGGACGCGGCGGTCATGGCAAAACCGAACACTACCAGTCCGATCAAGATCTCTATTAAACTAAACCCTTCTTTCTTTTGCGCCATAGCCACACCTCTAATAATTTGCTAAAAGCTTCACTAAGGTAACAGAACGTTCCGCATCCAGCTTCTCGCCTGCCCAGGACATAGTCACGCTAATTTGTTTAAGGTCGCCGCCAAAAAGGATCGTGACCGACACCGTGCGAAAGAACGGCATGTTAGTCAACGCATGTTTTGCTTCAGACACAGCAGTTGTGTAATCCGATAACTCTTCCATCCGCTGCTGCGCAAGCAATAGTGCCCGCGTTAACATAGCACTTTTGCGCACATAGCGATACCCCTGGGTAAACATCGACAGCATAGAAACAAGCATAATACCGAGGATAGCAATAGAAATAGAAACTTCGATCAGGCTCAACCCCTTACCAGATGTTTTTTTCTGAAAGATCCCCGTCGTCATGACGAACACTCCAGGCTATTGCACCTCTAAAAAACCCGTCTCGGCAATTATTTTTATCAACTTGGTGTTCCCGGCCCGGGTCAACGTAATATCCGTATCCGCAGAAACCGCGCCTGCCGCGTCAACACTTTTCCCAAAAGGATTGCTAAAACGTATTGTTGCATCGGGAGTCACTGAAACAGAAGTATTTAACTTCTTATATATCTCCTGCTCTTGAGCGCTCAACGCGTCATCATCATTTTTATCTTCACCGATCTTATAAGACCGGTCCGAAGTGTCGATAATGAATAAATAATTATGCTGATGGAGCGTTGCCGATGCTTTTGCCCAAGCCAGGTCGACATAAACACTGCGCGCAGAAGATTCAAGAGCGCGTTTATCAAGCAATGAGAACGCGACCAATGTTACCGCCGCCAGGCCGGCAGCGATCGCGATCGCAATAATCAGTTCCATTAACGTCGTAGCTTTTTTCCCCATAATCACGATAAATTATATACTAAACGAAGATTACCGGCAATATGTTTATCTTATTTTTAATACCCTTCAAAAACAACTATACATACCGACGTCCCATACAAGGGATGATCCGGCATCTCCTGCAAAAGCCCCATATTAAGGCCGTTGCCGCCATCTAATATCCTGTCCAATTTATCACGGGAAGAGCTCGGGATCTTAGGATTAGTATCATACGGCCCGGGATGCACCGCCAGGTCGAACCAAACCACATGTTCATTAGGGATCCCGTTCAACGTAGCGTCAAAATTATTGCAGTCCCACATATACGGCCAACCCCAGGGGCTCACAGACCATTTATCCAGATACGGCCCCTGCCAGAAGGCGATCGCGTTATTGCCGATCGCCTGGCGATCGGCTGATCCGCTATGCACGACCGGAGGGACGCAAAAACCCTCTCCATAATCTGCCCTGGAATAGGGGTCATCTTCAAACCCCGTGGCAGGGTTCGCGGGCATAACACCCCATTGACTGCCAGGCCAAAGCCCGAGGTCATTATAAAATCCTATGGAAGCGGTTTTAATAGCGCGGACATCGGTAACGGAACGCGATACCTTTGCCTTTTCAATCGCCCTGAAAGCATGCGGCGTGACCACAATGGCCAAAATAGCGATCACCGCTATCACCACGATTATTTCTACTAAGGTAAAGCCTCCGGATAAATTCTGTTTGGTATACAAGAAAACCTCACCGATTATAAAAGCGTCATCATTAACTGTGTTTCGCTGTTAACCGCGCCATCTGCATCAAAACTGCTGTTTACCATTGATTGCTCTGAATGCGTCGGGATACCGTTTACGTCGGCATAATCCCGTTGGATACCCACATAACAACCCGGATCAACAGTAACCCCGTACCTCGTTGCTCCTGTCGGCCAATAATTCCAATCATACTTGCCCTTCCACGGAGTAAAACATGCCCATTTCTCAACATACGGTCCCTCCCAAGTAGCTTGCACCCTGGCTTGCCAATCAGCAGGATAACCCGTCGTAACTAATCCCATCGGTCCTCCGTACCCATCTGGATTCCATGGCACCGGCCGCATAAACCCCGGGTCAAAACCTCTATTTATATCCGGAGGCCAGAAACCGATATCACTGTAATAACTTGTTGCTCCAACGCGAAAAGCCTTCGCATCTCCCATAGCCCGGGAAATCTTACTTTTTTCAATAGCTTTAAAAGCATTTGGGGCAATTATCGAAGCCAAAATAGCGATGACAGCGATTACCACGATCAATTCGATTAAAGTAAACCCTTTCTTACGCATAAGGCACCCGCCTTTCTAATAAGATATCTTAAAGTTTTTGCTCTAAGCATTCCTATAATAAGTATGCCTTATTATGGCATGCATTTCAATTAAAATCAACAAGTTAGAATATATTCTCCCTTGCAGAAAAAAGGCTTTTTCTAGAATAAACTTTTTATTTTACCCGGATTTTCCTCCCAATTCTTATCTAATTGATATCCTCTCCCAAAGGGGTCATCAGGGATCTTCTCGATCAAACCTTTTTGCACTAATTCGTTTAGATCCTTGGGCCAGAAACCAAAAAGTTCTTTAAATTTCCTTGTTTTGCCTTCTAAAAACACGATATTCTTTAACCAATCTATTTTCTTCTGAAAAAGCTTTATAAGTTGTTCGTCAGTAATGGTTTGAGCGAGGCTTTCTAAATATACAATGCCCATTTCCGCCTTGCCTGCTTTGTAATAAAACATTGCCTGATTAGTTTTAAGATACGGCGGCGCCCCGGGCAATAAAGACGATTTCTGATAATATTCGGCAGCCTTAAGATATTCACCAAGCTGCAAATAATTAAACCCTGTCCAGAACGGCACGCGCCAATCCCCCGGATTCAGGGAAGCCGCTTCTTCAAGAAAAGCAGTCCCCAGGGGAATATCGGTTTTCTTAACCGGCACAATACTCCCTCCAAAGAAATAAGCGCTCATTAATTTAGGGTCAAGATAAACAGCTGTCCTGAAAACATTGATCAGATACGGCACGCGGTTCGGGATCTCCTCGGTAAGCTCTAAGACGCCCTTAATAAACATCATTTCCGCGACCATTGGCCTGAATGTCCCGCTCACAGAAGAAAGATATTTGACCGAAGGCAGGTAAAAAAGGGGCTTTTTTTGTGCTAAAGCAACGGCTGATAAACGCCAGGATAGCGTAATAACGGCAAGGCAAAAGAAAAGAGAAAAAAACGCGGCCTTTTTTCTAACATCCATAGGTTAATGCTCTTTATTGACGAATACCAGGACGCTTAAGGTAAAAGTAAGTAAAATATAAGCAAGAACATACAAAAAAATATATCCCGCGAAGGATGCGCTCATATTCTGCCCGTATATCGCCTGATATTTCAGGTCGATCTTATCCGTATTAGGCAGTATATGGTACAAAGACCTCATCGCTATTTTCATCACAACGTTTTCTGATACCGCGACGATCTTGAGCGCGCTCAGAGAAAACTCACTGGAAACATAGGCAAAAACAGTGGCGATGGTAGCCAGAAGCGGATACTCAAAAATACAGGCGAATAAAAGGCATATTCCGCAAAACAAAGAGATCTTTAAGAAGATGCCAAAGCACCCCCAGAAATACTGCCAGAGAAAAGCCTTATTGAACACCAGGACGATGCCGGACAAAACAGAAGCCATTAAGATATACGTAAAACAGATCACCAGATAACCGAGCAATTTACCTGCCAGGTAGCTGGTTTGCGGAAAATAAGACAAATAAACTTCTTTTAACCGGGTTTCTTTTTCACGGTAGAAGTTATTCACGATCCCCAGGACAACTAAGAACAAACAGCTGATCTCGATGGCACAAAGGCTGATATTACGCAGGGCCACTTCTTTCTCACCGATAGACAATTCACCCAGAAAAAGAGAGAACGCCAAAAGGAACAAGAAAAAGAATGCCACCCCCCAAAAAGTCTTTTCCCTGATCCCCTGTTTGATATTGATCAACAATAATGATTTAACACTATTCATGACGGGTGATCCCTTTTATAAAAGCTTCTTCCAAAGAACTGCTTTTATGTTTATCTATAAACCCTTTGACCGCGCCGGTAAATTCCAGCTTTCCATAATAAATGACCCCGATCCGGTCGCATAATTTCTCTGCCTGCGAAAGGTTATGAGAAGAAAAGAAAACAGTTTTACCCTGGCTACGCAGGTCCCTGATCAATGACATGATCTCATGCTGGCCGATAGGATCCAGGCCTAACATCGGTTCATCAAGGATGACAAAAGCGGGATCCTTGAGCAATGCCGTTGCCAGCCCTAAACGCTGGACCATACCGCGGGAATAATGTTTTATTTTTTTCTTGCCGTCGAGCTTGACCTTTTCCAGAAACGCGTCGATCGCGGCAGCGCCGACCCCGATACTGAAACCCAGATTCCTTAGGAATTCTTGCCCGGTAAGCTCCCGCGGCGGGGTAAAATTCTCAGGCAGGTAACCGAAATCACGGTAGATATCTTCAGCAACAAGCGTTTTAGCTTTATAAAGATATTCGCCGCGGGTTATTTTCAACAATTGCAGGATACTCTTAATGAGCGTCGTCTTCCCTGCGCCATTCGGGCCCAGAAGCCCGAAGACTTCCCGCTCATTGATCGTAAGTGACACATCATTAACAACACAAACCTTACCAAAATATTTGGATATATTTCTTGCTTCGAAAAGAACAGATACGCTCATATATAATTTTATTGATACGGGGTTATAGAATGCTTCTGGATACTGACTGTGCAGAAATTACGCCGCACCGTACTTTATTGGAAAGGCAAACGCGCACTTCCTGCGCAGGTGTGCTGCTTTCTGTCCAGCACACTGCGCTTATCGGAATTGCGCAGGTATGCGCCTTTCTGGCGCAAAAGGACGCACCCAGCAATCCTATTAAGCTGGGGTGCTGCAGCAAGACTTCCGTGCCCGGCAATGAACCGGGCACGGAATAACGCCATTACATTAGTCTTGAGAGATCAAATAATAAACATTAGCGGTAGAGCTATAACGGAAACCTCCCGTGGTCTGTGTCGCCCCAGGAGAAGCGGTCCCATCCAACTGGGTCTCCATCTTTTGCTCGGCAGCTAAAGGTACGGTACTGATCGTGATTACGCGGGTATTAGGCTGAGGAGCACCGGCAGTGCCGTCCCAGGCATACGAACCGACGTTCGCGTTTTCATCAGCCGCGGCATAATAGCTATAGTTACCGCTCCATCTTGCTAACGGCGGCCATTTCTCAATATACGGGCCATCCCAACCGGCAATTGTGGCAGTAGGAGTGGCGGCAATACCATTAGGAGCAGCACCGGCAGAAGCAGACGAAGTCGGCCAAATACCGCAATCAGAGTAAAATGACATAACTGCCGTCTTGATCGACCGGCAATCTTCAATACTGCTGGCAACCTTTGACTTTTCAATCGCCTTGAAGGCGTTCGGCGCGATGATCGCGGCTAAAATAGCGATAATAGCGATAACAACAATTAATTCAATCAATGTAAAACCTTTGTTTTTCATGTTTCCCCCTTTCACTTTCTTTACATAAAAATGATATAATTAAGAACAAAAGTGCGCGACCCTCACCTCCTTTCACCAAATTAGGAATAAGACCCTACATAAAAAAGTGTAGCATATACTCCTAAGAAATTCAATCCTTTTAGCCAAAGCCTCATTTGCTTAGCCCGATTCCAAGGTGACCCTGACCACTTCTTCAGTTGTTGTAACACCCAGCATCAGCTTATCTAACGCGGCTTTACGCAGGGTAGTTAAGCCTTCTTTTACGGCTACCTCGCGGATCACCTCTGCCGAGCAGCGCTTCAAGACCATTTGCTGAATACCCGGGGACATCTTTAAAAGCTCATAAATACCTACCCTGCCCTTATACCCGCTTTTATTGCATATCTGGCAGCCGCGTCCCCGGCTGAATTTAATATCCTGGCCTATCTTTTCTTCTAACCCCAAGCTTTTAAGCAATTCAGGCGCGGGGGTATAATATTCCTTGCATTTTTCGCAGACCCGCCTGACTAAGCGCTGGGCCAAAATTCCCAATAATGATGAAGAGACGAGGAACGGCTCAACGCCCATATCAATTAAGCGCGTAAAAGAAGACGGCGAATCATTGGTATGCAGCGTCGAAAAAACAAGGTGGCCGGTGAGCGCTGCCTGTACCGCGATCTCAGCGGTTTCCCTATCTCTGATCTCTCCCACCATGACAATATCCGGGTCCTGGCGCAAAAAAGAACGCAGCGCCGAAGCAAAGGTCAGGCCCGCGATAGGATTGACCTGGACCTGGCGCATCCCCGGGAATTGATACTCAACAGGATCCTCAACAGTCATAATATTGACATCTTCTTTATTAAGCATTTGCATGCTGGAATAAAGCGTCGTAGTCTTACCGCTGCCGGTAGGGCCGGTAACCAGGACGATCCCGTAGGGAGAGCTTAGGATCTCTTTAAATAAAGCCATCTCCCGGGAAGGGAACCCCAGCGATTCCAGGCCGAGAACCAGCCCTGTTTTATCCAAGATCCTTAATACTACATTCTCTCCATGGACCGTAGGGCAGGTGGAAACGCGAAAATCAATATTCTTACTGCCGATCTTCATCATAATACGCCCGTCTTGCGGCAGGCGCTTTTCCGCGATATCCAGATTTGACATGATCTTAAACCGGGATATGATCGCCCCCGAGAGGTCGCGCGGCAGGGACGGCTGATGACGCAGGATCCCGTCGATACGATAACGGACACTTAAAAGCTTATCCTCCGGCTCTATATGAATATCGGAAGCTTTCATCTGCACTGCCTGCACAATAAGATGATTGACTATTTTTATGATCGGGGCTTCTTCACCGAGCTTTTCTCCGTCGGCAAGTTTATCTTTGTCGATAGAGGCGATGATCTGCTGTAAATTAAAAGCGGAACCCCCATAATATTGGTCCTGGGCTTTTCGAATATCTAATTCTTCGGCCAAAACCGGCTCTACATTAAGCTTGGTTATACGCTGGAGCTCATCGATGATAAAAACATTCTTCGGGTCCTGCATCGCAACCGTCAACGTATTCTCAACCATAAAAACAGGGATCAATTTATATTTTCTGGCAAATTCCTCAGGGATAAGCTTGATAACATCGGGTTCAATGATATAGCCGGCAAGGTTGAATTTAGCGATACCGGATTGAGAGGCCAGCGCCCGCTCAATTTCCTCCTGGCTTACCAAGCCATTTTTGAGCAAAATCTCTCCCAGCCGCTCACTTGAGAATTTCTGCTGCTCAAGGGCTTCTTTCAACTGAGCCTGAGTGATCAAGCCGCGCTCGATCAGTATTTCGCCTAATTGTTTATGAAAACTTTCTGCCATAGTATTTTAAATAATTATCACCATAGGACTTGACGCAGGCGGGCATCCATTTCTTCCAATTTATTTAACCAGCTTTTCACCGCTTTTTCTTTCTTAACCTGAGATGCTTCCTGGCTGGACTGCCGCACCTGATTGGAGCTGCGTTTATTCATTTGATACTCCAACTGCTCTTTATCGAGCTGCGCCTGCTTACGCCTGTCGATTACCGTTTGCTGCTGGTCAACCTTGGTTTTCGCCGCCATCTCCCGCTTATCGAACAGCGGCTGCTGGCTTTGACGCCGCTGCTGCCGTAATTCAGCCTGAAGCTGCCGGTCTTCTATTGCGCGCTGGCGCCTTTCTTGTGCCTGCGCGACAAGCTCTTCCTTATGCTGGCGCGCTTCTTCTCGAGCGAGCTGCGCCTGCTTTTTTCTCTCTTCTTTGGCAGCCTTCAATTGTTGAACACGCTCAAGCTTTGCTTTTTCCTCCGCGAGCTGTTGTTCATGGATCTGTTTTTCCTCCTGGGCCTTTTGCTCTACGAGTTGGAGCCTGGATTCTTCTATCTTTTTCAAAGTCTCTAATTTTTGCTGCAGAGCCTCCTGGTGCTGGGCAAGGCGCTGCTTTTTCAATTCCTGCTCCTGTAAAGCTATTTGGCGCTTTTGCTCTTCAAGCTGATGAATACGCTCCTGTTCCTGCTTTTCAGCCGCTAAACGTTTTTCTTCTTCCTCCTTAGCCAACTGTTCCAGGCGACTTTTTTCTTCTTCTTCAGCGAAAACACGGGCTGCCGCCGCAGCCTGTTTTTGCTCCAAAAGCTCTTTATGTTTTTCCGCGACCCTAAGCTTTCTTACCTCTGCCAGCCTTGAGCGCTCCACTTCTGCCTGCTTCTCAGCTGCCAGGCGTTTTTCTTCTTCCTGTTTAGCCTGCTGCTCCTGGCGCTGATATTCCTCTTTAAGCTGCTTCAGGCGCTCTTGCCGTTTGGCCTCTTCAGCCAAACGCATTGCTTTCTTGACCCCCGCTTGCTCTTCTGCCAGCTGCTTTTGCTTTTCCTGGGCCTCTTTATCCGCTGCCAACTGCTTCTCTTCCGCTTCCTTGGCCAGGCGTTCCTGGCGCTGCTCTTCTTCTTTAAGCTGCTTCAGGCGCTCTTGCCGTTTGGCCTCTTCAACCAAACGCATTGCTTTCTTGACCCCCGCTTGCTCTTCTGCCAGCTGCTTTTGCTTTTCCTGGGCCTCTTTATCCGCTGCCAGCTGCTTCTCTTCCGCTTCCTTGGCCAGGCGTTCCTGACGCTGCTCTTCTTCTTTAAGCAGCCTTAGGCGTTCTTCCCTTTTCGCCTGCCCAACCAAACGCATTGCTTTCTTGACCCCCGCTTGCTCTTCTGCCAGCTGCTTTTGCTTTTCCTGGGCCTCTTTATCCGCTGCCAACTGCTTCTCTTCCGCTTCCTTGGCCAGGCGTTCCTGACGCTGGGCCTCCTCCTGCGCGGCTACCGACTTTGCTTCGGCTGCAATTCTTTTTTGTTCTAAAAGCTGTTTTCTTTTTTCCGCTGCATTAATCTTATTCTTTGTTTTCAACTCTGCCTGCTCAGCGCTAAGCTGCGCAGACTTTTCCTGAGCTTCTTTCTCCGCCGCCAGCCGCTTCTCTTCTTCTTCCTGAGCGAGCTGCTCCTCCGATTTCTTTTCTGCAACAGGCTTACGCAAAGACGCCTGTTCATTCTCTTGCGCTAATTTATTCTTAAGCTTTCCCCTTGCCTTCTTTTGTAATTTCTGTTTACGCAACTCTTCTTTTTGTATCCGGGCCTCTTCTAAAGAAACCTCTTTTCTTATCGCAAGCCAGGTATCGACATCTTCTGCCTGCTGCTCTCCTGCCGCAGAATCCTGCGGTAGGAGTGAGGGCTCAACCGGAGCTGTTGCCCTTTCCGGTTTAAGCGCTTCCTGAGGCTTTAAAGCTTCAACCGATTTTTCAACTTCCAGAGCTCTTTTTTTTTCCTGATCCGCTCCCGGCGGCGCAGATTGAGCGGCTTTCTCTTTTTCCTTTAGACGATCCTGTTTTTCTTGTATTAACTGCTGCTTTTTTTCATCCCTGAGGCGCGCCTGTTCCAACGCTAATTGATCCCGGCGTTCTTGCTCCTTCTTTTCAGCCTCAAGGCGCTTTTGCGCTTCCTGCTTCATGCGCTCTTGCCTATCTTTCTTTTCTTCAGCTTTCTTTTTTAAGCGCGCCTCTTTTGCCTGTTGAACTTCAAGCCTGCGCGCCTCTTTCTGTTTTTCTAACGCGCCCTTTTGCGCCTTCAGCAATTGCTTTTGTTCTTCGATCTTAGCAAGATACTCCTGCTCCTGCTCGGTCAATTGCTGGGTACATTCCTGCTTTAATTTTTCCTTCTCTTGCTGGAGCTTCTTCTGCGCCGCCTCTTTTTGCTTCTGTTTTTCTATTTTTATTTTTTCGGCTTCCTGCTTTTTTTCTTCTTCGGCACGAGCGAGTTCTGCGGCGCGCTCTTTTTCTTCCGCCTGCCGCCTTAACTCTTCCTGTTTTCTTTCTTCAGCCAGAAGCTTTCTTTCTTCCCGGATCTTTTCTTTTGCCGCGGCTAATTCCTGCAGGTGTTCCTGCTTTTCCCGGGCTGCTTCTCGCCGCTCCTCTTCCCGCTGCTTAAGAAGCTCTTCCTTAGCCTTCTTTGCTTCTTCAAGCTTCTTGAGGCGCGCTTGTTTTATTTGTTCTTCCTGAGATTTCTTTTCTTCTGCTGCTGCCTGCTTCTCAGCTGCCAGGCGCTTTTCTTCCTCCTGCTTAGCTAACGCATCCTGGCGCTTTTGCTCCTCTGCTGCCTGCTTCTCGGCTGCCAGGCGCTTTTCTTCCTCCTGCTTAGCTAACGCATCCTGGCGCTTTTGCTCCTCTGCGACCTGCTGAAGGCGCGCTTCTTTTTTTTGCTGAGCGAGCTTCCTTTTTTCTTCTTTACGCTTTTCCAATTCGCTCAAGCGCTGCCTGCGCTCTTCTTCTTTTTGTTTTTTACTCAGCATCTTCCGGCGCTCCTGCTCCGCGCGCTCGGCTTCCAATTGCTGCTGCTGGCGCATCCGTTCTAATTCGAGTTTTTGCGTGATCAATTCCTGCTTCTTCGCTTCTATCTCCGCCAGGCGTGCCTGCGCCAAGCGCTCGCGCTCTAATTTTTCTTCATTTAATTGTTTTTGCTCTTCTTGCTTTACCATCTCATCTTTACGCCTGCGCTCCTCATCCTGGGCAAAAAAACGGGCTTGCGTGAAGACTCTTTTTTCTTCCTCCAGATAGATCTGCCGCTGGATCTCTTCTTCTTCCTTTATATACTGGTCTATCCTGTTGACCAACGCGCTGATCCTGCCGTCTTCGCCTAAATATTCTGCCTGTATGCCTGAAACGGTTTTCGAAGCCGGCGAGGCTTCACCTATTTTTCTGTCCACTCCGCAGGCAGGCATAGCTGGGGCGGGAAAAGACTCAAGGTGCCCTATCTGCATGGTTACCGGCGACTGCTCCTGCAGAAAATCATTAATCTCTTGTTTCCGGCGTAAGATCTCTTCCTTTTTCTTACGCAGAGAACGAATATACTCTTCCTCTGCCTTGACCTTGCGCTGCATTTCTTCAAGGCGCAGCTCTTTTTCAGCCATATTATTATCTTGAGCGTAAACAACCCCCGCTCCCCAAACCATGCATCCCGTCACATAAAACCCAGCGATTATTAAAAATAGTCTTTTCATAAGATAACCTCTAATTATCCATCGCCTGTATTTTCCCCGCGACCGTCTTTTTAACTTCCTCTAAAACCCTTAAATCCTGCTCTTGCCTGCGCAGGTCCTGTTCCAATGCCTCTCTTTCTGAAACCAGGGAAGAATGTTTTTTATTCAACACTTCTACTTTCTTGACCGCTTCTTTCTGCTTATCTTTTTCCCGGGCCTCAGCTAACAACAATGCTTTTTCTTGCTTCTGCTTATCTTGATAATACGCTTTTCCGAGGCCGAACCGCTCCTGCTGCCCCATCTTAGCATATTCGTTAGGCGTAATGATAGTAGGAGAAACAAAAATCATTAATTCTGTCTTATCCCTGGTATCCTTCTGGCTCTTAAACAAATAGCCCAATACGGGAATATCTCCCAACAGAGGGATCTTGGTCTGGCCTTTTGTAACTTTATCTTTAATTAAACCTCCGATTATTAATGTTTGCCCGTTCCCTATAATAACCCTGGTTGTCGCTTGCCGTTTATCGATAATAGGGACATTATACGTTAAGCCGGAAATAGTCAAGGGCAAATCTCCCGTTTTCTCGCTTACCTGAGGGTCAAGATCCATAGCAATTTGCCCATCTTCATTAATAGTCGGGGTAACCTTCAAGCTTATTCCTATTTCTTCAAAATGTATCGTCCAGGTGACCGTTTGATTGCCGGCATCGTCGATCGTCACCGACGGCTCTGCCCAAGGATAACTCTGGATAATCTTTAATTCCGCCTGCCGGTTATTAATCGTTGTTATCCGGGGGGAAGAAAGGATATTCGTATCCATCGCGTTAGCCAGCGTCTGCACGACAATATTAATATTATCGTCGAAAATAGCAAAGGTAAAAGGAGATTCCGATGTCCCGCCGGTGGCTTGGAGCGGAGGATAAATGGTATTTTTGTATGAAAGGCTCTGCGTGAGCGGGCCCGGCAACGCTCCTAAAGTACTTGCCGTTCCGGCCTTTAAACTTCCGATAGGGAGATATCCTTTGTCCGCGAATAACTGCCAGTTGACCCCCAAAGCGTGTTCCTTTTGCAATTTTGATTCAACGACCCGGGCTTCGATCAAAACCTGCTGCGGAGGCGCATCCGCCATCGCCAGATAATCCTCAACACGCTGGACGTTATCAGGATAATCGATCACAACAATAGAATTCGGCTCATTCCCATAGAGCACCTTTCCGTCTGTAGATAACAACGACCTAAGATTATCACTGATCTGCTGAGCATGGACTATGGAAAAACAAAAAAGAAAAAATAAAACGCACCCTATTCTTTTCATTTATTCTCCTTCTGGCTATTAATTGCTTGTACTACTGCTCGTGCTACTGGTTGTAGATGCGCTGGTAGTCGAGGAGCCGGTACCGCTTTCAGTGGTCACCACACCCACCACATCCGAAGCCTTTAAATATTTCATCTTAAAGACCTTACTGGTCATACGTTGGTCTATCTGCTGAAGATATGCTTCAATACGCGCGACATAAGGAGGATAATCGATCACGATGATCGAATTCGGCACCTGCCCCAAAAGGATCTTTCCTTTCGCGGAAATAAGGTCATAGATCGTGCTTTCTTCCTTTTTCGCCTCTTCAAGTGCAGCGTCACCGGAGCCTGCGGCGGCCGAAGGCTGCGCCACAGTCGGAGAAGCCGCCTCGGTGCCTTGTGTCGCCTTCGCAGTATCAAGCAGCTTCCTAGCTTGAATATATTTTAAAACAACCATTTTGGTGATTAAATGCGGGCTGACCTTGACGATAGAGCCTTTTTTCTCCAGCACCAGATTACTGATCTCGGCGATCCCTTCAAGAGCTTCTTCTAAGGAAATATTCGTAAAACTGGCGGTGATCTTTCCCTGGATATCTTTATCAACTAAAATATTCAAATTATAATCATGCGCGATAACACGGAACAAATCGGACAATTCCACATTCCGCAGCTCGATCGAATACACCGGCAATTCATTTTCCAGGCGCTTGATCTCTAAAACCGGGACAGGAGCGGTCAATTCTTTCTTTACTTCTTTTTTCTTTTCCGCCTCTTTGCCGTCTTTGCTCTCCTGGTCATCGGCTTCTTCTTTTTCATCTCCCGGCTCTTCTTCACCATCATCGACACTGGAACTTTTTTGCCCGGCGCTTGACGCCGCAGGACTCATTTGAGCCGGTTTTTCATCAGCTTCATTTTCCACCCCTGGCTGCGGCCTGGCAAACAAAGAATTCCCGCAATTGTAAAGCATAAACAAAAAACTGATCAACCCGATGAGCCCTATTTTCTTTAGTGTCATTTTTTAAGTCCTTGTTCTGAATTCAAATCGTTGCTGCCGATGCTGGATTCGAATTCTGGTTTATCAAGCCCGTGTGCCCATATGATCGTCACCTGATTTTTGAAAACACCGTATACGGTAAAATCCTTCGTCCCGGGATTAAAAAAAAGATCACACCGCCCCGCCTTAAAAATCCCCTTTTTATTTTCTTCTAAGGCAATACCCGGGTATCTCTTCTGGAGCCACTGTTTATGCCCTTCGGCAAATTCGAGCGCGTCTTCAATGGTATCCCAGGATGACACAAAACGTATGAGACGGTTCCCCCGGTTATTTTCATACACCATGAGCCGGTCATCCAGCCAGCCGGAAACTGACTGATCAACGGCCTGCTTATCCAATAAACTGCTGAAAGACAAAAGGAGCGTGAATTCTCCTAAAGTAGTTTCATAGATCTTTTTCCATGGCTCGGAAGGCTTAACACCCTCATCAAGAACAGAGGGAGTTTTTTCTGCCGTAATTTCCCTGCCCGCGTATTTATGCGGATGCATGATCTCTTCCATGGAAACCGGAGGCGCCTTATAAATATTGCCGATATCGCTCCAATTGAACTGTCGTAAATACGACTGGATAAACCGGGCGCCATAACCGTATATATTATACAGGATATTTCGCTTTGCATACTGCGATTGTTTCAAAAATTTATCTTCCAGCAGGACAAAAACATCTTCAAGATGCTGCAGCTTCTTATCATCCTTGTTCAAAATATATTCAAGCATTACCGCGGAAGCATCGCCCTCTATGAGGGACTGCCGGGCAAACGCCAGGTCAAAATTATCCCGGGTATGAAGGCGGTCGGAGAATTTTTCAATATTGTAGTTTTTGTCCTGGAACGCGTGCGCCAATTCATGGACTACGACGATCTCGGCAAAATGAGGGGGAAGCCAATCCCCGATCAGGATCGTCTTGGTTTGAGGGTCATATAACCCCGCGATGGAAGAAATCTCCGAATTAAACGTACTTTCAAGGTAATCCGCGTCCTCGTTGACGACCCCTAACCATTTCATAACAAAACTTTCATTCTCCCGGACTTCGGGAGGCAGATCACGCTCCAATTGTTCACGTAAAAATTCCCCGAATGACACACGGTCTTTATATTCGACATTGATCGCCTCGGGCTTGCCCCAACCGCGTATCTGCATGACCGACTGCGTCAGACGAGGAAGCATCCCTTTAAGCTTTTCTTTTTCTTGAATAACCTTATCTTCGACAAACGCGGGGACCTGTGTTGCACCCGGCACGCCGAAATCGTAATACTTGACGGTCTGCAGGATATACATATCGCCCAGCTTGCCTTCAGCGCGCAAGAGATGCGGCAAATACGTATCGGCGTCGATCCAGGTCTTAACAAAGATCTCTCCAACCACATTCCAATACGTCAACATCTCCGCGCCCAGCTTATACTGCAGCACAAAACAATCTTTACCGTTCCTTTTCTCCATACCCGCAAGCTTAACGGTTGAAGCATCAGCCGCGCCCGCGTTAATTGAAGCAAGGCTGTTTAAGATCCCGTATTCTACCGCTTGTTGCGCGTCTTTAGCGGAAATCTTCAATTGTTCGCATTTCCATTCCCGCTTATTCAGGTCCCACGTAAAAGGGATACCCCTGATCTTATACGTTTGCACCCATTGAGAAGTTGAAATGCTCTTTGATAAAATCGATGATACGCTTACCCTGCCGGTTGTCCGGTAATCATCAATGTTGGTAATATCGCTCTTAAAATCCGATTTGATATGAAAAAGAGGGGTTTCCAGCCAAGTTTCCATTTCCATGCGCACAGAACGCTCTTTAAAAAATGCCGAGGTGGTTTTTTCCAAAACTTGATAGGGGGTACGCTGAACAGTTACCTGAGGGAAGCCGCAGGGCGCTTGATGTTCTTTTTTGTTTTCCACGCAGGTATCCGGTTTCGCAACCATACAGTCGCTTAAATTAACCCGCTGCCAGCCGGTGAGTAACGGCAGCACCATAGCTAAGAAAATAACTCGAGAGGTTCCTTGTAATCCTGACCCTGTTTTCATCAACTACGACGCTCCCGGAACAACCGTTCCGATTTTAATAATATACTCCCCTTGAGTATCTTTTAAAATAACATCTTCGGCATTAATAACCACAACCTGCTTATTATCAAGGATGTCCCCGACCTGATAGACCTGTCCGTTAATAATTGCCTTACTTTTATTATCAGCCGAATGGATGATCGCTGATACCGTTAAATATTCAAGCGGGATTTGCGCGCTTTTATTTTCGAAAGACGATTCCTCGTCTGTGGTTAAAAAAGGGTTCAGACGGGGTAACGAGTCAAAATATGAAGCCTGCGAAGCCTGCGCCTGTACAGCTTCGGTTACCGGAAGAACGGCCTGCTTTTTGAGCGGAACAATAGAGTCATCCGTAAGCTTCGTTATTTCATCTTCAGGGCTGCAACCCGCGCCCAAAAAAGCAAACAATAAAATAAGTAAAATGGCCCTTAACTTATTCAATGCTGCCCCTTATGATTTTACTTAATTCATTAAGGTCCTGTTGGCTGTATTGCCGCCAATGATTGATCGAGTTACGCTTTGGCCTTGGGAAAATCCCCTTTTTCTCATACCGAAAAAGGGTTTGTTTAGAGATCCCTAATTTCTCGGCAGCTTCCTTAGTTGTATATATTATTTCTTGTTCCATATGCTGTAACTAATTGTGACACAGCCAACAACGCTTAGAAAAGCCCGGATAAATAATAAAAATTCGCGTAACCATATCTGATACTATTTGACTATACTTTAAACTATTAGATATCAATTGTCAAGAGTTATATTATTTACTCAATAATATCGCAACCATCTGCAATATCGATAAATCCGTAAAATTAACTATCCCGCAGCAAGCTTCAACAACTTGTTTTTGCCTTCTTTCGAAAGCTCTATGAATTTTATACCTAAATAATATCGTTTCCCTTCCTGTATATTACAATAAACGATCTCCCCCTTTGCCTGGACCGTTTCAGCTTCACTTATTATGCCGGAATTCAGTTTAAATTCTATAGATACTTCCAGGCCTTTAGGCAAAAACAAAAACACCTGCAAACCGACAGCCATACCCGATTCCGATATATTGCAGGAAACCCCGTCAATAGGCGAGGCGCAACGCAGCCGTACCTCCTGCCCTTCAAGGGAAACGCGCACCGGAACGGACAAGCTCCGGCGGCCGGATTCCCGATGGAAAGGGACCCCCCGTAAAGGATTCTTCTTGAACAGTAAATTTTCCAATTTAAAGAAATCCGCTTCTTGCCCGTAATATGAATCAAGCGCCTGCTGGATAGCGCGGGGTGAAGCGATCAAAGGCTCTACCGCCGATTCGCTTAAAGCAGACAGGCGGTCCAGGAAAGCCGTATTAAAAGGGTCTGAACAGGCAATATATAACGTATTCTTTACTTTAAATAACGGAATACACTGGTATTCGCGGCAGAATGATTCGCTTAATCCCCGGAAAACATCCGCGTTGATCGCATATTCCGTTAGTGAAACATAATTAAGGGCGCTTTCCTGGGCAAAAAGAATAAAAACATCTTCCTCGGTGAGATGGCCCCGCCTGACCAAAACACTCCACATGGATTTACCGAGCCTGAGAGCTTCTTGCTTGGCGGCAGAAAGCTGTTCTGAAGTAACCCGCTTGCTCCGGATAAGTTTTAATTCAAACTCTTCCATTGTATAATGAGGTGCCCTTGATTACAAAGAAGCGCTTCCCTTGTCCTGCTGCGGATAATATTTTTTAATGAAATCGGCCAGGTTTTCCGAGACTTTTTGCTCTTCTATAATATACATGCCTCCTTTATTCAATTCTTCGGGAGATACCTGAGGGTACTTCTTCTGCATCGCTTCAAGCCATTCAGCCTGCTGACGGGCGATCTTGATCAATACCCGGTTGTCGCGGATCACGTCAAAATAATCGAGCGACTGCTTCACGATCATTTTTAATTCTTCGTTTTCCCAGGGCTTGGTAATAAACCGGTACACCTGCCCCTTATTGATAGCCTGAATAGCGGCTTCCAGGTCGGGATAACCGGTAAAAAGTATCCGGATCGAATCAGGGTAAAGCTGCTTGACCTTGACCAGGAAATCAACCCCCTGTCCGTCGGGCAGGCGATTATCGGAGATCACCAGGTCAACCCCGCCCAAACTCTTGAGCTTATCAATGCCCTCCTGAACACAGCCGGCAGTATTGATATCCCTGTCATCGGCGCGCAGCAACCTGCTTAAGCTGCTTAAGATATTCTGTTCATCATCAACGATCAATATAGTATGGTTAGGCATTCTTTTGCTCCTCTAAGTTTTTAACATAGCGGTCGATATACTCCTTCCCGGAAGAAGGAAAGACCTTGGTGAACATGATCCCCATGCCCGCCGCTTCCGCGGTGCCTGCCGGCCGGCTCCACTGCACGACCCCTTCCGCGTGAATGATCTTTTTTTCTTTCCCGCCTTCATCAAACTCAAACATCACTTCAATCTTGGCGTTAGCCGGCTCAACCTTATCGGTTGAAACGAACATGCCTCCCGCGGAAATATCGCGGGTTTCGACATACTGCCAAAAACTTCTTCCCCTGACCTCCACCCGCAACTTAACAAACGCCCTTTTATATTGCCTCTTTTCGTCAAAAGCTCCCATCGCTTCTCCTGCGTTTTTTGTTTACTATTAACTTTTTAGCCGTGGCATCCTCAACCCCGGCTTGACCGGCCGTAAAACTAAAAGAATATTACTGCTGCTTCCGGCTAAGCGCGATATCGTACAAACTAAGCGCTATACTACAAAACAGGCAGATCACCGCGTTAATTATCAAAGCCCCGGGAAGCGCTCCCCATTTGATCTCTTCAATCCCTAATAATTTAAACATGCCGCCGATTACCATTGCAAACAAACGCTATTGCCAGGAACAGATCATCTCCTAAATTATAAACCTTATTTATCCCACCCCTCCTTATCCCTGAGGCGCCCTCGGTAATTGCACCACAAACGTTGTCCCCGTTCCAACGGTACTTTCAACCTTCACGTCTCCGCCATGGTGTTTAATAATATTGTAACTGACCGATAACCCCAACCCCGTACTTTTCTTGGTCGAAAAAAACGGGTCGAAGATCTTCGGCAAGACATCTTTCGCGATACCGGAGCCGGTATCGACCACTTTAACATAGACGCTTTTAGCATCTTCATAGGTGCTCATCGTAATCGTCCCTTTATCGGCAATGGCCTGGCTGGCATTGATCAGCAAATTAAGGAACACCTGGGACAATTGCGTCGTATCCGCGGATATCTTTGATTTTGCCTGATAGTCCTTGATGACCGTCACCTTATACTTGATCTCATTCCAGACGATCGAAAGCACCGACTCCAGGACCTGATTGATCTCGATCAAGGAATTCTGCGTTTCGCTTCTTCGGGAAAAGGTCCGCAGGTCGGAAACGATCTTCTTGATACGTACCGCCCCGTCGAGTGACTCCTGGTTCATCGCTTTCATATCTTCGATCAACACCTTGTTTTCTTTTTCGGCCAGAGAGATCTTTCCTTCGATCTGCTGGGTATAATCTATAAGGCTTTGCAGGTTACTGATCAAGAAGCCGAGCGGATTATTGATCTCATGCGCGATGCCGGCGGCCAACGTCCCCAGCGACGCCATCTTTTCCATGTGCACGATCTGGGCTTCGGCGTCCTTTACCAGCTTTGTCTTCTCATCGACCTTTTTTTTCCAAATACCGTTCATTACAACGGTATATACCCCGCAGGCTATACCGCTTATCGCAACCACTACGAGTATTCCCCCCATATTCATCTGCTTACCCGGGTATTGCGTGTGAATATTGAAACCTCAGAATATTCTCTCCGCAAGGACCCGCCCCTTCCACAGCCGAAACTCTTTTATTATACCTGGACTAGCTCCCTTTAATGACGCGAATCATATTCCACAACGGCAGGAATATTGCCAGTGCCATCCCGATAACCACCAACCCCAGGACCGCCGTCATCACCGGCTCGATCATCGTCGTAAGATTTTTTATGGCGTTCTTTACTTCCAAAGTAAAATACTCGCACAAGGAGTCCAGCATGAGCGGTAAAGCCCCGCTCTTCTCTCCCACGGAGATCATGTAACCGACCAGGCGCGGGAAGAATTTACTGTTCAGCACTGCCCCGGAAATACCTTTACCGTCGGCGACATCGCGCTTAATAGCTTCTATCTCTTTTGCCAGGACGACATTGCCCAGCGTCATTCCGACGATATCTATCGTATTGAGCACCGGCAAACCCGCCTGGTATAAAACACTTAACATCGAGGCGAAGCGCAGCATCGTTATTTTCGTGTATACCTTTCCGTAAATATATATCTTGAACTTTAAGCCGTCCCACAAAAATCTCCCCGAAGACGTATTGACGTACCATTTCACAAAAACGAACAAGCCGGCGAGTAACGGGAACAGGATATACCAATAATACCGCAAGGCGTCGCTGATAAAGATCATCACCTGTGTCGGCAGGGGAAGCTCAACCTTTGCCGCCTTATAGATCTGGGCGAACTGAGGGATAACAAAGACCGAGAGCACGCCGACCGCGATCACCAGCGATATCACCACCATGATCGGATAACGAAGCGCTGCCTTAATATTCGTCTGGGTCTCAAGGTCTTCTTCCAGCATATGCGCCAGGCGCAGCAATACTTTTTCCAGGACGCCGGCGGATTCCCCCGCGATCACCGTATTCACGTACAGATCGGAAAAAACACCCGGGTGCTTGGACATGGCCTGAGATAAACTGGCTCCCCCTTCCACGTCGCGCACCACCTGATGCAAAGCTTCTTTAAGGGCGGGGTCCTCGCATTGTTCCGCCAAAGCGCTTAACCCTTCCAGGATAGGGACCGCTGCTTTAATGATCGTCGCGAACTGCCGCGAAAAAATAACCAACGATTCTGTTTTTACTTTTTTTGACTGGCCGAAAAGCCCCCCCGCGGAAGCCCTCGCAGGAGAGACAAACGCCGATTTGGCTTTAACGCTGACATTAACCGGCATATACCCCATCTTCGCCAGCTTCGTCGTCAACTCAACTTCAGTGGCGGCATCCATTTCGCCGTTAACAAGCTTGCCTTCCGCATCAACCGCCCGATAAGAATACGTCGACATGTGTTTTTTATACCTCTTTAGCCTTTTTACACCTGTTCGGAGGAAACCCTTGAGATCTCTTCAATAGTCGTCATCCCTGCCAGGACTTTCGTTAACCCGTCTTCGCCTAAAAGCTTCATCCCGTTTTCCTGCGCCTTTTTACGCAAGGCAAGCGCTGAGGCCTGCTGCACGATCATCTCCCTCATTTCATCGCTGATCACCATCAATTCGAAGATACCGGCCCGGCCGCGGTAACCGGTGCCTTTACAATTATCGCAACCTTTTCCGTGGTATAACGTCACGTTGGGAATTTTCGTCAAACCCCATTTTTCTAAAATAACCTGTGACGGTTGATACGGCTCTTTACAAACATCGCAGATCTTGCGGACAAGCCTCTGAGCCATAACCCCGATCAAACAAGCGGAAATTAAAAACGGCTCCACGCCCATATTGACCAAGCGGGTCACCGCGGAAGGGGCATCATTCGTGTGGAGCGTTGAAAACACTAAATGTCCGGTAAGGGCCGCCTGCACGGCAATGACCGCGGTTTCCAGGTCCCTGATTTCCCCCACCATGATCACATCGGGGTCCTGGCGAAGGATAGCGCGCAAACCATTGGCAAAACTGATGCCGGCTTTTACGTTAACCTGGATCTGGCGGATCAGGCCTAAACGATATTCCACCGGGTCTTCGATCGTAATAATATGCCGGTCGATCGTATTGATCGTGGTAAGCGCAGAATAGAGCGTCGTGGTCTTTCCGCTTCCCGTCGGGCCGGTTGAAAGGATGATACCGTAAGGCTTGGTGATCAGGCCACGGTAACGCTTCAAATCCGTATCCGTGGCAAATCCTAAGCGCTCAAGGCCGATCCGGACGGAGGCGGTATCCAAAAGCCTCATGACCAGGTTCTCACCATAAATAGTCGGGATGGTCGAAACGCGGAAGTCGATGATCTTATCGTCTACCTTGACCTGAAAATGACCGTCCTGAGGGATCCTGCTTTCAGCGATATCCATCCCCGCCAACACCTTCAGGCGGGAAAGGATCGCCGGCTCCCATTCTTTAGGAGGAGAAGGGATCTCGTGCATAATACCGTCGATACGAAAGCGTATCCGCGTGATATCCTGTTCGGGCTCAATATGGATATCGGATGCCCTGTCATGGACTGCCTGGGAAATGATCAGGTCCACTAATTTAATGATGGAGGTGCCTTCCGAACGGGAATCCTTCGTCGGCGCGGCGGGCTCCTTGGTATTTAACCCGTCCAACAGGTTTTTCGTGATCTTTCGCTCAACATATAAACGCTGCTGCGCGTCGGCGATATCGGCAAGGGCAGCATAATAGATCTCGATAGGCATCCCGGTATGCATCTGTATCTGGTCAATAGCGTATAAATCGTTCGGGTCAGCCATGGCAACGCGCAGCGTATTATTATCGATCTTTACCGGTATTGCCTGTGCCTGGCGCGCTAACGCCTCCGGCACCATTTTAATAAGCTCCTCGTTAAACTCGACATTTTCCAGGCTCAAATACTTGAACCCGAGAGACCGGGCGATAGTTTCATGCAAAAGAGGGCGGGAGACAATATTCATATCAACCAGGACCTTTTCCAGCGGGCGCTTTAATTTCCTCATTTCCTCACCCGCCTTGTCTATATCAGCCTGGTTAACCAATCCCGAACTTAATAATAGCCCTTCCAGATCTTTATCATTCATATTAATCCCGCATGACTTGCAGCCGCGCGACCCACGATTGCACCTCGTTTTTATCTTGCGCTTCAGGGGCGTATTTGAGGTATTTTTGATAATACTCAATCGCTTTTTTATTATCTTTTAACTGCTCTTCATAAATGACACCCAGATTATAACAGGCGTCGGCCTGGTTCGGATTCAAGGAGAGCGACTTCAAGAACATATTGACTGCCAGGTTGAATTGCCTGGTTTTTAAATATTCTATCGCCAGGTTATAATATAAATCGCTGTTGCGGGGTTCGATCTCAACCGCTCGCAGGTAGAGCACAATAGCCTCTTTTGATTGTTCTTTTTTGGATAAAAGCCATGCCCTGCGGGCTGACGACAAAGGGGCCTCTTCAGCGGCCAAAGAAGCCGGCGCAGGTAGCGCCCTACGCGCCGGGATCCCGCCCAAAAGCTCCTGCGCTTTTTTTAATTCTTCGTCGGCAAGGATATAATCGCCTTCCTGAAGGTATTTTTCTCCCGCAAGATAATACTCCTTTGCCTTTTTGAGCTTATCGTCGGGAGAAAAAGACACCCCGGCGCGTTCCTGTCCGAAAACAAGCCCGGGGGCCAACAAAACCCCCAGAACGATCCCCCGGAACACGCTTCTCTTTGTTTTTTTCACCCGCTATTCTCCGTTATTTTGAGGCATCAGTTCAACTCCGACCTTCTTCCCGGCAGCCCCCGGCGTATCAACAGTATCATACGTCCGCTCCGGCTCAGCGAGTTTGAACATATTGCTGACCTGCTGGAACTTGTTCTGCAATTCATTTAATTTCGCCTTGGTCTGGTTCAGGTCATTGACCATGGTTTCCCGTTCTAATTGCACCGAAACATTCTGCTCCCGCAGCAACGCGGATTCTTTTTTCATCTCTTTATATTTTGAATAGACCTCAAATGTCTTGGCGTCCGCTTCCTCCAGCCGCTGCTTTATAAAAGCCACTTCTTCTTTTCGGCGGGACAACTCGGCCTCACCCTGCTTCATCGCTAACTGGGAGGTAGCGTGCTTATCGCCTAAATCGGAATAATCCTTATTCAATTTCGCAAGCTGCGACTTAAACAAATTGACCTCTTTTGCCAGCTCTTGGTTCTTCTTGCTCAAAAGAACCATGTTCATCTTTTGCTTCTCGGTGCGTTGGGTATAATCCTGTTTTTCCTCTATAAGCCTTGCCTCCCTCGATTGAGCGTCCTTTAATTCCCTGTCCAGCTTTTCCAGAACCGGCTTCAGGTCAGGGCCGCCGAGGGAAAGCTCATTCAATGTTTTTTCCAGGTCAAGGGCCTTCTGCGCCAACAACGCTTTTTCATTCACTACTACCTGCAGCTGCCCGGAGACAGAAGACAAGGTATTCTGTAACGCTTCTTTCTGGGACTGCGCTTCCGCGAATTGCTTCTTAAGCGCCTGTAACTCTTCTTCCTTGCGCGCCAGGCTTTCACGGAACCGTTCCGTTTGCTCTTTATACGCCGCTATCTCGCTCAATAACGCCGGGACCTGAGCATTAACCACATCCAGGTCTTTGCCTAAGTTCTCTAATTGAGCGATAAACTCCGCCCCCTTATCCGGCTGGAGCTTAAGCTCCGTCAAAACGCGCTCGAGCTGACGGATCTTTTCTTTAACCGGCAGGGATATATCGGCATCGCCTTTAAGCCCGGCCAATTCTTTTTCCAGTTCATCTTTTTGCTTCATGGCGTCTTTCAACTGCCCCTGAAGATCAATGATCTTTGCTCTCACATCGAGGGCCTTGGCTTTTTCCTCGTTGAACGCCTGATGCAGGGTAAGATTAAATTTACCGAAGCCATTGACTACGTCGCGCAACTGCTGCACCTCGGATTCCAGCACTGAAACGGCCATCCCGTTCTTATCCGCGAGAGTCACCTGGCGGGTTTTCTTAGAAAGCTTGACCGCCTGGAAGAGCACAAAAGAAAGCAGCATGACCACGACAAAAAGGATCAACAATTTTCTATCCGTCATTTGATCTCTCTCATTTCAAGCTTCGCCGGACGAGGCAGCGCGGTAACCATATTGCTCTCGCTGGCGATGAGCGGTAAATCATCGTCTTTAATAATATGGGCGGTAACGAATATCAACAAATCGGTCTTTTCAGTCGGGTTTTCAGTCGAACCGACTTCCTTGCGCCTAAAGAGCGCCCCCAGAAAGGGGATGTCCCCCAACAGGGGGATCTTTTTCTCTGTCGTCGCCGTTTCATCCTTTACCATTCCGCCGATGACAACCGTTTGGCCGTCCTTGATCTGGACTTCCGTCTGCGCGGAACGCGAAGACGTGATCGGTCCTTCTTTTACCCCGTCGCGTTCAGAGGCGTATCCGACAAGGCTGCTGACTTCAGGCTTAAGCTTTAATTTAATATGCCCGTCGGGGCTGACCTGCGGGGTCACGTCAAGCTTAACCCCGACATTATAATTGGTCCAGCCGGTGATCTCCAGGTTCCCGGTAGTCTCGTTACGCTCATACGTCGGCAACGACAAAACCTTCCCGACATTGATCACGGCATTCTGGTTATTGATGGTGACAATACGGGGATTCGCGACGAGTTTAGTTTTATTGCGTGATTTCAAGAAATCAAGAATGGTCTGGAAAGAAGAAAAATCAAGGGTTCCGAAGGTAAAATCCCCCAAGACGGTATAGGGAAAACCCGTAGGATTAGCCGCGTTAAAATCAGCGTCGGTAGAAGAAGCTTGCGGCAGAAAATTCTGCGCGAACTCATTGCCGCCCTTCGGGCTGAAAGGGAACGTTATCGCCCGTTTCGCGCCGGTAGCCTTTATGGTCGTCGTCCAGTCGATCCCTAATTTATCGTTGACCGTAAGAGACGTCTCGATCATCTTGGCTTCGATCAAAACCTGGGAAGTCAATTCATCGAGAGAAGGGACCATCGCTTCGATCTTATTGATCACGGAGCTGGAATCAGTGACGATGATCGAATTGGAACGGCTGTCTGATTCTATCGATCCGTCGGATGAGAGGACTTTGGCGAGCGTGACCTTGAGGGTGGCGGCGTCGGCATTATTCAGTTTAAAAAGCTTTGTCTGATTGCCCTGTTTGACGACCTCATCCTGCGTCGTTACTTTATAAACATTATCTTTTTTGGAATAAGCAAACCCGTTGACCGTGATGATCGAATCCAGCGCCTGCTCAATGCTGACATTGTTCAACTGGACGGTGACCAGCCCCTTGACCGTTTCCGAAAAAATGATATTCAGGTTATATTGTTTAGCGAGCTGGCGTAAAACATCCTTAATGTCAACCTCGCGGAATTCCAGCGATTCGATCATCTGCTGCTCTTGGGCAATAAGGAGGCCCGCCCAGGACAAAAAGAACCCTAACAAGATAACAACACATAATTTTAGCCTGACCCGCTTTTCAATCATGATGCATGCCTCTTGGATAATACCCGAATGTTTCCTGATAGAAAATTATACCACACTCCAACAAATAGTTTGACTATTTTTATACCCCCGGCCTTCATTGGTTTAATTCACCGGGAAACGTCAAATAAAAGCTCTGGCTTTCTTTTTTAAGCAGCACTTTTGCTTTCTCAACTTCAACGACCTCATAGCCGCCGACCGCATCTCCTTGTTTCACGATCTCATTATTAATAAAAGCGTACCCGGCCCTGTTTTTTCCGAAAGATATACCCTGCAGCTTTAATTCATCCATTTTAAACTCTTTATCAAACAGGCCGATAAAAGGGTCCCGCCCCCAGTTGAGCTTGCCGCGCTCCAACTGCTGGGCGCGCATCGTATCGCTCGTCGCCGCGGGTGAGGCCGGCGCAGCGGAAGAGGATATTGCCACCGGAGGAGCCAGCGCCACGGTTGACTGCGTCTGGGGCACCGGCGCGCGGGATGGCTTCTTCTTAATATTCCCCAGGGTAACCAGGGCCAAAACAACGATCAAACAGCCGGTGAGAATGAGTTGCTTTATCTGTTTAGACATGCGTATCCTGTTATATTTCCAGGACCATATACGTGCTTAAAAGAAGCGTTGCCACAAGGTCGCGCGGCTTCGCCTGGTCCTTATCTTTGAGCTTATCCTGCACCACGACAGCAATATCCTTGCCCGCCTTCTTATCGATGGCTATCGATTCTACGATAAAAGCTACCTGCAATTTTCCCAGGTTAGCCAAGTATTCCCCTAACTCCTGATAAGAACAATTGAGCACCACCTCGATATACACCTTATTGACTCCCGGAGGAAGGTTTTCACTTGACGCTCTTATATCATCGCGCGGGCGTATCGAAGCTACCGACATATTATACTGGCTTATCGAAGCACCCAGCAGGGTAACCAGCCGCGGGACCTGCTTTTTATTGATCTCCGCGTCTTTAAATTCCTCCGCCTTCTTAGCAATATCCTCCATGGCCTTTTTAGGGTCCGGCAGGGCGCGGATAAGCGCCTCTGATTCCTGGAGCTTAACTTGTTCGTCGCTGAATTCAACTTTAAGCTTATTCGCCGCTTTCGTCAAAGCCCCTCCTAAGAATACCTGGATAAGCGCCAAAACAACGGCAGACACCACAAAGATGACCGCGATCTCTTTTAACGTATTGCCGTTTTTTCTCGCCATGGCGCTTTTTTGCTAATACTCCAATTTACAGGTTATTTCAAATGTCGCCGCCGGCAGCGGAGAATATTTATCCGGCTCGCTTGAAACCAGAATAACATCCTTGAAAAAAGGCGATTCTTCCAGCACCATCTGGTACTGAGACAAAGCCAGGTCCACGATCGTATATTGGGAAACGATCCTGCCGAACAAATGTATTTCTTTGGTTTCTTTAGCCGGATCCGTATTGACCCTCGTTAACACGACATTCTTCGGCGTAATATTACTAAGCTCTTTAAAGATCCCCCACCACAAAGGCTGCTTTCCTATCGCTTTTTCCAAAAGGTCTTTGCGCTGGTCTAAGCGCGTCTTCATGTCCAAATACCCTTTAACCTGGGTAACCGTCGGTTCAAGTCGCAGGATCTCCTCCTGCGTCGCCTGGATAAGGTTTTTATACCTGACATTGTTAAGATAGCTGAACCCGTGCATCACCAGGAACAAAAGCAGGGTTACCGGGAAGAACAGCTTGAGCAATAAACGCAAAAAGAGCGTTTTCTGCTCTAACTTTTCAGTGCTCGGCAGCAGGTTTATCTTCCCCCCGCCCCCGAGGCAAAGGCCAAAGGCTACCGCCAAATGAGGAGCAGCCTGCTCCATCACAAAATCCTGTTTTAAAACACCTTTTTCCGTCCATCCCTTGATCGCCTTAAGGACATTGAGCCGTTCAACCTTCTTTAAACGCTCAAGATTATACAAAAAGAACTTGTCCAGGTTCTTCAAACGGGAGCTGCCGCCGGTAATATATAATTCCTCGATATTTTCGGATTTAAACGTTTTAGCGTAATAACTGAGCGTACGGGTGATCTCCATGATCAAACGTTCCAGGGTCGGACGGAACATGGTCGATATCTGCTCCCCCAGCAAGGCGCCGTAATCCGTCAAGAACTCGGTCCGGGACTCATCTTCCAAAGGGATCCCGCAGTTACGCTTTATCTTTTCCGCGTCATCAAAGCTCAGTTCAATGGTTTGAGCCCCCGAAGCTACCGGCTTTGCCATCGCCCGGGTCAAGTGGTCGCCGCCGACAGGGATATCACGCATAAATACCAGATCCCTGCCTTTATAAAAATTAAGCGTTGTATTATTAGCGCCCACATCAAGGAGCATTACGGTCTTGCCGACGGGAGCCTCGACACAAAAAGGCAAAAGGTTGCCAAGGGCATCCGGCACAATATTGATCGCCAGCGGGCGTATAGAGATATCTTTCAAGAATTGCACCTGCTCATCAAGCACGGAGCGGTCAACCGCGATACAGGTTACCTGCAAATTAGGCCCCTTATCATCCTGAGCGCGGCCGGTAATAAAATAATCGAACGAAACGTGATTGATATCGACCTGGAAGGGCATGCGCTTCTTCAACTCTAAGCCGATCAACCCCCGCAGGTCTTTTTTATTGATCACCGGGACGCTCAAGGAAAAAACAAAGATGCCTTTACCTGAGACAGCCATGCGGGCAAAGCGTGTTTTAATCGGGCTATCGGCAATGAATTTTCTAATGATATCCTGAAACATTTTTTTCTTCGCGGAAGCATCTTCCCGGATTTCCAGAGGGATACTGCGGATAACGCAATCGGTTATCAGGTATCCCTTGCTTATTTTCTGCAGCTGCAGCACCTTGATATGGCTTGAGCCCAGGTCGATGCCGACAACATGCTGGCCGGAGGCGACAAAATTCCGGAAAGCCGCGGAAAACAAAAACAGGAAATCACGCAACGAGAATGATGATTTCGGTTTTGGCGCTTTCACGGCAAACTGATTTTCCTGCTTCCGGTTATTCATCTTATAATTTGCAACCGGCCCAACGGGCCGTTTCTTGTTTTAAGGAGCCCCGTCCTGCGGATACGGCTATCTTCTCGTAGCCCTCACCTTGACGATCTCCAGCTCTTTAAGTATCTTTTCCTGATTACTGATCACCACCGCCAATTGAGCGAGGACCAGCTTATCCGTTTCATTCGTATGCGCCGCCAACTGATCGAATTTATCGACCAGGCGGGCGAACTCATCGACTGGGCCTGCCGGCTCAGCCGTTCGCTGGGCGCGCAGGGACGCAACCATACCCAAACAAACCACTACGGTCACTCCTATACCAACGGCTATTTTCTTTCCCATATCCCCCCCTTACTGTTCCTGCCAGGAAATAGAATCAAACGCCCCGATAAAACCGTTATCTTTAACGAACCGTGTTGAATAGCGTATCCTCACCCGCCCGTCTAAATAAACATCACTGCCCATGACGGACCTTCCGTCAAGGTAGTTAAGATATACCGCGCCGTTCTGCGTATAAATAAGCCCGTCGAAATTCCGGGCGTCCCTCCTTTGCGTCTCATTATGGCCTGAGGGCGTCTCATAAGAAAGGATATTGCCGTATTGCGTTGCCAGGTTCGGATAGGTCAGGCGGATAACCCTGCGGGAACGCCTCCCGCGGGGGATCCTTTGGCGCGAAGCGACCATGATGATCGGATCTTCGCCTTTAATAACGATATCTCTTTCCCCGACGAGGCTGGTACCGTTAAAGGTCAGATCATGACTTCTTACATCAAGAAGCAGATCTCCGGCGACATACCAGATGTTTTCATTATCATAATCATGATTGGGATTACTATGGCTTGAATCATAGTAAAACCGCCTGACTAAAGCCACCTCTTCATTGACAAGCCAGCGGTCCGCAGGACGGGAATTAAAGTTAATGCTCCCGTCAAATTCCAGGGTGACCGTATTATTGTTTATCCGGTTCACGATCACTCCCCAGTTCCTGTATCCCCATTTATCGTTAAGGACGGGGTCCTCCCGCTTATTCCGCAGCACAACCTCCTGGGTCCACGATGAACCCGACGGCCCGGGAGGGGGAGAGGTAAAAACATCGCTCTTTAAGCGCACCTGTAACTGCCGGGCGGAAACCACGCTCACATTATCAATGACCGCGTCTAACTGTAAAGCTGAAGGGGCCCAGACGCGGCTGCCCGCCTCGTCGCGGAAATACTGCATATCGATCCCCTGATAACCGGTATCCACCGGTACCCGGTCCCGTACACCGCTGGAGGTATCCGGAACATTCAGATCAGCGGCTTCATTATGGGTCGAATTATTATTTCCTTCATAGCCGTCGGTTGAATCCCCCGGGCGGTCAACGACGACAATATCCCCGTCTATTAAAGAACCGCTATGCCACGCTGACCAGTCAAAAAGATGCTTGATCATACTGGCTTCATTGATCGTTCCAGGCGTAACGCTCAATTTTAACTGGCGCATTGCCAGGTATGAATTCTCCGACGGGACATAGCCCCTTACCTCAATAACCGCATCGCCTGCTTCACCTGCGAGCGCGTTGCGGCAGCAAACGGTATACTCGCCCGGGCTCAAAGCATATTTCGGCCGCTCAAGCGCGTCGTTACAATCACGGTCGTTATTAAGGTCCGTGCGCCAGGTTTCATCGTTCATATAGCGCACGAGCGCCCATTGGCCGCCGGCCTCTGCCAGATTCAACGCGCGTTCAGATTCCAATAAACGGGATGAAGCGTCAAAATCAGTCGAGATCATTGATGACAGAGTCCACCCCAGGAGCGCGAAAATAAGCATCGCGAAGATCACTATAACCAGGCTCATCCCTTTTTTATTCGCCACGGGCGCTTCCTTTCTGCGCGACAAGATATTGCCTGCCTTAAAGATTCCTGAAAAACACCTGCGCGGTCACCGTCTTATCCAAGGTCCTGTCGGGGCCGCTGGAAACAAAAACCAGGGCGACCTCGACACGATAGATATCAGACTCTTGCGGATTGACCAGGGGGGATGCGATCAGCTGATTATCCGCGTTATAATAAGTAAACGCCACCTCACTCAAGCCGCTTACCAGGACATTCTCAACAGCATTACTTCCCCGGATCAGGGCATTGCCTGAAAACCGGTAGCGGATCATCGTATCGCTGACATCCAGGAATCGGAATTCCGAAGCGCCCGCCGTATAAACCGACAAAGCGTTTTTTATCTGCCGCATCTCCCGGGACATGCGCATCAATGCCATGCGCCCCTGGCTGACCGACTCGCTGCGAAATGATATAAAGCGCCATAAATCGATCACTCCTTTGACATAAAACGATGAACCCGCGGCCAACACCCCCACGATCACCATGACCGTTACCAGCTCTATCAAGGTGACCGCTTTTTTCCGGCGCAAAGGCCAAGACACACCTTTAAAACCCATTGCTCATTATCCCCCTAATAAGCGCCGACGATAGTTGTCAAACTCACATCGCTGGCTAAATTATTGCTGCGGGAAACGCTTACCTGGACACGCTTAAAGCAGCATTCGGAACAACTGCTGCAATCCGTCGGTTCCACGCAGGCGGATACCTCACCGCAGCCCTGCCAGGTATTGCCGCTCAAACGCATATAATCAACCGTTACCGCGCGCGTGTATCCTATAACAGGCGTAGTAACTGAAATATCCGCGCATCCGACGTAATCATCCACGTCGTTAAAAGTCCTTTTATCATTACTATTTTCCCCGCTCTCAGCTCCGAAGGAAGTGCTCGCGGTCCAGGGAGCGGCATCGCCGTGGTCAAAACTTTTTGATTTTATCTCTTCCATTAATTGCTGCGCGAAAAAAGCCGCGTCCGCTAAAGATTCCGAACGGACCGACCTCCAGGAAACATCCGACCACATGGTCATCAATACCGGCACGCTGAAACCCAGGACCACGATCACGACGATCAGCTCAATTAACGACATACCCTTATTACTCATTGTACCCTCACCCATCCTGTATTCGGCGAAACATAAACGCTTAAATCCTCGTTTCGGCAGCTAAACCTTACTTGCCCGTCGGCAACTAACGGGTTCCCCGCGGCATCCTGGGGAGCGCCCTGCCAATCAAAACGCAGGACATTCGAACTCCCGAAACTCACCGCGGCGATCCTGATCCCTTTATACTGCGGGTCATTGATAAAATCCACCCTGAAATTATTGCGGCCAAAAGGAGACAGCGCGAAGCTGTTATCCAGCTTCTGGACATCATACCGATTTACGGGATTATTATAAAATGTTATCTTATACGACTCGTGGCGGGAAACAGCCAGCTGCTGGACATAGCGGATGTCCGATACAGTTTTTTGCACCGCGCCTGCCAGCTTCATGGAATAAAAGCTGTCGATGCGGGGAATTGCCAGGCCGACCATGATCCCGATAATAGCCATTACCATGATCAGTTCAACCAGGCTCATGCCCCGGCCCAAGATCTGCTCCATTTTTCGCAGGTCATCTTCGGAATATTCCCGCCATTGATTAATACGGTTCCTGCGCGGTTTAGGAAAAATTCCTTTTTTTTCATAGCGAACCAGAGTTTGCCGGGATAGCCTCAATTTTTCCGCAATCTCTGAAGCGCGAAAAATACGCATTTAGAATCTCCTGATATGGTTTAATACTATTTGTCATAATTTTATTATATTATAGGAAATTGTCAAGACAAATATCATTTAAATACTTATATTGTATTGGGTTAAATAGAATAGCACTGATTAGGAAAGCTGGATATGTAGGAAGGGAAAAATAAAAATGGGTAACTTAAATTTAAAGTATAAAGTCTAAATAACAAAGAAAGATCAAAGGTTTAAGGCTCCTGCCTACCGGCAGGTAGGAAATTTTAAGATTAAACCTTTAATCTTAAGGCTTCCTTTGCTTATTGAGACCTTAACCTTTAAACTTATTATTTGTCAACAATGCCTTTGCCTCTCCAATTACAAACATAGAGCCGGTGATAAGGATAACCTCATCGTGACGGGAGATCTTTCGAGCCAGGGATAAAGCGGTTTTAACATTAACGGCGACCCGGACCCGCCCATCGCCGATCAAGCCTTCCATCCGCGTATAAATTTCCTGGGGCTTTGCCGCCCGGTTATTCCGGGCACGCGTAAGAATGACCTGCTCACTCAAAGGGACAAGCGCTTTACATATGCCGGCAATATCCTTATCACGGGAAATCCCCAGCACAAGGATTACTTTCTTGCCGGGGACGAATTTTGCCAACGACTCTTTAAGCATCACCGCGGAAGCGGCATTGTGAGCGCCGTCTAAAATGATCCACGGCTGCCGGGATACGATCTCAAACCTCCCCGGCCAAAGCGTCTTGCGCAACCCATTTTTACACGCCTGCTGCGAAATCTTCACCCGGTAATGCTTCCTGAGCGCCCCGATAATTCCCAGAGCTACCGAAGCATTGACCAATTGATGCTCTCCTAATAAAGAGATACGCATCTTGTAAAAATCGCCCAGGGCGCCACTCACCGAGAATTCCTGATAATCAAGCCGGCTGCGCAACTCGCGGAATATAATATCGCTTCCGACTTTATATAAGAGCGCGGGGATCCGGGAACATTTTTGCTCGATCACGCGTAATGCCGGCTTCTCTTGAGGGGCGGTGATCACGACGGGCAACCTTCCCGAGCCGCCTGAACTCCCGGGCGCCTTAATAATGCCCGCCTTCTCTCCGGCGATCGCCGCGAGTGTTGCCCCCAGTTTACGCGTATGATCATAGCTGATCGAGGTGATCGCGCAGACAAGAGAATGAGCCACGTTAGTAGAATCGATCCTCCCGCCTAAACCGGTCTCTAACACGACAAAGTCGGTTTTCTTCTCAAGATAATAAACAAACGCGAAAACAGTAATGGCCTCAAAAAAAGTCAGCGGCCCGTATTTCGACCTGCGGTTATACCTCACTATCAAAGGCTTAAGACGCAGCGTAAGGCGCGTCAGCTCTTTCTCGGTGATCATCCCTTCAAAATCATTTCCGGCCCCCTGCGGCATCCCCGGGGAAAGCGGTTTTTTTGATTTATCAAGGATCCTGATCCTCTCCCGCAGATTAAACAAATGCGGAGAAGTAAAAAGCCCGACGGTATATCCTGCTTCACGCAGCATATACGCGACCATCGAACAAACCGACCCCTTACCCTTCGTACCTGCGACATGGATGACCTTCAGGTTATCCTGAGGGTCATGAATGCTCGCCAAGAAATCCTTGATACGCTCCAGCTTCAAAGATTGCTTATACGGATAATGGACCTTCTTTTCGTAATTGATAAAAGAATTTAAATACTGCAGTGTCTGCCGGTATGTCATAACGGGGGGTAATAAAACGTTTAATGTTTAAAGTGGCGCACTCCTGTCAGGACCATGGCAATCTTATGCTTATCGCAGGCTTTAATGATCTCGGGATCGGCGATAGAACCGCCCGGCTGAATAATCGCGCGCACTCCCTTTTTGGCCGCCTCAAAGATCGAATCCGGCTTGGGAAAAAATCCATCGGAAGCCAGGCAGGAATTCATAGTACGCCTGCCTGCTTTTGTTTTGGCGATAATAACCGAATCGACCCTCGACATTTGGCCCGCGCCGATGCCGATAGTTTTTGTCCCCTTCGCCAGGACAATAGCGTTTGATTTAACGTGCTTGGCGACTTTCCAGGCGAATAAAAGCGCGCGCAACTGCGCCTGAGTCGGTTTCTTACGGGTAACGGTCTTAAGGGCTTCCTGGCGGACCAGCTCAATATCCTTATCCTGCAATAACAGCCCGCCGGATACTTTTTTAAAATCATACTCCTTACGCGTGCGGCTGTCCTTCAATTCCAGGACCCGCAGGTTTTTCTTCGCGCTGAAAACCGAGAGCGCCTCTGCGGCGTACCCCGGGGCGATAACGCACTCTAAAAAACCGCTCCCGACGATAACACGGGCGGCCTTTGCGTCGACCTGGCGGTTTAAACCCACGATCCCTCCGAAGGCGGAAAGTGGATCCCCCGCGAACGCATCCCGGTACGCCTGAGCAATGTCCTTTGCTTCGGCAACCCCGCAGGGATTATTATGCTTTAAAATGACCGCGGCAGGAGACAAGAATTCTTTCAGCAATTCCCAGGCGCTGTTGAGATCAAGGATATTATTAAAAGACAGCTCTTTACCCTGCAGCTGGCGCACGGAAGCTATGCCGCGGAGTGACCCCAGGTCCCGGTAAAATGCCGCTTTCTGATGAGGATTTTCCCCATAACGCAGGTCCTGGATCTTAGTGAACGACAACTCCAGCTTTGCCGGAAAATCAATCCCCCGGTCTTTTCCGGGCAGCGGCGCGCCTCTGAAGTACTGATAAATTGCCGCGTCGTATTGCGCGGTATTCTTAAAAACCTCAACCGCTAATTGACGGGCAGTTTCCTGGCTGAGACCTCCCTGGTTCGACTCTAATTCTTTCATAACCGCGGCGTACTGGGACACCTGAGAAACTACCGCGACCGAATCATGGTTCTTTGCCGCCGAACGCAGCATTGACGGCCCGCCGATATCGATATTTTCAATCGCTTCCTCATCGGTTACCGAGGGGCTGGATACGGCCTTTTCAAAAGGGTAGAGATTAACCACCACCATATCGATCAACCCGATCCCTAAACTTTCAAGCTTCTTCATATGCTCAAGATTATCGCGGACCGCCAAAAGCCCTCCGTGGATATTCGGATGCAGCGTCTTCACCCTGCCGTCGAGTATTTCCGGAAAACCGGTGTAATCAGACACATCCTTTACCTCAAGGCCGCTCTCCCGCAATAATTTTGCCGTGCCGCCCGTCGAAAGGATCTCCACGCCGAATTTATTGAGCGTTTTCGCTAAATCCAAAACCCCTGTTTTATCCGATACGCTGATAAGCGCCCGCTTTATTTTTATCATCGATCTCCTCTATTCTATAGCAACTTAATATTCAAGTAAGGATATCCTGTGACTTGTGTATAGATAGTATGTTTATTAGTGAACGGGTCTTTGTCTTGGACTGTTTTCTCGCGGGGACGTTTGCCCCGCCCCGGCGTGGCGGGGCTGCACTCAAGTCGGCTGCGTCGCTCTGCCCGACTTCGTTTATCGAGGGGCATCCGTGCCCGCTCCTTGCCTTTATGCCCCGCTCGTAAACAATCCAAGCCACCCGTTCAACGGAATCCAGAAACTTCAGACCTGCGACCTGTTTACCCTGAGCGTCTTATAACTTTACCTGTTAATTAAGTCGAAGGGTTTACCCTCCAGCGTCTTATAACTTTACCTGTTAATTAAGTCGAAGGGTTTACCCGATCTTGTCAAGGGTGATTTCTGTAATTTAACTTTACGGTTTTTGCTTTAAGCGCACATTTGAAAACTTTCGGCACTGAAATCTATCTGTAGTGCGCAAAGATTTACGGCGAGTTGAAGCACGCTCTTTACGTAAGTCTATAGCGTAAACGAGCCGTAAACTGCAGCGCACGGCGAAAGTTTTTTTGCTGCAGAAAGCAGCACACCTGCGCAAGTCCTATAAGCGCAGGGTGAAGCGTAAGCGAAAACCGGAAAGTTAAACGCCTACTATTAACTATCGACAATTTTGCGACCTGCCATCTGAGACTTGTGTCATGCGACCTGTAAATCCTATTTATTAAACCTGAAATTCGCCAGGTCGGCATCCTGCATAATATAATCTTTTTGCTCAAGGCGCTGCTTTCCAGCTTGTTTTGCCTGCGTCTCCCCGCCTGCCTGTATAAAATCGTTAAAGCTGATGATCTCCGCGCGGATAAAGCCTTTCTGAATATCGGAATGGATCACGCCCGCGGCCTCCCAGGCAGTCGCCCCCTGCTTTAAGCTCCAGGCGCGGTTTTCTTTGTCGCCAACCGTAAAAAAACTGATATAACCGCTTTCTTTATACGCCTTGGCTAAAACACCGCTTAAATCCTCCAACTCCTGCTTCTCGACGCAAACAACGGGCTTGCCCGTCACCAAGCCGTAGCCGGCCATTAATTCTTTTTCTGCAGGGGTTAAAGGAGCGTTAAAAATAAATTCTTCTTTTTCCAGGAGTGTCTTTAGTTTTTGCAACAGCGCTTTTTCCTCTTCTGAAGCGCTGCGGCCCAGGCGGCCTTCGACAAATTCCAGGTCCTTGATGATCAAATCGGTGCGGGAATCAGATAAGGTCAGGATAGCGTCGGCATTCGGGATATCATTCTCTCCGACAAGCTCAACCTGAACGGGGGTCTTTTTCTTTGCCTTGACTAACTTATCAGCCTGATCAAGGCGGGGGTCTTTAATATTTTGCTTGCCTACGGTTAAATCCGGGACGCAATAAAGGGCGATCTTCATGTTTTTTGTGCGCGCATAACTTATGAGCACAAAAAACTCACCAAGCTATCGACGCTATTAGGTATCTTTTTTTAATTAATGGTGTTCTGCGTGCGCGTGTTCTTCTTCATGCTTCTTAGAAGCCAGGTAGTGGCTAATGATCGGCTGAGCGACCTTATGAGGGGCTTCCGCGTAATGGGAAAACCGCATCGTATAGGAACCGCGGCCGCCGGTGATCGAACGCAGGTCATTGGCATACGTAAACATTTCAGAAGCCGGAACCTGCGCCTTAACGATCTGGGATTTTCCCACAACATCCATACCGATCATGTGCCCCCGGCGGGAATTGATATCACCTGATATCGCGCCCAGGAATTCTTCAGGGAGAACGACTTCCACATCCATGATCGGTTCAAGTAAAACCGGGCCTGCTTCGGCAACCGCTTTTCGAAGCGCCATAGCTCCTGCGATCTGAAAAGCCATATCGGAAGAATCGACATCATGATATGAACCGTCAACAAGCGTGACACGTACATCCACTATCGGGTATCCCGCGACCGCGCCTTCCGCGCAGGCCTGGCGTATCCCTTTTTCAGCCGAGGGGATAAAATTCCTCGGGATCGCCCCGCCAAAGACCTTATCAAGGAACTCAAAGCCTTTACTTCTCTCCAAAGGCTCGATCTCAATCCATACATCGCCGTATTGGCCGCGGCCGCCGGACTGCCGCTTGAACTTTCCCTGCACCCGCGCTTTTTTCGTGATCGTTTCTTTATAGGATACTTTCGGAGTACCCAGGTCGACCTCGACGTTAAACCTCTTTTTCATCCGCTCAACCATGATCCCCAAATGCAGATCGCCTAATCCGGAAACGATCAACTCTTTGGTCTGCTGGTCATGGGTCACTTTAAAGGTAAGGTCCTCCGCGGCGAGCTTATGCAAAGCATTGGCGATCTTATCCTCGTCATTGCGCGATTTCGGATGTACCGACGCGGATATCGCCGGCTCAGGAAAGACAAGCGGCTCAAAGACCAAAGGATGCTTCTCATCGGCAAGCGAATCAGACGTAACGGTATCTTTTAATTTAGCGATAGCCACAATATCGCCGCAGGACGCCTGATCCACCAACCGTTGTTCTTTCCCCTGCAGGATATAGATATGGCCGATGCGCTCCTTAACCTGTTTACTCACATTAAAGAAAGCGGTGTTGGATAACAAGGACCCGGAAAATACGCGCAAGAGCGTCAGATGCCCGACGTACGGGTCGGATATCGACTTAAAAACAAAAGCCGCAAAATTGGCTTCAGGAGAAAGAACGACCTCTATTTTCTCTTCCGGCGTAAGCGGATTACGCGCGATCACTTTCGCGCGTTCCCGGGGGTCCGGGAAATATTTAAGCACCGCGTCCAAGAGCTCAACCACGCCTTTATCCGTGGCGGCAGAACCGGTGAGCACCGGAAAGATCTTTCGCCTGACCACTGCCTGCCGCAAGCTTACCGTTAATTCCTCTACTGATAACGCAGTGCCGTTCAAATATTTTTCCAGGAGCGCATCATCGCTTTCAGCCACGACTTCCACCAGTTCCGGAGCGCTCAGGTCAGCAATGATCACCGCTTTTTTGGAAAGGCAATTCTGGATATCAACAAGGACCTTGGCAACATCAACGCCATCTTTATCGGTTTTGTTGATAAAAATAATGCCCGGCAAGCCGGCATCCTCTGCCATTTGCCAAGCCCGCTCAGTACCCACTTCAACGCCTGCGGTCGCCTCCACCACAATCACCGCGCTATCGACCGCCCGCAGGCCGGAAAGTACTTCCCCCAGGAAATCCGCGTAACCGGGAGCATCTACAATCTGGATCCGGGTATCCCTGCAATCGCAAAACAACAAACTCGCGTTAATGGAACTCTTGCGCGTTATTTCGTCAAAGCTGTAGTCGCTGACGGTCGTCCCGTCGGCAACAGCCCCTTTGCGCGTCGTCGCTTTACAGAGAGAAAGCATGCTTTCCGCAAGAGATGTCTTACCGGATTGCGCGTGGCCCAAAAGAATGAGACTGCGTTTATTTTTTACATCCATATGCCAACACTCCTTTGTAATAATAACATTAATAATTATTATTTATCGAGAGAGAAAACAGCATAAGTAGTAAAATAACCAGATTGTATATAATTATATATAGGTAAGATTATATCTCAGAGCAAAAAGCCGGTCAAGAAAATAAAAAGGAGAGGCAACAATACCTGGTAAGCAAAGAAGTAACCGGGAATATCTTTACTAAGGGCCATAGTGCGTTTATTCGAGATACGTATAGATTTTCCCTTTATAGTTACGCAAAACGTACTTACCCTTAGCCTGGGAAAGCAAATAATTGGAGCTAATAGGTATTTTTCCTCCGCCGCCGGGTCCGTCAATAACATAGGTCGGGACCGCGTACCCTGAAGTATGGCCGCGGAGCTTTTCCATAATATTAATTCCCGCGGCTACGGGAGTGCGAAAATGGCCGCTGCCCTTGACCGGGTCACATTGATAAATATAATACGGGCGCACCCTGATCTTAAGCAGGTCATGCATCAGTTTACGCATGATATAGGGCCGGTCATTGATCCCCTGCAGCAAAACAGTCTGACTGCCTAACGGGATGCCCGCTTCAGAGAGCATGTCACAGGCGATCTTACAGCGCCTGGTGATCTCCTTAGGATGGTTGAAATGGATGCTCATCCAGATCGGAGAATACTTCTTAAGCATAGAGATCAAATCTTCGGTAATACGCTGCGGCAGGGTCACCGGGACCCGGGTGCCGATACGCAAAAATTCGACATGAGGGATCGCGCGCAATTTCTTAAGTAACTCCCCCAGTACGTCATCTTCAAGCAATAAGGGATCGCCGCCTGAAATCAAGACGTCGCGGATCTTTTTATTGCCGCGTATATACTCGAGGGCCGCATCCAGCTTATTTAAAGACCCGACAACTCCGTTATCTTCCTTGCCCACCAGCCTTCTCCTGGTGCAATGACGGCAATACATAGCGCATTGCTCGGTGACCAGGAGTAATATCCGGTCGGGGTAGCGGTGCACTAAATGCGGAGCGGGAGAATCGCGGTCTTCCGCGCAAGGGTCGACCATTTCGTAAGGCCCGACCTGAAATTCATTCATCGTGGGAACCGCTTGCCGCCTGATCGGGCAGCGGGTATCTTCCTGATCTATCAAAGTCGCCCAATACGGGGTAATAGCCATTGCCATGCGCCCTTTGGCATTTTTAATTCCTTCTTCCTCTTCGGGAGTAAGCTTAATAATCTGGCTGATCTGATCTAATTTGGTAACACGGTTCTTTAACTGCCACCGCCAATCTTCCCAATCCAGGGGGTTTATATCCTTATATAAGCTGATCTGCTGGTAATCCCTGCCCCTTTTCCCGGGTCGAACGGCTATCAAATTTTCTGGCAGTAATTTTTGGCCTTCAGTTACCACCGGATTATTCATTTTTTGCTTTCCTCCTTTTATAAGCGCTCATTAATATTGATTCGATCAAGTCGCCATAGGTCAGTCCGGCCGCGTAGGCCATGATCGGGAAATTCGATTCCTTAGGATTAAGGCCGGGGAGAGGATTGATCTCCAGGACATAGGGAATATTATCCGCGCTGAGGCGGATATCCGTGCGGGAAATATCCAGGCATCCGACTGCCCGATGCGTGCGTAACGCGACTTCTTTGATTTTCTTCTCGGTTTCTTTGTCCAGGCGCGCCGGGCAATAGAATGTCGGGGTCAACCCCATCTCTTCATTTCCCTGGAATTCTTTCATCCTCCAGGAATAAAAATATTCGCCGCTTTTAGCGCAGCTGGTAAAATCGATTTCCAGGATAGGCAAGACATCTATCTTACCGTTTTCCAGGATCCCGACGGTAAACTCCCTGCCTTCGATGAACTCCTCCACTAACACTTCCTGCTTATAAAGAGAAATGATCTCATGGGCCTTGGCAAAAAGCTCTTTCGGCGAATGGACCACATTTGATTTATTAATACCCTTAGCGGAACCCTCGCAATTCGGCTTGAGGATCAAAGGGAAGCGTAACGCCGGGTCTAATTTTTCATTCCCCTTAACTAAGATCTGGAACGCCGGGGTGGGAATATTCTCCGCTTTGAGGATTTTTTTGGTAAGCGCTTTGTTTAAAGCCAGCGCCAGCGAAAGGGTATTAGATCCGGTATACGGGATATCCAAGTAATCCAGGATCGCGGGAACCTCGGATTCGCGGAACTTGCCGTGGTTTCCTTCAGCGATATTAAAAACCATGTCCGCGCCATGCTTCTTGAAGAAAGAAAAAAGGTTGGAGCGCTCCACGTCGATATAATCGACACTATGCCCCCTGGAACGCAGCGCGGAAGTGATCGCATTGATGGTCTCTTCGGAATCAAACTCTGAAAAATAATCCGGAGGCTTTGTTCCGTCTTCTTTCTTTAAATTACACGTCAGGGTAATTTTCACCCTGCCCTTCCTTTCTTATACTTATATAAGATTACACCGCTTCAACGCGCTTTTCAAGATCCTGCCGATGACCTCGTTATATGAAATACCGAGGGCCTTGGCAACCGCCATAAAGACATCCTCCGAGGAAAGCGACGGCAGCGGATTGATCTCTAAAACATAGGGCTTGCCTTTTTCATCAACGCGGAAATCAACCCTGCCGAAATCACGGCATTCAATCGCGTTATACGTGGCAAGCGCCAGACTGGTTAATTCAGCAGCCAGCTCCGGCTTTATCTTTGCCGGGCAGACATATTCCAGGGCATCCGACTTAATATGCCCGAAGGTATAGAATTTATCATTGAGCTTCAATTTACCGTCGATCTTGATCTGCACGATCGGCATCACCTCCGCGGGGTCATTGCCGATAACGGCGACGGTAAATTCTTCCCCGCGAATGAACTCCTCAACCAGCGCGGGCTGTTTATAGGTATTGATCACGTAGTCGACCTGCCGCTTTAATTCATCTTTATTCTCCACGCGGGAATTATCGTTCATCCCTTTGGAAGACCCTTCAAAGCGCGGTTTAACGATCATCGGGAAATGGGCGTGGTCCATCTCCGCGAATGAGGTATCATCCGGCTTGACCTCAAATGATTTCGGCGTCCTGATACCGTCGGCAACGAAGATCTTCTTCGCCATCAGCTTATCGAGCGACAGACCCAGGCTCAAAGCGTCGGCGCCGACAAAAGGAACTCCTGCCATCTCCAGCAAAAGCGGCACCTGCGATTCACGGTTCCTGCCGGAAACACCTTCCGAGATATTAAAAACAATATCCACTTTCAGATTACTGATATTATCCAGGAGGTTAGCCACATTCCCGATCTTTTTTACCTTAAACCCTTGAGACTCGATGGCTTTGGCAATAACATCGATAGTCGACGGATGGTCGAATTCGGCGTTCGCGTCCGGAGGATCTCCCTCCTTGAATTCGTAATCAGATTTTAAGTCGTATGTTAAACCGATGATTTTCATGGCATATAAAAAATAAAGGCTCTTCCGTCCAAGAGCCTTTTTAAGCTTTTACCTGATTTTTCCAATGTCCTTACCTATCCTCCATAAAATTGGTAAATACCTCATTGATACATTTATTTTTTTATCACATCTGCCGACTTTGTCAAGTATTTTCTATCGACGGGAAAGCGGACTTGAGAAAAAATCTTTTCACCGCGGCGAATTATCGACGGAATTACGCCGCGAATTCAACGTTTCCCCAGCTTGCGAAGCTGTTCCCCAGGACGACAACCACGCCGCTGACCCCTTTAAACGAGCGGGCAAAACCAACTGCCGCAGGCAGGTCTTTTTTTGCGTGCACGCGGTTGGCGACGGCGGTAGCGACGGCATCGGCAAATGAGGCATCGGCGGCGATAATAACGACGCTGTCGGCGCAACCGAAGCTCAGCGAATGCCCGAAGGTACCCGTTGATGCGCAAATCCCGATGGGGCGGCCCTGAGGCTTCACCTTAAGAAAAAGTTTCGCCGATACCAAGGAATCCCCCGCGTAAATACCGAGGATACGGGCGCGGGTTGTTTTCAGAAAAATGTCTCCCCCGTTCTCGATAATAACATCGCGATAGCCCCGGCGCAGAAGGCACTGCCCCAGGAACTTCGCGATCGCCCCTGCCACCGCCGCCATCGGCCCGACATTCGCCCGGCGAGCGGCCCGGCCCATATCTCTGACGATCGCCGGTGAGCGCGTTTCCACCGCAAGCGGGGTGAGGCTCGTCAGAAAACGGCGGTCTTTCTGAATATAACTTTCGATTTGCCGCCGGTAGTAAAGGACCTTGCCTTCAATAAAAGCACGATCAACCGGCTTGTCGGTTAAGATGTGCAAATCGGTTTCCCGCACAATAACTTCAGTCTTGCACAAACCTTCGGCCTTCACCCACTCCCGGTAAAACCGTTTCTGATACTTATTGCTTTTCATTTATTCGTTATTTTCGTTAATCTCTTCTATCTTGACGCCGCAGGAAGCCAAGTCTTTTTTAAGCTGTGCTGTCCCCTGATAGACAAACGCCCGGATACCCAGCAAACGGGCCTTCGCCACTAAATCCGCCCGGTCATCGACGTAAAAGGTTTCCGGCGGCGCCACCCCCAGCGCTTTCATTGCTTGAATATAGATCTGCGGATGAGGCTTCGTCAAGTGGGCTTCAAAAGAAGTAAAGATATCGGGGAAAATGTCAAAAAGCGCGTACTGTTTCTTGATATACTCAAAATGTAACACATTGGTATTAGAAAGGAGCGCCACAATATATTCCTGCCGCAGCCGCGCCGCTATTTGCGCCGTTGATATATTATCCTGCGTCAAAAAGAAGATCTCGTTCCATACCGGCTTGAAAGCCTTATAGCTGAGGGAAAGCCGCAGGATCTTTTTTATCTTTGAGAAAAAATCCTGCGGAGAGAGCCTGCCTTCTTCAAAAGACTTCAGGAGCTTAACCGCCCCGAACACGCGGGAGAAAATTTCCTCGGGCTTTTTGTCCGTGAAAGCGGATATCCTGGAGGCCGCCCGCATAGTATCAAAGCTGACCAGGACATTGCCCAGGTCGAAAATAACCGCCTTCAGAGGGGTGCTCATAGTATGCTCAACAATAATTAATTATTGGTATCCCGTGATTTTTTAAATAAGTCGAGGAACCGGTCTTCGTATTCCCGGTAGACATTCCACTTATCCAGTTCAGCTTTTAATTGATGGGCTTTTGAGATATCCGTCTTTGCGTCAACGAAAAGACTTTCGATCTTTTCTTTCACGGACTGAGGAAGCCTGGTGAGTTGGCTGAGGCTTTTCTTTATCTTTTCGATCTCTTCTTCGTTAATAGGCGCAGGCGACGAAGGGCCGCCGGCCTTCAAAAAGTCCAGAAGTTTATTGATCTGTTCCTCCACGCCATGGGTTTGTTCAATCAGGCCGGTAAAATCTATCCGGAGATTAATGATCTTGCAGAGAGACTCCAGAAGGATAAGAGAAGCACGGGGATTCTCGATCTGGATAGTATAGAGCGGGATCTCCCCTAACAGGCAGAGGCCGTCCAGGCCTTCGCGTTTTGCCAAGCCTAAAAAGAGGCCGTTCAAACCGCTGATCTGGCCTTCGGATAACACCTGCAGGCCAAGCTTCTTTAAACCGGCGATAAGCTGCGGCGACGTCGCGGTTAACCAGACATTCGGCGGCTGATTATGATCGATAGGCTGCGGCATGGCGGCAAAGCCGATCACCGTTTTTACTTTATACGCCTTAGCCAGATTAATTATCCGTTCACAGTATTCTTCGGCCTGCTCTAAATCAGGCTGTGAATCGCTGGCAAAGATGATCAGGTCATTTTTACCTGTTTTATTCTTCCAGAAATAGAATTTGTTTTTCGGCAGCTCAGGCAGCCGCAAGATCCCGTCAACGACATTACTTCCCGTCAGATAGAAGAAGTCTTTCGGTGGGATCTCGGCGAATTCAATAGCCGCGAGTTTTTCAATAAGGTATGTTGCCGCTTTGATCGCGACTTCCCCCATGCCGGGCCATGCCACAATTAAATACGGGCTCTTCAGCCGCGGTTTTTTATACACCCTAATACCTTCCATAATATAATCTCCTTAATGAAGCCCAGTACTTAAGGCTAAAATTTAAGATCTTTTAAGAACCTCTCCAGAACGACCGTCCCCTGATACAGGTTATCCAGCGAAACATATTCATTAATGATATGGGCGCAGCCTTCAGAACCAAAACCCGTTGCCACCGCGGGAATATGCCTGTCCTGAAAGAAGGTAATGACCGTCGCTCCTTCAGACCCGCAAATCCGCGGGGATACCTTACACTGGCGCATCGCGGCGGTCAAATATTTTACCAACGGATGCCCTTCATCGATGAGATAGGGTTTTTGGATACCCTCAACTTCTATCGCGAATTTCCGGCTGTGCTTCTTTACAATACTTTTTAACAACCGCAGGATAACTTGAGCGTCTGTCCCCGGTAAAAACCGGAAATCCAGTTCAAATTCACACCAATCGGCGACCACATTTACTTTATCGCCTCCTTTAATGGTCCCGACATTGATAGTGGGAGGCTGTAAATACCGGTTCTTTCTAAAAGGAATTTTGCTTTTTTTAAGCTCTGAAACTATCCTGACCGCGGCATCAATAGCGTTATCGCCGCGCCAGGGATAAGCGCCATGGGCCCTTTTGCCTTCAAGCACAACTTTAACGTGCAAAAGGCCTTTCTGCGCTACAATAACCTCAAATTCCTCGGAATCAAGCACCACCGCCGCGTCAACTTTTATTATACCCTTTTTAAGCAGCGGAATCAATCCCCACGTAGAACCGCTTTCTTCGTCGGCTGTGGCAGCCAGTACCAGATTATAATACAAACCCGCCTTATCTTCAACAATACTGTTTATTGCTTCGACGCAGCAGGCAAGATTCCCCTTACAATCGGTAGCGCCGATACCATAAAGTTTATTTTGAGCAACCACGCCGGCGAAAGGATCAATTCGCCATTTTCTGCCGGCAGGGACCGTATCTAAATGAGGCGTGACCAGGAGCGAATGCTTCGCATGTTTAGCCGGTAAATACGCAAGGAGATTAGGGCGGTTTTTCTTAAATTCCACTATTTTCACGCGCAGGCTGAGCTTTTCCAGGTATGCCTTAAGAAAACAGGCAATTGCCGTTTCATTACCGGGAGGATTTTGAGAATCTATCTTTATTAACGACCGGGTTAGATCTATTAATCGTTTTTTATTGATCATGTTTTTCCTCGGTTATTGTCTCGGTACTAGAACGCGTGGCTCAAACCTATCCAAAAATGCGTATCCTCTTTCGGATCATTGATAGGCCGGGCGATATCAAGGCGCAGCACCGCCTTTTCCAGAAATCCGGCAATATCAAAATGCAGGCGCAAGCCTAACCCCGCGTCCTTCTTAAAATGAGCGCCTTCAAAATCGTTATGCCAGGCCTTGGCGATATCAAAAAATCCGACGCCCTGAATTTTATTCAGGCAAAAAACATTGTCCAGGAAATACATTTTCATATCTTTGGTCAAAGGAAAACGGTACTCCGCCGTTCCTAAAACCATACGCGCCCCCTGGATCGTTTCCCTGCCATACCCCCGCAATCCATCCGCGCCTCCCAAATCAAAAAGGTCCTTATCTCCCGGGCCTCCCCATCCAACCTTGAGGCGTGTCGCTATTTTCTGTGAAAGCTTCGGCACCAGCAGGCGGTAATTATCCAATTCTAAACTCGTGCGCCAAAAAGATTCTTTTCCTCCCAGGAAATGTCCGGCAAATTCCTGCTGAGGGGTGAATTTCCAGCCATAATCCGGATCTGCATACGGGCCGTACCGGCACAAAGAAGCGGCCATGCCGACGATCGATTCATCCGTTTTTCGATAAACGGTATTGCGGGCGTCTTCCGCGCCATTAACAGCGGCCTGTTGATCAAGTTTTTGATCCCTTAAAAGATACAAAGTAACATGATCATTAAGGTCAAAAATGCCGTACCGCGCCGGCCATAGTTCTCGCCTGATATAAAGCTTGCCGCCGGACACATCTTTACGGCGCGTACGGTAATTGCGGTTAAAAACCTCAAGCCCCACGGACACCTGTTTATTGAAAAGGTGGGGCAACTCATAGCCGGCCGTATATTCCGACTCTTTATCATTAAAATCGTAGAGAGAAGAAAATTTCACCAGCCCATCATAGGGCTTTGCCGCCGAGGCAGCCGCCCCCATCCGCGACCCCCGAAGATCAGGGCCGAAAACCACATTATAAGATCCGGCAGGCATCAGGGAAGGGATCTCATAGGCAAAGAAATACCAGGGGACCGGCTTAAGAAAAATATGCCGCGGCCAGGAATTGTTTACCCGGTCCACATCCAGGATGATCTTATTATCCGGATCGACCACGACTTGAGAAACCGCCTTGCCGGCATCAAGAGGTAAAGCTATATCCCGCCCGCGCCCGTCCCACTGAAAAACACTTTGCGTTTGGTCGCGATAAACGACCCTTGCTTCAACCGGCATTTCGATCGAACCGCGGTTTTCTAAAACAAACGCCCCTTCACCCGACGGCTTCACGGCATAATCGCAGGTTTTCTTGGTCTTCAGCCAATTATTAAAGAATCCGGTCAAGTCTTCGCCCGATTCCTCATTACAGATCCTCACAAGATCACTCAATGCGAAATTCTTGAACCTGAATTCTTCGGTATAACGCTTCATGATCCGCTCGAACACCCGGCTGCCGACGAAAGCCTCGAGCATTTCCAAAACAGCGGCGCCCTTGCCGTAGGTCAAGGCGAATATCGATGAGGGCTCCTGAAAGCTCGAAAGGTCGCTTACGACCGGCCCATCGAGAGAATTTTTCGCCAGGTACAGGTAACGGGCGACCGTTGAGCCGTGAAATGTAAAATCAGGAATTAGCCACCGTAGCGCCGGCGGCAAAGTCAGAACGGAGGCGTTCTTCCCGTAAACATGCTCCAAATAACGTAATATCCAATATGAATTCATGCCCTCATCAAGGAACATCTCCCTGTATTCATCGGAACCGATGATATTATAAAACCATTGATGGCCGGTCTCATGCGATATGAGGAAATTAAAATAGCGCTCCAAAAACCCGGGGACCCGATAAACGCGCGTATCAATAAATATAAAACTGGAAGACTGGCACCCGCCGTATCCTAAATAACTCGGGACAATGGAAAAATTCTTATACGGATACGGCCCGAAGCGTTCGGCGTAAAACCGCATTAATGACGCGGCGTAATCGGCGGCGGAAACCGCTCTTTTTTCGTCGCCTTTAAGATAATACGAATAGATCGTCGCATCGCCATACGCAAGTTTATGCACTAAAAATGACCTGCTGAGCCCCAATGAAAAGTCCCTCACCGGGAATTCCGTCTCCATAACAAGGGTTTTTGTCCCGTCAGGGTTGTCTGTTTGGCCTTTTACTAAAGCCGTTGAAGCCACGATCTCATCCCGCGGCAGAGTAAAGGTGACCTTATAATAAGCGGCTTCACTGAAATAAGGCTGGTGATAAATATAAAAAGGATAATTATGCCACCCAGATTTATCCACAACGCTTAAGATCGGATACCAGCGGGCAAGGCTGGTGATCTCCCGGTGCCAGCCGAACCTGCCGTATGCGTGAGGTATCTCGACCTTGAAATCCAAGGTAACCTCTTGAGTATCACCGGGTTTAAGCGGTGAATCAAGCTCAACCTTAAGGATCGTCCGGTCATCGCCTTCCACGCGGTAAGCAAGCGCCGAACCCTTCGCGGATACTTTTTCTATTTTTAGATCTCCCCCCTGAAATCCTTCAGGGAAAGGATTCATTTTGAAATAACCGGCATACCGGTACATGAAACCGATCTCTTTTTTTGTGTACGTGCGGTGAGGATAGATATGAAAATAAAGGGCATCAAGGGGAATGTCGGTGTTATTGGTAAACGCGACTTTCTGGCTGGCCGCGATAGTATGATTTTTAGTATCCAACTCGGCGGTAATATCATAGCGGGGGCATTCGGCGGCGTAAGAAAGTAAGAAATTGAAAACAAAAAGGCAAAAGAAAAACGCAAGAAACAATACAAACCTTACGCTCTTATTCATATCAAAAACTCCTGATTTTCCGGGTGCCCCAGTCGCCAGTACACCAGTTACTATAACTATGGACCATAGTCTCAAGTCTCAAGTCGCAGGTCGCATGATACATGTTGTCGATGGTTCATGGAAGAAAGGATAACTTTACGGTTTTTGCTTTAAGCGCACATTTGAAAACTTTCGGCACAGGGGTTTCATCTACAGTGCGCAAAGATTTACGGCGAGTTGAAGCACGCTCTTTACGTAAGTCTATAGCGTAAACGAGCCGTAAACTGTAGCGCACGGCGAAAGTTTTTTGTGCGCGTAAGCAAAAAGCGTAAAGTTTGCCCATGCCATGGACTATTTTGCAACCTGTGACTTTCCCAAGGGACAACACTCACACCGGGGCTTCCTCTTCAAGCAAAACTCCTTGCCTGCCCGCACCAAAAGAGCATGAAATTCATTATAAAGCGGCGCATCGGGTTTAAGCCTGCTCATACATAAAAACTGTACGGTATGGTAACCGTCATTTTCCGCTATCAGCTTATGCCGGAGGAATATCCTTTTTGTGTACGCGTCGACGACAAAAACAGGTTTTTGGAACGCGTAAAGCAAGATCGCATCCGCGGTTTCCGGCCCGACCCCATTGACCAAAAGCAACTCCTCCCGCAAAAGAGGGGAGGCGACAACCGACATTTTTTCCAAATCCCCCCCATAACGGGAAAACAGGTATTCCAAGAAATTCTTCAAACGGTGAGCCTTAATATTATAATATCCCGCGGGAACAATTATTGCCGCTAATTTTTTCTCAGGCAAACGGTAGAGCTTCCCGGGAGACAATACCTTCTTTACTTTTAAATTATCAAGCGCCCGTTCGACATTTACCCAACTTGTATTTTGCGTCAGGATCGCCCCGACGATAACTTCCCAGGGATCATCTGCCGGCCACCAGGCTTGCGGCCCGAAATGCTTGTATAACTTGTTATAAATTGAACGAAGAGTCGAAGTCATATACTCGGTATTCGGTACTCGGTGATCGGTGTTCGACCAGAATAGTCGCCGATAACCGAGTACCGAATACCGAGTACCGACAACTAATTCTCAAGTTCCAAAGGATTGTAATTATAATACGCGAACAACGTATATACCGTTGCCGAAACAGCGCCTGTCTTTCTTCCCGCCGGAGTAGTCCATCCATGGCCGGTATCAACGGATGCGGCGGAAGCATACGGCAGGCATCCTGCCCCCTGGCCGGAGGGAGAAGCGCTGGAAATGATCAACGTGCACAGATCAACCATATATTCGTTTGCTTTTTGATCATAGACCTTTGCCTTGCCGAGCATATCTTTTTTCTTATAATAATCCGCCATTATTTTGAATGACAGTATCATTTGAGCGGTCCATTCGGTCGAGATCACTCCTCCCCGGGAGAGATGCCGCTGCGGGGCAAAATCAAAGCCTTTGATCTTGATCGTTTCTCCTGACGGGCCTATCGAAGGGACCTCAACCACGCAATTTTCTTCGGCAAATTCAATTATTTTATCGGGCTGCATCGCGTTTTCCGCCAATTTTTCAGGCCCCAGCGCCGCGATCGCCCATGCGTACGTATCGGTAGCGATCGTTGAATCCCCCTTACCGCGGATGATCGGGATATCGACTTTATCATAAATGTGCCCGAGCAACCAACCAAACACCTTGTCCCGCGCGTCCGCGTAATGCTGTTTCTTGGTCATTGTATACAGCATATTAAAGAACGCGTAAGCGTCCAGGTTATGCTCGGTAGAATACCAACTGATATTAGGGCCGCCGCGGATACCTCCTTGCCCGTCCTGTCCCTGTAAAACGATCATGACCTGAGCGATCTCTTCGGCTATCTTCATATACCGGGTATCGGACGTTTTCTTCGTATAGTGGAGTATCGCGATCCCCAGCCAGATATTAGGGCCGCTGTGCACGATATATTCCGCGGGGCTGCCGTCTTTAGCATCATAGGCATTGACAAAAAGCCCTTCCCTTTTCTTGGCTTTGTGCGCATAAAACTCTAATGTCTTCTGAGCACGCTCATAATCGGAAAAATTCGTGAAAGCCTGGATTACCAGGGACTGGTCATAGGTAAACGCCCAGCCGTCGACATTCGCGTCGCCCTCAAAGCTCATGACCAGGCCTGTCCGGGGATTTTGATGCAAGCTGAGCCATTGATACATTTTATTAAAATTTTCTTTCTGTAACGTCGCTTTTTTCTCATCCAGGCGCAGTAATTCTTCCGTCACCGAAGTCTCACGGTGCTGCAGGTCGATCAACTTCTCCTGGAGCGGGGCCTTTTGCTGCCTCAACTGCTCGATCAATTTTTTAAGCTCCTCTACTTTCTTGATAGACTTGGCCTCTTCCAATTTAACGCCGTCTTCAAGAGAATTCTTTTCATCCTCCACGGTCTTAATACGCACCTGTAACGCTTCGATCTTAAGCTGCAGGTCCTCTTTATCCTTATTGATGTTCGTGATCTTTTGCTTGGCGATGATCGATTCCTGCAAGATATTAACCAACTGGCTGATCAAAGTCTTGTTGCCCTGGATAAGCTTGGCATTAACATAGCTGTTAACAACGAGCGCCGCGGAAAAAACCAGGATTATCGAATAAACTACCGGAACGAATAATTTTTTCATCCAGACATACCGCATGAGCCGGGTATTCGCGTTGCGATCGATAGAATCATAATTTAAACCAATAACGTACTTATTGGCGTTGACCGCGGCGCCTTTTACCCAGGAAACGCTTGCCCGGGCAAAAACCGGATGCCTCCCTAAAGGGCTTTCGATCTCTAAGATGACCCGGCTCGATTGGCTCTTTATGGTCTGGATCAAATCGGGAGAAAGATTATTAACGCGCAGGCACAATCCGCCCTTTCCTATATTATTCGTAAAACCCTGCAGCCAACCGGAGAGGAACGCCTGCTCATCGGCGGCAAGCACCAGCCTAAACTGGACAGGAAAGACCGAATCAAGCCTCACATATTTTCTACGGTTGAGGGCTTCGTGATCTTTTTCCATAAATTATTTTTTCCTCTCTACGACCACTTTCTGTTTAATTTTCTGGGCAAGATTCTCATATACCTTCTTAAAATCGGCATATTCTTCCTGCGGAATGAGCGTTTTTTTTAATTCAATCGACTGTTTAAAAGATATCCTCTTATTTTTATAGGTATACCCCGCGCTAAAACGAAACCAGCTATTATCCTCCGCGATATTACCGGGGAGGAACTTCACGTTAAAATCAGGAGGCATCTGAATTTCCGTCACCACCTCTTTAGTATTCAGGAAACCGAAATCAAGCGGATACCTGCGGCGACTTTGAGCGACTAAGGAGAGGTCCAAATATGCCAATTGAGGCAGGATACGCAGAGCACCGGCGATGGTCGCGTACTCGCTGCCGCTAAAGGCATATTCAAGCAATAAAGGTTTATTCGGATCATCGGCATTCTTAATATCATATTTACCTAAACGCGCCCCCACGGATATTTCCTGGATCCTGGCTTCCAGGTGCTGGCGGATCAATTCCGGCGGCGTATATAAAACCCAATACCGCTGCATCTGGTTATAGACCCCGGAAACCGCGACCGTTTTCTCTCCCGTAATACGGTCATCTCCTTGCACCGTAAGCGATAAACCCTGGCTGATCTGATTATGCCCGGCCTCATAGAGCGGAGTCGTAAGGACTTCAAACCCTTGTTCTTTGCATAATAAAACCGTCCGCGCCTGGTCATCCTGGGGCAAATCGCCAAACGCGCATGTTTCCGCGGTGGGATCGACAAAAACTTTTTTTCCTTCCCATACCACCGCCGCGATAGCATGATTAAAAAGTATCGAAGGGAAATCCTCCCGCGCGTTATAAGCATCTTTTGTCGCGATAAGCACCGGATAGGCCTCAATGCCGGCCTGCCGCAGCATCGTCACTAACAAAACCGCCTTATCCTTGCAGTCGCCGTATTTATTCTGAAAGATATCCGCTGCTTTATGCGGTTCATAACCGGCCTGCCCGTATTCAACCGCAACATAACGGATCTTCTGCGCGGCAAAGCCGCACAACGCGCGGATCTTCTCCTCATCGGATACGGCAGAAGCGGTTAATTCTTTTACCTTGTTCCTGATCGAATCATCGGCCGTGATCTTGTCCCGGGCGAGCGGCCACCACCAATCGTAAATCCCTTTCCACGACTCAAAGGTGGAGAACAACAGCGATGGATTGATCTCTGAAGCAGGCGGCATATCGGACTCGGGTATCACCTGCGGGATGTCCCTGAATTGCCATGAATAGACGGCTGAGCCTTTTTCTTCCCGGACAGAAGGATCTAAAGAAACTCCAAAATCATTATATTTTTCGTTGATCTTTTTAATATTGAGTACTGTATCCTTCGGCACGGTAATGGAAAAATTCGCCCGGATCACCGGCTGGGAAGTTTGCAGGGGATACGGGAAAGCGAAATCTTTTTTGTTCACCAGCTGGTTACGCACGATCTTTACTTTGTATTCGATGATCGCTCCTTCCGTTATTTCCGGGAAAGAAATTATAAAGATCCGCGCGTTGCTGTAAAGCGGGAAATTAAGGTATTTCGAGACATCGCGCATATGGCGGCTGCCGACATCAACGAGAGTACCGTCGGGCTTAATGGTCCGCGCGTATTCCACCTCCAGCTTTTCATATGTTGAATCATACTCGATGTGCGCCTCTGAAAATTCATCCTTGCCCCGTTCATTTAAGATCTTCACCAGATAATGCTCAGAGGAAACCTGGGTATTTTCCGCAGATACTACGACCGCTTCATCGGCAAGCAGGATCAACGCTCCTGCCTGAGGATATTTCTCCGACGCAGGCGCGCCAAGCAGGATCGCATTGATCTCGGGGCTGACATCTTTAATGTGCAGTCCTTCCACCTGTTTCTCTATAAGCCGCATTCGCTCCCGCGCAAAGAAGGCAAAGCTTCCCGGGACGGGCATCAGTACACCGGGTATCTTTTTATACGCTTCAAGGGCGCTGTCAAAAAGATTGAGCTTTTCACAGGTCAAACCGCGGTAATATAAATACTCGGCATCATCCTTCAACTCATTCTGATCAAAGACCGCCAAGGCATCGGTATAGCTGCCCGCCTTATAGTATGAGATCGCCAGCCACTTCCGCGCCCCGGGGGCATCCACGCGCTTAAATTCTTCCGCCGCCTCGGCGTATTTCCCCTGACGGTAATACAACTCTCCCAATTCAAAGCCTATTCTCCGGGGATCGGCCCCCTGAGAGAGCAATCGCTTATACAGGACAACCGCTTTCCGGTAATCAGCTTCGGAAACCTGCGCGTAAATACGGGCCTGCTCCAACTCCGATTTCTGAGGGGTACAGCCGCATAAAGCTGAAAACACAAGAACAAATACAAAAGCGGATATAGATCTATTATTAATAATTTGATTATTCATATGAAATTATACTGAGCTGTAACGTTAATAATAAAGTTTAAAGGTTAAATAACAAAGGAATTTCAAAGAATAAAGGTTTAATTTTAAAATTTAACCTTTTTACTTTAATCTTCCTTTGATATTTAGTCTTTAATTTTTAACCTTGTATATTGACACGCCTGACAATCAAAATTATATCTCTTTTACTCACCGCTGCATAGCGCTTTATTCGAAGAGCGCTTCAGCAACAAAGCAGCGTAGCGCTCCATCAGGCCTTTAGTTATACTCCCGGGGATACCGCCGCCGATAGGACGGCCGCCGAGAGACACCAGCGGCATAACGCCCATAAGAGAGTTGGTCAAAAAGGCTTCATCGGCCGAACGCGCATCAGCGGGATCGAAACTCCCTTCGATAATTTTATACCCCTGTTTTCCCGCCAGGCCTATCACCACCGCGCGCGTAATGCCCGGCAGGCAGCCGCACGATACCGCAGGAGTCATGATCAATTTATTTTTCACCATAAAGATATTCGACCGGGACCCTTCCGCGACAACCCCCCGGCTATTTAAAATAAGGGCTTCATCATAACCCCTCTTGCGGGCTTCACTATAAGCTAATTGGAACAAAAGCCGGCTGGTTGTTTTAACCTGCGCAAAGGGGCAATATTCATCCTGCCTGAACGAAGAAACACAGCCGCGGAAACCTTTCCCGTATTGCCTGCGCGTATACGCCTTGTAGGGTTTTACCGTGATGACCGTATGGACCACCGCGGCTGACCTGTAAAAACTTAACCTCACGACGGCGTCTTTATATCCGTTGAGAAGAACCACGCGGGCTATCGCCCTCGACAGACAGGAAGATGAATAGGGGGAGGCGATCTTAAGCCGGCGGGCAGCCGCAAAGATCCTTTTCATATGCAGCGGCAGGAAAACAATGGTGTTTCCAACGGCGCGCATGGTCTCGAAAACCCCCCAGCCAGAGAACAATTCAGGCTCTAAAGCCGTAAAAACCGCCTGCGCAGGCAGCAGGAACTTCCCGTTTATAAAAACCTTTTCACTCACGTAATTGCCTCAAACATAGCCCGGGCCTTGACCAGCGTTTCCCGGTATTCTTTTTCAGGGTCTGAATCGGCGACGATCCCGCCTCCCACGCCGAAATACACCATATCAGCTTTTTTAACTATCGTGCGGATCAAAATATTAAAATCCATCTCGCCTGAAAAGCTGAAGTATCCCAAACTCCCCGTATAGAGCGAACGCCCGAACGGCTCTAATTCATCGATGATCTCCATAGCGCGGATCTTCGGGCACCCCGTGACCGATCCGCCGGGAAAACACGCCCGCATCAGATCAAATCCGTCCTTATCTCGCCGCAGGCGGCCCTCGACCGTCGCGGTAGTCTGAAAAACAGTAGCATACTCTTCCAGGGCGCGCAGCGTCTTTACCCCCACCGAACCGTATTCACAAACCCTGCCGAGATCGTTCCTTTCAAGATCGACGATCATCACTAATTCCGCCCGCTCCTTATGGCTGGAGAGTAATTCATTTCTCAACTTTGCGTCAAGCGCCCTGTTCTTTGAACGAGGGCGCGTGCCCTTCATCGGAGTAGTCTCAACTCTTCCCTTGCGCAGGCTTAAAAAGCGTTCCGGCGAAGAGCTTAAAACCTGGAAGCTGCCTGCGTCAAAATAAGCGCTGAAGCTTGACGGGCTGATACGCCGCAAACGCTCATAAATATCAAAAGATTCGTCGCTGCAATGGCCGCAAAAACGCTGAGATAAATTAACCTGATAAATATCCCCCCGCTTGATATATGCCTTGGCTTTCCTGACTGCCCGGTGATAGGCTTGCCTGCTGAAGTTTGATCTTAATCCTCCTGAAGCGCATATTAAAGGCTTTACCCGCGGCAGGCGGCGACTTTCTACCCGCGAGAGTATCGCGGCTGTTTTCTTGATATTATGCCCGCACAATGCTTTTGCCGCGTGATACTTCTTTTCGGGAAACCCCGCGGAGAAAATATAAAGTTTACGCGCCGGGTTATCAATGATCACGACAGTATTATAAAAAGCGAAGTAACTCTGCGGGACCGACAAAGATCCTTTTTTCCTCCCGCGGTGAGATGCTTCCATCTCTACCCCAAGGTCATAGGTAAGGTATCCCAAAGCGCCTCCCAGGAACGGGATATTGTTCCCGGGGACCGATAAACGGTAATCATTAAGCCTCCTGCGCAACGCGGAAAACGGATCCTTACTTGAGCTCTTTAAAATATAGAACGGATCCATACCGATAAATGAATACCGGCCGGTGGACCCCGCAGAAAGGCTGCTGTCGAGAAAAAAACAGTTTTTTTCATCCTTAAACGCGGCAAAAACGCTCAACGGGTCAACGCGTAATTTATATGATTTCAAGATGTAATATGCCATCGATTCTAAACGTCCGTTCTTCGTTGCGTAAACAACAGAAACCGACCAGGTATAAGCGGCGCTTATCCTGTTTTATGGAGCGGGGGATCACTTCCCGTTCGGAGATCTCCGCGGCGGAAGTGGAAAAATACCGGATCTTTAATTTAACGCCCAGGTCGATAGCCTCCCGGATCTCGGCCACCTTTTGATTATTGCTATCCTCAAGAAAATCGGCCTGGACGCCGAAAAGGCTGACAAAATCATGGAAATCGGTTATTCCTTTCTGCTCCATGGCAAGGCGCAGCTTCAAAAATACTCCCCACGTCATTTCCACGTCGGCCAGCGCGCGGTGTTTTTGCGGCGCGGTAATGCCTAATTTCCGGGAAATAAACCACAAGGCGTAACGCTCCTGCCCCGGGAGCAGCTTGCGTGCCATCGAAAGTATATCGACAACGACCATTTCTTCGGATAATGCCATCCCCGCCAAGCCTAATTCAACCTTCAAGAATTCAAGGTCGAACGGCGCGTTATAAGAGCACAGGCAGCTGCCCGAAATAAAATCAAGGAATCGGGGGATGACCTCCCGCATGCGAGGGCACCCGAGCAATTCTTCCCGGGTGATCTGATTGACCTGGAACGCGCCAGGCGAAATAGCCATTTCCGGATCAACCAGCATCTGGAAAGTCGCGATCCTTCTATCCGCCTGAAAGCGCAATCCCGCGATCTCAACTATCCGGTCGCCGGAGCCAGGATCCAAGCCGGTAGTCTCAGTATCAAAAATAGTAAACTCGACTTCATCCAGTTTTTTACGCAGCATCGGACCGCTCATTTCATGAAAAAGTTTTCTTAACAATATAATTAGGGACCACGCCGAGCGGATGATACGACTCTTTTACTCTCTTGAGGTTATCCAACCCCGAATCATCCATGATATTGATATACCGGTACTCTTTTAATTCATCGCAGAAGCGGCGGAAAATATATTGGCTTAACCCTTTAACCGCCAGATCGCTTACCTCATAGGCTATGCAAAACGTATCCGCTGAAAGTTTAAAACCGAAGGTGAACGCCTTGACCCGGGAGTCGATCATGACCAGCCTCCCCGGCATTTTAAAGACAGGGTATTCCTCCAATAACACCGTCAGGCTCCGCAGACTGTCCCCCAACATCCCCTGATACAGCGTATCCGGGTTCAAGAGGCTGCGGGAGCGCATCCAACTCCGGTAAAGATCGAGGCACTCTTGTTTATATTCCTGCGTATAGGGCTGATAAGATGCGCGGGTATGTTTTTCAAAATAATTGACCGCCGAGCGCTTTGACTTAAAACGCCCCCCCTTGAGCGCCGCCAGGTCATCGCGCAAAAACAGGTAATCGCCGAACTTGCTGCCGCAGGCAAACCCCTGCTGCAGGAAAAAAGCCCGATCGCCTTCTTCAATATTCTCAATACGCGAAACTCCGCGCGCGGTATTACGCTCGTCCATGAGCGTAAAGGCTCCCTCGATAACCGCGGGGCCGACGTCCTCTGCCAGAGGCGGCAGGTACATGAACGTGCCGATACCGTCGGTAAAAAAGACGCACAGGGCCCCCTGAACGATGTCCCACGATATTGAAAAAAGGCCCTTCCAGATATAAATATTCTCAAAAGCGTAAGCGCTTAACGCGTGCGGCTTAAGCGCCAGGAACTCATCAAAAGTTTCCCTGTCTTCGGCGGTGAGTGTTTTGAGCTTCATGAATTACAGCATTATCTCAAAAATATCCAATACATGTACGTATGATTGGACCAATTGGGGGTTTGCTTTAAGGTTTTTTTTGACCTCGGGAGAATTAAAAAACGTGTTCAAATACTCGCAGTAATCTTTATAGCGCGCCAAATCCGTGTTCTCTTTCATATACAAACAGCGCAGGTCAACGGAAAGATAAACTTTCTTGCCTTGCCGGTTTATCAGGAACGGATAGAGCTGGCACTCAAACGGATGGATACCATGGATCTTGCACCGGTTATCTTTCTGGTTCAGGAACTGGCAGACAAAATTCCCCTGCGCGGGGTTTGCGCGCAGTTCGATCTTCTTGGTATGAGGCGCCAGGCGGATTTGTTCATCTTCTAAAAGATGAGGCGTCCAAACAGTCTCCTGCTCGGCAAACCTGCAGCAGCCCTGACAGCGCAAACAAAAACCCGGAATAATAAACGGTTTTAATCGTTCCATTTTATTTAACGATGCTGCCCAGCTGCATCTGTCTCCCGGGAGAAACAACCGATATCCCCGCTTCATCAGAAGCGGCTAAAAGCATTCCCTGGCTTTCCACGCCTCGCAGCAGCGCCGGCTCCAGATTATCGACCACCACGACCTGCTTACCGAGAAGGTCTTCTTTTGCGTAGGCATTCCTTATGCCGGCAACGATCTGCTTGGTCTTATCCCCCAAGTCGACGATCAGGACATAGAGCCTGTCCGCGTTGGGATGTTCACTAACCTCTTTGATCGTAGCGATTTTAAGCTCTAACTTTCTGAAATCTTCTATACTTGCCATGTCTCCTCCGTTATCTTTCTTGAATATTATTCCGGCTTATTTTCCTCAGGCGATAGCGTATGCTTTTTCAGGGAAGAGCTTGCAGGATTGATCATGCCTCCGGAAACGATCAATTTAATGGCATCTTTAATATTGATGTCAAGAAAGACCACTTCGCTTCGCGGGACAAAAAACAAAAAGCCGGTCGTCGGGTTCGGAACGGTAGGGATAAAGACCGAAACCAGCTCGCTCTTGGTTTTTTCCTGCGCCTCAGGGAAGCCTTCATTGGTTACAAATCCGATCGTCAGAGTATTATTCGGCAGGCAGCGCACCAAGACCGTTTTCTTAAAAGCCACCTTATCTTCTGAGAATAAAAATTCGAAAATCTGTTTGAGCGGCTGATAAATATACCCCACAAAAGGGAATTTTATGATCATCCGCCCTAAAAAACGATGCGTCAGCCTGCCGATAAGGTTCTTGCTTAAGAACCCGATAGCAGTGATCAGGACTATAAAAAGGATAAAACCCAACCCATAAATCTGGATACCCCAGTTCCTCTGCAGATAAACATTGATAAACCTGCCTAAAATATTATCGACAGCCATAAAAATAATAAAGAGGATATACAGGCTTAAATATAAAGGAAGCAGGACAACCAGCCCGGTAATAAAATATCTCTGTAAACGTTTAATCATCGTGTTTTAGCGTAGCCGGGCCGCGATATCAAATAAGGTCCGGACCAAAAATGATTGCAAGAAAATAATCAACAAGAAAGCGATAATAGGAGAAATATCGATACGCATTTTCAGGCTGAAAGGAAGCAGCCGGCGGATCGGTATCAACACCGGTTCGGTGACCATATGCAGGAACTGGACAATAGGATTATACGGGTCGGGACTAACCCAGCTTATTAAAGCACGTACCAGGATAAGCCAATAGAATGCCGTTAAGACGAAATTGACAATATGCGCTATCGCTTGAACAAAATTTGCCAGCACGAACATTTCTTGCGTCTCCTTCTCCTCAAAGGTGATTCACCGCCAAACGCCGCTTTCAGAAGCGGATTTAATAGTTTACTCTACCATAGAAAATCAAAATAATCAATTCAGGAAAAACCTTACATACCATAAAACGCTTAGGGGATTATTCAGGAAGGTCCTGCCCTTAAAAATCTTAACGAAGAGGGGCTATTTCCTGCAGTGATTTGACAAAATCCTGGTCTAACGTATACCGGAGGGCCTCGGCATGACGGACATCTTCCCAGGCTAAATCATATTTTTCCTGTACGGCATAAATCTTTGCGCGCAGCGCATAAGCGGCCGCATATTCCGGATCAAGCATTAAAGCTTGCTTGAGATCGGCCAAAGCAGCCCCATAGTCGGCCTTGTTAAAATAGACCGTCGCCCGCTCATAATAAGCCCAGCCGAGAGACGCTTTATTTACCTCCAGTTCGATTGCGTTAGAATAATCAGCAAGCGATGGATCAAACTCCCCTTTATAACAATACGCCGCCGCCCGGTTAAAATATGCGGCGGCAGAATAACGGTTTATTTCCAGCGCGTGATTGCAATCCTTAATAGCTTGGTCATAATCCCCTGTTTTACGCCAGGCGCGCGCCCGCAAAACCAAAGTAGGCTCATGATCCGGCTCGATCGTTAAAGCACGGGTAAAATCTTCAATAGCCAGAGCAAAGTCTTTTTTTTCCGCGTAAGCCTTACCTCTTGCCCTGTAAATTTGAGCATTTTCAGAGGCAAGCCCGGCAGCCTCGTTAAAATATTCGACGGCTCGATCAAAATTATTATTATTTAACTCCTCGATCCCGGCCTTATAGTGCTTTACGGCGGCAGCTCGCATTGCGCGCTCAGAAGCAGTTATTTCATTAGTTTGACCGCCCTCATTTCCAGCCTCACCTGCTTGCGGCTCAGGAGACGCGGGAGGTTTTTCAATAAGATTTATGATTTCTTTCCTGGGATATATCCGAAGAGAGCCGTTGACATTCTTAATAACATACTCCGGGTCTGGTTCGCTCAGATCGTTTTCTTCTTCAGCGGTTGATCCCCCGATAACATTGTCGGCAAGAACCAAGCAGGAACAAGATAAAACACAGAGCGCTACTACCGCGATTCCCCACCTCTCCAATACGCTATTATACATATCACACCTCAACGCCCGCGTTATTTCCTGCAAATCCCGGATAAAAACTACGCAGCATTCCCTTATATTTACCTCACCTATTGCGCCAAACCACCCTGTCTCATCAAAAGCCGCTCACGTTACAATTGCATAATAAAGGTTTTTAGAAAGGTTGTCAAATAGTATACGGGCATCAGGAATACCTATATTGCCCGTTCGGAAACAATCAATCACTCCCCTGCGGATATAAAATTCTTAAGGCGCCTCGCGGATATGTTCCTGCTCTTTTCCACCCGAGAAAGCATCGCGCAAACTTTTACCATCGCACGGATGCGTTTGAAGATCATACAAATACGCGACGGTTGCAAAAATATCCGCGTGTGAAATGGTTCGGTCGATACGCTCCCCTTTTTTAATATCAGGGCCGTAAATATAAAGCCAGACAAGGGAAGGATTGTCAAAACTATTTTCATGATGCTGCATGTAATACCTGTTCCTCAAATGGTCGACGGTAACAATAAGATACGTTCTCTTGGCATAGTACGGGTCACTCTGGATATCTTGCCAGATATTGAAAATTATTTCATCGGTATGCTTTAAGGCCAGCACATAATTAGCCCAAGTTGTAAAATGAGCGCATTCAACCTCTTCTAAGGCGTAATGGACCAATTTCGGCTTGAAAGCGCGCCGGATCTTTTGAAAAAGCCGGTACCGCACTAAAGACGTACTATCCCACTGGATCTTTAAGCTCAAAGGATTCGCCTTTATGCGCGCGTAGTGTTTTAAGAAAATCTTGTCTTCCCACGCCAATATCGATTCGCCTTCTTTCGAAAGATTAAAATGCTTCGGTAAGTAGCAGGGCAGCGTATCCGCGCCAAAATCGTTATTGCGCACCTTTGCCGGATCCTTAACAGAGGTGTCCCCGATAACCCAGGCTTTTGTCGCGGGCCAACGGAACTTTTTCCTCGCGTATTGAAAGAATGAAGGCGGTTCTTTTGACGGCTCAAATATGCCGTAGGAAAAACCCGTATTGATCGACTGTGTCGAAGGGATGTGAAATTGAACGTTGGCATCAACACAATGCGTGTATAAAACACCGCGCGCGGCCATCTCGTTAAACAAATGCGGCATATATTGATGCTGAGGATCATCGATAGTATCAGCCCTATTGGCCCCCATGATGGTTAAGATAACTATATTCGGGGTTAAAAATTCACCCTCATCCTGGGCGGCAAGCGGGCCGGGACCCGCTGCTAAATATAATATAAGGAAAGCAAAGCACCCTTTTTTAAAAATGGCCATTATTCTTACCTTCGGCTTTGAGTTTATTACCCTGGATCGTATAAAGAAAATAATCCTGTGTTTGAAAAAAAGAGGAGCCTTCAAAACCATTAATATATATCAACTCGCTGTCAGCGACATTCCCCGGCAATGATACCGAGCTCATGACCGACCCTGTCCCCGTATTAAGCGTAATTATTTTCGAGTCAGTCGCAACCACCGTGGCTTTATCGCATTCACTTATATCAGACGGGCAATTCTCAAAACAAGCGGTAGCTGTCACCAGAGCGACTTCGGTATCGGATTTCCCATACACAGACACATAATAAAGCTGGCCGCGGACACCGGGGAGCATGCGCTCCCACACTTTTTCTCCCGTAACCAGATCGAAACAAACCAGAAAAAAATCACAGCCTGTCTTTTTCAGGGTCATGATACGGGGCCCTATTATTGTATAATAATTACTGCTTCTCTCAGGGAGCCCCCGCCAATAAAGACCTCCGCCGGAAGAACCGATATTTATTCTCCGCGTTTCCCGGATGATCCCCCCTTCCGCGGAATACACAAAAATCTTCCGAAAGGGCTCAACCAATACGAAGGATCCTCCCGCAAGCTGGCCGTACATCCTTGATCTCGCCTCCACCAATACGCTACTTTTTAAAACACCTGTCTGTTTATTAAACGATAGTATATTCGTTTCCTGGCGAATAATGATCGCGTCTTTAAGGACAAAAACCTCCGGATATTCGTCTTTGTTCTTAATGAAATTCAGGTTGAAACTTCTTTTCAGCGATAATTCCCTATCGTAAACAGCGAACTTATCCAACTGAGAACTCAACACATAAATATATCCCTCTGAGACAATCAAACGTATCGCCGCTTCGATCCCCATGACGCTCTTTTGATAACAATATCCTGTTAAAGGGTCCAGGGAAAAGATCCTGTTGCCATGAGTGACAATCAGCCTGTCATCCAGGAACTCGGTTTGAAAGGCTATCCCCTTAAGATAAGAACGGCTGACACCGAACTTCTTATAAAGCTTATCAGGATTATCGGGGGGCAGATACTTTTCCGCGTTGAATTTTTCATCGGGATTCGTTACGCTCCAACGATAAGCGCCATCCTCCGCCTGGAAAGCAAGCATATTCCCGTGACAGTTAAGGATAAGGACATCATCAAACAAATACGCCCGGATATCATCCGCGTCCATGCGGCCTTGCCGGGCATCAAACCGGGGCCGCACAAAATAAGCCAATTCTTTAAAGGGGCTCAGGTTGAAAACCTTCCTTGCCCATTTGATCATGCCATTTTCTGCTATACAAAAAAGCTGGTCATAATTGAGCATCAGATAAAAATCAGGAGCTTTCGCGCCACGGATAACTTGAAACGGCAAGAGCGAAAGCGACTCCCCGCGAACCTCATAACTTTTCCGTTCAAACGGAGTTACCTTTTGGCCAGATACAGGCAGCGTCAGAGGACCAGAGGACATGCTTTGCGGCAAACGCTGACCGGCCAATTCAGCCTTTTCAAGAAAACAAGAAAGCTTTATCGAAATACCTTGATACTCCACAATTTCGTCGCCAAATCGTTCGCGCAATAAATCAAATAAAGGCTTCCATAAAATCCGGTCTATATTCTTAATCTGTCCAGCTGCTTTTTCCATGAATTGCTTGACAGGAAAATCCTGTTCCCGCGCCTGAGTAAGAAGCCATTCACGCATGCCGGAGGCTTTTTCATCATCGGATTTCATGCTCAGAGCATCATGAAACACCTTAACTATTCGCTCTTTCTTCGCGATAAGATCTCTTATACGCGCAGGACCGGGGTCAACGGCCTCTTTTTCATTCATGATCGTCGCACCCATCAAACTCTTCCCATCCCCCAGGAATAAAAACGGCCCGTGGCAGCCCACCAGCCAACCGCTTCCCGGGCTTTTAGCCTGATGGTGTACAATATGCTCCTTATCGAATCTTAAAAAATGGATATTACCTGCTACCTTAAAGAACAATTCATTATCATTCCTGGACTGCACCCCTTGCAGCGCCCCATATCCGAGGTATTGCTCATAAAGCTGCCGGCCTGAGTCAAGGTCGACAATACGAAGCCAACCTTGAGCTTTCCGCGGGCCAGCAGGATCCGCATGTTCATCATCTGGCTTCTCTTTTCTTAAAAAAACAGCCTTCCGGTCATAAATCTTTAAAAGATAATAGAGGGAAGGGTCAATTTTGAAGCTTTTATTGAGATCACCGGTTTCTGCGTTAATGATATACAGGTAATCTGACTCACGCGGCTTACAATAAAGCGTTCCATCGTTTAATTCCATGAATTGAGTGTCATAGCGTAAAAAACCGCGCCCCTGAAGCCTTTTTTTATATACTTTATTCTTCCAGAAGTGGTATATACTATATTTCCTGACCGCGTACGTCCTGACCCAGGCTATGCCGCCTTTTAACGAATCAAGCGCCATTAATAAGCCTGTATTAGTCGCAAAAAAAAGCCTTCCATTTCTCTCGGCAGAGATCGTACATACCGGGGAAAGAGAAGACGTCAACCCTATATACGTACTCCATTGCAACTCTCCTGTCTTGACATCAAAACCGCATATCCAGATCTCTCTTCTCGTATTTATCAAACCGACAGCGAGAATATCTTTACTGACTAACGGTTTCATGAATACCGTATACTCTCCAAGCTCCCGCTTCCAAAGGATTTTGGGAGCGATCACATCGCTTAAGTCTATCGCCATCAATGTACCATTGAGCTCGGTATAACAGCGCTCAGATGACACAGACAACTCATAACCGACGGAATTATGGTGCGGCTGGCGCAAGGTCTGAAAAAACTCCTCCCGGGTTTTATTCACATCGCCTATCGACCATATTTCTTTGCCGCTTGATAAATCAAAACAAAATAACCGGTGCTCATTCCTCATCAACGCGACATTACCGAAGCATACGGGGAACAGGGGATTTTCTTCGTACGACTTTAACCATTGCCGGAGGGTAAATAAAAAATCATTCGTATGATCCTCTCGCAATTCAAAAACCCATTGCTTTACGGGAGCCAGGCGCGCCGTTGCAAGGACGGGAAAATGCCCAAAAGAAGGAACATCATCGCCTTGACCCCATGCGGACTTCTGTCCAACCCAGAGTTGCCGCGTTTTTCTGGTTAGATCGTAACGCGTGTAAGGAAGCTTCAAATTGGGAAAATAAAGATACTCCGCCTCCGGCTTGAGGCTTGTGATATAAAAATCCCCGCGGCCCGTTCCATTAAAAGGGCGTTCGTCAAGAGACGGGGCAGTATTGATGCCATTATCTTCCACAAGGATAAACCCGTCTTCCTGCTTCTTCCAAATGATCACTTTTTCCGCCAGTTTCTTTAAATGAGCGACTGCCCGTACTCCTTCCAGGCGCTGGCGGAAAGCAATAAGCTCCTCTGCCGGCAATATATTAAGTTGTTCGGAAAGCGCGAAATATTCCCAAACGTTAGTGTCTGTGGCATAGCGTTCCAGCAAAACAGTATCGTGATCTTTGAGACCGGGCAAAGGCGCCAGGCGCTCATCTTCACATCGCAGGCCCTCACCCAAAGGGATACCGAACAATCCGGCCGCCACGAGCACATAAAACATTTTAAACAAAAAGTTACGCAAGAACATCTTCCTCCTGCTTCTTGAGCCTGCTGAAGAAATTAAATGACCGCCGCTTTTTTCCGTTGCCCGGGAAAGGTTTTTTCAAAACGCCTTACAATCCGTCGAATTTTAAATTCAGTTTATCGGCCAAAGCCCGCACTCCGGGGTCCTTCAAAAGTTCCGGGTCGGGTTTATATTCGGAATAGATGAGTTTTTGGGAATGGATGATCTTGATCAAAAGATGTTGTTCAATATAAGACAAAGGGACCAACTCGCTGTTTTTGATCTTTCTCAGCTGCCGGCTATACCAATTATAGACATACGGCCCGATTACCGAACACCGTTTATCGGAATACCGGACATCTTTTTTCCTGATAACAACCTGCCGCCCTACCGTGGAAACAATATCAAGGTAATTACGGTACGCGGAAAGGAACGTATCAATGGCCATTTCAGGCCTCAACTCTTCAGGCCAAAACTGATAATAGGGTTCATAGTTATCAAATATCATGGTACCGTTCTTTTTCAACAAGGGCCAGCAGCTCACCGCGTCCGCTAAGACATCATCGGCAGTATGCGAACCGTCGATATAAATGATATCGAAGGAATCCACCGGTAATTTGCGCGCTTCCAGATGAGAAAACCCTGTTATCAACTCTACCTTGCGCTCGTAACCGGAGACCCGGAGATTCTCTGCGCATCGCTCCTTTAGGTCTTTGGGAAAAATATCTATGCCGGTGGCACGAGCCGTATCATGGGTCAGGATATTTTCAAGCATCCATATGAGCGAACGCCCCTCGAACACCCCGATCTCAAGGTACCGCACTCCCTGTTTACCCTTATAAGAAGCTAATACGGTATCCCAATACTCCAGATGTTCCCGTTTGAAAGTATCGGTAAAGACATATGCGGGTTTAGTTGCCTGAGGAACGGCGGAAAAACTGCTTCCTCTATTAACCGTTACTATCAGCGCCATCAAAAGCAAACCGCGGAAAACCCCTGGACTTTTCATCTTACCTCCTTAATGACAATAGTACTTCTCGCGCATCAACCAAAAACGCACCTCAGGACACCTGCGAAATCACCTTAAGGATACGGGATAATGGAACGCTCCCGCGAATCCCTGTTCGCTCCTGGCGAGCGCCCGGCTTCCTGTTTATTATCCCACAAGACCAGCTTCTCTTTCAGCATTGCGGCTACTTCAGGGTAGGCCGCTGCCACATCAGTCCGCTCGAAAGGGTCCTGCGTTAAATCATACAGCTCAATTTCCTTCCGGGAGATATTTTTTCCGCTGATAAATCCCCACCAGGATATTTTTTCCTGAAGCGCGGGGTCTTTTCTCCAGAGTAATTTCCATCGGTTCGTCCGTATGGCGATATCATACGGCGGATACCGGTACTCAGGAAAAGTGCCGAAATATTCTTTGAGCATTTCCGGGTAGTGCTTTTTACTTTCGATCTTCGTGAAAACCTGGGGCATAGCGATCATCTGATACCATTCCAATAAATACCGGCTCAGAACGAATTCCCAAAGAGGTATCCGTGAGGTATAGGCGAATTCATTTATCTGCGAAACATCAGTATTTTTGATAAGTGCCGTCACACTGCGGCCCTGGAACGATTCATCAAGGGGGATCTGCAAATAATCCAGCAACGTCGGCACAATATCTATACCCTGCACCTGATGAAAGATCCTTTTCCCCCTGAATTTATTCCCGGGGAATTTAATGAGCAGCGCATTCTTAACCTCGGTGTCATAGATATCGTAATGCTGAAAATAACCGTGTTCTCCCAGGTCCTCCCCGTGAACGGAATGCAGTATGATCAGGGTTTTATCCATCAGATCTTGCTTTTCCAACACAGACAACAACCGCCCGATAAACATATCGGTATACCGGATACCAGCGTCATACCGGGCGATGATAAATGCCACGTCTTCTTTGGTGAGGCGGTGCGCCGGCGAGAAATCACAATAATACTCCCCCCGGTAAATCCGGGACAGGATACCGATACCCATATAATCTTTATTCGCGTTTGGAAACGCGCCATACTTTCTGAAAAAGGGAGAATACCGGGGGGGGTCGAAAACTTTGCGATCGGCTTCCGGAACCATCCAACTGTAAGGCCAATGCACCGACCCCAGAGGCAGCCACAAAAAGAATTTTTTCTCTTTGTTGCGCTTGATCCATCCCAACGCATCCCAGGGAATGTCCCCATTCTTCCGAGTCGGTTCATACACGTCAAAATGCTTCTCGAAAACGCTGCGCGCAGGTATTAAAGCCCCGGTCCGGGATAGTTTAACATTCTTATAGAACTCTATAGAGCTTAAGAACGCGGCATTATAATAATCATAATACTTCAGGATTTCCGGCAGCCGCCTTCCGGTCACGTCTGCTTCAGAAGATTCAAACTCGATCATACCGTTCGCGCGGGGGTATTGCGCGGTAAGGATACTCATCTGGCTGATCGGCGTCAGATTCGCCTGGGTAATAAAATTTTCAAAAAGCACCGCCCGCTTGGCAAGGCGGTCGATATGCGGGCTCGTCTTGCGCCGGTAACCATAACATCCCAAATGATCATTTCTTAACGTATCGATCGATATTAATATTACATTGGTGTATTCATGGACGGGAGTATTCACCAGGGCAGGCTCACCGGCAGTGACAGCTGCGCAGCCGCAGATAAAAAAAGACACGATAACCAAAAGGATGCCTTTTGCCATCATGAAAAATATTCTTTCCCTTTCTTTTACCGGGGAGCCTGTGAATCATAAACAGGATAACATCCCGTTTCCCAGTTTCCCGACAAATCCCGGCCCATTGATTTAAAATAAGCAAAAAGCCGCTGCTCCAGCTCATAAGCCAGGCGCGCCTCTTTTTCCGCCAGGTTATTGCGTTCTCCGGGGTCATTTCTAAGGTTGTACAGCTCTTTTTCCCCGCTCTCAAGGGTATAAATGAACTTCCAGCCGTCTGAGGTCCTCAGAGCCCGCTTATAGGTATACCGGCGGTAATCAGTTTCGGAATAAACTTCCCGGGAAACAGTCCTTGCGCGCATAGCCTCAACCAGACTTATACCCCGCAGTTGGCTCCTGAGAACAGGCGATAGCTCTATTTGAAGCAGTTCCAGGATCGTAGGCATAATATCGATCGAACTAACTTGATCCCCTATTTGCCTCCCCCTGCCTCCTGCCGGCACCTTGATCAACAGCGGGACATGAATGAGCTCTTCATATAAACTAAACCCGTGATCGAACCTTTGATGCTCGTATACTTCGGTGCCGTGGTCTGAGGTGACGCAAAGAATGGTATTACGCATCAGGCCGAGATCATCAACCTCCCGCAGGAACTCCCCCAATTTCCGGTCAAGCCGATTGATCTTTTCATCATAAACGGCTCTCCAGAAATCGACATCCTCCTGCCTCAACTCTACTTTACCGTTCGTAAGCCCTTCCTCTCTCAAAGCTTCTTGCTCCTTCTTGGATCCCGTATAAGTGCCATCGTATCCCCGGGACACATATCGATAATCAAAACCTTCCGAAGGTTCACATTGGCCATGGACATCATATCCATGCAGAAAAAGAAAAAACTTTTTATCCTTATTGTCTTTAAGCCACTGCAACGCTTTCGGGACGGTATATTCCATTGAGCCGAATTTAACGTCATCAACATACCTGTCAAAACCACGGTTGAATCCAAAAATACCGCTGACTCCCGCGCCCCCGGTAAAAGCGGCGGTAGCATACCCCTGCTCTTTGAGGATTTCGGCAAGCGTTATCAAATTCGGAGATAATTCTTTCAGCCGGGAGGGTATCTGACGGGGAGGATCGTAAAAACTGAATTTATTGACGACTTTGTGTTGTGACGGAAGAACGCCCGTGAACCACGACATCGAAGCGGGAACCGTCCATGAGGAAACAGAAACGGCATTGGTAAAATTGTAATTTTCCCGCATCAGGCGGTCGATAACCGGAGTAACATCCTTCGGGTACCCCAACGCGTGCACGTGGCCGGCCTGTAACGCGTCAAGGCTGACCATGATCACGTTCGCCCCTTTGAAGCGCGCGTTCAATTCCGGGGGCTCTTCGATTTTTACCTTTGAGCGTATTTGCCCGTGTGTCGAACACCCCAAAATAAAACTACAGGTAATTACTATCCCCGCCTTCAAGGACTGGATAATCTCCGCCGATAAAGAATATTTATTATTCATTTTAAAAAGCAGTGTATCATCGCCTTATGTCGCTGTAAAGCAGATTCTCACCTGTTTTTCCAATATGGACGGATATCCTCAATCCCCAAAAGTTCCCTCATACCGCCGCAGGCTATCTGGCATAATTCGATCGAAAACGCGGTCAACGCCTCCAGGGCGACTATAGCGTCCTTTGTCACCGCAACATCCCATCCCAGGTATGGGAAATCAACGGTTTTTTCCGCCGCCGCCAAAACAAACTCCTTTATTTTCCGCCACTCAGCTACGGTGAAGCCCGTAAAAATAAAGCCGGTATCCGGATGCGCCCGGAAATATCCGCATGTTAAAGACCGGGCCTGCTCAGCAACCGCCCCGGTTTCTAAATCGACCCTGACAAAAATACCTCCCTGCCCGGCATTATCAACCTGCTCCCCCCCGCGCCCCATGCGTAAGAGCGCGCAAACAATACGGACATCCCCGCCCTTATTTTCCGTAACGATACGCAGCGTATTGACCGAATGCGGATATATTTTTGAAAAAGCCTCAACCTGATCCAGTCCGGGCTGTATGATATAATCGTTATTGGCCGCTATTTTCTGAAGCAGGCTTTCCCCCCATGATTCGTTATTCTTACTGACATACCTGCCGCAGGCGGTCTTATTTAAAATGTATATTCCGCGCGCGCAATGTTCCTGCCGCGGTTTAATGAATATTTTCCGGAACTTTCCTTCGGCAACAGCCTGGTTTACCGCGGCAAAGCTCGTCGGTTTAAGCTCATTGGTGTAAAGCCGCCTGTTTATTAATTTACATAAGGTCACCGGTTGCGCGATCCCTAAGCTCCTGAAATACTGCTCTTCGATAAGTTTATCGTTAACCAGGACATCTTTTTTCGCTGAATTATGATACTCCCAGAACAATACCAGGAAGAAATAATGGGGGATATAATTGATAAGCTGCCCTTCTGAAAGCTTCTGATCGGCCCGATAGAGGTCGTATAACAGATAATGCGTAGGATGACACCCCCAATATTTTTTACACAGGGACATTTCTTTTTTGATCTGAGAGAGCGGTTTCTTTTCGCTGCATTCTTTGTAACGGCAAAACGCCGCGCGATAGACCGGGCGCAGCAGCGGTAATTGCCTCTCAAAGAGCTTCTCCTGCAACTTTAAACCCCAGGGAGTCCTCCTGAGCCTTGTGACAAACGATTCTATCCGATAGGCATGTTCAAAAGACATATGAATTCTCCATGTTCCTATTTATGGCAACAATAGGGGCCTACGCATAACACTTCGATCGGTGAATTCTTGAATACCGCAAGAGCATCATCGGGAGAATCAACGATCGGTTTCCCCCTTAAATTAAACGAAGTATTTAATACCATCGGGACCCCCGAGATCTTATCAAATTCGGAAATAAGATGATAGAAGAGCGGATTTGCCTGCCGCTCTACAGACTGTGGCCTGGCAGTGCCGTCCTTATGGACACAAGCGGGGACCTCATCTTGTTTGGTTTCTCTAAATTCATTCGTGTATAACATAAAAGGCGACCGCCATGGTTCTTTGAAATAATCATGGAACCTTTCCGCTAAGACCGCCGGGGCAAAAGGCCTGAACCACTCCCGGTGTTTTATATGCGCATTGATATGTTCCCGCATGGAATTCTCGCAAGGCGAAGCTAAAAGGCTTCTATTACCCAATGCCCGCGGCCCCATCTCGGCGCGCCCCTGGAACCATGCGACAACTTTGCCTTCGGCCAGATAAGCCGCAGCCGTTTTTCCCACATCAGGGCAGTACTGAAAATTAAAATCGTGTTTACGTAAACTCTGCTCGATTTCATCGGCGTAGAACTCTCTTCCAAGATACGGATTAACAAAATCCTTACGCGGCGTATTTAATCCGGTATTTTGAACATGCCACAAAAAACCCGCCCCAAAGGCAGTTCCCACATCATTCATCGCGGGCTGCACATAGATATTCTTAAAAAGCCCTGATTTCCGGATCACGCTGTTGAGCGAGCAATTAAGGAAGACACCTCCCGCCAAACACAAATTATCGCCACCAACCGCTTTTTTAAGCCAATCGAGCATCAACAAAATATTCTTTTCAAGCGTTACCTGGGCTGCTGCCGCGATTTGACAATGACGCGTTTCAAGCTTACCTCCTGCAACACGCGGCATTCCGAACTCACGTTCAAATTTATTTGACCAGCGTTTGCTTCTCTGGTCATAAAAGGTGAAATAACGCATATCCAGCTGCAGCAAACCATTCTTATCGGCCTTTATGAATTTATCAAACCGGGGGCAATATTCTTTATCCCCATAAGCTGCCAATGCCATAACTGTCCCTTCGCCTGCATGAGGGGTAAAACCGAGATATTCGGTGATCGTGGTATAGAATTTCCCCAGTGACGCCGGATAGTGTATCTCCTTGATCTTGCGCAAAGATGCTCCTTGCGCGTGCGCGTAGAGGACAGTAGCGCTCTCTCCGTTGCCGTCAGCGGTCAATATCGCCGCGCCTTCGAAAGGCGAAAGGAAATATGAACTTGCGGCATGACAGAGATGATGCTCAAAGAATTTGACGCGGGGCCAAATAAGCTTCAGGCACGAAGGGAAACACTTCTCAAAGTTCTTTTGGAGCCTGCGATAGAAAGAACAATAATAGACCGTCCGCCAAAAAAGCTTTCTCGCAAGGTGAGGCGAAGCCCAGTATTTCAACGAATCCAGACAAAAGACTTTGACCGGGTCATGGTTAACCGCGACAATATCGATATCCTTGATCGTGATGCCGGAAAAACGCAAGCACTCTCCGATAGCCAACTCCGGAAAGAAACACCTGTTCTTTACCTTGCGCAGACGATCCTCCTCAAAACAAGCGATAAGCTCACCGTCTTTAAGAAGCGCGGCCGCGGAATTAACATGATCTGTCGCTATCCCCAGCACATACATTGTATACCTTTCCTCTCCTCAACGAAAAAATTATTCCGCCCCCGCCTCACTCGATATGCTTTTGTTAAGAACACTTCTTACTATCGTAAAGAAACGCACACAATGCGGCAGGCAGTCATCCAGCGATATTTCGCAGGAGGCCTTATGCAGCCCCCTGAATGCCTGAAGCTTATTTGGCGCCCTCAAAAGATAGAATAGTTCATCATATAATATCCAACGGAATTCCTTTCCTTCCGGAAAATCAGGCCCCGGGTTCACCGGCTCATCCAAAGCCTTCTGGAAGAGCATGCCGGGAAAATCGATGCCGGATGCGATCGCGAATTCTATAGTGCTCCAGAATCTTGGATTAGCATCGATCAACTTAAGGGTATTATCCCTGCGATCATGTATATACTGGATATCGACAATACCATTCCAGCCCAGGGGGCGCAGCAAAGACAGGGAAATATCTTGAAGCGCGCCGTGCTTAATTGACCGCGCCGCGATACTATGTCCAAACGGCAGAGGGTAACTGCGTATTGTTTTCGTCGTAAAAAAAGCCTTGAGCGCGGAATGATCGAAATAGCCGTAAAAATTAAGCACTTCCCCGTCGATATATTCCTGGATAAGCGGCCTGCGGGTATCGAAGAAAACTTCAGGCGCGGACGAAATTCTTTGCTCCGCATTTGACAAGCGGCCATAGAGCGCGCAGAGCTCCGAGGGAGAAGCAGCACAACGGATACCGAGGCCGCCCCACGACAAGCGAGGCTTAAGAAGCACCGGATATTTGAGTTTCCCGGCGATACTCCTTACTTCCAAAGCGTTCTCCGGGAAAAAAGTATCCGGCACCGGGATTTTATTTTCCCGGGCCCGCAAAAACAAAGTTCCCTTATCTTGAAGCTCGGCAAACGCAGTCCGGCTCGGCAATGGTATCAGCCGGGTATACTCCCGGTACTGATCCTGATATTTCAGGATCACGCTGAATGTCCGGTCAAACAACGGCATCAGCACATCAGGCTTGAATCTTTTAACAGCGGACAGTATGGCCGCGTGCATCTTTTCGCCGTTTTCATCAACGGGGTAGAGAAAATGAGCGGCGCAATATCTTGAGAAAAACGCCTGCGACAAACGAGAATACCCTCCGGCGAAAACTTTCACCCCGCGGGCGCCGAAGCTCCGGGTAAGAGCGAGTGCGGCGCGATTGTCCGCGTCTAAGATCATAACGCTTAGTGGATGATTCACTGTTTCCGCCTTTGCAAAAAGGTACCGAAAAAAACTATAGCTTGATTTTTCTATCTATTATTACCGTATCCTCCCGGAACCAAAAGACCCGCAGCTCAGAAAGCCCGCGGAACCTATAATAGGCGAGCGCCCTATTAACTTCTTCGGCCGAAGGGAGATGCTCATAAAAACAGGCTGCCCGCAAGCTTCCTCTCTCAACAAACATAAAGGGATTGCGTTTTAAAAAATGCCTGACCGCCTGGCCGGCGGCGGCGCACGTAACCAGGAACATCTTTTCCCCTGATTTCTTATATGAGAGTACCGGGGACCATTTTTTCTTGAACCTGATTACACCGTCGTTGAGGAACGGCCTTGAAGCCCCCAGATCAACGGCCTTAAAACCTCTCTCCCTGAAAGCGCGTATTGAAAATTGGAAGAGCGCCTGGACAACACCCCGGTTAACATGATCTCTACTGCCGTCTTTAACTCCGAGGAGCCAAATCCGCAAGCTCCCCCCCCGCGTGAAAAATATCTGCCCTCCCACGATCTCATTACCCTGCCTCAAGACCCCAAGGCCGCAACGGGGGCCTGCCGCCAAGAATTTCTTTTGGATATCGCTGTATTCTCTTATAAAAGCAGCTTCTCCATGCGCCTTTTTTATAAATGGCACATACAGGCAATGATAGAAGTAACGCAAACACTCGGCATCACGCGTAATTTCAAAAGAAAACCGGTGCTTTTTAATCCTGCGCATATCGTTTTTAAGGCTTTTATTCTTTTCATACCCATGATCACCGTCGGTAAAGGTGACTATTGAAGACACCCATGAGGGGACCACGAAAGAAACGCGCCTTAAAAGGAACCGGGACAGGAAATAATACGATTCCATGATGAACAGCGAATCGTTGTTTTTCCGTAGCCTGCGGGAAGCAATATTGTCCCAAAACCATCTCCTGCCTAAAGACCTCTCCCGGTAACCGCCCTGATACGCCAGAGAAGCGATATAACGCATGCCCGGATGGCTTCCGGCGTAGTAGATCAGCAGCGAACCCGGTGAGCCGCGCTTGAGCCCGCGCATCATCCAAAATTCAGGCTTAATATTCCCGTAAATCTTGTTTAACAAATCCCTTGGCTTCATTCGTGTAAAACACTCCGCGGGAAACCGCGCGCTTTGAGGTGTTTTTTCCAGGAGCGCCCCAGGCCGATCAATCTGAAATAGTCAAAACGCTGCTGCAGCTTCTCCCTTAAAACAATGGAAAACCTCCTCAAAGACCTTGTTTTTCCCAAAAAAGACACCAAAAGGAACAAAGATTCTAAATATATATGTATCCTGCCGAAGTATTTTTTTCGCATAACGGCATAAACCGGATATATGAGCTTCTTAAGCCAGAATAGTTCGGAAATAATCCCTTTATCTTTGGCTTCCCGGTAGAGGACTGTGCCGGGGAAAATGATCAAAGGCGTAATTTTGAAATAATAAGGATTTAATTCGTTTAAAGCGCGGGCTGTTTCTAATACGGCACGGTATCCCTGCCCGGGCCATCCCACAATTACATTGGCCCTGGTCATGATACCCAAACGCTTAGCCTCATACACCATATCACGGGCTTTGTCAAAAAGAAAACGGCGATTGACGGCTTGCAAAACCCCGGGAGCGCCCGACTCAAGGCCGAATATGATATGAGATACTCCCGCTTCTTTCATTTTCCTTAAAAGGCCCTTGTCCAGAAGATCAATCCGCGCGTCAATGTAGAAGCGAAAGTTAAAATCTTCACGACTGACCAAATCAAACAATTCATGGCTATGCTTCAAATCAGCGGTTAAACAATCGTCATTAAAAACAATCTCGTGCGGATTAAATGTATTTTTCAAATAACGAAGTTCCGCAACAATATTTTGTGCCGAGCGCCTCCTCCAGCGGGCCCCGAAAAAATCAGCTGCCGAGCAAAACGAACAAGAATACATGCAGCCCCGAGAGGCAAGGACATTAAAACGCCTCACCGCGCCGCCGATCGCAGCGATATCATCATAACAGGGAAAAGGGAGGCTATCCAAATCGCTGATACATTCCCTGAGCGGTCCTTCGGATACTCTGCCTCGGGGATCCCTTCCTGAAACGCCGGCGATCTCTCGCGGGCAGCCCGCCGTTGACAAATGGTCTAAAAGCCGCCTGAAGCTCTCCTCCCCTTCACCGCGCACGATATAATCGATAAACGGGTATTCTTTCAGGATTTGTTCACGAAGATACGTGGCATGTTGGCCGCCAAGAACCACCAGAATCTTTGGATCATACATTTTTACGGCCTCAGCCATGGCAAAAGAAGAAAAACGGTAACCGGTCAAACAGGGAATTCCCACGACATCGGGGCGGATCTCTTCAATAAACCCGAGAAGCTCCATTTGGCCTGATCGAGAGAGCCGCCGGATAAATGTCCCGGGATAATCATGCCGCTTCAGATACGCCTGAAGGTACATGAGCCCCAAAGGAAAGAAACCCTGCGCCCGTAATTCTCCCGGCGGTTCAATCAAAAGTATCTTCATTGATACCAGTCCCCTTGTCTTTACGAAAAATAAATTTACCCGTGTTTTACTGATCAGTAACGAGTACAACGCGCCTCGATGCCCTTACCATTAACTCTTGTCCGGGAACTATCGGCTATTGGCTCCCGGCATCTTGCGCTCAGGCTCTACCGTCCCCCCTCTACCATCCAATCGATCGAGCCTATGTAAAATCGCACCGCAGATAACTATCCCGGATATATTTCAACGCCGAGTGAACCCTCACCCACGAAAGCATGGAGAATCTCCTCCAAGACCTTGTCTTGCAGAGAAAAAACAGCATCAAGAAATAACTTTCAAGCATTAAAATAACCGCTCCCCACAAACCGCTTTCCATGATGCCATACACAGGATAAACCGGTTTTTTAAGCCAAAACTCTTCCCTAATAATCCCCTTTTTTTTAGATTCCTCATAAAGGGCTGAACCGGGAAGTATAACTAAAAGGTATGTTCTGAAATAATAGGGGTTTAGTTCACATAACTGGCGGGCCGTTTCTATAAGAGACTGCCAATCTCTCTGCGGCCAGCCGACGATAACATTAGCGCACGTCATAATACCGAGTCGAGCGGTTTCCTTGAGCGCCGACTTTGATTCCGCGGAAGGAAGATTGCGATTCACCTTTTTTAATATACGAGCGCTGCCGGATTCAAGGCCAAACGCCAAATGGACCACCCCCGCCGCTTTCATCAACCGCAAAAGTTTCTTATCCAAGAAATTATAGTGGGTTTGAACTTCAAACTCGAAACCGAAATCTTCACAGGCTATAGCTTCAAACAATTCGCAGCTATGGCGCATATTTGCCGTCAGCAAATCATCGTTAAACGTGATCCGTTTTACCTTAAAATTCTGCTTCAAATAGCTTAGCTCCGCGACAACACTTTTCACGGACCGGAACCTTCTTTGATAGCCATAGAAGGCGGTCGCGGAACAAAAAGTGCAGTGAAACAAACATCCTCGAGAAGTCAGGATACTGAAGCGCGGCAAAAACCCTCTCCGAAGGCAGATATCGTCATAACAGGGGAACGGCAGGCGATCCAAATCCACGATAGATCCTCTCACCGGCCCATCAAGGAACTGGCCGCGATGATCCCGTAACGAGATGCCGGGGATAGCCTCAAAAACATTTTTTTCCAAGCGTATATGATCGAGAAGCTCTTTTAAACTGACCTCGCCTTCCCCTTTAACGACATAATCAACAAATGGATACGCGCCAAGAATTTGTTGCCGGAGGTAGGTCGCATGATGCCCTCCCAGAATAACCCGTATTCGCGGATTATATGCCTTAGCCTCCCGGGCCAGCGCAAGTGTCAGGAATCGAGAACCTGACAAGCAGGGGATACCCAAAACATCGGGGTCAAGTGTTTTGAGAAGCTTAAGGAATTCTTTTCTTTTTATATTATTTACCCATCTTAAAGAAGTCAACGGATAACCGTTTTGTTTAAGATACGACTGGAGATACATTAATCCTAACGGCAGGTAGGATTTTGTTGCGCCGGCAGTACCATGAGGATCTAATAATAAGATTTTCATTCGGGATAATTGCGACTTTTATTAAAGAAATATCATCTGATAAACAAGACATACTGCCGATAACGACAGTATACACAAACAGCGACGGTGAAGTATCCTACTTTTTCCGGGCATTAAAGATCAGGAACCAGGCAGTGATATAATGAACTTTTGTTTTACCCAGGCTGTACCGGTTGAGCCGGCCGATCAGTATCCTGCACAATCCTTTAAGACCTATTTTATTCAAAAATTTGATAGTGCCGTTAAAAAACGGCGGAATATGGACTATGGGTTCATGTGATTGCACACAAAATCCCGCCTCCTCCAGAAAACTGCTCAAACCGGCTGCCGTATAGCGGCTACTCACCGGAAACGGGATCTTGCGGATAAAAAATGAAATTTGGCACAATAATTTAAATAAAAGGTTGTGCCGGTTATTGACCGAAATAACTAAAATACCTCCCGGTTTGAGAATTCTATACGCTTCTTTCAGCCCCCTGCGAATATCACGGCTGCTTAAGTAACCGTAGGTATTGGAAGAAACAACCAGGTCAAATACCGAATTTTTAAAAGGCGTATCGGCCACATCGCACGAAACCCAGGAAATCGCCGGAGAGCAAAATCTTTCTTTTGCTTGAGCTGCAATTTGCGGAGATATATCCACGCCGACAGTACTGCGGCTATGCGCCCCTAACCAATCTATGATATGATCCGCGCCAAAAGCCTCTTCAAAAGCATCTGTTTTGAGAACGCGGTCAAAAAAGCCTCCTCCCCACTGTTCCAGGAGACGGAAAAATTCCCCTTGCTTATATCGGCCAAGGCCGGGATCAATGTAATAAGCTCTCCGGCGCATCATTGCCTGACACACGCTGTCCCAGAATTGCGATCCTCTTTTCCCGGAACCCCTCATATATAACCCTTTATTGTATTAATAATACGGCAGATAATACACGGCCCACGGATGGCCATGAACTATTGACCGTGAGTTGCCGGCCGGACATTAACACACTGATGATATTGATTTTGATGCATCTGCTTCCAGAGGCGGGAGAACGAAAGCTCCAGGAGATTCCCGCTTTTATGATGAATGAACGGACAGGGATAAAGATCTCCGTAAGGACTGATATAAACCTTCTCCGTTCCCGCCGGACAAATACCTTTGCGGTAACAGGTTTCAGTATCCATGGTAATGAATTTTTTCTTAAGCCATTGCTTTACTAACGAATAATCTTTTTGGTCGAGCATTACAGGATCATGCCTCCACCCGCCGACTTGCGCCGGGAGCACAAGCGACAAGAAACAAGCATTCTCAGACGCTATTTGAGCCAGATCTTTCAATCTGCGCGAATTCAATACTTCTTTTGTCACAACCACATTCAGAAGGACTTCTATATTAAGACCCTTAGCCCGGCGAATACGCGACAAGAGCGTATCAAAACTGCCTTCGATGCCGGTTTCACGATCGTGTTCTGCGGCGGAGGAGCTGGAAATCCCGAATTGAATAACATCAAGGCCTGCATGCTTCAACCGCTCAAAAAGCGCGTCATCCAGGAGCAGTCCGTTGGTAGCAAGAGAAACAATTACCGGCATCCTGCTTAAATCTGCCACAATATCCGCTATATCCGCCCTTAATAAAGGTTCGCCGCCGGTCACATTAATAAAAATACACCCCAACCCCACCATCTCCCGGCAAACCGCAATAATAGATCCCCGTGTCATCTCCTGCCGGCGCCCGTCAACCAATGTCCGGCAGGAGCACTTGCTGCAGTGCGCCTGACAACGATATGTCACTGCTATTTCCGCCCCGCGCAGGACCTTCTTGCCGAAAACATTGGTTTTGATCATCCCTTTTATCGCGGGGAACGCGATCGCGGGCTTTCGAGAGGCAAGTGCGATATATTTCAACATCCGTTCCATTTCAATTCTTTTTGAGGACCAGGAAAATAGTTAACAAAGCTATATTCCCGTTTTCAAGTATATTAAATCCGTTAAAAAGCCGCGCGAGCCCTTTAAGGTTAAAGACGCTCACATGGCCGCAGTGATATTTATAGTATTCATCCTTATCTTTCCACCACTTGAATCTGCACCATAAAGGAAAAATGAACTGCCAGAGCCCCGGGAGCTTCCCGTAGGGGACAGAAACTATCAAAATCCCGTCTTTTTTAAGGACACGAAACACTTCATTAATAATACAAGCATGGGATTCCAGGTGCTCTAATATTTCGGTCATGACCACAATGTCTATACTCGCGTCCTTCAAAGGCACCGAGTTGAACACGTCGGCATTAACCGGGAAGAAGTGTTTAACATGGTCTTTATTATAGCACAACATCGATTCGCAGATATCAATACCGATCACCGGTACTTCACCGGTGTTCCACAGGCAATTACCGCACCCAATATCAAGGACGAGACCTCCCGGGCGGTAATATTTTTTAACTAACCTTCGCGTCTTAAGTTGTCTTTGTTTAAACCATGCGCCTCTTAAACCGCCGCGGGACATTTGTTGAAGGTAATAGGTTGCCGGCTGGACAGAATACATTGATTTATGCATACGCTTTTTAGAATTCAAACAAATCGACGGTGATACCGTCAATTTCAAAAGTCTTTATTTTCCGACAACACCGCGACATAAAGGACCTCACCAAAAAAGCATTAGCGGTATGCTCCACAGCCTGCCCTCGGTACCAGGTAGTAGTCACCAGCCAATACCGGGATATCCCCTCTCTTTTATTACCCTCCAACCAACCCTCACTCAGCACCTGCATACTCGCTTCTTTAGAAAATTTGGCGGCGATACGAGATTCAAAAAAATTCTTGGCCATAAATTCAGGCACACAAACCAACTTATGCGTCATTTCATCTTTTGACGCTCCCCTATTATTATTAACAAAAAAACTATAGTACTGGAACGGCAAGGGAAAATCCCTGTTTGAGAAAAGAATACACTCATGCCTCTGATAATGGCCGGTTAGAAATCTGACGGCAGCCTGGTAAGGATGCTTAAAGGGGACTCCCACATGCATGCGGCTCCAGAATTCACCCGCCCGGAGACATCGCTCTTCATTGGTATCAGTATAATAGAAGATAGCCGCGGCAATTAACGGCAGAAAAAGCGCCGCAAAAAGGGCCTTCTTCAAAAACAGGTTCTTTAAACTATTCAACGACAGTATTAATCCCACATAGAAAAACGGAGAAATAAAAGCAAAAAACCTGTCAACATAGATCGAAACGGATAATTTTGAAAAAACGAAACCGAAAACAACAGGCAGGAAAACAAGGGACTTGATCATTCCCATACGCGGGCCATGAGCCAGCCCAAGTATTATCAGTAAAACCGCGGTCAAGCTTAAACTTATGGAATTAAAAAAGGGGAGCCGGTTATAGCCGAATAACATATTGTTAAAAGTGATCAGCGGGCTTATCCACAGCGGAACGGGCGCCCAAAAGGAAATCTGTTTAAAAAAATCAGCCTGCGCCATAAAAACACGCAGGCATAATACCAGGCTCACCAGCAATGCCGCCATGCAGAAAAACGCCAGCCTTTTATCAAGGCTCCGAAAATGCAGGACAACAAAAAACAACAGAAAAAACCCAAGCCTATAATCAGTACAGACGGATAGGACTAAGACAAAAAAACAAGAATAGGCGTATCGTATGCGAGGAGCGGCCACATAACGCGTAAACACATACCAAAACAAAATTGCTTCAAAAATAATAAACGAGTAACTGCGCGCCTCCTGGGAATACCATATCTGAAACGGTGAAAGTATAAAGATCAGGGAAACCAGCCACGCGGCTTTCCTGTTTCCCACCATAGCAACCAGCCGAAACAAAGGATAAAGAGAAGCCGCGCTAAAAAACGCTGAAGGAAGGCGTAAGGAAAAAAGGCTGTTCCCAAAAAACGATGTCCAATTTTTAAGGAACCAGGGATATATAAACGGGTTAAAATCGAAAATTTGAGCGTTTTTGAAAAAACCTATCGCCCCAAAGAAAGAATAGGCTTCATCATACCAGATATCATGAAAACTCAAACGAAACATCCTGGTACCCAAAGTGATAAGTGTCAAAATAAGAATAGCGATCTTATCATTCTGGATAAACAGAAGAAGCCTCTTGATTCGCAGGGAAAAAGAACCTTCCATATAATGCGCGCTCCTTAAGCTTTTGGGCCAGAGAAACCGGGCATGACTTACAGCAGGATCGTTTGCATAGCGCTTACTAAATCATATTATTATAACACATCGGAAAGACAAAAATAAGCTTAAACAAGATCGGGATTATCGAAGAGCCATTAAGAAACAAAAGAAGATATAACCGGAGAATACATCAAGATGTTAATACTGAACTGTGAGGAATGGATCACACTACCTTTGGTTTCCGACAGTAAATAAAAAAAGGAATAATCATAAAACGACTATCCCTTTCTTTTTAAAACTATTCAACTAAACACGGCTCTGGCTCGTTCATGAGCGCATAACTTACGCGACCGAAGCAAGCGTAAGTTATATGCGCGAATGAATCCCGAGCTTCCCTTTCTTTACTATCAGGAGCGAGGGATCTGCTTCATTACGCTATGGATTACACTACCCCTCGTTTCCAACAGTAAAACGAGAGAAACTCGGGGTTAATTCCCGACAATTAAAACGCGGGGAATTAACGGGGTCGACGGGATTTTCCTTCGACGCACTCGCTTGATTCAATTACAATCACTGTAAGTCGCTCGTTTGCTCAGGATGCATCCTCTTATACAAACAAAAACTCGCTGTTTGTGCCCGAATAATGGGCAAACGACGCGAGTTAAATTATCTCAAAACAAAAAAATATATTTGTTCAGTAGTGAGTGAGCCCCGCTTTTGGCGGGGCGCGTCACACTACCCCTCGTTTCCAACATAAATAAAAAAAGGAATAATCATAAAACGACTATCCCTTTCTTTTTAAAACTATTCAACTAAACACGGCTCTGGCTCGTCAGAGCCTCGCTCAAGAGCCGTTGTTTCTTCCCTAAATGTTGCGAAAAACCATCTCCTTACGGTTGATGGTTTTTCGCTAGAGGAAGAAACAACGGGGTCGACGGGATTTGAACCCGCGATCTTCGCCGTGACAGGGCGACGTGTTAAACCGAGCTACACCACGACCCCAAAAATACAGAAATTAGATCAAAGAATCAAGAGTTAAGATTATGTAAAAGCTTACTAAGGATTTTAATAACTTCGATATTTTGCTCTTCTATAACCCTTAATGCATCTTTATCAGCGCCAATACTTTTAGAATCTTTTAAAATCTGGAGCCAATTGTCAAGTTCGTAACTTGAACTAAGCGCTATTTCAAAATAGCTTCTTTTTTTATTAATCGAGCTAACTGCATTGCCTTCAGCAATATTTGCTCCGACTGAAGTTGCTGAACTGGTACATTGTACCACAATCCTTGAATATTTAAAGTCAATTTTTTCGACCAACTCAATGATCTTAAGAGCATTATCATGGGCTTTTTGCCATGCAATCAACTTTCTATAAGTAGGCTCCCCCATACTCTATATTCTTGACTCTATATTCTTGATTCTGAATTAATGGGCGATAGAGGACTTGAACCCCTGACCCTCTGCGTGTAAAGCAGATGCTCTAACCAGCTGAGCTAATCGCCCTCAATTTCTCTCTCTTACAAGCCGGAAATTGACTCCGAGCCTCCCGCTCAAAACTTCCCGGAGGCGAGGAGTCTATATCTGCCTTTTAGGTATCCGAAGATTATAAAACAAAATCCACCCTAAAGCAAGTTTTCTTATCGCTAAACGCTATACGCTAAGAACCCGCCAGCTTACCTAAAATGCCGAGAGTAAAAGCCATGACAAAAAGCGCCACGGTTTCCGTCATACCCAACACAACTAAATAATTACCGAACCCTTTCCCGGTTTCTCCCATAGAATCACAGGCACAAGCCGCGCATTTTCCTTGCCAATACGCGGAAAACCCGATCGCTAATCCGCAAAAAGCGCCTATACCCCATAAATATTGCCCTTTAGCCGCAAGTTCATACAAACGGTTCATAACGATCATGCCGTAAATGGTCTGAGTTAACGGAGCTCCGACAAAAGCCACCAACATAAAAGAAGCTGTCTTATTCTGGGCATAGTTTTTCTTCCATGCGCCGATCGCGCTCATACCCGCAACTCCTGCCCCTGTTGCCGAACCGCAAGCCGCAAGCGCAAGCACTAAACTTAAACCTAAATCTTTGAACTGCACGAGCAAATTGGCATCCATCTTCTTCTCCTTTTTTCTTATTTTCAAAATACCGTTTTTTCAAGCCTAAAATCGATACTTACTGTTTCAGGGGCTTATATGCCTGGCCGCTCCAGGTCACACTCGCGTGCCCCGAGAATTCCAAAACATTAAGCCTGACCCCGTGCACTAATACCGACATCGGGCCTAAAACAATATTTAATCCATGCCCGATAATAAGGATCAAAACACTTCCCGCGCCAAGAACAAAACTTCCTCCCCCTAAACTAGCAGCCATGATATTACATGTTTCGGCGATAGCAAGGCCTGCCATTCCGACAGCAAAAAGACGCACATACGAAACTACATCGGTAAAATTATTCATCAGGCTTAACGCCAAAGCCCCGAGCCCTGAACCGATACCTTTGAGCATATTCTTCCGCGGATCGGTAAACAAAACCACCAAAGACATCCCGCTCAAAAGGATCCATTGAGCAAAAGACGGAAGAGGCTCTCCTAATATCAGCATTTTCGCGAATAAAAACGCGCTCCATAAAACACCTATCCATCCGAACTCTGCCAAAGCCGACAAAGAAGGCAGTTTCAAAGACGCCCTCCAGGCATGCGCAATGCTTAAATGCAATGCGCCGATAAAAAAACAAAATGCCTGCATGAACTTAACATCATTTAACGCGGGAACAAGCGGCCGTAAACCTATTTTGGCGCACCACACCTGGCCAAAAAACGTCCCGGTCAAAAATCCCCAAAGAATAGCGCAGGAACTTAAGATATAAAAAAGAAAAAACGGTTTTTTATCTTTGATTTTGTTTCCCAGCTTTTTCTGCATCAGCATCGTGAGCGCAAAATAAACCAACCCATAACCGGCATCTCCGATCAAGATCCCGAAGAACATGCCGAAAAAAATGAAAAAAACAGCGCTAGTATCCAATTCACGATACCCCGGGACTATTTCTAAAAGCTTTAAAACAGGATTGAGCAGCGATACCCACCGGGGATTACGCAATAAGGTCGGGACATCTTCATCCTCCGCCGGCTCATTGATCATGAGCCCCCACTTTTCTTTCCGCGCGGCCGCCAGCAACGCGTCTTGCGAATCATGCGGGATATAACCATTTAAGAACACGATCGTTTTTTCCCGGCCCATGCCGCGCAAGGCTTCCTGAAACTCCATTTCCTTTTCCAATTCACCTCTGATATATTGTAATTTTTCCCTCACACAGACAAACTTATGGATATCTTTACGGATATTTTCCATTGCCGCGTTATCCTGCGCCAGGCGCGCTTTCATTGCCGCAAGGCCCATTTTCGGCAGGATGAGCTCTTTAAAAGGAACATCCATCTTTTCACGGGAAACGACCGCGCAATACACCAAGCCTTTTTCAACCGATACTGTCTTGACGAGCGCCTCTTTCGGCAAACGCGGCAACTCAGGAGCAGGTATTTTATAAAGGCTGATATAAATATTCTTTTCAGCAAGAACCTTCAACTCATCGGGGTCAAAATCGCCCCACAATTCCCATTCGCTGATAGAATGTATCATACTCTTGGAATATTCCTGCAGCTGGTCCATTCGCTTGTGTAAATCAATGATATGTTTTGCCGTATACCTCCAATCAAGGGGCTCCTGCGCCAGCTCCATGCAAAGCAGATCCTTACTTTCATATTTAAACAATATCTCGATGGCTTCACTGATAAAAGCGATATCTTCCAGCAAGCTGGCAATATCTTTTCCGCGGGGAGGCTGCGCGTGGCGCACATGCACTATCCCCAAAGAACGAAGCACGCGCAACGCGGAAAGATTATCCTTTTCCTGCACCAGTAATGTGATCTTTTTCATCGGGACTATCATAATTCCAACCTTTATGAACGCTTATTTTGATTATCAAAATTTCAAAAGATAAGATAGTATTAAAGTCTAAAGATTAAAGTTCAAATAACCAAGGAAAATTAAAGGCTTAAGGTTAAATTTTAAAATTACCTACCTGCCGGCAGGCAGGAACCTTAGCCCTTTAACCTTCCTTTGTTATTTATACTTTAGCCTTTAATCTTCATCAAGAGCCTAATAATTCCTGCGTTACTTAACTAATATGCTCCTGCCAATTCCGCTTCTTCGATCTTGCGCTTGGCGATCTTACTGCGGCCGACCGCGTTTGCCATCTGGTCACCGATATAGATCTTGATCAAGCGTATGGCTACTTCGGCCTCGGGGATCTTGACTTTCTCGAAAAGATTCACCCGCTGCGTAGTAACGCGTAATTCCTGCTTTAAAATCCTGACGCCGCTTTGCACTACGGCGAGCTCCTGCTGCAAAGAAACAAGGGCCTTACATGCCTCTACCGCACTATCAACCCATAAAGGGGCCAAGAACAGGTCATAGTCAAAGGCCTCAAAATCGGCGCTGCCGAACACCGGAACATCGACTCCCGCGATATTCCTGGTATCGCTATTCACGCGCGCAAGCTTTACCAGAGAATCGACCTTGACTCCCTGGTCGGCGAGTATCCCCGCCCAGGGCTCAATAGATCTGTGTTTAAGCTCTAACGCGGCGGCCTTTTCCGCCAGACGGCTGTTCTGACGGATGATCTCTATCTGCAATTGCTGCTTTTTAAGCTGCAGCGTCGGCAGATAGCGCGCGTACTGTTTAAGCGCGTCCCGTTGCTTTTTTAATTCTCCCTTAGTTAATTTAACCTTCATGAATACACCTTAGCTTATAGTCCACGGTCAACAGTCCATAGACCATGGACCATCGACTATCGGCTATTTAGGCCAATATTCCTCGATCAATGATCTTTTTATCCCGGTTTCTTCCGGAGTAAAACATTCCCGCAATATCATCCATGCCTTATCCAGGGCTTTTTCTAAAGGGATATTCAGCTTAAGCGACATCATTTCCCGCTCAAATAAAACCCCGTATTTAAGAAGCTTTTTATCCCAGTTACTCATCTGGAATCCCATTGATTGCTTCTCGCGGGTTTCCCGGTAACTGGCAAACAACTGGATCATGGTATCCATAATTACGCGATGATCGCTTCTGGTATTGCCGTTTACCTGCTGTTTCAGGCGGCTCAGCGACCCGAACGGCTCGATAACCCCGTTCTTCAAATAAAACTGCCCTTCAGTGATATATCCGGTATTGTCGGGCACCGGATGCGTCACGTCATCCCCGGGCATGGTGGTCGCGGCAAGAATAGTAATCGAGCCTGCGGTATCAAAATCGACCGCTTTTTCATAGCGCGCAGCCAATTGGCTGTAAAGGTCCCCGGGGTATCCTCTATTGGAAGGGACCTGCTCCATGGTGATCGCGACTTCTTTTAAGGCGTCGCAAAAATTAGTCATATCGGTTAAAAGCACCAAGACCCGCTTTTTGGCAAGCGCGAACTGCTCGGCAACCGCTAAGCTTATATCCGGCACAAGCAGGCACTCGACAGTCGGGTCTGCCGCGGTATGCATAAAAAAGATCGAGCGCGAAAGCGCGCCCGCCGCCTGCAGCGTTTCCTTAAAAGAAAGATACTCGTCATATTTAAGGCCCATTCCCCCTAAAATAATGACATCGATCTCCGCCTGAATGGCGATACGCGCCAGTAATTCATTATACGGCTCCCCCGCGATAGAAAAAATGGGCAGCTTCTGCGATTCCACCAGCGAATTAAAAACATCGATCATCGGAAGTCCGGTACGGATCATTTTATCGGGGATGATCCTTTTGACCGGATTGACCGGAGGCCCGCCGATATCAATAAGGTTTTCCGAAAGATGTACGCCCTGGTCCAAAGGGAGGCCGCTTCCGTTAAAGATCCTGCCGAGCAGGTTCTCCCCGCTTGAGATACGCATGGGATGCCCCAGGAAACGGACCTTATCTCCCGTCGAAATACCCCTACTCCCGGCAAAAACCTGCAGAGAGACTTTTTTGCCGTCAAGCCTGATGACCTGGGCGAGTGAGACTTCCCGGCGGGTAGTAACTTCAGCGATCTCCATATAGCCGATACCTTCTGCTTCCACCGTGATCACGTCGCCGGCGATCTGAATGATATTCGTATATACCTTATGCATGGATTGCTTCCTTCTTGTCTTTGCGCTTACCATCGATTTCAACGGTAATTTCCTGTTCTATTTTCTTGAATTCTTCACTCTGCCACTGGGAAGAATTCCATCCTTTAAAAAGCTGCTTTACTTTTTGGAAGAATTGCAGCGCCGCCTCTTTTCCTTCAAAGGCGAATTCAGCGCCCAAGACCTGATGGATGAAATTAAAAATGTATTTTTGCCTCTCTGCGGGCGTGGCCTCATCAACCGCGTCAAACGCATTCTGCTGCAAATACACGGAATCAAAGAACTCTCCCTTGAGATATTCCAGATAATCAGCTAAAGACGTCCCTTCTTCGCCGATAACTTTCATCATCTGCGAAACATCATTGCTCTTGAGTAAAATATCATGCCCGCGCGCGGCCTGGTCTGCCGCGACAATGCTGGGGTATTTGCTCCAACTGATCAAGGGGTCTATAGCCGGATACTTACGGGCGTTGGAGCGCTCGCGGGAGAGGCCGTGAAAAGCCCCCACGACCTTAAGGGTTGCCTGGGTCACCGGTTCTTCAAAATTGCCCCCGGCAGGGCTCACCGTCCCTCCGATAGTAACAGACCCTGTCTGAGCATTGTATAAACGCACCACGCCTGAGCGTTCATAAAAAGAAGCGATGCGCGATTCAAGATACGCGGGGAAGGCTTCTTCTCCGGGGATCTCCTCCAGCCTCCCGGACATCTCTCTCATTGCCTGGGCCCAACGGGACGTAGAATCAGCCAAAAGCAAAACGTTCAGCCCCATCTGGCGGTAATATTCCGCGATGGTCACCGCGGTATAAACGCTCGATTCCCGCGCGGCTACCGGCATGGAACTGGTATTACAAATTATGACTGTCCGGTCGCTTAACGGTTTACCCGTGCGAGGATCGGTGATCTCAGGGAAGGTCTTGAGCGTCTCAACGACTTCTCCCGCCCGTTCACCGCAGGCGGCGATAATAACAATATCGACTTCCGCGTGGCGGCTGGTGAGCTGCTGCAGGACCGTCTTTCCCGCGCCAAAAGGGCCGGGAATGCAATACGTGCCGCCGCGGGCAACCGGGAACAAAGAATCGATCAAACGCATCTTCGTGACTAAAGGTTCCGTCGGCCTTAATTTTTCCTCGTAGGCCCGGATGGGGATCTTAACCGGCCAGGACTGCTTTAAATAAGCGTCATGGATTTTACCGTCACGGTCTTTTAATTGAGCGATGCTCTGGCTGAAATTATATTTCCCCGCTTTGACGATAGAAACAACTTCCTGCGCGCCGCGCAAATAAAACGGGACCATAATATAATGAGAAAATATCTTTTCCGGGACAACCCCCAGGGCTTCTCCGGGACGAAGGCGCTCTCCCGCTTTACAGGACGGATTAAATTGCCATTCTTTTTCTCCTGACAAGGCTTCCAAATACTCCCCGCGCTTCAAGAAAAACCCCTGCTTCCGGGCAAGTAACGGCAGCGGGTTCTGTAATCCGTCGAATATCTGACCGAGCAGCCCCGGGCCCAGCTCTACGGAAAGCAGTTCATCGCTGAATTCAGCTTCATCCCCGACGAGGAGCCCCGAAGTATCTTCATAGACCTGCATTTCCGCGCGCTCGCCCCTGACGCGGATCACTTCAGCTTTCAATCGCTCCTGCCCATGAAGGATAAAAGCGACTTCGTTCTGAATAATAAACTCATTTGTTTCGACGGTAACCATATTACCGTTTATCTTTACTATTTTACCTTTTCTTTTCATTGTCAACCGGCCTTTGTAAGATTCGTTTTACGCCCGCCCTGCCTCTATAGCCTTGAGCGTTTTATCCAATAAAGCGGCCTTTTCTGCCAGGCGGATATTTTCCCAGCGCAGCAAAATCAGGAGTTTAAACGCGTATACGGCCAAAAAATCAAAATCAAAAAAATGCCCCGCGGCTATTTCTTCTAATTTATTCCAGCGTTCCTGATCAAGCGTTCTCTCCGCTTCCAAAACCGACACATTGCGGCAGGCGGCAAGAGCGATATGGGTAATATACGGCTCCACGTATCCGTCGTCCAAACGCATATATTTGACAGGGTCGGCCTTTTTTCTCACCGCCCTGATCTTGACTAATTCATTCCTCAAGTCCCGGTCAAATTCATACCAGGCATCAAGGGCGCCGTGGATACCGCCGTAGGGATGCTCGCCGGCATGCGGGATTTCCGCAAGTATAAGCCTTTCCCTTTCAGGGATGAACCCAACGCATAATTGCAGGAAGCCCTCATACGAAAAAGGCGGCTTAGCCCCGAATATAAGCATAGGCAAGCTTGCTATAACATACGTGTAATACTCTGCCATGTCCTTAAAAAATGTCCTTCATGACCGATTTCAGCGCCGGCTTTAAATAGGCGCCGATATATTCGGCAAGCGCCTTATCGGTAAAATCAAAATGGGATCTCCCCCCGTCATAACTGATCACAAACCCTCCTAAAACATCTTCCGAAGGCTTACACGTGATCCCCGCTTTAAGCTGGTCCTTAAGCTTCCCGATAAAATATTTTTCTAATGCCGCGCAGTCTTCTTTTTTCAGCGAAACGATCACCTGCGCTTTTTCTTTGCCGCTTGCTTCCTTGATGAGTGACGCCAGGATATTCGCCAGCTCTTCAGGCGAAAGCGCCTGACGGATATTCGAGACGATCAGGGCATCGAGCATAGAAGAGATCTCTTTTTTCAACCCCAGGAGCATGTCCCGCGATGCCTGCTGCAAGAGCGCCAAAGTATTTTTCTGAAGAAGCGCCCCCTCTTCTTTGGCCGCCAAAACGATCCCATGAGCTTCAACAGAAGCTTTTTCAATGATCACCGCGGCTTTTTCAACGGCCTCTTTTTTTATTTCCCGCGCGTTCTCCTCGGCGGCCCGGATACCTTCCTGGTTTATTTTTTCTATTAGATCCTTGATCTGCTCTGCCATATCAATCTCCTGCTCTTAAAAACATTATTCCTGACGATGTATCTCTTTGAGATATGCATCGACGGCTTTTAACGGGTCCGCGGCTTCCAGTATCGGCCGGCCGATAACCAGAAAATCGCTTCCGGCTCCAACCGCCTGCGCCACGGTCGCGGTCCTTTTTTGGTCATCAGCTGATTTTGCATCAGGGCGTATCCCGGGGGTCACGATAATAAATTGCCGCGGGATCTCTTTACGCAATAACGCGGCTTCACGCACCGAGCACACAACGCCTCCTAACCCGCATTCCAGGCTTTGAGATGCCAGCCGCAAGACTTCTCCGGGAGCTGCTTCCTGGCTTGTCAAAACAGTAACTCCCAACAAGATCGGTTTTTTTACTTTAAGTTTTTCTGATTCCTCTTCTGCCGCAGCACATGCTGCCTTAAGCATCGCCGCCCCGCCGCAAGCATGCAGCGTCATCATCTCTACCTGAAGCCTCACCGCCTGGCGGACAGCGCAGGCGACGGTATTCGGGATATCATGGAATTTCAAGTCCAAGAAAACCCCCGCCCCTTTTTTCCGGACATATTCTACGATCGCCGGCCCCGCCTGCGTAAAAAGCTGCAAGCCGACCTTAAAGACCTTAACGCGCGGAGACATTGTATCGATAAAGGCATGCGCCCGGGCGAGCGTATCGACATCTAAAGCGAGAATAATTTCCGGTTTTCGGGCTGCTTGATTCATAATTGCAGTGACCCTCGTAATAATGAAATGTCTAACATGTCATTCACCGCGAGGTATCGCTTGATACCTTCGATTATTTCCATACTGACGCCGGGATTAATAAAATTCGCCGTGCCTACGGCAACAGCAGTCGCCCCGGCGATCAAAAATTCCAAAGCGCTCGCGGTATCCATAATACCGCCCATCCCGATGACCGGGATATTCACCGCGCGCGCGGTCTCCCAGACCATCTTCACCGCGACCGGCCTGACGGCTGGGCCGCTTAATCCGGCTACCCCCGCGGCTATCTTCGGCTTACGCGCCATGACATCGATACTCATGCCGGTCAGCGTATTGATCAAAGAAACCGCGTCAGATCCCGCCGATTCAGCGGCAAGCGCGATATCACTGATACAAGTAACATTGGGGGATAATTTGGTAATCAAAGGTTTTTTGGCCACCTTACGCACGGCCCTGACCAGATCATAGGTCGCCTTGGGGTCCTGAGAGATCAATCGCCGTTGCTTCTCTCCTTGCGGCCTGCGACCTGTATCTTGTTTACCCCGAGTTTGTCGAGGGGCGCCGTGCGACTTTACATTGGGACAAGAAATATTCAACTCAATTGCGTCAACGCCCTTGACCGAATCAACAGCATCTACGATCTTAATAAATTCATCCAAGCCGCCTTCAGAAGCAACGCTCAAAATAACCGGGACCCCGGTATTTTTTAAAAACCCGAGTTTATCGCGCAGAAAAACATCTAATCCGGGATTTTCCAATCCTATGGAATTAAGCAAACCCGAAGGCGTTTCACAGGTACGAGGCATAGGATTACCGCAGCGGGGCAGGAGCGTCACGGTCTTGGTGACAAGGGCCCCCAGCTTCTTCAGATCGACAAAATCCCGGAATTCCTCTCCATAGCCGAACGTGCCGGAACAAACCGTGACCGGATTCTTTAAATGCAATTTTCCTATCCTTACCGCGAGAGACGGATCCATGCGTTACTGATGCCCCCTATTTACCTATGATAAAATTAATGGCGATAAAAAGCAAAAAAATTCCGAATATGCGTTTTAATAAAGGATCCGGCACCTGCTGCACCACGCTTGCTCCCAGGAATCCTCCGATGAAAAAACCGATACAAATAAAACCCGCCATCCCCAATTTCACGTTCCCGGCGTAATAATAACGCAATGCCGCTAAAAGCCCTATGGGCGGAATGAGTATCGCCAAAGTCGTACCCTGCGCCTGGTGCTGCGTTAACCCGAAGAAATAAACCAATGCGGGTATCAAAATGATCCCGCCGCCGATGCCGAACATCCCTCCCAAAACTCCGGCGGTTAATCCTAAGAGGATGTAGAGGAACGAATTCATAAAAACCCCCTTACTTTAAAAAAGCTTAAAGGCTATAGTATAAATTTTAAAGTATAAAGTCTAAATAACAAAGGAAGGTTAAAGATTTAAGGTTAAATTTTAAAATTACCTGCCTCACCGGCAGACAGGAACCTTTGACCTTGAAATTTCCTTTGTTCTTTGAACTTTGAATGAACCATGCCTCAGGCGCTTATGGTTCATTCATCCCGAGCTCTGTCGAGGGTTAACCTTTAGACTTTAATCCATCACCATTTTACAGCGCCTGAATCAAACACCGGGCCGTCTTTACAGACGCGCTTATATCCATCGGTAGTCTTGACCACGCACCCTAAACAAGCGCCGATACCGCAAGCCATATGCTCCTCTAACGACAGCTGCGCGGGGATATTTTTCTCACCTGCAATACGGCTTACTTCTTTTAACATCGGCTGAGGGCCGCAGGCATAGAGAGTCGACGGTCGATGGTCAATGGTCGATAGTACGGTATCAAGCAAATCAGTAACGTATCCTTTATGCCCTAGAGAACCGTCGTCAGTAGAGATCTTCACCTCATGCCCTGATTTCTCGAATTCATTTTTGCAAAGAATTTGTTTTCTTGTTTTACCACCGATCAAAACAATTCCCTTGAAACGTTCGGCCTGCAGCCTGCGGCCGGCGGCTGATAATTGTTCCGCCAGGAAAACAAGCGGGGCCACTCCCATACCTCCCGCCACTAATATCGGGTACCGGGCATTATCTATCGTGAAACCGTTGCCTAAAGGACCAAGGATATCGCAAGAATCTCCGGGCTTTTTTTCTGCTAACGCTGCCGTACCCTTGCCGCGGATCTCATACAGAATGGTCACGGTTGTCGGTGATCGGTGATCGGTGATCGATTTTCGGCCAGCAGGGTCACCGAGTACCGAATGAATTCCGAAGGGCCTGCGTAATAACGGCGAACCGCTCTCGGAAACCTGAACTTCTAAAAATTGACCGGGGACAGCCTTCGCCGCGATCCGGGCAGATAAAAGGGACATTCTATAATAATCCTGCCCCGCCGGCGCGTTACTTATTACCCGGGCTTTTTCCTGGAACATCTTTTTCTTCATGGTCATTTCTGGCATTGGGGGCAGAAATATGTTCCCCTTCCGCCCAGAGCGGTCCTTTTTACTGCTGTTTTACAAACCGGGCAGGGCTTTCCTTCCCGTCCATAAACTTTATGGTATTGAACATAATCCCCCGCCTCACCCGAAAGCTGCACATACTGGTCGATCGAAGACCCCTTATGTTGTATAGCCTCCTTCAGGGTATCGATGATCTCCTTAAATAACAATTCTTTTTCTTTGCCGGTAAGGCTATTAGCCGGCCGCGCGGGATTGATCCCGGCCCTGAATAATGCCTCAGCCGCGTAAAGATTGCCGACACCCGAAAGAAATCCCTGATCCATTAATAAAGGCTTTATCCTGGTTTTCTTGCCGCCGAGCATTACCTTAAATCTATCGCTGTCGATATCGAAAGGCTCCGGCCCCAACCCTTGAATGAATTTCAGGGATTTCCAATCATCAATTAACCGTAACTCGCCGAAGAGGCGGCGGTCATTAAAATCAAGCAGTTTCCCGTTAGACAATTTAAAACTGACGCGGCTTTGCGCAGCGTCCCCGGGATAAACCAGTTGTCCGGTCATCTTTAAATGCACGGCGAGCGATTTGCCGCAAGACAATTCCAGGATCAAAAGCTTCCCCTTACGCAGGATGTTTTTTATAACGCAGTTCTTTATTTCTTTGACAAAAACATCCCTGCTCGGCTCACGGATGACCCGGGGATTATTAATAATGACATCCGCGATCTTCTTCCCCAGGACCGCTTTTTCCAATTCACGCTTTATAGTTTCAACTTCAGGCAGTTCCGGCATGAGCTTACCCCTCAAATTACCTTGACCCAGATCTCCCGGTTACGAGGCCCGTCACTTTCACAAAAATATATCCCCTGCCAGGTCCCGAGCATAAGCCGGTTGTTTTCAACGATGATTGTCAACGAAGCGCCGAATAAAGAAGATTTAATGTGGCTGTCGGAATTGCCTTCTTGATGGGCATACCCGGCATTTTCCGGAATAAGCTTATTAAGCGTTTTAAGAATATCCGCCCGCACTGACGGATCCGCATTCTCATTAATAGTCAAACCCGCCGTTGTGTGCGGACAAAAAACAACACAGAGCCCGTCGCTTACCCTGCCGCGTTCGATGATACCGCCGACCGTCTCCGTAATATCAAGTAATTCAACGCGGTTATTTGTTTTTATCCTTATCTTTTCCACTTTTTTACCTTGAATGAGCCGTGCCTCTGGCGTTTATGGCTCATTCATCCCGAGCTCCGTCGAGGGATATCTCCTATCTGACATGCGACCTGAAACCTGCAGACTGATCCTCCGATCTCCGGACACCCGATAGTCCCGGATTTCCGGTTCCCCGGACCAACCTTGACCATAGACCATCGACCATGGACTACTTGCGTCTTGCGTCGAGTGACTTGCGGCTTACGGCTTTTCTACCCTGAGCTTGCCGAAAGGTGGCTATCCCCTGATATTCCTGGATCGACTTAACATCCAGATCTTTTTTAACCAGGACCTCGATCGCGTTGACAGTCGCCTGCGCCCCGGAAATCGTAGTAGTATAAGCGATATTGTAGGTAATGACACAGGAGCGGATCTTAACTTCATCCTGACGGGGCATCCTGCCCGAAGGGGTATTGATCACCATTTGGATCTTGCCGTCTTTCATCAGGTCAAGCACATTCGGCCTGCCTTCGGCGATCTTCGGCAGGATATTCACCGCGATATCGTTGCGTTTGAGCACTGCCGCTGTCCCGGAAGTCGAATATATATTAAACTTCAGGTCCTGCAGTTTTTTCGCGATAGAAACTATCGAACGCTTATCTTTATCCCTGACGGAAATAAAAACATTTCCGCTGCGGGGGAGCTTTTGCCCCGCGGCGAGCTGGCTCTTAACAAACGCCCTGCCGAAATCAACGTCGATCCCCATGACCTCTCCGGTTGATTTCATTTCCGGGCCCAAAATAACATCTACTCCCGGGAAGCGGTTAAACGGGAAGACGGATTCTTTTACCGCGACATGTTGCGGAACGGGCTCACGGGTAAAGCCTAAATCCTTCAATTTCTGCCCCAGCATGACCTTGGTTGCCAGCTTTGCCAGCGGCACACCAATCACCTTAGAAACAAACGGGACAGTCCGTGAAGCGCGAGGATTGACTTCTAAGACATAAACTTTATCGTCTTTGATAGCGTATTGCACATTCATAAGCCCTAAGACACGCAGCTCCCGGGCCATCTTGCAGGTAGCTTCCCTGACCTTATCCAGCAGCTCTTTGGACAGGGTATATGTCGGAAGAGTCATCGCGGAATCCCCCGAATGGATCCCGGCTTCTTCAATATGCTCCATGATCCCTCCGATAACAAAGTCCTCTGCGTCACCGATCAAATCCACATCGACCTCGATCGCATCTTCCAGGAATTTATCTATTAACACGGGGTGGTCGCCGGAAACACGGGCAGCCTCAACGATAAACTTTTCCAGCATACTTTCTTCATAAACGATCTCCATTGCCCGCCCGCCCAGGACATAGGAAGGCCTGACCAGGACCGGGAATCCGATCTTCCGCGCCACGGAAAGCGCTTCTTCATAATTAAACGCCGTACCGTTCTCCGGCTGTAAAAGATCCAGCTTTTCAAGCATCTGCTTAAATCTTTTTCTGTCTTCTGCTATGTCAATGGCGTCGGCACTGGTCCCGAGGATATTGACCCCTGCCTTACGCAGCGGTAGCGCTAAATTAAGAGGCGTCTGTCCGCCGAACTGAACGATCACCCCCATCGGTTTTTCCGCTTCGAGGATAGTCATAATATCTTCAAAGGTAAGCGGCTCAAAATAAAGGCGGTCTGAAGTATCGTAATCGGTCGATACGGTTTCGGGATTACAATTAACCATGATGCTATCGACACCCTCTTCCCGCAGCGCGTAAGCGGCATGGCAGCAGCAATAATCAAATTCGATCCCCTGGCCGATACGATTCGGCCCGCCGCCTAAGATCACAACCTTCTTTTTGGGGGTATCGTTTAATCCTTTATTATTTTTATATTGATCCTGCACTCAATCCTCCCGACAAAGCAATTTATTATAATTTGGCAACAATATTATTAAGGCAAATTTATGCGCCTGGCGGGAATCGAACCTGCACACCCAGCTCCGGAGGCTGGTGCCCTATCCTTTGGGCCACAGGCGCATTATTTAACTTATATCCGCCTCGTGGTGAGCTTAGTCGAACCACAGGCGCATTAATTTAGTTGACCTTATTTACCCGATAAAAATCCATATTTAAAACAAACTTAACTGCTGATCATGGCTTTCCTGATTCGAATCTTGCTCGCCGAAAATCGAGATAATGCCATACTCTCCGTCATAACCTGCCTTGATATTTACTTTTCCTTCACGCACCCGTAACACCCCTTCGGCAATGCGTTTAGGCAGGCCTCTTTGCAGGTCTTCCCCGGAAGCTCTCAACAATATATCGAATTCCGTCCCGAATTTTGCCACCAGGCTCATATATTCACGCTCGACAGAAACAGCGCCTTTAGCTACCCCTTTTGCCTCCGCGATGATCTCATCGAACGGGATCATGCGCTTAAAGGGAACGCTTGTTTCCGGCACAATCCCTTCCGGCCGGTCCGCGAGCTGCGCGACGCGATTCATTACCCCGACCGTCACCGGCTTGCCGCATTTCGGGCACTTGCCGTTATTCTTTTTAGTCTCTTGCGGCGACAAACGGCTTTCGCACAGGCGATGCCCGTCATAATGATACTTGCCTTCTTCCGGGAAAAATTCTATCGTGTATAAAAACCTTTTATTATCTTTAGTCCTCAAGACATCGCGGATCGTTCTATAATCCAGTTCGCAGTTAAAAACATTTGCCTCACGGCCTATTCTTTGAGGAGAATGTGAATCGCTGTTGGATACCAGGCTGAAGCGGTCTAAAGCGCTCAACCTCCAATTCATCGCCGGGTCACTCGACAATCCCGTCTCCAGCGCGAATATTTTCGGCGTCTGGGCCTCAAAACAATCCTCTATCCGGTCGAATCCCGACATAGAGCCGAATACTGAAAACCAGGGAGTCCAGATATGCCCGGGAATAACCATGCAATTTTCATCGATATCAAAAACAATGCGCGCCAATTCAGCCGCATCCAATCCCAGGATCGGACGGCCGTCGGATGCCAGGTTCCCGCAGCGGGAAAGCACCTCATTGATCTTATCGGTTGTTTTAAACGAAGGGCTCAGCACTATATTATGGACCCGATAAGTCCGGCCGTTCTTGGAATAGATACTGCTTATCTCCGATGATAAAATAAAATAGATACCGTTATATTTAAAAAGCCCGTTTCCCAGGTCTTCAAGCTTATTCTTGAGCTCCTCCAGCCACAAGTGATAGGTAAAATCACCTGTCCCCATCAACGTAATACCCTTAAGCTTGGCCCATTGCGCGATATGCTCAACATCCATATTGCGGCTGGTGGCCCGGCTGTATTTAGAGTGAATATGAAAATCAGCGATAAACTCCATAATCGTTATTATCGTTAGGTTCGTTAGTGCCGTTAGTTTCGTTCAACGGATTAAACGAATTTAACGGCACTAACGATATTAACGAAACTAACCTAATATCTCTTTTAATACACTATTTACATTTCCCCAATGTGTCCCCTGCCAATATACCCGCGAGCATTTTTCACAGATAAAAAACTTCTCTTGGGTTTGAAAAACATATTCAGGGACAAGGGCTTTTACCTCTGCTTTAACTTTAGGCTTTAAGGCCGTATTGCAGAGCGTACACCTGGTAAACATCATACCAGAAACCGGCTCAATACTCAATGTTTTTAACAGCTCCGCGAGCTGTTCTTTAACCCGCTCATTTTTGATAACTACGGTCCTTAACCCTCTTGATGGCGCACGTTGACGGGTCCGCGTGACAATGATCCTGCCGTCTTGTAACGCCCGGAGCATTAAAGAAGCTCTCTTATCGCCCAAAAAACATTGCGTATCGTAACCTAAGATTCTTAACCACGTTACAAGCCTGCCTAATTCTTTGGTCAGAATGAATTTCATCTGCGCGAGCCCTTAAAGGAAACAAATCAAGAGATAGTAGGGATATTACCCGGCGCTCTGATACGCTACTTTGCCGTTACAAATCGTATAGGTAACTACCCCTGACAGGTTCTTTCCCAGAAACGCGGAGTTTTTAGACAGGGAAGCGATATTTTCTTTTTGCACGCTCCACTTTTGATCCGGAGAAACAACAATGATATCGGCATCGCTGCCGATCGACAATGTCCCTTTATTAACGCCTAAGATCCGCGCCGGGTTCAACGACAACGCGGCCGCCAGGGCATCCCAGCAAATAATCCCGGGAACGATCAATTCAGTGATACTCACCGCTAATTCGGTTTCCAGGCCGATGACGCCGAATTCCGCGCGGTCGAATTCAATCGCTTTTTCATGCTCGGTATGCGGGGCATGGTCGGAAGCGATCGCGTCTATCGTTCCATCTTTTAATCCTTTTTTAACCGCCGCGACATCCTCTTTCGTGCGAAGCGGCGGATTCATCTTTAAATTCGTATCGTAGCCCAGCAAAGACTCTTCGCTCAGCGAGAAATAATGAGGCGCTGTTTCGGCAGTGACCCTGATGCCTCTTTTTTTAGCGCGGGCGATGATCTCAACCGATTCTTTGCAGCTGACGTGAGCGATATGCACCGCGGCATCAGCCTTCTCCGCCAGTTGAATATCCCGCTCGATGCGCGCGTATTCCGATTCCCGGGAAATACCGCGTAACCCCAGCCGTGTTGAAATACTGCCAAGATTCACTACCCCTCCTGCGCTCTGCGACTTATCCTCGCAATGGCAGATAACCGCGACATTATTTTCCCGGGCATTTTTCAGCGCTTCCACCATGAGCGCTTCGGAATCAACTGAAGCGCCGTCATCGGAAACCGCGACAATTCCCTGCTTCTTGAGCGCGGACATATCGGTCAATTCCATGCCCAGCCGGCCTTTAGTAATGGCGCCGCAGATAAAAACATTTGTATGCGCGGTTTTTTCAATGATCCCTTGCAAAAAAGCGATCCGTTCAACGCTGTCCATAGCGGGATTAGTATTGGGCATCGCCAAAACGCTCGTTACTCCGCCCTTAAGCGCAGCACGAGTGCCGGAAGCGATGTTTTCTTTATCTTCGCGCCCGGGTTCCCGTAAATGCACATGCATATCGACCAATCCCGGCATAACGATCATTCCGGAAGCGTCAAGTGAAGTATCGGCCTTTACTTTTATGCCGGAAGCGACCCTGGATATCCGGGAGCCCTCCACCAAAACATCGCGCACTTCATCTATTTTATTTGCCGGATCGACCACACGGCCGTTTTTGATCAGTAAACTCATTTTTCCTGCCCCTCGCCCTGCGCTACCAGGAAAAGCACCGCCATTCGCACCGCGATACCATTGGTCACCTGCTCCAGGATGACCGAATTCGCCCCGTCGGCGACTTCGCTGGAGATCTCTATCCCCCGGTTTAAAGGCCCCGGATGCATCACAATAATGTTTTTTTTCGCTTTTTGCAGCCGTTCTTTGGTGATCCCGAAATTCTTAAAATATTCCACCTGCTTCGGGAAGGCGTTTTGCCCGTCGCGTTCAAATTGCATCCGCAGGACATTCACGGCATCGGCGTCATGGAGGGCTTCGTCTATATCATAGGAAACCCTGACCCCCATTTCTTCGATCGCCGGCGGGATCAATATTTCAGGGGCGCATACCGTCACCTCAGCCCCCAGCTTTATCAAACCCCAGATATTCGAACGCGCCACCCGCGAATGCGCGATATCCCCGACGATACTGACCTTAAGCCCGTCTATCTTCCCCAGTTTTTCCTTTAAGGTGAACATGTCCAGGAGCGCCTGCGTCGGATGCTCGTGCCAGCCGTCCCCGGCATTGACGACGCTGATATTCAAATGCCTTGCCAGCATCATGGCCGCGCCCGAATAATTATGGCGGATCACAATGATATCGGCATTGAGCGCCTGGATATTGGTGCCGGTATCAATAAGTGTTTCGCCTTTTTTAACGCTGGAGGTCTCTGTTTCAATATTGATAACGTCGGCGGATAAACGCTTTGCCGCTACTTCAAAAGAAACCCGCGTGCGCGTTGAAGGCTCATAAAAAAGATTCACCACCGTCTTGCCGCGCAGCGCCGGGACTTTTTTGATCTGGCGGGAGGAGACCTCCTTAAACGAATCGGCAGTCGATAAAATAAGCTCTATCTCTTCCCTGCTTAGATCATCCAGCCCCAAGAGATCTTTGCGCGTCCAGACCATGGATCACTCTTTCTTTACCAGTACCGCTTCGTCCGCATCATCGACTTCCGTCAAATGAACTTCGACCGCCTCATGCTGCGATGTAGGGATGTTCTTTCCCACGAAATCAGGCCGTATCGGTAATTCCCGGTGCCCCCGGTCTATCAACACCGCCAGCTGTATCGAACGCGGGCGGCCTAAGTCTATTAACGCGTCCAATGCCGCGCGAATAGTCCTGCCTGTGTAGAGGACGTCATCCACCAATACCACGCTTTTATGGGCGATATCAAAATCTATCTCCGTCTTATGCACCACCGGTTGAGAAGTAGTAAGGGAGAGGTCGTCGCGGTAAAGCGTTATATCCAGGATCCCCACCGGGACCTCTTTTTTCTCGATCGTTTGGATGGCGGCTTTAAGCCGCTCAGCCAAATAAACCCCGCGCTTACGGATCCCGACGAGACAGAGGCCATCGGTCCCTTTATTCTTTTCCAGGATCTCATGGGCGATACGCATAATACTGCGGCGGATCGCTTCTTTATCCAGTAATTTCGATTTATCGGGCATGATCGTTATTTTCGTTTAGTTCGTTAATGTCGTTAGTTTCGTTATCCCTCGCGCACACGCTTGCACGCTTCGGGATATTTCGGCCATACAACTTACGTTCGCTTACGCTCCGTGCTGCTCCGCTTCCCTCGCGTTAACGCTTGAAAATTTCTGCGAAATTTTCTGCGCACGCTTCGGGATTAATTCGCAGACGGCCTTCGGCCTACACTTTACGTTCGCTTACGCTCCGTAAAGTGTCTGCTCATTAAAAAAAAACCCAACGGCTTATTATGCGGTTGGGATATGATTTTTTAAGGTCGTGAAGCATTTTTCTCTACCTTGCCGGCTTCTCATGAGCCAGCTTAAAGGCCTCTTTGTATTTAAATAAATATACCACCTCCGGGGGCGTTTGTCAAGGTAAATGACAAGGATGAGGATGACGGAAAAGTTTAAAGGATAAAGCTTAAAGAACAAAGGAAAATCAAAGATTAAAGGTTAAATTTTAAAATTACCTGCCGGCAGATAGGAAGTTTAAGAATTAAACCTTAGACCTTTAACCTTCCCTTGTTATTTAAACTTTAGCCTTTATCATTACCCCTGTTGCTAAATAATAAAAAGAAGGGGTGCTCAAGAGACGTCCTATGGGGGCTGATAAACCAAAGGGCGGGAACACCCCTCCTGAACTGCTTATTATTCTATTATCAACGGCTCCTTAGCCGTAAAAGCGATCCTCGCAAGAGCAACCTGCAGGTCGCCCGCCGGCTTATCCGATTCCAACAAAGCCAGGAATTCCCTGAAAGCCGCTTCTGTAGGCTTAAGCTGATCCTCTTCTAACCGCAAGATATCCGCGATACAGGAAAGTACTTTATCTACCTGCGGATTAATATCGCCTTTAACGCAGCAAGCCTGCAAATATTCCTTGATCCTGTCGCTGGCAGGAATGATCCCCGCCTGGATCATGCCCTGTATCTGCTGCCATTCTTCATCGAGATCAATATTTTCCAGGCGGTTCAAAGGCGGCATAACGCTCATTCCGGGAGTATTCATCGGCTGCGTGACAATAGGGAGTGAGCGCATATCAATACCTCCCTTTTTAATCGGGCTTGAAGATCGCGGCTGTGCCGCACTTTCAGAAGCCGCTACGGCAGTATCGAGTTGCGCCGCTATCGGGCCGAAAGACCCGTCATTTGCATTGACGATAATAGATGGCGGCTCATTATCCGGCTTTACGTTTATTCTTCCGATGAGCATATACGGTGCTGACAACTTTAAATTAGAGAAATCCCCCCATTGATTACTTAAAAATTCAAAAACATTCGGGAATATTTGATCATTTTCTAACGCCCCGCTGTCCCGTAATTGGGATGTCAATTGATTGCAAGCTTTTGCTGTCATTGAACCAACCATGGAATAAAAAATATTCCATTTAGCGGCTACTTGAACTTTATCCTCGGCCTCATCCACTTCACGCGGATTATCAACATATATGCCTATATCAATATCGCTGAATTCCGAATCATTGCTCCCTTTAATAGCTTTATCTTTAAGCCTGCCTCCGGTCATATAGATCCTTATTTCTCCGGGGCGTTGAACACCTATGCTTATAAGATACTTCTGCGCTTCTTGCGCGATCAACTGCCCGGCCCTCAATAAATGATCGCCGCTAAAAACTGTAACAAAGCTGCGGGAGGAGTTCCTGACTACCGGATCGGAGGAATCCATCTGCTTCCGGGTGAACTCGAGCATATCCTGTATCCTGGTCTTCACCGCCGCCTCTTCCTCGGGAGTTACCCCTTCAAGAAATTCAGCATCTCCCGTATTTGCCATCGGGCTGCTGCTATGAACGCTATCGGTACGGAACATGGTAAACATAGTCCGCTTCGAGGCGTCGACATCCCAATCATCGACAATAAGCTGTATGACTTTAAGCCCGGGGACAAAGAATTTCCGGCTATCCACTGTATTAGCGATCAGGGCGATCCCGACATGCGACAAATGCCCCTCTATGCCGGACAAAAGGCGCTTATAATCGGTGTCGCCTATTTCATGAGCTCCGTCAAACTTGACCTGAGCATCATAGACCGTATTAGGAGAATTAAAATAGACGAAATCATATTCACCGGAGAGCATGTCGAATTCCCTGCCGCGCTCGACTTTATGCACGAAAACTTCCGAATTCCTGCTCCCGGGAAAAAGCAGGTCAAGGTTAAACACCGTATTATCCACCGCTTCTTGAAGTATATCGATAGTGTCCAGATGGATCTTTAAATTATTGGATCTTGCCCAGGCATACGCCGTTAATACATCGACCCCGGTCCCTGAACCGATAACTAACACCCGGATATCGTCTCTGCCCGCAGCCCGTAAGTGCCGGGCGACAGCAGCCATCGCCCGGGGGCTTTGGATGAACCTGGAAGAATGTAAAGAAAGCCCGTAATCATTGACCGGAGAATATACCGCTTTATCGCGCGCGATCACGCCTTTACCGGTCAGGGTCATTAAAAGGCGGTAGGCCTCAAGGTCATTTACTCCTCCGACGACCTGATAGCCGTTTTCATCTATTATTTTTTCCAAAGCAAGGATCTCCTGCTTTACCTGCCCCACCGGCCGGCGAAGGATCCTGCTCACATAGCCTGAGGCGATCGGCGAGCCGGCGGAACGGGTAGAAAAACGCTTTGCCCTCCTGAGCCATTCGGAAGGCTTCTTTTGATCATTCCCGTCGAGAACTTCCACAATTGCGGAATCTTTTGAATGCACCAGCAGGATATCACCCTGGCTGCCAAGCGCCTGCAGAAAGAGGTCCCCTTGCGCTGCTTTTTGCAATTGCTCTACGCCCAAATGTATCCCCGGAACACCATTTTCCGAGATAAGGAGCGATCTTTTTCCTTGCGGATCCCAAGCTTTGAGCTTATCCACTGCCCAGGCAAAATCATCCATGGAATTGGTGTCGACGACATACCCCAGATTGCCCTGGGGAGCGGCTACCACAAAACCATAAGTAGCGACGGGGTGGCTTTTATGATTACGAAACACGATGGTGATGCCCAATCCTTTATCAACAAACTCTATCTCATCAAAAGCGTTTTTCTCGAAAGCGTCTTCAACCGGCTCATTCGCCAATAAATCCCGCGCCCCTTGCCGGGACAAACTTTGAGCCTCCTCAAGAGGAACGCTCTCCCAGGCCTCTGCGCCAAGCAGGTAAGCCGCGATGACCTCGCTTAATTCATCTCTTACTTCCCTGGTCATAATCAAGTCGAACGCATTGATCTCTTTATTGGCATTTCGCACGATAAAACCGATATCATTACCTCTCCCGTTCTTTATCGCTTCCTTTTTTGCTTCAGCATATTTCTCAATGATGAACTGCACAAAGCCGGCATTATGGTCGGCGTGATTATGCGTCAGTATCCAGCGCGCGGGAAGTAAATTCCTTTTTTTGAGATTCGCGTACGCTTCAAGAGAAGGATCAACAAAAATACTTTCTTTCCCGACATTAATAAGGAAATTGGTCACGTCTTCTTCCGACAAGGCGTCATGAACGCCCATGAACGTGACCGAAACTTTATCCGCGGGCCGCAGCTGATACTCCTGGAGCTGCTCCCGGGTAAAATCGCCTGTTTTATGGATATGTTCATCGGTTGAAGTATCGCGCTTACGGGAGGCGACAGCGCGGGCTTCCGCTATATCCCCGAGCCGCTCTACAAACTTATAATTTTCACCGTCCTTAACGACCTCAACCGCCACATCTATGCCGTCTTTACCTAAGACCGTGAATTCACTCCTGTTTTCTAAATTAATAATATTATACGGATTGTCTTTCTCCAGCGCCACCGCGCTCATGAGCGAAGAAACAAAACCGTTACTTTTCTTAATAGCGACATCCAGGATCATCTGTACCGCTAAAGCTTCCCGCGCGTTATTGACGATAATATAGGTCGGCCTGACAGCCAAATCGCTCACCAGCCGGAACCCTTGAGCCCTTAACGACGCTTCTTCTTGTGGCATAGGCGCGATCTTCATAGCCTCATAAAACAGGTTACCAAAAACAACAAACTGCAGGTCAGCGCCGTCATAGCCCTCTCCAAATTGAGGAATAATGATCTGGGGGGTTTCTTGTATTTTGTTGGTAAAAGAGGTTAGGCCGTTTGCGACCAGAAGTTTTGAAACCGTAAGGCTCTGGCGCGACTCCCCCTCCGCCTTATTTTGCAGCGGCGAAGCGGAAGTTCCCGCTGATAGAGCAGAGCCGGCGGCAAAGGATGGCTGTTGCAATAAAGCTTCTTGATAATCTTTCAAACTTTGGATATCATCCTTAAGCATTTCTCTATCAGATGTATCTAACGAATCGCCAAACTCGCGGGATATCCTTGCCAACGCTTTCTCAAGCTTATCAATGACACGTTTAACCTGTTCGGCTTTTAAAAGTTCTCCTTGATACATTGCTTTTGGCGGCCAGCTGTTTTGGTCATATACAAACAAAGGCTCAAGATATTCATTTTTTAATTCGCGTAACCTGCTGATCGCGACAATTGCTTTTTCTTTCTGCACAACATCTCGTTCAACGCTTTGTACCGTTTCAAGCCTCGGGGCGCTTCCGTAAATCGAAGACTTATCTCCCATGCTCAATAAACCAGGATTAAACGCCCATTCGTTATTCAATCCGGACGGATTATCCTTACCAAATTCGCTAAAAGAAACAAACCCATCAAATGAAACGCTTAAACTGCCTCTTCCTGCGGGTAAAATCACTAACCCAACCTCGGATGAACTTTCAATTTCAGGCTCAAACTGGTCCGCAGCTGCGTCAATAATAAACCACTGAGCCCCCACTCTGAATAATCCATACGCATGATAACCCGGCTCTCCCTTATTTTTTCCCGTATTAAGCAAAACCGCGTTTTCTTTACCAAGGGCTTCCTGCAGCCACTGAATAACATCCCCGTTCCTGATCCAGCAGTCATAGCGCACCGCGCTGCCGACATCCCCATCTCTCGAATAAGCCTCTAATTTATCTTTTGTTTCTAATTTTTCTTTTACTGCCTTAAGCGCAGCCAATATCTTATCCAACGATAATTGATCAATCCCTTTTAAAAGATCTCCCCAGCGCGCCATAAAATTATCCGGGGTAACCTTAACTCCCCGCAAAAAGTTCCCAAATGTTTGCCAATCAAGGGACGCCTCAGCAGCCTCAAAAGAAGCATTAACCGGCGAACCGGCAGAAACCTGGTTATCAACAGGGGAAGAAGCATTCTTTACGGCAAGATTGGAATAAACCGTATCAAACAAACCGCCGGCATTAACAACGCTATCGACATATCCCGCGGGCGCCTTATCTGCCGGCTCGAACATGGCATCAATTGCCGAAGCAAGTTCGCGTATGCTTTTTTTCAGTATTTCTCTTTCCTGAGATTGTATGGCATAAAAACCCTCCAATGCCTCAGCGATCGCCGCAGGGTCATCTTCGGCTTTCCCTGAGTCTTCAAGATAACCCTGGACATATTCTTCTTTTGTATGAGAGGCGTCGTAATCAAAAAATGAATACCCGATATCTTTTTCGGACAGCATTGTATCTCCCGCGTTATAGGTCTGCAGGAAATGATGGTCCGTAGTTACCGAATCACACACTTTATGGATTATTGCCAGCCCCGCGGCATACCGCGAAACAAAATCATCCAGGATTATTTGGGCGGCGGTTTTTGAAGCACCTAGTGGCTGCCGCTGCTTTTCCAATACGGAGCATTTTTCCATAAAAAAGTCCTTAAAGCGCCAAAGCTCGGCGATCCGCCAGGGAGCGGCAGAGGCATAAACAAACAACCTCATGCGCCAGATATACGCATTCCAATCTCCCGAATAATCACCCGTACGAAAGGAGAGCTCCGGGAAATCCGAAAGCGGGACCAAAAACACGCCTGACGGCCCCTGCCCTTGGGTTACTTCCCAATACCCGCCCTTCTGCTGCGCCTGCCGTAAACGCAGATCGCTGCTTAAATCTTCGTCGTTATTGCCGCTCTTATCTATCGAATCAATGATTATCTGCAGGGGGGAAATATTTAACGCGGGGGAGAAAAATATATCATCGGCAACGACTTGCGCTTGGCCTTGTTCCCGAGCCGTCAGCCGCACTTTTTCTAAACCTTCCTGAAAGAGCCGGGCCTTCTCTGCCTGACGGATAACCTCCTCATTCATCACGCTTCCCTCGATCACATTATCGGCGTTTCTCTCGCGTAGCTCAAAGCGCACGCGCCCTTGCGTATTAGCGCCGCCGCCTTTAACGCTCACGAATGGTTCACCGTCGCCTTCTTCATAGGGCGTGCTTTCTACGCGCTGCTGGAGGCCTCCCATCTTACTATATACCTGCAATGAAAAACAGAGCCCATCGGCATACCCAAGGCCGGGAGGTATTTGATGGAGCCGTTTAAGCGCTTCAAAAAGCTTAGCGTTGCCTTGAATAATAACACTGCCGTCAGGCCCCTTAAAATCAGAGATAGGAATGACCACGCCTTTTCGCACGGCGTCCCTGATCGCGGCGGTATTGTAATAATTCTCAACTTTCCCCAGGGTATAGATATTCTCGGGGATCACCTCATGCCCGGCAATGATCAATTCTCTATAGGCCTGAGCGGAAACAACAGGGTCTTCGTTAGCGATCCGCGCGATAATTTCATTAAGTTTATCGACCGTTTTACTGCCCAAAGGAGAAGACGCCTTTTCGGGTACCGACAGCGGTGAAGAACCCTTCTTTATTTTTGCCCCCGGCTTTGCCAAAGGCTTAACCGCGGCCTTTACCGGTTTTTTAACGGGCGCCTTGACGGAAGCCTTAACTGCTTTCGCGGCCGCGGGGCGCTTTGCCGCAACGGGAGCAACTTTCGCGGGAGATTGTTTTGCCGGCGGCTTAACGGCATTATTTGCCGCCGCGGGGGGTTTCTGCTGAACAGAGGCCCCCCGCGCGTTCTTTAAACTCGCTTCAACTACGGTGCCGATAACAACATAATCACTGGTTTCCTTCGGGATCTTCTTGTTCCAGATGGTCCCAAAACCAGCGTTATAAACAGCCAAGCTCAGCTGTAAACGGGAAAGATGCGGGAATTTTTTAATGAGGACATTAACATACCTTTGCACCCTGAAGCAGTAAATGGCCGCGCCTAATTCATAATGTGCTTTCGCGGGAAGTTTATCCATCATCGCCCCGAAGGGATCTTGCTGTTGAGGGTTATTTTTCAGTTTTTTATATATATCGGCGTATTTTTGTAACGGCTTTAAAAGCTTATACGCTGACTTTTCCTCACTCGTCATTTTATTTTCTTTTTTCTCTTTATCATTCTTTTCTTTTTGTTCCAATTCATCTACGAACCTCATTAAGTCCCTGAAAGCTATTTCCCTGATCTGCATCAACCCCTTTGCCCCCTTGCCTGAGGTAGCGGTGAGGGACTGCGTTGAGTTTTCAATACCGGCAATGATCTCCAGATGCACAGGCTGTACCTCTTGGTTGATCGCATTGCCTGACTTGCCTTTTTCTACCATATTCCTGAAAACTGCCCGGGCTTCATTCGGCAGCTTGCGGTTATTTACCATGCCGATAACCGTTTGGGCCCTCTGCCGGGTGGCTATGTCCATTACGCTAAAGCTATTCGCGGGCAAAGCGGCAGCGCCTGACTGCGGCACGGGCCTTCTCAGTATTTGATTATTTTTACCTGCCTGTTCGGCGATCGGCGCGGGAGAAAAAAGCACAGCGAGAAATAACCCGATCGCGGTAAGCTTTTTAAACTGATCGCCTATGTTTTCTAAAAATGTTTTTTGGCGTTTGTCAGGCGAACGGGAAATCGCGGAAGAACTCGCATTTGCTCCCTGAGGCGACGTATCGGGCTGTTCTATAAATACAGGAACATCGCTTTTTAATTCAATTCGGGCCGATGGATCTTCCAATGTCCCGCCTTCCGCGAAAAATGATATGCCTTTATCATTGAAGCGGGCCAGAGGAGAACTGCCGGCGCGCGAATGCCCGACGATCGAAGACACCACAGGTGACGACGCTCCCGGGGCAGGCACCTGAAAATCGGTCAAATTCATCCCTCCGGAAAAGTAACTTCTGATCGATCGCCCCATAGGCGTAGCAACGGGGATCTTAAGATTATATTCTCCGTCTTTAAACGACCGCCGGTATTCATTAAAATAGGTGCTCTTTGACCAGGGGACCCGAGAAGACAACCCGTTTAAATTCTTTTTGTCGATCATCCAGGAATAAAGGCCGCCCTTGCCGTAAAAACGCGCTTTAAACCATTGCGCCATGATCAATGAATAATATACCTGCCGCAAAGGCGCGTATCGTTTGGCTGTATTAACCTCTTTAGTGATTTTAGGAAGGATCTTTTCTCTGATAAGCGCTGAAGCGTATTCGTTTAAGGATTTAAGCCGTTCATCCTCAAAATTGTAAACGCTGGAGCCTTTGAGGTAATCCTGCTCCAGCATTACCTTAAGCGTTGCTTTATAGATATAGGCGTTATCGTCGGCCTCGCGGATAATGATCTCATGAGGGACGATCCACGGCCTGGTTAAGGTGGGAATGTTTATATTGTCCGCGCCTAAAAGTTCTTCCGCCTTTTTATATAATTTATCCCAGTATTCTTTTCCTTCGGGTGTTTCAGGCGAAGTATACTGCGCGGTATCCTTTTTAAGCTGCAGGTCCGCTTCCAGCAGTACCTTGCCGAGGTCGGTCCTCGCCAAAAAGGGGTCGATTATATTATCTTCGGCGTCCGGGCGTAAATTGACCCAGAATGAATCATTAGGCAGGCTGATACCGATAAAGAAATAATTCAAAAGTGTTTTAGTCGTGTCTTCAAGGGAAGGCTTGTTTAAATTCCCGGCGTCGCCTTTATCCAGCAAAAGGTTAAAATTGTTATTCAGATTATCATACGAGAGGTAGCGTAAATGTAAGGGCCGGAATTTATCCTGAATAATTGAATTACGCAGCTGCGCGAAATGGCCGGAAATATCCAACTGTCCGGAAACTTGCGCTAAACCGGTCTGCTCAAAGAAGAAACAAAAACAAAGCAAAAGCGAAATAAATTTAAATAATTTATTTTTCACTTTATTGGGCTCGCCTTCCCTGACTGACTGCCGTGCAGGCAGCGTGGCATAGTAAAAGCTTATAAAATTTTTATACCTCGATGTTTATTGTTGGTTTATCAGCCTTAAGAAAAGTATGCAATAATAAGGAAGGGAATTACCAGTTTTTTCGACGAGAAATTGAAAGCGCTTTCAGGAATTTTACAAGAAAAACGCAGAATCGTGAGGTCACAGGTCGCAAGTAGTCAATAATTCCAAGATATGGTGTGAACGGGTCCTGACTTGGCTGCTTTCCTCGCAGGGACGCTCGTTTTGCCCCTGCGAGGCAAAACTTCGCTCAGGTCGGCTGCGTCGCTCTGCCCGACTTCGTTGTAGAGGGGCATCCATGCCCGCTCCTTGCCTTTATGCCCTGCTCGGGAATCAGCCAAGTCACCCGTTCACTAATAAAAACACTGAGGGCACTGGAGACTGGGACACCCGGTAAACAGGGAATCCGGGTAAAAAAGCGACTTGAGCAAACAATCCAACAGGGGCATTTTGGGTAAGTTCAAGATAAACAAATAGTAAAGGGAGATCCGAGGATCAGTGAATCGGGAATACTGTGACTGGGACGATCAAATAATAACTACGAACTCGCCGCGGGGCCTTTGCAGGGTAAACTGTTCTAAAAGCGTGCTTGCCGGGCCGCGTTTTACCTCTTCGAACTTCTTTGTAAGTTCGCGCGCCAGGACTACCTCTTTTTCGCCGAAGATGTCCCGGATATCCGCAAGAGTCTTTAAAATACGGTGGCAGGATTCATAAAAAATGATCGTGCACTCCAAAGCAGAAAGCTCTTTGAGCCGGTTATGGCGGGAAACCGATTTATTGGGAAGAAAACCTTCAAAAAAGAACCTATGGCTGGGCTTGCCGGAAAGTACCAGCGCGTTAACAAAAGCCGTAGGACCGGGGATACAGGTAATTTCTATATTATTCTCTAATGCCGCGTTAATGAGGTTATAACCGGGATCGAGGATACCGGGAGTCCCGGCATCGCAGACCAGCGCGATATTTTTCCCGTCTCTGAGCAAACCAAGAAGATACTCGCCCTTAATGATCCGGTTATGCTGGTAATAGCTGGTGGTCGGGACATGGATATCATAATGATTAAGTAAAATTTTAGTGTGGCGGGTATCTTCGCAGGCGATCAGGTCGGCTGATTTTAAAACTTCCAGCGCGCGTAAAGTTATATCCTTGAGATTGCCTATGGGGGTAGAGACGATATAAAGCATCGTTGTATTCGTTATTATCGTTAGTTTCGTTATTGTCGTTTAATTCGTTAAACGAAATTAACGATCTTATTCTACGGTGACTGACTTTGCCAGGTTACGCGGCTGGTCAACGTCACAACCACGCTTCACCGCGATATGGTAGGCGATCAACTGCAACGGAAGCACCACCAGCAAGGGAGAAAACAATTCATTGCATTTGGGGATATAAACAACTTCCCTGGTCTGCAGCTTTATCTTGGTATCATTGCTGCTGGCAATAGCGATGATCTTTCCCTTGCGGGCGCGGATCTCCTGAAGGTTAGAGATCATCTTTTCATAGACATGAGAATCGATGGTAATACAGACAACCGCGCGGTACTCATCAATGAGCGCGATAGGGCCGTGCTTCATTTCACCCGCGGCATAGCCTTCCGCGGGAATATAAGAAATCTCTTTCAACTTCAGCGCCCCTTCAAGCGCCGACGGAAAATTCACGTTCCTGCCTAAGAACAAAAACGAGCCGAAATGTGAATGCCGGCGGGCTAAAGCGGCAATAGCATTTTGGTTCTTCAAGATCTCTTCCTGCTGCCTGGGGATACGCCGCAATTCATCGATATATTTATTGCTCTTCTCCGCCGGCAGGATATTCCTGAGCTGCGCCAGATAGATCGCGAACAGGTACAAAGCGGTCAATTGTGCGGTATACGCCTTGGTCGAAGCGACCCCGATCTCCGGCCCGGCATGGGTATACATTACGCCGTCGGATTCCCGGGTCAAGGTCGAGCCCAGGACATTGCATACGCATAAAACAGACGCGCCTAATTTTTTAGCCTGCCTGATGCCGGCCAGGGTATCGGCTGTTTCTCCCGACTGGCTGATAGCGACGACCAGCGTGTCCTCATCGATCAAAAGGTCGCGGTAGCGGAATTCGCTGGAAACATCGACGATCGTCGGGATCGCGCAGACGGATTCTAAAACATACTTTCCCACGAACCCCGCGTGGTACGCCGTCCCGCAGGCGACAATAGCGATATTCTTGATTTTTTTAAAGCGTTCCGCAGGGATCTTTAATTCTTCAAAATATACGCGGTTAGTATCCTTCTGGATGCGGGAATTGATCAAATTCTCGACGACGCGAGGCTGTTCATTAAGCTCCTTAAGCATAAAATGCTTATATCCCTGCTTCTCCGCCTGGGTTATATCCCAGTTGATCTTAACCGGTTTTTTAACGACCTCTTTACCGTTCAAGTCGGAGATCTTATACGCGTCTTTCGTCAGGACGGCCACTTCGTTTTCTTCCAGAAAAATGATCTCATTGGTAGAATCCAGGATCGCGGGGACATCAGATGCAAAGAAATTCTCATTTTTACCCACGCCCAGGATCAACGGGCTTCCCAACCTGATGGCAACGAGCTTATCCGGCTCTTTGTTGCAAATGGCGACGATGGCAAAAGCCCCCTCCAGCCGGGCAACGGCTTTCTTGAGCGCCTCCTCCAAGCTGCAATTCTTTAGATATTTCTCTATTAAATGGACGATGACTTCCGTATCGGTCTGGCTTTTAAAGGAATGTCCTTCTTTGATCAATTCGGCTTTGAGCTTCGCGTAATTTTCGATGATGCCGTTATGCACCACGGCTATCTCATTGCCGCAATCATTATGCGGATGCGCGTTGACCTGATTGGGCGCGCCGTGGGTCGCCCATCGCGTATGCGCGATACCAACGCTTCCGGAAAGCGATTTTTTATGGAGCAGCTTTTCCAGGGCGCTGATCTTACCGGGCGACTTGCGGATAGAAATGGCTTTCTTGCCGGACAAAAGCACAGCGATCCCGCTTGAGTCATACCCCCGGTACTCAAGCCGCTTTAAGCCGCTGATAAGCAGGGGTTGCGCCTGCCTTTCTCCAACATATCCGACTATTCCGCACATTGAGCACCTCTTGTGATTTTTTGATTGGACATTCCGCTATTCCTTCGTAGCCCTACATTGGTAAGATCCCTCGCTTCTTACAGTAAAATGAGGGAAGCTCGGGATTAAATTTTCCCGCTTTCGCGGTCAAATTTAGCGTCCCCAACCGGATTTGAACCGGTGTCGAGAGCTTGAAAAGCTCTTGTCCTAGGCCAGGCTAGACGATGGGGACATATCTATGTAAGTTTTAAAGATAAGATTTTAGTGCTGAGAAACTCATAAACGGCAGAATTACAAACCGATTTTATAGTATACACTATAGCCGAAAAAAAGTCAAATCGCAAAGCGCTCTTTTTTACTCTTCTTCATCGGGGATCACCAAGGCCACGGAAGAAACATGGTCCTTCTCTTCGAGCTTGATCAAACGCACGCCCTGGCTGGACCGCCCCGTAGAGCGGATATCTTTGACCGCGCAGCGCAAAAAGACACCCTGGTTCGTGATCATCATCAACTCATCGCGGTCGGAAACAGCCTTTAACCGCACCGCTTCCCCGTTTTTCTTGGTCACTTTAATATTAATGATGCCCTTGCCGCCGCGGCGCTGGATCCGGTATTGTGAAATAGGCGTACGCTTGGTAAAACCTAATTCCGTAACCGTCAATACCGTATCGTCCTTCTCTCCCATTTCCATGGCGATAACATCGTCATTCTTAGCAAGGGAGATGCCGCGCACGCCGCGCGCCGCCCTGCCCATCGGCCGGGCCTGCGTTTCAGGGAAACGGATAGCTTTTCCCATGCGGGTCGCCAACAGCATATCTTTTTTACCGTCGGTCAACTTCACGTCGATCAACTCGTCTTTATCTTCAAGGGTGATCCCGATGATGCCGTTCTTGCGGGGATTACTGTAATCGTTGAGCGCGGTCTTCTTTATAAAACCCATGCGGGTCGCCATGACCAGGAATTTATCTTCGCTGAACTCCTTGACCGGGATGGTGGAACTTACTTTTTCATTCGAAGAAAGCGAAAGCACGTTAACGATAGCCTTACCGCGGGAAACGCGGCTGCCTTCGGGTATCTCATAGACTTTCAGCCCGTAGACCTTTCCCTTATCGGTGAATATCAAAAGGTAGTCTTTGGTAGAGGCGACGAAAAGATGCTCCACGAAATCCTCGTCTTTGACATCCGCCCCGGTAGAGCCTTTGCCGCCCCGCCGCTGTTTGCGGTAGGCGCTCACCGGAAGGCGCTTGATATAGCCGTTATGGCTTATCGTAATGACGACATCCTCTTCGGCGATCAGGTCCTCGATCTCGATCTCTTCAACATCTCCGACGATATCGGTCCGCCTCTGGTCACCGTATTTCTGCTTCAACGCGGACAACTCCTCTTTAATGATCCCTTCGATCTTTTTCTCGGAAGCAAGGATCGCTTTGCAAAACTCTATTTTTTTCAAGAGCTCCATATATTCCGCGTCGAGCTTGTCCTGCTCCAGCGCGGTCAGGCGCTGTAATTGCATTTCAAGGATGGCCTGCGACTGGATCTCTGAAAGATCGAATTCCTTCATCAGGTTTTCTTTGGCGACAGGGACCGTCTTTGATTGCTTGATCACCTTGATGATGCGATCGATGAATTTAAGCGCTATCTTTAAGCCTTCCAGGATATGCGCGCGCTTTAACGCCTTATCCAGTTCAAACTGTGTCCGGCGGCGGATAATGATCTTGCGGTGCTCGATATAACAATCCAGGATCTGGCGCAGGTTCAGGACCTTCGGGCGGTTATTGACCAGGGCAAGCATAATAATGCCGAACGTCGTCTCAAGCTGCGTGTGTTTGAAAAGCTGGTTTAAAACGATCTGCGGTTCAGCGTCCCGTTTAAGCTCGCAGATGATACGCATGCCGTCTTTATCGGATTCGTCGCGAATATCGCTGATCCCCTCTATTTTTTTATCTTCCACGAGCCCGGCGATAGCTTCGATCAGACCCGCTTTTTGCACCTGGTAGGGGATCTCGGTGATCACGATCAGGTCCTTGCCGTTCTTCTGATGCTCGATGGTCGCGCGCGCGCGCACCGTGACCTTGCCCCTGCCGGTATGATAGGCGTCCTTGATGCCGCCCTTGCCGCAGATAACGCCTCCCGTCGGAAAATCAGGGCCCTTGACATATTTCATCAGGTCCTTACACTCAAGCCCGGGGTTATCAAGCAGGTTCATGATCGCTTCGGCGACTTCATTGAGGTTGTGCGGCGGGATATTGGTCGCCATACCGACGGCAATACCGCTTGAGCCGTTGACCAGCAGGTTCGGGAGTGCCGCCGGCAGCAATAACGGCTCCTGCAGGGAAGCGTCGAAATTAGGGCCGAAGTTCACCGTCTCTTTATCAATGTCGCTGAGCATCTCATCTGAAATACCGGCAAGGCGGGCTTCGGTGTAACGCATCGCCGCCGCGGAATCTCCGTCGACAGAACCGAAGTTCCCCTGCCCGTCGACAAGCGGATACCGCAAAGAAAAATCCTGGGCCATGCGCACGAGCGTGTCATAAACCGCCACATCCCCGTGCGGATGGAATTTACCGAGCACCTCACCGACGATACGCGCGCATTTCTTATAGGGCTTGCTGTGCTCAAGGCCGAGCTCCTGCATCGCGAAAAGGATACGACGGTGCACCGGTTTTAAGCCGTCGCGCACGTCGGGCAAAGCGCGGCCGACGATAACGCTCATCGCGTAATTTAAATACGAATCTTTCACTTCATCTTCGATATAAACCGGGATTATTTTTTCGTTTCGTGTATACATGTCTTATTGTTTTGGTTCGCCTCAAATCGCCCTGTTCGTAACAGCAGCGAAAGCCGCGAAATTATACGTCTAAGTTTTTAACCTGGTGAGCGAATTCTTCGATAAACTGCCTGCGCGGCTCAACCTGGTCGCCCATTAAAACGGTGAACATCTTATCCACTTCGACCGCGTCTTCCATAGTGACCTTGAGTATCGTGCGCTTTTCCGGATCCATGGTCGTATCCCAAAGCTGGTGCGGGTTCATTTCACCCAAACCTTTATAGCGCTGGATATGCATCCCTTTGGTAGCGATCTCCCGGATATAACCCAAAACATCCTTTAACGCGACAAAATCACGATGCTCTTTTTCATTGGTGATCCGGTAAAGGCTCTTAAGCTTCTTTTCCTTTTCACTGTCCAGCACCGTTTCTACCCCCAAAAGCAGCTCTTTAGCGTAACTTTGAATATCAAGCCCAAGCTTCTCAATTTTAATCAAAACCTGCTCTATATCAGGAGCTTCAAATAACTCTAAAACATCTAAATCGCTTTCTTTGCCTTCTTTTTCTGTAATTTCTGCCAATTCAGTATCGGAATAGAAGAAACGCTCCTTTCCCTCCACTTTTACCCTATAAATTGGCATTTTTTTGGTCTTTTGATTACGAAAGCTCAAGTATTTTACAAAACTTACTCCCTTTTTATCCAAATTCCTGCCCATCTTTTCTAATTCAACCAACAATTCCAAAAGATCTTTAAACTGATTATCGGTAAAATTTTGCTTATCTTTTAAGATCATAAAGCCGTGGCCTTCTCTGCCCAACTCCAAAAGCATCTCATTCATCTGCTGTTCAGTCTGAATGTATTGCTCCCGGGTACCCCGTTTAATTTTATATAAGGGAGGCTGCGCGATATAAACAAACCCGCCTTCGACGATTTTAGGCATCTGCCGGTAAAGAAGCGTCAGCAAAAGGGTCCTGATATGCGAACCGTCAATATCAGCATCGGCCATCAGTAATAATTTATGATAACGCAGCTTGGTAATATCGAATTCCTCTCCCACGCCGGTGCCAAGGGCGGTAATGATCGTGCGGATCTCGTCATTGGAAAGGATCTTATCTAATCGCGCTTTTTCAACGTTTAAGATCTTTCCTTTAATAGGAAGGATCGCCTGGAACCTGCGGTCCCTTCCCTGTTTGGCTGAACCGCCGGCGCTGTCTCCTTCAACAATATAGAGCTCGCAAAGCGCAGGATCCCGTTCTGAACAATCCGCCAGTTTACCCGGCAGCCCCCCGGACTCCAATGCCCCTTTCCGGCGGGTAAGCTCTCTTGCTTTACGCGCGGCATCGCGCGCCCGCGATGCAAGGATAACTTTATCAATGATCTTATTCGCCAGCGGAGGGTTCTCTTCAAAAAAACTGCTCAAGGCGTCAAAGACCGTGGAAGCAGCCAGCCCTTCGACTTCGGAATTACCCAGCTTGGTCTTGGTCTGCCCCTCAAATTGGGGATTGGGGATCTTGACCGCAACGACCGCGGTCAAGCCTTCGCGGACATCATCGCCGGTAATAAACGTATCGTCTTTTAAAAGGTTCTTGCCCTTGGCGTACTGATTGATCGCCCGGGTAAGCGCGGACTTAAAGCCGGAAAGATGCGTGCCGCCTTCGACAGTATTGATATTATTGGCAAAGGAAAAAAGGTTTTCTGAATAGCCGTCGTTGTATTGAAGCGCGGCCTCAAGGACAATACCCTCTTTTTCTTTTTCAAAATAGATGACTTTATTATGCAGCGGGTTCTTATTCTTGTTCAGATATTCGACGAACGAAACGATCCCGCCGGAAAACTTAAAGACCGATTGCTTATCCTGGCGCTCGTCCTTTAATCCGATCTCCAGCCCCTTGTTCAAAAACGCCAATTCTCTTAAACGCTGGGAGAGTATATCGTAAGAATAATCGATGGATTGGAAGATCGACTTGTCCGCCTTAAAGGTGACCTTAGTCCCCGTCGATTTTGTCTTGCCGATCACCGTCAGCTTCGAAGCGGTGATCCCCCGCTCATAACGCTGATGGAATATTTTTTCTTCGCGCTTGACCTCTACCTCCAGCCACTCGGAAAGCGCGTTGACGACGCTTACCCCCACGCCGTGCAAGCCGCCGGAAACCTTATAGGCGGCGTGGTCGAATTTGCCTCCGGCATGCAGCGTCGTTAAAACAACCTCCACCGCCGGTTTCTTCTCTGTTTTATGGATATCGACGGGAATGCCGCGCCCGTTGTCGGAAACGCTGACGCTGTTATCATGATGGACGGCTACGTCGATCTTATCGCAGTGGCCGCCGAGAGCTTCATCGACGGAATTATCCACGACCTCATAGACCAGGTGATGCAGCCCCCGGGTATAGGTGTCGCCGATATACATCGCCGGCCTGCGCCTGACCGCCTCGATCCCCTCGAGGACCTGGATGGTCGTGGCATCATAGGCCTTGCTCTTTGCCTCTTTATCCTTCTGACCCTGGGCCTTTGATTCCCCGGGCGGCGCAGAAAGGACCTGCGCCTGCTGATCGTGATCTTTTTTAATTTCTTCTTCTGACGCTGCTTTCGCTTTTTTCTTTTCCATTCGTTTAAGCCCTTTTAAGTTATTTCCCCCAACCGAAAACGGATATCTTGAATTCGCGTTGATTTTTTTCCCGCCGCCGCTATTGCCTCCTTCTTATGAAGGTTAAAATAGTACAGCCAGGAAGATGAATCGACCTTCAGATGCAAAACCCCTTGTTTTAAATAATTGACCCGGACGTGCTCTAATTCTTTTTTCGAAAAAATCTCCTTAAGCAGCTCTTCAGGGTTGTCGCGCGCCGCGGCCGCGCTTTTTTCCTGAAGCGATTTCATTAAATGCGCGATCGTGTTTTTTATCGTATCCACCTTAGCCCAAACGCATCGGCAGCACGATATAGACATAGCCATCAGTGCGGATAACGCCGGGTTTTTCCGTGCCGCTCAACTCAAATTCAACTTTTTCATCGGGAAGGTTCTTTAAAACATCGATAATATAATTCGGATTAAAGCCGATCACGATCTCCTTGCCGTGGTATTCGGTCGCGACCTCTTCCCGGGATTCTCCGATATCGGGAGTCGATTTTGAAACTACAAGCTTATCTTTAAAGACCTCGTATTTTACCGCTTGATAGTCGGGCGTGGCAAGGAGCGAGGCGCGCTTGACCGCGACCAGGAACTTTTCCCTATTGATCTTTATTTTGTTTTCAGAAACAGGCGGGACCACCTGGCGGTAATCGGGAAACTCTCCTTCAATAAGCCGGGAAATAATGATCACATTGCCGAAATCGAACAATACCTGGTTGGCGCTGATGATCAACGAAACTTCCCCTTCATCCTTAAGGTTACGGTTCAACTCCTGGATCGTTTTAATCGGGACTATAAAATGCAGGTCTTTATTGATGTTCTGTTTTAATTTATTTTCAATGATCGCCAATCGCTTTCCATCGGTAGCGACCAATACCAGATTATTAGGGGTGATCTTAAAAAGTATCCCGTTTAAAATATACCTTGTTTCATCGAAAGAAACGGCGAAAGATGTTAAATTCAACATCCGCTTTAAAGCATACTGTTCTAATTTTATCACCTCTTTATCTTTAAACTCCGGTAATTTCGGGAATTCTTCCGCGGATAACCCCAAGATCTTGAATTGGCATAAACTGGTATCAATGATCACTAAATTATTTTTCTTGGTACTGATCTCTGTTTCATCATCAGGTAATTCTTTAATGATATTACCAAACCTGCGCGCGGGAATCGTTATCGAACCCGGCTCCTTTATATCAACAGGGATTACACAACTTATCCCGATATTCAAATCTGTGGCGGTCAACCGTAAATTATTTTGATGTGTTTCAAGAAGGATGTTGGATAGTATTGGTAATGTTGCTTTTGCGGTGATAATATTTTGGATTATTTCAATTCCATTAAGTAAAATATCTTTCTTAACCTTGAATTTCATCACTTACCCCCAGGTTCACGTTTCCCTATTTCTTTTAATTTAATAAAAGATTAAAATCGTAATAGCCTTAATAATAGTGTGACCGCTTAGCTGTGCACACAGCCGTAACTTGTATATTAAAAGGGTGTTATAAAAAAAATAAACACGGGATAACTTCTGTATTTAGTGTTGAAGAACCTTGATGATCCTGTTAACCTTGTCTAATAAGTATTCGTTCTTCTTGATCTCTGTTTTGATCTTTGAATGTGAATGTAAAACGGTCGTATGGTCCTTGCCCCCAAAAAAAGTCCCTATCTCCGGCAGGGATAATTCCGTTAACTCCCTGCTTAGGTACATCGCGACCTGCCGGGGCAAAACAATATTTTTATTGCGCTTTTTGGTTTTTAAGTCCTGCAGCGACATTCCGAATTCTTCTACCACGCAGCGCTGTATAAAATCAATGGTTATGGTTTTCTTGGTTTCTTTCAAAAGGTCTTTTAATACCTCTTTGACTAAATCGAGCGTGATCGCCTTTTCTTCTAAAAGCGAATACGCGATCACCCTGATCAACGCGCCCTCCAATTCCCTGATGTTGGTTTTGATCAGCTGCGCTATAAAAAAGATGACTTCATCGGGGACGGTTATGGGTTCGCGTTCTATTTTCTTTTTCAGGATGGCCACGCGCGTTTCCAGGTCCGGCGGCTGAATATCCGTGGTAAGCCCCCAGCTGAACCTCGATACGAGCCGGTCCTGCAAATTGGAGATCTCCTTGGGCGGCCGGTCGGAAGATATAATGATCTGCTTATGCGCGTCGTATAAGGTGTTAAAGGTGTGGAAGAATTCTTCCTGGGTCGATTCTTTCCCCGCGATGAAATGGATATCGTCGATCACCAGCACGTCGGCATGGCGGTAGCGCTGCCGGAACGCCGAGGTCGCGTGGTGCTGGATAGCGTCGATGAGCTCGTTGGTAAAGCGTTCGGAGGCGATATAGCAGATCTTCATATGGGGATTTTTACTTTTGATCTGGTGGCATATCGCCTGTATTAAATGTGTTTTTCCCAATCCCACTCCCCCGTAAATAAAAAGCGGGTTATACGCTTTCGCCGGGGATTCGGCGACTGCCATTGAATAGGCGTGCGCGTGGCGGTTGGAATGCCCTACGACAAAATTTTCAAAGGTATAACGGGGATTCAGAAAAAGGCTGTCGGGAAGCTCTTGAATGGACGTTTTTATTTTTTCAAGCGTCGGCTTTACCGCGGACTCTTTTAATTTTAGATTTGTTTCGATACTAAAAGTAATATCTTCTTTGGTGGTTTGCTGGATCGCCTCCTGGATAATAAATTTATAATGTTTCTCTATCCAGTCCCGGAAAAAATTATCCGGCGCTTCCAGGATGAGCGTATGAGTGTCGCTCTCTCTCGGTTTTAAGGGGTTGAGCCATGTCTCAAAAACAGTTTCTCCCAGCTTGTTTTTTAAATATTCCGATACTGCCTTCCAGTCTTTATGGATATCGAACATAACTTTATCTCGAAGTTAGTCGTTGGCGAATGTCCTATGCACAATTTATGCACACCTTGAATAAGTCTGTGTACATCGACTAGTAACTCGGCCTGGTAATGTTGCTTACGAGCCAATAAAAGGCGGGACACCGGGACAACGTTTGTGCAAGCCCTGCGACCTCAAAATAACGGGCTGTCAAATAACTCGTTTTGCAGTCAATCGCATACAGAATCCGCTCAAACCTTAAATCGTATGTTGTATTATACAATATTTTTTTCGGCAGTCAACAAAAATAAAAAGGCTTCCGGCTGGCGGGTGCCGGCTTAAAGGCGGCGGCGCGCGGCTCTTTTAAGAGGCCCTTTTAAAAAGGGAATTATCTTGACCTTCAGAATTTTATATGTTAGAATTGCACGAAAAGAAATATGGCTTCTTTTTTTCAGGCCTGATTTTCACTGGGATGAAACTATATGCATTGACTTATGTTATATTTGTGTTATAATTTTTGATTCATAAAAAATCAATGCGGAATAACCCGTGTTTATCTAAACTAAAGGAGAGTTTTTAACATGAAAAAACATCTTAAAACGCCGTCAAAGATTAAAGGGAAACGCTGTCACGGTTTCCGTCAGAAAATGTCTTCCAAGGCAGGCAGGGACGTGCTTTCCCGCCGCCGAAGAAAAGGGAGAAAGAAACTCACGGTATAAATGGCGCAAAAACTCATTATTTATCTGCTGAGCTTTTATCAAAAGCATGTAAGTGGGTTGCTTCCTCCTTCCTGCAGGTTTATGCCTACATGTTCAGAATATACCAAGCAGGCCATAAATAAATACGGTTTTTTTAAAGGAGGCATATTGGGGGTAAAACGCTTGCTTTGCTGCCATCCTTTGAGTAAGAAGTCGGGATATGATCCTTTAATATAAAATTTTTCGGGAGAAACTTCATGGAAAAACGCTTGTTGTTAGCTATAGGATTGTCTTTATTAGTATTAACACTTTGGTCGAATTTGATGCCGAAGACATCAATACCTACTGTTGTTCCTCCTGCGTCTATTAATGCTCCCGCGGTTACTAAGCCGGCAGACGCCCTGCAATCGATCCAGATTGGACAAAAACAAGATGAAATAGTTCCGGATGCGCAAGACTATTTGACTTTTTCAAGGGAATCCGGTAGCGTTGTTTTCATTGAAAGCCAGGCTGCTATTAAAGAAGTTATCTTTAACCAGTATCAAAATTTTCAATATCCTCTTAAGTACGGTGCGTTATTAAGTGAAGCTGAATATAAGTATAAGAAACAATCCTCTTCTGAAAATGAGATTGTTTTTGTCCAATCTGACGAATCTAAAAAGATTATTAAACACTTTATTTTTTCTAAAACTAATTATAGCATAGATTTAGAAATTGAAGTCCAAAATTTATCGAATAAGCCTTTAAAAATGGATTTTCCCTTGGTGCTGGGGGTTTTAGATTTTGTGCAAGATAAAGAAGAGGCTCGTTTTCAAGATGTAAGTATTGAAACTACCGATAAAACTTTGCGGCCTAATGTTCGTAAAGATGGATTATATGGTGATGTCAGGTTTATGGGCATTCGCGGGCGTTATTTTTGCGGGATCATTGAGCCGCTTGATAAAGGATTTTCCGCTTTCGTAAAGAAGGTAAAAGCTGAAGAGTCAGAGGTAGGATTGATGCTGCCGGGAGCCGTAATTGCGCCGGGCCAGAGTCTTGTAAAAGGATTTCGTTTATATATTGGTCCGCAGGATTCCGGTATTATAAGTAAAATTAAGCCTGAATGGACCGTAGTTATGTATTATGGAACCTTTGATATTATAGCTAAGGTATTATTGCAGATCTTAGAAATTCTCTATAAGGTCTTTCATAACTGGGGTTTAGCAATAATAGCCTTAAGCTTGTTGATTTACGTAGTACTTTTTCCTTTGTCAGTCAAGCAGATGCGTTCAATGAAACAGATGCAAGCTTTACAGCCTTTAATTGAATCTTTGCGAACAACATATAAAGATAATCCGCAGAGACTAAATAAGGAAACCTTAGAATTATATAAAAAGCATAAAGTTAATCCATTTAGCGGATGTTTGCCTATGCTTTTGCAGTTGCCGATTTTCTTTTCATTATATCAAGCTATTATGAGATTAATTTCTCTTAAGGGAGCGCATTTTTTATGGATTAAAGATCTTTCAATACCGGATCGTTTATTTACATTGCCGGTTAGCTTACCGGTTATTAGTAATGAATTTAATATTTTGCCAATTTTAATGGCGATAGGCATGTTTGTGCAGCAGAAGGCGTCTATGCAAAGCACGAGTTCGGCATCAGCTGAGCAGCAAAAAATAATGATGATAGTATTTCCTATTATGTTTGGTTTTATTTTCTATCGCATGCCTTCAGGGTTAGTTTTATATTGGTTTGTTAATAGCGCCTTGATGTTGCTGTATCAATTAAAGCTTTCTAAAGAAAAATGAATAAACGAACACGTGTTGAAATAGAAGGAAAGACCGTAGAAGACGCTATTAAAAAGGCCCTCCATGAATTAAAACTGGATAGAGGCCAGGTACGAGTTGAGATACTTTGTGAAGAGGAAAAGGGATTGTTTGGAATGGCAGGCGCAAAATTAGCAAAAATAAGAGTTACCGCGCTTCATCAAAAAAAGGTTTAGAGAGAAAGAGAAAATGTTCCGCGTGGAACATTTTGTAACCTTATAAGGCGCAATGGGTAAGATAATCGCGATATGTAATCAAAAGGGAGGAACGGGTAAAACAACATCAGCAGTTAATATTGCTGTATATGTTGCTTTGAATAATAAGAAGGTTTTGTTAATTGATCTCGATCCCCAGGCGAACGCAACAAGCGGTGTAGGTATTAATAGGCATAATATTAAACAAAGTACCTATCATATTTTGCTCGAAGAGTTGGGTGTTGGTGAAGTTTTGCAGAAAACCGCGATTGATAATTTGTTCTTAGCTCCTTCGAATTTAGATTTAACAGGCGCGGAAATTGAGCTAGTCGGTACTTTGGGCAGGGAATATAGGCTCAAAAGAGCTTTGAGCAAGATCAGGGATGAATTCGATTATATCTTTATTGATTCACCTCCAACGCTTGGATTGCTTACTATTAATGGATTATGCGCTGCCGATACTTTATTGATCCCGGTGCAATGTGAATTTTACGCGTTGGAGGGATTAACGCAGCTGATGAATACTATTGAATTAGTAAGAAATAATTTGAACCCTAACTTAACAATTGAAGGGGTTTTTCTTACTATGGCTGATTTTCGTACTAATTTAAGTAAAGAGGTAATTCAAGAGGTAAGAAATTATTTTAAAGAAAAAGTATATCAAACGGTAATTCCCAGAAGTATTCGTTTAAGCGAGGCCCCAAGTTATGGTAAGCCCATAGCATTATATGATAAGGATTGTATTGGAGCCGTGAAATACGAAGAATTAAGCAGAGAAATTATCGGGTTGCCAATAAAATCGTCCAGATTGGACATTTCTGAAGCCAAAAATGTTAATGAACCTCAAGAAGGGACTGGAAAATTAGATGGACAACACAACGGATAGAAGGGCGTTAGGCAAGGGGATAAACGCGTTGATCCCGTTAAAAGAAGCTGTTCATGAAGAAAAAATAACTTTTTTGGCCATTGAAAAGATCAAGCCTAATCCTTATCAACCGCGGGAAGATTTTGAGCCGCAGAGCTTGGAAGAGTTAACGCAATCTATTAGAGAAAAGGGCGTAATTCAACCGATCCTGGTCAGGCAAAGCGGGGAGCAGTATGAGCTTATCGCGGGAGAGCGCAGATTCCGCGCTGCCACAGCGTTAAAATTGAAAGAGATCCCGGTTATTATTAAAAACGTTGATGACCGAGATTCTTTAGAGTTGTCCCTGATCGAAAACATTCAGAGGCAAAACCTTAATCCCGTCGAAGAAGCGCGCGCGTATCACTATCTTATTGAAAAATATCAGTTGACTCAGGACGAGGTAAGCGATGTCCTGGGAAAGTCCCGCGCTACCGTGGCAAATGTCCTGCGCCTGTTGAAATTACCTATGGAAATCCAGGATGAAATTAAAAAAGGAAGGATCTCTTTCGCGCACGGGAGAGCGCTGCTTGAGGTGGAAGATATCAATAAACAGCGTCGCCTGGTCCAGGAAATTATTGCTAAGTCGTTATCTGTCAGAGAGTTAGAGTCTTTAATCAAAACTAACAGGTCGCGAAAAACCAGGCCTCTGCCGGCAGCGCAAATAGGGGATCCTTATGTGGTGGCATTGGAAGAGCGCCTGCAGCAGTTTTTGGCAACAAAAATAAGGATTACCAGGAAGAAAAAACGGGGCCATATTCTGATTGAGTTTTATTCTCAAGAAGATTTGGAGAGGATAATTCATACCATACAAGGAGCGGGAAAACAATGAATCAGGCTGTCTTAATTCTCATTAAACCGGACGGATTAAAAAAATCGTTGACCGGCAATATCCTGACGAGGCTCTCGGAAACAAAGTTGGAAATTGTTGCCGCGAAGATGGTCAGGGTTTCCAAAGCATTAGCAGAGGACCATTATCAGCATCTTAAGGATAAGCCGTTTTTTGGAGAGTTGATTCGCTATATCCAGGGAGAATTGCATAACCGCCATAAGGTCATGGCGCTTATTTACTGGGGTAAAGACGCTATTTCTAAATGCAGGGAATTGGCGGGCGCGACCAATCCCGAGGAGGCCGAGCCTACTTCTATCCGCGGTTCTTACGGCAGGATAACGACGGCGGGCCTCTATGAGAACGTGATCCATGTTTCCGCGAATCCTGCGGACGCTGAGCGGGAGATCAAATTGTGGTTTGAACCGCCGGAAGTGATCGTCGATCTCTATCCGAACAAGGAGACGGTCGTAAAAGAATTAAAGCGTATCATCTGGGCGTAAGGAGCGCAGATGAGCATGAGATAAGGAATGCCATGAAGAAGACAAAAGTGATCCAGAGTATGACCGGCTTCGGCAGTAAAGAAGCGCAGATCCCGCCGTTCGGGGCGGTGAGCTTTGAGTTGCGCAGCATCAACCATAAGGGGATGGAGGTGGTCATTCATCTTCCCGACGGATACGCGTCGCTTGAAGGAAAGATAAAAAAAGAGATCGAAGCCAAGGTCCGGCGGGGGCGTATTACCTGCTCCATGCAGATCGTCGGCGGCAAAACAAGCCGCGTTTTTTTCAATAAGGAGCTGCTGAAAGAATATCTCGGCGCCTGTAAGGATATCCGCAGCCGTTTTAAGGTCAAAGGCGAAGCAAGCCTGGACACGCTCTTGCATTTGCCCGGGGTGGTGTCGCTCGTGGAAAACAAGATTTACGCGCAGCAGATGTGGCCCCGGTTAAAAAAAATAGCGGTCGCGGCGATCAACGACCTGGTGGCGACCCGCAAAAAAGAAGGGGAAGCCCTCTATAACCATGTCGCCTCGGTTGCCCGCCTGCTCGATGAGGCCCTCGATGTGATCAAGGGCCGTTTCAAAAAATCGGTAAGCGAGCGCCTGGCTAAGATCAAGACCGACGATGAGAGGGTCGGGTTCTTGAAAGATTCCGATATAACCGAAGAGGTCGAGCGGCTTACGTTCCATATTAATAATTTCCAGGACATTTTACATAAGAACGGCCCGATAGGCAAAGAATTGGATTTTATTGCGCAAGAGATGCAGCGGGAAGCAAATACTATGGCGGCAAAGTCCTTTGATGTGAGCATTTCGGCTAAAGTGATCTATGTCAAAAGCCAGATCGAGAAAATAAGGGAACAATTACAGAATATCGAGTAAGCTTGTGGCGCTCCTACGAAAAAAAATAAAGAAAGGCCTTCCGGTCCCCCGCGCGCGGTCAGGCAGGATCTTCGTTATTTCCGGCCCTTCGGGGTCGGGCAAAACGACCCTGGTCAACGCGCTTTTGGCGGATGGGGATTTGCGCGGGAAATTGGTGCGGTCGATTTCATTTACGACGCGGCCGCGCCGAACGTGTGAAAAAAATAAGCGGGACTATTTTTTCATCACTAAAAATGAATTTATCCGGATGCGTTCGGGAAAGAAAATCCTTGAATGGACCCGATATTTAGGGTATTATTACGGAACGCCCCGGGATACGACCGAAGCATATTTGGCGCAAGGCCGCAGTATTGCTTTGTGCCTTGACTTTAAGGGCGCGCTGCGATTGAAAAAACTTTATCCGGCTGCCGCGGTGACGGTTTTTGTCCGGCCCTCTTCGGTAAAAGACCTGTCGCGGAGAATAGAGGGCAGGTGCCGTAATACCGATAAAGAGGAAATTAAAAAGAGGGTCGAGCTTGCAGAGAAGGAGATGCTGCAGGCGGATAAGTACGATTATTGCGTAGTTAATAAGAAGTTGGATGTGGCGGTAGAAAAGCTTAAAAAAGTGATAATGAAAGAAATAGGAAAAACAGTGTAATGAGGTGTCTATGGCGTATATTGATTTGGAAAGGCTTTTAGAAAAAAGCGGCGGCTCGATCTATAAATTAGTAGTCGTGGCATCCCGCAGGGCTTTAGAGATAGCCGAAGGACAGGCAAAGCTTGTTGAAGTAAGCAGCGCTGTCAAGCCGTCGAGCGTTGCTCTTATGGAAATTGCTGCGGGCAAGGTGCGGTATAAGAAAGCTGCCGCGGCAAAATAAGCGTTTCTTTTAACGCAAGCCCCACTAACAGGATGATAGGGCGAGTGAAGGTAACGATGGGGAACAAGCATGTTATTGTAGGAGTAACCGCAGGAATCGCTATTTATAAAGCCTGCGAGGTCGTGCGTCAGCTTAAGAAGCTTGGGCTGGCGGTAACGGTAGTCATGACCAAAGAGTCGGAGGAATTCATTAAACCGGCGCTTTTTCGGGGCCTCTCAGGTAATAAGGTGTATCAAGGATTATTTGATGATCCTGAATCCTGGGAGATCGGGCATATTTCCCTGTCTGATAAAGCCGCGGCCGTCGTCGTAGTCCCGGCGACCGCGAATTGTATCGGAAAGATCTCCGCCGGTATTTGTGATGATCTCTTGACCTGCGTGATCGCGGCGACAAAAGCCCCGGTATTGATCTGCCCGGCAATGAACGAAAACATGTACACGAACAGGATCGTTCAGGACAATATAAAAAAATTAAAAGCGGCAGGATATAGATTCGTTGAACCAAAGATCGGCAGGCTTGCCTGCGGGAAGACGGGGATCGGCTGTTTGGCAGAAGTTGAAACGATAGTGAAATCGCTACAAAAGCTTATTTAGATTTGGCGACGTAGCCAAGTGGCAAGGCAGCTGTCTGCAAAACAGCTATTCAGCGGTTCGAATCCGCTCGTCGCCTCATAAAATTGCTTTTGCTTTGCAAAAGCAATTTTAATCCCGAGCTGCTTTCATTTTTCTGTCGGCAGCGAGGGACAAATACTGAACGCCGTTTGGGGAAAAAATAGATCATCCGGGCAAGTGGTGGAATGGCATACACGATAGACTTAAAATCTATTGGCTGAAAGGCTGTGAGGGTCCGACTCCCTCCTTGCCCATAAATGATATTGATTCTTTGTTTTAAAAGATTTAAGTAAGGCTCATGGTTCGACGTTGCTCACCGTGGCATCGGTAATAAATAGATTAGGGCTCATAGCTCAGTTGGTTAGAGCGTTGCGTTGACATCGCAAAGGTCTGAGGTTCAAGTCCTCATGGGCCCACCATTTTTTCGCGAAGCGAAAAAATGACCCCGAGCCGCCCTTGTTCTATTGTCAGCGGCGAGGGGCCATTCGACTCGCTGCTTCGCAGCTCGCTCATGGTTAAGGGTATCCGAATGATACCGAGCGAACAGCCTGAGTAGTGAGTCGAGGTACCATTCGACTCGCTTCGCGCGCGGGAAGTTAGGACAAAGATCATCAAGCAAGAAAGAGTATGGATAAAATCGATTTAGGGCCGATCCAGGACCTTATTAATGATCCGCTGGTCTCTGAAATCATGATCAACGGCCCGAAAAAAATTTTCGCGGAAAAAAAAGGCAAGAAGCTCCTTACCGGCATCACTTTTTCCGGCGAAGAAGAATTACGCGCTTTGCTCGACCGTATCTTTAGCGCTTCAAGTAAAAGAGTTGACGGGGATGTCCCGTATGCCGATGTTTGTTTGGATGACGGCACGCGCATTAATGCCATTATTCCTCCCTTATCGCGTTTTGGAATAAGCGTTACGTTCCGGAAATTCTCCCAGGAAATCAAGTCCCTCGACGACCTTATTAAGAACGGCACCGTGACACAGAAGGCTGCCGATCTTTTGGTCGCCTGTATCAAGGGGAAGGTCAATATGATCTTTTCCGGGGGTACCGGCGTCGGCAAGACAACAACGCTGCAGGTCTTGTCCCGGTGCTGCCCGCCGGAAGAACGCGTGATCACCATTGAGGACGCGGCAGAATTACGCTTGGAGCAGGAAAACGTTATTTCTTTGGAAACCAAGGTGGCGGATAAGAACGGCCGCGGAGAAGTTACGATCCGCGACCTGATCCGTAACGCCTTGCGCATGTCTCCCGACCGGATCATCATCGGAGAGGTCAGAGGGGGAGAAGCTATCGATATGATCCAGGCAATGGCGACGGGCCATACGGGGACGATCGGTATCGTCCATGGAAATTCCCCCCGGGATGTCATTGCCCGGTTGGAAACGATGATCCTTATGTCGGGCTTGCTGCTTCCTCTGGCGGAGATCAGGAAAATGATCTGCTCAACGATCAATATCATCGTTCACCAGGAGCGCATGAGGGACGGGGTCCGCAGGGTCACCTATATTACCGAAGTCCGGGGTATTGAGCGCGAAGATATTGTTTTTAACGACCTGTTTACGTTTCAAACAGATGCTATTGAAGAGAGCGGGGCTATTCGAGGGGCATTAAAGCCGTCGATGCGCTATTACCCGTTGTTTTTCCAAAGGTTCCAGAAGATGGGGCTGCTTTCCAGCGACGTATTAGTGAAGGGGTAACCATGGATTTAGAGATATTACGGCATTCGTGTTCTCATATTATGGCGCAGGCCGTGCAGGCATTATGGCCGCAGGTGAAATTAGGAATCGGCCCTTCCATTGAAGACGGGTTTTATTACGATTTCGAAAAGAAAGAGGCGTTTACCGACGAAGACCTCGCGCGGATCGAGCAGAAGATGCGCCAGATCATCGCTAAAGACGAGCCTTTTGTCAGGCGGGAACTTTCCAAGGATGAGGCGCGGGACTTGTTCCAAAAGCTCGGCCAGCAGTATAAGCTGGAGTTGATCCGCGATATTCCCGATGAAAAAGTTTCGGCCTATAAGACGGGCGATGATTTTATCGATCTGTGCCGCGGGCCGCACATAGAATCCACCGGAAAAATAAAGGTATTTAAGTTGTTATCGGTTGCCGGGGCGTATTGGCGCGGTATCGAGACCAATCCTATGCTGCAGAGGATCTACGGCACCTGTTTTGAGACGCAAAAAGAACTGGATGATTACCTGAAGGTCATCGCGGACAGTAAGCTCTATGACCACAGGAAGCTGGGGCCGGCGCTGGAATTATTCGATGTTTACCAGGAAGAAGCAGGCGCGGGCCTGGTCTTTTATCATCCTAAAGGCGCTCTTTTGCGTAAGATCATCGAGGATTATGAGAAGAACGAGCATTTAAAACGAGGGTATCAGCTGGTGATGACCCCGCATATCATGCAGGCGCAGCTGTGGCAACAGTCCGGGCATTACGACTATTACCGGGAGAACATGTATACCCTCAAAGTGGATGACAAGGAATTTGTTTTAAAGCCGATGAATTGCCCGGGGCATATCCTGATCTATAAGTCGAAAAGCCGCAGTTACCGGGAAATGCCGGTACGCTTCTTTGAGCTGGGGACGGTCTACCGCTATGAAAAGGCAGGGGTGTTGCACGGGCTTTTACGTGTCCGCGGTTTTACGCAGGATGACGCCCATATTTTTTGCCTGCCGTCGCAGTTGAAAGCGGAGATAAAGGCTATCGTTGAATTCGTTTTCTCCACCATGAAGATGTTCGGTTTCGAGTCGCTGGGAGTCGAATTGAGCACCCGCCCGGAAAAATCCATTGGCAGCGATGAGGATTGGCAGGAGGCTACCTTTGGCCTTACAGAATCATTGAAAGAGCTGGGGCTTGCCTATGAGGTCAATGAGGGGGAAGGGGCTTTTTACGGCCCCAAAATAGATATTAAATTAAAGGACGCGTTAAAGCGTTCCTGGCAGTGCGCGACGATACAGTGCGATTTCGCGTTACCGAAGCGTTTCGACCTGAAGTATGTCGATACCGACGGCGCCCTTAAGCAGCCGGTCATGCTGCATAGGGTTTTATTAGGCAGTCTTGAGCGTTTTATCGCCTGTTTGACCGAACATTACGCCGGGACATTCCCGCTCTGGTTATCTCCGACGCAAGTAATGATCATACCGATCAAAGAAAGCGTTTATGAATACGGCAGCCGCGTGCAGGCGGCTTTAGAAGTTAACGGGATCCGCGTGGAAGTCGATAGCAGGAATGAGACATTGGATAAGCGCATACGGGAAGCTGAGCTGGCGAAGGTCCCCTATACCCTGGTTTTGGGGGAGCGCGAGGCCAAGCAGGATACCGTATCGCTGCGGAAAAAAGGCGCGGGAAACCTCGGGGTTGTTCCCCTGGAAGATTTAATTAAAAAATTAAAAGAAGAAATAGATAACAAAAGTGCCGTGGACCAAGTGCGGAAAGAATAATATTTATTATTATTCCGTGATTTTGGCGCGACAAGGAGGAGATTGAGATTAAAAAATTTATTCGAATAAACGAAAGGATCCGTGTGCCGCAAGTGAGGCTGGTAGGAGCAGAAGGCAGCCAGCTGGGTGTTGTTACTATTGATAAAGCGCAGGAGTTGGCGAGCCAAGCCGCGTTAGACCTGGTTGAAGTAGCGCCCCAGGCAAACCCCCCGGTCTGCCGTATCATGGATTTCAGCAAATTTAAATACGACCAGGAGAAAAAAGAGCGCGAGGCAAAGAAGCATCAGCGCCAGAGCCGGCTTAAAGAGATCCGCCTGCACCCGAATATCGATGAACATGACCTGCAGGTAAAAGTAAAACAGGCGATCGGTTTCCTGGCTAAAAAAGACAGAGTGAAAGTCGATCTTTTCTTCAAGGGCAGGCAGATGGAGCATATGGACCTGGGAAGAAAAGTTTTAGATAAATTTATCAGTGATACGCAGAATGACGCGCTGGTGGAAAAAGAGCCTTCCTTGGAGGGGCGGATCATTTCATTGGTGCTTGCTCCTAAAAAGGGCGATGTGGTAAAGGTTGTCGCGAGTCCCGCGAAAAAAGAGGAAAAAAGTTAAACTATCGAGGCTGGAGCGTAAAATGAAAAAGTTAAAGACAAAAAAGGGAGTTGCAAAAAGGTTCAAGTTGACCAAAAAAGGAAAGATCAAATATAAGGCCTGCGGAAAGGGCCATCTTTTGACCAATAAAAAATCTTCACGCATCCGCCGCTTGCGCAAAGCAGGTGTCTTGGAGGAATGCAAGGAAGTGAAATATCTAAAACGCATGCTGCCGTACGGATAAACACGCGCGTATAACGAAAAAATAATAAAAGAAGTTTTAAGGAGGATGTAATGGCAAAGGCAAAACACAGCGTGGCAACACGCAAACGTAAGAAGAAGCTGCTCAAACAAACAAAAGGATATTTCGGCGACCGCAGCAAGCAGTTCCAGCAGGCGCGGCGCGCGCTTGCCCAGGCGTTGGAATACAGCTACCGCGACCGCCGTACCAAGAAGCGCGATTTTCGCAGGCTTTGGATCGCCCGTATTAACGCCGCCTGCAGGCAAGAGGGCATGACTTACAGCGCGTTTATGAAGGGTATGAAGAGCGCAGGCGTTGGTTTGGACCGGAAGATCATCGCTGAACTCGCGGTAAGAGAGCTTGCCGCATTTAAAAGGCTCCTCGAGATCGCGAAAAAACCTAAAGCGTAAACGGTTTTCAAACCGCAGGTAAAAACATTACGTAAAAAATATGTTTATTATCATTGTGGGATGCGGCAGGGTAGGGGCGGAGCTCGCCAAGTTATTATCGAGCGAAGGGCATAATGTGGCGGTCATCGACAAGAACCGCGCGTCCTTCGACCGTTTAGGCAACGCCTTTAACGGCCTGGTCCTGATCGGCAACGGCTTTGATCTGGGCCTGCTGAAGCAGGCGGGCATAGAAAAAGCGGACGCCTTTTGCGCGGTCACCAACGGCGATAATACGAATTTAGTCGCCGCCCAGGTCGCGCAAAAAATATTTAAGGTGCCGAAAGTGCTTGCCCGCGTCTATGACCCGCAGCGCGCCCATATTTACAGCGCCCTGGGCTTGAATATTATCAGCGGGACCATCCTTTTCGCGGCGATGCTGCGCGATAAGATCGTGGAAAGCCGTTTTTCGAGTTACCTGATCGAAAGCAATGAGATCGGGGTCATCGAGATCGAGGTCAAAAACGGGTTGGTGCATAAAAAGATACAGGATATCAATATCCCCCAGGAATTTCTGGTCGTCGCTATCCGCCGGCTGGATGGGGTCGTCATTCCGGAGCCCAAGACGGTATTGCGCGATAAGGATATTTTAATGGCGGTAGTCAAAGTTTCCAGTTTAGCTAAAATCAAGGCGGAATTTAAATTGTAAAGTAAGGTGTCTATGTATATTATTATCGTAGGCGCGGGAAAAGTCGGGTATTTCTTAGCTAAGCGGCTGTGTTTAAGCAAACACACGATCAGTATCATCGATAAAGACAAGCAGGTCTGTGAAGCGGTCGCGAAAGAATTAGAGGCGCTGGTCATTAACGGCGACGGCTGCGACCCGGTCGTCCTGGAAGAAGCAGGCGGCTCGCGCGCCGATGTGCTTGCTTCGGTGACCGGTGAAGATGAAGACAACCTGATCATCTGCCAGCTTGCCAAACAAAAATTCAGGGTCCATCGCACCATCGCCCGCGTAAACAACCCCGATAATGAACATATTTTTTCTGAGCTGGGGATCGATATCCCCGTTGATTCGACCAAGATCATCGCCAAGATAGTCGAGGAAGAAGTATCGTTCTCGGATTTCGTGAATTTGATGAGCTTTAAGCGGGGGAAGCTGGCGATCGTGCGCGTTGACCTCCCCGAAGATTCTCCGGTCATCAATAAAGAGATAAAAAATGTCCATCTCCCGCAGAACTCGGTCCTGGTTTCGGTTGTGCGCGGGGAGGAAGTCATTGTCCCCAAGGGGGACACCATCCTTAAGCCGGGCGACGATGTCATTGCCATTACTTCTATCGGGAACGAGCCCCAACTTTTAAATTTACTGGTCGGGAGGTTATGAGATGAAGATAGCGCCTCTCATGAACACGATTGCCGGTATTGCCGTTGAGGTCATGTACGCGGCATCCATTATCCTTACAGCGTTTATAACCTGCCTTATTTTAACGTCTATAAAAATATGATCCTGCGGCCGCATGTAGATGATGTCAAAATAATCGGGTATTATTTAGGCAGGATCATTCTTGGCCTGGGGCTGACAATGGTCGTTCCGATCATTCTGGGCCTTTTTCTGGGAGAAGTTAACCCGGTGCTCGATTTTGTTATCGGCCTTGAGGTCACGATGATCTTCGGTTTATTGCTGACCAAGATCTGCTCGACCGATAAAGAAATGGGCTGGATGCACGGGATGATCGTCGTGTCTCTCTCGTGGCTGGCGGCAACGCTGGCAGGCGCTTTACCGCTGGTCTTAAGCGGCCATTGGAGCTCCTACCTTGATGCCTGTTTTGACGCTATGTCGGGCTTCGCGACAACCGGATTGACGCTGGTAGAGAACCTGGACCATTTGTCTTATACCCATAATCTTTGGCGGCATTTGATCATGTTCATCGGCGGGCAAGGTATTGTTATTGTTGCCCTGTCGTTCCTGGTCAAAGGAGGCAGTGGCGCTTTAAAGATGTATTTCGGGGAAGGCCGCGATGAAAAGATCATGCCGAACGTTATTAATACCAGCCGTTTTATCTGGCTGGTCAGTATCGTTTTTCTGGTTTTAGGCACGCTCGCTTTGGGGCTTGTCAGCCTCTTGAACGGAATGAAGCCGTTCAACAGCTTTTTTCACGGCGCCTGTATTTTTATGGCGGCCTTTGACACCGGCGGCTTTGCCCCGCAATCGCAAAACGTACTGTATTATCACAGCTTGCCGTATGAGATCATAACCGTCATTATTATGATACTGGGCGCGATCAATTTTAAGCTCCATTATCATGTCTGGATGGGCAACCGTAAAGAGATCATAAAAAATATAGAGACCATCACTTTGTTTGTCACCGTCTTTATTACTTTTTTCGTGACCGCCGCGGGGCTGGCGCAAACCGGCGTTTATCCGAAAGCGCTCATGTTGTTGCGTAAAGGTTTTTATCAGTTGATCTCCGGCCATACCGGAACGGGGTACCAGACGCTTTATCCGTCGCAACTCATTAATGATTGGAACCATCTTTCGCTGGTAGCGCTTATTTGCGCCATGGGCCTGGGAGGCGCGGTTTGTTCGACCACCGGCGCGATCAAAATGCTGCGCGTCGGCGTTATTTTTAAGGCGCTCATCCAGGATATTAAACGGATCATGATGCCGGAAAAAGCCGTTGTTCTGCAAAAAATACACCATATTAGAGGGATCTTTCTGGCCGATAAACAGGTGCGCGCGGTTTTCCTGATCACCCTGGCGTACCTTTTACTTTACGGCGCGGGCGCCATGGTCGGGATGTGGTACGGGTATCCGTTCATAAATTCACTGTTCGAATCTACCTCCGCGGCGGCAAACGTCGGCCTGTCGTGCGGGGTGACGGCTGTCTCTATGCCTGCGGGGTTAAAGCTGACCTATATCGCGCAGATGTGGGCAGGCAGGCTTGAATTCATGTCGATATTTACGCTGCTCGGTTTTTTTGTCGCCGCGGTGAAAGGCAAGTAATGCGCAAATACCTTATTTTTTATTTTTTTATTCTTTCTTTCGCTTTTTTATCCTTACCCTCGACGGCTTACGCCGCGCCTTTATCAAGCGACGAATTGATCTCCAATGCCAAAGGCTATGACGGTGAGCCTGTGAGTTTTGCGGGGGAAGTTATTGGTGATATAATGTTCAGAGGTGCTCACGCCTGGGTCAATATCAACGACGGTGAGAGCGCGATCGGCGTCTGGATGCCGGGAGAACTTGCGAAAAAGGTCCGGTTTACCGGCAGCTATAAATTCATAGGGGACTGGGTCGAGATAACCGGCGTTTTCCATCGCGCCTGCCCGGAGCATGGGGGAGACCTGGATATCCACGCGCAGTCTATCGATAAAATAAGCACCGGCCGTCAAAAAACCGAGAAATTCAATAATGAAAAAAAGAACCTGGCGCTCTTTTTGCTGGGTATATTGGGGTTAGTATGGATATTGAAGCTATTAAAATAAATATAGACGCGGAAGTTCGCAGTATCGCGTCTCCTATGGGATTGGAAGAATTGCGGGTAAAATACCTGGGGAGAAAAGGCGTTCTTGCCGAACTTACCGGTTCTATCCCCACGCTTCCTGTCGAGCGGCGCGCCGCTTTCGGCCAGAGCGTCAACGCCCTCAAGAATAAGATCGTGCTTTTAATTGAAGAAAAGAAAAAATTGTTGGCGGGCTCAGATGCCGGGGAGCCGTTAGCGTGCGTCGACATCGGGATGCCGGGGATCGTCCATGAACCGGGCCGCCTTCATCCGTTGACGCAGGTAACGCGGGAAATTTGCGCGATTTTTACCCGGATGGGCTTTTCCATAATTGAAGGCCCTGAGGTAGAGACGGAGTTTAATAATTTTACCGGGCTTAATATTCCCCTGGAGCATCCTTCACGCGAAGCCTTCGACACCTTTTACCTCAACTCCGATAACCGAAAACCGCAAGCCGAGAACCTTTTATTACGCAGCCATACCTCTCCTGTTCAGATCCGGGTGATGAAGGAAGCGCGGCCTCCTTTAGCTGTTGTCGTCCCGGGGAGGGTTTATCGTCCGGACGCGGTTGACGCGTCGCATTCCTTCATGTTCAACCAGATCGAAGGGTTTATCGTGGACAAAAATATCAGGTTTTCCGATCTGAAGGGAATATTGGAATTTTTCGCCAAACAAGTATTCGGACAGGATATCCTTATGCGCTTTCGGCCGCATTTTTTCCCTTTTACCGAACCTTCGGCGGAAGTCGATATTTCCTGCGTTATATGTAAAGCCAAAGGCTGTTCGGCCTGCGGCAGGAAGGGCTGGATAGAGATCCTGGGTTCGGGGATGATCCACCCCAATGTTTTCAAGCATGTCGGTTATGACCCCAAAAAGTATTCCGGATTTGCTTTCGGGATGGGGGTTGAAAGGATCGCCATGCTCAAATACGGGATCAATGATATCCGCCTGTTTTATGAAAATGACCTGCGTTTTCTTAAACAGTTTTAAATACCTGGTATAAAATATGAAGCTTACCTATAATTGGTTAAAAGAGTTTGTCGATATAACGATATCCCCGCGGGAGTTGGCGGATAAGCTGACCATGGCCGGCTTAGAGGTGACGTCTTTGGAAGCGCGCGACGGTGATACCGTCATTGAAATAGAGATCACCTCTAATCGCCCCGATTGGTTGAGCGTCGCCGGTATCGCGCGGGAAGTGGCGGCGATTACAGGTAAAAAATTAAAGTTGTCGCAAGACACAAGACACAAGACACAAGAGCGAAGCAAGCTGTCGGCGAGTGGCGTGCCCCATTTTGATATTATAATTGAAGATAAAAAGGACTGCCCGCTCTATACGGCGCGGGTCATTACCGCAGTTACGGTTGAGCCGTCTCCTGAGTGGTTGCAGAGGCGACTGGAGCTTATCGGCTGCCGCAGCGTCAATAATATCGTGGATATCACGAATTATATTTTATTTACCTGGGGAGAGCCGCTGCACGCGTTCGACCTTGATACCTTAAGCGGGGGATCTATTATTGTGCGCCGCGCAGAGGTGGGTGAGAAAATAACGATGATCAACGGACAGGAGAAACAGCTCGATCCGGGTATATTGGTGATCGCTGACCGGCAAAAGCCCGTCGCGGTGGCAGGGGTGATGGGTGGCAAAGATTCGGAAGTGGGAGAGAGAACAAAAAATATTCTTTTGGAAGCGGCGGTCTTCAATCCTGTTGTGGTCCGCCGCGGCCGTCAGGCTTTAGGGCTTCAGAGTGAGTCGGCCTATCGTTTTGAGCGGGGCGTTGACACAGAGAATGTCGACTTTTCATCGCAAAAAGCGCTTGCTTTGATAGGGGGATCGGCAGGCGGCAGCTGCGTGTTGGTGAAGCATTCGGGAATACAGCACGCCCCCGGCAGGCAGGTATCGTTGGAATTAGAGGCCCTTAACCGGCTCCTGGGGGTTGTTATTGAGCCGGCACAGGTAAAGCGTATTTTAATATCTTTAGGCTTTAAAGTTTCCGTTAAATCAAAAAATGTTTTCTCCGCGCAAGTCCCGTCTTTTCGCCAGGATGTTTGCCTCGACAGGGACCTGGTGGAGGAGGCCGCGCGTATCTTCGGCTATGATAATATTCCGGCGAGCCTGCCCGCGTTCATCGCGCAGGCGCGTTATACCAATTCATTGAGTGAGGCCGATCTCATAAAGGATTGTTTAACCAGCCTGGGGCTTTTTGAGGTGGTGACGCACAGCCTTGTTGATGACGCCTTCTTGCGTAAATCCTGTGTCAGCTCTGCCGATCCGGTAGCATTGCAAAATCCATTGAGTGAGGAGCAGGGAGTACTGCGCACGACGCTTATCCCGAGCTTACTGCGCTGCGCCGCCGGCAACCTTAATCAAAATCAGGAGCTGGTCAATATTTTTGAAGTGGCGCATGTGTTTTCACGCGTAGAGGGGGAGGTTTTAGAAAAGCCGGTGGTAAGCTTTGTTTTATGCGGAGAGAGGAATTTCTGGCTCACCGAGGGGCGCCTCCGGGATGAAATGGGCATGTTACACGTTAAGGGGATCATAGAAGCTGTTTTTTCGCAAGCGGGGATCCGCGATTACAGCTTTCGGGCGCAAGAGGGCTGTGCCGAGATCGAGGTGCTGGTAAAGCGTGAACCCGTCGGTAAGATGTACGCGCTGCGCAAGAATATACTTGAACAATTCCAGATCAAGAATAGGTCGCTTTTCGCCGCGGAGCTTTCTTTGGAAAAAATTTTCGCCGCGGCTGATCTTAAAAAGAAATTCAAGGCCATGCCGGCGTATCCCGCGATATCCCGCGACATAAGCCTGGTCATAAAAGCGGGAGTCCCGGTCGCTGATATTTTAAGCGCGATCAAAGAAAAAGCGGGAGCGCTCCTGCGGGAGGCGGCGGTCGTTGATTGTTATCAGGGCAAGCAGATACCCGTCGGATTTAAAGGATTGACTATTTCCTGCCTTTATCGCTCTGATGAGGGGACGCTGGTTGAATCTCAAATAGCCCCGCTGCACGCTGGGGCGTCTGAAGTTTTACGCGAACGATTCGCTGCTGTGTTGAGGTGATACTCGGTGCTCGGTGGTCGGTTATTGGTTGTCGGTTAAAGTCACCGATCACCTATAACCGAGTCACCGATAACCGGGCTACTCTTCCCTGTCATGCCCGCCCCGTTAAAAACTGCGTTTCTAACGGGGCCCGCGAAAGCGGGCATCTATGTTTTAGAATTCCCTTGACTATTTCTCCTCGCTGTGGTATAGTATAGTCAATAAAGGAATTAAGAAAATATCCCTGCGGTGTGCGTTGGATAATTTGATGATTGGTGAACCAACACCTTATTACAGGGAGCCAAAACTCTCTTATCGCTTTGGCGTTTAAGAGGCGGTTCCCACCTGTAACCAAAACGGTTCACACCCATCATGTCTAACGGCACGGTGGGGTTTTTTTTTGCGCCAGAAAGGCGCATACCCGCGCCATTCCGCCGCAGCAAGCGGCGTACCCGCGCAACTCCGATCAACGCGGGGTGCGCAGGCAGCAAGCGGCGTACCCAGCCATTCCAATGAGGCTGGATGCGATCTGCGCTGGGTGTAAATCAGAAGGTCTGTTTTAATCAGGGATTAATCTAATTGAAACATCAGCGGTTATAGATTGGGTTATGCCCGCTTCTCTTATTTAACAATGCCTTCGTTATCTTTCATATCCTTAATTAACGATATCCACACATTGCCCCTGTTTCTCTTAGTTACTTCCCCAGCGTCATTCCCGTTCTCTTGCATAGCTCTAACGGGGCCCGCTTAGAGCCGAGTAAACACGCGGGCATGACAAGAGGGCTGTCGATATTTTCCCTTGTTACAACATCTAAAGCATGATAAAATTTATAGTTAAGAATGAGTATAATTTCATCCCTCGCTGCCGGCAGTAAAAGCAGGGCAGTTCGGGATAAGGTTTTCTATGCGTAAAAGAGAGAAAATTTTATGATCGTTACTCAACAAAAAACAATTACAGAGATCACCGACAGCCTCAAGGGCTGTAAGAAAATATTTCTTGTGGGTTGCGGAGAATGCGCTACTACGTGTAAGACTGGCGGTAAGCATGAAATTGAGCAGATGCAAAAGCAGTTGGAATCAGCCGGCTTCTCTGTCGTCGGAAGTTGCATTCCCGACGCTCCCTGTGTTGCCGCGCAGATAAAGACGGAATTTGCCAAACAGATGAAAGCTTTGCGGGAAGCCGAGGCGGTTGTTGTCCTCTCCTGTGGTTTAGGCGTGCAGTCTGCCAAAGATAACGACCGTTTGGGTTTGACGGTTGTGCCTGCCTGTAATAGTTTATTCGGCGCCGTAGTTGACGCTCAAGGGGCTTTTGTTGAAAAATGCTCTTTATGCGGCGCTTGTGTTTTACAGGATACGGGGGGTATCTGCCCGGTCACCTTATGCGCGAAAGGCTTGTTGAACGGCCCCTGCGGCGGCGCGGATAAGGGTAAATGCGAAGCGGATAAAGAAAAAGACTGCGCCTGGATATTGATCTACCGCGAGCTTGAGAAAAAGAACCGCGTGGAGAAGTTGAAGAAAATTCAGCCTCCGCAAGATCATAAAAAAACAGGAAAACCGCGTAAAATAAGCGTTCAATGAAAAATAAGCCGGAAATTATAAAAGAGCATAGGGCACTTAAAGATGTAGCATTGACAAAACAGCTAATTCGTAATAAAATTTTAATTAAGCTAAAAAGACAGAAGGAGGAAGACCGCGTTATAAAGAGCCGGAAAATAAAAGAAAAACTTTTTAGTGAAAAAGCGTTCAAGAAAGCAAAGATAGTAATGTTTTATATATCAGTGGTTGGCGAGGTGGATACAACGGAGATGATAAAAGAAGCGCAAATTTTAGGTAAAATGATCCTGGTACCTGTTTGTTGGGATAAAACTATAGTAGCCTGTTTGTTGGATAATAAGGCAAAACTCCAAAAAGGCCCGTATGGTATATGGGAACCTGTGGTTAAGAAGCCTTTTCCTGGAGAAAATATAAGCCTTGTCATTGTGCCGGGGCTGGCGTTTAATAAAAAAGGCAATCGATTAGGCCGCGGCAAGGGCTATTATGACCGCTTCTTGAGTAATATTCCTTCGAAAGTAACCTCTATTGGCTTGGCATTTGATTTTCAAATCCTGCCACGTATCCCTTCTACTCCCACTGACGTAAGCGTTGATAAAGTCGTTTGTGCTTAAGATCAACGGACGTACCCGGGTAAACGAGCAAGCAGAAACAACAATTGCAATCTCACGGTAAACTAAAACTGCAACGGTAATGCCATGGCGTTAAAACGCAAGAATATCATGAAAATGGCATTAGTTGTGAGCTATTGGTGTTAATGAAGCGCTGTTTAACGCGATAGCTTGAAGGAGGTTGAGTAATCGATGTTGATGAATATAGTGCTTTTTATTGTTATTGCCGCAGTAGCGGCGTTTGTGGGGTATTTTTTAAGACGGTATGTTGCTGAAAAAAAGATCCAGGATGCCGAGACCACCGTAAAACATATCCTGGAGCAGGGTAAAAAAGAAGTGGAAGACCGCCGCCGCGGCGCGGAGTTGGAAGCAAAGGACCTCTTGTACCGGATGAGGCAGGACTTCGAGAAAGAGACCAAAGACAGGCGGCAGGAAATATTTAATTTAGAGAAACGGCTTACCCAGAAAGAGGAGAATATCGACCGCAGGCTCGACCTTTTGGAAAAGAAAGAAAAAGAGATCGAGCAGCGCCAGGAAGGCGTGAAGCGGCAGGAAGAAGGCGTTAAGGCAAAGGACAACCAGCTGCATCAACTCATCGCGGAAGAGAAGGAGCGGCTGCAAAAGATCTCTTCGCTTTCCATCGAGGAAGCGCGGCAGATCCTGCTTTCCCGTTTAAGCGATGAATTAAATTCCGAGAAAGCGGTCTTGATAAAGCGGCAGGAAGAAGAGCTGCGCAGCAGCGCCGATAAAAAAGCCAAAGAGATCATCAGCCTTTCCATCCAGCGCTGCGCGGCGGATCACGCGGTTGAGTCGACCGTAAGCGTTGTCACGCTTCCCAGCGATGAAATGAAAGGCCGGGTTATCGGGCGTGAAGGCCGTAATATCCGCGCTTTTGAAATGGCGACGGGCGTCGATGTTATTATCGATGATACCCCTGAAGCGGTAACGCTCTCCTGCTTTGATACGGTACGCAGGGAAGTCGCGCGCTTGAGCCTGGAGAAGCTGATCAATGACGGAAGGATACACCCGGGGAGGATCGAAGAAGTCGTCGAGAAAACAAAGCAGGAGATGGATGAGAAGATCCGCGAGGAGGGCGAACGCGCCGCGTTCGATGCCGGAGTCGACGGGCTGCATGTTGAAATAATCAAGCTGTTGGGCCGTTTGAAATACCGGACCAGCTTTGGCCAGAATGCCCTGCAGCATTCCAAGGAAGTATCTTTTCTTATCGGGGTCATGGCCTCGGAATTAGGGTTGGATTTTAAGTTGGCAAAGCGTATCGGCTTGCTGCATGATATCGGCAAGGCCGTTGACCATCAGGTTGAAGGCACGCACGCCAAGCTCGGCGCCGACCTGGCTAAGAAATTTAACGAGTCTTTTGAAGTCATACACGCTATTGAGGCGCATCACGAAGAAACTGAAGCGAAAAGTTTTTACGCTGTTTTAGCGGTCGCGGCTGATGCTATCAGCGCGGCCCGTCCCGGCGCCCGCAGAGAGACGCTTGAGACATACATTAAGCGGCTGGAGAAGCTTGAGTCCATCGCGAATGTCTTTAAAGGCGTGGAAAAGTCTTTTGCCATACAGGCAGGCCGTGAGATCAGGGTTGTCGTGCAGCCGGAAAAGATCTCGGATAATGACGCGGTCAACCTTGCCAGAGAGATCCGCAAGAAGATCGAAGAGGGCATGGAATATCCCGGCCAGATCAAGGTGACCGTGATCCGGGAAACCAGGGCTATCGAGTACGCGAAGTAATAACAGGTTAAGTCTAAAGGTTAAAGTTTAAATAACAAAGGAAATTCAAAGGTCAAAGGGCCCTGCCTGCCGGCAGGTAATTTGAAATTTAACCTTAAATCTTTAACCTTGCTTTGTTATTTAGACTTTATACTTTAAAATTTAAGCATATATGAATATACTCTTTATCGGCGATATCGTCGGAAGCCCCGGCAGGGCAGCGATCAAACAGCTGGTGCCCGTCCTTAAAAAGGAATACGCGCTTGATTTTGTGGTCGCTAACGCTGAAAACGCCGCCGGCGGCTCAGGAGTGAACGCCAGGGTAGCTGGTGAGCTTTTTGACGGCGGGGTTGACGTATTGACGACCGGCGACCATATCTGGAAAAAGAAAGAAGTCTTTGAGATCATTCGGGAAGAACGGCGCATCGTGCGCCCGCTTAATTTCCCTCTGGGCGCTCCCGGTTATGGTTTTGGGATCTTTACCTTGAAGAACGGCGTAAAGCTCGGGGTGATCAATGTCCTGGGCAGGGTTTTTATGGAGCCGCTCGAATGCCCTTTCCGGACGACGCGTGAAGCAGTGGAGGAGATATCGAAAACAACGCGCAATATTATTGTCGATATCCACGCGGAGGCAACTTCGGAAAAAGTAGCGCTTGGGTGGTACCTTGACGGTAAGGTTTCGGCGGTCCTGGGGACCCATACGCATATCCAGACCGCGGATGAGAAGATATTGCCTCAAGGGACCGCGTACCTGACGGACGCGGGCATGACGGGTCCGTATGACTCGGTCATCGGCAGAAGGGTCGAAGACGTCCTGGAAAAGTTCGTTACTTCGGTGCCGGTACGTTTCGAAGTCGCTGAAAATAATATCCAGCTTCACGGCGCGGTCATTGCGATCGACGATTCAACCGGCAAGGCGCAGTCGATCGTCAGAATACAAAAAAAGTTAAATGAATAATCTTAAAAAGATCTTTTTCTCCCGGCCTCAAAGCCTTATGTTCGCGTGTGCCCTTTACCTGGGCGCTTGTTTTTTTTCAAGGCCCTTTGCTCCCTTTGCTTTCGGGCAGGACAACGACCTTGAATTCACGATTGATGTCTCATCCAATGTCAGCGTGCTCCCCTCGGTATTTAAGCCGAGCATCGACCTGAGCGGCCGCGGTTACCATAACGATATTTCCTGGCCGCAGGAGCTCGCGGCGAAGAATGTCCTGGAATCATGGGCGACCGATGTCGGTTTCAAGGGCATGTACCGGCTGCAATACAACCTTTGGCAGATCAACCAGCTGGCTAAAGACAAAGCGGCGCAGGAAAAGCTTATCGCCAATTACGAATGGATCATTAAAAAAGTCAGCGACGCCGGCGGCACCGTTATCCTGGACCTCTTCGGCATGCCTCCGGGCCTGGGGAAAGTCCTCGATAAAAAAAGCGCGCCCTGGAACCTGAACGCCTTTAAAAAGCTCGTCAAGAGCAGGATCAGGGATTTAAGCTGCAATAAGAAATATAATATCTGGTATGAAGTCTGGAGCGCTCCCGACCTGGGGGACTTTTTTTTAGGCAGAAAGCAGGAATATTTAAACCTTTATAAAGCGGTCGCGGAAGCCGCGCGGGAACTTGAGAATGAGACCAAGGCCTCGATCCCCGTCGGCGGCCCGAGCACGAGCTGGTGGTTCCAGAACTTCGACGGTAACGCTATCGTTAACCCCGAGAACAGCCTGATCTATGAGCTGATCAAGTTTTGCTTCCGTTACAAATTGCCTCTGGATTTCATCTCCTGGCACGCGTATTCGACCGATCCTTCGGTAGAGCGCGAAATAACTTCATATAACAAGACGCCTCCGGCGCTCGTGCGCGACTGGCTCAGTTATTTTAAACTGAATAAGGATATCCCGCTCATTGTCGACGAATGGAATTTCGACAGCGGCGATAATGTCCTTTCCGAACGCAAAGAAAATTCATTCGTCTGCGCCAGCTATATCCCCAGCAGGATCAAGAACATGTATAAGGCGGGGCTTGATTACCAGCTGTTCTTTTCATTGGAAGATTTTCAGGACAATATGGAAGGGGTCAAACGTAACGTCGGCGTTTTCTGGTTTGAGCAGGATTCCCCGAATTACCAGGGAGGGCATAAGTCGATATATAATATGTTCCGCATGCTTTCAACCCTCGGTAATACTTTGGTGGCGTCATCTTCAAAGGCCGGCGACGAATTTATCGACCTCATAGCCACGAAAAAAGACAATGAAGTCGTTATCCTGGTCTATAATTATATCGACCCGGATATTTTTACCAATTACCTGACGAGGAATATCGCCAGTTTGAATAAGGCCGAACGCGCCATTATGGTCAGTCTCCTGAGCCAGAACCAGCTCGAGAAGATCATGCGTAAGGAATTGGATTTCTCGCGCATGCACGCCCACAATAAGTATAACAAGGTTAAGAACATACTCAAGCGCGCCCAGGAATTAAACGACCGCGCCACAAAATACAAGTTTTACGCGCGCAAGATCGATGTGACGGTCAAGAACCTTAACCGCCTGAGCGCCGCGGGGGATGCCCCCCGCCAGGAGCAGCCTTCTGCGGCGGCAGAGAAGGCGAAGTATATATACCAGCGTTATATTATTGATTCCTCCTGCAGCATGAATTGTAATTTTGTCCCTATCGAGGAAAAAGAGGTCGTGGTCAACGGCAATTACCGGGAATCATTTATCGTTAATCCCTATTCCGTCAATATGATCATTTTAAAGAAGAAGCCAAAGGAGCCTGAGCCGCCTGTAGTCGTTGTCGAAGAGCAAAAAGCCGTGGAAGCGCCTGCGGGTACTGTGGAATCAAATGGAGAGAAGCCTGTTGCTTCTGCCCCGGCGGCGCAAAACAACGCGCCTGTTGCTCAGCAGCCTGAAGCTAGGAAAGCCCCTGCGGTAAAGAACGGGGCGGCCGCGCCTGCCGCGCAGGAGTTAACGGCTCCCGCGGCAATAAAGAACGGCTTGGAGCATAAACCCGCGGCCCCGGCGCAGCCTGAAGCGAAGAAGCCGGTACCCGCCGCGGTGCTGAAAGATGAACCATCCGTTGATACGCAAACGCAAGAGCAGAGTGAATAAAAATAAAGATATGACTCATGACCTTTTTTCTCAACCCGGTGAAAAAAAACCTGACAGGCATGTTTTCTCGGTTTCGGAAATTACCCAGGGGATAAAATTCACCTTGGAAAGCACCTTTAACGAAATTTGGGTGGAAGGGGAGATCTCGGGAGTGTCGCGGATCTCTACCGGAACGGTTTTCTTCTCCCTTAAAGACGATAAAAGTATTTTGAAATGCGTGATATTCTATTCTTTTTCCCGCGCCCTTAAAGTTGAGATCAAGGACGGCATGAAGGTGATCTGTTTCGGGCGGGTGAGCGTTTATGAGAAAGACGGCAAATACCAGCTGTATGTCGAAAGCCTCGAGCCCAAAGGTATCGGGAGCCTGCAGCTGGCGCTGGAGCAATTGAAAGAAAAGCTGGAAAAAGAGGGATTGTTCGCCCCTGAGGGTAAAAAGCCCATCCCCTATCTTCCGTCGCGTATCGGGGTGGTGACCTCTCCGACGGGAGCGGCGGTCCGCGATATGCTCAAGGTCCTCAATGGGCGCTTTAAGGATGTGCATATCATTATAAATCCCGTGCGCGTCCAGGGGGAAGGCGCAAAAGAAGAGATCGCCCAGGCGATCGATGAGTTTAACCGCTGGGGAAATATCGACGTGATGATCGTCGGCCGCGGCGGCGGCAGTATTGAGGATCTATGGGCTTTTAATGAGGAGATCGTCGCGCGGGCAATATACCGTTCAGCGATACCGGTCATTTCCGCGGTAGGCCATGAGCGGGACTGGACCGTCGCCGATCTTGTCGCCGATAAGCGCGCGGCAACTCCGTCGGTCGCGGCGGAAATGGTCATCCCTAAAAAAGAAGATTTACTGGAACAGCTCGAAGCTTTGGTAAAACAGCTTAAGAGATCGTTGTCCGATCTTTCTGTCGGCCTGCAGGAAGACTTGGACGGCTTGGCGCACCGGTTGCGCATAGCGTGCGATCACGCGCTGGAATTAAACGCGCGGCAGCTGGAATCGACGATAAAGAAGCTCTCTTTGTTGAATCCGGTTGTTTTGATCCCGCAATACAAGACAAAGGCGCTTGACCTGGCAAGGCAGATGTATGTCCTCCTCAGGCATTCGCTCGCGTTGAAAGAATCGGGTTTTACCAAGGCAATAGAAAAATTATCGAATTTGAATCCTTTGAATATCCTCTCGCGCGGCTATAGCGTTACTTTTAAAGTCCCCGGGTTAAGCGTTGTCAAAGACGCATCCGTGCTTAAGAAGGACGATGTTATTAAAACGCGGCTCCATCAGGGGAGCGTGATAAGTAGAGTGGAAGAAGTTGAGAAGGATGGAGAATAAGTATAAAGGTTAAAGAACAAAGGAAATTCAAAGGTCAAAGGTTTAATTTTAAAATTTAACCTTAAATCTTTAGCCTTGCTTTGTTATTTAGACTTTATACTTTAGAATTAATATACGGTTATATTCAGTGTAATAAACAGGGGGGAAGAATGTCGGAAACAAAATTTGAAGACGCGTTAAAGAAGCTGGAAAAGATAGTCGAAGACCTGGAAAAAGGCGATTTGTCGCTCGATGAGGCGTTAAAGAAATATCAGGACGGCATTGAATTATCGCGCCTGTGCTCCCAGCGCCTGGATACGGCTAAGAAAAAGATCGATATGCTGGTCAAGAACAAAAAAGGCGAATTCGAATTAAAAGCCTTTGATGAGGGCCAGGTGGAAGAGGACGATGATAAAAAAAGAAATACCTAAACCTTCTGTAGCTTCGTGCGGCTGCCGCGTCTCTCTTGATTCTATAGAGTGCCCCGCGGACCTCAAAAAGCTCACCTTTGACCAGTTGTCTCAATTGGCCGCGCAGGTGCGTAAACGCATGATCGATGTCGTTTCCAGGAACGGAGGCCATTTGGCCTCCAGCCTCGGGACGGTGGAGTTGATCATGGCGCTGCATTATTGTTTTAACGCCCCTGAAGATAAGATCGTTTTTGACGTCGGCCACCAGGCCTACGCGCATAAAATACTCACCGGGCGTAATAAGAATTTCGACAGCCTGCGCAAGCACCTGGGGATAACGGGCTTCCCCTGTAAAGAAGAGTCGCCCTACGATATTTTTACTACCGGACACTCCTCCAACGCTATTTCCCTGTCACTCGGGTTAGTCGCCGCCCGGGACAGCCAGAAGCAGTCGTATAGGGTTGCCGCGGTCATCGGCGACGGCTCCTTGAGCGGGGGCTTATGCTTTGAGGGCCTGAATAACGCGGGCCATCTGAAAAAAGACATCCTCATCGTTTTGAATACCAATGAATTAAGTATCGCTCCTAATGTCGGCTCGTTAAGCACCTATCTGAACAAGGTCATTTCATTGCCGCTCTATAACCGTTTCAGGGATTCTCTTGAAGGCTTTGTGAAATCGCGTATCCCTAAAGGCCGCCGTTTGATCACCATCGCCAATAAATTCGAAGAAGGCCTGAAGGGGCTCTTTGTTCCGGGAATGCTCTTTGAAGAATTAGGCTTTCGTTATTTCGGCCCCTTCGACGGGCATAACCTGCATACGCTTATCCCGGCGCTCAAGAACATCCTGAATATTAAAGGGCCGCGCCTCGTGCATATCATTACGAAGAAGGGCAAGGGTTACGCGCCGGCGGAAAATGACCCGGTACGCTTTCACAGCGCCGGGCCTTTTGAAATAGCTACCGGAAAGCCTCTCGCCGGTGGATCTTCCGGGGCCAAGAGCTACACGGAAGTCTTCAGCAATAAAATTGTCGCTATGGCGGAGGAGAACCCCAGGATCGTGGCGATCACTGCCGCGATGCCGGAAGGTACGGGCTTGGATAAATTCCGGGACCGTTTTCCTGAGCGCTTCTTTGATGTAGGCATTGCCGAAGCCCACGCGGTCTGTTTTGCCGGAGGATTGGCCGCCGGAGGCTTTAGGCCGGTCGTGGCGATATATTCTACTTTTCTGCAGCGGGCAATCGACCAGGTCGTCGAAGATGTGGCGCTGCAGAAATTACCGGTGGTTTTCGCTCTTGACCGCGCCGGCGTTGTTGGAGAAGACGGCGCGACGCATCAGGGTATTTATGATATCGCGTTTTTGCGCACTATCCCGAACCTGACGATCATGGCGCCTGCCGACGCTGCGGAATTTGAGAAAATGCTTGAACTGGCTTGCGGCTCGGATATGCCGTCGGTGATACGCTATCCTAAAGGAATATGCCCGGTCTCCGACCGGCAGGGGAGCGCTTTAGAAAAAGGCAAGGCTGAAGTGATCAGGACGGGAAAGAATTGCTGCCTGATCGCCTTAGGGAGCATGGTTACGGTCGCCTGTGAAGCAGCCGCCTTGTTAGAGAAGCAGGGAATTTCCGTCACGGTCATAAACGGGCGTTTTGTAAAACCATTGGACGTCGCTTTGTTTAAGGATGCCGCGGCAAAGTATAAATATATATTCAGTATAGAAGAAGGAGTCATCGACGGTGGTTTTGGCAGCGCGGTCAGCGAAGCGATCAATAAGCAGGTCGTCAGGATAGGGTTACCTTCGGAATTCCTTCAGCACGGAAAAAGAGAGATCTTGTTAGAGAAATACGGCTTGACGAAGGAAGGGATTGTTAAAGCGGTATTGCAGCATGTGCGGTGATCGGCTCTCGGTTATCAGCCAACACGGGTACCGAGCACCGAGTATCGAGCATCGATAATTGAGATATGTGTCATTGCGAGGAGCCCGTCGAAGTTTTTCTGGCGGGCGACGAAGCAATCTTTTTAAACATGGCTAAAAAAACTATAGATAAGAAGCTAAGGTGACTGTCACGTTTTTTGTGACTGTCACCTTAGCTGATCTCGTAAAACATGGCTAAGATAACCATAGATAAGAATAGATGTAAAGGCTGTCTTTTATGCATCCGCTTTTGCCCCAAGGGCTCATTGCTGGTGGATGAAGATTTAAATGCCCGGGGTATCCGGCCGGTCAAATTTAAAGATGATGCTGAGTGCCTGGGCTGTATGATGTGCGCTCTCATGTGCCCGGATTGTTGTATTGAGGTTTTTAAATAGAAAGTCTCAAGTCGAAGCTCAGGTGACTGTCACCTGAGCTGTGCGACCTGTGACCGGTGACTGTGCTATGACTAAACGAATTCTAATGACAGGCAACGAGGCTATTGCTGCCGGAGCTCTCCAGGCGGGATGCCGCTTTTACGCGGGATATCCTATTACGCCTCAAAATGAGCTGATCGCCTATATGGCAAAATATATGCCGCAGGCAGGCGGAGTCTTCATCCAGGCGGAATCGGAATTGGCCGCGATCAATATGGTCTTCGGCGCATCTGCCGCGGGCGCGCGGGCGATGACTTCATCATCCAGCCCGGGGATGAGCCTGAAGCAGGAAGGCATCTCTTATATCGCGGGCGCTGAGTTGCCCGCGGTGATCGTGAACATGATGCGCGGCGGCCCCGGATTAGGCAATATCGCTCCTTCCCAATCGGATTATTTTCAGGCGACCCGCTGCGGGCACGGCGATTACCATTCGATCGTTTTAGCGCCTGCAACGGTGCATGAAGCCTATTATGGCATGAGAGACGCCTTTGATCTGGCGGATAAGTACCGTACCCCCGTTATTGTCCTGGGAGACGGGATGCTCGGTCAGATGATGGAGCCTTTAGAGCTCACTCAGGCAGCAGCTGAAAGTAGCGAGTATAAAAAAGACTGGGCATTGAGCGGATGCGCCGGCCGGCCGGCCAATGTCGTCAAATCGTTTTATTTGCATGAAGGAAAATTAGAGGAATTTAATTTACTTTTACAAAAGAAATACAAGCGTATCAAAGAAAAAGAGCAGCGCGCTGAAAGTATCCTGACGGATGATGCCGAGATCATTTTGGTCGCCTATGGCTCAATGGCGCGGATCGCTAAAACCGCGGTGAAAACTTTACGCGCTCAAGGCGTCAAAGCCGGATTGATCCGGCCGATCAGCTTATGGCCTTTTCCCGAAGCCGTATTCAAGAAATTAGCTGCCGGCAGGAAAAAAAGGTCGTTACTGGTTGTGGAAATGTCCTATGGACAAATGATCGAAGATGTCCGCTTATCAATAGGCGATAGGTTCCCGGTTGAGTTCCTGGGGCGCGGCGGCGGCGGAGTGCCGTCGGAAAAAGAGATCATCGTCAAGGTTAAGCATTTAACAGGCAAAAAATCACATCGATGAATAAAATATACAGCCACCCTCGAGCGTTACGCGCGTCATCCACGCACTATTGTCCCGGCTGCGGGCATGGGATAGCGCACCGGCTTGTCGCTGAAGTTATTGACGAGCTGGGCATCCGGGAGAGCGTGATCGCGGTAGCTCCCGTCGGCTGCGCGGTGGTCGCCTATGATTATTGGGATTTTGATTGTTCGGAAGCAGCGCACGGCCGGGCGCTGGCTGTGGCAACCGCGATAAAGCGCGTGCGGCCGCGGAATATTGTCTTTACCTATCAGGGCGACGGTGATCTGGCGGCGATAGGGACTAATGAGACTATCCATGCCGCCAACCGCGGAGAAAAACTGACCGTCATTTTTATCAATAATGCCATTTACGGGATGACCGGCGGCCAGATGGCGCCGACAACGCTTTTGCAGCAAAAGACGGCAACGACCCCGCTGGGCAGGGACGCCGCGCTGCAGGGGTATCCGCTCAAAATCTCAGAAATGCTGGCTTTGTTGAACGGCGTTAAATATGTCGAACGTGTTTCTATGCATTCGCCGCAGGAAGTAGTAAAAGCTAAAAAAGCGATTAAGCAGGCGTTCCAGAACCAGATCGACGGTATCGGCTTCTCGCTGGTCGAGGTGATATCTCCGTGCCCGACGTATTGGGAGATGCCGCCGGCGCAGGCCCTTGATTGGATAAAGAATACTATGCTCAAAGAATTTCCTTTAGGACGGATCAAATGACGGAGAAGATCATTATCGCCGGCGCCGGAGGACAGGGTATCATGCTTTTAGGCAAGATCCTGGCAGAGGCCGCGATGCGGGAAAACCGCTTTGTTACCTGGCTGCCCGCGTATGGCGCCGAAGTCAGGGGCGGGACAGCGCATTGTATGGTGATTATTTCCGATGAAGAGATCGGCTCTCCTTCGATCAGTGTCGCCGACAGCTTGATCGTCATGAACGCTCCTTCATACGCGCGTTTTAAGCCGCGGCTTAAAACGAAAGGCCTGCTGGTGGGAAACAGTACTTTGGTGAAGAATAATTTAGCTGTGCATTCTTCTGATTTATGGTATCCTTTTACGGATATCGCCTTGAAGCTGGAGAATGTGAAAGTGGCGAATATGATCGCGTTGGGGTGCTTTATCGCCCGGCGCCCTATCGTTGAAGTTGAGAATATCGCGCGGGTGATCGAGGAAATAGCCCCCGCGCACAAAAAAGACCTCATTGAGATAAATAAACGGGCGCTCTCAGCCGGTATCGCGCTCGTTACAGAGGCAAATAAAAAGTCAGGAGAAAAAAATGGTTAGGGTACGCTTTGCTCCCAGTCCGACGGGAAATCTGCACATCGGCGGAGCGCGCACTGCGTTATTTAATTGGCTTTACGCGAAAGCAAAAAAGGGAATATTTGTTTTAAGGATAGAAGATACCGACCGGGAGCGTTCAAAGAAGGAATACCTGGATGAGATCGTATACAGCTTGAAATGGCTGGGTTTTGAGTGGGATGAGATCTATTATCAGAGCGAGCGCTTTGAGATCTACCACCAGTACGCCAAAAAGCTGGTTGACGCGGGTTTAGCGTACGTGGCTTCCTCCGATGATGAACAGGCGCAGAAGATCGTTAATAAAAAACAAGATGCCATAATTTTTAAGGTCACACCCCAGAAGATCAAGATCAATGACCTGATCAGGGGAGAGATCGAGTTTGACGCTGAAACCATCAAAGACCAGGTCCTGATCAAATCCGACGGCACGCCGACCTATAATTTCGCCTGCGTGGTCGATGACGCCCAAATGAAAATAACTCATGTTATCAGGGGCGACGACCATATTTCCAATACTCCCAAGCAGATACTTTTATATAAAGCGCTGGGGTTCCCGGTGCCGGAATTCGCGCACCTTCCTTTAATATTATCAAAGGCAGGCGGCAGGCTTTCTAAGCGTAAAGGCGCCACCGCGATCTCGGAATTCCACGCGATGGGCTATCTTTCCGCGGCGCTGGACAATTATTTACTGCTCCTGGGATGGTCTCCGGGAGGAAACCGCGAGATCGTCAGTATGGATGAAGCGATCAAACTCTATGACCTGAAGAATATCAATAAGACAGCGGCGGTGCTTGACCTGGATAAGCTGGACTGGATGAACAACCAGTATTTGAAAAATGAGGACCCTGAGAAGTTGACCGATGAAGTTATCCCTGCGTTAGTTGAGAAGAAATATATCGATAAAGATAATTTTGATAGAAATTATGTGGTTTCTTTGGTAAAATTGTTCCAGGGGAGGCTTACGACGATCAGCGATTTTGCCGATTGGGCGGATTTCTTCTTTGTGCGGGAGCCGGTGATCGACCCGGCGGCGCAGGAGAAATTCTTATCGAAAGACCTCTCAAAAGAGTTCGGACTTTTTATTAAAAGGCTGGAGAGCTTAGAGGTTTACGATATTGCCAATATTGAAGCGGGTTTCCGCGCGATGGCAAAGGAGCTCGATCTTGAGCCTAAGGTTTTAATTCATCCGATCAGAGTGGCCCTTACCGGCAAGACCATCGGCCCGGGCCTTTTTGAAGTTATCTATTATTTAGGTATAGAGCGGGTAAAAGCGCGGCTGGGTAAATTTATAAAAAAGGAGCAGGGATGAAGACGAAGGGATTATGTATCGCTTTAGGCCTTTTTTACTGTCTGGTGTTGCTCGGCGGTTGTAACACGGTATGTAAGACCACCAAAGGCGCGGCAGAAGGCGCCAAAGAAGGCGTAAAAGAAGACTGGAAAGCGGCGCAGGGCGCTGACGCCTGGATGAAAAAGAATTTGTGGTAGGGTTGTAGATACCAGGCTTCGCTATTCTCTGTAATTGTTTAAAGCAAGGTGACTGTCACGCTGTTTGTGATTGTCACCTTGCTTTTTTTAGAGTAGTTCATTTTTATATAGCTGCGCGCGAGCAAAGTCTAAAGTATAAAGTCTAAATATCAAAGGAAATTCAAAGATTAAAGATCAAATTTTAAATTTCCTACCTGCCGGCAGGAAGAATCAAAGCCATGTCATTCCCGCGAGCCCGCAAAAGCTTTAGTGGCGGGCGAAAGCGGGAATCCAAAGAAATGCAAGAATAAAGGTTCAATTTTAAAATTTAGCCTTAAGCCTTAAATCTTCCTTTGTTATTTATACTTTAGACTTTAAAATTAACCACATCATATCAAAGCAAGGTGACTGTCACGCTTTTTGTGACTGTCACCTTGCTTGCCCTAAAATAACTCTTAAATGATACCATGAAAGTGCTATAATACGCATATGTGACACAGGGGGGACAATGAAGCTGGACTTGGTCAATTTTTAGGCAATCTTCTATGCAGGTAGGGGGTTGCCGTTTTTGTTATGATGATTAAGTGATGTGTTACCCGAATTCCCCCATGCTGCCGAGATGGGCATATAATGAGATTTATATCGCTTGTAGGGATGGCTTGTTCTGTCCCCACAAATGGAAAAGGGACTACTCTGGGTTTAGGAAAATATGACTGTAACCCAATAATAAAAGATTAAATTTCTCAAAAAGGTGGAACTATGAATGAAAAATGTCCTAATTGTGGTAATCCATTTGAAGGTAATAACCTACAAAAATGTTTAAAATGTGGCATTGATATTTTACAATATACTCGAGAGAAATTAGAAGAAATGGAAAATGAGAAAGAATTATTAGTAAATAATGAAAGGCGGATAGCGAATAATATTTTTCAGAAAACTTGGAATAAGTTAATCAAGGTGATATGGTTTTGGATTGGTGTTATTGTAGTTTTATGGGGGTTTGCAGTTGGGCTTAGTTTAAGAGAAATCTATAAAAATGTAGTAAATGTTACTAAGAATCAAATTATAGAACTTATAACTAAACAATTTGAAGAGCCTCGCATAAGACAAACTTTAACTGAGGTAGCTAATACTGAAGCCGAAGATATTCTTGCAAATCAAGTTCGACCAGAAATAGATAGTTTTAAAGAAGGAATAAACAAAGAATTAGATTCAGTTAAACGATTTTCAGAGGATTTAAAAACAAAATATACAATTGATTATAACACTTTTAATCTTGAAGTTGCTAAATTAAAAGACCGAAACAGGCTAATAGAATTGGGGGATATGGTTATTGCAAACAGAGATGTGGCTGCTTATAAAGAATTGGAGCGCATTGCTAAAGATTCTGTAAAACCAGAATTGATGTCGGCGGCAGTGTCAGAAATAAAGCGAGTTAAGGTATTTTTTGCGACAATGACTAGTGTGAAAGGGGCGTCTATTTCATATAAAGGTCCCCTGGGGAGTGAATTAAAAGATAATGATATGACTAGGGATAGACTTATTTTTAATTTAAAGAATGATAATTGGTTAATTAGGGTAAAAGCAGCTCAATTGCTTCAGGGTAAAAAAGAAAAAAGTTCCGCAGAAGCCCTTTTAGAAAGTATGAATAATGATCCTGATATGGAAGTAAGAAAAGAAGCTTTGGAATCATTTGATGCGATAACAGGGCACATAAGCAATGATGTCTTTGGTTTTGAAGCCGCGAATGAATGGTGGACTCAAAATAAGTTCGAGGTTGATAAAAAATTAAAATAATTTAAGAAGACAGGAGAGTTCTTACTTCTTTTGAATTAAGCTGGTTTTAGAATAAGAGTAGAGTTGTAGAAAAAGTAAATTAAAACATTAATTTGGTTAACCCTTGATGTTAATTTTTACTTGACAAGGTTAATGTATGGATATATACTTTAGTAGCAATAAAGATATGAGAATTTTTAATTCGGATAGAGAACTGCAAAAGAAATATGGTCATCTTTCGAAAAAGATTCAGCAAAGATTAGTAGAGTTGAGAGCGGTTAATTTTTTAGCTGATATTTCTGATTCACCTCCTCCAAGGCGTCATAAATTGGTTAATGATCGTGAAGGTCAATGGGCTGTTGATCTTAATGGAAACAAACGATTGATTTTTGAACCAAGCAATGATCCAATTCCTAAAACTGAAACTGGGGCAATTGATTTAACTAAGGTTACCGAAATAACTATTATCGAAGTAGCGGATTATCATTAATTATGACGGATAAATCGAAACCTTTCAAATATAGCCCTGATTATGCTGTTCCTCCCGGTGTTACTATTAGTGAATTACTTAATCATTTAGGAATGACTCAGGTTGAACTAGCCGATAGAACGGGTCGGCCAGAGAAAACAATAAGCGATATAGTAAATGGTAAACAAGGAGTAACTCCGGAAACTGCGTTACAGTTTGAGCGAGTACTTGGTATGTCAGCAAGCTTTTGGAATAATCTTGAAAAAAATTATCGAGAATCTTTAGTTCGTATTGAAGAGGTTAAAGCTTTAGAAAAACAAATTAATTGGCTAGAAAACTTTCCAATTGAAAGCATTATTAAAAATGGATGGATGCAGAAACATGATAATGCAGTGGCTCAATTGCAAGAGTTGTTATCTTTTATGGGAGTTGCATCACCGAAGGAACTGAGCGTTAGTTGTTCTTCCGCGATTTTCCGAAAATCGAAGAAGATTCAAACAGATCCTTGGACGCTTTGTGCATGGCTTAGAAAGGGAGAGTTAGAGGCACAATCGGTTGAGTGTAAACCCTATGATAAAAATAAATTTAAGGAATCCTTATATAAAATTCGGGAAATGACAATTACTCCTGATACTCCATCAATTTTACCTCATTGGGGAAAGCTTTGTGCAGAATCTGGAGTGGCGTTAGTTATCATTCAAGAATTGCCTAAATTAAAAGTCAATGGGGCCACCCGTTGGTTAAAAGATAAGGCAGTAATTCAGCTCTCCCTTTTAAATAAATATGAAGATATTTTATGGTTTTCTTTTTTTCATGAAGCAGCACATATCTTGTTGCATGGAAGAAAGGATGTTTTTATTGAGGATAGAAATAAATTTGATCAAAATGACATGGAGAAAGAAGCGGATCAATTTGCTGAAGACTTTCTTGTCCCTCGTAACGAGTACAATGAATTTATATTAAAAGACGATTTTAACCATTCTACCGTAAATAATTTTGCAAAAAAGATAGGTGTTGGTCCGGGTATTGTAGTAGGAAGGCTTCAGCATGAAGGACTAATTAAATATAACGAACTTGCTAGTTTTAAACCTCGACTTTGCTGGAAACAACCCTCCAAGAATAACTAACAAAATAAGAAATTAAAAGATAACAAGACGTTTTCTATAACTATCTTAGAAAGACGGTGACTGCTTACATTCAAGTTTCTAATGCAACAATTTTAGTAATATGGAGTTCCGGGGACACATTACTTAATTCAAAAAGCAGATTCCCGCTAAAAGCATGCGGGAATGACAAATAGGAGTGAAATGGGGGACGTATTCGGTTCTCGATAACCGAACACCGAGCACCGATAACCCGGAAGCGGTGACAGTTACTTTGTGGACAGGCATTTTAGTGGGCTTTTAATATTGACATAAGGTAAATAAAAGGTTATGCTTTGATGAATAATCTAGTCAATTGTTCGGATTTCTATGCGTAGTAAATTTGGAGGTATACGAAATGTAAGCGTATACCTTTTTTTATTTTAAGGAGGATACAAATTATGGAGAATATAAAGAAGGCGGTATTCTTAGCCGGTATTGCGGCTGTGTGTTTTTTGTGTACCCCCGCATTCGCTTTAGTTGACAATAGCCAAGCGGTAATCGAGCAGCAAGCTGTTTCATCACAGGACACACAGCTTCCATCCCAGCCCCAACAGCCTCAAACCCCCGCGTTTGCCCCGGGAGAGCTTATCGTAAAGATCAAAGACGGAAAAACCATGGATGAACTCAGTGAGCTAAACGCTCAATATGACGTTACTTCCATAGAAGGGATTTTCCAAAGCCCGGGTAGCCCCGAGGATATGCTTAAGAGCCTGCAACAGAAATTAGCCGGCCTTGATTCTCAACACGATAGCTGGTATTGGCAGATGGATAAAGATTCCAAGGAATATAAAGATTATGTCGCCAAGATAGAAGCGCAAAAAGAAACACTGAAAAACCAGATCAGCGCCGAAGAAGAGCTTATCGCTCATTTAGCCCAGAGACAATCCCGGGCGGATAACTCAGTAACTACTCCCGATTTAACAAACACCTATATTCTTAAAACCAATAGCTCAGTCAATATCGTCGCGATAGCTGAAGATTACTCCGCTCATCCCGCGGTAGAATACGCAGAGCCGAATTATGTGCGTAAAGTAGAGCAATCTTCTCCTATCCTTGGGCCTCCTCCTCTGCCCAGCTGGCCATATGTCCTGCCTAATGACGCGTATGTAGACCCTAACCATACTAATACCTGGACTAAAGGCGCCTGGGGGCAGGCCTACGAAGACATGTGGGGCCTCAAGAAGATCCAGGCAGATAAGGCTTGGCGATTATCGTTAGGTGAGGGGGTGATCGTAGCTGTAATCGATACCGGAGTTGATCATACCCACGAAGATATATCCGGTAATATCTGGATAAATACAAGAGAAAAACCCGGTAACGGCATAGATGACGACGGTAACGGTTATGTGGATGATGTCAGGGGTTGGGATTTTGTCAATGATAGTAATGACCCCAAGGATGGTTTTGGCCATGGCACCCACTGCGCGGGCACCATAGCCGCAATAGGCAATAATAAGATCGGCATTATCGGACTATCTCCCAAAGCAAAGATCATGCCGGTAAAGGGGCTTGATGATTTCGGTTACGGCACTGACGCTGCATTAGTCAAATGTATTTATTATGCCGCCAATAACGGCGCGGATGTTTTAAGCAATTCCTGGGGCGGGTCGGGAAGCAGCCAAGTAATAACAGATGCCGTTAATTATGCCTATGCGAAAGGATGCGTCGTGGTAGCATCGGCGGGCAATTCAAGCGCCGATGTTAAATATTTTTCCCCGGCCAATATTGATAAGGTTATAGCAGTCGCAGCTACCGGCCAAAATGATAAAGTATGCCTTTTTTCTAATTTCGGCAATAAAATTGATGTGACCGCTCCGGGAGGCGATGATACTCTCACATCTCTTTACGTCAATTTCAATAATGTCCTTTCATTATTAGCCCCTAATTCATATCTGGCAAAAAATTATGGCGCGGATATCGTTGGGTATAAATACCTGAAATTAGCCGGCACATCCATGGCCTGCCCGCATGTTTCGGGCCTGGCGGCCCTGCTTATAGCCAAATACCCCGCGGATACAAATAAACAGATCAGAGGCAGGATCATGGAGACCGCTGATGTATTATCTCAGGAGCCTTTGTATTCAGCGGGGCTCTTGGGTTCGGGGAGGATCAATTCTTATCGTGCTTTAAGCGAATCGTTTAAGCCATATTTTAAATTTAAGGATCTGTCTCTTAAAGAGCTCAGCGGAGACGCCGACCAGATACCGGAATCCGGAGAAAGAATAAAGCTCGTCATTAAGCTGGAATCTATCGGCAAGGATATAAGCGTGGTGAAGGGCTCAATCAGCACAGACACAGACAGCCTGTACATTTCCCGTATAGACATTCCGGTTTCCTCGTTCTATAGGTCTCAAGACGGCACAATGGATAATGCAAACAGCCCATTTGTATTTACGGTCGGCAAAGTAGAATACCAATCGCCGGTGAATATCAAGCTGACAATTAATGTCGGCGGATATATCCAGATGTTGAATTTAAAGATAAATTTAGGCATCAGGCAGCTGCCTATTGATTACAACACCTATAAGATCGGCGCGTATTCTCTGTATAATAATAAAATAGCCTGGGACCGTACTACGGTGGACAGCCATGTCGGTTATGTTTATAGCGGAGAGATCTATCTTTATGACATTAAGAGTAACCAGGTTAAGCAAATATCCGCGAATGACGGCCGCATAAAAGCCTGGCCGGCAATGTATGAAAACAAAATTGCCTGTTTGGACAAGAGCTCGCCCTATTCGAATTGGAACGTGTTCCTGTATGACCTTACCGCGAAAACAGGCAAGCTCATAACCCAGGATTCCTTTAATCATCGGGATCCCGCTATCTACAAGAATAAGATCGTATGGTCTGATGACCGTAACGGTAATAATGATATTTACCTGTATGATATCGATAAAAAGCAGGAGAGAAGGATCACGACAAATCCCGCCGGCCAGATCACTCCGAAAATTTACGGAAATAAGATCGCGTGGATAGATTTTCGCAATGGCCCGTATGACTGGTACCGGTATGATGTTTATGTCTATGATCTGGATAAGAACGAAGAGAAGCTGATTCCCCGGACGGGGAGCAATGTCATTTGGCCGATTGATATTTTCGGTAATAAGGTCGTATGGGCGGATGATAATAATATTTATCTTTACGACTTAGATAAGAATGAGCAGAAACTTATCAGCTCCCGTAACTATCAGTATTACATTACTTCTTTGCGGATCTACGGAAATAAAATAATCTGGGATGACAGCGTTTCCGGGAATTCAGTACAGGTGTTCATTTACGATTTAAATACCAACCAAAAAACAATGGTTACAAAAGATCAGTACGCGGTTTCGCCGATGATTTATGCCAGGAATATTACCTGGCTTAACTGGAACGATGATCTTTATAAGCCGCATATGTATATTACCGAGATCCCCGATATTACTCCTCCCATCGGCTCAATAAGAATAAATAACGGCGTTCTTTACACAAGGTTTCCCATAGTCATGCTTAATTTATATGCTCAAGATGATGAAAGCGGTATGGGAAATGGCGCGCAAATGCAATGTTCTAATGACGGCGCGCGATGGTCAGCTCCCGGGCCATACGTAACAAGCAAATTGTGGTTTTTGACACCGGGGATCGGGTTAAAGATCGTATACGTGCGATTTAAGGATGCGGCGGGAAATTGGTCGCGTGTCTATTCAGCATACATAAAGGTATACTAGTTCGAGTTATCCTAATTCCGGGAATGGTGACAGTCACTTTTGGGGACAGGCATTTTGGTGAGCGATAACCGACAACCGAGTACCGATAACCCGAACACGGTGACAGTCACAAAAAACGTGACAGTCACCGTTTTCTTGGATAAATCATAGACGTTTTATTATTTCTTACTTTTGCGAGTTTTTTGATTCAAATACGATCTGTCTTAAAGCAAACTGTATTTCTTCGCCGGAATTGCCGGTTTCAAGTAACGTCAGAATATCTTTTAAGCCGGTTTCAGTCTTGATAGTCCCATTCTCTTGTGTGCGCAGAATGATGGCAAAACCGGCGATGACCGTATCCGCTTGACGATCGAGATTTCTCACCGACAGCAGGTATTCACGTATGCGCTCAGGAGACGCTTCGATGCCTGAGATCGCCATCTTTTCGATCTCACGCCATTGCGCGTCCTGGTTCTCCGCTTCTTCGGAGCTGAGCTCCGGGGCGACAGCACTCGGAATCCTGCCTGGGGGACGTTCTGTTACGGATATTTTCTCAAGTCTCGTATACTGGGGGAGTGAGCGCATATCAATCCCGCCGCAAGAACGGTGACAGTCACTTTTGGGGACAGGCATTTTGGTGAGCGATACGAAAACGGTGACAGTCACAAATTACGTGACAGTCACCGTTTTCTCAGGTATAATTAAAATTCGATTCCACGAGTATATCTCGCCAGTTAGTATTAGTAAATTTGACATATTACCCTGTCCCTCGTCGCCGACGATGTTGAATGAGAGCGACTCGGGATTGGCAAAAGAGATAAGTAAAATTAGGTTTTGCCCTGTCGTCTAATCGGTAGGACTTCAGATTCTGGATCTGACTATCATGGTTCGATTCCATGCGGGGCAGTACTTCGACTCGCCCCTTCGGGGCTCGCTCAGTACAAGTTTTTGTGCTTGAGCCTTTGATGCGCGTGTGGTTCTCCTCCTTCGCCCTTTAATAGACAAATTATATAAAGCAATAAAATATTTTTATCTTGACAATACAACCATTTAGTTGTATGCTTTAGTTGGGATAGAAGAGGGGCAAATTGGCGAACATTAGCTGCTTTTATTATGTAACCGAATCCGGGAAATCGGCGGTAAGAGATTTTATTGATTCTTTGGATGCAAGCAGCCAGAGAAAATTCTTCTTTGCCAAAAGCTTGCTTGAGGAATTTGGGCATAAGTTACCTCAACCACACGCTAAATATATAGGAGATGAGATATTTGAGTTGAGGTTTAAAGGGCAAGAAGGCAATATCAGGGCCTTATATTTTTTCTTTCATCAAGACAAGGTCTTATTTACCAACGGATTTATTAAAAAGACCGCTAAAGTGCCGGAAAAAGAGAAGAAGCTGGCTATTGAGAGAAGAAAAGCGTTTCTTGAAAGACATAAATAAGGAAGGTGCGCTATGAATATGGAAAGGGTTGATGAACACTTAAAAGAGAAATTAAAGGATCCGTATTTTAAAGAACTTTATGAACTCCAAGAGCAGAAACTTGATATCGTAAAGCGGGTTATTGACTATAGGGTTAAAAATAAGCTGACTCAAGGTCAATTAGCTAAAAAAGCGAAGGTTACCCAACAGCACATCTCTAAGATTGAAAACGGAGATTTCAGCAGTATAGTAACCTTGGAGAAGATTTTGCTGTTTATCGGCTATACCGTGAAAATCCAAGCTGTTCCCCTTAGCAATAAAGTCAGGAATAGCATTGAGCGTCTTGTTCGGGCTAAGCATGGACTTCAGTTTGCTTAATTTATTCAGGTAAAAAGCGGATTTTGGCGTGCCTATTGAAGATCTGTGTTATTTTTAGCCTGTTCCCCAGCCATAAAACCGCGCAGTCAGACGTCAATCCGGGCAGTACTTCGACTCGCCCCTTCGGGGCTCGCTCAGTACAAGTCTTTGCGCTTGAGCCTTTGATACGCGCGTGGTTCTCCTCCTTCGCCCTTTAATAGACAAATTATAGCTCTGACGGGCTCGGGAGGATTTGGGAAATAGGTGTCTGTGCTAACTCTGGCAGAGCATAAATAATCATGGCATACTTAAATATTCGATGAAGCAGGGGGGCTTTCTATGGAAAAAAAGAATTGTTGGGAAGTTAAAAAATGCGGCCGGGAGCCGGGTGGGGCTAAAGCGAAGGAATTAGGCGTCTGCCCCGCGGCGCTCGAATGCAGGGTCAACGGCGTTAATCGCGGTAAAAATGCCGGCAGGTGCTGCTGGGCGGTGGCGGGAACTTTTTGCGATGATAAAGTTTCGGGCTCTTTTGCCTCCAAAATGACCTCGTGCGTTAATTGTGAGTTCTTTAAAAAGGTTGTTGAAGAAGAAGGGCCGTGTTTAAAGACGACACGCGATATCTTGGAAAAGCTATACAGCCAAAAGAAAAGTGACGAAAAGAAATCGGTTGATTCTTGATTTCTAAAAGGATATAATAAAACAACTTTTGAAGGTTAATGTTTCGCCGGCTTGCCGGTAAAATTTGATCCTTAGATTTCGCGCGGGTGGTGGAATGGCAGACACGCAAGCATGAGGGGCTTGTGCCGAGAGGTGTGGGGGTTCAACTCCCCCCCTGCGCATTAAATAAAAGATCCCCGGTTCAATAAAATGAGCCGGGGATCTTTTATTTGTTTTAAGAGCTGCGCTTGTCTTTTACGTAATTGCTCCGCCCTATATTCTTGGCGTAGGATTTGAGCTCCGCGCCGATCTCCCCTATCTGCGCCACGTGCTCGATAGTGCGGAATTCGTTGGTGACCACTCCTATAGAGATCGACAGCAGCGTTACGTTCTGCGCTTTGCCCTGGCGGTCTTTAGCGATAATATAGCCGCGGGTACGGTCTGCCTCGTTATAAAAAGAAGGGACCGTTTTGTCGAAATCGTCAATGATCCTTTTGCAAATAGCGTCGGAGGTAGGTATCGAGGTGACGACGATGAAATCGTCTCCGCCGATATGCCCGATAAAATCGTCGGGGTTGCCCACCGTTTGCACCGCTCGGATCAGGATGCGCGCGGTCTCTCTGATGACTTCATCCCCGTGTTCAAAGCCGTAGATGTCGTTATACGCCTTGAATTTATCCAGGTCGATATAACAGACCGCGAACGGCGCTTTGCTCGCCAGCTTCAGTGAAAACTCGTTTAAAATAGAGACGTTGCCCGGCAGGCGGGTGAGGGGATTTGCTTCCAGGTCGATGGAGGTCCGCCGCAGGATCATGCGGATGTGCGCCATCAACTCTTTCGGCTCGAAAGGCTTGACGATATAATCATCGGCGCCCGCGTCGATACCGTCTAATTTGTCGGTAATATCGCCTTTTCCCGTTACCATGATGATAGGCAGATGCCGCAAGAGCAGGTCTTTTTTTATCAGGCGGCAGACTTCTCTTCCGTCCATGATCGGCATTTGGTAATCCAGTAAAACCAGGTCCGGAGATTTGGTGTGGATAGCTTTTAAGGCTTCTTCGCCGTTACCGGCCTCGGTGACATCGTAATTCTCCTCTGAAAGCGTAAGCTTCAGCACGTCCCTGATATCAGGGTCATCATCGACAATAAGTATTTTTATCGGCATAGAATTATGGAACCCGTGGTTTTAGTTGTTATGCTGGCTGCGGCAACGTAAAAGAAAAAGTCGACCCCGCGCCCAGCTTGCTGCTGACCCAGATCTTTCCTTTGTGCGCCTCGATAATATGCTTTACCAGCGCCAGCCCCAGGCCGGTGCCTTTGACCTGCTGGTTGATCAGGTTATCGACGCGGTAAAATTCTTCGAATATCGCCTTTTGCGCTTCTAAGGGGATCCCCGTCCCGGTATCGGTAATATCGATCTGTATATAATTGTTTTCAATTTTCTTGCAGGCCGCGGTGATCGAGCCTTGCGCGGGCGTGAACTTGATGGCGTTGTTGATGATATTGATGAATACCCGCTGTAACTGGTTGCGGTCCGCCAGGACCATAACGGTATCGTCGGATATCTTGTTGACGAGTTGGATCTGTTTTTCTTTTGACTGCACGCCGAGCAGGTCCATGACTTCATCGGCTGTTTTCTTTAAGTTCTGTTCTCCGAGCTTCATGGTGACCTTGCCCGATTCGATGCGCGATATGTCCAGGAGGTCGTTGACGAGCTGGACCAATTCGTCGCTGTGCCGGTTTATCTTTTCCATGCGGAGGTTGACTTCCGGCGGCAGGGCCCCGAGCTTGCCCGCCAGTAAAATGGAGGCGTATCCTTTGATCGAGGTCAGGGGGGTCCTGAGTTCGTGCGAAACGCTGGAGACAAAATCGGTTTTGCGCTGGCTGATGTTCTTTACTTCTTCCAACGCGTGGCTTAATTCGCGCGTGCGTTCTTCGACCCGTTTCTCGAGCTCCTGGTGGGCATGCCAGGTCTTTTCGAAGAGGCGGGCGTTTTCCAGAGATTGGCCGATCTGGTTCGCTAAGATCGATATCGACTCTTCGTCGCCTTCGTTGATCGTGGCTTCTTTATCGTTGATCCCGACAAAAAGGAACCCTTTGGCTCCGTCTTTCGGCAAGAGGGGGGCAATGACGAACAAATTCGCTTTGAAAGCCGTCGGGAGCAGCTCCTGGAACGCTCCGATCTTCGACGATGTCAGGCAGGAAACGATCTTTTCGTTCTTAATGATCCCTACGAATTCTCCCGTGTAGGCCGCCACGAAAGATTCAGCCGAATACATGTCCTGCTCTTGGTACCCCAGCGATAATTGCCTGGAAAAGCCTTTTCTTTCTTCGTCCCAAAGGAAGGCAAGCGCTTTTTCAAAGCCGAGGTCTTCCAGGTAGGAGGCGTCGATCCGTTCAAATATCTGGCTTTCTTCCAGCGTGGTGCTCATCTCCCGCGATAATTGCTGCAGCGCGTAAAGCCCGGTTATTTTTTTATCAAGTTCTTCCTGCGTCCTGTTCAATTCAAGGTCGGTGCGCACGACCAGCTTGGACTGCTCGTCCATTTCCTCCAATGATTTATTTAATTTATCAACTTCTACCTGTAATTGCGCGGCCTTGTCGATCTTTAAAACAAGCAGGATGCTGATCGTGACAATGGCCAGGATACTGATGAAGCCGCCGACATTCAATAATGTTTCGGGATTATACATATTAACCGCCGATATTTAAGATGGTGATGCTTTGATTATGTAAATATACCTTCCCTAAATAATTCTCCGCCGTCAAGGGAGCGACCTCGCCGTGGGTATAAAGGCCTAAAATAGGAGTGTCTTGCCCGAAGCTCTTTTTTATGATCTCCAGCTCTTGTTCTGCTTCGCGTTTGAGCAATAAATACCGCGACAGGGAGCTAAAGGCTATAATGAAATTCCGCTCGTTTTCTTTGCGATGCTCCGTCATAGGATTATAGATGCTTTTCTTGGAATCGTCAATGGCCTGGCGGGTCGCTTCCAGGCAGGTCTCTTTGGTGCTGATCATGATGCGCACCATGCTTCCCTGGGGCACGTCGCCCTGAAAGCGTAAAGAGCCGTCGTTATCCACGGAGAGCACGTTGCGTAATAAATATTCTTTTTCTCCGGGAAGGTATATCCCTATGGGATAAAAAATAGAAATGTGTTTTAATTCGCGTTTTAGCTTTGCCAGGTTGTACCCCAGGTACGATTCGTAGAGTTGCGCGGCGGGGATATCGTCAATGGTAACGACGATATTGCCCTGGGATAAGGTCACGGTATGCGGCTTTCCCAGTGGTTTCCAGCCGTGTTTTATGCCCATTCCGAAATTCAATTTCCCGCCCCAGAGCATCCCGACGCAGCCGTCGGAAAATATCTCCTGGTTGTAATAGAGGTTTGTTTTCACCTGGGTCAGATTATCGGCAGCCGAACCTCCGATAAAGGGGAAGCTTTTCCCCAGCTTTTCCTGGATCCCTGAAATGAGGTTGGCGCTTTCTTCGATGAGGGCGTCTGAAAAGATAACGCTGAAAGCCCGGCGCATATTCCCAAAACCCGTCAGCAGGTGGTCTCCCAGTTCCTGCCCCGCCGAGGAGCCCGATTTGCTCTTGATATTCTTGACGGCGGCCGTATGAATGTAGACCCCTTCGGGAAGGCTGATAAGCATTATTGCCAGCCCGTGCTTTAAAATGCCCTGGTTCGTCATGATAGCTTCTCCGCTGGACCCGATAAGGGGCACCCCCGGCAAGAGTCCGGAGATGGTTTTTAAAAGCGTAAAGCAGGAGAGGTCTATCGAGCTGAAGCATATTGCCAGGTCGATCTTTCTTTTGTTTAAACAGGATACTGCTTGTGAGGTTGCTTCTTTTGCGGCTTGCGTGGGGGTTTTTTCCAGACTTATGCCTAAGCCTATATTCATATTCGTTAAGATCGTTTAGTTCGTTAATGCCGTTATTTTCGTTATATATGAACAACTTTCAGGCGGAGCTTTCAGAAATGGCCATAAAACAGTATATACTACCATAACTTGAGGGTCAATAAATTTATTGACCAAATGCCGTCTTTATATTAGAATTATCACCTGCGGCCCCATCGTCTAGCCTGGCCTAGGACGAATGGTTCTCAGCCATTAAACACCGGTTCAAATCCGGTTGGGGCTACCAGTAATCTCTCTCTCGTTTCAAAAGGAGAGAGGCATAAAGCTCTGATTGATTTAGTTGATCAGGGCTTTTTCTTTCTCTTTACGTGTCAAAGAGTTAGGGCATTGTTTTCCGACGATGACGCTAGTTTTGAATACCATTCTCTTTTAGTGTATAAAATTTCTCCGAAAGTAGACGACTAATCTCCAAATAAGCGCGATTTATCTCTGATTTGGCTTATTTTAGGACGCGTGTAGTAAATGGTTTTTTAGCGATTATTCGTTACTTTTGATTAAACAAATAACCATTTACTAGGAATTGGCGGATATTTGGCTGGATTTATCTCTAGTAAATGGCGTGGTTATGGGCTAGTTTTGTCGAGATTTGAGGAGGCGATTCCAGATTTCTTGCTGCTTATTCCAGTCGACTTCTACGCTTACGTTGCGCAGCTTGTATTCAGGTATGTTGAATAGCGCTTTATCATTAGAGAGGAGTATTTCTTCTTGGATTTTTGACGATATGAGGAGCATATTTGCTATATGGCATATCCTTGCTGGGGTTATACCGATCCAGCCAGCGATTTCTTTCAAGGTACATTTTCTTTCGCGCGCCACTTGGTCTATCTGATGAGCTAAGATTAGATTCTGGCGTATAAGTGGTTCCTTGTTTATCTCGGCCTGCTGGCGATGGTAAGGTATATGCTTCAATTCAGCGAGCTTTAGCGTGAATTGGTGGCTCTTTTCGCCATTATGGGGCATTATTTCGAGGACTCCGTTAATCGCGTCATAATGTGCGACCTTGGCGATTGATTTGATTATTGGTATCTTTTCTTCTAAGGTTAGCGCTTCCCATCTATTGGCTTCAATACTTGGATCATTGGACATCATTCTTAAGAATTCCATAAACTTATTCTCGATCACTTGAGCGGAAACAAGACGCGTAGGGCAGTTTTTGTAGCCGCGTTTCTGGGCGTTCATACAAAGGTAGTAATGGTATTTATTGGCGCCTTTCTTGCTATAAATGTAATACATGGTACTGTCGCAGGCCTTACAGCGTAGGATGCTGTTTAGTAGGCCAGTGCTTGTTACTACGCCTGCAACCTTACGCTCTCGACGATTATTGGCTAGTATTTCTTGAGTTTTTTGGAATACGTCGTCCGGTATTATACGTTCCTGCTCACCTTGGTAAAGCACTCCAGCATGGTGGACTTTACCGATATAAAATGGATTCTTAACTATCGTTTGGATACTCGTGCTTTTAAACTTTATGCCACCAGATTTTTTATTCTTCAGAGTTGCATAGCTTTTTGTTGTGTGATTCTTTTCATTAAGTACTATTGCTACTGAGAGAAGGGATCGCTTTTCAAGGTAAAGGCCGAATATTTCTTTTACAAGCTTTGCTTCCTTTGAGTTTATGACGAGTCTGCGGTTTATCTTGTCGATATCATAGCCTAAAGGTGGCCTACCGCCGACCCATTTGCCTTTCTTTTTGGAAGCGGCCATCTTATCGCGCGTGCGTTCACTTATGATTTCGCGCTCAAACTGGGCGAAGGAAAGGAGTATATTTAATGTCAGACGTCCCATAGAGGTAGTGGTATTAAAATGCTGCGTTATTGAAACGAACGTTACGTTGTTTTGTTCAAAAGACTCTAAGAGCTGACTAAAGTCAAGCAGCGATCGCGATAACCTATCAACCTTATATACCACTACACAGTTAATCTTGCCGTCTTTAATGTCAGCCATGAGCTTTTGCAGGGCAGGTCGCTCAGTATTCGCTCCTGTGTAGCCAGGATCATCATAACGTTCTGGCAATGCTACCCAGCCTTCCGACTTTTGGCTTTGGATGTAGCTTTCAGCGGATTCGCGTTGGTTATCTAAAGACGTAAATTCCTGCGCTAGTCCTTCAGTAGTTGAGACGCGCGTATATATAGCACAGTTGATCTTTTTCTTTTCAGTTTTTTCCATCAGCCCTCCTATAGATTAAAAAACAAGTAGCCATTCCAATGCGCTCCAGTTATCTCTTTGGCAATGGCGGATAAAGTCTTATAAATCTTTCCATTATACTCGAAACTTTTCTCAAGTACTTTTACTTGGCGCTTTGTGTTTTTATATTCCTTAGTGATTACAGTCCCCGGAATAGGCAGACGCTTATCTTTGGCTGTAACCGGCAGACATGAAGCTGGCTTATCTGGCCTAAGGGCTTTATTATTGATAGGATCGTATTCCTCAATAAGTGCTTTCAGTCGACTATTGGCTTTGGCTGATAGGCTGCCTTGTTCACGCTCCTGTAGTCTATAAGCAATCCTTCGCCATAGATAGAGCCTATGTGTTCCGGCAGCATCCTCGTCGTAGAGTTCTTTGTACCGCCTTAGAAGCTCTTCAACAGGCGCGTTTTTAAGTGCCATTATCTCATTCATTTTGGTCTCCTTTCCTTAGGACAATAGGGCCATAGAATCAGAGATATATCAAGGGGAATAGAGAGGTATTTTTTCGATTGTGTAAGGTAGAGAAAAGCAGTATAATAAAATACAAATTGTTACATTTTGTATCTTGGAGAGTTAATGGGCAAAAAGATAGAGGTCTATACTGTAGAAGAAGTCGCAAGCGCTTTGAAATTACATCCATATACGATAAGAAGATTGAGCCGGGAAAAGAAAATCCCGGCTTTTAAATTTGGCGGCCAGTGGCGATTCCGAAAAGATGAAATTGATAAATGGTCGAAAAATCCGCAAGTAATTAATAAATAACTATGACGCGTAGCGAAGCACAAACTAGACAGCAGATCATTGACCAGCGTCTTAAATTGGTTGGCTGGGATGTAAAAAATCCAACCCATGTCACCGAAGAGCTTGATATTTGGGTTGGTTTGCCCGATGGTGTTGCCGAGTCACAAACGCCATATCAAGGGCATCTATTTGCTGATTATGCGCTTCTTGGGCAAGACGGAAAGCCATTGGCTGTAGTTGAGGCAAAAAAGACTTCGGTTGAAGCTGAGAAAGGTAAAGAACAAGCGCGTATTTATACTGAAAAGATCCAGAAGACTACTGGTGGACCTATGCCGTTTGTGTTTTACACAAATGGTTATGACTTTTTTTTCTGGGATACTGAACGATACCCTCCACGAAAAGTATATGGCTTTCCTTCACGAGCTGATTTAGATCGCATGCAATTCCTGCGCGACAATAGTAAAGTTTTATCCAGCGAACTTATTAACCCGGCCATTGCGGGCAGGCCGTATCAGCTTCAAGCTATACGGGCAATGCTAGAAAATTTTGAACTCAAGCGTCGAAAGAGCTTGCTTGTTATGGCAACTGGTACCGGTAAGACGCGGACTTGTATGGGATTGATTGATGTACTAATGCGTACAAATTGGGTTCAACGTGTTTTGTTTCTAGTAGATAGAATCGCTCTGCAGGAGCAAGCTCTCGATGCTTTCAAGGAGCATCTGCCTAATGCCCCGATTTGGCCCAAACAAGGGGAAGTTAAATTCGCGACAGATCGTCGGGTTTATGTTGCTACTTACCCGACTATGTTGAATATTATTGAGCAAGACAATTGTCAACTTACATCACATTTTTTCGATATGATTATTGCGGATGAAAGTCACCGGTCAATTTATAATGTTTATAAAAACATCTTTGATTATTTCGATACGATACAATTAGGACTTACCGCCACCCCCAAGGATCATGTTGACCATAACACTTTTAAACTTTTTAACTGTGAAGAAGGTTTACCTACATTTGCATATTCATATGAAGAGGCTCTTAGTAATATTCCGCCCTATTTATCTGATTTTGAAGTCTTGAAAGTTAGAACAAAGTTTCAGCAGGAAGGCATAAACAGTAAGACAATAGCCGAGGCAGATAAGAAGCGGCTTCTTGCCGAAGGAAGCGATCCAGACGCCTTTAATTTTGAAGGAACAGAATTAGAAAAGAAAATTTCGAATAAAGGGACTAATGCAGTTATTGTCCGCGAATTCATGGAAGAGTGTATTAAGGATCCCAATGGTGTCCTACCGGGTAAAACCATAATCTTCGCACTTTCTAAGAAGCACGCTTATCGCCTTTGTGAGGTTTTCGATGCTCTCTATCCTGAATACAAAGGTCGTCTGGCAGAAGTAATTATTTCAGATATCAAAGGAGTTCATGGTAAAGGTGGCATTCTTGATCGATTTAAGAATACCGATATGCCACGTGTAGCTATAAGCGTTGATATGCTTGATACTGGCATCGATATTCTCGAAGTGGTTAATCTCGTATTTGCCAAACCTGTCTTATCTTTCACGAAATTTTGGCAGATGATCGGACGTGGGACACGTATTTTAGACTCTGAAAAGATTAAGCCATGGTGTACCGAGAAGGAAAAATTTTTAATTATGGATTGTTGGGAGAATTTTGAGTATTTCAAGATGAAACCTAAAGGCAAAGAAGAATCTCCGACAATCCCGCTTCCAGTGCGGCTTTTTGAATCCCGACTCAATAAATTATGGATCGCCCTCGAAGCAAAGGAAGATGAAATTGCAGAAAAGACAAAGAAGAAAATCCAGGACGATATTAAATCCTTACCACAAAATTCTGTTATTGTTCTCGACCACAAGGAATACTTAGATCAGGTACAAGAGGAAGCATTTTGGAAGAAGTTATATTTTGGTGAGATTGACTATCTTCGTATTAATGTTGCGCCTGCCATGCGCGCTAAGTCAGACGCGGATTTTAAAGCCATGCATTTCGAGTTAGACGTTGTGGACTTGGCAACAGCACACCTAGCTGGACGCGACGAACAATTTGAGGTATTGAAGGAAGGCATAATTGAAACGGTCAGCGAGTTACCCTTAACCGTGAATATTGTCGCGCAGGAAAAGGCGTTTATCGAAAAAGTTCAGAGCAAGAATTTTTGGATAATATTCACTGATTTAGATCTGGATGAAATGGTAGCGCGCTTAGCGCCACTTATGAAGTTTCGCGAGCAGAATAAAATCAAACAAACCAAGGCTGATTTAATGGATTTATTAACTGTTAAAGAGTATATCGAATTTGGCCCTGAGCATGAGCGGCTTACCATTGGTAAATATCGCCAGAAGGTTGAGGACGCAGTTCGTGAACTGATCAAATCAAACGAGGTTTTGCAGAAGCTTCTTGCCGGAGATGACCTTTCGGAGGATGAAATCAGAAAATTGGCTGAGATTTTAGAAACCCAATACCCGAACGTTACAGAATACATCTTGCGTGAGATTTACGATAATCGAAGCGCGAAGTTTATTCAGTTTATTAAGCACATTTTAGGGTTGGAACCACTAGGGACGTTTACCGAAACAGTTTCGATGGCGTTTGATGATTTTATCAGAAAACACAATAACTATACTCAACAACAAATCCAATTTTTGTTGACGTTAAAGACATTTATCCTGCAAAAGGGTAAAGTTGAAAAACGAGACTTAGTTAACGCCCCATTTACCCAATTGCATCCACAGGGTATTCGGGGGATTTTTCAATCGAATGAAATTAATGAGATTCTAGCGTTGGCGCAGAAACTTGAGGGCTAAAATTTAAGGAGTAAAAATGCTCACACAAAATATGAAAGCGCTTATAAATTCGCTTTGGGATAAATTCTGGAGCGGCGGTATTTCAAATCCTCTAACTGCAATTGAGCAAATTTCCTATCTCTTGTTCATGCGTAGGCTGGATGATATGGATACTAAGTTTAAAAGTGACTCCGATTTTACTGGTGAGAAATATCAATCTATATTTGAAGGCAAGTTTGCGATCCCAAATACCAAGGAATCGGTTGATAAGGCTACTCTTCGCTGGAGCTATTTTAAGCAGATGGAAGGTGGTGAAATGCTTAGACACGTCCAGTTGAAGGTGTTTCCATTTGTGAAACAGGTCAATGGTAGAAATACGGTTTTTACAAAGCAGATGGAGGATGCGGTATTTATTATTCCTAAAGCATCTCTTCTAGTTGAGGCGGTCAGTATTATTGATAAGCTCTACGAAGAAATTGAGATCGGAATGCGGGGAGGGCAAACATTTCATGATACCCAAGGCGATATGTATGAATTCCTTCTGGCAGAAATTGCCACAGCTGGGAAGAATGGTCAATTTCGTACGCCACGGCATATTATTCAGATGATGTGTGAGCTTGTGGATCCTAAAATGTTAGAGCTTGTCTGCGACCCAGCGTGTGGTACTGGTGGTTTCTTGCTTGGTGCTTACCAACATATTTTAACTCACTATACGAGTAAAAATCGTCTGCAGAAAGACGAGAATGGCTTTATGCGGGGCACTTTGGCCGATAAACTCACAGATGAGCGATTATGGAAACAACTGAAAGAGGAAACATTTTATGGTTATGATTTTGATTCAACCATGGTTCGTATAGGTTTGATGAATCTTATTCTTCACGGAATTTCCTATCCAAATATTAATCGTAGGGACACGCTTTCTAAAAACTACAATGAGGATAATAAATATCATGTTATTTTGGCTAATCCTCCATTTAAAGGGAGCATTGATGAGGGCGATATAAATGAAAGTTTATCTTTAGATACAACAAAGACAGAGCTTCTTTTTGTTAATCGCATTATTAATTCATTACGGATTGGTGGTCGTGCTGGCGTTATTGTGCCGGATGGTGTTCTTTTTGGCTCAAGCAGAGCACATAGAGATTTACGTAGGATGTTAATTGATAAGTGTGAACTTCAAGGTATTATTTCTATGCCAAGTGGAGTTTTTAAGCCGTACGCCGGAGTTAGTACTGCGGTTTTAGTTTTTGTTAAAGGGGGAACGACAGAAAAGGTGTGGTTTTACGATATGCAGGCAGATGGGTATTCGCTTGATGACAAACGTGAAAAGATTGAGACGACAGATCTGCCGACTATTGTAGAAGAATGGGGAAATCGGCATAAAGGAAAGGACAATGATCGTAAAGCCAAACATTTTTTTGTACCCGTTAAAGAAATTATCAACAAAGATTATGATCTAAGTATTAATCGCTATAAAGAAATCGACTATCAGCCAGTCAAATATGAAAAACCAGAGAAAATTCTATTAAAGATCGAGAAAATAGAATGTGACATACAAAAAGGTATTAAGGACTTAAAGGATTTATTGTAATGAATAAGCAGGTGAATATTATCGATGCTGTCGAAATAATAAATAATCGAGTAAGGCCATTTAAGGGGCAGCGAAGATATTTAGCAACCGGTGACTTGGCTGGTGATGAAATTAATGAAACTGCTTTTGTGGATTATGAATCTAGGCCTAGCCGAGCAGATTTATTGGTAAATGAGGGCGAGATTATAGTTGCTCGCATGCAAGCTACTAATAAAGTTCTCTTGATTGATGATACGACGAAAGATCTTATTGTTTCTACAGGATTTTTAACGCTTGCTCCGAAAAAAGGCTTTGATATAAGATATCTTGCTCATTATTTTCGATCTGATATATTTCAACGCCAAAAAGACAGATATTGTTCTGGCGCAACGCAAAAAGCCATCAATAACGGGGCTTTTGAAAAATTATGTGTTCCAAGTTATCCGCTAGATGAGCAAAGAAAGATCGCTAAAATTTTAAGCCATGTTGAATTATTACGCCAGAAACGCAAGCAATCATTTTGGTTTCTTAATGATTTTCTTCATGCAACATTCTTGCACATGTTTGGGGATCCTATACAAAATCCTAATAATCTGGCACAGAAGAAAATCGGAGAGCTCGGAAAAGTTATTACTGGCAACACTCCCCCTCGCCATAAGAAGGAATATTATGGAAATTATATTGAATGGATTAAATCAGATAATATAAATACACCACAATTTACACTTACGAGAGCAGAGGAATATTTATCGAAAAAGGGTGCAGGAGTCGGTAGGGTTGCTCCTAAAGGATCAGTGTTGGTGACATGTATAGCCGGTACGCCCGATTGTATTGGTAATATTGCAATGGCAGACCGTGAAGTTGCGTTTAATCAACAAATTAATGCATTTGTCCCGGGAGGAGAAATCTCCCAAACAATATTTTTTGCCCAGGTGTTATTTTGCAAGAAGCTGATTCAACAAGCATCTACAAACAGCATGAAGGGTCTTGTATCAAAAGGCAAATTTTCTGAGATCAAAATTATCGTTCCTCCCAAAAAACAGCAAAATCGATTCGAAGCAATATTTGATAGGGTTGTGATCTTACGTTTACAGCAGCAAAGAAGCGCATTAGAGCTGGATAATCATTTTAATGTTTTAATACAAAAAGTATTTGGAGAAGCTGAAAATGTTTAAGCGGTATTTTGAGTATAATCAAGCATTATTAAATGCTCAATATGGAGTTTCTGAAATTATAGAGCACCTGCAAACACGAGGCGAAGTAAGGGAAGATTTTATTCGCGATTTGATTATTAAGAGAAAACGTAATTTATTGGTTGGGACAGGATTCCTATCTGATGGTCGAGCTCAAAGTCCACAATGCGATATTATTATTGCACGAGATAATGCTCCTGTTATTTCTTTTGGCCAAAAAATTTGTTTAAATGTTTCTGATTGTAAAATTGTTGTTGAAGTTAAGAGTAATCTAACGAGTCAAGATATAAAGGTGTGTAACGAGAAAGCAGCTCAGATAAAAAGAATGGCTGGTGAGTCAAAACCATTGTATGGTATTTTCTGTTATAAATTTAATTTTAAGAAAAATACTTTATTGCGGAGTTTTCGATTTGTTTATGATCCTGAGATTATGGAATATAACGAAAATCCGGCACTTCCTATGGTTTATCCAAATATTGATTTTATAATTTCAATAAGTGATGAAGAAGAATATCTGGAAAACGAAGATATTAAAAAGCAGTTTTTCGTAATAAAAAATGAAGTGACAGGAGGATATTCTTTCTTTAATGATTATCCTCCCATTAGGTACTTTTGGCGTTTGATAGATGGATTATAAAGAAATAGACATTTAGCTAAGGTAATGACGTGGTTAAGTAAATAAAATAATAATGGAAAACGGTATGCCTGAAGCGAAACAAATTATTGTTGAAGACGAAACTCTAAATGCGGTTACAAGCGACAACCTTTTTGAGAAAATCAATATTCCCCTCAGACGGATAAGTAATAAAAGGAGGTTTGAACATGGCTGAGCAGATAGAACAGAGAAAGAAAAGATCTCAGCAAATTGTTTTTCATCTGTTCCGATATCAAATTCTGCCTACGACGCAAACAATCCAATTGCGATTTGATTCGCCAGTTAAGAATCTGGAAGATTTAAAGGCCAAAAAGAATAACTTTTTTTCTCAGGCGTTGACGGGCATGAAAAGAATTAATTATTCAAGAACAGAGTTAACGCATAAAGTGAGTGAAATCGATAAAGATTTTTATCTTATAAAATTAGCTGCAAAAAGAAGTCTTAAGCGGTCGACACGCGATTTTAAGGAAGAGAAGATTGAAAATTGGCCTGCCACGAATATTATTATCAATAACCATCCGGCTGTTCAGAAAGCCATTATTCAGTTTAACCAAAAGGTTTTTAATGACACAAAGAATATTGCTGATATTTTGCAGGATAGTTTAAACGATATGCTTAAAGAGTACCAACTTCATGTAATTTTTGAGAAAATTTTTGATGAAGTTAAATTTTGGCAAGTCGTCAATCTTTATAAGAACAGGATTATTCAGGCTGAATTCGAGCTAATTTCTCCTAATTTGGCGAATATTTCAAAATCCCTACAATTTGATTTACAAGCGTTAAATCGTTCGACTAATACACAAAAAACAAAACTGCAGCTTAACAGTGATAAGGAAGCGATACTGACTCTGTCGCAAGAAGATCCCCTGGTTTCCGGCTTAGTAGATTATGCATCTCAAGGGGGAGGCAAAATTAACCTTAAGGTTCGGGGATTAAATAAAAAAATACATACTTCTGATAAAGCCACGGAAATAACAATTGATGAGATGGTATTTAATAACGCGGATCCAAAGGATATTCTAAAGATAATTGGTGGGATTATCAAATGATGGACGTCATAAAAAATATATCGGTTTCGGTGTTACTAGGAATTATTATTAACTCGTTATCTTCCTGGATGGGAAGCCATTTTTTATTAAAGTTTTTGGATTGCAATTTGATTACTTTACTCGTTGCCTTGATGGCGATTAATACTACTACGATGAGCGTCATGATGACTAAGATGAGCGAGATTAAAGAGCGACACAAAATTGATTTTCCAAAGACTATTCGTGAGATGACGGCTTCGATTTATGAACAAATATCGTTAATATGTATTGCGGTGGCTTTACAGATTATTAGCGATAGTCCGAAGATGAAACAATTGTGGCCAAATCCCGAGTTTATTATTTCAAGTTTTTTAGTGGCAGTTTTTGTATATGCAATGTTGATATTGTTTGATACTGCAAAAGGCATATTTGTTTTATTGGAGAATGAAAAGTAGCCAAGATATCAGAATTACGGAAGACTTTAAATAAGAGACGTTCTTCAAGAATCGTTTCGACGGTTAGAATAATAATTAAATGAAGATAAGATCACTAAAAATCCATAATTTCCGTTCAATTCTGGATTCACCCGAGATAATTTTTAACGACTTCTCATTATTAGTTGGAGCAAATAATGTCGGGAAGTCTAACTTAATCGATGTTTTAAGAATTTTATATGATGATGAAAAATTTGATAGTAAACGAGATTTTCCCAAGGTTTCTTTAAAACCAACCGATAATGAAAGTTGGGTTGATGTTAAATATATCCTTTCTGAAGAAGAATATAAGAATTTGCCTGATTATGCTAAAAAATTTACAAATAAATTAAGAATCAGAAAATATTTTAAATCTGACAATTCAGAACAGTTCAAATCTGGTCAGAGCAATATCTTTGCTTATGAAGAAGAAGGAGTGATATCTAAGAACCTGTTTCATGGAGCCAAGAATGTTTCTGAAGCAAAACTTGGACGGATTATATTTATTCCATCAGTTAACAAAACAGAAGATGTATTAAAAACTTCTGGTCCCTCTCCTTTGAGGCAGATAGCTACATTTGTTTTTGAAAAAGTTGCCAAGAAAAGTCCTGCTTTTAATAATCTTGAAACGGCGTTTTCGAGTTTTGAGAGTGATTTTTCTACTGAATCTTCTTCAGATGGTTTTTCTATCAAAGATCTTATTGTCGATGTGAATAAGCATCTGGAGGAATGGCAGATATCATTCGGCATAAATATTAAAAAAATTAAGATTGATGATATCATCAAAAACTTATTTGAGCATAATTGGAAAGATGATAACCTTGACGGTGAGGTTATAGACATAAATCAATATGGTCAGGGGTTTCAGCGCCACATAATCTATACACTTATTAAGTTATCAGCAAAGTATGTAGATAAAAGAACATCAAGCAAAAAAGAATTTATACCAGAATTTACGCTGATTCTATTTGAGGAACCAGAAGCATTTTTGCATCCGGCTCAGCAGGAAATATTACATGCGGGTTTGAAAGAAATCACTAGCGATGGGGAAGAACAAACCCAGGTTTTAATTTCGACTCATTCCCCCATTTTTGTATCTAGAAACATTGATGATTTAACTTCGGTAATTAGATTGCAAAAGGAAAAAGGAAATACTAGGATTTCACAAATTACCGAAATTAATGAGGATATTTTGTTCGGTGAAAATGCAAAATTGCTAGATTTTTTAAAAACAAAGTTAACTGAAACGTCAACTCCCGCAGATGTAAAATCAGAAATTAAAAATATTGTTAATGGAACCGATGATTCTCTTAAGCTAGAAGAAGAATCAATGCGATATTTTTTATGGTTGAATTCAGAAAGGTGCTCATTATTTTTTGCTGATTTTGTAATTATTTGTGAGGGAGCATCAGAAAAAATATTTGTTGAGTATTTGTTTAAATCAAAATGGGAAGATTTACGAAAGAAACGTATTTATTTACTTGACGCAGGAGGTAAATACAATATTCATAGGTATATGAATTTATTTGAATTGTTATGTATTTCCCACAGCATTTTGTTGGATTCTGATGGTGATAGGAAACATCAGAAATATATAAATGAATTTATTGATAGTAATAAGCGTCCCCAAACTAGATCGATTCATAAGTTTAATCCTGATTTTGAGAATTTTCTAACTATTACTCCTGCTAAGAGGCCCGATAAAAAGCCTTTAAATGTATTTCTACATTTTCGAAATGGAAAAATTACTGATGCTAAGATAAATGAGCTGAAAGAAATTATTCAAAGAATTAGTACTTAGCGCAAAAACGATATGAAGTTAGTTCATTTCTCAGATACGCATTTAGGTTTTTCTGATTACAATAAGGTTGATCCAGAAACAGGTATCAACTTAAGAGAAGCCGATGTATATCATGCCTTTGCGCGGGTTATTGATTACATTATCAATAACCCGCCAGATATAGTAATTCACTCTGGTGATCTTTTTGATACTCATAGGCCTTCCAATAGAGCTATCAATATTGCTTTAAAAGAAATTGCAAAAATATCTCAAAAACAAATCCCCCTTGTAATGATTTCGGGTAATCATTCAACGCCGCGCGTAAAAACCTCCGGTTCTATTTTCGAAATATTCGAAATATTCGATAATGTATATCCAGTATATCAATCAAAGTATAAAGAGATTATCATAAAAGATGCAGCATTGCATTGCGTACCACATATGGCTACAGAAGAGGAGTTAAGGAAGGTTTTTGATAATCTCAAGCCAAACAGTAAGGTTAAGTATAATATAATAATTGCTCACATGGGAGTGACAGCAGATGTACAGTATAAGATGGGTGAGTTCAACGAATTGATTATTCCCTACGGCGTCATTAAGAAAAAAAACAATTTTGATTACATAGCTCTTGGCCATTATCATAAAAACCTACTCCTAGCAGACAATTGTTATTATTCAGGTTCAACGGAACGTTTTAGTTTTAATGAGGTAGGGCAGGATAAAGGATTTATCGAAGTAAATCTATCTCAGAAGAAAACGGTGTTTATTCCTCTAAAAGTACGAGAAATGATAGCTTTGGAATCAATTGATTGTCGAGATCTCAATATAAATGAGATTGTTAAGAAAGTGGAGCAACTCATTACTGGAAAAACCCTGGGGAGTATACTTCAGGTTACTTTTGATAATATAAAAAAACACCAATACGCCGAGTTAAACTTTCAAAAACTAAGAGACTTAACTAAAGATGCTGTTCATCTGAAAATAATCTGCAATTGGATGAGTGAAAAAGGGAAGGAAAGCACTAATACCGCGATAGGTACGCTTTCGGCAGAATTTGAGAGCTTTATCGAACACCAAGATATCAAAGATTTAGATAAGAAAAAACTCAAAGAATTAGGAATAAATTATCTTTCGATTACTCAGGGGGCAGAGGAAGAATAAATGTTTTTAAGAAGCCTTAAATTAAAAAACTATAGGAAGTTTCGAGAAGAAATAATCGAATTCCCAGAAGGCATAATAGCTGTAATAGGACCTAATGGTGCAGGAAAATCCTCTATTTTAGAGGCCATAGGATGGACTTTGTATGGCAACGCAATGGCGCGGACAGACAAGCTAGAAGTAAAGAGTCAAAATGCTTCTGAGGAAGAAGGCTGTGAAGCCGAACTTGTCTTTGATTTTGGAGACCACTCATACAAGATTTTTAGAGAGCTCAAGGGGAAAAACGCTATTTCGAATGCGTTAGCATATGTAGATGGAAGTATAGATCCTATTGCAGAAAGAGATAGTGGTGTCAATCAATATATAGAAAGTTTGCTTGGGATGGATTACGGCACTTTCATAAAAACTGTTTATGCTAAACAAAAAGAATTAGCGGCTTTTTCGATTCTTCGTGCGGAAGATAGGAAAAAAGTCATAAGGAGGATGCTTAATATTGATCGTATTGACTTAGCCGTGACGAAAATTAGATCAGACGAGAGAGATAAACAGAAATTTATCGAAGGTATTCAAACTAGTCTTGAAGATCTTGATAAGTTAGAACAAGAAAAAAACGATATCATAAACCAACAGAAAAAGATAAATAAAGATGTCAATGATCGTGCCTTGACTTTAAAAACTATTGCGGAGGACAGGGATAAAATAAAGAAAGATAAAGATCATCAAGAACAAAAATTTAAGATTTTTAATTCTTTTAATAAAGATAGCTCTCGTTTTGATACACAAAAATCCTCACTTGATAGAAGATTGAAAGAATTATTGAAGGAGCTAGGAGAATTAAAACAAAAAAAAGAGTCATTGGAAAAAATAGAATCTAAAGAACAGGAATATTTGAAAACTAAAAAAGATAAAGAGGATCAAGAAACATTGCGCTTACAATATCAAGAAAAGGTTGCCTTAATAAAGAGAATCAAGGAGAACAACGATGATATGGCTCAACGTTAAGGCAAGCATAAATTATCCACAGAACAATTAAAAGACTTTTCCGGAGCGCAGGAAGATTCAGACAAAACAGAAAAAACTATACATGAACAAGAAATTATAAGAAGAAGGCTTGAGAAAGAGACTAAAGAAATTGAAGGAGAAGTGCGTATTTGTTCTTCGAAAATCGGAGAATTGCTATCACAAAAAAAGAAGTTCACTCAATTAGGCAGAAATGGCAAATGTCCTACTTGTTTCCGTGAGTTAGGAGACAATTACGAGGATATAGGAGGACATATTGATAGTGAGATAAAAAGCATTAAAGAAAAATTGCAACCAATACAAGAAAAAAGAGATAAGCTTAACAAACAATTAGAGGAGGTTATTGAGAATATAGATAAATTGGTTGAGAAAAAAAATAAACTAAATGAGAAATTGAAAAGAAAGTCTAGAGCTGAACAATCAATCGAAGAGCAAGACATCGAAATTAAAAAACTAAAAATAAAAATCGAGAAAGAAAAAGAGAAGCTAGAGGGCATGAGGGATATTAAATTTGATCAAAACGCTTACGAGAAATTGGTAGATAAATTTGATGCGTTGTCAGAAATTAGGGATACTATTTTAGCGTTAAGAAAAGAAATTCAGAGAATTCCTAAAATCAATGAGATGATAGATGCTACGGAAAAAGAAATACAACTATTAGATTCTCAAATTAAACAAGTAGAAGATGAGCTAAAGAAGCTAGATTTTGATGAGGGTAAATATGATAGGGTTAAAGCCAGCTATGAAGTTATAAATGATAAATTAAGCGAAATACAGAATAAATTGAATGATTCTAAAAGTCAACTCGCAGTTTCGAAGCAGAGACTGATCAATCTTGAAGAAAAGATTGATCGTCAAAAAGCGAGTAGAAATAAAATAGAAGAAGCTCGTGCGGTGCTTCAATATCTACAGCGTCTTGAATCTCTCCTGGAGAGTTTTAGGCTTGAATTAACAAGCAGAATTCGTCCTTTACTTGAGACCAGGGCTTCTTATCTTTTTAGTGAAATTACAAATGGACGTTATCCTTCTATAGAATTAGATGAAGACTACGAAATGTCTATACTCGATGGTAATAAAGTTTTTAGATTAAAAAGATTCTCGGGAGGAGAAGAAGATCTAGCCAATTTATGCCTAAGAATAGCAATGTCACAAGTTATCGCAGAGCGGAGTGGAGGCATAGAGATAAATTTTATTGCTTTAGACGAAATATTCGGTAGTCAAGATGAAGACCGTAGACAAAATATCTTGAATTCTCTTAATAAATTAGCATCTCAGTTTCGTCAGATTTTTTTGATTACTCATATAGAAGATATTAAAGAGATGCTTTCTAGGGTTTTACTGGTAGAGGAGAATATTACGACCAAGGAAAGCAAGGTGTCATTAGGATAAGAAAGAACCTGATATACAACAAGGATATGAAAGAATTCATGGTGCTGGTCAAAATTACTTCAAAGGAAAGCCATCTAAATCTAGCCTTGTTGATGAATATTATAAATCATCGGAGTCGGATAACAAGGGAGATGAAAAACTTTTAAAAATCGCTAAGTTATTTTTGGATAAATATAATACGGAAGACTTCCCCGAAAGTGTTAAAAATTTAGCCAAACTTATAAAATAATTCAGCATAGAAAAATCCTCCTCACTTAGAGCGGTCCATCATAAAATAAAAGAAATAGAGACAAAATACACAAATATCGGAAAGGGAGATATGAAATCCGAAACTGAAGTTAGAGATGTTTTTCTTTGTCACGCAAGTGTTGATAAAAAAGAGTATGTAAAACCGTTATTAGATCAGTTGTCATTAACAGGCATTACTTATTGGTATGATGAAGCAGAGATAAGATGGGGTGATAGTTTAGTAGGAAAAATTAACGAAGGCTTAAGAAGATCACGCTTTGTTTTAATCTTTCTGAGCAAGAACTTTGTCGAAAGAAATTGGCCTGAGAAAGAATTAAATGCTGCGATAGGCCTGGGAATAAATTCTGGGACTACGATTGCGTTGCCTCTATTGATAGGAAATGACAATGATATTGAAGCGATTTTGGGAAAATATCCATTATTACGGGATAAAAAATATGAAAGGTGGGACAAAGGAGTCGATTCATTGATAATTTCATTAAAGGCGAGACTTCAGGAAGGCGCATCGCAATCAGACCCTGACAAAAACGTATATATTTATGAGCAAAAAGATAATAAGAAATATCAAAAATTCAACGGAGGCAAGATGACTCAATTTATTATTTATTTAATTTTATTTTTCATCTCTTCTGCAGGAGTCTGGTTTTTTGGAAGCAAAGCCTGGGAAACAGGAACGAATCTTTGGTGGAAGAAGCCCGAGACACAACAAATGCAACCTCATCAATCAGCTAGCGGTAATAATAGTGTTCAATTGATGAGCACGGGCAACAATAGCCCTGTAACGTATATAGACAAACAAGTTGTTAATCCTAGTCCCAAAAATGAAGTGGTAAATAATATTGTCAATATCCCTAATGCACTTGGAAATGAATCGCAGGGGTCTGGGCGAATAATGGAAGGGAAGAGAAGTAATATTCTTGAACAAGGTTGCATTGAAAAGATTGTTGAGAAAAACTCAGGAATAGCCAAAATAGAAGTATCTCCAGTTGCGCCAGCCTTTAAACAAGCTACATTCCATCTTGAGCCCAAATCGATTGTTAACATTGAGTTTGAAGGTAAGCCGATACTTCTTAGCAACTATTATACATTTTCTTTTATTATTTTCTCAAGAAATCAAATTGTAAAATCAGACGTTTGGTTAGCTATCCAAGGCGATAATGTTGAGGCTCCTACCAATTTTTATTTTGAAGATGCCATACCATATCAGGATATCAAGGCAGAAAATATAAAAACTTTTCGTCCACAAGTTTCAAGTTATTTCCCCGAAGCCCCACATTCTATTAAGGGGAAAATACGAATAACAAATACAAGAGATGAGCCGTCCGATATCTCAATTGTTTTACCTGTTATAGAAGAAGGATCGTTTGCGTCTACTCCTATTGTAAGTGGAGCAACAAGGAATGCAGTGTTTTTGAGTTATGAAAGTAAAGGTAACTTGCCATCCGATTTGAATAATGGTGGCACAATTGGATTTATGTTTTCTCCTTACTGGGATGCTAGCCGTTTAACACCAGGATACAATCCACATTTTCTTAATTGGACAGACAAAAATGGTACAAACGGGATAAAAATAATCGCAGATTCTAAAGATAAAGGAAAAATTAAGGTTTCGATAGCAGTAGATGGTAAAACTACTACGATATCCAGCGATGTAGTTCCGCTAAAAGGCGAAGTTTATTCAGTAATTTTTAGATTCCAGAAAGGCAGTGCCGATTTAATTGTTAACGGAAATAATAAAACACCCGGTAAAAATATCGCGTTTCCAGATGTAGCTAAATTAGATACTAAATTCTTTATCGGATGCAATCCCTACAATGAGAATGATGGGGCTTTTAGCGTAATAAAAAATATTTTTGCATACGCAAGATGGCTAAATGATGATGAGGTTAAAGCCATAATAAATTATACACTAGAGAAAAGGTAAAAATCTTTAACTTTAATAAAAGCAATAACTTATGGGTTGACATTTCTCAATCTCATGGTATATTTATAGCTAGAATATTAATGCAAAATATTCTTTGGGGTAGCAGATAATACCGCTACTGAATTCAAGTGGCGCCTTATAGCGGCTTGAGTTCGCAAAACGAATGCACCTGCATTCGTCAAACGAACCAAGCCGCTTTTTGTTTGTTAAAAAGCGGCACCAACAAAATTTGGAGGTGTCGCCATGAAGATTCAAAAAATAAAAGTTTCGGAAATAAACCCCGCCGTTTATAACCCTCGCATTACGCTTCGTCCGGGCGATGCCGAGTACGAACGTCTTAAGAAGAGCATCTTAACATTCGGCTTGGTCGAGCCTCTTATCCTTAATAAGCGCACAGGTAATCTTGTTGGTGGTCACCAGCGACTAAATATCTTAATTGAACAAGGCGTAACGGAAGTGGAAGTAAGCATAGTGGATTTGTCGCTAGAAATGGAGAAAGCTCTCAATATAGCACTCAACAAAATCTCTGGCGCCTGGGATGAGGAGAAACTTTCAACACTACTATCCGAAATGCAAAAGATCCCGGATTTTGAAGTGGGGCTAACGGGTTTTGAGCCAAAAGAGATAAGTGAGCTCTTGGATGAGTTTGCTACGCCGCAGGAAGAAGATGACTTTGATTTCGAAGCAGAAGTCAATTCCATGCAGGAGCCGATCACAAAGCGAGGAGATATTATCGAGCTTGGTAGACACAGAATCATATGTGGTGATTCATCTTCGTTAGAGGACGTAAAAGCGCTGATCGGTAACGAAAAAATCAACCTTATCCATACCGACCCGCCTTATAACGTCAACTACTATGGCGGTAATCGTCCGGTTCCAAATGTTCGACCAAAAGAGTCCAGAAATTGGGAGAGGATATATTCTGATAACTTAAACCAGGAGGAATATGAGATCTGGCTTAAGAAGATATTCAGTAATGTAGACTCTTTTCTTGAGACTGGTGCGTCCTTCTACATTTGGAATGGGCACAAGCAGTTCGGCCAGATGCATGTGATGCTCGAGGGATTAGGTTATCATATTGCCTGTGTTATAACCTGGGCAAAGCCTAATTTTGCGATATCGTATGCTGACTATAATCAGCAAACGGAATTCTGTTTGTACGGCTGGAAGAAGGATAATGGCGCTCACGCCTGGTATGGTCCTACCAACGCAAGTACTCTTTGGGAAATTAAGCGCGACAGCACTAAAGAATACATCCACCCTACCCAGAAGCCGACAGCGTTAGCGCAAAGAGCCATGAAGAATAGTTCGAAGCGTGGCGACATTGTCTTGGATCTATTCCTGGGATCTGGTTCGACATTGATAGCCGCTGAAGGTCTGGAAAGAAGATGTTTTGGCTTGGAGATCGATCCTAAGTATTGCGACTCGATCATTAGGCGCTACATTTCTTATGTAGGTAAGGATAAAGCTCCGGCTGATCTTGTGAAAAAGTATTGCAAGGAGGAGCAACATGTCGGCAAATAACGACCAGGCTAATAAAGAGCAACCGATTCTTGCGCTCATTCAGGATATAAAAGATGGCCGCATAGCTCCGGAAACCATCGACAAGGAGTTGCGTCAGCAGTGTATTGAGGTGTTTTTGGCTGAAGGCTATACCACTTCTTCAATAGCTCAGATATTCAAAAAGACCGATAGGACAATTCGTCGGGATATAGAGGATATAAGAGCGCAAAACGCCATTACCCCGGATATAGACCTGGCTAAGAAGACCATCGGCGAAATGGTTGTATATATGCATACTCACCGAGCTTATCTTATGCGCCTTGCTCGCTTAAAAGATGCCTCAGTAGCTGAAAAAGCTCAGGCCGAATACCTGGCCGCTCGTATTGGTATCGAACTAGTCGCCAGGCTGCAAACCTTGGGGTTCCTACCTTTAAAGCCTCAGGAGATTATTGCTGACATCTCTCACCATGTAACCGCCGATAACGAGAGTTCGTTTGACGAGTTGAGATCTCAGATAGTGGAAATCGAGAGAATTTCGAAGGAGTCTGGAGAGCTAACGCCGGAAATGACAAAAGAACTTGAGAACTTGAAGAAGAGAATTGAAAAAGCGGAAATACAAGATAAGGTAACTAAAATATTATCCCATACGGATGAGAAAGGAAAAGATGAAAAAGATAATTGAAAATATCAGCAGTGAGATTGTGAGGTTCAGGAGGAGGGTGGGGATGGATTTCATCAGCTTCCGCAATTTTTATTTCCCAAATTATAATAAAAATCCTGACGGTGAATTCCAAAAAGAATTATCACAGATCCTCGTCAATATGAAGACTAAAAGAGGCGCGCGATATGCGATAGCGGCGCCACGGGGGTTCGCAAAGAGCACGATCGTAGGGTTACAGTATGTGATCTATTGTATCTGTTATAAGCTAGAGGATTTTATTGTGCTAGCTTCAAGCACAAGTAGCCAGGCGACGGATTTCTTGAGACACATTAAAGAAGAATTCGAAGCTAATGAAAGATTAAAAGCGGATTTCCCGGAAGTCTGCGAAGTCGGCAGCAAGCTAAGTCCTCCTCGCTGGACACAAAGCGAGATTATCACCAGTAATGACGTAAAAGTTATTGCTCTAGGTACAGGGCAGCAGCTTAGAGGTCGTAGACACAAAGAATCGCGGCCTACGCTGATAATTCTCGACGATATCGAAACCGATGAGACGGTGGAGAATCCTGACAGTCGTTATAAACTGGAAGATTGGATAAATAAAACCGTCTTAAAGGCAGGCGAAGCAAGGACCAATGTTATAATTATTGGTACGTTGCATCACCCTGCCTCGTTATTAGCCAAATACACTGATTCCAAGCAATCCCCCGGCTGGACTAGCAAAGTATATAAGGCGATAATATCGTATGCAGAACGCGTTGAATTATGGGAAGAATGGAAGCGGATACTTCTAGGAAAAGAGCCCTACAATGGTGAATTTGGTTTAGATGCGGCGCTGGCGTTTTACAAAAAGCACGAAAGCGTCATGCTAAAAGGAGTAAAACTTCTATGGCCAGAATTCAAAAGCTACTATGATCTTATGCTGATGAGAGAACAAGAGGGGTATTCCAGCTTTGATTCCGAGATGCAAAACGAACCCATAAATCCACGGGACTGTGCTTTTAATATGGAAGAGGTGAGTTTTTGGGAGGATGGATTTGAATCCGAGGACAATCTAATGCATGTAATGCGCCATGAGATACTTTGTTATGGAGCATGCGATCCAAGCCTTGGTAGAGAAGGGAAACAAAGTGATGATTCGGCCATAGTTGTTGTAGCCTGGAATCCGGAAAAAGGGAAGATATATATACTGGAGGCCGATATCGCCAGGCGAAGCCCTGATAAGACGATTGAAGATATCTTAGCCTATCATATGAACCGCGAGATTATAGGGTTTGGTTTTGAAACCAACCAATTTCAAGAAGTGATGGCTCAGGACCTTATGAGGCGTGCAAGGGAAGGGTGCATAGCAATAAAACTTAAGGAAATAAGAAATACCGTTGATAAACTTGCCAGGATCCAGTCTCTCCAGGTCCTCATTAAGAGCGGCACCATACTGTTCTCTAGGAAGCACCAGACATTGCTTGAACAGTTAAGGTATTTCCCTAAGGGGCCTCATGACGATGGACTGGATGCGCTGGAGATGGTAGTGCGGTTGTGCTATAAGCCATCGAGAAACCCAAGATGCTTATCTATACCGCGGTAATAAAGCTAAAATAGCCCTAAATGATTGAATGCATCCAGGGCTATTTTTATTGACCTAATAAGCTATCAAATGAAGAAATCCAAGTTCTTCTTATAAATTCTCGCGAATTCTTTGAGCTGCATAATGTCAATTCGCCGTTGTCCCGCTTCTATTTTTGAAACAAAAGATTGTGTTCTATGTAGCAATTTTGCAACATCCTCTTGCTTAAGGCCCATATCCTTGCGGGCTTTTATCAGCCTTTCAACAAGCGCCTTATGTCCCTTCGTGTAGATCGTTTTATCCATATAATTTGACTTCCTTTAGCTGTATGGTATATTACGTATTGGAATATGCCAAAATGGAATATAGATAAATCAGCATAGTTAAAGGTATGGAAAAGACGTTAAGGAAGCGAGATTTTAAGCTAGGCCAGATACATGGTAGACTTCAGGCAGAGAATGATAAGTCAGAAGCCCAAATCCAGAGAACCGTCTTTTTAAGTCAAAAACTGAAGATCTGGAGAAAACGAAACGAGGCTACCACGGTGCGTATCTTCGGTTATGAAGTGCCGCTAAAAACAGGTTGCACGCGCGGCGAGTGCATTGATTTAATCGGTTACGATAAGGACTATAATCTTTATTTAATCGAGCTTAAAAAGAAAGAATCCCAAGAACGAATACCCGATATAATTGAACAGCTAAATGGATATGAAAATTCAATTAAGCAGATTCTTCCGTATATAAAAGAAGAATTTAAGAACGAATACTTTCTTCCTATTAATTTTGAAGCAGTGAAGAAAATCATATTGGCTCCGCGAGAATTTTATGAGACAAGGAAGAAAGACCTAATTCCTGGCTCTATCGAATATGCATATTTTGGCGACAGAGATATTAACAAAAGAAAGCCAGGTGAGATTATTAATATCCATCTAGTAAGAAAGTAATGAAGTTAATCATCCATCGTGGCACACAGGAAATTGGCGGCAGTTGTGTAGAGTTAAAAACACGTGCAATCCGTCTCCTAATTGATTTTGGCATCCCCTTAACAACCACTCAAAATGAAAGATTTGATTCAAAAGTCCTTCTTGGAAAATCAATTGAAGAACTCAAAGCGCTAAAAATTCTGCCTCAGATAAACGGTCTTTACAGAAACCAAGACAGAGAAGTCGATGCGATCCTGATTTCCCACGCTCATCTTGACCATTACGGTCTATTAAATTACGTCCATCCGGATATCCCGGTTTATATGAGCCAAGGCGCAGAGGAGTTAATCGAGATATCCAATATCTTTACGCCAAATAAACTGAATAAGATAAATATAAAGGTAATCAACAATAAAAAGCCTTTTAATGTTGGTGATGTCAAGATTACGCCATACCTAGTGGATCATTCGGCATTTGACGCGCTTGCCTATTTGGTAGAAGCCGAAGGGAAAAGACTGTTTTATTCAGGTGATTTTAGGGGCCATGGCCGTAAAAGTAAGCTATTTAAGAAGATGCTCCAATGTCCTCCCAAGGATATAGACTGCCTTCTTATGGAAGGCTCAAGCCTCGGACGTAATGAGGTGCTTTATCAAGATGAGATTTCGGTAGAGAAGAGGATAGCAGAAGTTTTGAAAGAAGCTGATAACATAACCTTTCTTTTTACCTCATCGCAGAACATAGACAGGCTGGTTTCAGCATACAAGGCATGCCTTAAGGCAGATAAAATCTTCGTCATAGATATCTATACGGCATATATTCTAGATAGGTTAAGCGGGGTTTCAAAACACTTGCCGCAATTTAACTGGCGAAACATGCGGGTTAAGTTCTACAAGAACCAGGCAGATACCCTGGCTCAGAAAGTATCAATAAAAAAGCTCTATTCCTATAACGCAAAGAAAATCGAGATTGATGAGATAAGCGAGAAAAAAGACAGGATATTGATGTTGAGCCGGGATAATTCCCTCTTTCCGCGTATTATAAAGGGTATAAGTGGTCCCAGAGGAGCTAAAATAATCTACTCTATGTGGGAGGGGTATTTAACAGATGAATTTAGGCAGTATTGTAAAGACAGCGGCCTGGTGCTTGAAGAGGTTCATACCAGCGGCCATGCATCTATCGAAGATCTGCAGGCGTTTGCCCATGCCCTAGATCATAGAATACTTATCCCTATACACACATTATATCGAAATAGATACAAGGAGTTATTCGATAATGTGAGACTTCTGGAAGATGGGGAAACATTCGAGGTTTAAATATGCAAAACAGGATGCGTTTTTTTGGTGGAGACGGCGCTAATAGAAGAAAAGATAAGCTGGATGCCTGGTTTTCAAAGCAGAATTTTAGCGAAGAGGAGATTATGGATCTTCTTGAGCAGAATCTCAGGCAGCGTAAGAATATAAAGTTGGTCAAGGATTGCATAAAAGACGCAGGCTTAGGTATTAGCGGTTTGGTGTCGAATGACAAGCTTGAGCTATATTTCGATATTTACAAAAATAAAAAGAGCGTCTGTTATGTATCCAAAGGCTGGAAAGACCCTGGCTTTCGGATAGGAGAATTAATAGATATTGACAAAGATATTGCTGGTTTTAAGGAGAAATTCTACAAAATATTTTATAATTGTTCCAGCAATCTTATGAGCGTCAGCGTATCCGAGCCTAGCGATAAATTCGTATCTTTAAGCTTAGAAATAGGCATATACAGGGATGGATTCAACGCTAAAGTCTTACGAGATGCGATTGAGACGCTTGAAAAGACACTTAAAGCTATCAGTAAAATCTTATATCCCGAAACCCATTGACAATCCAAGTAGTTATGATAAATTAATAACATAGGAAGATTATAACCGTCCCGAGTTAGAAGGGATAAATCCCGGACGTTAAAAAAGTAAAACCTTCGTTGACCAGAATATGGCCGGCGAAGGTTTTTTGTTTAGCAGGTATAGAATAACAAGAGGAATATGTATGCCAGAATGGTTATTGCAGAGACTTTTCCAGACTAAAGATCAGGCTCGTCCTAGATTTGCTCTTCAAGGCGCAGTTAATTGGATGCGAGGGCTTTCTATTATTGTGGATTCACCGTTGTTTTCCGATAAGGCTATAGCTGATTATTATTTAAATGTCCAAAGACGACATCCTGTTAATCTGGAATCAGATACTCTTGCCATGGAAAATGTATTGCTGGCTTTACACAATATCTCTTCTCTTAATTCTATGAATATTGCTGCGAATAAATATGACATTGTCAGGTCTGCCATTATTTCATGGTATTATGCGATTTATTATTTTTGTAGTGCTATGACATTAGCTGCTTCTGGAGCTAATTCGGAAAATCACACTGGAACTGCTAGGATATGGCAAGCTGATATTGTAAATCGAGAACTGGCGATAGGCCCTTTTGGTTTAAGCGTTAGAGATTTAACCCCGGATGCTGTTAAGACAACAATTAGTATGTTACGCAATGGTAACGTATTTGCGCTGCCTGATTGCCCAAAAAATGAGTATGAAGCATGGGGTGCAATATATTCTTATTTAGATGGAACAGCAGATTACGAAAAATGGAGGATAGAAGAGGAGCTAAAGAAAAGTAAGGAGTTCAAACAATTAAACGTTGCTGATTTCAGAACAAAAGACGCACGAACATTAAGGGATTCAAGATTGTTAGGAGCAATGGTCAATTTCTTAGCTCAGGCGTTTAGGTTTAGAGGGAAAGCGAATTATAGAGATTCAATATATTTGTCGTATGGGGATAATAGAGCGAATGCAATAAATCAGTTTATTGCTGATTTAGAGAATGTCGCTATGAAATTTACTAGAATGGTCTCTTTTTATATATCAAGAAGAATCGAACGTGATGCTTGGGGAGCTTTGATTAATGATTTAGAAACAAATATAAGAATAACAGTGAATTTTGACATTCTAAAGGTTTGACACAATTCGTTTACTTTTTTTTCAACTGCGCCATAAAAAAGGAAATAATAAATGCCTCAAGACAGAACAAGCGGAGCAGATGCAAATGCGTATGGCAGAGAAACATCAAGAAAAATAGCAATAGAGATTGGAGCTATATCTCTTAGCAAAACTAGCAATGAATTCGAATTAGACAACCGGAAAATAACTATTAGATGTGCTAGAAAAAAGAACACACAAGTTGCTGTTCTATATCAGCTTTTAAAAAGAGTAAGCGCTGTAATAGCCGCCTTTGAGCAAGAAAATGGAGATTATAAATTATACGAGATAGACCCAGCGAAGTTTAAACAAAATATGAGACCGACAAGAAGTACGGGTCCATCTGCAGGAAGAGTCGGATTAGTGAGAAAATCTGTATTCATTAAGGAGGGGAAATTTATCCGAACGGTAAAATTGGAAACTGAAGAAAAAGCAAAAAAAGAAAATAAAATATGGAGGATGGCTTTTCGCTGTGGGAATCAAGGGTATTCGTTATGGAAAGAATGCAAGAAATATAATGTTGCCGCAATTACTTATAATTCTTTAGCAAGAATTGATTTAACAGACCACAAATATAATGAACCCCGCTCTCTATGGAACGAGCTTTCTCCCACGCAAAAATCAAGTCTAAGGCACGTTGCTTATGACATGAAAAATGGTGATACGATATATGTTAAAGAAGGAACACAAATTATTTGCAAAGGAACTGTTTTGGGTAAATCAGATCGAGCATATGTATTTGATGCAAGTTTTCAAATAGTTGATCCCAATGGCACCCCATGGCCACATCAAGTGCCTGTAATATGGGAAACCTCTTTCAAACCTATCAACATATTGCTTGGAGCTGAGCAGAATACCGTTATAGAGCTGTATGGCGAACGGTTAAAAAAATTACAAGAAGCCCTTTCAAATGCTGGGGAAGTAGTTGTTGAAGATAAAATTGCAAGGATTTGTTGGAATACTGAAGGTTGGAGGTTTCCTTCCGGTCCTCTAGGGAAAAGCTCCGATTCTAATTCTTATGAAGCCGAACATGGTTACGGACATGAAGAGTGGCTTTTTGACAGATCAAGAATTATTGATGGTTTTCATTATGCTTTTCTTGAACCTTTGAATGTAGCGTCGGGGAAGCACTACCGCAAAGTTTATAATATTTCTCTTTTTACAATTAATGGTTCTGGGCAGAAACTTTACGTCGGAGATATCAGAAATGCCATTTGTATTTCTAAAGATGATGCCGAAAAGGTCTACAAAACTTACGAAAAGAACGGATGGATTAAGGAAATGGCTGATGATATCAGTAGGATTGGTGCTGATCCTAGTCTTTTTGTAGAAAATCTATCTAAATATATATTTAATGTTAAATTTAGGTTTGAGGACCTGAATAAGCTTGATGAGCCAGAAGAGATATCTAAAGATGACTTAAATATCACCACAAATCGTTTTAAGTTGCTTTCGAAAAAGAACATCTTCCTCATAAATAAAGTAGTTGTGGACGACGAGTCAGAAGGTAAGGATAAAAATGAGTCTTCATGTAAAGTTGTTTTTAAAAAAGAAGTCGAATACGATCGTTACCATAACAAGATGCAAAATACTCTTAAAAAGATTCTTAAGGAATTGCATAAAGATGAGTATGACAAAGTCTGTATAGAGAAAGGACGAATTGATATCAAGGCGCGAACTAAGTCTAAAAAGTGGCATTATTTTGAAATAAAAACCGATACTCCAAAAATGTGTCTCAGGAGCGCGTTGGGTCAGATTATGGAATACGCTTATTGGCCTGATTTAGAAAAGGCCGAAAAACTTATCATTATCGGACATACCCCCCTCGATAATGATGCGGCTCATTATATAAGACACATAAGAGATAAATTTCTCATTCCCGTTTATTATAGAAGCCTCGATATCGATAAGAAAATTCTATCCAGGGATTATTAAGGTGCGGATAGCTTTACCTTGTTCTGTTATAATAATGAATTTAGGAGAGTATAAAAAATATTATCTTTTGCCCGAACCATGTGGTTTTAATCTGGACAAGAGATTATAATGGCTATTTTAAAAAGAATAAAAAGTTCAATTGCTTTTTTATTTAAGATGATTCTATTTGCACAGTAGCCAGGCGCTTTCTGTAAATAAGATTATTTATGTAGATAGAAAGTTTTTTAAAAAGAGAGGTATATATGAAAATGGATGTTATTGGCAGGGCAAGGAATGTTCAATTGCCGTTAAGTAAGCCACTTTTGCCTTTATTTGAAGCCATTATGAATTCTGTCCAAGCTATTAATGATGCCAAAGAAGAAAACGGCAAAATTGATATAGAGGTTATACGAGATAACAGCAGTAATTTGTTGCTAACGGATCGGGCAACAGCAGATATTACAGGTTTTGGTGTTAAGGACAATGGGATTGGTTTCGATGAGAATAATTACGATGCTTTTTTAACATCTGATACAACTTATAAAGAGAATAGAGGAGGAAAAGGAATCGGACGGTTTTTGTGGTTGGCCGCTTTTGAGCGAGTTGAAATTGATAGTATTTTTGAAGTTAATGGAAAGAAAAATAGACGTTGTTTTAAGTTTCGTCTTTCTGAAAAAGGAATTGAAGATGCCTCTTGTCGTGAGCAACTGAATTTAACGCGAGGAACGACAGTTAATTTAATAGGTTACAAAAGTAAATATTCAATTCACTGTCCTAAGAGACTTGAAAGCATCGCGACTTTAATTATTGAGCAATTTTTAGATATTTTTATTAGTCCTAATCGTCCGGAGATTTTGTTACACGATAATTTAACTAGTGAGGTAATAAATCTCGATACGATATATGAAAAAGAGATAGTTGGAAAGATAGAGCGGAAGGAAGTCACTATTAAAGACAGGGTATTTGAGCTAGTTTTTGTTCGCCTTTATTCCACGCATATTAGTGATCATAAAGTAAATCTGTGTGCTAATGATCGGGTGGTCATGTCTGAAAAATTGTCAGGCATTCCGAATTTAATAAAACGTTTTCGAGATGGAGATAAAGAATTTGTTTACGCTATTTATGTACATTCGGAAGTTTTAGATACTGCAGTTAATCAGGAAAGAACGAATTTTAATCTACTCAACAACAATGATGGGTTATTTGAAAAAGAGATAACAATGGTAGATATTTGGCAAGCTATTCGTGAAGCCTGTAAAGATCACCTCAAGCCGTATACAGGGCCTATTGCTAAATCGAAGCAAGATCGTATTGAGAAATTTGTTGCTAACGATGGCGTGATGTATCGCCCGATTCTTAAATACCTTGAGTCAAAAATTGATGAGATTAACCCAGAGGCGGAAGATAATGAAATCGACAGGTATCTTTATGATGGTTATCATGATTTGCAAGTAAAATTACGCTCAGAAGGGCAAAGTTTGCTTCAAGAATCCACAAAGGTTACGGATGAAAATCTTGAACAGTATAAACAAAGATTCCATGAGTATTTTGAAAAGATTACAGAAGCTAATAGTGCTGATTTAGCTAGGTATGTCTGTAGCCGAAAAGCAATTATTGAATTTTTAAAAAAGCAATTAAGCCTTCAGGAGAATGGCAAATATAGTCAAGAAAACCAAATCCACGATATAATCTTTCCTCGTGGTAAAACTTCAGACAACATTCTTTTTAATGAGCATAACCTTTGGTTGATAGATGAAAGATTGGCTTTCCACACTTACCTTACTTCCGATCAACCAATTCAACAAGCCAAACTTTTGCAGAGCCAGAGTAAAAAAGAACCGGACATCCTGGTTTTCGACAAGGCTATGGCTTTTTCTGAAACAACGACTATTCCCTTTAGTTCTATTACGATAATTGAATTCAAACGTCCGCTAAGAAATGAGTACTCGGAAGAAGAAAATCCTTTCAATCAAATTTTTGAGTATATTTCTGATATTAATTCCGGAAAAGCTAAAACAAAAGAAGGACGACCTTTGACAGTTCCGGAAACATTACCTTTTTATTGTTATATTATTTGTGATTTAACGCCCAAGCTAAAACAATGGGCTAAAAATTACGGTTGCATACAAACACCAGACGGTTTGGGATATTTTATGCAAAATACCAATTATAAAGCGTATTGCGAAGTAATTTCGTATAATAAGTTGGTTGCAGATGCGGAGAAAAGAAATAAAGCTTTCTTTAATAAAATAGGCCTCTAATTTATATTTATATGAAAATAGTTTGTTCTCGTTGTAAAACATTTTTAGGAGAGCAAGAACCGCTTGATAATCCTGCCGAAGTCAAAGCCAAATGCTCATCCTGTATTACCAAAGATAAAGAAAGAGCTTCAAGTTTTACGCCTAAACCTAAGCCTGGGCAGAAGCAAGAAGTAACATTAGATAATGGTCTTAAAGGTTTTCTTTGGGTTGCTCAAGATAAAAAAGATAAGCTTTATATAGGAGAACTGGCGGTTTCAGGGAAGAAGTTTTCTTGTTCAAAGTATAAGCGCCAGGAATTCCAGAATTACTTAGGAGGTTTAAAGGGCGAAGAAATCGAAACCACACTTCTTCATTCCATGACTTGTAAACTAGATTCTTCTCTCAAGGGCCGTAAGAAAAAACAGGATCCGCCTAAGACGGAAGAACCTAAAAAGAATGATAGTATTGAGCATAATTGCACCTTTAGAGCGCCTAAGCATTATGTTCAGTCAGTCTTTGATGATATGGCTGAACGGATGGACAGGGTTACTGAAATACTCGCGGAAGCAGCGTTTAAAGAATATAACAAAGAGCAGAAAAAAGCTAAGTGAAGCTAGTTTAAATAGTAGAAACAAACAGACCAAATTAAATGCACGATAGAACCTCCTTTTATAAGTATGTATCAGCTGAAGTTGCCAAGATTATTCTTGTTAACCAAACTTTAAGATGGAGTTCTCCTTTATTGTTTGATGATCCATATGATGTAACTCGCGTATTAGCAGCAGATATTAAAATTTCAGAAATACAAGAATGTCTTATCGATCGAATAATATATTTAGTCAAAAACGATGTAGAGTTATCTCTTGAAATGAACCCTAAGTTACGTTTTGTATTAGAGCATTTGAGGAGGTCTAATAGAGATGATGTAAAAGAAAAGATTTGTCAGGCAATGCAGGATTCGAAGACGGAGTTACTTAAAGAATCTCCCGGCCTAGATGAGTTAAGAAAAATGTGGAAAGAGATGGCCCCAACCTTTCGCATTCTATGTTTTAGCGCTAGAAATAACATTATGTCTATGTGGGATCGCTGTGCGGATAAATTTAGAGGCGTTGTTCTTGAGTTTTCTTGTTTAAAGGAATTTGACAGCCCATGGCTTATAGCCGAACCAGTTCGGTATGAGGATAGATCATCTCTTTTGGATAAGACTGGCTGGGGAGTGTTGGTAACTCTGAATCAATCCGCAGCTACAAAATACATTTTTAATGAAAGTTGTCATACTAAAACTCTGGCTTGGTCATATCAGGAGGAATGGCGAATAGTCAGCTTTAATAGAAAAGGAGAAAAAGGGGAATATTCGGACTATAGGTTTAATCCGCAAGAACTAACCGCTGTTTATCTTGGTCCGGAAATTAGCGTAGAAAACAAGGAGATCGTAATAGCATTATTAAAACATGAACTGTCGCATGTGAAGGTGTATTTTGGGAAAACGATTAATGGAAGTTGCATCGAATTTAGCCTAGTCCTTGATAAAAACATAAAAGCAAAAGAAGGTAATGTCCGGGTCTAGAGAGGTGGACATCCCTATCTCTTAATGCCTATAGATTGATAGTCAGCGCAATTAGGATTGCAAGATTAAAGGAACCATTCACCAGCCGTGATTTTAGAAAGGTATGTCCAGGTTTAGTAGATCTTGATAAATAGAAAAATCCGCTTATGGGTCTCATTCAAGTAGAAAAATTAAGGAGAATAAAGAATATGATTAAAATTATTCAAGCAATGATACCGGTAACTTTATTAATTCTTGGATGGTTTCTATTGTGGTTATTCTATTTAAATAGAGGTTCTACCAAAATACATGAGTCGACCGTTGTTATCTTGGGTGTTATTATAGGTGCTTTACTTTTTGTAACACAAAGTGAATCTATAGACAGAAAAATAACAACAATCTATTTTTTGAATAATAAGGAACACAAATTGTTTTTTTTCAAGTTTCCAATCCTTTGTGAATATCATTCTTTACAGAACGGGGCATTAACTTTATATAAAACCAGGTTAGAGGCGAAAGATGAAAGAATATCTTTTGGTTTTTCTCAAGATTTGAAGCCACTTATTGATTTGCATGCGTGTGCTATTTTAAGCCGCTTATCTGAGCTCTATCAAAGAAATTGGTATGTGGAAAGAGTGACGCATGCAGAGGCCATAGGGGTAGGTAGCGCATATACCGCAAGAGCGATCGAGGATGTTAAAAAAGATATTACGAGTTATTCAAAAGATTCATTGCCGGAGAACTTTAAACGAAATATTTTCTTCCAAGATTTTATTTTGTTTGACTCCTTTTCTTTGCCCAAGGGAACTAAAATTTCGTATGAGACTGATAAGAATGGGGTGTTTTCCGTTCTTCATTATAAGAAGCCATTATGGTTTGATATCGAAATTAGATTTACCGGGTGTCAATATTTTCTAGGACTGGGGAATACCGGATATTACACCGGTAGGATAGGGCCCAAAAGCAATGTTTTTGGTCCAGACGACCCTGCAGAGAAAGACTATGGTCATGTGTTTCTTAATATGGAATGTAGGGCCACTTTTTTTAGATGGACTGCTTGGAACCCAGCTTCTTTAAGATATAAGAGATGGGCAAATAATTTATTTAACGAACTATCCGATGCTTTTAGTTGGGATTTATGCGAGAATCGTCTTAAGGAATACTTTCAAATTCAAGCAAATTACGGAATTATTTATAAAGACAAGGGCAAGTTAGAATAACCAAGACGCTTCATACATGATGAAGGCGGTCTGCGAGAATAAGCGTTCTTTTCTGGGGCATTGCCCCATGAGCCTTATTCTACCCCATTTAACCTGATTTGTTAACTAGTGGCAGTATAAATGAGCTTGGTAAGATCTTTAGGAGCAATAAGTAAAATACTTAAGGGGTGGGCTCCGAGATGCGCATGTTGCGGGAAGCCATGTTCTTCTTCTCGAGCATTGGAAGCGATATTGGATGATAAAAAATATCCATTCTGTGGCAAGAGATGTTTGAAAGCATATTCTGAACGATCCACGCGGAGTCGGGAAACAGAGAAAAATGAATGTAAGGTTGGTTTTGATAAAAGGACTAAATTACCTCCGGAAATAAATGAATGTAACGTTGATTTTGATGGAAGAATTCAATTTTTTGAATGTCTATTAAATAAGCTGTTGATACTGGAGGAAGGCAGTTTTCTTATTATTGAACATATCGACACTGGGAAATTTGTTCAGTTAATGGCTTCTTCTCAAGCTAAACAGCTTTTGCTCGACATCCCCATTAAAAAACAGGGGCTTTCAAAGGAGCAATTCGGGAAGCTCAGCACCTTGATTGAATTCAGTGAAGGCTCGGTTGAACTGTTTTCTGATGATCCGTACCAAGTATCTTTTGTTGACGTAGATGACTATCCAGCTCGCATATTGCATAAAATATGGGATCAGGTATTCAACCTATCAAGTCAGTCTAAGTTTAAAATAACCTTCAGCTCATTTTATTGAACGTTCATGCGTTATTTTGGTAGCGCATAGTCATAAAAACGATCAGAGAGAGTATACGCTATTTACTGCTGGTTTGTTTTATTTGGTTCAATCTATCGATAGCATATGAATGTCCGGGTCAAGAGAGGCGGACAATCCCATCTCTTAGTATTTCAGATAGTTATGTAATTTCCATCTAAAAAAGACCGGACAAAACGGACATAATTTCGTCCATTTTTGTCCGCTTACCGCTTTAAAACAACTGCTCACCAATCCGAAAATCACTGAGGAATTCTATCTCCAGATTCGAAAATTTCTTGATATGATAAGGTATTGCGGTTATAATGCACCTATTGAATAAGAGATACTTTGCCGTAGTGATACGGCCAAGGGCTACCAAATCAAGCACGCGCAGAGCGCGGGCTTGATTTGATCCCGAGCCCCCCTGGTTCTACTGTCGGGGGCGAGGGACACCAGTCTATTCTCGTTATGGCTTTGAAATCGCGGGGCCTAACTCTTTGATTCTTATGCCCATACTTTTTCCTCCGTTCATAGTTGCCTCATGAAAAAATATTTCGCCTCCATTTTAAGCTTCGTGATCCCGGCAGCCACGGGTTTATGGATGCTCTTGGTAAGCTGGCGAAAATGGCCCGACAAAATAATCGATTCGTTTGAAGAAAACAGCCCGGATTATGTTGCCGTCGTCGACTACCGGATCCAAACCTATGGGTACGATACGTTCTGCGCGGAATACGGGGAAAAGACCTTAGCGTGGTTCGATAAAAATTATACTCTTTGTTTTACCGCGGGGCAAAAGCCTTTTACCGGCTCAGGTTTCGGTATCTCTTTCTCCCGCCGCAAGTAGCGGCGCGAAAAAGAGAAATTGACAAAGCCCGGGCAACTGGTAAAATATCACTCGGAAACACCTTTGTCGCGCGATCCGCGAACGTTCTATTGTCAGTTTTAAGAAGGGGGCTTTTCGAGAGGAAAATGAAATTCCAAAAAGGAATAATTGTTTTCGGCGTTATCGAAATATGTATCGGTATGTTCATGTTCTGCGATACTTTCCTCTATATGCTTGCCGGCAAACCTGCCCGGCCCCCTGAAGTTGTAACCTTTATCCTGGCCACGTCTTTGATCTCTACCGGCCTTGGTATCGGCGTGTTGCGTTACCATATCCACAGCTACCACCTGCTTTTATTCTTTTCCTCAGTCATCATATTAAGCAAGATCCTTATCTTCGGGCATATTATCAGCTTGAACGACGCGCTCCAAGCGCAGTTCCCGTTCACCTTGAGGAACCTTACCTCTATTTTGTACCATGGTATTTTGATCGGCTATTTTATCAATCCCGCGGTCAAAAAACGATTTAAGGAAACAGCATGATACGTTGGCTTCCCGGAAAAAGATTTTATTTGCGTTTAGAGAGTATCCTTGAAAAGGCAGTGATCATCGGCGTGTTTTGCCTGGCATTTGTTTTAGTCCACAAGGCGGTATTTGACCTGGATATCTGGCTGCATTTGAAATCGGGGGAATATATCCTGCAGCAGGGAGGGGTCCCCCATAGCGATGTCTTTTCTTTCCCGCTGAACGGAAAGCCGTGGCTGGACCACGAATGGCTTTTTCAGGTCATCGTCTACCTCGTATACGCTCGCTGGCAGGCCGACGGCTTGATCCTCATGCAGTCGGCTTTGATCATTGCTTCGTTTTGGGTGCTCTTTCTCATCGGCCGGCGTAAGGCGAAATCGTATCTGGAGACCGTTTTCCTGATCTTTATGGTCGCGTATTCCTGTTATACCCGCTACAATATCCGGCCCGATATGGTGAGCCTGCTTTGTTTCGTCATTTTCTATTATTTCCTGATGTTCTACAGGGATAAAAAAGTGATCTGGCTGCTGCTGCCGCTGCAGGTCGTTTGGGTGAATTGCCATGGATATTTTTTCCTGGGGCCGCTCTTGATCTTTTTCTTTGTCTTTGCCGAATTCGCGCGGCGAAAAAGCCCCTGGCTTCCTTTCCACTGGAGAGAAGAAGGAGCGCTCTCTCATAAAACATATAACCGGTTAAAGAAATTGCTTTGTTTGTCGATGGTCTTTTGCCTGCTGAATCCCTATGGCGTCCGCGGGGCGTTATATCCGTTTTTCGTGGTCAGAGAGCTTTTCCTGGGCAGGGTCGGTATCTTTTTAAAGCATATCCACGAGTTGTATCCGACCTGGGCGCGGGGGACCTTATTGGCTTATTTCGTTTACTTTAAGGTGTTATCCGTGTTTTGTTTAGTTACGGTCGCGGCCCATTTCCGGCGGTTAAAAATAATCGAAGTCATTCTTGTCGTTTTCTTTTTCCTGTTTGCCCTGACGATGCGTAATATCCCTTTCTTCGCGGTCATCTGCTTCGGCACCATTATAACTTATTTCGGCAGCAGCCTCTCACTCGTCGCGGCTAAACTGCAGAAACGCTTTTGTTTAAAGCCTCTTGTTTTCGTGGCCGCGCGTATCCTGCTCGGTTTTACCTTTATTTTTATATTCTTGCTGCGCATCAATAATATCCTCGACCAGAACTATTATGATTTTAACAGCTTTGAGTTTAAGAGCGTCCTCTCCGGGGTCGATGCCCGCCAATACCCCGAGAAAGCGGTTAAATTCGTCCTGGAAAATAATTTCCCCCCGCGGATGTTCAACTGTTTTAATACGGGCGCCTATTTTATCGGCAAGACCTTTCCTCACCGCAAGGTTTTTATCGACGGCCGCACCGAGCTTTACGGCCCGGAATTCTTTAAGCGCTATGTGAGCGTCCTTGATAATGAGAGGGGCGCTTGGGAAGCGGCGGAAAAAAAATATAATTTTGAAGCGGCCTTCATAGAGATCTTATACGGCAATTTTCCGGCTATAATAAAGCGTTTATATAAAAGCCCCCGGTGGAAGCTGGCGTATTTTGACGACCAGGCTGTTGTTTTCCTGAAAGACATACCCTCCAACCGCCTGTTGCTGGAGAAGTTCGGTATCGACCTGGGAGGATATTCTTTTCCGCAGGCCCCCCTCCGCAAACTCGGGGCAAAACAGCTGTATCCGGTGGCGCAGATACGGCTGGCGACTTTATTCAACTGCTTTGAAAACGACGCTTTGGTGGAGGTGGCCGCGGGTGAGGCTTTACGTATTATGCCTAATTGCGCCGAAGCATATACTTTCCTGGGAAAGGCCCAGATGCGTAAAAAGAATTACAGCCGGGCCTATGAAAATTTCCGCATCGCGGCGGTGTATCTGCCGGGGAGTGCCGCGGCATTCGTTGACCTGGGGGAGAGCCTGATGGAATTGGGCGATATGACGGCAGCGTTGAACGCTTTCGAGCGCGCGCTTAAAGGATCTCCCCGGTATGCCCCCGCGTATCAGGGGTTAGGCTGTATGTATTTGAAGCAGGGTAACTTGGAAAAAGCCTTGAAAAATTTAAGCCGCGCGGTAGAGCTGGGGCCCAAGGACCGGAAGAATTATTTTAAGCTTAGCGAAGCCTTGTTTACGAAAGCCGGGCAAACCGGGACTGCCGCGCTTTTCCTGGAATCCCGCAAGCAGCTTGAGAAAGCGTTGGAGCTGCCCGTCGATAGGGAGGAGCTGCAAAAAGATATTTTAGACCTGTCGGAAAAGATAAAAGCAGCCGGCTTTTAAAGATTTCTCTTGCCATGTAAGAGAAAATATGGTACAAAGTGAAAAAATAGAGAGAGGTTTGATGCGCAAATATATTGGGTTTCTCAGGATATCCAGCATAGTGATAAAAATACTTGCCTGGATTTTTTTATGCCTTGGGACTTTGACCGGCGTCCTGGTATTCTATAAGCCGCTGCCGGGATATTCCTGGGTGTCGGGCGCGGTTGTTTTGGGGATATACGGTTTTATCTCTTTTTTATTGTTCCTGTTGGGTGCCCTTGCATCTGTTACGGTAAAAATTATTGATAAGATCGAAGAGAAAACTGAATAATTAGAAGGAGGGTGGTATGCGATTCCGGAGTATAGCGATAGTGATGTCTGTTTTCATGTTTTCAGGGATTGTCGGTTGTGATAAAATAAGCGATATGATGAAGCCTAAGAAAAAAGAAGTTGTGGAGACGCCGGTGAGCGCCCCGGTAGTCAAGGGGACGGTCATTGCCAAGGTGAACAACCTTCCGCTTACCCTGGAAGACCTGAACCAGGAAGTTGACGCGGAAAACACCATGGTCAACAGGGACCGCCCGGAAGACAAGATCACGACCCGGGACCAAAAGATCAAATATTTAAAGGAGCGGCTGGTCCGCCGCGTGCTTCTTTTCCAGGAAGCCAAGAACCGCGGGCTGGAGAGAAAAGAAGAGATCCTTCAGGCATTGGAAAAGACCAAGCAGGACCTTTTGGTGGTAGAATTAGTGCGCCAGGAAGCGGAAAAAGTTGAGGTGACATCGGCTGAAATAGAAGAATATTACAATACCTATCAATCCCAGCTGAAAGACCCCGAGGAGAGACGTATACGCGAGATCGGCGTCCCTTCGGAGCAGGAAGCTAAAGAAATATTGATCCAGTTATTACAAGGCGCTGATTTCGCCAATACTGCCCGCGATAAGTCAAAAACAGCCAGCGCTAAAGACAGCGGTGACCTGGGATACCTTAAGCCGGACGTTAAAGCCGCTTCCTTCAACGCGGTCGCGTTCTCTAATTCGCTTGAAAAGGGCCAGATCAGCAATATCTTTAAGAATTCCGACGGGTTATATTATATAGTGAAAGTAGAAGATATCCGCGGCGGCGCCCAGAAAACCCTGACTGAAATGTGGGAAGATATTAAACGGGGCCTTACCTTTTTGAAGCAGGAAAGAAAGATCGAGGACCTGATCAGCAAGCTTTCCCGCGACGCTAAGATCGAGATCTATGAAGGAGAGGTAAAATAGGCGGCTCTTTTTATTGGGTGGTGTATTGCTAAGAAAAAAGGTTGTGTAGATGCAAAGACAAAAGATCATGCTTATAGCAGGTGTCTTGTTATGCGTTGTGACAGCTTTCATGGTCAAAACATTCATCGACCAGCAAAAGCTGGAAGTTATCGAAAAAGCCAAAAAGCAACTGCAGGAGATACAGGCGAATTCTTCTACGGTGCTGGTGGCGAAAGTTGATATTCCCCGGGGTTCGCCGATCAACGCGGAGACTCTGGAGACGGCTATTGTGCCGAACCAGTTCATCCAGCCGCAGGCGATCAACGCCTTAGGCAGGGTGGACGGGATGGTCACGATCGCGCCGATTTCCCGCGGGGAACAGATAACCTTAAGCAAGCTTATGCATTCCCGCCAGTCTGACGGTTTGGCTGAGAGCACCCCGATCGGAAAAAGAGCGATAACCATTTCCGTGGATAATATCGCTTCTTTAGCGGGCATGCTTAAACCCGGCGATTATGTGGATGTGATCGCCGCTCTCTCGCTGCCTGTCCAGGGGCCCAACGGGAGCGTTGCTTCGCAGCCCGCGGTCATCCCGCTTTTTCAAAACATCCTGATCTTAGCCGTAGGGCAGGAATTAAGCTCAAAGGCCAAAGGGGGGGAATCCCGGTATAAAAAGGAAGAAAACAAAGAAGCTTCACCGTTGATCACGCTCGCGCTGTCTCCCCAGGAATCAAATCTTATTGCTTTTGTCCAGGAGCAGGGTAAGGTGCGTTTAGTGGCCCGGTCTCCTGCCGATTCGCAGGTCCAACCCTTTCAACCGGTAGGCTGGGACGCGCTGATGCAATATATTATGCCGCAGATAGGGGAGCAAAAAGTGGAAGTGAAAGAACCGGATGAATTTGTGGAGATCTATCGGGGTTTAAATAAAGAAATGGTAATTCTGCCTAAAGAAAAATAAAACATATGAAAAAATATCTTGCTGTATTACTGGTTGTTGCTGGGATGTTATTGTTCGCGCGGGCTCAGGCGTTGAGTGAGAAAGACGCTGAGATGCGCCTGTATGTGGGAGAGCTCCAGATCGTCCAGGTCAATAATCCAACCCGTATCATGATCGGTAACCCGAATGTGATCGATGTCAGTAATGTGAGCAAGAAAGAAATGACGGTCAGCGCGAAGGCTCCCGGGAAAACAACGCTTGTATATTGGGACAGCTTCGGGGAGCAGTCCTTGAAAATAAAAGTGTTTATAGAGGATTTAGACGCGGTCAAGGCCCGGGTCGATAATTTGATCGCGACGCTGGGATTCCAGGAAGTAACCAGCCAGGTGGAAGAAGATGAGGGGAAGGTGTATCTTTTAGGAAGATTAAAAACGTCTGCCGAAAGAGAAAGGCTTCTTACCGGCTTAGATGTTCTGAAGGATAAGGTCAAAGACCTTGTTGTCGTCCTGGAGGAATCCGCGGTTGTTGAAATTGATGTGCAAGTGCTTGAATTGAACAAGGATGCCAGTAAGACCCTCGGTTTTACCTGGCCGGGCGCCCTCAATATCCTTGAAAAAGGCTCTCCCGGGATCAGCGGCTCCGGCACAAAGTTCTCCACTCTTTTTAAGGTCCTCAATTTGCAGAGAGGTACCGGCGGCGATGATGGCGCGGCAGACCCCTTTACTTTTAAGTTGGACGCGTTAGTCCAGGAAGGTAAAGCGCGGATCCTTTCCCGTCCAAAGCTTTCCTGCCAAAGCGGCAAAGAAGCGGAAATGCTCGTAGGCGGGGAAAAGCCGGTGTTCAGCAGTTCGGTAGTGACCGGCGGAGGTACCAGCACCAGCGTTTCCTATAAAGAATACGGGATCAGGCTGAACATTAAACCAACGGTTACCCCGCAAGAGCAGATTAAGGTGGGGCTCAATGTTGAAGTAAGCGAGGTCGGGACAGCCGAGACGATCGGCGATCCGAATTCACCTTCCGCGAAAGCCTATCCGGTCCTTAAGCGTACCGCTTCTACCGAGCTTTTTCTTGATAACGGCCAGACACTTGCTATCGGAGGCTTGATCAAACAAAAGACCGAAACAGACGTGCGTAAAGTTGCCGGGCTTGGGGACCTCCCTGTTATCGGGATGCTTTTCCGTAATAAGAGCTATAAAGAAGGCGGCGGACAGGGGGAGCGCGGTGATTCGGAATTATTCATTACTTTAACGCCTACTATCGTTTCCCGGGACAGGGGGATCGCCCCGCCCATCAAGAAAGCCGTTGCCCCGCCGCAAGGCCAACTGATAGATACGCAAGCACAGGAAATTTCTCTTGAAGCGCCGCGGCAGGAAGTAAAAGCGCCCGATCCTTTAGACCATTACACCCGTGTTGTTAAAGAGCGTATTATGAGCGACCTGTCGTATCCTGAAACGGCTAAATCGGCCGGTTTCCAGGGTACGGTGAGATTGAAAATGAAGCTTTCTTATACAGGGCAGCTTTTAGAGGCGGTAGTCAAGAATTCTTCGGGGTATCAGGTCCTTGATGAAGATGCCGTTTCGACGGCCAAACGCATCGCGTATTATCCGCCTTTCCCTACCTCGGTCAACCTGCAGGAAATCTGGGTGGATGTTCCAATCGGCTATCATTTAGAATAAAGCGTACGATACTATGGCAAAGACCATTGTAATATTCAGCACGAAGGGCGGCGTCGGTAAAACGTTTTTAGCCGCTAATTTGAGCGTTGTGCTGGCAACCGAGCAGAATAAAAAAGTCCTTCTGGTAGACCTTGACCTGGAAGTCGTCGGCGACATGGCCAGGATGCTCGATCTTAATCCGCAGAAAGCGCTGGTCGACCTGATCAACTTGATGAAGCGCCAGAACATCAAGGATTTCAATAAAGGTATTTTTCTTACCCGAAGCTCTTTCGGTATCGATTTTCTCGCGGGTGTCGTCAAGCCGCAGCATTCTCCCCATGTGTCGCCGGAAATGATCAAAGACGCGTTATCCCTCTGGGAAGAAGAGTACGATTATATTATTATCGACGCCGGTAAAGGCTTCAGCGAGGTTTTTGTTTCCGCGTTGAACCAGGCGAACCTTATCCTGCTTGTCGTCACTCCCGATATCCTTTCCGTGTATCAGACAAAATGGGCGCTTGATACGCTGCAATTCCTCCATTTTCCTTTAAATATGGTGCGGGTTATATTGAACAGGGCGGAATCGGTTTCCAGCATCAGCTGGCAGGAGATCAGGGTGAGCCTGCCCTGCGATATCCTGTCCCTTATCCCCTCTGAAGGCAAGATCGTGGGGCAAGCGGTCAACAGGGCCATACCGGTTGTGATCGATAACCCTAAGACCAAGATCGCCTTAAGCCTTAAAAAATTAGGGCAGATAATAGCAAAAGAAGATAAATTATTCATCGAGCGCCGGGATATCGACCAGCTGCGCCTGAAGCAGGCAGTGATAGAAAGCCCTACCCGTCAATTCTGGCAGTCGCAGGGGATGAGCGAAACTCTTTCCGAGATCGCTATCTCTTCGGATGAGTTGGATGAAATACTCCTATTAAAGCGCAGGATCCACAGCCGCCTTATTGAAGAATTGAACTTGAAAAGGGTCGACCTCAAAGTTTTCAGCGATACCAAGAAGACCAAAGAATTAAGGAACAAGGCGGAGATGATGGTCGCCAATTTTCTTGCCGAAGAGGCCGGCAGCCTTATTTCATCTTCCGAGATACGCAGGAAACTGGTTAAAGAGATCCTTGATGAAGCCTTGGGCCTGGGGCCGCTCGAGGACCTCCTGGCTGACCGTTCAATAACCGATATCATGGTCAATAATAAGGACGAGGTTTATATTGAACGTAACGGTAAGATCGAGCTTACGAACAAGAAATTCATTTCTAATGAACAGGTGCGTATTATCGTCGAGCGTATCATCGCGCCTATAGGAAGGCGAATTGATGAGTCCGTGCCTATGGTTGACGCGCGCCTTCCGGACGGCTCCCGTGTCAACGCGATCATCCCTCCGCTGGCTTTGACAGGGCCGACGCTGACCATACGTAAGTTCAGGAAAGAAAGATTCAAGATCGAAGAGTTGATCGAGTTAAAAGCGGTCAGCTTCGCTATCTCAGAGTTCTTGAAGGCCTGCGTTGTCTCCCGTAAGAATGTGATAGTGTCCGGAGGTACCGGTTCCGGTAAGACGACGATACTCAATGTCCTGTCCAGCTTTATCCCTGAAAACGAACGTATTGTTACTATTGAAGACGCGGCAGAATTAAAGCTTGACCAGCGGCACTGGGTCAGGCTGGAATCGCGGTCTCCTAATATCGAAGGCAAGGGCGCGGTAACGATCAGGGAATTGTTCAGGAATACCCTGAGAATGAGGCCGGACAGGATCATTATCGGGGAATGCCGCGGGGTGGAAACCTTAGACATGCTCCAGGCAATGAACACCGGCCATGACGGCTCTATGACCACGGTCCACGCGAATTCCACCCAGGATGTTTTAGGAAGGCTCGATTCAATGATCCTCATGTCCGGGATGGAGCTGCCGATCAGGGCTATTCGTGAAATGATAGCCGCTGCTATTGATATTATCGTCCATACGGTGAGGCTCCCCGATGGTTCCCGCAAGATCGTCCAAGTGACCGAGATCTCCGGCATGAAAGATGACCTGCATATCGATCTTCGCGATATCTTTATCTTCAAACAGGTAGGGGTGGATGCGGAGAAGCGCGTGTTGGGAGAATATCACGCGACAGGGTATATTCCTTCTTTTATGGAAGATATGCGCATCCGGGGCGTTTCTCTTTCAGACGATATCTTCAGGATCGCTTAAGTATAATCAAATCCCCCTAATTTTAACTAAAATGTTTATCAAGAACGAAACTAAAAATGCGGTCTTAGCTGATAAAGCGGTAATAGCTAAGTCGCTTTTTGAGCGGATCAAAGGCTTGCTTGGTGAAAAAGAATTAGAAACGGGAAAAGCGCTTGTTTTAGATCCTTGTAATTCAATACATTGTTTCTTTATGCGTTTTACTATAGATGCCTTGTTCCTTACGAAAGATAATCGAGTAGTAAAAGCCCTTTCTGAGATAAAGCCCTTCCAGGTATCCCCGATATATTGGAAAGCTGTAAAAGTAATTGAACTACCTGCCGGTACGATCAAAACCACCCATACTTCCGAAGGTGATATTATTACCTTTGAAAATGTCCAATCTGACTAATTCCTTAATAGATCCTCGCTTAAAGCCTACCTGCCGGTAGGCAGGCATGCGGGGATGACGCCCCCCCTTGTCATGCCCGCCTGCCCCGTTAGAAACATTGTTTCTAATGGGGGTCTCTTGCATGGCTATAAACGGGCATCTAAACTATTCTTATCGTCATCCTGAGTCTCTTACTTCTCTCTATGGAAGGATCTATCGAATTTCAGATTCTTCGTAAATAGACTACGCTTTAGCCTCAGAATGACGAGAAGTGATTCTTCGTTAATAGGCTACGCCTTAGTCTCAGAATGACGTGGGTTAGGTAAGTGAAGGAAGTGGGAGTGGTTTGGGCGCAGCAGTAATTAGATTAAAATTTGACAAAATAGTATTATCATGCTATATTGAAATCAAGATTAACAATGTCCAATCTGAACTTGAATATGTAATTTGGGAGATATAATGGGAGTAATTTATAAATTGCGTCAGGATGTAGTTGATCATATACTCGAGATCAAGCAGGATGATCCTTTATTGAGTTGTCGTAAGCTATCTGTCATTATTTCCAATAAATTCAAAAGCCAGGTTTCAAAGTCAAGTATTAACGCGGTGCTTAAGCAGGCCAGCTTGAGTATGCCGGTTGGCAGGCGGCGTAAGCAAAAAAGAAATAATATTGAAGCTGCCGGCCTGGGGGCATTTTTTCTTAAGGCTGCTGATAATCTTATAGGGGGCATTACCGCTTTTAGTGAAATAATCGTCCGGAAATCAGGTGTTTCCCTGCAGGATGTCGAGGAGAAAAATGATCATATATTGTATAAACAACTTTTTCTGGAGGATCCCGGTAGCCCTCAAGATTTAAGGCAGCCTGAAGCTTTAAAGGCCCTCATCGGCAGCCAGATCCAGAATAGGGAGCTTGATGCCTATCTTGATGAAACGCAAAAGAGCGTGTTTTTCCCGGCTTCTTTCTGCCAAGTATTAACAAGATCTTTTCGGGAAATCCTTGGTGTTAAGGTTAAATTTACAGATGATACGTGCTTCTTGTTTGACGGTCAGCTTTCAACTGTTTGGGCAGCTGCGAAGAATATCCCCTTTGATTTCTCTGTAACATACAATGAGATAAAGAGTTATGTCAATAGTTATCTTCAGGGTAAGCCGATGGTTTTGTTCATGGGCCCTGAAAAGGGCGAAGTGGTGGGGGCATTTTTTCAGTTTCTTTTAAATTTATCTTCGGTAGAAAAAAAGATCTTAAGTCTGACGCTTTTCGATAATAAGGCCCAGGAATTAGAAGTCGTTGATTTTACTATGGTTAATGATAAAAAAAGCCGGATAATCTTCGGATTATGGCCTTGGCAGTACGGGCAATACCGCAAGATCACCTATCTTGAAAATTTCAAATTCTATAGCTCTGAACAGGCGAAGCAGCATTTTTATATTGCCGAAGTTAATGTCGAGCTTACGCAACCAATTGTAAATAATAAGCTTATATTAAGAGGCTGCGCTTTAAAGAATAGCTTGAATGATAAGGTCAGGTTGGTGATCTTAACTAACGCGCCTGCTTCGGAATTGCCTGCAAGCGATCTTGTGGATACTTATTTAGAGCGCTGGCCGAATTTGGAAGAAAGTTATGAAGACTATAACCGTAAGAATGAGCTCTTTTTTTATACCGATACCTCCAAAGCGCCTCTTTCTTTGGGCGCAGGCTTTGAGCCGTCCCTGGGGATGGAGAAGCTTTTTAGCTGTTATTTGCAGGCCCTTGACCTGTACGCGAAATGGCGTTTTTTCCCTCAAGGATATAGAAAAAAAGATTTCTCGACGATGAAAAAGCTTTTTTATGGCTTGCCTTGCCGGTTAAAGAAGGCCAAGAACAAATTATCGGTAACATTTATCCTGCCCGCGGATTCCCCCTCACTCAAAGACCTCACCTATGCCTGTCGTCGCGTCAATGAAAGAAAAATACTCTTAAAAGGCGCCTTTCGGCTTTTTATGGAGGTAATGCCTCGCCCGATCGATAACTCTATAGCCTCAAATTAATTACATATTGAAAGCGCTTTCTAAACAAGGGCAAATACCCTTGACAATGGGGTAGGGAGGTGTTATAGTTTTATTGTCAAAAGTTACGGCAGCGAAAAGGCAATTCTGCTAGGAGGTAGCAGATGCGCAAAGCCACGGGACGAAGTAATGCTCGCCGACAAACTGTGTTTTTATTTCTTTGTTTATTGCATCGGGTCATTTGCGAGTACGTTAACCGGGTTACCGAAAGCCGTTATGGATATTTGGTAAGTCGGTTTTTTTATTTAAGGAGTTTCTAATGAGTTTTGAAAAGAATTTTAGAAGTAAAAAAGCGCAGGCGGTCGTGGAATACATCGTTTGCTTTCTTGTTTTAACGATAGCGATCATTATCGCCTTCGGTGGGTTTAATTTGGGAAACGTCCGCGGTAATAATGGCGAAGTAAGCATGAAATCTACATTTGACCTGGTAGTAGATAATGCCGTGGACAAAATAAAGGATTAAGATGAGCAGAAAAGGGCAGATCACCATCGAGTTTTGTATGTTGTTCATCCTGTGCGCGGTAGCGGGTTTTTGTATGATGGGATATTTAAAAGGCGCTATCGCGGGCAGCTGGCACGCGAGCGCCGACACCTTTTCTGATGACCAGTATGATACCGCGAAAAGCACGCTTAATTATAACGCGGATGTCGGGCCGCAGCTTACCATCACCGATGTTATGACCGCGCAGCGCACTGACGGGACCGGGCTTTCACAGAATACCAATGATGACGGGATGCTTATTTATACCAATTGGGGGAGCGTAAGTGATTACTAAAAGAAAAGGTGTTTTTTCTAACAAAGCTTTTTTCCGAGGGCAATCTGTGTTAGAATATGCTTTATTGATCATTACCGTTGCGGCGGTATTTATCGCCATGAACCTGTATATCCGCCGGGCGGTAAATGCCAGGCTGCACAATATGGAAATTGAGATCAGCCCGCCTATATCGGTCAATTAATAGGGTGCGGGTTTTATAAAACTAAACTAAGGAGGTGAGAGAGATGATGTTGAGCAGGAGAAAAGGACAGTCAACGCTGGAATATGTATTGATATTGACAGCAGTTATCGCAGGGATAATCTTCGCGACTACGCAGTTTATTCAGCCGCGGGTCCAGGATTCCGTGAACCATGTTACGAACCAGATGAACTCGATGGTGGGAAGGCTTTCTTTCCCTAATGGAAGCTAAAAATTAATGCGTGAATTTTTATAAGGAGGTGAAAGCAATGAGGCGAAAATGGTTGAAGCGGGCGCAAACGACTGCTGAATACGCGGTATTGATCGCGCTGGTTATCGGGGCGGTGGTCGCTATGCAAATTTACGTAAAAAGAGGTATCCAGGGCCGTGTTAAAGAAGTCGTGGACCATGTCGGTTCTTCGGCGGCTGTGGGAAACAGCACTTTTTGTTTTACCACCTGTCAGTATGAACCTTATTATGTCTGTTCGCAATCCAATAGCAGCCAGAATATGACCGAATCGCAGGCATATCAGGCTCAGGGTAATGTTTTCAGGAACACAGAGGCGAATTCCGGAGTTAATCGCACGCAAACAATGGGATGGGGGAGTTAATCTATAAGGGGGTGAATAAGACAATGTTTATCCGTTCGAAAAAACGAGCTCAAAGTACCTTGGAATACGCGGTGATCATCGCGGTCGTGGTGGGCGCGCTTATCGCGATGCAGGTATACGTGAAAAGAGGGTTACAGGGAAGGCTGCGCCAGGCAACCGACGATATCGGCGACCAGTTCGCTCCCGGAGTAACCACAACTAATTATACGACGGTAAGTAATGTTATTACGAATGAATGGATCAATACCGCCACCGGTACGGCGAATATGACGGGAACAATGACCAACAGTATCCAGAATCAAGTGAGAAACGGCACTGAAAACGTGGCCGCTCAAACGAATGAATGGTGGTTTACTAACGGTTCATAAGCGCGTTAAATTTTACGCGGGAAGAGCCGTAGAGTGAACGTTAAAAAGCTTTTGAGGAATATTGAGGAGGTGAAAGCAATGAGGCGAAAATGGTTGAAGCGGGCGCAAACGACTGCTGAATACGCGGTGTTGATCGCGCTGGTTATCGGCGCGGTGGTCGCTATGCAAATTTACGTAAAAAGAGGCATGCAAAACAGGATAAAGAATGTGGTTGATTATACCGGGTTGGCCGGTACTGAAAACGTAGCCGGTAGTCCTTTTAGCCTTTCCGGCAATCAATACGAGCCTTATTATGCTAATTCGCACGCTAATACTCAGCAGCGCTCGGGAGATGACGTGCAAATGCAGCTGGGCGGCAGCGTTAACAGGATATCGAATTCATCGACAAACGCGGTGCGAAATGCTACGGCGAGTTTTTAATCTAAAGGGGGTGAATAAGGCAATGTTTATCCGTTCGAAAAAACGAGCTCAAAGTACCTTGGAATACGCGGTGATCATCGCGGTCGTGGTGGGCGCGCTTATCGCGATGCAGATATATGTGAAAAGAGGGTTACAGGGAAGGCTGCGCCAGGCAACTGACGATGTCGGCGACCAGTTCTCCCCGGGTAACACCAATTACCATTATATAACAAATAGTTTTGTCAATAGCGATGAAACTTCTTCCGGCGGCAGCTATCTTACTAACGCGGTCCCTTCAACAACGACGCTGAGCAACCAGCTGCAAAACCGCACGGGTAATGAGAATATTTTGAATCAGACCAATGAGCACTGGCTGGCACCTTATTAACAGCCTTGGGTGAAGGCGGCGATATGCTGATACGATTACGTAATTCCAAAGCGCAAAGTATTACCGAATACGCGGTGCTTTTAGGCGTCGTGGTGGGGGCCTTAATTGCTATGCAGGTCTATGTGAAGCGCGGCTTGCAGGGCAGGGTCAGGGACCTTGCCGACCAGATCAGCCCCACGCACTACGAGAGCGGGCAGACCGACTCGCAATATATGACAGTCCAGAGCGGGACCATTGCTGAGACCTATAGCCAGGGAATTTCGCGCCGCTATCAAGACGGGACGAATAATTCGACCGCGGAAACGATGGTGAGAAATGGATCTGAAACGACATATCCAGAGGAAGCCGATTAAGGGGCAGGCAACGACAGAACTGGCGGTTGCCGGCGTCATCATTATCATGATGCTGGGATATTTGATGCAGCAGGGTTTTGTTTATAACAGCCGCCAGGCGCTTGAGATGTATACCTTTCGGCGCGCCCTGCAATTAACTAAAGGCACGGAGCGGGGGGTAAATCTTACCGTGACCCGCGACCTGATCGTGCCGTCGTTTTTCTCAAGCATCGGCCGTCAGCGTATTCAGGCAGCCAGCTCCGTGGAAGTAAACCCCTGGGTCATCTGGATGCCCACAGAGGAAGACCCTCAGGATATCGGCACCTACCAGGTCCTCCAGCTCGACGAGAAGATGATCAGGGACAACCAGTATGTATTGATCCCGCCTACATTAGCTAAAATCAAACAGAAGGATGATGAAGAAGACCCGGAATGGATGTGGGTCCCTTCACCGGTGCGGGAGATCGACCCGCAAACAGCGCTTGCCGCTCCGGCTAAAACCGCGGCGTATTCCTATACCACGAATATCAGTGAGAACAGGACAGCCGGTGAGAAAGAAACCAATAAAACCCTGACCAGCCAGGATATTATGAAAAGAGGGATCACGTTCCAGACTGCCGCGAAAATGCGCACCGATTACCTTAAAGACCCCGATATTGACAGCGTGCAGATCAGGGGATCTACTATTCCGCCGCCGGCGATCGTAACGATCGATGAAACGGTGACAAAGACAAAGCAGGTAAGAACACCGTATGATTAATGAATATAAGGAGTGCCTATGAACCGCAAGAATAAATCTCAGGTCATATTAGAGTTCGTGCTGGTTATTGTAACGCTGGCAGTCCTTGCGATAGCGTCAATGCGTCTTTTTTCGAACCTTAATCTTAATATGGTCAACCGGCTCGATAAATTCAAGGAAAGCCGGATTATCGCGGTCAATTCTCCCGGCGGGACCCCTATTGATCCGGTCGGGTTCCTGGATTATTCCCCGTATAGGACTATTACCGTGCCCGGGGGAGGCACGATCACCGATCCTTTTCTCCCGGGAGATTATGAAGATGAGCGTTTTTGTGAAGCCGAGCGTTTATTTGAAGAGTCTAATGATTTGACACAGATCACTATCCCTTACCTGGCAAACCGGGCTTACGGGTATTTGGGAGGGGACGCTAATAATTCGGATGCCTACATTGAAACTAATGTTGATGAGCTGGATTTGAGGAATGCTTTAGCGGATTGCGAAGCAATGGAGCCCGCGCGGGCGAAGGCATATAATAATTTTTTTGAAGACATGAACGGTGTTGACGCGGACCATGATTCTTTTGTGGGGGGGGTCGGTTTGTTGCAGCAGGTTTATGATGACCCTAAAGTTCCCGGGTTGTATGACCCGAATCCCGCGGATAATCCGGCGGCGTACGGGTTGACTGCCGCGGACACGGAAGCTTTAGCGGCGATTAAGACGAGAAATGACCGGAATCGTCTAAAGCTTCAGCAGATCATTACTAAGCTTACGAACACTCAAGGGGCTATGGATAATTTGCTGGATAACGCGACAAAGCCATATGGGGTGCTGCGGCCGGAAATAGACAGATCGCGGTATCATCTGAATATCGCTCTTAATGCCTGGCAGCGCTGGCAATTCGCTAAGAATTTTGTTGTTCCGGGATGTTATTGCGGCGGGCCCAGCTGCCATGAGTGTTGTGAGGGGGAGTATTGCGGAGGTTGTTCGCTGCCGGGGTGCTGGCTGTACTTTGATGACCCTGATACTCCCGCGGTAGAGACTGAGGCAATTTACGGCGCAAACTTGGTAGATGAGTGGGGGTATATTATCAGAACGTCCTCATATGATAGCTTTCTCGCGGAATTTATCGCGGCTATCCGAAGGACGAGCCAGTATGAAAAATTTTATGAATATGCGGACACCGCGAAAAATGCCCTGAAGCGTATTATCAAGTATGCTTCGGATATTTACGTTGTGCCTCCAGAACTGCAATCAAATTTGAGCAGTAAAGGCGATGAATTGGTCAGCCTGGTTTCGCTGACGGCTACCCGGAATAATATTGTCCGCGCGGTGCAGGTCTGCCAGGATATGCTTGATATAATTGCGGTAGAAGAGGCCAGGGTGTATGATCCTCCGCCGGATCCTCCGCCGGATTATACCTATTTAAAGAACCTGATCAGCCAGATCAAGTCCGCGCTCTCGAGCGCCCTGGCTGATTGGAGCGATACGGTATTGCGCGAGAGGTTCCTTGCCGGCGCGTTGAGCAAGATCGACCGCCTGAAGGAAGTTTTGGCATTACGTTAAAGAGGAAAAATAATGATGCGATTTATGAGGAAGAAGGACGGGCAGGTGTTCCCTTTTATGATCATCATCGTGATAGTCATTTTATTGGCGATTTCAGCGACTATGCTTTTGGGGGAGGTCGGGTTTAACCGCATCCGTTTAAGCAATGTTATCGACGCGGCGATCCTTTCTCCGACATCGGGCTTTTGCCGCGCGCTTAATCAGATCGTCAAGATCAGTTACGGCGACGGCGGCTTGTTCCAGAAATATATCGCCTTGCAGATTTTTTTCTTTAAGCCGTTCTTTCCCGCGATCTGCCCCTGCCCGGGAAACGGGACATTTCGTTTTGTCTGGCAATTCATCTGGTCCCCGTTCATTCAGCCTTTTTATATCCAGACTTTGATCGAGATATTTCAGCTTTATGAATCGGCTGAAGATATCGCTGATAAAGCGCCTGAAGATTTGCGTAAAGGTATTTATGACCGCGCGCTGGGAGGGGCGTTGATCGATGAGCCTAAGCCTTTTTTAGAAAGCGAAGTGACGCGTGATTCTAACGGCAAGATCATCGCGTTGAACTATGACGCGTATTTGGACCGGGATTCGCATTTTGACCTGGCATATCGCGCCGTAAAATCAAGTTTATGGCAGTCTGACAGTGCTTCTTATGCCTGGAATAAAAAATATTGGAAGAATAAATCTACTACTGAAAAGTATGCAGAAGGAGTTTTACAGCCGGGCGGGTGCACGGCATGCAGCGATAGCGCTTACGGCAGCTATTTAGACGTTAACCTGCAGTCTGTCCCCCGGAATGTGTCGATCAGCGGGCAGTTCATGCCGTTGTTCTATCTTTGGTTAAAGGTCATCCCTACGTGTTGCCCGCCCTCCTGCTTTTGTATTTTCTTGCCCGGTATGGGATTTGATCCCTATGCCTGGATCAGTAATATAGATATCGACAATAAATCGTACGGCCTTAATGTTCTGAAGAAGCTCGATTATAAGGATTTGACATTCTTCGGCAGGCAGCCGCAGATCAAACATCAGAATAAAGTGAGGATCTATGGCTCGGTAGAAACCGGCTATGAGTTTGGAATGGAGCAATAAAAGATGAACGTATATTTGGCGATCGTTTTAAGTATGGTGCTGTGCCTGGGAGGGCAGGCGTACGCGGAAAACAGCGAGTTGCGCGATATCCCTCTTCCGGATAATTCCGAGGTAGTGGCGCTGGATACGCCGTTCCAGCTTAATGACCGGCAGGGAGACTTAAGCCGCCTGCGCACGTATAAAAAAACGCAGGAGGTAATTGATTTCTACCGGAATCATTTTGAAAGGAACGGCTGGGAGTATGTCGATTATAAGCAGGAGTGGCGGACTCTTTTCTTGAAGCGCGCGGATGAGAATTTGTATGTGCAAGTTACTGAAAACGGGGAAAAGCTGCCTTCGGATGTCTATATCGCGATGAGCCGCCAGGATATGGCGGTATGCCCGCAGATGAAAAATGCTTACCTCCAGGAACAGCTTGCTCCCGATGTCCCCGGCAAGGATTTTTCCGATATCATGCGTTATCCCGGCAGCAAGCGCCGGGTCAATATGTTCCCGGACGCCAATAAGGGTATGGTTGTCTATGAGGCGCAGTCCGAGGTTGCTGAAGCAGCCGCGTACTTTAATAATACCTTGAAGGCGCAAGGATGGGATGATAATCCGATGTTCACGCAAGGCTTCCAAAAACAAAAGAGCGCTGATCCCAGGGAAATGAAGATCATGTTTTTCGAGAAGAACCGGGATACGCTGATCATTAATATCTATCGCGCTTCTGAACCGAAGCAGAAGACGCGCGTTTTGATCTCTATCTTAAAGAATATGACCGGAGACGTCGCTATGCCGGCAATGCAGTAAGGAGGGGTAAGGAATGTTTTTTCTTATTGTCCTTTTAATCATCGCTTCCATCATGTTGATCATCTTTGGGACCATGCCGACATTTTTCGACAAGATGAAGATCTGGCGTGAGAATAAAGAAAAGAACATGGAAATAGAAATGGACCGCCTGTTTTATTATGATAAGAGCCCGCGGCAGATCATGCGTCTATATTTTATCCTGCCGCCTGTTCTGGGGGTAGCGGGTTTTATATTTACCCAAAATATGATCATTGCCGGAACGGGTGTTTTCCTGGGTTTATTGATCCCGAATATTATCTTAAAAATGAGGGATTCCCTGCGGCGGGTGAAATTCAACGGCCAGATACTTGACGCGATCCTGATCCTGTCGTCTTCTTTAAAAGGAGGCTTGTCCCTCTTGCAGGCGTTTGAAGTTTTAGTCGATGAGATCCCGCCTCCGATGAGCCAGGAGATGGGGCTGGTCGTGCGCGAGAATAAGATGGGTGTTTCCATGGAAGAGAGCCTGAGGCGTTTAAGTAAAAGGATGACGATGGATGAATTGACCCTGGTGGTCAACTCCATTCTGGTCGCGCGGGAGACCGGAGGCGATCTAACCAAGGTCTTCAGCCGCCTGACTACTACGATACGCGATAATAATAAGTTGAAAGATAATATAAGGACCCTGACGCTCCAGGGAAGGCTGCAGGGGATCATTATGTCGGTTATTCCTTTTGTGTTCATCTGGTGGGTTTTAACCTTTAACCGCGAGCATTTTAATATTATGCTGCAGAGCGATACCGGTAGAGGCCTCCTGGTGCTGGCGCTTATTCTACAGGCAGGGGGCATGGTGATGATAAAAAGATTCAGCAGCGTGAAGATATAGGAGACGCAATGATCGAAATGATCTATATAGGTGTTATCGCGGGGATGGGCCTTATATTCTACGGTATATTCGGGTTGCCGAGTACTACGATCAGAAGGGTCAAGCTTCCTGAAGCGGCCAATAAGGAAAAATCCATCAGGATGCATTCTTTTCTTTATTATGTTTTTCCCTTTACCAAAAAATTATTGGAAAAGCTTAATCTCCAGGAAAAGCTTAAGCATCGGGTGGACGCCGCGCATGTCAAGCTTTTGGCGGAAGAATTTTTTAATCTTAAACTTTTGGCCGCTCTCTTCTTCGGGGCGGCAAGCTTTTTCTTTACGAATCAATTCGAGCCGGGCATAGTTACCATTTCGGCTTCGGTCGGTTTTATCATTCCCGACATCTGGCTTAATAAAAAGGCGCATCAGCGTAAGAATAGTATTGTCCGGCTTTTGCCTGAGACCGTGGACCTCCTGGGCCTGTGCGTTGAGGCCGGCCTTGATTTTGCCACGGCGGTCAAGTGGATCATTGAGAAGACGGCGATGAACCCGATGGTGGAAGAGCTGGCCTTTGTTTTAGAGGAGATCAAGTGGGGTAAGCCCCGCAGCCAGGCTTTAAAAGATATGTCTAAACGGTTGAATATTATGGAGGTCAGTTCTTTTGTGCATACCCTGGTGCAGGCTGAGCGTATGGGTACACCCGTTGCCGAGGCCTTCGCCATACTATCCGAGGACGTGCGGTTACAGCGCTTTAGAAGAGGCGAACGTATCGCTTTGCAGGCGCCGATGAAAATACTTATTCCGCTGATCTTTTGTATTTTACCGGTCATTGCCATTATTATCGGCGGGCCTATATTCTTGCAGTTCATGGACGGCGGGTTGCTTAACAGTGTAGGGGTGGGCAAGTAAAATGAAGAAAACCTTTTTCAGGATAATCAGTTTGGTGCTGGTCTTGACGCTTTGCTTCCAGCCGTGTGTGCAGCTGTCCGCGCGCGCGGAAAAGATCGATTTACGGGAAGAGTCAAGTGGCTCCGCATTCGGCTATTGCACGGCTATCTTAAGCGGCTTATTGGCCAGCATGTCTACCACCAGCAGCTTTAATGTTATCCAATTGTTTGTGCGGTGTTATCTGGTCCCGACGCTGGTTAAGTATATAGTGCAAGCGATCGGCATTAAAGATTCTAAATTAGCGGCGATCGCCTGCGTGTTCATTTCTACGTTGATTAATAGCGGTATGGATTATGGTGCCAGCGCCGCGGGAGATGGCGCGGGCGCTGCCGCTGATGGCGCGGATGCTGCCGCTGAGGGCGCGGATGCTGCCGCCGCTGCCGCTGAGAGCGCCAATGCCGCTGCTGCCGTCGCTGAAGGTGCGAATACCGCCGCTGCTGCCGCGCAAGGCGCAAGTGCCGCTGCTGATGCTGCCACTGCGGCTCAAGGAGTAAGTACGGCTGCGGGTGTAGTTACGGAAGTTTCATCCAGCGTGGCGGAAAGCGGTGGGGATATTGCTGCCGCCGCTGAAGGCGCGGCCGCGGAAGCAGCCACGGAGGTTTCCTCCGGTGTGGCGGAACAAGCGGGTGATCTCGCCAGTGCCGCAAAAGACGCAACTAAATCAATAGGCGGTTATTTGGGCAGTATGAAAGATTATTTCAGTAAGGCCGCGACTTTTGGGGGTAAGACCGGATTGACCGGTGCTTTGATTGATGCGACCAAAGCAGCCGCGTATACCGCGGTTAAGCTGTACGTAACTGAAGCGCTCTCGGGTACCAATAAGCAATTAGCTAAATCTGTAGGTTATTTGGCGGGTTTAGGCGTAGGTTTCGCGGTTGAGCAGGGATTGGAATACGCCACGGGTGTAGTAGTGGGCGGGGTTGATAAGGACAAAGGCCCGACTGCCGAGAAGGTCACGGATGAAGCGGCGCTCAGCGCGAAGCTGGCGCAACAGCGCGAGCAATTCCTGACGAAATTCCTCGGAGAGGCTGTATGCCAGGTAGTTGTGGTTGCCGGTTCAGCGGCAGGCATCAATGAGGACCTTTTGACCATGGGCGGGGCTTTGACCAAGCGCCTGACCATGGATTTTATGCAAAAAGAAGAGAAAGAAAAAGCGCTGCAGGCGCTTAAGGACAAGCTCGGCGTTTTACATGAGCAGAACGCGTCTAGCGACGCGCAGCCGAGCGAAGAGACTAATAAAGAGATAGCTTCGCTTGAGAAAAAGATCGCCAAAGCAGAGGAAGATTTGAGCTTGGAAGCAACGATGAAGAAAGCGTTGATCTATGGGGTGTCGGATGTGGCGTTGCGGCGAATAAGCATGTATGCTCCTTCTCCTTTACAGGGGGCGCAGATCAATCTGGCTTTGACCGGCCTGGTGCAGGCGGTCGCTGTTGATTCCGAAAATGTCGTTACTGTATCAACAGATGAAAACGGCAACCAGGTTGTCAGCCCGTCTGCCGGGGGCAAGGATTGGGATTTCTACGGGCATATCATAGGCAATAGCGTCGACCAGGCTAACGCGGACTGGATGTCCATGGGCAGGGGAAAGGCTAAAATTGTCGGCAGCGGCACCGACGAACGGCTGGGCCTGGAATGGGTCTCCGGTAATGATATGTTCTTTGCCGCCCGTTATTCCGAATATGTCAATGATGTGGTAAATCACGGGACTACTTATGCTATGGCAAACCAGCTGGCTTCATCGTATCATAATCAGGCGGTAGCTAATGCTTATGATGTCGTCAGCGGCGAGGTAAATCAACGGCTGTATAAGGCCAAGGACCTGTATGGGCAGTCCGCTCGGTATCAAAAAGCTTTGGATAAAGCCTCGGCGGCAATAGATGCATTAAGGAATCAATGGGATAGTATTAAGGGGCAGCTTAATGATAACCAGGTGAAAGAAATTGAAAAGTTCCTTGAGAAGGCGGGTGACCCGCATACCTGGGACGCGACTACCTGGAAAGATTACGGTTTATACGTAGCTAATGTCGCGGCTGCCGGAGTGGGGTCGTCAACATTTGTCGGATTAGCGGCAGCCGGGACTAACGGAGAAGGCAGCCGCGGCGAACAAATGGACCAGCGCACTACTGCCGGCTCGCGCGCCGCAGGAAGTTTGGATAAAGGTACTGACGCAAGAGTTTTAGTTGAAGCTGCCCGGGACGCCATTATAGAAGCAGGGGAAGCCCGCGGCGCTTATATGAGTAACCGTATGTATTCTCAGATGACCGCGGTCGCGGAGGGGACGGTATTTAAAGATAGTAACGGTAATGTTGTTGATACGCCGGATTTTGTTGAAACGTTTTCTTCAAAAGAGTTAGCCGCCGAACGCATGAAAGCGCTTAAGGTCCAGGAAGCAAAGAAGCAGTTGGGCATGCTTAAAGAGGACGCAACCACGATGAAAGAGATCAGGACAAAAGCCATCGAGGATTTCTTACAAAATAACAAAGGCCAATTAAGTGAAAAGGCGCAGAGAGCGCTGGAAAATCCCGAGTTGAAGCCGCAGGAAAGAGACCAGATCCTTGCCGCCGAACTTAACTCCGACCAGAAAGAAAAGATCAATAATGCGATCAAGGCTGAAACGAAATCAAGGTCGGAAAAAGCGGCAGTTGCGGTTTTTGAGGCCAAGGGAGACCTGAATGTAAACGCGCGGTATCAAACTCATATCGGCAGCGGTACCTATTATGATGAAACCTGGAAGGGAGCGCCGCTGGGAAGGGAAGTCCCTCCTCCTGCTGAGTTCATGCGGCATTTGGATAACCTGAATCCTCCTGCGGCTGCGACGAGCATTCCCCGGGTTTCACAGGCCGCCGGCGGTAGTGAACAGCTTCTTGCTTCCGGGCCTGTTCTTACTGATAGCGCCGGTGCCGCGCAGGTTAATCACGTGACGGTGGAAGCGGGGGCGGTGAAGCAGGTAGATATGGAGAACGGCCGGATATTGATAAGCGGAGGTGAAGTAACTCCGCTTGAGAACGGCAGGATGTATATCTCCGAAGGCGGGAGCCAGGATGTGTGGGTAAAAGGCAATATCAGCAGTACAGACAATCATTATCTTATAAGCAATATCCAGCCGGGAGATATGGCTATGGCAGAGCCGCAACAGCCTTCTGTTGCTCCCGGAGTAATGGCAAATAATTATTCTCCAAACTTAGCTTCTGAGCAGGGCGGCCCTCAATACTCTCCTCAGCTTGATGCCGGGCAATTTAAGCCGTACACATTACCGGCGATCAGGGAATCGACGATTGTGGCCTCCCCCGGTGGCGCTGAAACGATTATTCCTCAGTATTCGGAGATGACGGTGGAAGCGGGAGCGGTGAAACAGGTAGATATGGAGAACGGCCGGATATTGATAAGCGGCGGGGATGTTACAGAGCTTGAAGGCAATAAGGCGTATGTTTCAGAGGGCGGTAATCAGGATTACTGGGTAAAGGCAGGGCAAATAAGCGATATTCCCGGAGGCCCGTATCTTGTTAAGGGTATCAAGCCGGGGGATATTACTCTGGCGCAGTCCGAACAGCCGGATAATATATCAGCTCAACCAGCTGTTGCCTTCACCCAGCCGGCAGGAGAACCTACTTTCGATGTGTCGGCATTTAATCCTTCGCAAGGCTTTCGTCCAATATCTGCCCCTGAGCGCGGTAATACCGGCAGCGTGCCTGTCGCGCAGGCTAATCACGTGACGGTGGAAGCGGGGGCGGTGAAGCAGGTAGATATGGAGAACGGCCGGATATTGATAAGCGGGGGTGAACTAACTCCGCTTGAGAACGGCAGGATGTATATCTCCGAAGGCGGGAGCCAGGATGTGTGGGTAAAAGGCAACATCAGCAGTACAGACAATCATTATCTTATAAGCAATATCCAGCCGGGAGATATGGCTATGATAGAGCCGCAGCAGGCGCCTGTTGCTTCGGTTCAATCGCCCGCTGTTGTTTCCTCTCGGGTGATGAGTGATGCTTCCGCAGTCGCGGCAATTGATGTGAATGAAGAAAGTAGCCCGCTTCCGACGGCGTTAAGGCCGCTGGAGCAGCCGGCATCAACGCTTTCTGATATGCGGCTTCGTAAGATAGACCCGATGATAGGGTATCAAAAGCCGGAGGCGATAGATGAGGAAGCAGTTGAAGATCAGGCTTCGTCGCGGCCAAAATACCCGGAAGTGAATTTACCAAAAATGTATGTCCCGGAGCCTGCACAGCAGCAGGATGTCCCTCAAGTAAGAGGTGAAGCCGGATCATTGCGCTTTACCCAGATGACCGTTGCGCCGGGAGCTGTGACGCAGGTCGGTGATGGGTGGATACAGGTAACCGGCGATATTACAAATCTTGAACCCGGGGAAAATGGCCGTCAGAGCGCTTATGTGGACGCGGGAGGAAGCCAAAGTTATTATGTTCAGGGAACGGTCAGTGAATTGCCTGACGGTTCGGTTTTTATCAAAAATATAAAGCCGGGCGGAGTGAGCCTGGCAGAATCCCCACAGCCGAACAGGTCCCTGCCGGCAGTGAATTTGCCGGTTTACGACCCTAAAATACCGGTCGCGCAAAAAGAATCTTCACCGGTAGAAGGCGGGGTGACGTCGAATGTTGTGCGCCACCAGATACCAAAACAGGAGATGAGCCTGAGTACGGAAGAGAGGGCAAAGCAGAATTACGATATGCTTATACGGGCGCGTGAAGAGATCCGTCAAGAGAAAGGGTTTATTTCTTCTGATCAAAATAGGTCTGATCTTGGAGTGGGGGCGCCTCCAGCGGTATCAGAAATGGTGCCTGTAGCCGTGCCTCAAGCGCAACAGGCGAATTGGGAAGCATCGGCATTATATGGTGATGCGGGCGCGTGGGTGAATTCGCCGGAACCCGCTGCCCCTGTAATTAATCAGGCTTCTTCTATGACAAGCGAAGGTAGGGATTTTGTTGTAGGAGTGGATCCTCTTCCAACCGATATGGTGGCTGCTGCGGCAGGCCCTTTTGATTTTAAGGCCTCTCCTAAGCTTGGTGGATATGTTAATCAGGCAAATCAAGCAGGTAAAAATGAGTCTTTAAAGCTGGAAATTAATCCGGAAGACTCTTTTCTTAAGCAACAAGCTAAAGAAGCTGTTAATAATCAAATGAAAGGCGCGCAGGAGCAGGCTGGCAGGTATGAACAGCAAAAAAGGAGTGAAGATCCAAGCTATTCTTCTCAAAAAACAAATGAAGTGTTTAAGGGTAGCTTTAATGATCAGGTAAATAAGCAAAATATTCTTGATTATAAGTGGTAATAATGTGTATGTATGGGGTGTTTAGAGGTGCTTTATGAAAGATGCCAGTTACTTTATTGATATATTCAAGCTTGTAAATGTCCAAACTGAATGCCGTGGTTAGAAGTGTTCGATTGCCGATTAGCGATTAGTGGTCTTGTAATAAAGAAAATATTCAGAATTTGAGCTTGTAAATGTCCAAACTGGATAATAAAGTTAAATTAGGGCCCAAACCTAAGGCGTCAGTCCCGGCGCTTTAACTATCTCCGAAATTCCTGGGCCCTTTTTTTTTAATAGAAGGGTGACAGTCACAAAAAGCGTGACAGTCACCCTTCTGACCTTTTTTCCTGTTTTTCTGCCGTAAAAACGTGACAGTCACCTTTCCTGCCACAATCTCCCGGGCTTGAAGATTACAAGCCTAAATAAAGCCTTTTCTAAAGCATTTTCTTATAAAAGCCATATAGTTAGATGATCGCATATAAGTAAGCAAAAGTTTATTTGAATCTCAGCTTTAAATTAGAGCTAAAACCGCATTAAGGCCAGCCACTTAAGTATAATGAAAGCGCTCTCTTTTGAAGGCAAAAATCACTTGACATTGCTAAAATTAATATGTTATACTTTGAATACAATAGAGATACAAAAAGTTCGAAAGGGTAAACCCACCGTGAGGTGGGGGCACAAAGCCACGGGTCTTAAAGAGAAAATAATTTTATTTATCAGCGCTTAATTAAGATAGCCGGGTTGCCGAATATCGACGGAAGTTGAGTATTTGACAACTCGTTTTTTATTTTTACTTAGTAATGAGTTTTCGAAAGTGTTTCTAATAACTTTACAAATAAGTTTTAAGAGTTAAGTAAAGTTAAGGCCAATAATGACCGTAAAGATCGACACAATTATTTTAAAAAATATTTGGGGTAAAGGGGAAACTGTCTCTTTTTCTTTTTATATTAGGTAAACTAAATGGAAGAAAAAAAACCAAAACAACCTGAGCCTGAGTTTGAAGTAAAGACCAAAGAGCCGCCTTTTAAATCCAGCTTTAAAACCTGGATCAGGGTGGTGGCGCTCATAATTGTTACGGTTTTCCTGCCTGAACAGGTTGCCCAGGCTGTGGAATATGATTGGCGCGTGATCTGGCAGAAGCCCGCGCTTTCCACGTTTGCCCCCGCGTATGTAAAAGATCCGCGGCTTTTGGATATTCCCCGCGCGGTCAAGAATATTTTAAACGATATTGCCGGCAAGCCGATCACCTCGATCAAAATATCACCCACCTTAACGCTTAATTTAGACAAGCCGTTAAATATATCGAAACAAAGAATAGAAGAAATTTACAATTGGCTGGTTGGAAAGCCCTGCGGTTCAAAAGCGCTCTATGATTTCTTGAAGTACCAGGGCCTGGCGGTTTCTGAACAGGATATCGCGGTCCTGGCGTTGACGGTTGATATTTTAAACAATGTGGTCAAACCACTTGGCGACCCCAAGGTCATTAAGACTTCTCTTTTCGCGTTGTCGAAAGCTTCTGAATTCTTCGGCCGCAGCCTCACCCCCGTTAAATTATCCGGTTTCTCATCTCAAACCCGCGCGCCGTTTATCGCTCACCTCAAGGGCGAGCATTATATCTTAGTCACCAACGTTACCCCGGAAAAAATCTATTACGTCGAAGAGCATAAAGAAGAATTCCTGCCGTTAGAGAAATTCAAACAGGATTTCAGCGGTTACGCTTTGATCCCGGCAGGCCAGCAGCCTTCCGCGGCCGCGTCATTGAGCGATGATGAAGCCAAGAAAGTATTAGGTGCCCGCTCCCGCGAAGAACGCAATGTTGATTATTTCGGCATGGCAGGCGGCTACTTAATGACTACGACCACCAGTATCTCGGGTCAGTCATTAGCGACGGGTATCCGTAATTACGCGGTTTCATACGGTATGCCGAAGCTCTTTAAGGCCTTCGGGGCGAATGAAACCTGGCAGAATATCGGCGGCGGATTTGCCGCGGGCGCTATCATCGGCGGCATGGATAGCGCCTATAGGGGAAGTTTTAAGGATTGGGTCAACCCGATTAAATGGAACCCGTCGGCTATGCTGGTTTCGGGCGCGGTATCAGCGACGAGCGCTGCGATCCAGCACGTCGGTTATAAGAATAATTGGGATACGAAATTCTTCGGCGGGGCAAGCATGTTCGCCGGCAAGATCGGCGGTATGGTAGCTGAAACCGCGTTTTCTTATACCCTGGGCGGCTGGGGATTGCAGAAAGTTTCGCCTGAATTAAGCCGGCCGGTGTGGCTGAGCAGGTCGGAATACTCGGAGGCGATGAGTAAACAGGGCAACGCGCTGGTGCTGGTGGGAGATACGCAAACAGCGATGAATGTGCGCGTTGTTAATCCTTTTGATTTTAAACAGCGCTGGCTTCCGGTCATCGGAGACGGGGTCAGCCTGGCTGTTCAGCATATAGCTGAAAAACAGATGGGTTGGTCGCGCCACCCGGAATATTCCCGCGGCGCAGGGTCTTTCTTCTCCGGCGCCATGGCGGCCCCTTTCTCGGAAAAGGGGAGTATGTTCAGTTCGATCGGCCAAACCCTGGTCAGCTCCGTGATCAAAGGCGCTGTTTCCGCCGGGTTGCAGCATGTTACCAGCGAACTTACTCCGTTAGGGCCTTATACCGGCGCTTTAGCTTCCCTGGGCTTGAGCACGGCATTGTACGCCGGGTTAGGCACCTGTCCGGAAGGTATTTCCCGCTCTGATTGGGGCGTTGAACTTTTTAAGCAGAATGTCCGTAAAGTCGCCGGCGGATTCTTAAGCGGAGGGGCTGCCGTACTTAACCGCGACGGAGACTTGAATTATCAGACCACCCTTGACGCCGGATTTTGGAATACGATGATCGATTTCGGCAGGACTGCCCGCGACCTTCCGAACTCTTCCTGGACGCAGGATAACTGGACGAAATACTTAAAAGACGGCACTACCCCGGGAACGAATTTCCTTAAAGCGATGAATAACCAGTTTTTCTCCGGTATCCATAACGCGGCTGTTGATAATATCACTAAGTTCCTTACTTCCGACTATCCCAGCTACACCTTTCTTAATAAGAAATTCCTGGTCGGTTATGCCGGCGGGATGGGAGATATCATCAGCCAGGAAGTCGGCACTGCCACCGGCCAGTCGGGCGTTGAAGCCAATCCTGCGTTAATAGGCGATATCAATTTTGAAGATTATAGAAAGAAATTCGCATTTGAACCGGTAGGGGACGGAGCTCAAAATTTGGAAGTCACCTGGTATCATCAAGGGCCGTTGGGAATGCTTGGTTCTTTGATCGGTATAGGCAATGAGCACGCGCGCGGAGACATTGTGGGCGAGCGGTTATATGACAGCACTACCTCGCTTTTCTTCGAGAGGAACCCCAAGATCGTCGATGTCGGCAGCCAGAAAGCATTCCGGGATTCCCGTTTTTATACCTATGAAACTTTTGGCAGTAACCCGGGCGTTTCCCGCAGCGCTTATTTTCAATCCGCTTTATTTAACGGCAGCAGGCCTAATTTGTCGGGCGATATGCATTACGCCGGCTTGACCCGCGGAGGCACTTTTATTACGACGCGCACCGCGGGCAAGGTCAGCCTTATGGATGATAGGGGGCGTATGCTCGATGTTCCCCGCGAAAAGATAACCCAAATGAGCGCGGGTAAAATTCAGTCTTTCCTGCAGGAAAAGGGGTTAAGCGATGCTCAGTCCCTGATCCCGCGTTTTGAGAATACCGCATTGAACTCGGAAATGGATACTTTCATCCTGCCGAAATTCATCGAGCATGGCAAGGAGTTGGGTTATATCAGCAAGGAAAAAGGCGCTTCTTTTACCCTGCCTTTCCATGTTATTTCCAAAGGTACCGAGGTCGTTGATATTAATACTTCAGCAGTCCTGGGCGGAAAGAAAGGATTTACCGGCACCGGCGACTGGGACCTGACCTATAAGAACCTGGAGCAGAAATTCGGCTCTTTCTATGGCCGGCGGGTAAGCGGAGAACAAACTTCCTCAGGGGCAAAATTCTCTGCGCGCTTCAATAACGATAAGATCATGGTGGCAGGCGGCTGGGAGATGGGTAAAGACAACGCCGTGATGCATGTTATCTCCGGCGCTTCTATGACAAGCGCTAAGCTTAATCTCGGCGCCAATAGTGTTTCCGGCAGGGTCGATATGGATTTGGGTAGTTACAATGTCGAATTAAAGAACGGCAGGCAGTATCAGGCGGCTCTCGGAGGTTTGAAGCTGAATATTAATAATATTACCGGCAACGAGATGTCTATGGCTTCGTTAACCGGTATTGCTAAAATAAACAATGGCGGCCGGATGGGTTTGCCTTTCAGTATTTTAGACGGGCAGTTGCGGCCTCAAACAGCCGTTCCTCATCAGCTCAATCTTACGAAAATAGAAGACCCCAAAGGCGACGCGGTTAAGCCGCCGGAAACCACCCCCTACCATTTCAGTATGGAGCAGTTTGATAAAGACGCTAACCAATTCTTCTCCGGAGCTGAAGTCCCAAGTCTTAAGAAGGTCAAAGATGGTTTTGTGGAATTTACCGCTATCGGCGATCAGGAGCTTAATGTAAACCTCCATTCGAAGCTGTTTAATATCCCCGAGAAGGTCAGGATCAATGAAGGCAATCGCGCTATTCTTTTTTCCATGGATAATTATAAAGTTTTCGACTCTACCCGTTCAGGCATTTCCGTTAATAACGGTAAATATAGCTTTAATGACGCCAATGGAAAGATCCATCAGGCAACTTTTGATCCGGGGCTGCGGTTAGTCCCCGGCGCAGGGGCGTTAGGGTTAGGCGGTATTGTTACCCCCGGCTCATATAATGAAAGAGGAAGGTATGAGGCGGGATTCTTCGCTAAAAAGAATTACGAGTTCGCGGGAGAAAAATGGACGGAGAAATATACCGCGGCAGCAGGCGTGCGCTGGGCAAATGACCCGTATAAAAATTCGATAGAAATGCCGGTGTTGATATCGGCGAACAATATCGATCCGATCAAGGTGACCTTGTCGAAGGGTAATGAGATCAAAGCGGAAGGTACGACAATCGTGCGGCCGTCATATTTCGGCACTGACGGGATCAAAGATCTGCAGAAAGACCTTAATAATAAATCGACCCGGAGCGAGACGATCGGCAAGCTGCAGAATCTCTTCTCGCAGCTTCCCAGGGATGTTAAAACTTTTAATGATGAGTTGGCAAGATTCAATGAAAAAGTCAAAAAAGAAGAAATTTTCAGCGTAGAAGATATCGCCGGCTTTACCAGTCTCTTGCGCCAGCTCCCGAAAATAGAGAGCTTTAGCGCTTCAGGCATGGATAAATATTTTACCCTGGCGACGGTCAGTGTCTATGACGCGCCGAAAGACCTCAAGATCGCCGGCCCCGGTTCTTTAAGTAAGGGCGGATCGTCGGGAGGCGGTATTAATCCGTATGATGTTACGACCCGTATGGTCACCAATGTCTCTCCCATTAATTCCCGTAATTTTGACGCCGGCAACTATTACCAGCCGGTCAACCGCCTGGAAACCTTATTTACCACCGCGCCGGTCATTCATTTTATGTTCCTGAATGCCGGCGCCGAGCATAACCTGCCGTTATGGACAGATGCCGCTCCGACTTCGGTAAAGCTTTTAGGTTACGGTAGCTGGACGAGCCTGAAGCACACGCAAGGTAAGGTCCATATCCTGGGTGCCGGTATTGCCGAAGGACAGATCAATACTACCGGTATTATGTTAGGAAAACAGACGATTGAAGTGAGTATGAAGTTCAATAAAATCCAGTTGGAGCAGTTTTTGAGGAATTGCCTGATAAAGGCGGAAGCAGCGGCAAAATTAAAGCAAGATTTGAGCGAAAAAATGTCGCTTGAAGAGCAACAAACTTTCTTCAAGATGGCAAAGAGCATTATCGATAATAAAACCGCGTTTAAGGGTAACCCCCAGGAAATGAAAGAACTGATCGATATCGTTGCCAGCCTGGGAAAAGAAGGGGCATTGGTTGATCCTCATGCGATATTGAAGGTCAATAAATTATTTTTAAACAATATCAATATTCCTAATGAGGTCAGCTGGAAGGCAAAGATCAATCTGAATACCGAGGGTATCTGGGAATGCACCAAAGACGGCGCTAAGCCCTACACCGGCGCGGGAGAGCAATGGCAGGGAAGGCTTTTATCGTCTACCATCACCGACCAGGCCAAGATCGCGTATTCCAACGCCCTTGAGATCGTGGCTCCTCAATCCCATGTCATTAAAGATATCAAGCTGTCGAACTCACAGCAGGTAAGCGTTTATGCCGAAAGCATCCGTTATTTTTCTTTTAATCCCCGCCGTATTACCGCGGAGGCCCAGGATGCTTCGCTCAAGGGTAAAAAAGGATCGGGTATTTCTCCTAATAAGGACCTGGAGCTTGCCGTTAAACGCGCTGATAATCATGAGGCGAATGTAAACTGGATCAATGAATACTCCGCCACGAAAGGCCTGATAGCCGTGCATATAGCTTCTGACGGTTCGGCGTTCGTGGATGTCTTTAATGCCGTCAAATACAGCTTTGGCAATGACTGGACATCATTTGATTTCGGCGGCAGGTTCCGCCAGTATCGTAACGGAGAGATCGGCTACAAGCTGGAAACCGGACCGGACAAGAAGCAGAATTGGGTGCCGTATTATAAGTCAGCGAAGCTGGTAACAGAAACGCGCGTCGTAAATAAAACGGTAACGAAGAAAATAGAAACCCCATTAAAAAAGATAGAGCTTTCTTCCAAGGATTCAAAACTAACGGATACGCTTGTCCTTAAGGCCGATAAGCTTAATATTATTCCCGATACGCTCATTAAAGAGGGGGTTGCTACTACGGCCAAGAAGGTCGTGGTGAAAGAAACAATAAAGGAAGAGAAGCTTGTCGGTGAAGGGACTCAGATGAGGACGATCCTCCCTGAGATCCATATACAGTCTTTCGCGGACAATCTGGTGGAAGGTATATTGAATAAAAAGAATATATATGTAAATAACATTAGCGTGGATGTGCTCAATGCCGGGCAGGTCTTTAAAGCGATAGAAGTACGCAATGATGACGGCAGGATCATGACTACCTTTGTCCCGGAAAATGCCTCAACCGCCTATAAAACTGGCATGCTTATCGGTATCGGCAGGGACCGCAAAGGCGTTTTAGAAACAGGCGTTGGTTTTATGATGCCGGAGAATACCTGGGTTGATAAGGGCAGGCTGGTGCGCAGGTACGCGGTAGCGAATTGGATGCCTTCCTTAATAAATGAGAAATCGTCAGGCGGCAAAGGCAAAAAGGGCGCCGGCGTGGATGAATCTTCATCCAAGGGAAAGCCTAATAACGCGACCATCCGCAGCCCGGAACTTACCAGAAGCGGTATCGTCCATGTCAATAATACGGAATGGGGCAGGGCAGGTAAATTTATCATTAGACCCGTCCGCGGAGAGTTGGCGTTCGGGGGCCTGCTGGATTCTACCGAATTGATGCCTTACGCTGGATTGCCGGGAACCTTGTTTGTTTTAGAGGGCAAGAGCTTTAATTGGGGCGGTGAGAATTACCGCGTTAAAGCCGTTGCCGCTGAAAAGATGCTCTATCATGATTACGCCGGCAAGGTCTGGGGCAGGAATGTGGCCTCGACCAAGGGCTTCAATAAAACCGGAAGAAAAGTATATGGAAACGGGTTTATAGAAGAAGCTACCGCGAAAGGGTCAACGACTAAATCATGGGATAATAATTGGAACCTGTCGACTTCTCAGACCGCTGCTTCTCTTACCTATAGAACTAAGATCCCGGATAAAGATTGGTCGCCTTCTATTAAGGCCGGAGGGGTAAAATTTGAAAAGGGTAAGTTGAGTTTTGAAGTAAGGACTGAGGGCGATGCCTTTTTCTATTATACCTTAAATCAGGATGCCCGGCCGAAGGATAAAGATGCGGCTAAGAAAAATGAAGAAAAAGACACGATCAAGCCGACTGATGATATGAAGTCGACTTTAAGGGTGAAAGAAAGGTTCGGGACTGAGTTTGCCAAGATCGGCGGCGACAGCAATATGTTCGGAGTGTTTGTCGTAGGTTCCGGGCAGTTGAATACCTTCGGACATCAGAATGCCACCTGGATCAATGAAACCGGAGAAACCGGGGAAAGCACCGGTATGCGTTTTATGAAATACATGACCATGCCAGAAGCCTCTAACGGGCCGAATCAGACGTCCGGTTTGAGGGAAGCAATGTATTGGTCCGGCACGGAAGCGTTACATTTTAATACTGAGGGTAATATTATAAATAAAACGAATGCCGTTGCGGGAACAAAAATGCTGCTTGAAACCCCACAAGGGTATATTTATTCAAGCACTGAACAGTTCAAGAAGCAAGTAGCCGAGAGCAGGCAAAATCCCGCCGCGGGCACGCCTGCCGTCCAGCCTCGCAGGACCGATGAACAGCAGACTTTAGAGCGTAGAGTGCAGGCGTTAGAGACATGGCAAGTGTTGGCTCAGATAACCGAAAGGGGTTTCGTAAAGATAAAGACTATGCAGGAAGGTGGATACCGCGCGTTAGTGGAAACCAGCGTACGGAATAAAAATGCTTTTGCCTCTATCGATGACCCTGACGGAAGGATGATTGTCAGGGAAGGGCAGATGATCGTTACCCATCAAAGAGGCATGTTGCAGAGAGATATCGATCCCAATGCAGCTTCCGCAGGAGGAAGCGGTTTGGCGCTTAAGACCCAGAGTTCGTGGGCCGGTAATGTGCTGGAAAACGGCTTATTCGGAAATAATATGTTCATGCTTGAAGCAACAAAGGGTAAGAACATCGAATTATTGTTGAACAAGGATTCAAACGGCAAGACGTATGTGACGCCCTTATATACCGCTTCGGGTTTTGAAGGCGCAATAAAATATAACCATAACACTCCTCCGATCTGGGACGGGGCGTTGATCACTCCTAAGAACTATAAGGCCGATAATAGCTATACGGTGCAACTTGATTCAAGGAACGGGATCAGAATGGCGGGGGCTTCCGCGAAAGGTGATTTGTCTCCGGTGGAATTCTTTGAGGTCGAATCCAGAGGTTCTTATAAAGAGATCTCAAAAGATGTGACCTGCATCTGGAGAGAAGTAGGTTATGATAAGTCGGGAAATAGAGATGTAAAATCTTGGAATATTGAGAAATCCGGAAAGTTATATACGGGTAGCTCTTTGGGGCCGGGCGGAGTTTTTCTGCAAAACAGTAATGATAAAAAGGACCTTATTCATTTTAACGCGCAGAGCGGCAAGATCACCTCCGGTGAGGAGCTGAAAGAACAGTTCCGCAGGCAGGATGCGCGGCTGCTGCCTATTTTTGAACAGGCCATCCAGAAGAATTTTGATTTTAACGGTTTTATGAAGCAGGCGCTCGATATATATAAAGCAGAGCACCAGAAAATGCTGGATAATAATCTTTCCGCGACTGACGCCGGAAAAAAGCTTAAGCAGTGGGCGGGGACGTTGCTTCCCGATATCGCTAAAGATAAGCTTGACGCGATGACCGGTAAGGAATTCCTTGATCGGGTATCCGCGAAGTTGGGAGCCAGCGTTAAGCAGAAAATAGAGAAAAACGCGCAGAACAAGGAAGCCGCCGATAAATTGACCAAACTTTACAGCTTGTCCCTGGCTTTCCTTTCCTTGACAGAATTAGGCAACAGCAGCGATCCTCTTGAGGCCGTCCGTAAAGGGGTCTTGGGAGGTAACTGTGTGGCACAGTCTGTCCTCTTCAAATTTATCGCCGATAACGACCAGCAGCTTACCGATGTTATTCCTTCTCTTGCGGTCTTTGGGCAGCAGGCCGGTAAATTCAACCATACCTCCGACTTGGTCAATCCCGCTTTAACCAAAGACTTGCTTTTTACTGAGACCGCGATGAGGTTCTTCGGCGAATTAAATACTTTGTGGGATGCCAGGGATTACCAGGATAAGGGGTATTCAGTCCTGGGCTTGAAGTATAAAGGCGCCGGAACCAACGAAAACCCTGTTGGTTCTATTACCTTTGATAAAGGAAAGTATATGGTCGGAGGTAAAGAAGTCGATTATGATCATATAAGGAATAATTATGAAGGTTTTACGCCGAAAGAAGTCTTCCTGAATAATATGTTGAATTACTATTTGAACAATTACGTTACACTTCCTGAAGACGTGAAACAGGAATATAACAAGCGCTATAGTAATATCTTTACCGAAGAAAAGTCGCGCAGCGTTGTTGAAGCTGTCAGCGGCGGCACGCCTCTCTTATTCGATATCAATCAGGCTGTTAAAGGCTCCACCTATATGGCTATTCTTGAAGGCGGTGCGTTGAGCTTCTGGAACCCGGGTGCGGCAAAGCAGAATTACGGCGCAGGTTCTTTTGGCCCGGCTATGTATGGTTCTCCTGAAGGTGCTTCGGATTCGCTTTCTCTCGGGATCAACTATTCCAATCCCTTCCTTCCGGAATTCTCCGTGTCGCAGAAATTCGGAGGACCGGTCGACTATTTTTATAATGGCGATAAAGTCACAGGTTTAAATATGCAGAAGGTCGGCACAGCCGGTCAGGAGCGTTATGTTGTGGGGTCGTTTACCACTGCCGGAGGTTTTGAATATAACAGGGACGCTCAGAACGGGGCAATGATCAGGAAACAAACCTGGAGTGAATGGTTAAGCGAGGACGTGACAAGCAATCCCAGTAAGAACGGCCTTAAATTCACCCTTGATGTGGAAACTGACGGACAGGGGGGAATGACCTTATGGAAAGTCTATGAAGATCAGAGCAAGGAATTATATACTCCACGCGGCCAGTTGGTAACTGCAGGTGCTGTTATCGGGAGTTTATTAGCCGCGCCTGTTGCCTTGGGTTTAGCAGGTTCTACGGTGCTGGAAGGTGTGACCGTAGCGGGGACTCTTCAGATGGCGCAATCAGAAGCGGTTCCCCTGTTGATTAACCCTTTGTTGAGAAGTTTGATCGGAAGGGAAATCACCGGTATCGGAGCGAAAATAGCTGTGAATGCTTTGACGGTTACGGGGATCCTTGAATTGGGAAATACCTCCTATAATTTAGCAAATGACAGGCCGGCTTTTGAGAATTGGCATATGCCGGTTATGGCAGTTGCAGCCTTATATTCATTGGGGCTTTCTTCAACAGGGGCGGTGGGGCTCCAGACTTTGAGGTCAGGAATAAATTACGTTCAAACTGAAGCGATCCCGGGAGCAATTAATTATTTTATGGGGCGGCAGGTTATTCAAGGCGTGGCCGCGAAATACGCTACGAGCATCACGGGGTATTTAGTCGCGGGACAGCTGATGAACAGTGCTTATAACATATCTCAAGGAAACTCGGTTTTTCATAATTGGGCGCTACCTGTCAGTGTTGTCGCGGCGGCATATCTTCCTCTCTCCCGCTTGGGAGGGTTAAAGACTTCTCTGGCTTTGACGGGAGCAAGTACTATTTATGCGGGAGTCAATACATGGAGCTATCATAATAATGCTGCCGCGTTAAAAGCTTATGAGCCCCAAGGCGGATTAGTGACGATCCTGCATAATATCGCCGCAACTCCCGGCCGGCAGATCTTAAAAGGCGTCAGTAACGCTTTCCCGCTTTTCCTGACGGGCAGTACAATGGGATGGGACAAAACTATAAATATTCTGGATTCAAAAGAATTAAGGAGCAGCTTTAATTATTTAAATAATGCCGGCGGCCTGGGGATAGTAGGAGCTTACGCGTTTGGGCGCACTAAGTTTGCCGTGGGCGCTCTTGCTTTTGGCGTAAGGAGTGTCTTGTCTTTCCAGGATACCTTTAAGGACCTTGCCCGTATCATTGTTGATATCTCTTCGGGAAGCGGAGATTTTTATAACGCCCGAGGCGTCGAATGGGCGTATCTTATCGGAGGCGTAAAGGGTGCAAGCCAGGGAGCAAGATCGTTGGGTAAAGAAATAGAGGGGATCCGGGGGTTACATACAATAGGCGCCGGCTTCTCGAATGCGCCTGCGTTCATATACGGTTCCGCGGGTTTAGGTTTAGCGATACCTCTTATAAAGGGTTTGGGTGGAGGCTATGATTTCTCCGCGCTGCAGAGGTCGGCAACGCAATTGGCATACCGTTTAGATGATATTGCTGCTTCAGGTATCGGCTTAAGCTGGGTAACCAAAGGCCTGGGTGCGGGGTATGGATTGCTCGCAGAATCAAAGTATGTTAAAGGGGCCAATAGTTGGATGGCGTCTGATACTTTTGGCGGCGCGTTCGCTAAGGCATCGGCTTTGACCGTCGCTGGCCCCGTCGCTTATTACGCAGGCAGGACCTTGATGAAAGATACCTGGTACGGCAATATGATCGCTGATGCCGGATTGATTGTGACCGGCCTGGGGATACATTATTTATTGCGCGCTACGAGAAATACTTCGACGATGAAAAGCTTCCTGGAGAAAGCGGAGAAAGCCAAAGAAGGCGACGCTGCCGCGCTTTCCACCAGAGGTAAATGGGCGAGCCTGGGTTGGGATTGGGCTCAAGGAAGCTCAACGATACTGGCAAACGGCATGATCATGTATGGCGCGCAGAAATTGATCGTTGATCCGGCGGTCAACGGTTCGATCGCTTTGATGCGGGGAGAGAAATATACGCTTGGGCAATTTACCAAAGACAGCGCGCCGCATCTTTTTGAAAGCTATAGCTATAACATCTCTGATAAGAAAATAGAAGTTTCTGAATATAAGGACCTGATCTATTTGCTCACCTTAGGTGTCAGCTTTAGCGCGATAAAGTCTGTCGCGGAAACAGCCAAATCAACATATAAGAAGGTGGATTATGTTAATGGTAAAGGGCCTCTTCAGAATCTTTTTAGCGGAGTTAAAGATGTAATCTTCGGAAGGCTCAATGCAGTTCAGGGGCAGGCAGGGAAAATTAAATTATTCGATGTTGTTCCGCTTAGAGAAGCATTGCGGTCATTGAAAGACCCTGCGGGGGCCTTGCGTATTGCCGCTCCTGTGGCTGGCGGCGCGGGCGCGTTGTACGCCTCGAGTTTATTAGGGGATAATCATAAAGATTTAAAGGAATTCCTATCGTTTTTCGGTTACGCGACTTTAGGCATGGCGGCGTTGAAAGGCTATAGCAAGGTGCTTAAGGAAAGCCTGCCGTACGGCCTCAAAGGCCCCGCGTTAATGGCGACAGGCGCGGCCTCTTACGGTGCCGGTTACTATCTTGAAAAAACTTACGGGGAAAATTCCACCGGGGCAAAATATTTAAAGCCTGTAGGCTTGGGATTAATGGGTGTCGGCGCGCTTTTAAGCGCCACCTGGTATGGTTCAGGAGGAAAAATAATAGGGGCAAATTCAGCTTCCGCGTATGCCAACGCGGTAAGAAGGTCTGCTTTCGCGGAATCTCTTGTGTGGGATTTTGGTGTCCAAGGGACGGCCAAAACTTTGTTTATGGTCATCGCTCCGTTACAGGGTATTACTGAATTAAGCGGCTGGTTCACGCAAAATTATATTGTGCCTTCCGCGTATAACCCGCTCACCAGGGCGATCTTCGCGAATACTATAGGAGAATTTTGGAACGAACAGAGCGCGGTTAAGTACCGTAATTCAGAATCGATCTGGCAGAGCTTTAAGATAGCCTATAGTGCCGGTTTATTCGGTGTGAATGAAAAGACAGGTGAACTGAACGTTAAATCAATGGGAGAGCAGTTTAAGGCCGGATTATTACCGGTGCTGGTGAACCTTGACAGGCAGAACATTGCTTTTTCCGTGGCTTTATCGGTCCTTTCTCCTGCGGCTACTAAAGTATTAGGTAATATCGGTAAGGGGGATTTTGGAAGATGGTTCAGGGCTGCCGGAGAAGGCATTGAAGGATTATCTTCTCTTGGATTAGACGTGTTTACAAAAACTTCCCAGAAAGCTGTTTTGAGCAGTGGTATGTCGAGATTCGTTAATTTGGTGCTGCAGGGCGCGATCGTGGAAGAAGGCGTTGTGGAGCAGATAATTCAGCTGGGTATTTCTCCCGTATTAGGTGTGGCAGGGTGCGTATTGTCCGGTGTTTCACCGACGTTTGCCGCTAAAATGATGCCGTTTATCAGCGAGGTTATTCAGGAATTGGGTTCGCCGAACGGGGTTGGGCACCGGTCATCAGCAAAAGATTTTTGGCGTACGGCATTAGGCGCCCGCGGCGAAGTATTTATCAAAGGCGTTGAAGTTCCTGAAGCGGCGAAAGGATATACGACCGATCACTTCAAGGACGCGCAATTGAATTACCAGGATTTGAGCAGTTCTGATCCGTCCCGCCGCCGGGCTGCTATAGCGCTCATGGCAGGATCTCAGAGTGCTACCGGCCCTGTCGGATTGGCCGGCCTTCCTCGCGACACCAAGATCACTATCGTGCAGACATCTACCGGCAGGGAGAGGGAATTTACCGTCGATAATGAATATGAAGAGCATTTCCTGATGCAGTCCGAGCGCGTTAAGATGTTCGGCGAAGTATTAGACGGGACCATGGGACTCGATGAGCTGGGCATGGTCGCTCAAGGCGGGCACACCGGCGTTGCCGGAAGGAACAGCGAGGCGGCATTATTAACGGCGGTAGACCTGTTTAGGTACCAGGGCGTCCGCGACCCGTCTGTTTTACGCGGGCTCGCGTATTCTTTGTTCTCATCCCGTTCGCATGGACAGTTCGTATTTAAAGGACAGTCTCCCGCGGCAAAGCCGTATACCGTGCATAGGACTAAATTATTCTCAGCCGCAGCTGAAGCTTTGGCCTTTGACCAAGGCTTCGCGGCATCTTTGGGGCAAGCCTGGCAGACGGTAGGCAATAATAGCCTGCCGATCTCCGTCAGCTTTACTGCTCCGGCTCCTGTAGGAAATGTGATCGGCGGAAACCTTATTTGTTCGGCTACCGGCGCCGGGAACAGCAATGATATCTTACATTTTGTCAATAATCCTGCAACGCGGCGCCAGGAAGTCGGTTGGCATGGGCCGCAAGGCAAAGGGTTACAGGTGATCGCGGTTAAAGGGTTAGTTGCCGGCGGGTTTGCTTCCGGATACGCTTTAGGAAACCAGATCATCGTGGACATGGATGAATGGCTGAAAAATCCTTCATTATCCAGGGATACCATGAATCCCGTCGTCAAGCATGAAGTGCAGGAATTAGCCAGGATCAATCGCACAGGTAGAAGATTGGCAGGCAAATCAGGGCAGGAAATGACCCCTCTGGAAGCCTTCGGACGGGTCAATCAGTTAGCTTCTGCTTCCGCGCAGGGCAGATCCCAGGCAGGCAGGTTGTTCGATTTTGCTCATCAGAATGCCCCTGAGATCGGCGAAGCAACGCCTCCTTCCCTCGCGGATGTTGATGCGGGGGTGAAGGGGCTTCCGGAATGGATGGAAATTCAAGAAGGAACACCTGATACCGCGGAAGTTCAGCAGATAAGAAATATTCCGGTTTATCCTTCCTCGTCGGGAGAGAGGATAGAAGTACGGTCAAATCAGATGCCTGTTTTTGTTGGCGGGAGTAAACAAGCCGCGGAAACACAAGAGCGTTTTGAACTTTCCAGAGATGTGGCAGGTACTACGTGGCAAGGCCGGCTTAATCCTCTTCATGAAGAGTTAGCCGAGCAATTAAGGCAGGGGAGGATCGCTTCCGGCAAAGCCCTGGATGAAAAGCTGGTCGTGGTAGATGTCGGTATCGGCAAGGCCGGCGCGCCTACAACCTTTGGATTGGCTGAAAAATTGCAGCAGGCAGGTTTCAAGAATACCCGGGTGATCGGCGTAGATAATAATCCGAGATTTGTTGCCGCGGCCCAGAGAGAGATTTCCCGGCGGCAAATGAATAATATAGAATTTAGATTGGGAGATTTTGATCTAACTAAAGCAGGCTTAATCGATGTAGATATAATTTCTGCCGCAAATGTGCTCAGAAGCGATATATCCGCTCCTTATTATAATGAGAATGAGCAAAGAGAAGCGTTGAGATTAATGGGGCAGGCTTTGAATCAAGAAGGAACATTGGTCTTGGCCGAAGGGCCTTTCCCCGGGGCAGTGAATAAGTTCGTCAGCCCGGAAATTTCCAGGGGGACATTGAATTACCGTTCATTTGACCGTAATGGGAATATGGTCGGCCAGGCAACAGTCGTGCCTAACCTGGTGAACGCCTTTCAGGCCTCGGCGGCAATCGAGCAATTCAAACAAGAGGAAATCACGGCCGGTGAAGGAACGGACATCGTTATCGGTATCGCGGGTGCTGCCTCTCCTGTTTTTATTGCCGGGGCAAACGGCGCGGTCGGTAGTGACTCAACCGGTATGGATGCCTCAGTCGAGACCGGTACAGCAGAGCAGTCCCCTGCCGCGGTACAAGACTCCCTGCGTAATATGCCGGAAATGATGGCATCTTCCGCGAGCCTTGATTCTTTATTAAGTGAAATTGAACATCCTCTCTCGGCAAATATTAATATGTGGGAAGAGGCGATCGCGCAGCAAAGATATGCAATGCTGACTTCATACGCCCATTTCATGAGAACGCAGGATAATTCGGAATACCTTGATTTCCATAATAATTTCTTGTTGAAAAATCTTTATGAAAAGCAGTTGTCTTATACAAAAGGCCTGGCAGCGTATGGCCTGAAATTCAATTCTTTCTGGGGTAATTTACGGGCTGTCGCGGCGGCTGATGAAGATGATAAGGAAAAACTTTTCGGGGATTACGCGGTTGACGCGCAGCGTAAATTGGATGAATTAAGGGCCAAGAAAAAAGAGATCACGGATATGGAGGCCCTTGAATACGGCATGAAGCATCTCCAGGAGTTGGCCCAGTCCAAGGGGGAGGCCTTGACCGACGAGGAATTGCAGGATATGGCGCGTAAGCTCAGTAAAGGTAAAATGGAGAAGGTGAAGCAAGCCCATGAAAAGGCCTTGGGGCAGAATATTCAAGAGCTTGAGAGGTCTTTGAATAAAGGTAAAATGAATGTCAGGGAATTCTTTGAGAAAAAATATTATCAAGAAAAAAGCGCCCTGCAGGCATTTACCGGAGCCGCCCTTGAACGCGGCTTAACTGAACAGGATTTTGGCGTTTCTTCTTTCAGGGATTTAAGGCTGGAGCGTATGTATCAAGGGCACCAGGCCCAGGTGTTCATCGGCAAGACGTCGGTGATCAAAATCTTCACAAACGATCATCCCTGGATCCGGGAGCGCTATGAAGGGCTTCCCGCGAATTTATCTTTAGCGCGCTTGAGTGGTGCTTCCGGCGTAGTGATGCAGGATCGCCAGGCTACCGTAGAGGAGCGCGTTCAGGAGCTTTTACGTAAGGGCCAGGCCGAAGAAGCTCAAAAGTTGATCGCTCAAGCCCAGGATTTTATCAGGCAGGTCCATAGCGAGGGTTTTGTATGGGACGCGGATAATACTTCCGTATTGAAGCAGCTTGGATGGAACGAGGGAAAGATCGGTGTTTTAGACGCAACCCATATAGTGAAAATAGACGTTGATGCGGATATCCGGTCTGAACAAGAGCAGTGGTGGGACCTGCAGGTCTTGAAAGACGCTGCACCGGCTTTAAAGTCTTCAGCCTCCTCAGAAAGTATTATTACGCACTTCACCGGTGATCAGAAGACCAGCGACCTGGTGGAAGATACGCTTAAATCGGCAAAGGAAGTATTGGCCGCTCAGAAGCAGGAATTGGTGGAGCTTTTGCTTTCGCAGGGACAAAAGGTCGACCCGGCAACTATCGCTGAGATCGCCAAGATCGACCGGGAGATCGAGCGTTTCGACAGCTTGTCTCAGGCCGCGCTTCTTGAGAAATTAGAGGCTTTGACAAAATTGGATTCAGGCATTCAGGCGTCTTTCGCGCAAGGCAATGCCCCCGCGGTCGATTTACCGGCTTCTTTTATAAAGAAAATGAACCTTACTTCAGGGGTATTGATCGACGCTGCTTCTGATGACAGCGCCGGTGTTAGCGTCGTTAAAGAGCTCGGGGTCATAAGAATTGTCCTGCCGAGATCAGTATATAATGATCTTGATAAACTCGGCTTTCAGCCCGCGTTAATAGAAGCGATAATTACCCTGGCCGCGAGGTCTCAATCCCGGGCAATGCCGCATATCTCCCGCGCAACGGAGTTTGTCGAGGCTTTAAGAAATGTCGTTATTCCGGTTGCCGTCGTCCCGGGCGCCTCTGAAGAGGAGCAAGCTCAGAAGAGGATTGAATTTATCGAAGGTAAATTGGAAAATAATGAATTGAAGGCTCTCTTAAACTGGCTTAATCAAGTCAATCCGGTTGAAAGCGCCAACGACCAGGCTGCCAGGGCGGAAGTTTCCCGCGCGGCCGGGCAGTTGTTCGGGTTAAACAATGACGAATCGGAGGATTTGTTTAAATCTTATACCCAATATACGCGTATTTTAACCAGCTATAATAAAGGTGCCCAGAGGCTTGCCAATGTGCGGGAAAGACTGCTTGATGCTGATTTACCTGAAGCTGAGAAAAAGAGTTTAGCGAGCCAGGAGAAGCGCCTCGCTCAAGTGCTGCAAAACAGATGGTGGCGTATCGGTAATGACGATAAGAGCGATTTCCATAATATCGATTACCGCGCCCAGAAGATCGAAGGTATCTTTAAAGATTTACAGCATATACCTGAAGATCTTGATGCGTTATTAAATGGCGACGGCGTTAAAGGCAGTGAAATTGAAGGCGTAAAGGAAAGTTTGCTCGGTAATATAAAAAATAACTTTAGAAAATTATTTATCCAAAACATAGTAACGGTATTGGATATGGGGGCAGGTGCCGTTACTGCCGAACAGAAAGTGAAATTAGAAGCGATCCTGGCGTTAGCAAAAGGAATTAAGGCCCCCGCTTATGATGAATTCATGAAAGAATTAAAAACGCAGATGGCCGCTCAAGGAATGGATAAGTTTAATGTTCCTTTAAACATACGCTTCTCATATCCTGAAGAGCTTGACCATGAAGGCTTCGCGGAAACCCGTCCCGGGACCTTTGAAGTCGTCGTTGATATCAGAAATATATCTATGGTTAACGGCAAGCCGGTATCTACGGCGGCATTAAACAAAATAGCTTTGCCTCATGAATTCTGCCACGTTATCCTTGCTAATATCGGAAAACTTGTCGGGATAGAGGCTTTGGCAATAGGCGACAGCCGTAATGAGAATTTTATTAACCGGATAGTCAAGAGAGAAGGCTTAGGCGAGCTGCCTGTTTATGGCCGCGTCGCCTTCAGCGAGCCGAATATGCCGCAAGCTCCCGCGGCTGTTACCCCGTCAGGGCGTTCTCCTCCGGGAGGCAATGCTCCGGCTTCTTTATCCGCGCCTGTTTCTTCAGGCCCGGGGGCAGGAGGAGCCGCTGTAGTATCGCAGCCGCCGGCTTTAAATACAGGAGCAGATAGTCCTCCTGAGGTTGTAGAGCCTGTTATTCCCGCTCCTGCCGCTTCTGTTGCCGCGCCTGAAATCGTGAATACCCCTGAAGACCAGGCAGTGGCTGCAATAGCCCAGGAATTGGTGAAAGCCAAGAATCAGCCATTACGCAATGAAGCGGGGAGATTTGAGATAGGCGTAAAAGTTTGGGAATTAAACTATAATAATGAGATTATAGAAGTTGAAATTAACGATAATAAAGAGTCGATCGGCGGTTATATAGTTAAAGTAGGGGATGCTGTTTATGGCCCTGTGAAGAAAGAATCGTTATTTGAAAGTAAAGAAGACGCGATAAAAGCAAGAGGTGCTGCTTTAGAAGCCAGACAACTTGGCAAGCAGAGCGGTTCGCCTCTGAAGATCGAGCCTGTAAAGCGCATAGAAGCGGTCTCTTTCCCATTACTAAAGATGGGAGGAGTTTATTCTCCTGCCGAGCTTCCTGGCTCAGGTAATTCATCTTCACCCGCAGGCCAGGGCGGCCAAGATCGTGGCCAGAGCCGTCAAATTCCATTACCTATTATTCCTACCACGATTCCTTTGAACGCAAACGGGTTCTTCGGCAGCCTTGTCGGCGGCCTCTTAAGCCATCAGAGCGCGTTATCCGCCTCCAGCGGCTTGATCAGGCGGCAGTCATACATGACAGCGGTCATGCCGGGCGCCCTTACATTCATATTATCGTCATTCGGAACCCAGTATTTTGGCGGCATAGGTAACAGAAGCTACGCGGCTGGAGTTGCGCAACTCCTCGCCGTGGCAGTAGAAAGTGGAGCGCATATAGCAAGTATTGCAGATGTTCTTAGTATTGCAGCAGTAGTCAGTACAGCAGTTGTTGGTGCGGTAGTTCAAACGTTGTTGAGTGAAGATTTGGCTGGTTCTCGAGATGTGTCTTTGATCGAAACCAGAGGTTCGAGAAGTGCGTCCAAAAACGGCGCGATAGTAGCAGGAAAGTTAGTAGCAACAGGCAGTAAAGAAGTAAAGTCAACCGGGTTGATCAGCAGTGTCGCTGGCTTAGCAAGAGATGCGGTACAATCAGTAGGTAGTTTAGTAGGTAACAAAGGTTCAGTAGTTGCAGGTGCGACAAAGCAGGTCCTCGGCTTCGTACGTAGAAGCTTGATGGATGGTGTAGAAAGAGCAGCCGGTTTCTTGAAATATGGAGAAATTGGAGGTTCGAGAGGTACGCCCGGAGGAGAGAAGAAAAACGCCGGGAAAGATCGTTACGCATCCCGCGGCAAAGCAAATAATGCCAAAAGAGAAGGTTCTAAAGGTGCGCCCAAAGCGGCGAACGTCTTATTTATAGGTAACAATAATCCTGAAAGATTAATTGGCGCGCCAGAAAGAATCGGGTTACCGGTAATCATTACGACCGGCAGCCTCACCCCAGTAGCAGCCACCAGCCCTGTATCCAAGGAATTGCCTCTTCCGAGAAACCATGGTCCGCCGGTTTATCACTCAAACGACAATTCTTATAATTCAAAAGAGCCTTCCTTAGGCAGCATCGTTATCGCAGAACCCGGATTAAACGGCAGTTCAGCAGTTTCCGGCAGCAATCCCATCCTTTCTTGGAATGCGTTCTCGGTTTCAAATCGCGCGCCGCCTTCATTTGGCGCAATCGTCGTTACTTTCTCCAGCACCATTACTTCCGCTTTTAACCAAACCAAATCGATCCTGAACACATTATTAACCAATAAATTTGAAAAGCCGCGTATCCTGATACTTACCGTGGCAGGTATATTAGGAGAAATTGCGGCTGAAGTTGTTAATGAGGGTCTCGCATTTGCCCAAAACCTCCAGGGCGTCCTGACCCGACTTGCTGGGGCCCTCATTACAACTCTCAAAAACTTAGGGGGTGTCAAATGTGTAAACAATATAATGAATTGGAATTCACGCATTTTGTCATCGATTCAACAGGTGAAGCGATCTTTGGAACAGCGCGCGTTAACGGCTCAGGCAGAGTCGCAAGCTTCCTTATTAACGGCGTCGTCAAGCAGCGCACAGGCGAAGCCTGGAAAGAACTTGATGTCGAGACTTCCGAGCTTATTCGTAAAAGAGCGATCTCAGCTTACAATAGGATCCCGACATACCGCGCGAACAGCCCTTTATTCTAATTTTAACGGACAGGGATTAACAACCGTGGCAGGTTTAGTCCCTGTTTATGTGTATGGAGGCCCTTCAGCCAATGCCCAAAACCTCCAGGGCGTCCTGACCCGATACGCTGTTTGGGCCTCCATTACACGATCAAGTTCTCCGATCAGGGATTATTCAAATCAAAGGTCTTATTTAAAGAAGTATCAGCAAAAGCCGCTCAGAAGCAATGGAACGATCAGAAAATGGCTTAAGGTCGCCGTGATCGCGGCCCTCGTATTTATGACGGTCAAATTCGCTGTCATCACCAGGATGGGTGAAGATATCTCGGATTGGTGGAAAGCTCCTGATGTCTTCATGCAGCATGATATTTATAAGAAAGATAAAGTTGTCAGGGCATTTATTATAAAGGTATGCAAATTGTTCGGTATGAATAAGACCTCTATGGACGACCAGAAAGCGGAAATGGTGGTCAAACTTGAGGCCGGCCTGCGCCGCATCAAAGAGAACAAGGACACGATCATCGCGTTAAGCAGGCAGTATAAGCTCAATCCCGAGTTCCTGGGAGCTATCGTGCTGGAAGAATATTTGGATATGCATCCGTTCGAGAAGCAGACGGATCTTATCGCGGCATTATTGGGCAGAGATCCGTCGGTCGGCTTAACGCAGGTAAAGCCGAGCACCTATCGCAAGCTGTATCCCAAGGAAACTCAAAAGATGTTTGACCTGAACATTGCCTTGCTCTTGATCAAGGACAATAAGGTTAATATTGAAGCGTGCGCCAAGTATTTAGATAAATTGGCCCAGGATGGAAAGAATTACGGGTTAAATACCCATAATAAGAATGCACGCGATTGGACGGAAGATGAGAAGCTGATCATCGCCGCCAGCTATACCTCTACGCCGTTTGGAAAGAAGATCTTCGATAATTTACATAAAAAGCCGTTCAAGAAATACGCGACCGGCGAAGGTACCGATGAACGCCAGGCGGTTGTATACGCGTGGACCTCCCTTTATTTAGAGGAACTCTTAAAAGCGAAAAATATCTTTGCGGCTCAGTCTTCCAGCCCGCTCGGAGCATTGGTGGCAGGGCAATTCTCCTCAAGCCCGATGCAGGATAAAGTCACCTGGAGCAGGGAAGCTTTGGAGATCATCAAGGTATTGAAGGCTCAGGCGGTAAAAGTAGCGGTTAAAGAAGAAAGGACTTATTGGTTAGAAGGAGAGAACTTAGAGAACGGCAAGAAAGTGAAATTGACCCTTGAAGCAGGCAAGGTCACTATTACGATCAGCGGGCATGACCAGAAAGAAACAGTAGAGTTGATCGAGATGCTTCGTGCGCAGCTCGCGCAAGGCGACGTTGAGTATATGCTTAAATCCCTGCCGATGAGAAAAGATAATGCTACAACAGCCGTTTTTGCTCTTCAAGAGACGATCAGCTATACAAGCAAAGGAGCAATTGTCTCGCGGATATCTTCCAGCCCGATGAACGAAGCGAATCAGGAAATCACCATTGATTCCCTGGTTGCCCATATCCCGGAAAAATATATTGCCACCAGAAAAAGCTCCGGTCTGCCGGTTACTACTCTTGATGATGACGGGAAGGTAATTGAGATCAATTTTGCGGCTACCCGCGGCGTCTGCGGGGAAGGAAGGTTCGATATCGTCACTGAGATCATTGAAGCGGCGCTGCCTGAAAGCATCCCATCAGATAAGTTAATTATCGCGCGGAATTTAATAGGCTTCATGGTAATCAAAATGGGATTAACAAGAGCTGAACAGGTCGTGATCAGCCTTGATTTGATCAATGAATGGATCGCTCGCGTGGTTACAGCGCTCAATACCTCCGATGTGCCCGCTTTTAGAATGTTATCTGAGTTCAAAGAACGGATTAATAAGGAAGAGATATTCAAGAAGGAAGTATCCGGCAATAAAATAATATTTACTTCAGTGAGCGTTCATTCCTTCGATAAAGGCGCGCTGGTAGCGGGCAGGATGATGGCGCATAAAACCGCATCTAACAGTATTGCTTCTTCACCGGTAAAATTCGAATTCGAGGTGAAATGGACCAAGAGAGGCAAGAAGTCGGAATACGCGGTAATGTATATTAAGGCGGTCAATGAAGCCGGTGTTAAAGGCGATTTAATGGAAGTTATCCGGCTCCTGGACCTCTTAAAGGTCAAGATCACCAGGGTGGAGCTTGAGGACATCAAAGCTCAAATAGCGAACGCGGTCAATGATGTTCGCGCGTTGATCATCGAGCATCATGTCAGGACATTAGCGGGCTTTAGAAAGTACGCGTTAGCCCTGGGATTGCCGAAGCAGGCGGAAATCTTCCTCGCCCGGTATGAATATCTTACTATTAAAGACCCGCTTGATAAAGTCACGCTTGATAAGATCGCCAAAGGCACCGGGATAGACAGAAATGAAATGGGTGAGGTTTGGAGAGAGAAGATCCTGCCTGTTTTGTGGAAGGCGGAGAAGAATTGGGAAGACACCATAAGGATTGAGATCTATGACGCGCAGGAAGTTCGTAATCAGGAAAGAAAAGTCCGCGAAGCGCAGATAAAGCAGTTAGAGTCAGTGGAACAGGAGATCCGCGATTATGTGGCGGAAGGCGTGTTCAGTATCTATGAAGAATTGGTCGGCTTTATCGGAGAATCGGCGCATGTTCCTGCCGATGTCATCGAAGGCTTCTTGAAAAATATCGGCTTAAGCAGGGTGAGATTCAATAAGATCGTCTTAGAGAACGGCAAGAGAAGCGCTGAAGAGAGCGCCGAATTACCCGCGCAGCCTGTAAAAGAATCTGTCAGAAGGATGAGTAATCCGGAGAAGATAGAATATATCCACGCTGTTCTCTCTCAGGTTAAACAGGATAAAAAAGGCGTAGCCGGCGGGACCCCGGATAACCTGGGTAAGGTCAGCATCAAGGATGTTGAGGAAGCGCTCAGGGACAATTTATATGCTTTAGTCGGCCGCAAAGGTTATTTGCCGGTGAGCGTCAATGCTGCCGATATTACTGCCGCCTATGATGCCGGTAAAGAGCAAAGCAGGATCCTGAAAGGCTCAGAAGCGCATCATCAGGAAAAGATCATGACTGCCCGCGAAAGAAAGCTTAGAGAGATCGCCTTCCAGGTCTTAATGACGCCGGAATTAAAAGAACTGTATTCGCAGATCAAGCCCGATGACGCAAAGATCGTAAAAGGTTCAAGCCCGATCACGCGGGTTATGTCTTACGGCGCGGTGGTCAGGAATGAATTGACTACAGAAGAAAATATAACTATTACCCCTATAGGTGAAACCAGGACCATCCCGTTTGTTTCAGGCCTCTTGCATTGGTTAAGGATCGGTTATCGTCAAGAATATCCGATCTTTGAATTGGAGCAGGGCGAGCTCATGAGGGCGGATGGCAGGTATCTCAAGAAAGGCGTGGTTTATTACGCGCACGAGATAAAGGTCGTTCTGACCCAGGTAGAAAACGCGCGCGATTTCGATTCTATGAAGGATTTTAAGGCATATTCCGGGCCGGTGATCTTCGCGCACGGAAATGTCTTTAACGGCATCCTCTCTGAAAGAGATTTAGGCCTGGCGATCAGCAAGTATATTTTGTTCTTACGGGATGCCTTGGGAATTAATAAAATCTTAGTGATGATATGCAATCCTGATGCCGGTGTAGTCGAGCCGGTAACGGGAGTCGATATCCTTTACGCGAAGACGAATATTACCGAGATCGTTCCCAATGAATTTATAGACGCTGAAGGATATTCCCTGTTACTTAAGCGTATTCCCCCGGATGTTAAGGGTGAATTGGTATTACCGGCCGTCTATGTCGCCAAAGGCCAAGGCTGGGTCAAGGCAGCAGCGAGCGCGTTGCGACAGGCGAATGATTATGGCGCGGTGGTCAGGGGCTGGTCGACGGCAACTTTAACGTTCGCCAGGAATCTTTGGGAGCATAAAGGATACAAGATCGCTATCGTCGCGGCAGTGGCATATCTTACTGCCGGCTTACTTCCGGGCATTGCCCTTCAGATCGGGCTTTTGGCAAAATCAAGCGCAGTCCTTACTTTCGCGGCAAAGCTGCAATTGGCCGGCTGGGTTATGAGCCTGATCCTGGTGGGTGGTGTATTCCTTTCGTATTCATATTTAGTATTCCATAATCTTAAGAGGATCAAGAATGGGCAGGACGCTTTATTACATTACAGCATAAAAGAGATCTTAGGAAAAGCTCTGCACGCGCGATTCATCGCTCATTCCGGCCGCAGCGCTATTGAATTGGCGGTCTCTTATTTAACGCAGCATAATTATAAACCCGCGGAAAAAGGCATTATCCATGACCTCGTGAAGACGTTCACCGGTAAGGGATTGATACTTACCGCAGGCTTATTTGCCGGATTCATGGCGATCGGCTATTTTGGCCCCGCCGCGGCTTTGTTTGATATCGTGAAGTTCAGCGCTCTTTATACCGTATTCTCACGTATTTTGATCAGCGCCACCTATTGGTTCTTCTATAATTCTTTGACGCGTAAGACCGCGGAAAATGATTTGTTGGTAGCATATTTGAACGGGGATCTAACTAAAGTCGCGCAGAAATTCGCGGTGGGTAAACGGCCGCTTACCATTGCCGATATTGATAAAGAAGTAGCGCGCTATGAACTTGAACTGAAGGCCGGTAAAACATTGCGCTATCGCTATGATCTTCTTACCGCGAAGATGTCGCATCGCCTTCCTTTGGTCGCGGCGGTGATATCGTTCTTTAAGAACAGGGTATCGGTCGTCCTGGTGGGTTCTGTTGTGGTCCCGGTGTTCATGGCGAAATTCCTTCCCGGATTGATGGATGCTTCGATCTTCTCTTCGGAAGCCTTGCAAAATGAGTTCACCCGCTTACATTTACCTCATAAGATCGCTGAATTATTGCACACGGTATTTCTGGTTTACGGCTTCAAATATTTAGATTGGAAGAGGTTCAGCAATACCATTACGGATATCCTGGTTAATTTCCGCTACCACGGTGTCCCGTCAAAGATCGCGGCAATTTACGATCTTTACGAGAATATAACTAAGGAGATCAAAGCGTTAGAAGCGCAGCTTTCCGCTGCCGGCTTAGGGCTTAAGGAGACAGAGGATCTTCAGAACGCGCTTTCCTTAAAAAACAAAGAAAAGGCAATTCTTGAGCAGAATATCAAAGCTATGCTGGAAAAGGGCATTGTCAATGCTGCAGGCAGGCCGAACTTAAAGAAATTGTTAGCGCAGGATCTGGTTAATAATGGCGCAGCCTTTGAAAAGAAAAGCTATTTAGAGAAGGCGGGCAATTGGTTTGTATACTATGCTGTCCCGGCGGCGGTCACTTTGGCGGTCTTTATTCCTCTTCTGCCGGCCTTGGTTGTGCTTTACCCATACGTTTGGAATAAAGAGCGCCAAAAGAAGTCAGCCAATAAGCTGGTGGAGCTTGCGGGTAAGGAAGGCTTAGGCTTCTATACCAGCTTTATCTATGTCTATACCATCGGCGCGGAGATCAACGGCGTTATCCAGGGCGCGGATTATTTAGCGCGGTATCCGAATGTGGTGGTCAGCTCTATCGGCAACATCGCCAGCAACTGGGCGCACGCTTTGGAAGATAGATACGGCGTTATCGCCTGGGGCGACCATGTGAATACCGGTATACTCAAGAATGTCTTCGGGCTTGATATCGCCAACAATTTATATCATGCCATCGGCGGTAAAGGAAGCATCGAAGAGGTCAGGGGCAAACAGGAGCTTATGTCGCGTTTTAACGCGGAAGAAAAGAAACAGGTCCAGGAAGCGATGGCTGTTGTTGAAGCTTTGAGCGCGAAGAAAGAACTCACTGATGAGGAAAAAGAGTCCTTGGCGCAGAATAAGGTGAAATTATTAAAGATAGATGCTGAGCATACTGAAAAACAGAATAGGTCGGCTTTGAAAGGCCTGGAAGCGAAAGTAAACCGCAGCGCTCAGGAAGAAAAAGCCTTAAAGGAATTAAAGATGGCGTTAGGACGCCAGGAGCTCTACGCGTTGGAATCCAAGTTAGCCGCTCTTGAAGATGATAAGTCAGCGGTTCTTGATGCCGGGCGTAAGGCCGAGATCGCCCAGGCAAAAGAATCACTCGCCAAGACCGTGGAATCGATTGAAAGCATGCAGAGTGCTTTGAAAGAGTCCCGTATCAAGGAACTTAAAGCGCTCGCTGCCCGCAGTACGAATACCGGCTGGTTCAATGTTGTCTGGTCAGGCGCCAAAGATATTCAATTGTTGACTGAACTGTTGGCAGAAGCCGGATACTTGAACGGCCGCGATGCTACGTTATATAAAGGTATAGAAATATTCCATAAAGTTTACGGAAATGAATCAGCCGCCGCGAATTTCAATGAAGCCGATTGGAATAATTTGTTGAGCGAGCTGATCGCTTCCTATGAAGGTAAAGCCCATGACCAGGCATGGAAGAAGCAGCGTTATCTTATCGAAGCGTATCACTTAGGCAGCATGGCGCCGGTATTAAAAGCGGTCTATGAAAATAAGGAATTAAGGGAATTGGCGAAAGCCAAAGATATGGATTACGGGGAGTTGTTCATCCAGGTGCTGCATATGACGACCATGACTCCGATGGTTTCTGCTGACCTCAGGGATGATGCATTCTTCGCCCAGGCAGTAGAAGGCGTTATCCGCTCGGTCTTAAATGATAACACTCCTGCTCCCGCCAAAGGCAAAGCTCCGGTGGACGGCGGGTATTTAGGCATGGCGCCCGCGCAGGCGCGCGTTACTTTGGATATGTATAAAGATAAAGGCCAGGTGGTCTTAACCACATTGCCTGAAGATGAGAGAATGATCAAACCGGTTGTTTATAAGGCGATCAAAGCATTTGAAAAGCAGAATAAGGGCAGCCGCGCGCCTCCTTTCGTGATCAAAGTGATCAATACCAATACCCTTACCTTCGGGGCGACCATTGAATATAAATATGACGTTAATTTTATCTATATCGAACGTCCGCTTCTCAATGATCCGAACTATGATCTGGCCCGCGTGTTGCTGCATGAAATAGGAGCGGCCCAGGGTAAATCGCACGAAGAGAATGTAAGGGTTGAGAAAGCGTATGCCCGCAAAGAGCAGAAGAGATCCAAGGCGGTAAAGTTAGCAGAGTCGAAAGTAGAAGAAAAGAAAGCAGAAGCTCCTAAGCCAGCGGTTGTTAAAGCTACCGGTGAAGGCGATGCCCGGTATACCCAGGGCATTATCTTCTTTAATCAGGCAGAGCGCGTAAACGACACGCAGGAAAAGCATGACCTCTTAAAACAATCCAAGCTTTCTTTAGAAAAAGCCTTGGAAGATGCCGGGATAGCTGATTTCACCCGTTCGGCGATCAATGACTGGTTAAAGAAAGTCAATAAGCTTTTAGTTACGCCTGCCGAGCAAAATACTCCTTCCACAGATGACGGCGAGGTATCGGTAGCCCTGACCTATTCGCAGTATCGTAAGCATATCCAGGACGCATCCCAAAAATATAAAGTCCATCCTGTATTGATAGACGGGATCATTGACGTGGAATCAAACGGCGATCCGAGGGCCGTGTCTCCTAAAGGCGCTATGGGCCTGATGCAGTTAATGCCCGGTACTGCCAGCGGCATGGGAGTCAGGAATGCCTTCGATCCTCGTGAAAATATCCATGGCGGAGTCCGCTATATGAGATATTTGATGGATCGCTTCAATAATGATATGCCGATGGTTTTAGCGGCGTATTTAATGGGCCCGGAGAAGGCCGCGAAATTAGGCAGGGAGAGGGCGATCAGGACTGCCAACGCGGTGGCTGATAATTACATCATCAAAGTCATGGATACCTATCGCGCGGAGATGGGCAAGAAGCTCGATGCTTTATACAAGAAACTTGAAAAAGCCAATAAAGAATCAGCAAATCTTACTCATGATACCGTCAAGGTTAAGGCAGCGATAGAAAAAGCATACGCGGAGCTCTCCGACCTGGAAAAGAAGATCAAAGGGACGGAGTCAGAAGAAGCAAAGGCCCAGTATGAAGCGGTCTTAAAGAAACAACAGGAGAAATTGAACAAGCTTGTCGGCGAACGTATCGGCTTAGAGCGTAAATTAGCCGATAAGATCCGCCAGCGCGTTGACCTGGAAAGAGATATCCTGTTGGAAGAGCTGAATATTAAAGAAAAAGAGATCAAAGCTCCCGCGGCTAAGCCTCAGCAGTCGGTTCAATATAACAAAGAAAGATTAGATTACGCGTTCTACGGAGCTGATGTAAAACAGGTTGAAGCGCAGCTCAAGCAGTATACGGCTGAGAATAAGCTCAGGGTTGCGGTTGCCGCTGAAGAGAAGTTCATCAAAACCGGATTTGCGCAAGCAGAGAAATTCTTCGCGGATCAGGGTAAAGAAATTAAGTTCAACGGCGCTGTGAAAGTCGTTGATGTGGAAAGAGGCACCTTCGGGGCGGCAGTAATTGATAATACCTTATATGTTGAAGCCGGGTTACTAAAGGAAGATTTCGGCCGCGTGGTTGTTCATGAGTTCAGCGGATATAGCCATTTCTGGAGCAATGTCGCTGAATTCGAATTCAGGGTAAAGCGCTTCTTCTCATCTATATGGCAGTCATTGAGCGGCGCGCAAGAAGCTTCTGTTAAGGTTGAGGCTGCAGCCGAAGCAAAGGTTGTCGCTCCTGTTCCCGAAAAGCCGAAGGTAAAAGAATATGAAGTAAAAGATAAAGATACCTTATCTAAGATTGCTAAGAGAGAATTAGGCAATGCCGACCTGTGGCCGCGCATCTACGCTGATAATAAAGCGGTTATCGGCAAGAACCCGCATAGTATTAAGATCGGCATGAAACTAATTATTCGCCTGGAACTTTCGGTTAAGGTTGAAGAGCCGAAAGTTAAACCTGCCGCCAAGGTTGCGCCGGTTGCTCCTCAGGCAGCTCCTCAGGCAGCTCCTACCGCAGCGAAATCATTAGCAAAAGCCCCTCAAGCTACACCAGCTACTGAAAAACCTCGCGCCCAGAGACAATATAGTCCGGCGGCAAGGGCCTCCAGGCGAGCGGTGGAAACAGACAGGCTGCCTCGCGGATTCGCGGCTCCCGCGGAAAACAATGTCTTCTCATCCATCAGCCAGATCGTAGTTACTGAAACCGATGCCAAACCTATCCAGCCTCCGGCAGACCTGAAAGCGGGAGAAAAATATTTCAGGGCCGAAGCGACATTGAAAGACGGCAGTAAGCATGCCTTTATGGTCAGAGGGTTGTCTAAGAGATTTGTCTATGAAGGCAAGCAGTTAAAGAACGACGAATGGGTCGGGTTAAAGACGGATAACAGCGATGTGTATATTAACGCCGGCGTCTTAGGCAATGTTAAGAAGGTCGCTCCTACTGCTGCTGGTATGTATCCCGCAGTCGCTAAAGAAATTCCTGTCCAGGGAGACCTGCCGAAATATATCCGCACCATTGAAGCTGAAGAAAGATGGAAAGTCCTCACCAATAAACTCTTTGGAGAAAAGAACAGGATATTCGCCTCCATTGTTGGAATAGATGAAGGAAAGGTATTTGCTCCGATCAAAGAATTCAACGACTATAAGAGCTATTATAAATTCGTAGTTAATCCTAAGGGGGCCTTGAGGGTAGACTTGTATTATTACGCTCCTGATGCTCCGGGGTTGATCAAGTTAGGAGACCGCGTTCCTTCCAAGAAAGTTTCAGAAGCGGAAAAAGCGGGTATTCCGCTGATCCCGATCGTCAGCTGGAAAGACGAGCAGGGTAATTCCTATAGGGGTATTTTAATGGGTGGTGTCGATGCCTCTAAACATAAGAGGGAATTATCCGAATCTTTCCAGAGAAGCCAGTTGATCGAACATGAGTCATTAAGCATCTTAAGTGAGCAGGATCCGCAGAAACAGTTCGCCATGATCCAGCAGAGCGGCCTGCCTTTCAGCAATAAGCCTACGCAAGCGCCTTCCAAGCCGTATGTAGCATTTTCCATCAAGATGAACGATTTTGCTCATTACCTGACTATCACCGCGTTATTCACTGATGATGACCTCAAAGCGGAGATAGAAAAAGGCGCTGAGACCTTGATCTTGAAGGATGGCCGTAAAGCCCATTTCCATAAATATGCCGGCGTTAACGGAGAATTAACGTATGAACCGCGGCCTATCAGAGGCAAGGATGTCGGTATCACGGTTGTGGACGGCACCTTTACGGATGACGCGCTTACCGGCGAGCGGATGGTATTCGGCAAGAATATGGCGCTCTTGGAATTAACCTGGGCGACCATGGGCCTGATCACCTGCGACATTGAGCTGAGCAATTTAAAGAAGCAGCTGGATATGTTCCCTAAATATATGTTCCTTGAATTCGGGCTGATGGCATTCAACATCGCCAGCGGAATTGTCGGTATTCCTGCCGGCCCGATGATCAGCGGCGGGGTGCGGTTCTTGTTCAATATGTGGAGCCGTTACAGCGCGCTTCCTACCTGGCCGAGCAATAAGGATTTCTTAGAGACTGCCTCGGCGTATTTAAAGACACAAGGTAAAGGCGATCTTAGCCCTGCTCAGGTAGAAGCGGTGATCAAGCAGTTTTCTGATGCCGAGATCAACGCCATGCTTAATTATTACCGTAATAGCGCCCTGGATGCTAATTTAAAAAATATCGTAGCTTTAGTCATGAGCCTCTGTGAGGCAACCGGCGTTAATCAGGCAACAGCTTTTAGGGATATCATCAATGGTATCGACCCGGTTAACCTGACCGTCAGCCTGAAGCCGTTATTGTCAATGGTGGTAGGACAGTACATATTGCCGGGTAAAGGCGCTGGTTTGCCTGAGATCATTAAGGGGGCTTCTTTAAGCAATTTGGCGCAGTATGCCGATATCGGTATAGACCTGGAAGCCATCATTAATACCGGCAGCGACGCGATGGGCAGGATGAAGATGGATCGCCCATTCCCGTGGGCACCGAGCTTGAAATCGCTTATGGCATACGATCCCAGGATCTTCGGCTTCCCGTTATTGGCATTCTATAAGAATAACAGGTTAAAGGAATTTTATAACTTAAAGAAAGACGGCTTTGCCTGCACCTTTATTGAAGGCTTCCCGGATCGTTTCGAAGAATACAACCGGGAACAGTTGGAAGGCATGGTTACCAAGGGTGAGGTTGATCTCGTCGGTTACGTCCGTACCAAGAATGGTAAGCCGATCCTGCCTTTGTATGCGACGAAAAAAGGCAACATTATTCTCTATGGCAAGAAAGCTTTGCAGGAAGGCTTTGAATTCAACAAGCGCGAGATCGAACGCTTTGACCAGTATTATCGCACCTTTGCCGAGGGCGGCGCTGCCCGGCAGGTCGTTGAATCCCCTGAAACACTCGAGCCGAAAGACAGGGAAGCGGTGATCGAAGCCGGTGCTAAGGCCCAGAAAGACGCCTTAGACTTAATGGCTTATTTGATTGATGCCAGAAATTTATCAGCTAAGGGTAACCTGAGCGCCGCCGAGAAGCTTCAGTTAACTGAAGCCATGAATTATTTAAGGGCTAAAGGTTTGAATGAGAAGAGCCTGCTTGATCTCGACCGTAAATTCACCAGTTCATATATTTACCTGGATAATAGAGGCAATAAAGTCAAAGTCGTGATCTTCTATTCTCTTGAAGACGTGGAAAGAGGCGTCAAGCAGGAGAAGAAGAACGAAGAGATCTTAGAAGGCGTGCAGAAGATGTTCACCGGTAAGCCCGGTGTAATCTTCCGCACCGCTGTTTTGGAAAACGGCAAATATTCCATCGGGCCGGTAGTGGAAAAAGACGGCAAGCTCATCGGGGTGCAGCTTGGAGAAGAGTCGATGGAGCGGTTATTGAACGTCATTGACAAGCTTCCTTTGGTAGAAAGAATATTCATACTCTTTAAGAATTTCAGCAATTTTATTCTCGACTATGACGTAGCAGGAGACGGTAAGAAGCAGAAAGTATTCATTACTGTTAACTTCCCGTTAGATAAAGAAGTGGTCAGAATGTGGCTCAATCCTGTTTCGGCTGAGAAAGAAAGATTGACCTTCTTTGACGGCAGGCTGCAGGAAGTGGCGACCCGTGATACCGTTACCAAGATCTGGTATAACGAGCACAAGATCGAGGCCAGGTCAGTGACTTATAAGAACATCGGAACTTTAGAGAATCCCAAAAAAGGTGTTGAAAAAGAATATACCGAAACACTTGGGTTCTCAATACTGGATAAAGATGCCACGGTCATTAAGCCGTATGAAATGCGTATTATTAAAAAGCGGGTTGACCTGGAAACAGGTGAAACCGCGGTGGAAACCTACGGATTGTTCTCGCTGCCCGTTAAGACGGTAACCCCGCAATATGTCACTGAAACGAAATATAAGAATACCGGGATCTTTGAATCAGCGGTGATCTGGGACAACGACGGCTCATTAATGAACGCCGTGAAGGGTAAGAAGCGGTATTTAGCGAAATTCCAGGCATTCGTGAAGGACCCGTATCTGACCAATGAAAATGTGATGCTTGTTTTAAGGCTTGACGCGGAAATATTGAAGGAAGTCGATACGAGGGGATATTTAAGGAAGAATGGTAAGGAGCTCTGGATAAAAAAAGGAAGAGAGCTGGTTTATTTCGATCAGGCCCGGCCGAATATGTATCATATGGATCTAAGAGAACCCCGCGGTATCACCCTGCTGGTCGGCGGCAGGAAGCTTAAGAGTGTTACCGGAGTTGACTATAGGCAGAGAAAGTCAGGAGTAACCAGTAAATACCTCTATGATTCATTGCGCATGGATGCGGGTGAATATAGGATCCCCGATGTCACGACTGATGAGAAGCTCAAGCTTATTGAATATTGGCACGCCGATAAACGATATGAGTTTATGAAAGAATATCCTCAGACTAAGGAGATCCATTATTATGATGAGAATATGCGCGATTATGAAAAACATCTTTATACCGTGGCGACCGATGATCGCGGTATTACCTTTGATGTGCCGGCGGTAGGCGTAAAACAGAACGTCTTAGAAGTATCTGAAACAAAACTGAGAGCTGATAAGAAAACAACCGAAGTTACTACTTATTATGTCGGCTTATCCAGCTTGTTCGGCAGGGTGTTTTATACCAAGGCCACGGTTGAGATATGGGATGGAACGATACATTTTGTAGAAACCGGCGAATTTTCACCCAAGGCTGCCCCTGCAGGAACGCCTCGTAACTTTAAAGAGCTGAATTCCCAGTATGATGTAGTGGTCTTAAGCGCCGCCGATATGCTCTATGACCTTCAGGAAAAAGAAAAGAGGGTAGTCGAAGAAACCTATCGTAAGACCAATTATTTCAACAGGCAGGGTGAATTAGTCAAGGTCGAAATCGCCACCAACTATCAGTATCATGCTAATGGTTCAGTGACCCAGGAAATACACGAGAATAGTGTAACTGATAAAGTGATCGCCTATCGCACCATCGACGGCTTGGGCGGAAGGACCAGGATACACGATTTCGTCGGCAAGGAAGAGTTCATCACTATCCAGAAATTCATCGGCGCCTCTATACATCCGAAAGTCCTCGGCTTCTACCAGAATGCCTACGATCCGAAGAGCCCTAAGCAAAACCGTATCTTTGAGTTGATCGATGTGTATCCTTTAGCTGTGCGGGAAGCCTTGAAAGGCATTGATCTCGATCAGATGAATTTCTCTGATGACCCGGCTGAACAGCAGGACAAGGCGTTTATCAAAAGAGTTTTGGAACTTAATCCTGTTCTGGCCGCCACGCATACAAAATTGGATATTAATAACCTGCGCACCGTTGATTTCCGTATGCCGGGAGATCCTTTGGCAAGAAAGATCATGACGGTCAGGTCAGAAGGCGATTGGCTGCTGGATATCGTCATCGCCGTTGAGTTTGACGCGCAAGGCAGGCCTACGCGCACCTATAAACTTACCCCTCAATATGAGATCTCTGAAGTTGCCGAGACGGTCAAGAAGACGGCGGCAGAGCAGGTCTTGGACAAAAAGATCGTTGGTTTTTATAAGGAAAAAGCCGAGAGAAATCTTTGGGAAGATATATCGGTTTTAGGTATTGAACCCGGCACAGAGCTGATCACGGTACAGAGTAAACCTAAGCGCCTTACGAAGAACGGCGCCGGTATGATCGCTTTCGGCAAAAAGAGCGATGCCGCGCGGTATTTGTATCTTATTCCCAATGATCCTCAGGGAAGGCAGGTGGTTGCAAAGGTCGGGCCTAAGGTAAGCTTGAATGAATGGTGGTTCGAAGGTAAGCCCAATCTGATCGGCAAGATCGCACCTTTGGCAGTTCTTCCCGGTTTAATGGAAGTTGATAAAAGCGGTATTGTGGTAAGAAAAGATTATGAGAAAGAAGGCCGCATGACCTTCAAGCAGGGAGACCGTGAGGAATCGCATGACGGCTTCTTTTATAAGATCAAAAACGGCAATTTCAGGCTCTGGGAATTCTACACCAAGTTCGGCCGCATCTTTGTGGACGCGGGAGAAGAAAAGGCGTCGTTCTTCTACAAATATTTCCTGCCCTATCAGAAATTCACCTATTTCGATGTCTCTCAGGCTTATCTGAAAGCGGTTGAGGTGCGTAATGAAAATCAGGATGTTATCGAAATTTATAAGGACTTGGAAGTTACTAAGGATAATGACCGCATCGAGACCTGGGGGTTAAAGACTTGGAGAATTTTAAGTTTGTTTGGTATTAATCCTCGCTGGGAAGATGTATTCCGTAGATATGATGAATTCGGCGATCCGGCGGGTGTGAAGATCGGTAGCTTCAGTGATGCTGCTTCGATCGGACTGTTCGCTACTCTGGCAGTGTTCATTTTAGCTCTGCCTATATTGTTGATAGTAGTTTCTCTGGTCCATGGTAAAGCTTGGAAAAAGTGGGTAGCTGATTTAAGAAAAATCAAACAATCTGCTTCAGATAAGAGACTCTATAACGCGGAAAGTGAAAAGATCGCCTATGAATTGATGAAGAATGCTTTAAGCCCTGAGCCTATACCGGAGAAGGGTCCAAGGATTGGAACTAAATTTAACCATGATACAAGCGCATTCTTCGTCAGGCATGCCGGCACATTTGTTAAAATGATAGTAGCGGCTGTTAATGAAAAAGGCTGGGCGGATGAATTATTATTAGAACAGTTGAAAGTTTATTTCCGTGGTGTTTCTGAATTTGCCGGGAAAGAGTATTCAAAGGAAGGGATTGTTTTGAGAAAAGGTTTATTGTTGGGTCTAAGCCTAAAGAATTTAAAGAAAAAATTTGGGTTGGAGTTCTCTAAGAAATTTCCTTATGTTGAAAGACATTGGAAAGAGCTTGATGCCAGCGCAACTGATTCTTTATATGGAGAAGTCGGTATTCCGGATGAAGATATTTGGGATAAGCTGGAACTTTATTTCTATAGTTACGGCCAGCTTTTAAGAAAAGCTTTGAAAGAAGATAAAAAGGATGATTTTCAGAAATTCCTGAAGGAAACAGGTGTCGGCAAAGAGGAATTTGATCATGAAAAATTTGCTAAGAGATTTAATGATTTTCTTAAAGAAGAAGGTTTCGGATTAAGTGTTCATAGATTAGCTAAAGATGTAGAACTTAGAGTTCGTGAATATGCTTTGAAGGCCAAAATGATTCAAAAGAAGGCTTCTGATGCTAAGCGTCTATTGTCTAATTCCGAAAAAGATGAAATCAATCAATATAAAGATAGAATATTGGAATTAGTCAGAGATTATTTGAGAGGATATAGTTGGTATAGGTTCTGGAGATTTATGGGGTTAAAGAGTAAATCTGTGGCTCCTTTCTTGATCGAGATCGCTTATTGGTTATTACCCGCCTTTAGCCTCGGTCTTTCTGTTATTGTTTTGTATTCCGCGGTTTCAGGTATTAATCTTCTTAGCTGTTTTATGGCGGTACCTTTCTTATCAGTTTGTTCAGCTCCATTCGCTTTGTTCGCCTTTGTGATAACTGGTATCGGATTATTGACAGCAGGCGTTATTATGGAATGGAAGACAATGTCGCAGTATCGCTATGAAGGTCAGGGCATGAGATTATTGGGGGTTGCTAATCTTGTGCTGGCGGCTTTTATATTCGGACTATTCTCTATACCTTTCAAGGGCATATTTGTTACCGCCTTCTTCCTGAAGACCTTCCTGGTGACGATCTTTACCATGGAAGGTTTGATCGGGCTTATCTGGAATCACTCTATATTCGGCCTTGCTATTTACAGGAATTTCCGTCCGAGCATCGGAGTTGGAAAGACCCGTGCGATCGTGCTCTGGATGGCGCAGTATTTAGGCTTTATCGCCCTTGGCCTGGTGATGGGCTTTAACACACTGCCGTGGTTCATGGATCACTTTGCCGCCGGCTTATATATCCGTGTTGTTCTGGGACAATTCTTCTTCCTGACCTATGTCTATCTGATGCACTTCGGCCTTTGGAGCTCTTTGACCTTCCTGGCATCTTATTTCTCTGAAACTCATGGGCCGATTGATATTAGTGGAGATAAGCAAAGAAAAAATATCGATGCATTTAAGAAAAGCGATAATATTATTGTAATTAACTATGTCGGGCATCCATTAGGAGTTAAGATCTCTTGGGATAAGATCAAGAATGTTTTAGAGTATTTAATTAATAATAATTCTGCGGAAATAGAGAGTTTGCTTAATCAGGCGGGTCTTATGTTAGGGTTAAGAGATGCCACTAACGAACAAATAACTAAAGAAATCATAGAGGCGCTTAAGTTGCTTGATGAAAAAGAGGCGCAGAGCAACATGCCTTTATTACACATGTCTCAGATAGAGGATCCCACAGTCCCGAAAGAGTGTAAAATATCTTGTGAGAGTCTTGAGGAATTTAAACAGTTGCGAGCGGCTTTCTTTGTAAAACAATTAATGTTTAGAATGGGAATAATCGGCGCTTATGATACCGCGGTCAATATTATGGCTATGGCAGAAGTCTTAAGAAGTGACCCTGATGAATTAGGTAAGCATGTGTATTTAATTCCTACTCCCAATATGTTCGGCGGATGGGAGTCCGTAGCTAATACGGAGAGGAACATTAATATTGGTAATCCTCCGGGTTATGAGAAAGTCGCATTATTGTTTGAACATATTTCTGGAAGCAGGTTTTTTGTTACCCATACCAGTAATCCTTCTACGATGAAAACGGGTGCTATGTATGGCGTTTATGGGTTAGACAAAGAAATTGTTAAGAATTTCCGTTATCTGGTTATCATGGATCGTAATTCTAATAGTCTTGATTTGGATAAGTTTATCAATGATCTCAAGCGTATGATCGCCAATCCAGAGATTGTCATTATGCCTGCTTTGCGTAATACTACCAATACGCTCATGCCTCTTGGCGGTGAAATGTCCTGGTTAGTTGAAGGTGGCCATGGCTATGCCATGATGGGTATCAATGATAAGATCGGTACCGGTTGGATGAACATCTTAAAAGTCCTTGATGAAGGGAATGCCGGTTTCGAAGTCGAAACTGAAGATGAACAGGGTAACAAAAAGAAAGTTGAGTTTGGCTTTCAGGAAGCGTTAAGGAGGGGCGATTATCCGTTTATCCCGCTTACCAGAAGACTGCAGAAAGAGACCAAATATAGTGATGAAACAAAGAGACAGTATCAATACGGCCTTATCGGCCTTGGCCCGTATCTGCCGCATTTGAGCGAAGATATTACCGACGTCCTTTGCCAGACGCATAATATGATCGGTTTAGGCTATGCCCCTACCTTCGCGCTTTCCATTGCCATGGCAATGAAGCTTCGTGAGAATGCCAATTACCAGGAGTTAAACGCCGCTCCGGGAAGATGGGGAGGCGGTATCACGCAGGTCAATAGGAGCTTCTTATTGCAGGCGATCAATGATTTCGGGCCTGAACCGATATTTGAAAGGGATGCCAGAAGGAACTGGGGCAGGTTCTATGGAACGATGCCGGTCGCGCTTGCCGGCCTCTTTATGATCCCCTTAGGGACTATCTTTGATGTCCTGCCATTCACCGGCATGAGCGTTCCCTTTCTTATCATGGGTATAATCTTTAACCAGATATTGACCCTGAACGGTTTAGGGGCGATCATCCGCGCTACCACCGGTTTGCCCTGGCAGTCATGGATGGGAAGAATTCGCAGTGTTCTTGGTTTAGTTCTTGGAAGTATTGCTGGTTATTTCTTAGGTGGAACGGTACTTGTGCCGGTTTTAGGCGGGGTAGGTTTCTTTATGTTCGGATCATTCATCGGCTTTAGTCGCTGGTTAAGCCAGCGTTTAAGCAATATCTCGGTTTTTGCGCCTCGCTTTGGCATTGAATCAACGGAAAATACCAGAAGCTACAAAGGCATGGGATTTTTGTTTAAAACATCGGGTGTCCAAGGTGGTATTAAAGATCATAGCGCGTTAGTTAATATCTGGACAGTGCGTCCTTTGGTGCGGGTAATTCTGTTAGGTATATTGTTGACGATATTCAATTTCTTTGTTTTTAGCTTTGGCCTTGATCTTACCAATGCCTTGTCGCTATTCATTTTACTCTACTTCGGTGTAAATATGGTTATTGGTGCTTTTGTAAATGAAAACATCCCTGGAGAAAAAGGGAAGGGTGTTTGGGGTTTTACTGTTGATGTATTAAGTAAAATATTTGGAATAATAATTGCCACAGCATGGTTATATGTTCTTAAAACTTATTTCTTTGAAACTCAATTCGCCTGGCCTTGGTTTATGGGAATTTTAGGAGTTATCCTTACAGTGTTGCTTTCTACGGGTATCCTTAACAAAACTTTCAGAAAAGCAGGCGGGATTACTTTTCAAAGGACTTTTGGGGAACAATCCTCATTTCCTAAGTTATTAAAGCTTACATTTAGAGTATTCAATCTTAGGGCTAAGGAAGAAGAAGAGGACAATATTAAGGGTAATGCAAGACCGCAAAGAATTTGGTGGAACATCGGGGTTTCCTATCTTATGTCTTTAACCGCTTTATTTTGGTTTGCCATTGTTCCCTTGCCCGACTTCTTTGTGCTTACTTTGAGCCCTGAAAATGTCTTAAAAATACCTTTTGATTCACTGAAGATTTATATTGGTTTAATTACGGCTGTTATACTTTTAATTATTGCTGTTGGATGGAGTTGGGAACGTTTTAGCTGTTTGGTTAAGGTAAGGAAAAATTATGCTCAGGCGGCTGAAGCATTTGAAGTTAGAAGAGAGAAGTTGTCATCAGCACAGAGGAGTAGGGTAGAATCTTTAATGCAGCAGGCATTAATATTTATTCATCAGCAAGCGTATAAATATGCAAACGATACTATTAAAGATATTACAAGAATCAGTCGTGAAGATTATCCATATAATTTTATTGATGATTTGCTAAATGATCCTGCGATAATAAATACTCTTCGTAAACTTAATAACAATTCAGCATCTCCTATGAGTGATGATTTAGAAGCGCAAAAACACGCTTTCACTGAACATCTTTGGGCAAAAATGACCGTTGAACAAAAAGCCGTTTTAATTAAAGAAACCAAAGGCGATGAACAAAAAGCCCGGCAGCTTGTTTATGATAAGTTGTTCAAGCTTTACCAGCAAAAAGCGCTTTTTATAGTGAGAAGAGATTTAGATAAAACTATTGGGCTGTTGCTCAGCGATAAAAAATTCTTAGAAGATTATAGGGCTGTTAAAAAGGCCGGTGACGAATCAGTTATTACTACATTTATCATGTCAGTCTGGAGTGTTGTCAGCGATGAGTTAAATGAGGCGCTCCTGGATTTGCATCAAAGACAGCAGCTAAGAGTCTACAAGCATGTTTGTGAAAGAATTGGCAATATGGACAATCTTAGTAAGAAGCAGCCTGCAGCTTATTTGGCGAGTGGAGATGTTGTAAAGGTAATTAAGAATTTGGAAGAGGCGTATTTAGAAGATGTGCGCTCAGTAAGGAGTAAAATTTATGCTCAGTGGAATAAGGATGCAAAAAGTGATGATAAGTTTAATGAAGAAGTAGCATTCTTGACTTATAAGGAGTTAATTCTTCCTCTTGTTGATACCTTCTGGTCAGGTGTTTCGGAAGTAATAAGAAAAAATTTAGAAGATTTTAGAAAGAATGACATCGATGCCGCAAAGGTTGAACTCTTTAAAAGAATGCATGCTGTTAACTGGGCAGCGAAAGACGAAATAATTCGGAAAGATATCGTAAGCTGGGCAATTAACAGGATGGGAATTCCTTATTTTGAAGAAGTTAGAAAAATCCGCGATCAAGAGAAGGCGGATGGAAATAATAAGGATATTATAGTGCAAATGATTAATGAATTTGTTTCTACGCTGTATCGATTAATCGATGATAAGATTGAAATGTTAGGTAGGCAAAAGAAGTTGGAGGAATTGTATGATAGAGCTTTCCCTGGTTATAGCGCTTCCGTTAAGCCTGATAATGAAGGGATGAAGAAATTAATTGTTCAAGAGCTGAGTGCATATAAACGAGCTAAAGAAGACGCCGCCTATAATACTATTCCGGACAATAAGCTATTGTTTAATACTTTGTCAAAAGCAGTATCAATTCAGGGAGCGAATGAGGCAGTGCTTATAATTAAAAAGAAAGCGACTGAAGCATTGGCTAAGGAAAAAGTAGCGCAAGATGTCCGTGATATGATCAAAGAGTTAAGGATATTAGAAGAATTATTGAAGAAAGCAAAAGCTGCAAAGGAAGAAACGGAGATTAAGGAATTAAAAGAAGAGAAAGAAAGAAGTGAAAAGAAAATAAATGGATTTTATAGAAAGTTATGTTTAGGTTTGGATTCCGATTTAAAGATTGCCCTTCTCGATTGGAAAGAAGGTGATTTAGTAAAGGCTGGCAAAGAATTCTTTAATGCTTTACTAAAATTGTATCAGAGTAGCCTTGTTGAAGTAATTGTTGGTAATTTTGAGGCCATTAGGAATTATGTTCTTAAAGTAGATTTGAGGGGAGAAATAAATAAAAGAGGTATTAATGAGTTATTCGAAGCTATGTGGAAAGAGTTAGCTGATCAAGAACTTCAGAATGCGTTTATAGATTATTACGGCAGTTCAGATAAGGCGAATGAGGCGTTAATAAAGAGGGTTCAAGATATATATGCTAAGGCCGCTTCTCCGATTAGTGTGATCGGAACCGTTTTGCCTGAGTTAGAGTCAGAGTTGACCACTCGTGAATCGGGTATGACCCCGAGCAAGCGTGGACCTCCATCAAGCAGCAGCCCGATTAAGCCAGAGGAGCAGGGGAATCGGAGCAGTTCAGCGGTAGTGGTACCGGTGGATATAGTCGCGAACATGAAGA
>JBAZKL010000004.1:0-365851 GCA_041650835.1 Candidatus Omnitrophota bacterium
CGTGAACGGGTGACTTGGCTGTTCCCGAGCAGGGCATAAAGGCAAGGAGCGGGCACGGATGCCCCTCGTTAAACGATGTCGGGCAGAGCGACGCAGCCGACCTGAGCGAAGTTTTGCCTCGCAGGGGCAAAACGAGCGTCCCTGCGAGGGAATCAGACAAGGCGCCCGTTCCCTAGTAAAGTTGAGTAGAGATATTAATTGGATTTATTGTGGAAGTATCACTCGCCACTGACCTACTTAAAAATGAGGGTGGCTCGGGTTTAAATAAAAAAAGAGCCAACTAAATTAATAGCTGGCTCTTTTTTTATTTTAAGGCGCGTCTACCTACTCTCACATACCCTTACGAGTACACTACCATCGGCCTTGAGAGGCTTAACTACCGTATTCGGAATGGGAACGGGTGTTTCCCTCCCAGTAATAACACGCCAAATGCCTTCGCTTTGCGAGTATTGCATTTGCAAAGCTGGAATTTATTGGATTGACCTCTCGCTTCCGGCAATAAAACAGGGAAGCTCGAGGTTGATTTTCTGACTATGTCAGAAAATCAACAACCATAAGTATAAGGTAAAACTTGCAATAAAATTTCGAGAAAAAAGTAAAGGTCAAGCCGATTGGCCAATTAGTACGAGTTAGCTTAAATCCTTACGGACCTTACACATCTCGCCTATCAAGGTCGTAGTCTACGACCGGCCTTCATGGTCTTGCGACCAAGGGATATCTAATCTTGAGGTGGGCTTGGCACTTAGATGCTTTCAGCGCTTATCCCTTATGAACATAGCTACCCAGCCCTTGCCCTTGGCAGGACAACTGGAACACCAGTGGTTCACTTCTCCAGGTCCTCTCGTACTGTGGAGAACTCCCCTTCAAATATCCTTACGCCCACATCAGATAGAGACCGAACTGTCTCACGACGTTCTAAACCCAGCTCGCGTACCCTTTTAACCGGCGAACAGCCGGACCCTTGGGACCTTATTCAGCCCCAGGATAGGATGAGCCGACATCGCAATATGCTCCACGCTTTCGCGTGGTATTAGACTATATCTTCACCCGCCACTGTTTCAATGGCGGGGTTGGCGTGTGATAGTTATTGATGTTAATTAACTATCTCATCCTACGCAGTAGTTGTCATGGGCCTTATTAAAGGCCTTATAACACCTTCTGTGTCAGAATCAGTCGTTACGGGGTCTGATAATCGTCAGGCTTCTCTTGGAAGACATAAGAATTCAATTCTTAACAACTTAATACAATATAAACCGCTTCGAAAACGAATTATTGAAGTTTACGTATTAAGCGTAATAATGAAAATCTAAACATGTCACCAAGAGAAAAAACCTTACGAATAACTGCTTATTATCTATCAGACTTCCCACGGTATTACCCTAATTCGTCGGGTTCCACCGTTATTAGCCAATACATGTCCGAAATTACTTCCGGACCACCCCTGTATGTCGAGGTGCCAAACTGGACTGTCGATGTGAACTCTCGAGTCCAATAAGCCTGTTATCCCCAGAGTACCTATTATCCGTTGAGCGATGGCAATTCCACATTAAACCATCGGATCATTAGCCCCTACTTTCGTATCTGCGCGTCCTGTCGGATTTGCAGTTAAGCTGGCTTGTGCGCTTACACTCCACAGGCGATTGCCGACCGCCTTGAGCCAACCTTTGGGCCCCTTCGTTACATTTTAGAAGGGAACCGCCCCAGTCAAACTGCCCACCTACCACTGTCCCTCTCGTCGATTCAGACAACGAGGTTAGAATTTTAGCACAATAAGGGTGGTATTTCACATTGCGGCTCATCCCGACCTAGCGGCCAGGACTCAAAGCCTCCCACCTATGCTACACATATTGAACCAAAATGCAATAATAGGCTACAGTAAAGGTTCTGGGGTCTTTTCGTCTTGATGCGGGTAGACGGCATCTTCACCGCCACTACAATTTCGCCGAGTCTCTCGTTGAGACAGCGCCCAGATTGTTACACCATTCGTGCGCGTGGGAACTTGCCCCACAAGGAATTTCGCTACCTTAGGACCGTTATAGTTACGGCCGCCGTTTACTGGGGCTTCGGTTCAATGCTTCGCAAAGATTACTCTTCACTGACAGATTCCCTTAACCTTCCAGCACTGGGCAGGTGTCACACCCTATACTTCCTCTTGCGAGTTTGCAGAGTGCTGTGTTTTTACTAAACAGTCACCCGGGCCACTTTATTGTAACCTTTGATCTTTCAACCAAAGGCACCGCTTCTTGCGAACTTACGCGGCTAATGAGCCGAGTTCCTTAACGAGAGTTATCTCGAGCGCCTTACCATATTCTGGCAGTCTACCTGTGTCGGGTTGTGGTACGTGTAAATTATCAACTTCCCTTTGTGCTTTTCTAGGCAGCATAGTATTACATCACTTCCCCCTCGGAATCCTCAGGGTCCCCTCTCTACCTTCCGGTAGAAAGAACGCAGACATCCAACACTGCGCAGCCATAGACTTCCTGCGTCACACAAAGAGTATAACGTCAATAACTTAGTATCCGAATATTAACGGATTATCCATCGTCTACGCCATTTGGCCTCGACTTAGGCACGACTAACCCTGGGTGGATTAACCTTCCCCAGGAAACCTTAGACTTGCGGCGCACCTGTTTCTCGCAGGTGTTTTCGCTACTTATACCGACATAATCCCTTGTTCAGTGTCCACTCATCCTCTCGGTTGAGATTCATCCGACTGAACAATGCTCCCCTACCGCTTATGCCACCGAAGTGGCACAAACCCTCACCTTCGGTAATAGGCTTGAGCCCCGATCATCTTTGGCGCAAATTCGCTCGGCCAGTGAGCTGTTACGCACTCTTTAAATGATGGCTGCCTCTGAGCCAACATCCTGGCTGTCTAAGCGAACTCACCTCCTTTACCACTTAGCCTATTCTTAGGGACCTTAGATGGAGGTCTGGGCTGATTCCCTTTTGACGCCGGAGCTTGGCCCCCAGCGTCTTACTCCTAGGATAGTCATCATAGTATTCGAAGTTTGGTTGGACCCAGCAAGTCGGTAGACTCCCGCGGTCCATTCAGTACTCTACCCCTATGATGTAGTTTCCTAAGGCGAACCCTAGAATTGTTTCGGGGAGAACCAGCAATTTCTGAGTTTGATTAGTCTTTCGCTCCGATCCACAGCTCATCCCGCAGTTTTTCAACACTGATGGGTTCGCACGTCCACCTCGATTTCTCGAGGCTTCCCGCTGGCCATGGATAGATCACTCAGCTTCGGGTCTATTCCTGCAAGCTAAACGCCCAGTTAGGACTCGGTTTCCCTACGCCTCCGCAAATTGCTTTCACAATTTACTTAAACTTGCTTACAAGAATAACTCGTCGGTCCATTATGCAAAAGGTACGCAGTCAGGCATTCTATTCACTTGCGCAAATAGCATAGCCCTCCTACCGCTTGTATGTCTATGATTTTAGGTTCTATTTCACTCCCCTCCCGGGGTTCTTTTCAACTTTCCCTCACGGTACTTGTGCACTATCGGTTTAGGTGTAGTATTTAGCCTTAGACCGTGGTCGGCCCAGATTCCCACAGGATTTCCCGTGTCCCGTGGTACTTGGGATGCCTCTAGACGATATTAGAATTTCGCATACGAGACTTTCACTCTCTATGGTATACCTTTCCAGGTATTTCCGCTATCCCTCTATCTATCACATTAAGGTCCCACAACCCCCGCCTCTTCTTGCGAAGAAACGGGTTTAGGCTGATCCCTGTTCGCTCGCCGCTACTGGGGGAATCTCATTAGATTTCTCTTCCTCAGGTTACTTAGATGTTTCAATTCACCTGGTTCGCCATCAGCAACTATGAATTCATCGCTGAGTATTTGATATTTCTATCAAATGGGTTGCCCCATTCGGAGATCCTCGGATCAAAGCCAGTTTGCGGCTCCCCGAGGCATATCGGTGCTTACCCCGTCCTTCATCGCCTTACCTAACCAAGTCATCCGTGCATAGACACTTTGTAGCTTGACCGAAAACTTAGTTCTCGATTTAATTATTGTAGTTTTTACCCTATACTTATAGTTGTCAAAGAACATACAATTCACGACTGAGCGTGAAATAAAATTTATGTTCAGAATTAATTTTTAAGAACGCTTAGGCGTCGAAACCCACTGTTTCGACATCCATTTTTGATTTCATTAATGAGATCAAAAATGGAGGCGAGCAGGATCGAACTGCCGACCCCCTGCTTGCAAAGCAGGTGCTCTCCCAGCTGAGCTACGCCCCCGAAAGATCAGATAAAAGAATCAAGAACTAAGATTTAAGTTCACTTCGACATAACCGTCTTTATTCTTAAATCTAAATTCTTTGTTCTGATTTAATGGGCCCAAGTGGATTCGAACCACTGACCCCAGTCTTATCAGGGCTGTGCTCTAACCAACTGAGCTATGGGCCCGAATTTAAGTGTAATCAAATATATCGCGTAATGCCCTGATTCATTACACCCGCCTGCCAATAGGCAGGCTTTACACACTAAATTAGAAGCCCTCTCACTCGAAATGATTATCGCCTGAGAAACGACTCCCTTTAAAATTTAATTGAATAACCAAGCTTCTCGCTCTATGGCGAGAAACTATATCCACGCATCCTTCTGACATCTTTACAGATATCAGGCTGCCTTGAATATAGGATTTCCAATTTTCTTCGTGAAAGAAAATTAGAAAGGAGGTGATCCAACCGCACCTTCCGGTACGGTTACCTTGTTACGACTTAGCGCCAGTCACCAATTTTACCTTCGGCCCCGATTGCTCGGGGACTTCAGGTACCCTCGGCTCCCATCGCTTGACGGGCGGTGTGTACAAGGCCCGGGAACGTATTCACGGCGGCGTAGCTGATCCGCCATTACTAGCGATTCCGTCTTCATGGAGTCGGGTTGCAGACTCCAATCTGAACTGAGGCCACTTTTTTGCGATTAGCTCCAGCTCGCGCTTTGGCAACGCTTTGTAGTGGCCATTGTAACACGTGTGTAGCCCAAGGCATAAAGGCCGTACTGACTTGACGTCATCTCCACCTTCCTCCCGTTTATCACGGGCAGTCTCTCTAGAGTGCATCTCTAGGCCTTGCGGCTTTGAAATTAGCAACTAAAGATGATGGTTGCGCTCGTTGCGGGACTTAACCCAACATCTCACGACACGAGCTGACGACAGCCATGCAACACCTGTGCAGGCTCCTGACTTGACAGGTCTTCCACCTTTCAGCTTCATACTTCCTGCATGTCAAGCCTTGGTGAGGTTCTTCGCGTAGCGTCGAATTGAACCACATGTTCCACCGCTTGTGCGGGCCCCCGTCAATTCCTTTGAGTTTTAACCTTGCGGTCGTAGTCCCCAGGTGGAGCACTTAACGTGTTAACTTACGGCGCTGAAGGTAACCCCCCAACACCTAGTGCTCATAGTTTACGGCTAGGACTACCAGGGTATCTAATCCTGTTTGCTCCCCTAGCTTTCGCAGATCAGCGTCAGGGATAGACCAGAGAGCCGCTTTCGCCACTGGTGTTCCTCCCGATATCTACAGATTTCACCCTTACACCGGGAATTCCGCTCTCCTCTTCTATCCTCAATCCTTGTAGTTTCAAAAGCAGTTCTATAGTTAAGCTATAGGATTTCACTCCTGACTTACAAGGACACCTACCTGCCCTTTACACCCAATAAATCCGAGTAACGCTCGCCATCTCTGTATTACCGCGGCTGCTGGCACAGAGTTGGCCATGGCTTCTTCTCTGGGTACCGTCAGTTCCGGGAGTTAACCGGAATTTTCTTCCCCATCGAAAGAGGTTTACAACCCGAAGGCCTTCATCCCTCACGCGGCGTCACATAGTCAGACTTTCGTCCATTGCTAAATATCCTCGACTGCAGCCTCCCGTAGGAGTCGGGGCAGTGTCTCAGTCCCCGTGTGGCTGACCACCCTCTCAGGCCAGCTACCCGTCAAAAGCCTTGGTAGGCCATTACCCTACCAACTAGCTGATAGGACGCGAGCTCATCTCTATACAACCTCCTTGCGGAGGCCTTTACTTAGCCGGACTTATGCCCAGCTAAACACATCATGTATTACCCTTACTTTCGCAAGGCTATCCATGGTATAGAGGTAAATTACTCACGCGTTACGCACCCGTTTGCCGCTATCAATATTTCACTCGCAAGCCAACCTTACGGCCAGCCTACTTGCTCCATAAAGATCGCTCGACTTGCATGCCTAATCCACGCCGCCAGCGTTCACTCTGAGCCAGGATCAAACTCTCCGAAAAAATCTAGAAAATTTGCATAAAGGCTCTTTGATTATTTTATTATTAACCTCAAAATTGACCTGCTTAAATCTATAAAGATTCAAGCTGGCCTCGCTTGGCTATTCAATTATCAAAGAACAAGACAATTCTTATATTCTTTAAAATTTATAGTTATGGGTTAAAACGCGAAAAGATTGTGCTTCGTGCGGTGAAATGAAAAGCGCCCCGACAAATCCTGGGACGCCATTTACTTTCATTACTTTGGCTGTCTTCGTCGCGAAATTAACTACTCAAACCTGTCAACACTACTGAATCTCTTTTTCACAGATTATAAATATATACCATAATGCCATTTTTGTCAAGCACTTTTTTTTGTTTTTTTTTACCGTCTGACAATAAGCGAAAATTCACTTTTTTTATTACGCGTAAAACCTTTTACCCGCTCATCAGTTCCGACATTTTAAATATCGGCATGAACAAAGCGATGACGATGCCTCCTACCACAACGCCTAAGAAAGCAATGACCAACGGCTCGATCATGCTGGTCATCGCCGAAACGGCGGCATCAACCTGCTCATCATAAAAATCAGCGATCTTGGTGAGCATCTTTTCAAGCTGCCCGGTCTGCTCACCTACCCCGATCATTCGGCAAACGATCGGGGGAAAAACCTTGCTTTTGGCAAGCGGCGCGGAGATCATTTCACCGTCACGGACCGCCGAACGGCTGTCGCTGACCGATCTTTCGATGACTTTATTGCCCGCCGTTTTACCGACGATATCCAAGGCATTCAGAACCGACACGCCGCTCTTGATCAGCGTGGAAAAAGTACGGGAGAACTTCGCGACCGCGACCTTACAAAATAACGAACCGATAACAGGCAACTTCAACAACACGGCATCGAAATTATACTGCCCCTTTTCAGTACTGATATATTTCTTAATAAGGACGCTGACGATAGTAAATATAATGACGACCGGGATAAAAAACTTCCTTAATATATCGCTCACCCCGATGAGTATCTTTGTCGGCAAAGGCAATTCCCCCCCGAGCATCTCAAAGATCCCTTTAAAGGTCGGCACGACCTTCAGCAAAAGGACAGAGGTGATCAAGATCGCCATAGTGATAACAACCGCCGGATAAACTAAACTCGCCTTGACCTTCCTGGTAAGCGCCGCGGTCTTTTCCATATACGAAGCCAGCCGGTCTAAGACATCATTAAGCATGCCTGATGCTTCGCCCGCCCTGCTCATATTAATAAAAAGATCGCTGAAGACACTCGGATGTTTAGCCAAGGCGTCGCAAAAGCTCATGCCGGCTTCGATATCCTGGCGGACCGTCATTACCACGCCCTTTAAATTTTTATTATCGATCTGTTCAACCAGGATCCCTAACGCCTGCACGAGCGGGATGCCCGCATCGATCATAGTTGCCAGCTGCCGGGAAAAAATGACCAGATCGTCAAGCTTCACCTTGACGCCCTTGGTCCTGACTGCCTTGGCTTTGGTTTCCTTAAGCGAAACAACCACCAGGTCTTTATTATGCAGGATTACCGCTGCCTCTGCTTCACCCGGAGCCTCTAAAGTCCCCATGACCGCCTGTCCGGTCTTATCTTTAGCTGTGTATTGAAACATAGCCATAGCGCTTCTCCCGTTAAATGGTTATCCTAAAAGCACGCCCTGAAATTTCCCGGCTTATAAACGGTCTACAACCTGCAAAAAAACATTCACCACATTCGGATCGAACTGCGTGCCGGAATGCTTGTTTATTTCCACGACCGCGGCTTCTTTCGAAAGAGGATCGCGGCGGTATGACCGCGCCGACGTCATCGCGTCATAGGCATCGGCAAGATGAATGATACGCGCCCCTAAGAGGATAGCGTCTTCTTTTATCCCTCCCGGATATCCGGAACCGTCATAATGCTCATGGTGCTGCCTTACCAAATCGATAACGCCGTTCAAGAAGGTCAATGGTTCTAATATCTGGGCACCGGTGATCGGATGGCGCTTGACCAATTCCCACTCCTCCGGGGTCAAAGAAGACGGCTTCATCAAAATACTGTCTTCAATACCGATCTTGCCGAGATCGTGCAATTCACAGGCCTCCCTGATCAATTCAGTATCTTTAACCGACAAATGCATTTCCTGAGCGATCGTCACGGCATATTTTGCGACATTCATTGAATGGCTGTGAGTATAGTGGTCCCGCGCGTCAATAGCCTCGGCTAACGCCTTGATCGTCCTCATATAGGTAGAACGCAGGTCCTGATATAACCGGGTCAGGTTAGTCGTCGATTCCTCAATCCTTTTCGCCAGGAGCGTATTTTGTTTAAGCAAAGAATTATTTTGTTCTCTCAGGCCGTGCTGAGATTTACGGGAAGTAACTAAATGCGCGTGTAATTCAGCCCCTTTTTTGATCAAGAAAAATAATTTGTGCAGGTCAAAGGGCTTGCGGATAAGGCCATAGGTACCCGCCAGGGAAGTATCTTCGGCTATCACCACATTGCTTTCATCAAGTGCCCCGATAACAACACAATCAGGGTCTATCATTCTGGCCTCTTTTATGAACTTCCCGTCTTCATCATCCGACATGCCTACCAAACTAACAACAACATTCACCCCTCCCTGGCGCAGCACTTCAAATCCTTCCGCGAGGGTGGCTTTAAAAATACCCTGATACCCTTGATGGATCTGCGCGGTCTCACGCACCAGGTTATTTGAAACCTCGTCATTATCGATTATCAAGAACTTCATCTGCTCCAACTTTATTCCTCCGTAGTTATCCTCAAGGCTTCTTCGATCGTGGTTAATCCGTTCCTTACCTTGACGAAACCGTCATCCCGCAGCGTTTTCATCCCGCATTTCTCGATCGCGTAAGCTTTGATTTCATCTATCGACTTCTTTTTAATGATCATTTCACGCAAAACATCGTTGATCAATAAAGCTTCCAGGATAGCTATTCTACCACGAAAACCCGTATTATTGCAATAACTACATCCAACCGCTTTATAAAAAATAGTCTCTTGAAGAGCCTCAGCCGCTAAAGAAGCTTCTTTCTTATTCTTTCCCTTAGCGTCGGGCCGGATAAAGCCGATACTCTCCAGATAATCTTTGGGTATCTCGACCGCCTGTTTACATTTCTGACAGATCCGGCGGCATAAGCGCTGAGCGCAAACCATGACAAGGCTTGAACCGACTAAAAAAGGCTCGATCCCCATATCAACCAAACGCGTAATGCTGGTAACCGCGTCATTAGTATGCAACGTAGTAAGGACTAACTGTCCGGTCAAAGAAGCTTTAACGGCAATATCCGCGGTTTCGGCGTCACGTATTTCTCCGATCATGATAATATCCGGGCTCTGCCGTAATAAAGCGCGTAGCCCCGTAGCAAAGGTCAGCCCGATATCGGCTTTTACCTGTATCTGCGTTATACCGCCGACTTGATATTCCACGGGATCTTCAACGGTGATGATATTCTTTTCGGGGGTATTCAACTGGCTTAAAACCGAATACAGCGTTGTCGATTTCCCGCTGCCCGTCGGCCCGGTAACCAGGATCATGCCGAAAGGTTTAGCGATCGCCGCCTTAAAAACCTCATGCGGGGCCGGGGAAAAGCCTAATTTATCCAATCCTATCGATAAATTACCTTTATCCAGTATCCGCAATACAAATTTCTGGCCGCCGGCAACCGGTAAACCTGAGACGCGAAAATCGATCTCTTTACCTTCATAACGGATCTTGAACCTCCCATCCTGAGGGATGCGGTTTTCCGTGATATCCAATTCGGAAATGATCTTAATACGCGCGATGACGGCATTTTGCTTGTTCTTGGGAATATCGAACATTTCATTGAGCGCCCCGTCAATGCGAAAGCGTATGCGCAGCCCCTGATCGTCAGGCTCAATATGAATATCGGATGCCCTGCGCTTCAAGGCTTCAGAGATCATCAGATCGACTAATTTAACAATTAACGGCTTTTCACTCTCCTGAAGCGCCCCCGAGATCTCAATATTTTCTTCTTTCATGACCTCAAGAGCCTGTTTCTCGGTATTGGCCGCGGCATACGGGTCATCCTGAAGAAGCTGATTCATAGAGTTTGCTTCAACGGCATAGTGGGTTTCAATAGCTTTAATGATCTCATCGTACGGGCTTAAAACAGTATCGATATTAAAACCGGTCAACGCCTTTAAATCATCAAGGGCGAAAATATTCAGCGGGTCGGAGATAGCGACCGTTAAAGTCTTTCCGATCTGGGAAAGCGGGATCACATTATATTGCCGGGCGATATGTTCGGGGATCAATTTGATGATCTCCGCGTCAACTTTATATTTCGCCAAATGGATCGTCGGGATATAAAGCTGCGTGGAAAGCAGCGAAAGCAGGTTTTCTTCTGAGATGAACCCGTTCTCGACTAAAACCTTGCGCAAAGAAACATGCTTCTGCTTCTGGATCAAGACGGCTTTCTCCAGCTGCTCCTGGGTCAAATGCTTGCCCTTGATAAGCACATCGATTATTATATCCTTAAGCGTCTGCATATATTGACCTTGAGTTGAAAATAAGGATCTTTAAAAAACCGCCGCGCCGCTTTTTCCTACTCATCAGGCGCGGTAACGCGTAAAACCTCTTCCAACGTCGTTAAACCATTGAGAGCGGCGTCCAAACCCTGCTGCCGGAGTGTTTTCATGCCTTCTTTGCGCGCCTGCTGTTTGATCACATATTCCTGGGCGCGCTCCAGGACCAATTCCCTGATCTTTACCGTCAGCAACAATACCTCCGCGATCCCGACTCTCCCGCTATAGCCCATATTAAAACAGCGCGGGCAGCCCTTCCCGCGGTAAAACTTAGGGTTTTTTATCCCGTAGGCGTCTAATTTAAGGCTTTGGATAACCTCGTCGCTAAAAGTATATTCTTCCTTGCAGGAAGTACAGACCTTACGCAAAAGCCTTTGCGCGACAACGCATATCAAAGCGGAATTGATCAGAAAAGGCTCAATACCCATATTCATCAAACGGATAATAGCGCCGCAGGCCGTTGTCGTATGCAGCGTCGACAATACCAGGTGGCCGGTCAAAGCGCTTTTGATCGCGATATCAATAGTCTCGAAATCGCGGATCTCCCCTACCATAATAACATTCGGGTCCTGGCGCAGGATAGAACGAAGGGCCCCCGCGAAAGTCAAACCGATATCCGGCCTGATCGTTACCTGATTGATCCCCTCTAACTGATACTCGACCGGGTCTTCTACCGTAACAAGGTTTTTATCGGGGCTATCTGTATACTTAAGGATCGAATACAATGTCGTCGTCTTGCCGCTGCCCGTGGGGCCGCAGATCAGTATCATCCCGTGAGGCGACTTGGCTACTTTTTCCAGCCTCGTTACCACATCTTCGGTAAAGCCCAGCTTTCTTATATCAAGCTTTGCCTGCGATTTATCCAAAACGCGGATCGCCACTTTTTCGCCGAAACTCGAAGGCAATATCGATACGCGGAAATCAACCTCTCTTCCCATGATCTTTACCTTGAAGCGGCCGTCTTGAGGAAGACGATGCTCCGCGATATTCAGATCAGACATGACCTTAATGCGGGAGACAATGGATTGATGAAGGTTCTTAGGAGGCGACTGCTCTTCCTGCAATATACCGTCGACCCGGAAACGGATCCGTAATTTATTATCCCAAGGCTCTACCAGGATATCGGAAGCTTTCTTTTTAATGCCCTCTTCAAGTATCATATTGGTGATCTTAATGACGGGGGCCTCCCGGCTGATGAACTTGAGCTCCTGCTCGCTCGGGGAGCTCTCTTTATCTTCTTTGATAAGCTCGATCGTCGAATCAGCCATCTCTTTGACCAATCCGTCGATCATATCCTTGGTCGCCTCCGAATAAGATTGCTCAATAGCCTGGAGAATATCCTTACTGGAAGAAATAATAGGATTGATCTTAAAGCCGGTGAGCGATTCCACGGTATCAATGGCAAAGATGTTCAATGGATCAGCCATAGCCAGGGTAACCGTATCGCCCATCTTAGAAACAGGGACAATTTGGAATTGCGTAGCGACATTAACGGGGATGATCTTAACGATCTCAGGGTCGATCTTGAAGCGTTTGAGGTCGATCAGGGGGAAATTCAAGCCTTCGCTCAGCGCGGAAATAAGGTCGTATTCTTTAACGAAGTTCAAATTGACAATGATATCGCTGAGCTTCCCGCCCTCCTTCTTCTGCAGCTCAATAGCCTCATTTAATTGCTCTTGAGTAAGCAGCTTGTTCTTTATTAATATCTCGATGATCCGGTCTTTGAGTGAGATCATGATTTAGCCCGAAAGAAGAACTCAAAAGAGTCGTTAGTCCATGGTCCATTGTCCATAGATGGAAATAGGACTATGGACAGTGGACTATCGACTATGGACTGATATTATTCTTTCCCTTTATAATACTTTTCAATTGCCCGTTTTATGTCTGATAAGGTTGAAACAAATAACTGCACGCTGCAGCCGGAAAGCAGCTCCACATCTTCTACCGCCTGGACATTCAGAGGATTAGACATCGCTAGCGTTAAATTATTTCCGATCTTATCGATAGGGATTATGAGGTATTGCCGGGCAACTCTGGCAGGGATGAGATTGGCGATCTCGGCGCCGATCTCATAATTACTTAAAGGCAGGTACGGAAACCCATACTGGACTGTTAACGCTTGAGCAATATCTTCTTCCTTGGCAAAGCCGAGCTCAACCAGGACTTCTCCGATCAAGCCGCCGCGCTCTTTCTGAAGGTTAAGAGCTTTTTCCAGCTGGCCCTGGTTAATGACACCATGTTCAATAAGAACTTCGCCCAATTGTTTTTTAATTATTCGCCTGATCTGCATAGATTTTATTTTTTAAAGCGCCGTCCCTAAAGTCACCGCTCTTATGAACGGGCGCCTTCGTGCTACACTAAAATACGGTTTTTACCCTGTTTTTTCGCCTGTATCAAAAGCTCTTGCGCTTTCGCAAGCAGCTCCTCTGCAGTCGAGCCGTCAAGCGGATTCTCGCTTAACCCGCCGCTGACGGTAAGCCGGCGGGTTAAATCGTTTTCCTGATTAAAACTTTTCTCGAGATTGAGCCGGATACCCTCGGCAATTTCTTGCGCCTGCCGTTTATTCTTCTCCGGTAAAACTATGGCAAATTCATTATCCCCGAATCGGGCTACCCGGTCGATCTCAGTAACGGAATCCCGGATCAAATAAGCGATTTTCTTCAACTGCTCATCAACCGTTGCCGGATCGACTAAACTCCGGTATTTAACAAAATCATCGATATTCAACAAAACCAAAGAACACGGCCGCTGCCTGACTATCGCCCTGCGGATCTCTTCTTGAAGCCGTATTAAAATATATGTTTTATTATATAACCCGGTGAGCGCATCCTTGACTTCCAGCTTTTCCACCCGCTGAATGAGCCTCTCATGCTCGACAGCGATAGCGATCTGTTTGGTAAAAATATCCAGCAATTCCACGTCATCTTTCGAATACGTAAAATTATCCTTGGAATTCCCGATGCCCAATATCCCGACAAGGCTTCCCTTTACGTAGATCGGCAAAGCCAGGGTATTGCTCACCTGGAATTTATCGCAAAAATCGGAAATTGCCGAGGCAGGCCAAACATTATTCTTGTCTAAGACCAGCTGCTTTCCGGCTTTTATTAAAGCTTCAAACAACGGGTCTGAAGGAACTATTCTAATCGAAAATAAACCCTGACCATTCTTCCCGTCAGCCGAACGCATATAAAATCCGCTTTCCGCTTCTTCCCTGAAGAATAAATAAGAAATTCCCGAATCGGCGAGAAAGCGCGTTTTCTCGGTGATCAATTTCAGCACGGCATCAAGAGGAACCCCCTGAGAGATCAAAGAACTTATCTGTAATAAATGCGTAAATACGAAAACGTGCTGCTGGATATTCAGGTTGATCTCACTGGTTTTCTGGCTATAACTCTTAAGCTCCTCCATATTATTGCGGATACGGCTGGTAAGCTGGTTTAATGTCTCTCCCAGGACGCCGACTTCATCAAGAGGGGCCATATCCACGGTATGGTCGAAATTTCCCGAAGATATTACCTGGGCGTCAGTTGTAACCGCAAGAAAACGGTTAATGATCTGCTTAACCAGTAAAACACCAAGGCCGGCAATAAAAAACGAACTTGATAAAAAAAGCGCTATTTGAAACGTAACGCCTGTTTGAGGAAGAACATAGGTTGAAAGCAGATAGATAACAACCAGAAAAGGCAGGACAAACATGAGGCAAAAAGCAATAATGAGTTTATCTTTAAGGCGCCTGGACTTTATCAATAACTTACCGCTTTTGGGCACTCTCACCTCCACTTAAAAAATAGCTTACGCACATTTTTATTATACTATGCATCTTCTTTTATTTCAACAGTTAAAATTGAGAGCATAGACTACTTATTTACACCGAATTTGTCGAAGAGTGACCTGTGTCTGGGGAGTATTCTTGTTAGTGAACGGGTGGCTTGGACTGTTTACGAGCGGGGCATAAAGGCAAGGAGCGGGCACGGTGGCCCGACGTATAACGTCGGGACGAGCGACGCAGCCGACCTGAGTGCAGCCCCGCCACGCTGGGGCGGGGCAAACGTCCCCGCGAGAAGACAGTACAAGACAGGACCCGTTCATCTGATACCCCGATCATCTAGTCCCTGATACCCTGCAGCTATGAACCATGGACTATCGACTCAATTAACCATTGACCGCGGACCACTCCTGTTCCACAGCCTCCGCCTCACGCTTCAGAAAATCTTTACTGACTCCCATATCGATAAAATCCCAAGGCAGAATATCGTCTTTACTTCTCTTCTGCAAATAAAACTGCGGATCAATACCGCATTCCCGAAAAGCATCCATCCACGTATCAAGGTTAAAATATTCTCCCCAGGCATCAAACCGCGCGCCTTTGGAAAATGCCTTTAAAACAACAGCGCTTAATTTTCTGTCTCCGCGGGAAAACACCCCTTCCAGGAAGCTCATGTCCGTATGATGGAAATCGATCTTGAACCGCCTGTTCTTCGCCTTGCTTCTTATATAATCCTGTTTTTCTTTAAGCGCGATAATCGTATCCATCCCGAACCATTGGAACGGAGTATGCGGTTTAGGGATAAGAGGATTTATACTTATATTAACTTGCGCGGGCCCGGGACTGAATTTTCTTTTTAGGTCCGAAACCCGCGTTGCAAGGCCGATGATCCCGTCCAGATCAGCTTTTTCTTCATAAGGTAATCCGATCATGAAATAAAGTTTAACATGCCGGTATCCATGAGCGTAAGCTTCAGAGAGCACCTGGAAGAATTCATCTATATCAAAATCTTTTGCCAGTATCCTTCTGAGCTTTTCACTGCCCGCTTCAGGAGCAAAAGTCAACCCTGTTTTCTTTATACTGACAATAAGCTTGGACAGCTGTTGCAAAATAAGCTTCGGTTTTATGGAAGGCAGCGACACCGATACGGCATTTTCCTGAAACTCACCCACTAACGACCGCAATAATTCCTCCAAGCCTGAATAATCGCTGACAGACAGCCCCGACAGGGAAATTTCTTCATAACCGGTGCGCCTGTATAATTCACACGCCAGCTCAAATGCCCTTGCGGCATCCCGCTGCCGGAACGGGAAATACTGTACGCGCGCCTGGCAAAAACGGCATCGGTTCGGACAACCGCGCATAACTTCGAGGGAGATACGGTCATGAATAATCTGTATATACGGGATAAGCCAATCCAGGGGATACGCGGAGGCGTTAAAATCTCCGATAATACGCTTCTTCACCCTCACCGGGACTCCCGGATATTCCGGCTTAAACTCTTGTATCGCCCCCGATTCCTGATAGGTGACCGAATACAATGCCGGGACATAAACGCCCTCCAGGTGAGACAGGCGTATAAGCAGCTCCTGCTTTTGGGCTCCGGTTTTTTTCCAGGCGCGATAACACTCAACGATCTCTACAACCACCTCTTCAGCTTCACCGATAACAAATAGATCGAAGAACTCATGGATCGGCTCCGGATTCAATACTCCCGGGCCTCCGCCGATGATCAAAGGATAAGACTCATCCCGCTCGCTCGATCGCAAAGGCACGGCCCCAAGCTGCAGCATATTTAAAACATTCGTGTAATGTAATTCATAACCCAGAGAAAAACCGGCGATATCAAACTCCCTGAGCGGCTTACCCGACTCTAAAGAAGTTATCGGCATGCCCTTTTCGCGTAAGATCGCCTCCAGATCAGCCGCGCAAGAAAAAAACCGTTCACATACCACAAGGGGGAGTTTATTAAGGATATCATAGAGTATCCTGATACCGAGATTACTCATACCCACATCATATAAATCAGGAAAACATAAAGCGAATTTCACCTCAGCGAGGGAAATATCTTTTCGGGACACATTCCATTCCCTGCCGATGTACCGAGACGGCTTGCGAACTTGTAATAAAAAATCTTCCATAGTTAGTCGACAGTCGATGGTCGATAGTCGATGGCCACGGCTAAACTATAGACCATTGACTATCGACTATAGACCAATTCTGCTCTCAGTTACCCTTACGCCCGGGAATTACTGATATTCGCTAATATCCCCAGGGCAAGAAAAGTCACAAATACCGAAGAACCGCCGTAACTCATTAACGGCAGCGGTAGCCCGACTACCGGGGCCAGCCCTAAGTTCATTAATATATTAATAGAAACCTGTATCCCTAACATAAACGAAATACCAAATGCCAATAACCTGCCGAACGAATCATAGGTGCGTTCCGCTATTTCAATGCCCTGCTTAATTAAAAGAAAATATAAACCTAATAAGATCATACACCCCAGGAAACCCCACTCCTCTGAAAAAGAAGCAAAGATAAAATCAGTATGGGATTCCGGCAGAAAATGCAGCTGGCTTTGTGTCCCTGAAAGCCACCCCTTCCCGAAGAACCCTCCGGAACCGATCGCTATTTTCGACTGAATAACGGTATATCCGGCTCCCAGCGGGTCGATATTCGGATTCATGAATACAAGCAGGCGGTCTTTCTGATAATCCCTCAAGTAGTGCCAAAGGACCGGGAAGAGCAGGCAAACACCTCCCAGCAACATCAAAAAATACTGGATCCGGACATTTGCCATAAATAACATCGTAACGAAAATGCATAAAACCATAACCCCGCTTCCGAGATCCGGCTGCTCGATGATCATTGCGACCGGCACAGCCACAAAAATAAAAGGAAGGATAAAAGCCCGCCAGAGGCCAAGGCTGCTGATCTTCAAAGAAACGTTATCAAGCGATTTCAGGCTGAAATACCGCGCCAGGAATACCACCACGATCAGCTTCATTAACTCAGTCGGTTGAAAGTTGAACCAGCTGAATCTAAGCCACCGCTGCGCCCCCAATCGTACAATACCCAGAATAAACACCAGGAACAACAAAGAGACAGCGATCGCGTATAACACATACGTCCAATCCCAGAACCGGCGGTAATAGAACCGGGACATCATCAGAAAACACGCAATACCTATCATGACCCAGACCAATTGCCTCTGAGCGATCGACTGCCAAAGCTTCCCTTCTTTTTGATAGGTACTGCTGTAAATCGAAACAAGCCCGATCGCGGCGATTAAGACCGCGATAACCAGGATCTTGAGTGCTTCTCTGCTCATCATATAATGCCTTCCTGAACCATGGATTCCATGATCTGCTTTGCGATCAAACAGGAATAGTAGCCCGGGCCGCCGCGTTCTAAAAATACGCACATTACATATTTCGGGGATTTAAAAGGAAAAAAACCGCAAAACCAGGCGTGCGACGGGCCGCCGGCAGCTTGAGCAGTACCGGTCTTTCCCGCGACCTGCACGGGAAGCAACGATAAAACGTTGGCGGTCCCCTTAGGATAATCAACTACGCCGCGTAAACCCTGCCGGATGATCTCCAGCGTGCTTTCTTTGAAGGGAAGATGCGTCGCTTTCTTTTGAAAGGCAGAAACATCTTTTCCCGCGATCGCCTTAACAATACAAGGAGTGACCAGCTTGCCTTTATTCGCGAAAACCGCCATCATCCTGGCCATCTGTAACGGGGTCACCAGGACATCCCCCTGGCCTATAGAAAAATTAGCGGTATCGCCGTCATACCAGCCTTTTAATTTGTAGACCTTCTTTAAAAGAGGGCTGGGAATGTATCCGCCTGCCTCATACGGCAACTCTATATGAGTCGGCTTTGCCAAACCGAATTTTATCGCGTAATCATACAATGCCTGCGGCCCAAGCAACAGGCCGCTTCGGTAAAAGAAAACATTACACGAATGCGCGATCGCCGAGATTATATCCTGTGAATCATGGGTGCTCCAGCACCTGAACTTCTGTTTGCCCACATGCCATTCCCCATTACAAAGGAACGAGGTGGAAGGATTGATCTTGCCTGTTTCAAGGCCTGCGGTAGCGACGATCGCCTTAAAGATCGAACCCGGCGGATATAAACCGTTCGTCACGCGATTTAACATAGGAGACGTAGGGTCATTAAAAAGGCCCGATATCTCCTGACGGGATTGTTTCACGAATATTGACGGCTCAAATGCGGGGGCACTTGCCATTGCCAGGACCTCTCCCGTGAAAGGATCCAGGATCACTACCCCTCCTTTTTTACCGGTGAGGCTCTTTTCGACGATCTTTTGGAGCCTCAAATCAAGGGTCAATTGTATCTCTTTACCGTTCTGGGGAGGCTGATAACCAAGCACGCGCACAAACCTGCCGCGGCGGTCAACCTCCACCGAAGTACCACCGTTCTCTTCCCTCAGTAAATAATCGTATCTTTCTTCAATTCCCCCAAAGCCAACGATATCCTTCGTCTTATATCCGTAATCCTCAAGTTTCGTCAGCCGCCAACGGTCGATCTCGCTCAAATAGCCGATAATATGGGCGGCAAGCGAGCCGTGCGGATAGTCCCGCAAAGGATGCGGCGCGACGATCACTCCGGGAAAATCTAATTTAAGCTCTTCCAGTGCTATCGCTTTCTTTATTTCAATATTATTGGCCACAACCACCGGGATACTGGAAGATACCTGGTTTGCTTTAAAGGTGTCACGCAGGCCTTTTACGCTCCGCTCGAGAAGCTTGGACAAAGAAACGAATGTCTTATCCAGATCAACGGCCTCTTTCGGTAAAATCAAAACATCATAGGAAACCACGCTGTCAACGATCACACTGCCATATCTATCGACAATCCTGCCCCTGCTGCCTGCCTGGGGAATAAGCCGGATGCAGTTCTTCTGGCTTAAGACCGCATACTGCCGCCCTTGAAAAAGCTGCAGATGCAAAAGCCCCCCCGCAATAAGAAGAAAGATTATAACTACTCCTATGGAGACAACCTTAACCCTCATGCTTCTTCCACCTTAAGTTCTTCGTCAAGCGGTTTGTGTATGCGTAAAACCGGACCTGCCGCAATCAACACCGCCGGAAGGATCATCGCGGTATACAGCGACTCAATCACCGCGATACGCAGCAAGACCAGCAGGGATATACCGTTGCCATCAAAGAAAAATATAAGATGCGTGATAATACCGTTGCAAAACGTAATGACGCCCACGCTTAAACCCGAAAACAACCGCTGCTCAAGGGAGATCCTGCGTGAGAGCAAAATGATGATAAAACACCAGAGCGGAAAAATAAAGGTATGAATGCCAACCGGGTATACGCTTAAAATATCTTTTATCATGCCGGCGCACACGCTTAAGAAGAGCGCCTGCTTTTGGGAAAAAGACGTAGCGGCAACAAACACAACGGCCAAAAGGATATCCGGCATAACGCCGAAGACCTTCAGGTACCCCATGAGCGTTGCCTGTGCCAAAGCAAAAAGCACTATCAAAATTAAGAAAAGCTTGATCTTCATTGTATTATGATTAAGACTTCTTCCAGGCTGGAAAGATTAACTGAAGGTTTAATAACGGCATAACTGCTCAAGCCTACAAATTCTTTTCCGAAATCGACAACCGTGCCGATCATCAATCCTTTAGGGTAGTTCCCGGTAAGCCCGGAAGAGATCACCGGGTCATTGACTTTAACATCGCAATCCTTCGGCAGATATTTCATGATCAAAAGTCCGCCGAGGCTCCCCGAAACAAGCCCTTCCTGGCGGCTGCGCTCATCAAGGGCGGAAACGCCAAGGCTGGGGTCATTGATCAAAATGACCTTGCTGACGACAGCGCTCACTTCAAAGACCATTCCCGCAAGCCCGGCTTCAGTCACGCAAACATACCCTTTTTTAATGCCGCTGGACCTGCCCTTATCGATCATTATCGCCGATGACCAATTAGAAGGGTCCCGGGCGATAACACGCGCGGCGACCATTTTAAAGGGAGACTCCTGCTTCAAAGAAAGCAGCCCCGTTAACCGCTTATTCTCAAGTTCAATCTCAACCGTTGCGTTGATCTTGCTTTTGAATGCGTCAAGTTCCTTTTGCAACAGGGCATTCCTGACGTAATTACGGTGATAAAAAACCATTCCGTGTATTTCCCGGGCAAGTGAGCTTATTGCTGTTAAAGGCAATTTCAGGACCATCAACAACGGATTGCGCAAGGCAGGAACAAACGAGGAAAACAAAATAATAACGAGCGCGGAGAGTATAAACGAAGTTAGGTTTTTCTTATTAACGTTAAACACATTTCACTGTATTAATGGGAATTCGAACAGGTAAACCGGCCAAACTTTTAAGAATGCATCTCAGATTTAACCGGGACTGTTACTTTCTTTAAATAATGGATCTCGTTCAATACTTTTCCCGTACCGCAGACTACGGCGGTTAAAGGGTCTTCGGCGATGTGTACCGGCAAGCCTGTTTCCTCGGAGATCAGCTTATCGATCCCCCGCAACAGCGAGCCGCCGCCTGCCATAACAATACCATGCTCGATGAGGTCAGCGGCCAATTCAGGAGGCGTGCGTTCCAAAGAGATCTTGGCGATCTCAACGATCGCGCGTAAAGGTTCCTGCAGCGCCTCGCGGATCTCTTCTGAGCTGATAGTGACCGTTTTGGGCAAGCCAGCGACCAGGTCACGGCCTTTAACTTCCATACTCAACTCTTCTTCCAGGGGGTACGCCGAGCCCAATTTGATCTTGATCTCTTCGGCGGTCCTTTCACCTATCATTAAATTATACGTTTTCCTTAAATATTCTATGATCGCTTCATCCATTTCATCGCCGCCGATACGTATCGACTTGGAAAAAACTATCCCCGCAAGTGAAATGACCGCGATTTCCGTTGTACCGCCGCCTATATCAATAACCATATTGCCTATCGGTTCCTGAATGGGAAGCCCCACGCCTATAGCCGCGGCGATCGGTTCCTCGATCAAAAAAACTTCACGGGCGCCGGCTCGTTCCGCAGAATCCTTGACCGCGCGCTTCTCAACTTCCGTAATACCGGAAGGGATCGCGATCAAAATACGCGGCCGCACTAGAACACGGCGATGATGAACCTTCTTGATAAAATACCGCAACATGGCTTCCGTGATCTCAAAATCAGCGATAACCCCATCCTTCATCGGGCGGATAGCGACAATGTTTCCCGGAGTGCGGCCGAGCATCCGCTTTGCCTCCAATCCGACTGCCAGCACATTAGAACTTCCCCGTTCAATGGCGACAACAGAAGGCTCTCGCAGCACTACCCCTTCCCCCTTAACGTACACCAGGGTCGTGGCAGTGCCTAAATCAATACCCATATCATTAGAGAATAAGCCTAAGATATAGTTAAAAGTTGTTTTGGCTATATCTTTAAATTTTGCCATAGGGCTCTCCTTGATGAGTAAAAACTTTACCTGCTTAAAGCGCTAGAGGAAGACAAAAGAAATTGAAGTGACGCTTATCAGGCCACGTATGATTTGATTTAACAGAGGGATTAAACCCTTTGCCAATTAAGGCGTTGTAATGAACAAAACTATACCATATAAAAGAAAACTGGTCAAATAAAAATTTCCGCCTGAACGTTATTATTCTCAACACTTAAAACAAGGGATATGGAGTGAAACGGGCGTTCCTTGAGTGCGCTTAAGGCATTAATTTCTTCAAACGGGCCAGAAAATCAGGAAAAGATTTACTCATACAGGAGACATCATCAATAAGCGTTCGGCCTTCCGCCTTTAAACCGGCCACGACCATGCTCATCGCGGTGCGGTGGTCGCCAAAACTTTTAACCTTGGCGCCGCGCAATCCTTTTTGGCCTTCAATAATGATACTTTCATCCGTGCCTTTTTTTCGAATAGTGATCCGCGCTCCCATCTTCTTTAAATTCTGCGTCATAGAGGCGATCCGGTCGGTTTCTTTAACCCGTAATTCCCCCACAGATTCAAATACGCTCCTGCCCCGGGCAAAACAAGCAGCGACCATTAAGATCGGCAATTCATCGATCAATAACGGCACTTCATCTTGAGTGACGGTTGTAGCTTTGAGCATCCGGGACTCTACCACGATATCCGCTACAGGCTCGCAACCGGCTGCCTGAGCGGGCAGGCGGCAGGAGCGCACATATGCCCCCATTCTCTTTAAAACTTTCACAATACCGCAGCGGGAAGGATTAACGCTTACTCGCTGAATAGTGACCCGCGAACCCGAAAGCAGCGTTGCGGCTACCATAAAGAAACTCGCGGATGAAATATCTCCGGGCACATATATCTTTTTAGGAGAGACGAGCTTTTTATTGCCCCGGATGGAAATCTTATTACCCTTGATCTTTATATCCGCTTTAAACAGGGAAAGTATACGCTCAGTATGGTCGCGGGTTTTGAGCGGTTCAATAATTTCAGTGACGCCCTGTTTAGTAAAAAGCGCCGCCAGCATGATCGCGGATTTCACCTGCGCGGAAGCAACGGGAAGCCGGTAGGTTATCGGACTGAGGCTGGCGCCGTGAATGGTAAGCGGAGGATATTCTTCAGCGTTGGCGGGAGGAGCTTTATGATGAGCGGTTATCTTTGCCCCCATCATCCGCAGCGGCCGGGTAACGCGCAGCATCGGCCGCTGTGAAAGCGATTTATCCGCGAGCAACTTTACCGTGAAATCACATCCCGCCAAAACACCCAGGGATAGGCGCAATGTCGTTCCGGAATCTCCCACAAAAACAGGAGCAGACGGTTTCTTTAAACCAAAAATCCCCTGGCCGAATACGGTTACCGTATTACCGGCCAAGGGATTTAAGTTTTTAACTACCCGAACTCCTAATTTCCTGAATACTTCCAGCGTACAAAGGCAATCCTTGTTTACCGGAAAGTTTTCTATACGTGTCTTTTCTTCTGCAAGAGCGCCGGCGATGATACAGCGATGCGCTATGGATTTATCTCCGGGGACGCTGACCTTACCCCGCAGATAAGGTATTGACTTAACAACACACGACTTCATTTGGTTTTTTGTATGACCTTATCGCCTTCACTGACTTTATCCTTTGTCTCCGCGGATACAAAGCCCGCTGCCGACATGGAATCGTGGATCTTTTCTATTTTAACATCGCCGATATAATCCGGCCCGTGATAAACGGAAAAGACATCCCCGATATCAATGCCTTCTTTTTTGCCTAAATTTGTTACCACGAAGTTATAATCTTTATTGATCACCAATACCTTGCCTTCTAAGTTCAGAGAGGCTTCTTTCTTGGAACCTTCAGCGCCAGATTTCCCCGCGGCCTGCCCGGTAGCGGCGCCTTCGGGGCTGACGACGATCTTGCCCAACTCGATCTTATGCGCCTGGTCCTCAAGTTCTTTCACCTTTTTCTCTAAAGCAAGGCGTTTTGTTTCGATATCTTTGGCCTGCGCCTGCATTTTAGAAAGCTCATCGGAAGTCTCATAGAACATTTTTTCCAGATAAGCTTTAGCCTTCTTCTGTTCTTCTAATTGAGCGTACATCTGGTCTATCTGAGCAAGAGCTTCTTTTTTCGAGGACTTTTCCTGCTCTAAAGACATCGTCAACTTTTCGCCTTGCAGGCGGGATTCCTGTAAACGATCTTCCAGAGTAGCTATTTCTTTTTTAGCTGTTTTGAGACTTTCAGAAACTTCAAGCTCCTTGGCCTTGACCACTTCTAACTGCTGCTGCACACGGGCCTTTTCATTACGTTCGTTCTGCAATAAATAAAACGTTCCTCCCGCTAACCCCAAAGAAATTAAGATTAAAACTATTAAAATTATTACGGAAGTCTTTCCTTTACTGCCCATACGTTCCTCCTTTTTTCTGACCTTCGCAATACTATATCATTTCTTCCAAGAAATGCAAGGGATATTTAGTACGGATCCTCTGTACGCGGTTATAGCTTATCAGGTATAGATTTACGCTTACTCACCGACCACCGAATACCCCATTACTTAACTATCCCTTATCAAACTCGCGTTTAATAAAATCTTCGAACTCCGCGGGGATATCACAAGAGAATTCTAAAAACTTTCCCGTAACCGGATGCGTAAACCCAAGGCTGCGAGCGTGTAACGCTAAACGGCTAAACTGATTATTTTGGCCGTATTTCCTGTCGCCTAAGATCGGATGGCCCACATAAGCCAGATGCACCCGCAATTGATGCGTCCTGCCGGTAAAAGGCTCTAAGTCAAGGAAACTGAAAGCGTTACTGCGTTTAATGCTGCGGTAATACGTTTTGGCGTACCGGGTATTCTCTCCAAAGTTAACGGACATGCTTTCCCTTTTATCAGGATGGCGGCCGATAGGCAATTCAATAATATTTTCATTAAATTCCATCCTCCCCTTTACCAAAGCGGCATAATGGCGTTTAATCGAATGTTGCTCGAATTGTTTCGATAACGCGAGATGGGTGAGGTTATTCTTCGCGACAACCAGGATCCCGGAGGTATCTTTATCAAGCCGATGGACGATCCCCGGCCTTTGAGGATTGATATCGGACAACTGTTTAAAATGATGCAGCAACGCGTTCGCCAAGGTATGTTCGGCATTACCCGGTGCCGGATGCACCACCAAGCCCGCCGGTTTATAAACAACACCGACATCTTTATCTTCATAAATGATCTCCAAAGGGATGTCTTCCGCCAAAAGGAGGCTTTCTTGCCTATCCTCGACACTTATCGTAATCGCATCCGCCGCTTTGACTTTAACATGGGCCTTAAGGAGCGCCTGCCCGGCGAGAGAAACCTTGCCTTGAGCTATTAATTTCTGAATGAACATGCGGGAAAAGCCGAGTTTTTTCCCGGTAAAGAAATCCATCAGGCACATATCCAGCCGCCTGCCTGCATTCTCGGGTAATACGGTGAAGGTATATTCTTTCATAGAAAAAGGTTATAGTTAAAAAGAAGAAACATTAAGTTAATTTTAAAGATTAAAGTCTAAATAACAAAGGAAGGTTAAAGCCTAAAGTCCAAATTTTAAAATTTAAACTTTAATCTTTGAATTTCCTTTGATATTTAAACTTTATCCTTTAAACTTCCCCCTGGGGTCGTTGTTTTCTTGAACAATATCGAGTACCCGATCAACACCGCTCCCACCGTTATAGCGCTATCGGCAATATTAAAGACCGGCCATACGCGAAAATCAAGAAAATCGACCACATACCCCAAAAAGATCCGGTCGATCAAATTACCTGTCGCGCCCGCGAGGATGAAGCTCAAAGACACATCACTCAAAGTGAGCTTCTTATACGCGGAACCCTTAAGATGATAATATATTAAGCCTATGGCGAGCAGGGAAGTTATAATAAATAAGGGAACTTGATTTTTTAAGATCCCAAACGCCGCCCCGCGGTTATGAACAAGCGTTATATGAAAAATCCCCTGGATAACTGGAATTGACTGGTATAATGATAAACTTTTTGTAACAACTATTTTGGTGAGCTGATCAAAGACAAGAATAGGCAAAACGATGATAAAGATCATCGAAAGCATATATCACTTTTTCTCATTCTTTTCCTGGCACTTAATGCAAAACCGGGCATACGGGATCACTTTTAATCTTGTTTTAGAAATGACGCTTTTACAATCTTCGCAAACCCCGAAGGTGCCTTCATCGATCCTCTTCATCGCGTCATCTAACTCGTATAATAACTCGCGGTCGTTAGAAGCAAGCCCTAAAGAGAACTCCCGGTCGTAGGTATCAGTGGCGACATCAGCCATGTGATAGGAATAACCGGAAATATCCCCGGAGGCATCTTTCTGGGATTTCTTCAACGTTTCTTCGGAAATATGATTGATCGAATCGAGGATCTCGTCTTTGCGCTTAAGAATAAACTTCCTGAAGTCTGTCAGCTCTTTTTTATTAAATTTCTTTTTCAATTTACGTTCCTCCTATAGCTTTTGCGCATTGTTCACAAATGAGTTCCTGCCCGGGGACAACTTTAACATCCGGAGTATAATTCCAGCAGCGCTGGCATTTCTCACCCGCAGCTTTAACCGCGGCGAGAGCGACATCGGGGAAACGCCCGCTTACCGCGCAGGTGCCGTCAAAACCGCTTATTTTCACCACTTCGACCTGTGAGACCTTAAAGATCTCCAGGAGATCCTTCTCAAATCCCTTTAAATATGTATACCGGTTTTGATCATTTGTCAATATATTTATTTTGGCATCGAACGAACTTCCGATCACGCCCGCAACCCGCTTCTCTTCAAGTAATTTCGTAATATCCGGGATCAAAGACATTATTACCTGTAATTCTTCACGCTGAGCGATGAGCGGGTCAACCTGCGGCCAATCGGCGCCATGGATACTTTTAAGCCCGGCATCCTTGTTTTCCTTAGGCATATGCTGCCAGACTTCTTCAGCGGTAAAGGCCAAGATAGGAGCGATCATGCGCGTCAAAACATTTAAGACCTCATAGAGCGCGGTTTGAGCCGCCCTGCGCTCAGGCGAGTCAGACTTATAAGTATACAGCCTGCCTTTAACCATATCCAAATAATACATGGATAAATCTTCGTTGCAAAAATCGTAAATTGCTTTATACGCTTTATGGAATTCAAATTGCTCATAAGCAGCGCTCACATCCGCCAACGCCCGTTCACGGCGGCTCAGTATCCACTGATCGATCTTGCGCAAGCCGATAGCCGCGACCCTGTGGTTTTGCGGATCAAAATCATAAAGGTTACTTAACATAAACCTGATCGTATTGCGGATCTTGCGGTAGCTTTCAGATAAACGTAAGAGTATCTGAGGCGAAATACGGATATCTTCATTATAATCGCTGGAGGCTACCCATAACCTGATAATATCCGCGCCGTAATTCTTAATGATATCAAACGGCGAGACCACATTTCCGACTGACTTCGACATCTTCCTGCCGTCGCCGTCAACGACAAAGCCATGGGTCAAGACGGTGCGGAAAGGCGCTTTCCCGTCTATGGCAACTGATGGTATCAGGGACGACTGGAACCATCCCCGATGCTGATCAGAACCTTCCAGGTATAATTCCACGGGAGTATCGCCAAGTTCAGGGCGCTTCTTCACTACAGCCTGATGGCTGACCCCTGAATCGAACCATACATCAAGGATATCCGGGCCTTTAGCAAATTCTTTTGATTTACAATACGGGCACTCCAGCCCTTCGGGAATAAAATCCTTGATATCGCGCGAGAACCAGCAATCAGTCCCCTCACGGGCGCTCAATTCGGCAAACCTGTCGATGAGCCGGCTATCGAAGAATTCTTCTTTACATTTGACGCATACAAGCGCCGGGACAGGTACGCCCCAATAACGCTGCCGCGACAGGCACCAGTCAGGCCGGGACTCAACCATCGCGCTGATCCTCTCTTTACCGGACGCGGGGACCCAGGTAACATCTTCCTTTATTATGCGTAACAACCGCTCCCGTAACGGCTGTTCAAAACCTTTTTCTTTATGATCGATAAGCAGGAACCACTGTTTTGTAGCGCGAAAGATTATCGGCGTTTTACAACGCCAGCAATGAGGGTATGAATGCTGGATCTTGCCTTCCCACAGCAGCAAACCCGCACCCGACAGCTTTTCAATAATAGGTTTATTGGCAGCAAAGACGTTCATACCGGCAAACTCGCCGACGCAAGGGTCAAATTTCCCCCGACTGTCCACCGGCATCACTATTTCCAAGCCGTATTTTATGCCTGTCTGGTAATCTTCGCTGCCGTGGCCGGGCGCGGTATGCACAAGGCCGCTGCCCTCTTCTTTAGAAACATAGTCCGCCAGGACCACCCTCCCTTTCTTAAGCCCGAAGGGATGCTCATAAGTCAATCCCTCCAGATCCCTGCCGGGGATTTCCTTGACTATGACATTCTTCTTTATTCCCGCTTCCCCTCCTGCTTTTCCCAGGACATTTAAATATAACTCTTTGGCGAGTATCAAATCGCCGTGATCAGTTTCCACGTACACATAGGTAAGCTCCGGATGCGCGGCTACCGCTACGTTAGCGATCAACGTCCAGGGAGTCGTAGTCCAGATCACCAAATAGCTCCCCTTTTTAAAGCCCTGGCTGTCATCTAAGCGGAATTTCACGAACACCGAAGGAGAAGTATGGTCCTCATATTCCACCTCTGCCTCGGCAAGCGCGGTCTCGCATTTAAAACACCAATTCACCGGTTTACGGCCGCGGCTGATATAGCCTTTTTTGTAAAGCGCGTTGAAGGACCTGAGTATCGCTTCTTCATAGTCTCGGTTTAACGTCAAATACGGATTATCCCAATCTCCGAATATCCCTAAGCGTTTAAACTGCTCCCGCTGATTAACGACATACTTCATCGCGTACTCGTGCGCTTTTTTCCTGAATTCCAGCTGCGCTATCTGTGACTTATGGATATTGAGCTCTTTCAAAAGCGCATGCTCTATCGGCAGGCCGTGGCAATCCCAACCCGGCACGTAAGCGCAAGAATAGCCTTGCATCGATTTATACTTCAGGACAATATCCTTTAATGTCTTATTCAAAGCATGGCCGATATGAATATCGCCGTTGGCGTACGGCGGGCCGTCGTGCAGGATATAGCTGCCGCGCGAATGCTTTTTACGTAAAATCAAGCCGTAGACATCCATATCCTGCCACTGCTGAAGAAGCATCGGCTCTCGTTTCGGCAGGTCGGCTTTCATAGGGAAGTCGGTTTTGGGTAGATTGAGGGTGTTTTTGTAATCCATTTGAGTAAGGCTAAAGTTTAAAATTCAAAGGTTAAAGGAAGATTAAAGTTTCAAGTTTAAATTTTAAAATTAAATCTTAAACCTTAAAATTTCCTTTGTTATTTAATCTTTAACCTTTAAACTTTATTTAATATATTTTCCAATAATGATCTTCAGGTCTTTCTTAACTTTCTCCGGGATACGTAATCTATCCGTCACGATCGCGAATTCTAAAGAAGCCCCGCATCCGCAGGAGCGTTTTTCCGGAAGGCCACTGAGCGCTGCCGATAATATCTTCTTTGCATTTTCAATATTCTTCTGCAAATTCCTGATCACCATTTCCGCCGTCACACTTTCATGATGAGGATGCCAGCAATCATAATCAGTGACTGCCGCCAGGGTCGAATAACATATTTCCGCTTCCCGGGCGAGCCTCGCTTCAGGCATATTAGTCATACCGATAACATCCATGCCCCAGCTGCGGTAAAGGTTCGATTCGGCCCTCGTGGAAAACGCCGGCCCTTCCATATTAAGATAGGTGCCGCCTTTATGGATGGTAACTGCGATCTTTTTACCCGCCTCATATACTATTGAACTCAATTCCCCGCATATCGGATGAGCAAAGACCATATGAGCGACGATCCCGCCGCTAAAGAAGGTCGTCTGCCGCGCTTGATTCGTACGGTCAACGAACTGGTCGACCACCACAAAATCCATCGGCGCCAAATGCTCCTTAAGGCTGCCGCAGGCAGTCACCGAAATGATCCGCTCCACCCCTAATTTCTTCATACCGAAAATATTTGCCCGGTAATTTATTTCACTGGGGGAAATACGGTGTCCTTTTCCATGACGGGGGAGAAAAACAACATCCTTTCCTTCCAGATTGCCGGTAATAAAAGCATCTGAAGGTTTCCCGAACGGAGTGTTAACGACGACCTCTTTGACTCTCCTGATCCCCTCAATATTATATAAACCGCTGCCGCCGATAATACCAATGCGCCCCATGACTGTTACTCCTTTGTGCGGGAAACACCTTTTTTAATTCTCTTCTACGTCCGAATGATCGATGCGCCGGGACAATTCTTCAGCCCGCATGCGGGCCGCCTCAACCGCGTCTTTTAAACCCTGCCCTTTGTGCAAAACCTTCAAGGCCGCTTCCGTAGTCCCTCCTTTAGAAACGATCTGGGCCAGGAGCTCCTGAGGAAAAAGGCCGGTAACCGCCAGCATCGCCAAGCTTCCTTCGACAGTCGCCCGGGACAATTCTTCAGCCTGCGCCGGATTAAAACCGATACTTTGCGCCGCCTCCAAGAGGCGCGGGAAGAAAACTTCCCTGCCGAAATGTTCAACCACATCCATTTTCTTAATATCGATATTTTCCTTGCTCAATAGATCATAGAAATATCCCGGGCCGCTTCCGGAAATCGCGGTAGCCGAATTCATCATATATTCCGGAATGACCATTGTTTCTCCCAGGTGAGAAAAAAGCTGCGTGGCAAAGGACAGGTCATCCGCGTTCGCGCGTTTGCCCTTACATAAACACGAAATGCCTTTCCCGATACGCGCAGGCATGTTAGGCATGACCCTGACCACACGCGCCTCGCCTAATAACCGCTCGATATAATCCATCCTCAATCCGGCAGCGATAGAAATAACAAGGACATTCTGCGTATGCTCCTTTATTTCCTTTAAAAGCGCTTCGAAATCCTGGGGCTTAACCGCCAGGATCAAAGCGACTACCCGGTCTGCCAGGCATGTCACGGACGATGAGACCTGTATGCCTGAAACCTGGTCGGTCTTCTTGGAATCCTGATCATAAACATGCACTTCATAAAGATCCGGATGCTGCTTAAACCGTTCTCCTATCACCATCCCCATATTACCAAAGCCGATAATACCGATTTTTTTTGTCATGGTTTTTGTCTTTATGCCGTTCTTATGAAATAGTATCGAACAACGCCCTGCCTATCCTTACCTGGGTAGCCCCCTCCTGGATCGCGGGCTCAAAATCAGCGCTCATACCCATAGAGAGAATAGTGAGTCTATGGGGAGCGTTAGTTTCGTTAATTTCGTTCAAAAGTGTTCTCAATTGAGAAAAGTACGGCCGGGCCTTTTCCTGAGCATCTACGATCGGGGCGATCGTCATCAACCCTTTTACGCGGATGCTCCCGAAAGATAAGATCTCTTTTATCAGCGCCCCCGCTTCTTGAGGCTTTATCCCGAATTTTGATCTATCGCCGGAGATATTCACCTCAACCAGGATATCCTGGATCTTATGTATCCTGGCGGCCTGACGGTCAATTTCCTGCGCCAAATGAAGGCTATCCACCGATTCGATCAGATCAAAGATACTGACCGCGTCTTTCACCTTATTGGTTTGCAGATGCCCGATCATATGCCACATAAGAGTCGATGGTCGATAGTCGATGGTCGATAGTATTTTATATTTAGAAAGAGCTTCCTGGACCTTGTTTTCTCCGATATGAGTAATACCGCTGCGCAGGGCTTCTTCTATACTGGAAATATCCCTGCCCTTAGAAACCGCGACTATCGCGACACTCCCCGGATCACGCCCGGCGCCGGAACAAATCAAAGAGATCCGGCGATGTATCTCAACAATGTTTTCCTTAATCATCTTACTCAAAGCGGGACTAAAGGACAACTCATGAAAAATTACTTAACTCAATATTATATACTATAAATTATCAGGGTCAATTAAAAGTATTCCTGATAGATATCTTTGACTTTATTGACCGCTTTCAGGATTGGATTACGGGATGGCTGGATAGCTGGCAGCGTCAAAGGCTTACTTTCTCGCTGAGTGAAACAAATGATCCCCAAAGCCGTAAGATACGACAAATATTTCTGCCCCGACAGATTTTCCTGCTTGTGGGCTACGGCTGCAAGGTCCGGATTAACGATCCTCCCCAGCCGCGTCGGCACCCCTAAAGCCTTCTCAAGCATTTCAAGAAGCCCCTCCTGCTGAAAAATCCTCCCGCAAACAACCGTTTGGACAACTTTTGTGCAAGGCATATGTTTTTCTATCGTACTTTTCAGGTTTTGACAGAATGATCTTGCTTTTGCGGTAAGGCAATCGGTGACCATTTTCAGTTTTATCGGATTATACACGTTATCTTTTTTGATCAGGATCTCTTTATCCTGTGCCGGATCATTCCTGTCGTCGACAACGCCATGGGTGATCTTTATCTCTTCAGCGAAATCAAAAGGGATCATTAATTCCTGCGCGAGTTCATGGGTAAAATCATTTCCTCCTACGGGGAGGATCTCTATGATCTTAAGGGAACCGTCCTGAAAAAACAACAGCTCCGTGATATCGCTGCCGACATCGCAAAACACGACGGTACCGGCGCTGTTTTCCTGAGGCAAAACAGCCTCACTGGTCGCCAGCCCCGAGAAGAACAGGTCTTTAATTTCATAGCCCGCCTGATTAACCGCGTGCGTAAAGCTTTGCAGCGCCGATAACCGCGCGCAGATCAGGTATAGATCGATCTCCAATTTATGGCTGAACAACCCCAGGGGATTCAAACAATTATTCTTGGAATCAATGTTATAACTATAGGGGATCTCATGGATGATCTCTTCATCGAGGCTTGAGCCCAGGATCACCGCCTGTTCCTTGACTTTTTGGATATCTGAATTCGTAATGACCTTATTCCCCCGGTCAATAAGCGGAAGGATCGCCCGGCTATGTTTAGTAATGACGTCTTTCCCGGAGAGATTAACGTAAATGTGTTTGATCGCGACCCTGGACTTCGCTTTTAAGGTTTTCAACAAAAAGCTCAGGCTGCCGACTAAAGCGACAGAATCCGTGATCATACCGTTCTTAACGGCCTTTGAAGGCGTTGTTTCGCAAAAGACATCGACTACTTTCTTTTTCTTGAGCACGGCGACAACAGCGGAGATCTTACTATTGCCGATATCCACAGCGCAAATATAATTCGTAAGCATAATTTTCAGCAAACCTCACCTGTCTTTATATTTTATCACCGGTTCTTTAAAGCGCAGGTCTATATACTGGATCGTAGCTAAATCATTGTTGAACTGCGTAAATAATCCGGATAAAATATTGATCTTTTCATTCACCCTGCCGGAATTGATCTTGACTTCCAGGTCCTGGAGCATGAGTTCATATTCGCTCTTCGGGTCAGGCGGCGGGCTCGCTACCGGGATAAAAAAAGAAACCATCTCCGGTTTTTTTATGTCAATGCGGGCGATCCGGTAAGACCTGAGCACCCGGTCGCCGCGCGTCGCCTGGACAATATCCAACGCAAAAGCAAGCTGAGGGATATGGTATTCACTGCCTACGCGCGCGGCCCCGAACTTGTTTTCCAAGCCGACAATAACGGGTAAATCGGGCGTTTGAGAAAGCGCATCGGCATCCCACAATGCCAGTTCCCGGTCAACATAATAGTACCGCCCCAGCTTAACGACCGCCAGCGCCGAACGCTCCTGCAGATCAACAAACAACTGGTTCGGCAGGATCCTGATGATACTGATCTTCTTATAAACGGGATATAATGCCGAAATATACCGGGAGACTTTCTTGAGATCAAGGGCGAAAATATTCCGGCCTTTCAGGAACGATACATTTTCCGCTTTACGCGCGTTAACAAAAACGTCTTTGACCAGGAAATAATCGCAGCTTCTTACCCATCTCAGGCTATAAACTCCCAACGCGTACAACGCCAGAAAAATTATTCCCGCAAAAACCAGATATTTAACAACTAACCCCTGAAACTTGGGAGACTTTTTCATAAGCTAATTCAAGCAGCCTCGTGCAAAGTTGATTAAATTCCATCCCGGTCAACCGCGCTGCCTTCGGCAGCAAACTGGTCTCAGTCAAGCCGGGGATCGTATTAACCTCCAGGATGAACGGCACATGGTCCTCAGTTAAAATAATATCCACCCGGGAACACCCGTAACACCCCAAAAGGGTATGCGCCGACAATGCGGCATCCTGGACCTTCCGGGACAATGACGGATCGATCTCGGCGGGCACTATATACCGGGTGAGTCCCGGTTTATACTTAGCCTCAAAATCAAAAAACCGTTTGGAGGGGATAATTTCAATGGCCGCAAGCGCTTTGTTATCAAACACCGCGACCGTAAGCTCTCTGCCGTGGATATATTCATCAACGAGGACATGGCTATCGTAACTAAAAGCAAGCTCTATCGCTTTTTCCAGGTCGACCCGGCGGTCAACGATCGACAAGCCGATACTTGAACCATGGGTAGCAGGCTTAACTACCAGCGGCATCCGCAGCCGGTCGATCTCACTGAGGCTCTCAACGCTCGTCACCTGCTCTAACGCCACGTAACGCGGGACAGATAATCCATGCGCGGCAAAGATCTCCCGTGAAGCGATCTTATCCATTGCCAGCCTGCTGGCGATAGCGCCTGAACCGGTGTAGGGGATCCTCAAACTATCCAATAAACCCTGGATGGTGCCATCTTCCCCAAAATGCCCGTGTAACGCCAGGAATATACAATCAAGATGAGCCGACTTGATCAACCGCGCGTTCTCAGGAATATCATCCGTCACGATATCGATCGGGATGACCGAAGAGCTCTCTTTATTCAAACTTTCATACACCGCCTTACCGGACTTAAGAGAGATCTCCCGTTCCGTCGACGGGCCGCCCATTAAAACGCCGATCCTGCCCAATTTAGATATTCTGCTCATATTTTTAAGGCCTTTTTTACCGCCATACTTTGATTTCCGGCTGTAATGTTATCTTATATTTCTTTTTCACTTCACTTTTTATCAATGCCATCAATGCCAGGATATCGGATGCTTTCGCGTTTTTCCCGTTCAGCAGGAAATTAGCGTGTTTGCGGGAAACAAACGCGTTACCTATACGCGTGCCCTTTAAACCGCAGGAATCGATCAATTCGCCCGCGGAATACCCGGGAGGATTCTTAAAAACACACCCCGCGGAATAGGCCGCCGCATCCTGGCTCCGGCGCCGGCGTTCAATGTAGTGCCTCATGAGCCGGGAGATCTCGCTATCTGTCTTTTTACTCAAGGCAAGCGAGGCGCTCAGGACAATATATTTCGATAAACTTGATTTTCTATACTCAAAGGTAATAGCTTCTTTCGCTAATATCTTTAAGTCCCCATTATAACTCATTACGGTAACATTTTCCACTAAATCTCCAATATTTGTTACCGCGCTTTTAGCGAAAAGCGCCTGCCGGGTGACCCCCGCGTTCATCACCAGCGATCCCCCCAGCGTACCCGGGATGCCGCTTAAAAATTCCAACCCTGACAATCCCCGCTTTCTTGCCGCCATAACAACCTCGCCCAGCCATCGGCCGGCTCCGGCGTCAATGGCCTCATTACTAAACGATAGCTTTCTGAAAGCAGGCGCCCGTAACGACACCACCACCCGGTCAACGCCTTTATCAGAAACCAAAAGATTGCTGCCGCCGCCTATTATGGAAAATGGTATCGCCTGTTCCCTTAAAGAAACGACCAAGGTTCTCAGGTCGGCGTGATCTTTCGGTTCGACAAAAAACCGCGCCGGGCCGCCGATACGAAAGCTCGTATGCTTTTTAAGCGGCTCCTGTTCCTTAATGCTTCCTTTTAAGTTCTTCCACCAGTTCATCGCAAACCTTAGTAATATCTCCGGCGCCCAGGGTAATGATCAGGTCGCCGGCAGCGCGCATATTAAGCAAATGCCCCACTATCTGGTTTTTCGGGACAAAATGCACCTGTTTATCCGGATAACGCTTTTTTATCTTATCGCACATTACCGCGGCATCCACGCCTTCGCGGGAGGCTTCACTTGCCGCGTAAATATCGGTAATGACAACATAGTCCGCTCCGTCGAAACTCGCGCTAAAATCATCCATGAGCAACTCTGTGCGGCTGTAGCGGTGCGGCTGGAATACCGCGATGATCCTCTCCCGCGGCAGTACCTGCATCGCCGACAACGTCGCCTTGATCTCAGTCGGATGATGCGCGTAATCATCAATGACCAGACATCCATCCCCTTGAAACTTTACCTCCTGCCTGCGGCAGGCGCCTTTATAGCGCGCGAGGGCATTTTTGATCACCTCGATCCCGATACCCAGATGCAGGCCCAGCGCTATCACCGAAAGAGAATTGGATATATTGTGCATCCCTCCCAGCGCCAGATCGATCCTCCCCAGGGATGAATTATTATAGTAACAGTCGAATGATGAAGTTAAATCTTTAAAGACGATATTGCGCGGATAGATATCCGCGTTCTCATTAAGCCCGAACAAAACACATTTGTTCTTATAGCCGGCCGCCAAACGCCGCAGGTTATCGTCGTCATAACAACACAAGAGAAGCCCTTCAGGGCGGGTGCGCTCCATAAAATCCTTATACGCGCCGATGATATGCGGAAAATCACGGTAATAATCCAAATGCTCCCGGTCAATATTGGTAATGATAGAATAACGCGGTTTATAATATAAAAAAGTACCGTCGGATTCATCGGCCTCAGCCACAAAGAAATCCCCCTTACCGAAAGAGGCGTTCGTATCGATGTTCTTAACGATACCGCCGACTGCTATTGTCGGAAAAAGCCCCGCCTCCAGTAAGAGGTACGACACCAGTGAGCTCGTTGTGGTCTTGCCATGGCTGCCGGCAACCGTGATGACCGTTTTATCTTCCATGAGCTCAACAAGCGCCTGAGCGCGTTTGATCAAGCTCACCCCTCTCCGAGTGGCTTCCTGGAATTCGGGATTATCCTCTTTGATCGCCGAAGAATAAATGATACGCTCTGCTCCGTCGATATTACCGGGTGAATGTCCGATAAATATTTCCGCGCCCGACTTCTTCAAGGCATCGGTAGTTTTACTCACCTTACAGTCAGACCCGCTGACTTTGATCCCGCGGCTCAGTAAAAGATGCGCTATTGCGCTCATACCGATACCGCCGATCCCGATCAAATGATATTGCTTCTGGAGTGTCAATTGTTTATCCATTGTTAATTACTGCCGGTAAAAGAACGCATCCATGCGTCGCCTAACGCCGTGACGCTCGCGAAGCTATAGGTACTTGCCAGTGCCCTGCATAGGTCCTGCTTATCCCGTAACGCCTGACAAAACGACACGAACTTATCCTGCCCGAATGTCCTTATAAGATAATCGACCAGGCTGACCGATTCAGCGTAAAACAACCGGACAGAATCCTGGTCATTCATCAGCTGCGGGTTTAACTGTACCAGCGTCTCTAAACGTATTAACGCGTTCGCGCGGAGCGCTTCCCTGATGACCGGCGCCGCTGAGGCGACCCGGGATGCTTCCTGGTAAGAAGCGACTCCTTCATCCAGGCAAACGGGAACCGCGCGGTTGTAGAAACCGACAAACTCCCTGAAAATAATATGCGCCATTTCATGAGGCAGGAGCGATTCAAAAAAGCCGCTCGCGTTGGTAAAGGTATGGATCGTTTTTTCCTGAGGGCGAGCCTCACCGCTCACCCAGGACGGCTGCCCGGTAGCGGCATGAAAGCCTCCCGCGTCATCATGGATATAGACTACCGCCCGCTTATCCCAAAGCCAGAAATTATAACGGCGAAAGCCTAATTTTTCAGTAATACGCTCATAACAGGATTCCAGCTTCTCGATGGAGCGGTTGATGAAATCCTCCGGGGCGTTCTTATAATTGACGATAAAATGCGTGCTCTTTGCTTCTTGCCACGGCCGCTCCGCGGCAAAAGCAGGTGAATTGGCCAATACGATAAATACCATGTTCAGAAGGAATCGTTTCATCGTTGAAGCAGCCTCCAGGCCTCATCCGCGAGGGCATCGCCGGCGCTTGAGGCTCTCCCGCTTCCCTCGGGGGGCGCCGTACTTCTGAGCGGGTGAGCGCTTTTCAAGAAATCGGCAATAACCTGCCGCATCCCGAGAGCGCTTAATTCTTGTTCTTCAATAATAACCGCGCCCAGGACCTGCTCCAGGACGCGAGCATTTTCCCGCTGATGAGCGTTAGCAAACGGATAGGGAATAATGAGTGACGGCAGTCCGAAAAAAACAAGCTCCGCCAGGGTCGTTGCTCCCGCACGGGAAACAACAAAATCGCAGGCACTATAGGCATATTCCATCGATTCAAGAAAAGCAAAAACCCGGGCGTTGATTTTTAAAGCACGATACCTGCTTTGTACTGTTTCAAGGTCGCCGGAGCCGCTGATATGTATAACCTGAAGCCTCTGGCTTACGGGCATCGCCGCGATAGCTTCCAAAAAGCTGAAATTGATCCGGTGGCTGCCCTGGCTGCCCCCCATGACTAAAAGCACCGGAGCTGTAGCTGCGAAGCCAAAAAATTCAAGCGCTTTCTTTTTCTCAATCCGTATCAACCCCGCGCGCAAAGGATTTCCGGTTACGGCAATTTTATCGCGGAAATCCTTAAAGTAACCGGCTGTTTTATCAAACGAAACGCAGATCCGGTGCGCAAACCGAGCCAAGAACATTGTCGCTTTCCCGGGCACCACATTCTGCTCATGCAGCATGATCCGGGCACCCGCCAAACGCGCCAGGACAACAAGCGGGACACATACAATACTGCCGAAAGCAGCTACGAGCTTCGGCCGGAACCGGGTGAGAACGATCAAACTTTCAAAGAAAGCAAGGAACAATCGCATCAGCGCGGCCGCGTTCTTAAAACTAAGATCCCTGCCTACCGCCGATACGCCGATATACGCCGTTTGATACCCGCTCAGGTCAAGGTGCCGCTTGATACTGAGGCGCGGCAAAACTAATAAAGCCTCACCGCACTCAGGACGTTTTTTACAGGCGTCTAAAAAACTTAAAGCGGGAAAAATATGCCCGCCGCTGGCGCCGGTAACAACTAAAATCTTCATATCAGGCTCACCCTTGGTAACCAAAGCGCTCCTATGGATATTCGCCCGCGCGGGCGATATTCATGAGTATCCCCACACTGATCATATCAAAGATAAACGAAGACCCCCCGTAACTGATAAAAGGCAGCGGCAGACCCTTAGTCGGCAGTACCCCGCAGGAAACCCCGATATTAACCATTGCCCGTATACATAACATTAAAAGCAATCCCAGGCTTAAGAAATAACCGAATTTATCCGGCGCGTATTTTATGACTTTAAGCCCCTGGTGCACAAAAACAATGAACAGGATAATAACTCCCAGGGTACCGAGCAGCCCCAGCTCTTCTCCGATAATGGAAAAAATAAAATCGGTGTGAGCCGCGGGAAGAAAGAATAGTTTTTGCTTCGAATGCCCTAACCCTACGCCGAAGATGCCCCCGGACCCTAAGGCGACCTGTGATTGAATGATCTGGAATCCGCTTCCCTTAGGGTCAGCCCAGGGATTCAAAAACGCCATGATACGCATCCGGCGGTAAGGAACGCTGAATATCAGGAAATACAAAATCGGCAATCCCGCCAGGATCACGGACATAAGATGGGTTATCCTCACCCCCGCGATAAAGAGCATAATAAAAACCACGGCCCCGAGTGCCAGGGATGTCCCCAGGTCAGGCTGCATGAGCATTAACAGCACGCTGCCTCCTAAGATCAACATAACCGGCAAGAACCCCCACACGAAAGACCGCAAGGTATCTTTCTTGCGGACGATAAAATCAGCGATATAAATGATAACCGCGATATTAGCTAATTGTGAAGGTTGAAAGCTGATGAATTTAAAACGGAACCACCGCTGGGCGCCCGATACTTCCCTGCCTAAGCCCGGTATTAAGACCAAGACCAGCAAACCCAGCGCGATCAAAAGGAAAGGTTTGGCGATCAACCTTAATTTCTTATAATCGACCGCCATGATAAAAAACGTCAACACTATACCCACAAGCAGGAAAATGATATGCCGCTTCAAAAAAAAGAAGCCGTCCCCGTATCTTTGCCAGGCATAGATACACGAAGAGCTGTAGATCATCACGATGCCGATACACATCAAAATAACGGTCGTGATAAATAATTTAATCCGGATAACGCGCATAATACTTCAGCTTTTTTCTAATTCTCCGACTGCCTGTTTAAACACCCTTCCCCGATGTTCATAGTCAGTGAACATATCAAAACTCGCGCACATAGGAGACAATAACACGCTGTCTCCGGCCTCTGCCAAAGCATAGGCCTTACGGACCGCCTCAGGCAGGCTCAGCGCTTCATCAAACGGCAATTGCCCTTGGAAAACAAGCTTCATTTTCTCTTTGGCCTGCCCGATCAATACCGCGTGCTTTACCTTTTGCCTGGCCGCCTCAAGGATGATCCGGTAATCATTGCCTTTATCCTTGCCGCCGGCTATCAGGATAACCCGCCCGGGTATCGAACGAAGCGCCCACAGCGCTGAATCGACCGTAGTCGCCTTGGAATCATTAATAAACCTCACCCGGCGTATCTCGGCGACCAGCTCCATACGGTGCTCCACTCCTTTAAACTCACTAAAAACCTCACGCATCAATTCATTTTCTATCCCTAAAAGAGAACCAACCGCCATAACCGCTGACTGATTGGGATTTACTCCAGCGTCCTGGTTAAAATATACGATCCGGGAGCGGGCTTCCCGCTGGACCGCTTCAGATGACGGGTCTTTCCTGTTTAAAACCAGATAATCCTGCTCCTGTTGGTTTAAGAAAATACGCTTCTTAGCCCGCAGGTATTCTTCCATACCCTTATAGCGGTCAAGATGGTTGCGGGAAAAATTCAAGAGCACCGCGATAGCCGGCCGAAAGGTCGTTATTTTCTCCAACTGGAACGAACTGATCTCCAGGGAAACAAAATCCCCTTCCCTCATTTTCTCAACTTCTCCGGAGAACGGATTACCGATATTCCCGCAGACAAAGACCCTTTTCCCTTTTTTCTCCAATACTTTACCGATCAACGTCGTTACGGTCGTTTTTCCGTTTGACCCGGTCACCGCGATGACTTTCGCCGGGCAAAGCGACCAGGCGAATTCTATTTCACCGATCACCGGGACCCCGAATTCCTTTGCCCACACCAAAGGCATTGCTTCATCAGGAATGCCGGGAGAAACCACGATCAAATCCCTTCCCTTTACTACGCAGGGAGTATGTATCCCCAATTCAAGGGAAATATCTTGAGAGCATAAACGGGTGGCATTCAGGCGCGTCTGTTCATCATCCTTAATATCGGTGACGCAGACGAAAGCGCCTAATCGATGCAGCAGGTTAGCGCAGGCCAAGCCGCTGCGCGCGAAGCCGATCACGGTAACTTTTTTATTTTTATACTGCCGGGGATTGAGCATCGGTATACTCCTGGGGCCTGCCTTAGCGGATCTTCAAAGTCACGATCGTCAAGAGAGCTAAAAGGCTGGCAATGATCCAGAACCTGACGATAACTTTATTTTCCTGCCAGCCGAGGAACTGAAAATGATGATGTATAGGGGCGATCTTAAATATACGTTTTTTTGTCAGCCGGAACGACGCTACCTGCAAAATAACCGATAAACATTCGATCACGAATATACCGCCGACGATGACCAGTAAAAGCTCTTTTTTGATCAGGAGCGCGACGATCCCGAGCGCCCCGCCTAATGCCAATGAACCGACATCACCCATAAAGATCGAAGCGGGATGGCAATTAAACCATAAAAACCCCAACCCCGCCCCTAAAATACTCGAGCAAAATACCGTCAATTCCCCGCTTCCTTTAATATAGGGAATAAACAAATATTCGCTGAAGCGGATATTGCCTGAAACATAGCACAAAACGCCGAACGCTACCGACGCCATAATAACCGTCCCGATAGCCAGGCCGTCAAGCCCGTCGGTAAGGTTAACGGCATTGGAAGAACCGGTAATGACAAGAATGACGAATAAGATATACACCAGCCCTAAATTGACGGAAACGTCTTTCAAGAACGGGATATCCAGGCGGGTCGTATTGTTCGGGTCGAAAAACAAAATGATCCCGATGATCAGTCCGAGAACGATCTGGCTGGTGAATTTCGAGGTCGCCGTCAGGCCTTTAGAGCATTTCCTGATATGTTTCTGGTAATCATCGATAAAACCGGTCACCCCCAGCCACAAGGTGCCGAACAAAACGATCAAAACATTCTTATTTAAAATATCCGACCACAACGCCATGGAAACAAAAACCGCCACGAGTATCAAGATCCCTCCCATGGTAGGGGTCCCTTGTTTCTTGCTGTGCAGGTCGTATAACCGCGCGCTCTCTTCTTTCCTGATATTCTCCCCGATCGATAAGCGGGTAAGGATCCTGATCATTATCGGCCCTAAAAGGAGGCTGATAAAGAACGCGGTGACCGTTGCCATACTGGCCCGAAAAGTTATATACCGGAATATATTAAAAAAGGAGATAACAGTATGTAAAGGGTAAAACAGATAATACAGCATACAAGTGAGCTCTCAGTTATGCAAAAGGCAAGCTAAAAGAACTAAAAAGATTTTAAAAGGTCTTCCATTTTCATGAGGCGAGACCCCTTGATCAAAACAATGTCATCTTTATTCGGTGATACCTCTTTAACTAAAATATCTTTCGCCTGGCATGAAGAATCACAGGTAAATATGTTTTTAGTATCAAAACCGCATTTTTGGGCGGCCCGGGCAGCCAGCCGGGAAAGTTTGCCTACGGCGACAATAACGTCACAAACATGCGCGGCTTCAACTCCTGCTTTCGTGTGATACAATTCTTTATCCCTGCCCAATTCCAGCATATCGCCCATAACGCAGATCTTCCTGCCTCTGGAGGCGCAATGAGACAACGCGTCAAACGCCTGATTCAACGAGGCAGGATTAGCGTTATACGAATCGTCAAGAAATGTTATATTCTTAACCTTCTTAAGCTTCAGCCGTTTATCCGGGAACTTAAAGCTCTTTAAGCGCGCGGTAATATCCGGATATCCCATGCCGAAAATCCGGCCAAGCGTAATAGCCGCCAGGGCGTTAGATACATTATAGTATCCTAAAGTATTTAAAGTAAACGCATATTTTTTACGGGCAGCCTTAAGCTGAGATACGGCCGAAACGCATTCCACGCAAAACCGCAATTTCCCCCCCCGATAGTTAAGCCGGGAAGCGGTAAAATCGCTTGCTTTCTTCATCCCGAAACCGACGCTCGTAACCCCCTCGCCAGGATTGATAAGCTTTGGATATAACGCCGCGTCATCGGCATTGAGCACGGCAAGAGCAGGTCCCCGTAAATGCCTGATCAATGAATATTTCTCTTGCGCCACGCCCGCTAAATCATGAAAATGCTCCAAATGCGACGGCCCGATATTCGTAATGACCCCGATAGTAGCAAGGCAAATATCCGCCAAATAGGCCACTTCCCCAAAATGGTTCGTCCCGACCTCTAAGACCGCTGCCTCATGACGGCCGGTCAATTGCAATAAAGTCATCGGTAGACCGATATGATTATTCTGGGTCCCTTCATTTTTCAAAACCTTTAAACGGCCGGACAAAACCCAGGAGACCATTTCTTTGGTCGTCGTCTTTCCGTTGGACCCGGTGACCGCGATAACGGGAATGGAAAATCTCCGGCGGTGGAAACACGCGATATCGCCTAACGCCTTGACCGTATCATCCACCTCCATGACCGCCGCTTTTGATATACGGCGAAATATTTTCTCAGGGAGAGCTCGGTCTTTTTGTTTAATGATACAACCGGCCCCTTTCTTGACCGCGGCTTCGATAAAATCATGTCCGTCGAAATTATCGCCTTTAATGGCGACAAAAGCCTGCCGGGGCAGGACTTTCCGGGAATCGATCGAGATCCCCTTGATCTTCTCACCCCTGCCGCCCCGAAGAAGGCGGGCGCCTGACGCTGCTATCAGTTCATCGATTGTAAACATTCCTGGATCACCTTTCGATCATCAAAAGCTATCACGGTATTTTTTAATATCTGATAATTTTCATGCCCTTTGCCCGCCACTAAAATAATATCTTTCGCGCGGGCAACCGACAAAGCTTTCTTTATCGCCTCATAACGATCCGTAACCAGGCAATAATTATCTTTTGTGATTCCCCGCTTAATATCATTCATGATCGCCGCGGGATCCTCAGAACGGGGGTTATCGGTAGTAATAACCACGTAATCCGCCAACTCTGAAGCTATTCTTCCCATTTTCGGGCGCTTGGCCTTGTCGCGCTGGCCGCCGCAGCCGAAAACAACAATGACCTTTCTTTCGGCGACTTGACGCAACGCGCCTATAACATTCTTCAGCGCGTCATCGGTATGGGCATAATCGACAAAAATACATATATCCCGGTCGCAGGCTACCCGCTCAAGCCGCCCCGGGGCGGATTTGAATTTCCCGATCGCCTGCCGCATGGCGCGGACCTCCACTCCCGCAGATACCCCCCAGGCAACCGCGGCGAGGATATTATACACATTATGACGGCCGATAAGCTCTGACTGTATTTGAGCCTGCGCGCCCGGGATCGAAAGAATAAACCGGATAGATCCCTTATCCATGGAAATATCACGCGCCGAAACATCGGATGTGCGCTCAATACCATAGGTGATAACCTGCGCCTTCGTCGATCTTTTTAGTTTTCTGCCGTACGGATCGTCGTTATTGATCACCGCGCGGGCGCTCCCGGACAAACCTTTAAACAACTTCGACTTGGCGTGGAAATATTTCTCCAGGGTCCGGTGATAATCCAGATGGTCATGCGTCAAATTAGTGAAGACCGCGGAAAAGAAATCTATCCCCTCGCAGCGATCCTGGTCCAAGGCGTGAGATGAAACCTCCATCACGCAATTATCAACGCCCCGGTGAACCATGGTATCAAACATTTTCTGCAGTTCAAACGGCCCGGGAGTCGTGTTCTTTGACGGGACCGAACAACCGGGAAAGCGGTAATTGACCGTTCCGATGACCGCAGGGACACTTCCGGATTCTTTCAGGATCGCCTCGATCAAATATGAAACCGTCGTCTTACCGTTGGTGCCGGTAATACCGGTGACCTTCATTTTCGAAGACGGATGGTGATAAAATTCAGCGGCCAGGCGCGCTGCCGCTTTACGCGTATCGGTAACTTCAATGAATACCGCTTTCTTTTCGCGCTGGAGCGCCGGTAAGAAGGGGACTGAACCTGCCGCAGGCTTAAATATCACGGCAGACGCCCCCCGGTGAAGCGCTTCTTGAATGAACGTATTGCCGTTCTGAGAAGCCCCTTCTACCGCGACAAAAACAAAATCTTTCCGGACCGTTTTTGAATTACAGCTTATCCCGCGTACCGGGACATCAAAACCGGCAGGAACCGGCGGAACGGCCTTCTTTTGCCGCAGCTTTCGCAGCGCCGGCGGCTGTGGCACCGAAGAAAACCTATCGCAATACTGCTCTATGGATTTAACGAGTTCTCTCAAGTTCATATAACGCGGCGACTTTCTCATAGGACTCACTTGATTTTAAGTATTTCAGTACATCCGCGGCGACATTCTTAAATACCGGCGCGGCGACAACCCCTCCATAATAATACGGGCGAGGCTCATCGAGAGTAACGACAATAACGATTTCCGGGTCTACCGCGGGGGCAAACCCGATAAAAGAACCGATGAACTTATTATGTGAATATGCCCCGTTAGGCTCCAATTTCTGCGCGGTCCCCGTTTTACCGGCAACGCTTACGCCGGGGACCTTTGCCAACTGCCCCGTACCGGTGTCAACCACACCGGTAAGGATTTTCCCTATACGGGCGGCCGTGTCCGCGGAAATAACTTTTCTGATCATAACGGGATAAAAGCGCTTAATCGGCTGTCCTAAAGGATCGCGGATCTCTTTTACGATATACGGCTTCATCAAATTCCCGCCGTTAGCGACAACCGAGATCGCCGAGCCTAATTGCAATAAGGTAACGCCCACCTCTTGTCCGATAGGTATAGCCGCGATCGAAGTCTTCGACCAAAAGCGCGGATGTTTAAGCATGCCTGAAATCTCACCCGGGATATCAATCCCTAATTTTGCCCCAAACCCGAAATCGCTCGCGTAGCGGTAAAGGATATCCCCGCCTAAAAGCTGCGCTACTTTGGTCGTTCCGATATTACTGGATTGTTCAAAAACTTCGCGGAAGCTCAACCAACCGTGCGCCGTGTGGTCATGCAAAACATGGTTAGCCACGCGCCAGGCCCCGTTCTCGCAGAAGAATTTGTCTCTTTCAGAGGCCCTCTTTTCTTCCAAAGCGGCTGAGGCGGTCACGACCTTAAAGACCGAACCCGGCTCAAAGAGATCGCATATCGCCCGGTTACGCCTGAACTCGGGCTTACTTTGAGAATATTCATTCAGATCAAAAGTAGGCCGGTTGGCGAGCGCGAGGATCTCCCCCGTATGAGGGTTCATAACGATGATACTGGCACCCCGGGCATTGTAATGCTTAAAAGCTTTGTCAAGCTCACGCTCCGCGATATATTGAATGACCTCATCGATAGTCAAGATAATATCATTGCCGTCGGAGGCAGCCACCATCTTGTCGGAAAGATCAAGTTTTTTCTGATGGGCATCCCTCATGATCAACGACCATCCGTCTTTCCCCTTTAAATACCGGTCAAAACATAATTCAATGCCGTCCAGCCCGGTATTATCCAAGCCGGAGAAACCGATAATATGGCTGGCCAAATACGCGTTCGGATAACAACGCTTGCTTTCTTTAAGGAAACCGATACCCTTTAGCTTAAGGCCCTTGATCTCTTCGCTCTGTTGAGGCGTTGTTTTACGCGACAGCCAGACAAACGCTTTTCTGCGCGATAATTTTTCTTTTAAAGTGGCCGCGGGAGTATTAAGAATAGGCGCCAAAAGCCGAGCGATCGTTTCTTTATCTTTTTCAGGAATATCACGCGCGGAGGCGTAAAAGGAGTCGACAGCCAGGTTCACCGCCTGCGGACGTAAATTTGTATCATAGATAGTCCCGCGGCGAGGCTCCAACTCAACGAATAAACTCTGTTGTTTTCGGGCGATTTCGGCAAGATATGCGCTGCGGAAGAACTGGATATAGAAAACGCGGGCGATACATACGCCAAGGAACAAAAGGAATAATAAGAATACCGCCTTGACTTTGCGGCGATAACTGAATATATACACCCTGATATATGTTTAAAGGAATAGAGTCATCAAAACAGCACTATTCCCACTGCTACTGGATAAACCCTACACCCGCGATCTTTTAACGTTTACCGACATATTTAGAACGATTCGCAGGACTGCCTGCTCCTGATTCAATTGTCTGCGCCTGCGCTTGCATCTTAATGCCGAAAAGACGGGCTAAAATATTTTCACGCTTAACAGGGGCGCGGCTTACCAACCCGAGATCTTCTTTTTGAGAAGCTAATTTAACCAAACAATAGCTGTCAGGCATCTGGAAATCTTTATTCCCTTCCACCCTATTGCCGATATTAATAAGCGAGGTTTTACGCTTTAAATTATATCGTAAGACGGAATTATTATCAAGAGAATCCTGAAATACGCTCAGGCTTTTCTGCCCGGTATACGCAAGACGGATGATCTCCGTTTGCTGCCAGACATACAGGACGGCAAAAGATGTTACGAAAACAGCTATGACCAGGAACCTGGATAATTTCATATAATCAAAAGTTATGAAACAATTACCTTCTCTGCAACCCTGAACTTAGCGCTCCGGCTCGCAGGATTCAACGCTATTTCCTCTTGCGACGGCACAAGCGGCTTGGGAGTAATGATCTTTATCCGGCCGGCAGCAGCTTCTTTACGGAACGCTACCTTGACCGCCCGGTCTTCCAATGAATGGAACGCGATCACGCAAATCCGCCCCGTATGATTAAGGTACCCGATCGCTTTAGTAATGGCGATATCGATCGCTTCGATCTCACGGTTAACCGCGATACGCACTGCCTGAAACGTCCGGGTAGCCGGATGAATACGCTGGTGCCCCCTATACCGGGGAGGGATCGCTTTAACCACAATATCGCTTAACTGCTGCGTTGTTGAAATCGGGTGTTTTTGCCTCTCGGCAACCAAATACCGGGCAATACGGTTATGCCAGCGCTCCTGGCCGAAAACCCACAAAAGAGTGGATATTTCATCTTCGTTCAGGTTATTGACCAGGTCATAGGCACTGATATAGCTGTTCTTATCCAAACGCATATCGAGCGGCCCCTCGCTCTGAAAGCTAAATCCCCGGTCAGGGTCATCCAACTGATACGAAGAAATACCCAGATCGAAAACAAAACCGTCTACTCCCCTGACATGACAGGATTCAAGGGCCGTATCAAGCTCCAGAAAATTACTATAGACAAATTCACAATTCCGGCGATAATCCGCCAAACGCTCCTGCGCGACCCGCAAGGAAGCCTCGTCACGATCGATACAAATGAGCTTGCCTCCGGGAGAGATACGTTTGATGATATCGATACTATGGCCCGCGGTCCCGACGGTAGCGTCAACAATTATTTTGCCGGGGGCTAAATTCAAATGATCCAGGACTTCCGTAAGCATTACGGGCGTATGCAATTTCTGTTCCACGATTCTATCTTTATGCGAAGAGCTCTCAGCCGGGCTCGATTAACTTTTCAGCAATCTGCTCAAATGACTGTTGCCAGTTACCATAAAACTCTCCCCACTTGTCTTTTGACCAGATCTCTATCCTGTTTGAAACACCGACGACAATAACCTCTTTTTTAATATCAGCGTAATCTTTCAAATATTGCGGCAGTAATATCCTGCCCTGCCGGTCGGGATTGGCCTCAATAGCCCCGGAGAAATAGAGGCGGTTAAAAATACGCGACTCCTGCCTGGTAAAAGAAACGGCCTTAAATTTCTGCTCTTGCGCGCGCCATTCCTCTTCCGCGAACATAAAAAGGCACTTATCCAAGCCTCTGGTCACAAAGAATTTCTCAATAAAATTCCCCTTTGCGACCTCCCGGAATCGAGAAGGAAGAATAATCCGCCCCTTACGGTCTATAGAATGAACATATTCTCCATAGAACATAACTTTATCCCTTCCACTTTGTACCACTTATTACCACTTTGTATCAAAAGTATAGATAATAATTGATTCTTTGTCAAGTTAAAAAATACACAAATTATTTATAATACTAGGTATAGTAGCAGATAGTGCTCTTATGTTGATATGTTGTGGTATAGCTTAGTGGCGGGTAAAAAAGGCTTTAACTTGAGCGATATCGCGGCTGATCTGCAGGCCGAGAGCCTGCGGTGAAGAAAATTTCTTATCGTTGCGGATCTTTTTGATAAATTGAATTTCGAGGTATTCTCCGTATATATCACGGGAAAAGCCGAAAATATGGACCTCGATATGAAGGCTGCTTCCCGTACGGCGCTTGAATGTCGGCTTTCTGCCGATATAACAAACCCCCCTTAATACCGCGCCCTTGCGGATGATTTTCACGGCATAGATACCGGCAGGAGGAACGATCTCATGGTGAGGGGAGACATTTGCCGTCGGGAATCCTAACCTGGTAGCCACACCCTCCCCCCGGACGACCCTGCCAAAAACACTCACCGGATGAACGAGCAGCCGCTTGGCCTGCGACAGCTTTCCGGTAAGAATAAGTGAACGGATAAAGGTACTGCTGACCGCCCGGCCGCGGGCCTTAATAACATCAAAGACTTTTAACCGGTAGTATCCCTGCCGGGAATACGCGCGCAGCAGCGAGACATCTCCCTCGGCATTTCTGCCGAACCTGAAATCCTCCCCCACGCAAACAGACTCCGCATGGATCTTTTGTATGATGATCTTTTCCAGGAAATGACCCGCCCTAAGGAGAGAAAAATTCCTGGTAAAACGGATGACCAGGCACGCGTCAACTCCGAGCTCCTCGATCAATTTCAACCGGTGCTCCAAAGAATAAATACTTTCTTTCCCCCGGGGATGAGGATAAAACGTCACCACCAGGGCCGTCCCTCCCGTCGCGCGCGAACGCTTCAGCGCGTAGCGGATGATCCGGCGATGCGCCCGGTGCAAGCCGTCGAAGACACCGATAGCAACAGCCGGCAGAGGGTATTGTTTCAATTGAGATAACGAATAGATCACATCCATGGGGAAGAAATAAATACGGCATGCGTCTTTCGACGATAAGCTATAGTCCATGAAACATCGGCCATGGACTATTTATACGGCCTGCCCCTTATCTACCCTTAAGCAACAGTCGCTGTCAAAATTATCAAGTTGGCCGAAGGGTTAGTTTTGATTTTCTAAAAGGCTGAACTTAAGCTTCCGCAGGACCTTTCTTCTGACATCATCGAGCGTCCCGGGGATCGTGGCGCCGCTTGCGGTTTTATGGCCCCCGCCCCCGAAACACCGGGCGACGGCGTTAACATCAACTCCCCCCCGAGAGCGGAAATTCACCCTGACTTCATTTCTTTTTTGCAAGTTCTCTTTAAATAATACCACGACTTCAATACCTTTTATGGAACGGGCGAAGCTCAAGATATGCTCCGAAAGGTCAAAGCCGGTCCCGACGCTGCTTTGCTTCCTGAGCATTTCTTTCTTCACGGCAAACCATACTAATCTTCCTTCGAATTCAAGCTTCATAAAGGGCAGGACGCTGCTCAACAGCTGCATATCCCGAAAAGGGATATTTTCATATAATTTCCTGTAGATCGAAGGAGTATCCAAATGATGCTTCAAAAGTTCAGCGGTGATCCGGTGGGTACGGCTGGTGGTATTGGAATACCGGAACGATCCCGTATCAGTCAATATACCGACGTACAACAAAAGGGCCGTGTCCCGGTCGAGAGGGACGCGCATATATTTATATAACGCGAAAATGATCTCCGTGCACGAAGAAGCCGCCGCGTCCACGAGATTAACATCCCCAAAGCGCTGGTTACTCACATGGTGGTCGATATTGAGGACGGGCTTACGGATATCATTGAGCGTATGGACTATCCCCGTCCGTTTAAGGTCGGAGCAATCAAGTGAGACAAAACAATTGAATTTTATTTTACGCACGCCCCGGTCGAACCTTTTTATAAGAGCGGCATCCGGCAAGAACGCGTACTCCGCGGGAGGATATTCCTCATTAACCATTACCGCTTTCTTGCCTAACGCTTTCAAAAGCCGGTAAAACGACAATTCAGAACCAAGGGCGTCGCCCTCGACATTAACATGGCTGGTGATAAGAAAATTATCGTTCTTTTTTATAAAAGACGCTGTTTCAGCTAATCCCATAAGCCGCTTCTCCCTTCAAGCCTCAAGCCTTATCCGATCCTTTTATTTCATCTATGACTTTCTGTATCTCAAAACTGTATTCCGAAGATTTATCCTCCTTAAAAACGATCTCAGGAGTAAAGCGTAACTGCACGCGCTCAGCGATCAATTTGCGGATATATCCTAAACTGGAATCCAATGCCTGCTTAGTCTTCAGATGATCGGTATCTTGCCCCAAAACGCTATAAAACACCTTCGCGTAGCGCAGATCTTTTGACATTTCCACCTTGGTTATTGTGGTAAAGCCAAGGCGAGGGTCTTTAAGCTCGGCCTGCAGGATAGTGCTTATTTCACGCTTCAACGTTTCCTGAACTTTATCATGCCTGGACATTATCTTATCTCCTTATTTTCGGCAATCGAAGAAATATACCTGCCTTTATTTATAATTCTACCATAAAAAAACACTTATACGAATCAATATAAACCCGGACCCCTGGGAATACAAATTAATTCCAAAGTTTAAAGATTAAAGAACAAAGGAAGGCAAAAGTTCAAAGGCCGAATTTTAAAATTGGATCTTTGACCTTTAAACTTCCTTTGTTATTTATACTTTAGCCTTTTAACTTGCGTTATAGCCTGATATGTATATATACGGCATAAACACAACGCTATCTTTAAAACACCGGTGATCATTGCTCTTTTAATACTTATGCGTCTGCGTAAGATACGGTTTCGCTAATTCCCGCACGAACATCAACTCTTCATGCCGGCCGCTCAGCTTTCCGTCCAGCCGGGCATCCAAAACCTTTTTAAAAATAACCTGATACGCCGGCCCGGGTAATACCCCCAACCCGTGAAGATCATGACCGGATACCGCGATGCGTATCTCGTTATGGATACTGATAAATTCTTCGAGATGCCGCAGGAAGATCTTATTCCTGTATTTTGCCCGCAGCAGAATGATCTCTTCATAACTTAACGGCTCCAAGGCCCGATAGATCAGGCTCGGTTTAAGAGCGCTTTTACTCAACAGCGCGGCATGTGCCGGCCGAAAGCGCTTAAAATTGAAGACCTTCCGGACCTCTGACTTACGGAACACAAACCTGTCACAAATTAATTTTACTTGTTTGCCTCCCCAATGCTCCAAAAGCGCTATCAGGTATATCACCCAGACATCTAAATGCCGGCGGTGATTATGATTCTCGGCGAACCAGGCAACTTCTTTGTCAATTGCGCAAAAGAGCCGGCAGGTCGCCGGAGGCAATGAAAAACGCGGGCTGATAAAACCTAAACATCGTAAATCCCGCAGGCGCGCAAGCGGCCTCAAGGGCTTTGGTTCTTTTAAGATCAAGATCAGCTCATCACGCAGGCGCTGCGGCTGGACCCGCTGCAGGATGCGTTCTTTTGCCGCCGCCTTTAACAATAAGAGCGTCTTTGCTTCTATCCGGAAATCATACCTTTGCTCAAACCTGACCGCACGCAAGATGCGCGTCGGGTCGTCAATGAAGCTGCGCTCGTGAAGAACGCGGACCTCTCCGGCGGCTAAGTCGCTCTTACCGCCGCAGACGTCGATCAAAGTCCCGAAACCGCAAGCGGAAATATTGATCGCCAATGAATTAATGGTAAAGTCGCGCCGCAACAGGTCATCTTCCAAACGGCCCTCCCTGACTTCCGGAAGGCTGGCAGGATAAGGATAGTCTTCTTTTCTGGTGGTCGCGATATCGACTTTACCGTGAGGCTTCATGAGCAATGTCGCGGTCCCAAAGCGCCGATGCGCGATGACCTTGGCGCCGAGCTTACTTCCCAGGTTACGCGCGAACCTGATACCGTCAGACTCAACCGCCATATCAACATCAAAATTCTTAACCCCCAGGATCAAATCCCGCACGAACCCGCCGACCAGGAATACGCGGCATCCCGTTTCAGTGCTTGCTTTCTGGGCGCACCGAATGATCGCGATAATGTCCTGCGGCAGCCGGTCTAAATACTCTTTCATTTTCTATATCTTTCCTTTCATAGCTATGGCCGGGGATGGAACATCTTATGTATGGTTTTAAGCCTGTCCTTATTAATATGCGTGTAAATCTGGGTCGTGGAAATATTCGAATGCCCCAGCATCTCCTGCACTGAACGCAGGTCGGCTCCCCGCTCTAATAAATGGGTCGCAAAGGAATGCCGCAGGGTATGCGGTTTCAAGGTCTTTTTTATCCTTGCCTGCCGCGCATAGCGCTTAATGATCTTCCATAATGATTGACGGGATATTCTTTTGCCCAACCTGCTTAAGAATAAATATTCGGTATCTTTTTTCCTGGCTGCAGGAAAAGCCCCGGGGACGGCGGCAGCCTGCTTCGGCTTTTCGCCGGAAGCTAAAAACCGGCCGCGGCTGGCTTCTTTATACCGGATAAGGCTCGTGATCGCTTTCTTGCCGAGAGGAATGACCCGCTCTTTATTGCCTTTACCGATGCAGCGCAAAAAACCGACCTCCAGGTTTACATCGTCCGTCTTTAAATCAGACACTTCCGAAACCCGCATGCCGGTTGCGTATAAGGTTTCAAGGATAGCTTTATCCCGTATCCCCTGCCTGTCCCGCAGCGAGGGCCCGCTCAATAACGCTTCGACTTCGTTAAACGAAAGCGTCTCCGGGATCTTCTTGGATAACTTGGGAGTATCGACTAATACCGTAGGATCGTTTTTCAAAATACGCTCTCTCAGCAAAAACCGGTGGAACATGCGAATAGCGGCTAACCTTCGGGAAATAGAATTAGCCGATATCCCCCTGTCTTTCTGGGAGAACATAAAATTTGAAACGCTGTTGCGCGTCGCCTTGGATAATGAATCCACGCTCTCACTCTTCAAAAAATCCAGATAGAGCATAAGGTCCTTTTGGTAAGAAAGGATCGTATTCTGCGCAAGGCCGCGCTCAACCGACAAGTAATTTAAGAAAACATCGATAAGTTCATGCATCGTACAAAAACTGGTTTCCCGCTTTCTCCTGCCCTATCGTCGATGACGGCCCGTGGCCGGGATAGATGACGGTATCATCGTTTAAAACCAGGAGATTCTTCCTGATAGCGTCAATAAGCATTTCGCCGCTGGCGCCGGGAAAATCGGTCCTGCCGATGCCCCGGCAAAACAAGGAATCCCCCGTAAAAACCATCTGTTTACCCGGGCTTTTCAGAAGAAGCGCCATTCCTCCCGGAGAATGCCCCGGCACCTCCAAGACTTCCAGTTGTATATCATCCAAAGCGATCATTTCATGGTTGTTGACTTCCCGCACCTCTGAAGCAACGCGTACGGGAGCGGGAGCAAAAAAAGCGGACAGGTTAAGGCAAGGGTCCTTTAACAGGGGAGCATCGTTACTATGCGCCAGAACAGGCACGCCGAAATCGTCATCAGCGCCGATGTGGTCAAAATGCCCATGCGTATTGATAACAAACGCCGGCTTTAATTTATGCCGCTGCAATACCGCTTTGATCTTATCCGGCTGGCTTCCGGGGTCAATAATGATCGCGTCCTCCCCCTCTCCAGAGGCGAGGATGTAACAATTAACCTGCAACTCTCCCACACAAACCGTTTCTAGTAACATTTATTGGCCCAATCTTAAATAAATTGCACGTATCAACGTTGTGATACAACTAAAACCCGTATTTTCTCAATAACACGGTAATTTTGTTAAAATTATAAGATTAACTGGTTATGTTGTTTGGTTAAGATAAAGACGTTAGTTTAGTAGTTTGGTTCAGTAGTTGGTATTTACTATAATTACTTAACCTTTACCCAACAACCATACAAACCTCATAACCCTACCCCTTACCTGCTAAAACACTCTATTTCTTTCCCTCATCCTGCACAATATCTTTGCTAACTTTATTAAACGAGAAATCTTTTGAAATATTCCTTTTAATCTTCTCGGCAAGCGATCGAAGCGCAGATACATTATTTCCATAAGTATCGCCTGCCACCTTTACCTCAAGTTCGCGCATCGAGGCTAAAGAGGCATCCAGCAAAGCCTGCTTCCGGCTGTTCAATAAAGAACGCATCTCTTGCAGATTTCCTATAGCCTCTCTGACGCAATTGACCTGCCGTTTCTGATTCGCATCACGGCCCGTCAATGAATCGATCAATTCTCCATGCCAGGATTTCCACAATAACAATGCCTGACGGTAGCGTTCCTGCGCCGGGCTTGGCTGAACGTCATACACAACAGGCTCAAGAAGCATCTCCTGCTGCGGCAATTCTGTTTTTTTTTGCTTACGGGTAAACTTACGCACCAAAGCCTCGCAACCGCACGTTAACAAACATACAATAACTATTCCTGCCAAGAGGACCGGCATACCGCAAAACTTGTTTTTATTCATACGCTGTCTTATCCCTCCATTAAACGAACAAATTCTTTTTCATCAATGATCGAAACCCCTAATTGCCTGGCCTTATTTAATTTCGAACCCGGGACACCCCCGGTGACCACCAGGTCAGTTCTTTTGCTCACGCTGGAACAGGGGATGCCGCCGGCCTTGCGGAGAGCGTCTTCTGCCTGAGTGCGGCTAAATCCGGAAAGCCCTCCGGTAAAAACCACCTGTTTACCTGCCAAAGGCGTTGCCTTTATATTTCTTGATGCTTCTATCAAATTCACGCCCTCACCGCGTAAAGCTTCGATCAATTTCTTTGTCTGAGGCATCGCGAAATAATTTACCAGAGACTGAGCCACCACTTCTCCGACTTCAGGGATCGCGTCAAAATCACCCTTATGCGCTGACATGATATTATCCATGTTCTTAAAACGCCCGGCTAACACATATGCCGCTTTTTGACCGACATGACGGATCCCCAGCCCGAAGAGAAGCCGCGATAACGATTTCTTCTTGCTGTCCTGGATCGCATTGAGCAAATTGCGCGCTTTTTTATCTTTAAATAATTCCAGCCGCAGCAGGTCATCCAGAGTGAGTTTATAAATATCGGCGAAGTTTCCGGCCAAATTCAACGTTACCAACTGGCTCACCACCGACTCTCCCATACCGACGATATCCATCGCTTCCCGGCTGGCAAAATGCAGAAGCCCGCGCTCCAGCTGCGCGGGGCACAACGGATTAATGCAGCGATAGGCGACATCTTCTTCTTTTTCTTTAACAACTTTTCCCGAACATACAGGGCAGGCGGCAGGAGCTAAAAACGCTTTTTTCCCCCGGGATTCAACCACTTTAACGACCTTAGGGATGACCTCTCCCGCTCTTTCGATCAAAACCCGGTCTCCGACCCTGACATTCAGGCGCTTGATCTCATCAAAATTATGCAGTGTCGCGTTCTTAATGATCACTCCCGCGCATTCAACAGGCAACAGCTCCGCTGTAGGAGTAATAACACCCGTCCTGCCGACATTGACCTTGATATCTATAACTTCAGTTGTAGCTTGTTGGGCGGGGAATTTATAGGCAACAGCCCAACGGGGGCTTTTTGAGGTAAAACCCAGTTCTTCCTGCTGAGCGAAGCTATTTACCTTAACGACGATCCCGTCAATATCGTACGTCAAAGATTCTCTTTTCCCCTGCCAAAACAGGCAATAAGCGATAACTTCATCAATATCCCGGCAAAGCTTCCAATGCGGATTAACGCGGATCCCCCAATCCTTTAACCTCTTAAAATACTCCTCATGCGAGTTTATCGTAACGCCGCGGAACTCTCCCCGGGAATGAGCAAAGAATTCAAGCTTGCGTTGAGCGACCATAGCGCTGTCCAGCAATTTTAAGGATCCGCTGGCCGCGTTACGCGGGTTAGCGAACGGGACATCTCCGTCATTTTCTTTCTGCTTGTTGAGTTCGGAGAAACTCCTTCTATCAATATACACCTCTCCCCGAATTTCGATAAAACCCGGAATATCCCGGCCTGAAAGCGCCGGGGGGACAGAATGGATGGTCCGAATATTCTCTGTTACATCTTCGCCGGTTTCCCCGTCCCCTCTGGTGGCCCCGACACGAAGCGATCCCCGCTCATAAGCAAGGTTAACGCTGACCCCGTCGATCTTAAGCTCAACCACATATTCTATTGTACCGCCTGAACGCAGCCCCTTACGCACCCGGGCATCCCAATCTTTTAAATCTTCGATGGAATAGCTATTATCCAGCGACAGCATTTTTTGTTTATGCATGACCGCCTTAAAGCCCTCAAGGAGCACGCCGCCGACTTTCACCGTCGGTGAGTCGCTCTTCATATATTCAGGATGCCGCGCTTCCAGCTTTCTAAGCCGCTCCACCAGGTCGTCATATTCTTTGTCGGAGACCTTTGGGTCAGAGACGCCATAATATAAATAATTATGGCGGGTTATCTCAGCGCGCAACTTCTCTATTTTCTTCTTGATATTTTCTGACATTTACTCGGTGGTCGGCTGCGCAGCAAGCGCGCACCGGCGCAATTCCGATTAGCGCCGGGTGTTATCGGTTATCGGTGCTCGGCAAAACCTTCTCACCGGCAACCACTCAATTATTCTTTCCCTCAAAGTTATTGACCTGAAAGAAGGCGGTCTCCTAAAAAATAAGGTAATCCCCGTTCAATGATCTTCTTTCTTGCGAGCTGCACATCATAATCAACGCGCTTCAGGCTGACTTTTCCGGTAACAGTATCGTATATGCAACAGGAAGCCCGACAATCAGAATCCCGCGGCTGGCCGACACTACCGACATTAACGATATATTTACCGCCCTTGCCTATCTCCAGAGAACCGGCTTTCTGATACGCTCTTTTCCCCGTCCCATCCTGCGTAAATATACCTGCCGTATGAGTATGGCCGATAAAACAAATATTACCTTCCAGCAGATCAAAGGTAGATTCCAACGCTCCGGGTTCTGTTATATATTTAAAGTCCCCCGGGTTGATGAGGCTCCCGTGGACCAAAGTCAAATCCTTATTCTGATATACTAACTGCAAAGGCCTCAGGAAATCCTTACCACTTTCGGAAATGTTCTTTTTTGTCCAGGAAATGGCTTTTTGAGCGTAAGAATTAAAATAGAGGGCCGGGAACAGATCCACCGCTGCCTGATCATGATTCCCCGCGACCGTCATGCTTACGCGCTCTTTAACTCTATCAATACATTCCTGAGGGTCTGAGCCATAGCCGACTATATCGCCTACGCAAAGATATTCATCAACACGCTCCAGGCTTAATGCCTGCAAGACTGCCTGGAGAGCTTCCAGATTGGAATGAATATCGCCTATTATCCCGTAGCGCATTATTTCGGTTATCGGCTAGTGCCTGATCTCAAAGGTCTTAAGATCGCCGGACGCATCAAGCCAGTCAACCTGCGTATCGCGGATATAACGCTCAAAAGCCTGCGTGATCCGGCCTAAAAAATCTTTTAATAATCCTTCTTCCGCTTCCGCGACAACTTCGACCTGACCGTTAGCAAGATTCTTAACCCATCCACCGACCGACAATGAACGGGCTATTGATTCGGTCATAAAACGAAACCCTACACCCTGGACGCTGCCGGTATACAATACATGGATTTGCTTCTTCATGAAAGAATAGTTATTTAAGGATAAAAAACTTCTGAAGGGTAGATTATGCACACAGTCAAAACCATACAAATGGTTTTTTCTTGTCAAAATCCTTTAAAATGGGAAATAGCTTTAAATACGTGATATTAAAACTATCGTTACGTAATACTAAAACGACTAAAAATCGGGATTAATCGTCGTTTAAGAATATTTTACCCCTCGTCTCCAATAAATAAAACCTTGGGAGACTCGGGGTCAATTCCCGCCCTTCGGCGGGAATTGGTCGGGGCGACAGGACTTGAACCTGTGACCTCAACGTCCCGAACGTTGCGCTCTAGCCAAACTGAGCCACGCCCCGTTACAAACCACAGAGTCTTAAGAAAAAGGCGGGTTTGTAACGGGGCACGCCCCCACTACCCTGCCTCTTATCTCTAAGACGCTAATCTTAAAAAACTTCTTTATAAATCTTTATTGCTTAAACTGTGGGAAATTTATAACGGGGCACGCCCCACGCTATAATCCCACAGTTATATATCAATTCGGCGGATTTGTAACGGGGCACGCCGCCCAATACACTCAGCTACAAATCCGGGTAATCCTTGATTTCTATTACGGTTTATAAGTATACCAGAAATCACTTACCTTAGCAAGAATTAGCAGTTACTCACGACAAAGCTTGTTTTTTCATCAACATATCAGCTTCAATATTGACCTGAGCAGAGGGCCCCTTAAAGCTTAAGGTAGTATTCGCCAGCGTATGCGGAATAATATAGACAATAAAACAATTCCCTTTTCTTACTGCCACAGTCAAACTGATCCCATCAACGGCAATAGAGCCCTTTGAGACAATAAAACTTCCGATTTCCTGCGAAACCGCGATCTCCAGGCTTACACTATCGTTGCGATGGCTTTTCCTTCGAATAATACCTATACCATCGATATGCCCGCTTACGAAATGCCCCGATAATCGCTGACCCACTTGAAGGCTGCGTTCAAGGTTCACCTTATCGGCAATTTTCAACGCTCCAAGGTTTGTACCGGTAAGCGTCTGAGACATGATGTCAAAGCTTAAAGCATCCGGTTCTATCTTAACTACCGTCAAACAAACGCCATTAACAGCGACACTATCCCCGATCAATGTATCGTTAATTACCTTTTTTGCCGCGACCGTCATTACCGTGACATTCCCGCGCCGCTGTATCTGCTTGACCTGCCCTAACTCTTCAACAATGCCTGTAAACATAGTGAGGCCACATCTTACGTCGCCTTTTGGCGACGTAAGATGTCTCCTGTTATTTTACTGTCGGGCCGAACTATCCTGCGCAGCCCTATCATCATTGCTCTTGTTCACGGGCGAAGCAGGGTAGTAGAGGCCACAACTTACGTTGCGCTTTTTGCAACGTAAGTTGTCTCCGGTCAGTTAACTTATCGGGCCGAACTATCCTGCGTCCCTCGTTTCCGATAATTAAAACCAGAGAAACTCGGGATGAAATCCGGAATAAAAATGCGTGATTTCACAGCTCCACCAAACTTATTTTATCTACGAGCGAAGCAGGATAGTAGAGGCCACATTTTACTGTCGGGCCGCCTGCCTGCCGGTAAGGCGGGGACTACTTGTGTCATGTGTCTTTCTTATCTCACATAACCCTCGATCAAGATATCCTCCCCGATACGCCTGTATTTTACCTGTTTAAGCTTGATCGCCTTATCAACGCGGGATATCCCCTGTCCCATAACTGAACTGATGGCATCTTTCCCGCCGATGATCTTGGGGCTGATAAAAAACAAGACCTTGTCAACCAACCCCTCATCAAATAATGAACCAATGAGCGTCCCCCCGCCTTCAACAAGCACATTGGTAATTTCTAATTTCGCTAATTTTTTCATCAAATCCTTTAAATTAACCTGCCCGGTTTTTTCTTTGACTTCCAGGATCTTTGCCTTTTGAGCTAAAATTTCCCTGTTCTCTATCTCCTGGCCGGCCTTGGCGGAAAGAGTCCCAATGATCACTTTACTCTTATCCAAAAAGATATTCGCGTCTTCCGGAGTGCTCAATTGGCTGTCAATAATAACTTTGACCGGCTGATGCTTGGAAAACCAGGCATTGAGCCGGGGGTCATCACGCAATACGGTATTAACACCGACCATAATAGCGTCATAATTCTTCCTGATACGATGGCTATACACCCGGGACTTATCTGAAGTGATCCATTTGGAATCGCCGGTTTTAGCGGCGATCTTACCGTCTAAAGATTGGGCGGCTTTGACCGTAACAAACGGTAATCTCTGAGTGATATATTTGATAAAAACCTCATTTACTTTCTTCAAAGCATCTTCAAGCACCCCTACTTCCACTTTTATTCCATGTTTTCTTAAGGCCTCGATGCCCTTGCCGTTATTACAGGGGTTAGGATCGACCATCCCCACCACCACTTCTTTGACGCCGCTGTCTATGATACGGGAAACACAAGGAGGGGTCCTGCCGAAATGCGCGCACGGCTCAAGGGTAACATATAACGTGGCATTCCGGGCGCCTTGGCCTGCCCTATCCAAAGCAACAATTTCCGCGTGCGCCAGGCCTGCTTTCTCATGAAACCCGCCGCTCAAGATACGGCCGTTCTTTACCACCAACGCCCCCACCATCGGATTCGGGCTGGTAGCGCCTCGCGCTTTTAACGCCAACCGAAGCGCTTTTTCCATATAGTATTCGCGGCCTCTTTTCATGCTCATAATCTTTACCTATCGCCTCAGGCCTTCTTGGGCCTGCTTTAATTTCTCCACTATCTCATACGGGACTTTCATTGAACCGATCTTTATTTCAGATTTAGCGTTTCCATGACAATCCGAGCCCCCGGTAACAAGCAAGTGGTACTGCTGCGCCAATTGCAGATAAAAATTGACCATTGCCTGAGAATGTTCCGGGTAATGGACTTCCAATCCCATGATACCGCTGGAAATGATCTTTAACAGGGCATCATCATTAGTAATTGTGTATGGATGCGCCAAAACAGGGATCCCGCCGGCTTCTTTGATCAAAGCTACCGCCTCCTGAGGCGACAATTTAAAACCGGACACGTACGCGGGAGACCGGTCGCCGATATATTTCTTAAATGCCTGCTCAATACAACTTACCAGCTTTTCTTTGACCAGGGCGCGGGCAATATGTAACCTGCCGACAGTGCCGCTGCCGGAAAGAGAAAAGACAACGGCAGGATCAAGTGAGACCCCCATCCCGCGAAGCTTCTCCGTTATTTTATAAATGCGTTCAACGCGGATCACCCGTAATGCCTCTAATTGCTGAAGTAAAGCCTGGTTATGATAATCGAACAAATACCCCAGGATATGCACTTCAAGCCGCTCATACTGCGCGGTCAATTCTATCCCGGGAATGACTTCCATACCGCAGCTACGCGCGCTTTCGATAAGCAAAGGAATACCCTCTACGGTATCATGATCAACGGCCGAGACCGCCGAAAGCCCGACCCTTTGGGCCTGCAGGATAAGCTCTTCGGGCGAATATGTACCGTCGGAAAATAAAGTATGTACATGCAGATCGACGAATTTCATAAGTAAGGATGCCCCTATTTATTCTTTTCGAGTTTAATTTTGTCCAGGATACCGTTAACGAATTTACCGGCATTGATATCTGAATATTTCTTAGCAAGCTCAACGCCTTCGTTGATCGCTACTTTAGGAGGGATATCATCTCGGAACAAAAGCTCAAAACCGGTCAGCCGCAGGATATTTCTATCGACCACAGCCATACGGGTGAGCTCCCAATTCGCGGCGTATTGCGCGATCTTTTCATCAATTAATCCTAAGTTCTCAATAACTCCTTTTACCAACTCGCCGGTAAACTGGCATACATCGTCATCGATCTCATCTTCACTATGAGCCTGCCAAAAATTATTCAAGGTGGCTTCATATTGATCGCGGGTAATATCGATCTGATATAAGATCTGCAAAGCAAATTCGCGGGCTTTTGTACGTTTACGCATATTCGTTATTATCGTTAGTTTCGTTATTATCGTTAGTTTCGTTGACGCCTTAAACGAAATTAACGGCATTAACGAACATAACGAAAATAACCTGTTACTTTACTTTATTTGAGTAAACACATTTACCATTTCAATGGCGCTCAGAGCGGCATCCCTGCCCTTGTTCCCGTCTTTTGTCCCGGCGCGTTCAATAGCTTGTTCTATAGTATCTGCGGTAATAACGCCGAAAATAACCGGCAAACCGGTATTCATGGAAACGCTGGCAATGCCCTTTGAAACCTCAGCGGCGATATAATCAAAATGAGGCGTCGAACCGCGGATAACCGTGCCTAAACAGATAATGGCGTCATAAGCTTTCGTTTGAGCTAACTTAAGCGCGGTGACCGGAATTTCGAAAGCTCCCGGGATCCAGGTGATCGAAATGTCTTCTTTATCGACTCCATGCCTGGTTAAAGTGTCGATACAAGCAGCAACCAGTTCTTTCGTGATAAAATCGTTAAAGCGTGAAACAACAACAGCAAACTTCTTGTTTTTAGCGATCAAATTACCTTCAATTGTTTTCATCATTTCTTTCCTCCTTTATTCAGTTCTCGGCTGCTCAGGCGCGCGCCCGCAAAAGATTACGTGATCGTGATCTGGTGTCCGAGCTTCTCTTTCTTTGTCTTAAGATATTTATAATTAATCGGATTGGGCTCGATCTCCAGGGCAATTCGCTCCACGACTTTTAAGCCATAGCCTTCCAACCCCACGATCTTACGGGGATTATTGGTAATAAGCTTGATATTCTTAAGCCCCAGGTCAACCAAAATTTGAGCGCCGATACCGTAGTCACGAAGGTCCGCTTTATGGCCTAACGCTTCATTGGCTTCAACGGTATCCATTCCCTTATCCTGCAGGTTATACGCGCGTATCTTATCAACAAGCCCTATACCGCGGCCTTCCTGGTTCATATACAGAATAACGCCTTTTTTTTCTTTCTCGATCATCTGCATCGCGCGCTTCAGCTGCCTGCCGCAATCGCAACGCAGCGACCCGAAAACATCTCCGGTCAAGCATTCTGAATGCACCCGGACCGCTACCGGCTGAGCGCTACAATCACCCATCACCAAGGCGACATGGACTTGATCCCTGGTAAGGTCTTTATATACGATCAACTGATACGTCCCGTATTCAGTCGGCAAGACTGTTTCAGAAGCCCGCTCGATCAATCGTTCAGAACGGCGCCGGTATTCAATAAGCTGAGCGATCGAAGAGATCTTAAGGTTATGCTTCCTGGCAAAGGCCAAAAGCTGCGGTAAGCGCGCCATAGACCCGTCATCATTCATGATCTCGCAAATAACCCCCGCCGGATATAGCCCTGCCAAACGCGTCATATCAACTGCCGCTTCGGTATGCCCGGCCCTGACCAAAACACCTCCCCGGCGAGCCATTAAAGGAAACACATGCCCCGGACGGATCAAATCTTCCGGTTTAGCCTGAGGATTGATCAAAACTTCAATAGTCCGCGCGCGGTCAAACGCCGAGATCCCGGTGGTTACCTCTTTTGCCGCGTCTACGGAGATCATCCAGGCGGTAGAAAATGAATCCGCCTTCCGCGAGGGCCCCCGCGCCTCCTGCATCGGCTGTAAATCCAACTGATATAACCGCTCATCTTCCATAGGGACACAGATCAGCCCCCTGCCATAGGAAGCCATGAAGTTTATATCTTGCGGCTTAACAAATGAAGCTGCCATGACCAGGTCGCCTTCATTTTCACGGTCCTCATCATCGACAACGACAACCATCTTGCCTTTTTTCAGATCATCTAATATTTCCGATATCGAATTAAACATAGTGAGGCCACATCTTACGTCGCCTTTTGGCGACGTAAGATGTCTCTTATTATTTTACTGTTGGGCCGAACTATCCTGCGTAGCTCCACCACAATCTTTTTTATCTACGAGCGAAGCAGGGTAGTGAGAAAATACGTAAACCTAATTCTTATATTACTCTTATCATTTACTGTCGGTTCGAACTATCCTGCGTTGCTCCACCGCAATCTTTTTTATCTACGAGCGAAGCAGGGTAGTGAGAAATACGTAAACCTAGTTCTTATATTACTCTTGTCATTTACTGTTGGGCCGAACTATCCTGCGTCCCTCGTTTCCGATAATTAAAACCAGAGAAACTCGGGATGAAATCCGGTATAAAACGCGTGATTTCATAGCTCCACCACAATCTTTTTTATCTACGAGCGAAGCAGGCATAAAAATAAATACCCGAAGGAAAATCTTCGGGTAATAGATTTAAGTTTAATCTTCTCTCATCTGGACTGTATGACTAACCCAAACACATGGATTAGTACGGCGCTTTCTGTGGCACACCCAACTTTAAAAGGAAAAGTTGGTGTGCGCCTATGCGCTGCCATCGGCTCTGGAAATTAACCAGATCTGTTCTCTAAACTCTGTAGAAAACTCGCGGGCTTAACACTCGGCGTTATGGAAACGCCGGTATGCGCCTTCTGCGCTACCGCCGGTCAGGACTTTCACCTTACCCCGAAGATCAATTTATTAAGTATACCACAAAATCTTGTCTTGTCAACCGGTATAAAACCACTATAATATAGGTAAGTACAGTGAAATTCGCCTTTTTATCTATACGGATGCGCTTAAGCCTCAAGACAAATCAATGCAACCCACTCTCTTAGCTATACATACATTTCTCATAAAAGATCATAAAACCCTTGCCGTAGCAGAGTCGTGCACAGGAGGACTTGTTTCTTCCTTATTTACCAGCCTCTCCGGCAGCTCCCGCTACTTTTTAGCAGGGATCGTCAGCTATAGCGATAAAGCCAAAGAAAATTTGCTGGGCATCCCGCGCGCCTTAATTAAAAATTACGGAGCTGTATCCGAAAAAACAGCCAGGCGCATGGCGCTGGCAGTGAGAAAAATAACAAAAGCGGATTTCGGGATCGCTATAACAGGAATAGCCGGCCCTACCGGAGCAACCCCGGGCAAACCCATCGGCACGGTTTTTATCGCGCTCTGCTCTCGCGAGAAAATTATTTGCGCTCAATTTGCCTTCTCCGGGACAAGGCCTCAAATAAGAAAAAAAACAGCCGCTAAAACTTTATCCCTCTTTAAGAAATTCTTAACCATAAACCAATGAGAGCTTTTATAGCTATAGAGATCACCGCAGAAATCAAAGGCTTCCTGGCAGGCCTGCAAAAAGAATTACGCAAATCAAACGCTGATATAAGCTGGGTAAAGCCCAACAATATTCATATTACCATGCGATTCCTCGGAGAGATCCAACCGGCCCAACAAAATATCCTGGCAGAGATACTGGATACCGCGCTCAGGCGCCACTCCCCTTTTAAGCTGCGCGTATCCTCACTGGGTGCTTTCCCGAACACAAAATCACCCCGGGTCATCTGGACAGGGATCGACTTAGGGACAGAACAACTGCAGAAGATCTCAGGTGAACTTGAAGCCGCGATACATACCGCAGGTTTTCCCGGCGAGGAAAGGCCTTTTACCGCCCATTTGACGCTGGGCAGGACAAAATCAAGCCTTAACAGAAGCCTGCTGGCTAAAATTATAGGGGATTTGAATCAAAGATTTGAGGAAGAAAAACCGGAAATGACCGTTTCGAAGGTTACCTTGTTCAAAAGCACCCTTACCCCCGGCGGGCCTGTCTACGAAGCATTACATATCGCGAACCTGGCCACCACCTGAAGGATACAATTAGTATAAACAGCCGCCAGCAGGTCATCGCTCATAACTCCCATACTTCCGGGAAGCCTCTGCAAATCCTTTATCGGAAAGGGTTTTAGGATATCGAAAAAACGGAATAATACAAAAGCCGCGGCAACTATCCGGATATCGCAGGGCAAAAAGAGCAGGCTTACCAGCATCCCCGCGACTTCATCAATAACGATCACTGCAGGGTCTTTTCGCGCAAATTCCCTCTCTGCTTTCCCGCAAACCAGAAATCCCAGGATTACGCATATTCCCGTTAAGGACCAATAGGCAAGATTATCACGGCAAAACAAGAAATAGAGGCAGGCGCCGGCAATGCTGGCGGCAGTCCCGGGCATCTTCGGCACATATCCGAGATAAAAGAAACTGCTGATAAACTTTATCAAAAATTTTCTCAAGATTAGAATAAGTGGCACACAAAGCGCCCCAACGGCGCCTTATTACAAGCGGGTAACGATCTTGCGGTTTTCCCAAAGATACGACAAACCGGAATATAACGTCAATATTACGGTCAAGCTCATGAGGACAAAGATCCCCTGGCGAAAGAACTGTTCCAAGGAGGGATTCCAGGTAAAAAACGTTACCCTGATCTCACGCATAAGGATAAAACTTAAAATAAAGAATACCAGGATCATCTGCGAAAATGTTTTTTGCTTGCCCGCCTTGCTGGCGGATAATACCTTGCCTTTATTCAAAGCGAATAAACGCAGCGACATGATCAGTATTTCGCGCGACATGATAATGACGAACATCCATGCCTCAATGATCTGCATCTGAACGAATGCCGCGAATGCCGCCAGGACAAAGATCTTATCGGCGAGGGGGTCCATAAGCTTACCGAAATCCGTCACCATATTCTTCTGCCGCGCTATCCTGCCGTCGAGATAATCCGATAACGCGACAAAGATAAAAATGGCTAAACTGGCGATCTTTGACCAGAAAACCCATATCCCTTTAAAAGGAAACGACAGGAAAAAAATAAAAACAAACGTCAGGATAATGCGTAAAACAGTGATCTTATTGGCTATATTCATTTTAAGGTTAGTTGAGAAGCGTTCCCACTAAATCATATTCCAGGGTATCCTGGATACGAACGTTTACGATATCTCCGGGAGCAAGTACCCGTTTATTATCCGCATGAGGATGAACATAGATCAAGCCGTCGACTTCAGGGGCATCTTTCTGGCTCCTGCCCAGATAATGGCCCTCTTCTTTTTCATCGATCAAAACAGCCATTTCCTGCCCCATGAATCTTGAATTATTCTCACGGGATATTTCCTGCTGCAAAGACATTACCGCGTTAAAGCGTTCAATCTTTATTTCACGGGGGATTTGTTTACCGAAATCAAACGCGGGGGTCTCTTCCTCCCGGGAATACATAAATGCCCCCAACTTTTCAAACTTCACCGACTCAATAAACCTAAGCAATTCTTTAAATTCCTTATCGGTCTCCGAAGGAAACCCCACGATCACCGATGTCCGCAATGTTACCGAAGGGATCACTTTACGTATTTTCTCAATGAGCTTTAAAATATCCTTTTGAGCGGTATTGCGGTTCATTAATTTCAGGATACGCTCATTTATATGCTGAAGCGGCACATCTATATATTTACAGACACGCGGCTCATCTTTCATTACCGCCAATAACTCTTTACTGATACGGCTGGGATATAAATAAAGCAAACGCAGCCATTGAATATGCTTTAATTTCCCGCATATCGAGCGTATCAATTCAGGAAGCCGCACGCTCCCGTATAGATCGATGCCGTAGCCGCTGATATCCTGGCCGATAATGTTAAGTTCTTTTACCCCCGAGCTATCCAGCTGCGCGGCCTGGCGCAAGAGCGCCTCCTCCCGCACGCTCGTATAGCGGCCCTTGATCCGGGGTATCACGCAAAAACTGCAATTATTAATACACCCCTCGGCTATCTTCAAATACGCGTAGTGCCGGGGAGTTATTGAAAATTTATCTCGCGGCGCAAGCCCCGCCTTTCGCAGGTTGAGGCCCTGATCTAAAGAGATCTTGCCGATAAACGCGTCGACTTCCGGAAGCTCTTTGCGTAATTCGTCTTTATAACGCTGGACCAGGCAACCGTAAACAATGATTTTCTTGAGCTTACCCTGCTTCTTAAGGTCGATCAGGTCCAATATGGCATCGACCGATTCTTTCCTGGCATCTTCAACAAACGCGCAGGTATTAACAATACCGATAGAAGCATCCCGCATATCAACCACAGAATAGCCTTTAAGGCAGAGCTGCCTCAATATCTGCTCCGAATCAACCAGGTTGCGGGGACACCCCAGGCTTAAGATACCAACGCTACGGCTTTTCATCTATCGATCCGCAAGCCGTCCCTGGTGATCACGATATTCTTGAGCGCCTGTCCTTTTCTGCCTAATGACGGAATGATCTTACCGTTTAACTCCAACTCAATATTACCGACATTCCCCAGAAAAAGGTCTATTCTTTCTTTTGCCTGCCAGATCTCAAACCTTCCCTTCTTGAGGATATTCTGGAACACAGTCTTACCATCAAGCTTCAACTGGACCCAACAATCATCTTTAGCGTGCAAACCTAACCGTATCCCCGCCGGGGCTTCTTTTTTTACCGGTTCAGGCTGCGCTACTGCGAGCGATTTACGCTCTCCCGCAGGCGGCTGCGCGACCGGTTGTGCCTTCGGCGCGGCAACTTTAACAGGGGCGCTTTTCTTTTGAGCCTTCACCACAGGCGCGGCGACGCGCTCGGCTTTCTTGGCTTGTGTATCGCGCTTGGGGAAAGAGATCTTTATCTTACTTGCCAGAAATATCGCCAAACCGATACCAAAAACAATCCCCGCTATTTTCAGGGTCTTTAAGTTCAAATAAGGCTTCAGGAACGCGAAATTAAACGCTGCCTTCCCGGGGGCTGATTCTTTCTTTTCTTTTTGCTGAGAGACGATATTCGGGATCTGAGGTTCTTTATAATCAGCGATATAGTCTTTCGGATCGACTTCCAGGCACCTGCAATATATCTTCAAGAACCCTTTGATATATATCGGGCTTAAATTAACCAGGTTATCTTCTTCAATGGCCTTCAAAAGATTAAGCTGTATCTTTGTCTTTCTGTGGACATCTTCCAGGCTCAACCCCTTCTTCAACCGCAGCTCTTTTAAACGCTTTCCCGCAGATTCCATTTATTGTTCCTTTTTCATAATATCTTTTTCAAGCCAGGCGTCACGATCAACTAAAAGCTTACGCGGCTTGCTTCCTTCATACGGCCCGACTAACCCTTCCTGCTCCATCATATCGATGATACGGGCGGCACGCGTATATCCCAGGCGCATGCGCCGCTGCAATATCGACACCGATGCCTGGTTACTCTCAACAATGATCCTGACCGCCTCATCATACATCTCGTCTTTTTGCCCGTCTGAAACGGCATTCTTTTGCTGGTCTTTCAAGATCGCTTCATTAAAAACAGGATCTCCCTGCTGTTTAATAAAATTTACTACTTTCTCTATCTCTTTATCGGAGACTAATGCCCCCTGGGCGCGCGTCACTTTAGCTTCTTCCGGCCTCAACAAAAGCATATCCCCTTTTCCCAGAAGTTTATCCGCTCCGTTCATATCCAACACAGTCCGGGAATCGACTTTTGAGGCGACCTTAAAAGAGATACGCGCGGGTAAATTAGCTTTAATAACTCCGGTGATAACATTGACCGACGGCCGTTGTGTCGCTAAGACCAAATGTATGCCTACGGCGCGCGAGAGTTGAGCGAGGCGCGTAATAGCGCTTTCGATCTGGTCCCGGGCAACCATCATGAGGTCGGCGAATTCATCGATGATAACCACAATATAGGGCATAAGCGCGTTCTTTTCATTATATGCCTCAATGTTGCGGGAGCCTGCTTCGGCCAGGAGGCGATAGCGGTCCTCCATTTCACCGACCGCCCAACCGAGGGCGATCGCCGCTTTCTTGGCATCCGTCACAACCGGGCATAAGAGATGCGGCAAGCCGTTAAAAGGTGCCAGCTCCACCATTTTAGGGTCGATCATCACAAATTTAAGTTCATCAGGGGTCGACCTGAAAAGCATCGATAATATCAACGTATTAACGCAAACGGTCTTGCCTGAACCGGTAGTCCCGGCGATCAAAAGATGCGGCATTTTCGCCAGGTCAGCGAAAACAGGTTTTCCGGCGATATCTTTACCCAGGGCCAACGTCAATTTCGACAATGATCTCTGGAATTCAGGCGAAGCGAGTATTTCCCTTAAGAAAACCAAGGTGCTCTGGGAATTAGGGACTTCGACTCCCACGCGCGCTTTTCCGGGGATCGGCGCGACGATCCTGACCGACTGCGCCTTCATCGCCAAAGAGATATCATCACCCAAAGCCACAATACGGTTCAATTTTACTCCCGGGGCGGGCTCAAGTTCATAACGGGTAATGATCGGCCCCCGCTCAATATCAGTCACCTTTACCGCGATACCGAAATCAGCCAGGGTATCTTCCAGGATACGCGCGTTATTAGTCAGGTCTTCCTTAATATGCCTGGCCTCCAAGGGCGGAGGCAGATCCATCAAGTCTATGGAAGGCAAATGGTAATCTCCGATCTTAACCGGCTCAATACGGGCTTTTACTTCATCTGCCGCCGCAGGAGCTTCTTTTATCTTAAGCTTCACAGCGCTTACCTTAGGGAAGGGTTCTTTTTCCTGTTCATCCGGGACATTTATTTTCGGCCTACTCACCGAAGCAGCCGGCTCTTTTCTATTGCCCTGGACAGGTTTAATAACAGGGGCTTTTTGCTTAATGCCGGATTTTATCTTCCCCAGCGAACCGCCCAGATCACTGAATTTCTCGCCCACTTTTTTAAAGAAGGTCGATAAAAGTATTTCCGTGACCAAAACTATTGATAAAAGGATAAAGGTCACAAATAAAATGCAGGCGCCGAGCTGGCCGAAATAGGCGGTAACGGCGTTAGAGAGCATCGTCCCGACAAAACCCGCGCGCCCAAACTTCACCGCCTCATTACTGACGGTGAAAACGCCGGTCAAAGAACTCAAGGAAAGCATGAGGACAAAGATACCGGCAATCCCGGGCAAACGTAAACCAAACGGTTCATCTTTGAATAACCGGACACCTAACCAGAGGATCGCCAAAGGAATGATATAACTTGACCAACCAAAAAGGAAGAGGAATATCCAGCCCAGATAAGCGCCAAAAGTCCTGATCAGATTTTTAGGAGGGATATTCGGATGGGTCGTATAGAAACTTAAATCGTAAGGATCAAACGATATTAAGCTGGCTAATACAATAAGGCTTACCGCTATTAAAACAACGCCTTTAATCTCATTAAGTCGTTTTTCTTTCACCTTAATAGGCTATTTCGCTTCCGCTTTTTTCTTGCTGAGATTAATCCTGCCCAAATCATCTACGCCAATTACTTTAACATTAAACTCGTCCCCGACCTTCACGACGGAATTAACGTCTTTGACAAACTGGTCTGCCAATTCAGAAACGTGGACCAAACCTTCTTTATTCGGGGCTATTTCGCAGAAAGCGCCGAACGCAACGACCCGTTTTACTTTCGCGTGAAAAATACGGCCTATCTCGATTTCATCGGTTATAGCTTTGATCATTTGGATCGCTTGCGCTGATTTCTCAGCATCGATCGAAGCGACTAAAACCGTCCCGTCATCCTGTATATCGATCGAAGCCCCGGTTTGCGCGATGATCTTTTTGATCGTCTTGCCGCTGGGCCCGATAAGCTCGCCTATCTTCTCCGTATTGATCTTCAAAACGCTAATACGGGGCGCGAATGCCGATAACTCGGCTCGCGGCTCGCTTAATACCGCGAACATCTTATCGATAATAAACAGGCGCGCCTGTTTTGACTGCGCCAAACAACGCGCGAGCAGCTCCAGGTCAATGCCGTCGATCTTTAGATCCAACTGTACCGCGGTCATTCCGGATTTAGTCCCTGCCACTTTAAAATCCATATCGCCAAAATGATCTTCGAGGCCGGCAATATCGGTCAAGATCGCCGCTTTATTGCCGTCCTTGACCAACCCGAGGGCGATACCGCTGACAATGCCTTTTATCGGGACACCCGCGTCCATCAAAGATAAGCTTGCCGCGCATACCGTCGCCATACTCGATGAGCCGTTTGACTCCAGTATCTCGGAAACAACCCGTACGGTATACGGAAAGGTGTCTTTCGACGGCATGACCGCCAAAAGCGCTTTTTCAGCCAAAGCACCGTGCCCGATATCACGACGGCCCGGGCCGCGCATGGGAGCAGTCTCGCCTACGCTGAACGGAGGGAAATTATAGTGGAGCATGAACGATTTATGCTTTTCCCCTTCCAGGGCCTCTACCATCTGCTGATCTTCACCGGAACCAAGCGTCGTAACGGATAAGCTCTGCGTCTGTCCCCGGGTAAAAAGGCATGAGCCGTGCGTCCGCGGCAAAACCGCGACTTCACAGCTGATCGGACGGATCTCGGTAAAATTCCTTCCATCTAAACGGACATTATCCTCTAATATTCTTTTGCGGATCTGGCCTTCTTCCACCGTCACTAAAGCCGTTTTGATATCGGCGGAAACATATCCTTCGGGAGTAAGCGTTGCCTCTAATTCTTTCGACAATAGATCAACGCCCTCTTCACGCTCTTCTTTTTTACTTAACGCGTATACTTCCTTCAAGCGCCCTGTCGCTAACGCTTCGACTCTCTTCAGCAGATCAGGCGCTACCTTCTTATATTCGATCTTCAATTTCGGCTTGCCGAATTCCCGGATAACATCCTGCTGAAAACGCAGGATCTCCTGTAAACTATCGAAGCCAAACTTAACGGCTTCCATGTACAATTCTTCCGAAACCTCTTGGGCCCGGGACTCAAGCATGACCACGCCGTTAGCGTTAGCCGCCAGAACAACCTCCAAATTGGCAGCTTCCAACTCAGCATACGTAGGATTCAGGATGAACTGGTCATTGAGCCTTCCCACGCGGCAGCACGCAAGCGGCCCGTTAAAAGGAATATCGGAAATACCCAGCGCTAAAGACGCTCCGTTAACCGCAAGGATATCGGGGTCATTTTCTCCGTCGCTTGATAAAACAACGGCGACGACCTGAACATCATTCAAGATCCCTTTTGGAAAAAGCGGCCTGATAGGACGGTCGATCAAACGGGCGGTCAAGATCTCACTTTCTGAAGGCCTGCCTTCACGCTTAAAAAACCCTCCGGGGATACGGCCGGCGGCATAGGTCTTCTCCTGATATTCCACCGTCAGCGGGAAGAAACTCATCCCTTCCCTGGCTTCTTTTGAAATACAAGCAGTGATCAAAACAACGGTACCCCCGTACTGAAGCATGACCGAACCATTAGCCTGTTTGGCTATTTTACCGGTTTCTAAAACCAAATCCTGTTTTCCAAATTTAATCTTCTTTGCGTTCGCTTGCATAATGTTCTTTTCCTTGTGTTATGATTATGTGTTTGGGCGAGAAAAACTACGGACTATTTTCTTAAATTGAGTTTTTCCAACAGTTCCTGATATTTGGCATTATCTTTCTTCTTAAGATACGCCAGGAGCCTACGCCGCTTTCCAACCAGGCTTAACAGCCCGCGACGTGAATGGAAATCTTTTTTGTGGCTTTTAAAATGGTCACTTAAGAGATTTATCCTCTCCGTCAAAAGCGCAATCTGGACCTCCGCAGAACCGGTGTCCCTGGTATGCATTTTATAACTTTCAATTATTTCCTGTTTCTTATCTTTAACTAAAACCAAGCTAACTCCCCCCCTTCATTATTCAATTGAGTACCCCCGAAACCCTTTTTCTCAAAAGGCAGGAATATTTAAACCTCAAGAGACAAGATATTTCATTCGTACTATCTGAATTCATCATTTTACCTATTGTAAGATTATAAGCTATTTTATCCGATAAGTCAACTATTTCTCAAAAAAATTAAATTTACTCCGGGATGGCCGCATTTTAACCGGCAGAGTATCAAGGCAGAGCCCAAAAGAACACCATGAGAAAAAAACGCTTAGTAAAGAATGGTACGGGGAACAAGGAGGATCACAGGCTACACATCAAGGTCACGCAACAACCCTGTCATCTTCTCGGCTGTTTTATACGCGATATCTTCCGAGAAATACTTCCCTTCTTTAATATTATTGCGGGCTTCCTCAACCCTCGCGTGATCGATCGCAGGCATCGCTTTCAACACTGCGACATACCGGGTGATTGCACTCAATTCTAAAACATCCCTGATATTACCCATTCTATTCTCCTCCTTATACTTTTCGGCATATACAACAAAAAGTTTACTCTTTTCTGCTAATTAATTTTATCGCTTATAAATTAATTAAGCGTAATTTAATTTTAAGCGTTTTTAGCTTAGAAAAGGGTTATTCCGAGGAGAAAGTAATATCCTGAAGATACACGCCGCATTGCTCAGGGCTTTCCAAATAATCCCTGTCAATGATCACCTTAACACTGACAACCTTGCTTTTATCAATGCCAGTAATTGCCTTCAGGTCCCTGGCGCCGATGTTTATTTGCTGCAATTGAGGCGTTAATACAACTCCGCCCATTTCAGTCTTAAAAGAGGTCCATTTATTATAATCGGTCAAGGAGAAGCTGATCCTCTCGGTCCCTTTTTTGCCTTTGACGGACAGAGAAAGAGTATTTTTCAATAAATCAACCGGGCCCTTAAACCTGATCTCAGCATATCCCCACCCGGTTTTTTTGAACAAGGAAAAGAACAACGCCCCGTCCTGAGCAGATTTCTCCCAGGAAACATCGCCATAAAACGATACGCCGGCTATAAAGGGATCATCCCGGAGCACCCACATATTCTGCTCTACGCTGTTGTTTTCAAGGGACGAAGCCGGTATTCCGGAGGCTTTTCCTGAAATATCCTTTTTTGCGTCACGGGGATGAAACAAAATATACCCTGTCAAGACCAAAGCCAGGAAAAATAAACCTATGAAAATAAATTCACTTTTTTTTAACGTCATGCCCCCTCCGCCCGATAGCTCCCCGGCTCAAATAAAACCGATGTTTATTCGGTCTGCCCGGCTTTCGGACACCATAAAATCCTTTTAACCTGAAAAATAAGAAGAAATGGAACTAAAAACGGCAGGATTATATTAGCACAATACTAAACAATAGTAAAGCATAGGCTTAAAAACCCGCGGTAACTTACGCCAAAACATCCGACAGCTTCTTGATCCCCCCGCGGATATGCTGGATCGCCTGCGTATGCAGCTGCGAGACCCGGGACTCCGATAAGCTCAATGTTTCACTGATCTCTTTAAGCGTCATCTCTTCGTAATAATACAACGTGACCACGAGCCGCTCTTTCTCCGGCAACCCGTTGATCTGCTCCGCGACCAATTCTAATTTTTCTTTTTCTTCGCAGGCGGTCTTGGAATTGACCGGCTTTTCGCATTCAATGAGCATTAAACTGCAGGCGCCTCTTTCCGGATCATCCTGGTTAGGCAGCACCTTATCCAGCGAAAGAAGCGATACGGCATGCATATCCGCCTGGACTCTTGAAACTTCCTGCACGCTCATTTTTAAATGCTGGGCTATCTCCGGCATCCCCGGCTGACGGTTCAACTTTTGCGACAATACCTGTGATGCTTCCTTAATTGCCCGGGCCTTCCTCCGTAACGAACGAGGGGCCCAATCGAGGCTGCGCAACTCGTCGATGATCGCCCCCTGTATCCTGGTAAACGCGTAGGTCCGGAAGGAATTATTCCTGCTGTCATCAAAACGCTCAAGTGAGTCAATGAGCCCGATCACCCCGCTGTTAAAGAGGTCTTCAGACCTGACATGCGCCGGCAATTTAATGGCTATTCTGCCGGCGATATATTTCACATACCACAAATAATGCAGGATCAACGCTTCGCGCGCCTGCTGCGACCGTGATTGTTTATAATTACGCCAGAGCTGTTTTTCAACTTCTTGATCTTTATGCTCCATCGATCGTTCTCCTTCCGCAGTATTTTTTTGACAAAACACCTTTTGAAAGCAAATAACGATAAACTTAAAATGCTTCATGGCTTCCGGGTGGGTCCATAAACTCTCCCCGGGTAAAAATAAATATTCCCGGCAAAAAAGCCGCCGGACATTCCGCTTTATCTCAGCCTTATAAAACAGGCCGCTAAAAGCAGGGCCACGCTAAGAAATAAAATAATACCGCTTATAACATACCGGTTTCCAAGCAGGCGCGCAGCCTTACACGCCAATCCCGGTATCTTGCCCGAAAGGGACACGGTAAGTTTAACCGGTTCCTCAACAGTTTTTTTATCAAGCCTTACCGGCCGGTGAAAACTGGCGGCGCTGCTATCTCCTGCCCTGCTATCGCGGCTTTGTTTCCCCGGATAAACAGGACCTTTTAATCGCACGCTATGAAACCGGGCCTCGGCGGTTATCCGGTCCAATTCGTCATTTAAATTCAACGCTAAATCAAACAAGCTCGGATTGAGCTCTTTCTCATACTTTTGCCTGTTAACCGATGGGACAGACCTGCAGATATCGCGGACGATCTTAGAAATAGCGGCGATCTGCAATTCATCTTCACCGCCTTTGACCTCAATACCCCCCGCGCGAATGATCTCCAGGACATTTTCAACTTTAACATCTAATCTTTTAGCTAAATCAACAACTTTCATAGCCGGTTGCTCACCCTTTTGATTAAATCCCTTTGCCGGAGGAATTCGCTACTGGCTGTTTTCATAACTTTTTTCTTATCGGTAATATTATCAAGCTATTACATACACATTGCTTTATTGCTTCCCAACTTAAATACATGCTCAACACAAGACCGTTCATGGTGCAATTACCCCGCTTCATTAAGCATAGATTAACAGTATTAAATAATACTTAATCAAAAAGACAAAAAAAATAGCTTTAACGCCCTATAACTATCTTGCCGCTAAAAGACCTCTCCTCATGTTATAAAGTATAATATTTTCAAGCATTTGTCAAGTTTTTTATATGTTTGTTCACTGATTCCTTTATAACTGAGAAAAGAGAAAAAACAAAGAAAATGCCTTAAATTGAAGGTCACGGATATTGAAAGGATATATAGTGTTCCCGTTACTTGCTCGGCACGCCCCAAATATCCCTGGCGTATTCCTGGATAGTACGGTCGCTGGAAAACCTCCCCGCGTGAGCCACATTAATGATCGACCTTTTTATCCATTCATCCCGGTTATTATACGTTTGGGTGACGATTTCCTGGGTCGCGCAATACGCGTCAAAATCAGCGCAAACAAAAAAATGATCGGCGTTCAAAAGGCTCTCAATGATCGGCTCGAAGATCCCCGGCTCAGAGGCGGAGAAAAAGCCGGACTGTATCAAACTGATCGCCTCCGCCAGAGGCGCCGAACGCAAAACGTAATCCCGGGGATTATATCCCTTTAACTTCAACGTGCGTATCTCATCGCATTTTAATCCGAACATGAAAATATTGTCCTCACCCACAGCTTCGGCGATCTCAAGGTTTGCCCCGTCATAAGCCCCGATGGTCAATGCGCCATTGGCCATAAATTTCATGCAGCCGGTACCCGAAGCTTCCATTCCCGCGGTCGATATTTGCTCAGACAGGTCGCTGGCGGGAAAGATCCTCTCAGCCAAAGAAACCCGGTAATTCTCGATAAACACGATTTTGAGCTTGTCATGAATGGTACTGTCCCTGTTAACAACTTCCGCTATATTATTAATAAATTTGATGATCAGCTTTGCCATGGTGTAACCGGGAGCCGCCTTGCCGCTAAAGATAAACGTCCGCGCCGTTACGGGCTCAAAAGGGTTTTTCTTGATTTTCAAATATTGCGAAATAATATAGAGGCAGAATAAGAGCTGGCGTTTATATTCATGGATGCGCTTCACCTGGATATCAAATATTGATTCGGGGTCAACCTTAATGCAGGCCGTTTCATAAATATAGTCGGCAAGCGCCTTTTTATTATCCCCCTTGGCCTTGGACCAGCGCTGCCTGAAAGAAGCGTCATCCTTGAACGACAAAAGTTTTTCCAACGCGTAAAAGTCAGTGATCCAGGACTCCCCGATAACTTCGTTTAATAAGGCGGATAACCGCTTATTCGCGCTTAACAGCCAGCGCCGCTGCGTAATGCCGTTGGTTTTATTATTAAACTTCTCGGGGGAGAATTCATAGAAGTCCTTAAACAACTCCTGTTTCAACAATTGCGAATGTAACCGCGAGACCCCGTTTACCGAGTGCGACCCAACGATGGAAAGAAACGCCATGCGCGCCCTTTTCGGGATAGACTCCTCGATAAGGGACATCCTTCCCAGGCGCCCGGCATCTCCCGGGAAGCGCAGCGACACTTCCCGCAAAAAACGGCGGTTTATTTCATAGATCAGCTGCATGTGGCGGGGCAGGAGGCTTTCAAGAAGCGGCACCGGACAGGTTTCCAACGCTTCAGGTAAAACAGTATGGTTCGTATAAGCAAAGACCCTCGTCGTAACATCCCAGGCCGCGTCCCATTCCAAAGCTTCCTCATCGATGAGGATACGCAAAAGCTCCACGATCGCCAGCGACGGGTGCGTATCGTTCAACTGGATCGACACTTTATCGGAAAGCTTCCTGACATCATTATTCTCAGCTTTAAACCTGCGTAAGATATCGGCGATCGAAGCCGCGGTGAAAAAATACTCCTGCTTTAAGCGTAATTCTTTACCGCGGACGATAATATCGTTCGGGTAAAGCACCTTGGAGATATTCTCGGAAAAAACCTTATTATAGACCGCCCGCTCGTAATCCCCATGATTAAAATAACCGAAATCGAACTCTTCCGTGCCCCGTGCCGACCATAAACGCAGCGTATTCACGACATTATTCTTATATCCGATGACCGGGATGTCATAGGGCATCGCCAAAATATCTTCGGTATCAACCCAGCGCACATGCAGCTTCCCCGTCTTATCACTGAGCATACTCGTCTTGCCGTAAAAACGGATCTTAACGGAATATTCAGGCCGCGCGAATTCCCAGGGATTGCCGAACTTAAGCCACTCATCAGGCAATTCCACCTGGGCCCCGTCGATTATCTTTTGGTGAAAAATACCGTAATCATAACGTATGCCGTAGCCGTGGGCGGGGATACGCAGCGTCGCCATGGAATCGAGAAAACAGGCAGCCAACCTCCCGAGGCCGCCGTTGCCTAATCCGGCGTCCTGCTCCTGTTCTCGCAGTTCTTCAAGATTAAAGCCTAAAGCCTCCATCGCGTCCCTGGCTTCATCCCAAACCCCTAAGCTCAATATATTATTTGCCAAAAGGCGCCCGATCAGGAATTCCATCGAGAAATAATAGACGCGTTTCGAATTTTCATTATGGTATTTTTGCTGAGTGATGATCCAGCGCTCGACGAGCCTGTCCCGGATGGCGATCGCCAAGGCCATAAAATTATCATAACCGGTTGCCGTATACTGGTCTTTGGCAAGGCGGTATTCACGGCTGTCTTTAAAAGAGAACTTGATCCCCTCCCTGGTCATTTCCTTGTAGATAGTCACCCAATTATTCATAACCATTTTTTCCGATTCCGGATAAGATTCTTTTTCCCCCATTACGCTTCCTCCACCAAATTGTCCGCCCTGCGAGATCAAGCGGGACTCATGCAGCCTTCGCCTTCTCAAATCCGCGCGCGAGTAATTTAACGGCAATAATAACAATCGCGCCATTTCACTTGAAGTATTATATCACACTCTCATGAATTATTCACGCTCTTCCCTGATTTACCGGCGGGCACAATAGCCGCGATCGGCCTGCAGGGCGAGACTGCCGGTACCATTGAACGTATCAGAGCGGCAATTCCCCGGGGAAAATAATTCTTTGCGCGCGATTTGTGGAAAGATTAGAACAGCGGCATGACAACAGGAATGGCGCTTACTGCGGAACGTTCACCCGGTGACTTTTCGGCAATTGCAACTCAATGGCTGTCCCCTCACCCAGGCGTGAGGCCACCTTGATCTGCCCGGCATGCTTCTGGATAGTGCGAAGCACCACATCCATTCCCATGCCCCGGCCGGAGATGCCGGTTATCGACCGGCTGGTACTGACTCCCGGCAGTAAAATAAGCCTTACCGATTCATCGTCGGATAAATGCTCGCAGTCCTCCCTGGTGATCTTACCGGCTGCACACGCGGATTCTCTTAACGCTTTAAGGTCGATCCCCCTTCCGTCATCGGAAACCCTGACTATCAATTTTTCCGCATCCTCCGATAGATCGATCTTAATAACTCCCACTTCAGGTTTCCCCAGCCGCGCGCGCTCTTCGGGAAGCTCAATACCGTGGCCGATGCAATTTCGCGCGACATGGATAAAAACATTTTCCAGGACCTCTAAATTAGTCCTCTCTATCAACATATCCCGGTAAAGCGTCTCCACCCTGACTTTTTTATGGTAGGAAAGCGCTAACGCCTCCATCACTGCTTTACTATTTTCCAGAAAAGCCACCGGAGAAACCAGCTTGATGCCCACCAGGAGCACCGAGATATCCCGGCACAAACAAGTGAGATTACCGATCGCCCTTTTTAACTCAAGCCGGTACTCAGGCGGGACATCGGGCTCCAATAATTTATCTTCGAGAAGGTTGAACGCCGCCCCTATTTTACCCAGTTTATCGACCGAAGAATAAAGTTCATTTATTTTATTTTCTTCAATACGGTAGCTTGGCGCCTTACTCTTGACCTGCGGGAGCTCATCCTTCTTACCGGCTACGGGCTTATCGTTACCGGGCTCAACTATCTTCAAAGCCGCACCTGCCGCCGCTATCTTTATTTTTATCAGCGCGATCAGGTCCTTCTCTTCCCGGGTCTCCTCGACAGGGATGATCCCTGATTTCACCAGATCGATATTTTTACCAAGCAGGCTTATCCCTACCCAAATAATATCAAAGAATTTATTGTCGATGTTTGCCGGATCCGTTTGGCAATGCGCCAGGAGATCTTCCAACGCGTGAGCGATATTCTGGACCGTCAGGATCCCCAGGAATGAAGCATTCCCTTTAAGCGTATGGAACAAACAGAAGATAGCGTCGATGAAATCATGGTTCTGGCGGTAACTCCCCAAAAGGATCACCTTCTCATGCAATTCATTGAGCATATCATCAGCGGAATCAAGAAAGATCTTGAGGCACTCCGCTTGAACGATTTCCTGTTCGGGGCTTCGCTCCATTCACAGCTCCTTCATCGGCACCAAAAAGTCCTTACTTCAAGAAATACGCGGGGGTAAACAGCCTAAACCCTCAACGCGGTATGGCGGCAGACAACCTTCTCTATCCTTGCCCTGAGCGCATCTTTCGCCACAGGCTTAACGATATAATCATCATCGTATAAACCGGAGGCTTTTTCTTTCGAACTTTCATCATTGCGGGCGGTAAGCATCAAAACAGGAATAGACATGGTCCCCTTATCAGCCTTCAACTTTCCCAGCACTTCAAAACCGCTCATCCCCTTCATCATGATATCAAGAAGGATAACATCGGGTTTTGTCCATTTTGCCACCCGCAGCCCCCGCGCCCCGTCATGAGCCAGCGCTACTTTGTAACATCCGCTTGATTCCAGGTTAAGTTTCACAAAAAAAGCGAAATCCTTTTCATCGTCGATAATAAGGACTTTTATTTTACCTTGCCACATCGCGGACACCCGCCTTTCGGATTATTTTACCAACTCATTGATCACGCTTACCAGCTCTCTGATCTTTATAGGCTTTGCGACAAAAAACTCGCCCCCGATCCAATTTTGATTAGTCTTAGCCTCTTCCTCTTTCACCAGGGCGGTCAGAAAAGCAATAGGGATATTCCGGGTGGACTCGTTCCCCTTAATCGCTTCTGCCACATCGGCGCCGTTAATACCGGGCATCATAATATCCAAAAGGACCATATCCGGGCGCAGCTCCTTGGTTTTGGCAACGCCCTCCCTGCCGTCGTTGCAGGTCTCTACCATAAAATTTCCCGTTAACTCCAGGTTTTTCTTCACAAAAAAACAGAAATCCTGCTCATCATCGATCACAAGGATCCTTTTCATATCCGACCTCCTCCTATTCCGTATACTTATCGATTATTCTGATCAATTCATTGATCTTTACCGGTTTAGAGATAAAAAGCTCGCCCGAAACCGTCAACTCTTTATTCTTCAGATTAAATTGCTCCTTTAATGCCGTAATGAAGGCGAACGGAATATCCCTGGTTTCTTCATTTTCCTTTATTGCCGTGGCAATATCGCCCCCGCCCATATCCGGCATCCTGACATCCAGCAAGACCATATCCGGATGTAATTTACGCACCTGCGTGAACCCCTCCAGGGCGTCGCTGCAAACTTCAACGGCGAAATTCCCCGACCCCTCCAGGTTTCGCTTAAGGAAATAACAAAAATCCTTTTCATCATCGATCACAAGAATCCTTTTCATCGCCAGCCTCCTCTTATTCCCGTCAGTTTAAAGGCAAACTCACCATAACCACGGTCCCTTTACCGGGCTCGCTTTTTATATCCAGAAAACCCTTATGATTATCAACGATCATTTTAGATATATATAAGCCTAACCCCGTCCCTTTTTTATCCCGCTTAGTCGTGAAGAACGGCTCAAGTATCTTTGACAGGTTCTCTTTCGGGATCCCCTCTCCGTTATCCACAATGCTTATGGTACAAAAAGGGCTTCCCGTAACAGGGTCGGGGAGCCGTTGTACATACGACTTTATGGTAACCTCTCCGCCGCCTGTTACCGCGTCGCAGGCATTGATCAGCAGATTAAACAACATTTGTTCTATTTGCATTTTATCCGCCGACAAAGGTACCGGCTCATCGGTGAAAGAGGACGTTATTTTAACATTGCTTAAATGCGCCTTATATTTCAATAATAAAACAGCGTCATTGATCAATTCATGGATATCGATAGCCCCGATCCTGACCTCAGACGGACGCGAAAACTTCAACAACCCCTGGATGACGTCATCGGCGCGCATCACGGACCTTTCTATTTTATCCATGGCGCCCATGGTATCCTCGTCACCTGCCGGTAATTTATTTTTCAGGAACTCAACTCCCCCGAGGATGATCCCTAAAGGGTTCTTTACCTCATGGGCGATACCGGAAGAAAGCCTGCCTACCGCCGCCATCTTTTCAGAGTAAATGATCGTCTGCTGGGCTTCCTTAAGGGCCTCTTCCGCTTTTTTGCGCACGCTGATATCAAGGAACGCGCCGATGATAAATTCAATTTCTCCATTCTTATCACAAACGATCTGGCTGCTCTCCTGAAGCCATAAAACCCGCGAATCTTTCGTCTTTATCCGGTATTCCCTGATATACAATTTATTTGTTCTTAAAGACTGCTCGAATATTTCCCGGGCGGGCGCCAGGTCGTCAGTAACGATAATATCCTGCCATTTGAGCCGCCGGGAATTAAAATCATCTTTCGCGTAACCGCTGACCGCGGCTATCTTATCGTCAAAAAAATCGACCGACCAGTCGGCATATCCTTTGAACACGACATTCGGCAAGGTATTGATCAGGCGGCGGTATTTTTCTTCGCTTGCCTTTAATTCTTTCTGCATTTTTGATTTATACAAAGCCATTTCGATCGTTGTGTACAGGTCCCTGCTTTCAAAGGGCTTGAGAATATAGCCATAGGGCTCGGTTATTTTAGCCCGTTCGAGGGTCTTGTCATCCCCATAGGCGGTCAAATAAATGACCGGGATATCATAGAGCTGTTTTATCTTTTCAGCGGCTTCAATACCGTCCATTTCCCCTTTTAAGACCACATCCATTAAGACCAGCTCAGGGTTCAACCCGGAGATCCGGTCTATCGCGGCTTCACCTGAGGATAGCGTGACCGGGACATGGTATCCCAGGTTTTCCAGCCGGAATTTAATATCCATCGCCACGACGCTTTCATCCTCAACAACCAGAATATTAGTTTTTGTCATATTATGAAACCCTTATACAAAGAGATTTATTTTACCGCGACGGACTTTTTCTCGAAAAACCCGTTCAAACAATTAATAAGCCCGTCTACTCCTATATCTTTGGCGATAAAATCATGGCCTTCTATGGTAATGATCGATTCTGATTTCACCTGTTCTTTACTGATCATTGAAGTAAGGAATATTACCGGGATACTCTTTGTTAACGGCTCTTGCGCGAGGCTCTCGGCCACTTCCTTCCCGGACATCTGAGGCATCAGCCGGTCCAATAAAATAACATCGGGTTTCTCCCGCTGCGCCAAAGCTATGCCTTTGGCGCCTCCACCGGCCAGGATAACGTCAAAGGCGCCTGCCGATTCCAACGAGCTTTTCGCGAAAAGAGAAAAAGTTTTATCATCATCGATCAAAAGTATCTTTTTTTTCTGCATACCCCCCCCTCCCCCTATGCTGCGCTTTCGCTCTTACCCGGCATCTTCCGGGGCTTAACTGACAGCGTCTTTTCCCGAGCGTATCCATTCCCGTAACTGCTCCCGCTCAAAACGCCATTTATGCATTACTTTCCTGGCGGGGATCTTGCCTACCTTAAGCAGCCGGTACACCGAACGCTTACTGATACGCAGGAAATCAGCCGCTTCTTCGATAGTAAAGATGTCGTTTCCCGCATATATCATATCCGTGTCCCCTGATGACAGTAATAGCTTTATCCCTATTATATTATCGTCATTACGCGCAATAACTTGAGTACTATTTTACCCCGGTATTATTGCCGGCATAACGGGGACCGGACGTAATGATCCATAGACCAATACCCTTAACCGGAAGCAACTGAAAGCCTGTTTTAAGAAAAGATTGACCGGGCGCTCAAAGCAGCCCTCGAGGAAAAAAATACCGCGGTTACCTGATTGTGGATGGATGGAAAAACGAAGGATAAACCGGCATCACAGCCCGCCCGCATCACCTCCCTCAATATCCTCGCAGGAATGCGTCCCTATTTTGTTAACGAGCATCTTGAGTATTTCACGCGTTCTTTTTGCTTTTTCCAGCGTTTCTTTCAAAAGCTCCTTTTGAGACTCCTCATCTGCCAATTTCTCGTCATATTTTCGCAAAAGGATGTAATATTTCATGCCCCGCTCAACGACATTCTTGACGTCTAAAATACTTTTAAACGGCTTGACCAGATAATCATAAACTCCCTCGGCAACCGCCCGAACTGCCAGCTGGTCGGTCCCGAACCCGGTCATCAGTATCGTAATGACATTCGGGTCCTTTTCCTTTGCCCGGAATAAAACATCAAGGCCGGTTTTATCGCCGCCAAGCTTATAATCGCATAAAATTAACGCGAAATGTTCATCTTCTACCTTTTGTATCGCGTCTTCCGCCGAATCGGAAGTATCGATCTCGTATTTATTCCCCTTGACCAAGATCCCCTTTAAGGCTTCACAGAGTTCCCGCTCATCATCAACTATCAAGATCTTGAGCTCTTTACCCATGGTTATTTCTCCTTTTTATGTTTTGACCGGTCCCTCGGCAGTTTGATCGTGAAACATGTCCCTTTATCATTTGAATCGACACTTACCTTGCCGCCGTGATTTTCTATAATGCCGAGGGACACCGAAAGCCCCAGGCCCGTGCCGCGGCAGGCATTTTCCACGAGAGAATCTTTCGTAGTAAAGAAAGGCTCAAATATCCTGCTGATAAATTCCTGCCTTATTCCGCTGCCGGTATCTTTGATCATTATAACCGCGTCCTCATCTTTGACAAATAACTCCAAGGTCAATACCCCGCCTTTAAGCATGGCCTCTTTCGCGTTAACCAGCAAATTCAAGAAAACCTGCTGGATCTGGCCGATATCGATCTCCATATCGGGGATTTTCTGAAAATTACGCACTACTTTAATACGCTGCTTCTCCAGCTCCCGCTCTAAAAGCTGGAGAGTTTCATTCATCACAACCTCAAGGTTGCTCAATTCATAGACCGGCTTGACCCTGCGGGAAAAATTTAAAAGGCTCTGGGTTATCTTTTGCGCGCGCTCCGTCGAGATCATAACGCTCTTTAACGCGTCATTACTGTTACGCTCGCCGGGTTCCAGGATCGCTAATTCCGATTTAGCCCGCATGATCGCGATCAGGTTGTTGAATTCATGGGCAACACCGCTTGCCAGTATACCGATACCGGCCATCTTTGAGGATTGGATCAATTGCTCCTGCACAAAGCTGCGCTCTTCTTCAATACTGACCGCCTGGGCAAGAATAGAGAAGATTTCCAGGTCATTCAACCCCAAATTCTGGTTCTTATTGTATAAAACAGCCAGCATTCCCACTACTTCTTTATTGACAAAAACCGGGCACCCCAGCAAAGCGTTGATATTGAGCCTTTTAATATCGGGGAATTCCTGCGCGTAGGTATCAGCTAAATCGTGGAAGACGGTAGGGGCAACCAGGTTTCTGTCGATAAGCTCGCGGCAAAAACGCCTCGCGAACTCTGCCGTATTAAAACCGGCAGGGATATTCCATTGATAGGAGAATGAAGAAAGCGCTCCCTTGACCCTGCAATAGAACGCGCCTGTCCCGCCCAGGATGTTACCGGCGGTTTCAACGATCTTACCGGTATTCTCGCCGGCGTCGGAGCCGAAAGTCAGAAAACACTCGCTGATCTTATTTAATGCTTCTTCCTCTTTCTTACGTTTAGTAATATCCAGGAACGCCCCGCTTACGAAATCGATCTCTCCCTTTTTGTTGCATACGATCTGGCTTGCCTCCTGGACCCAGAGCCGGCAGCCGTCTTTGGTCTTGATCCTGTATTCCCTGATATATGACCTGAAAGTCTTCAAAGAATGGGCGAATATCTTTTTTGCCGTTTCCAGGTCTTCCTCGGCGATAACATCAGACCACTTAAGCCGGCGGGAATTGAAATCTTCCCTCGCGTACCCCGTCACCGCCTCGATCTTATCATCGAAAAAATCAACCGTCCAGTCCGCGTATCCCTTAAAAACCACATTGGGAAGCGTATTGACCAGGCGGCGGTATTTCTCTTCGCTGGTTTTTAACTCTTTCTGCATCTTTGATTTATACAATGCCATCTCAATGGTCGTGTACAACTCCCGCCCGTCAAAAGGCTTCAGGATATAGCCATACGGCTCGGTGATCTTGGCGCGCTCCAAAGTCTTATCATCGCCGTAGGCGGTCAGATAAATTACCGGGACATCAAAGAATTGCCGGATCGCCTCCGCCACCGCTATGCCGTCCATCTGGCCTTTGAGGACAACATCCATCAATACCAGGTCAGGGGCTAATTCCATGATCTTATTGACCGCTTCTTCTCCCGTAGATACCGTCGCAACCACTAAATAACCCATAAGTTCCAAACGGTATTTGATATCCATTGCCACGATACTTTCATCTTCCACAATAATAATATTGGCTTTTTCCATAGTATTATCCCCTGATAAGCTTACGCGGTTTGTTGAAAGTGATCGTAAAGCGGGTTCCAACCGCCCGGTCGATCTCAAGAGAGCCGTCAAGCTGGTTCGCCAGGCTGCTGATCAATTGCAACCCCAAAGATTCGCTATTAGGGAACAGTATGTCTCCGGGTAACCCCACTCCGTTATCGCTGAAGACAAAAACATACCTGCCGGACGCTTCAGAGAGGCTGATGATGATCTCGCCTTTGCGGTCCCCGGGAAACGCGTATTTTAAAGTATTGGAGATCAATTCATTGATCATTAAACCGCAGGGTATCGCGGTACTAATATCGAAAAAAACATTATCGATGTTAATAGAGATATTTATCAAAGCGGTATTTACGTTATAGGAATTGAATAATTCTTCGGCCAAGCTGCAGACGTATTCACGGAAATCGATCTTAGAGAGGTCAAACGATTTATACAGTTTTTCATGGATTATCGCCATTGATTTAATGCTGCGGGTGCTTTCCTGGAATATTTCAAGCGCCTGCTTATCTTTTATCCGCATCGACTGCAGATTGAGGAGGCTGGAGATTATCTGCAAGTTGTTCTTCACCCGGTGATGCACTTCCTGCAAAAGGATCTCTTTTTCACGCAGAGAACCCACTATCTCCCTCATGACCTCTTTGCGTTCACCGATATCGCGGGCAACCCCGATATACCTGAACGGCTGGCCTTGTCCGTTATAGATCACATTAATGCTTACCTCCACCCAAATACTCGTACCGTCGCAGCGCAGGCATTCCAGCTCTAAGGTCCTTGAACGCAAAAAATCTTTTTTCAGGTTCGTATCGGCTTTAAAGCTGCGTTCAAACAACCCGTAGGAATCAGGGGACAATAGTTCCCTGATCGGCTTCTGCATCATTTCCTGCACGCTGTATCCCATGAGGTTAACCACAGACGGGCTTACATAAAGCCAATTAAAATCAAGGTCGGTAAGCAACACCACATCGGTGACATTCTCAGCCAGGAGGCGGTAGCGGCTCTCGCTTTCCTCCAGGCGGTTTTGCGCCTGGCGGCGGATCATGACCTCAGACTTTAATTCTTCGTTTGTCGTGGCGAGTTCCCGGGTGCGCTCATCGACTCTCTGCTCCAGCTCGTCATGCGCCTTGCGTAACGCCTCTTGGGCCTTACGCCGTTCAGTAATATCCCGGTAGACGCTCAAGAACATCCGGCGGCCGCCGTAATAAATAATGGTGGAGGAGATCAAAACATATATAATTTGCAGGTCTTTCCTGACGATCCTCGATTCGACTTCACGGCTTGCGCCTTTATTGATCAGATCGGTAAGCCCGTCAAGGGCGCGCGCCCACTCAAGGGGGTCGGGATACAAAAGCCTGCTGAAATCCTTCGACGCGTTTGCTTCTTCCATAGAATAACCGGTAAGCCGCTGCATTTCCGGGTTGTAAATATAAAAATGGCCCTCGTCATCGCTAAAGGTAATTCCTTCTTTGACGGATTCCAATACGGTACGCAGCTTCTTCTCGCTTTCAATAAGGCTATTTTCGGTCTTACGGTGTTCATTGATCTCCAACTGAAGGAGCATATTGGATTTCCATAATTCCTGCGTGCGCTCCTGAACGCGTTTTTCCAATTCCTCCTGCGAACGGTACAGATCAGACTCGATCTTTTTACGCTCGATCGCGTAATTGATCGTTTTCTTTAACGTATATATATTATACTTGCCCTTGACCAGATAATCCTGGGCTCCGCATGATAAAGCCTTCAACGCCTCCCGTTCTTCGTCTAATACGGTAACAACGACGATCGGGATGTTCTTATAATTATTGTGCAGGTCGATCAGCGTATCCATGCCTTCCTTATCGGGAAGGTTCAGGTCCAAAAGGATAATATCAAAGTTATCCCGGCCCAATGCCTCATAAGCGGTACGCAGCGTATTGACGACTTTAACTTCAAACAGCCAGTTAATCAGCATTTCCTGCAGCATCCGGCTACTGATCAAATCATCTTCGACGATGAGTATGGTATAGGTTTTTTCAAGAACGCTTTCCATCATCAACCCTTCACTCCTTCTTAAGAAAACTCGACCCATGCGCCGACACCGGCAATACCCCCCAGAGCTACCCCGGAGCCGCCCGCCTGCGCGTTATCTTAATATTATACCAGAAAGCCGGCCCGCTTTTAAAACAAATTTCCGCGGGCACCGCGGTAATCGATACATCGGAGATAAACTTCTTTGCTAACCGGTGTGGCTCATCTCCAGGAATGCCGCCTCAAGCTCCTGCACGCGATTGCCGATCTCAACTTTATCTTTATTTTCTTTCGCGGACATTTCTATTTCCCTGGCTATCTGCTGGATATTATTAAGCCGCAGGTTAGCCGACGATCCCTTAATAGAATGAGCGATCGCCGCTATTCTGGCGAAATCATCGCCGCCTATGATCCCGCGCAACTCCACCAGGTAGTTCTGTGTCTGGGAAATAAAACAAACGAGCAACTCATTATAAAAATCCTCCGTAATACCTCCTAACTCTTCTAATATCTTTTGTTTTTCAGTCTTCTCCATTCTTATTTCCTCCCTCCTGCACCGGTTCGCCTTCTTTTAGACCTCAACCTCCGACACGCCTTTTTTACTCAAAGACTTCCTCCCCGCTTATAAGCACTTTGTCAGATATTGCTCTCCCCACTTGAGTAATACCGCTTTTAATTTAGCCACTTCAATGGGCTTGGTCAAATAATCGTTCATCCCCGCGGAAAGTGACTGCGCTTCATCTTCTTTCATAGCCGCGGCGGTAAGCGCTATGATCGGGATATCTTTATTAATCTCCCGCCTGATGATCCGTGTTGCCTCAACACCTCCCATAACCGGCATCTGCAGGTCCATCAATATCAAATTGTAACGGTTATTTTTAACCTTGGAGAGGGCTTCTTGGCCGTCACCGCACATATCGACGACACAGCCGTATTTAAGCAGCATCATCGTAATAAGCTTTAAATTAACCGGATTATCTTCAACGACCAGGACCGACAGGCCTTTTAAGGATAATTCATTAAGCGTGTGCCTGGTAACGATCGCGCTCTCCAGGCGGTTATCTCCCAGCGTCACCTGCACCATACGGACAAAATCGCGCTTCAATATCGGCTTGGCTAAATAGGCGTCGAAGCCTAAGCTTTGCGTTACCTGCGCTTTACCCGGTATCGCGTCGCTGGTGATCGCTATCAATTTCACCTTCTGGTAGCGGCTGTCTTTGCGCAGCTCTACCGCGAACCCATACCCATCCATGCCCCCCGGCAGCATGATATCGCATAAAATGATATCCGGCGGCTCCTCCCGGTCCTTGAGCCACGCCAACCCCTCCTCTGCCGAAACGCTCATATTCACCATGATCATCCCCGTCGATTCCGCGTACGCCTTGACGATCTGCCGTAAATACTGATTATCGTCGACCACCATCACCCGTTTGCCTTTAAGCGTATCCAATGATACCGGCGCGATATCCTGGCTGATTATCCCCGAGGACTCTTTAAGCTTCAACGTGAATATAAACTCGCTGCCTTTAGCTTCCCCGGACTCTACCCAGATACTGCCGCCCATCAACTCAACGATCGTCTTACTGATGAACAATCCTAATCCCGTGCCTCCGTATTTGCGCGTCGTTGACGTATCCGCCTGCATGAACGCGCCGAATATCGCCGCGTGCTTCTCGCGGGCTATGCCGATGCCGGTGTCCTTCACCGATACACGAACGAGCCGGGTCTTATCCTCAAGCATTGGCCCTTCCGTGCTTACGGCTATCGAGATATAGCCTTCCTGCGTGAACTTTATCGCGTTCCCCACCAGGTTCAACAATACCTGCCTGATCCGGGTCGGGTCTCCGTTAAAATTCCTCGAGATCCCCTCGCTGAAGCTGTACCCCAGCTCCACGTTCCTGCCTTTGAGCTTCGGGCTGACGATCTTGATCACGCTTTCGATCAAATATTCAAGATCAAAATCAATATACTCAAGGCTTATTTCTCCCGCCTCTATCTTGGAAATATCCAGGATATCATTGATCAGGTTCAATAAAACCTCTCCTCCGTTACGGATGATATCCATACACTCCCGCTGCTTATCATCCAAACTCGTCGTTTCCATAAGCTCCGCGAAGCCCAGGACCGCGTTCATCGGCGTGCGAATCTCATGCGACATGTTCGCCAAAAACTGGCTCTTGGCCCGGTTAGCATTCTCAGCCTGTTCTTTGGCAGAGAGCAATTCCGCATCCACTCTTTTTCGCTCGGTAATGTCCCGCATCTGCGCGACAACATATTCCACGTTCCCGTCGGCGTCGAACAAAGGGTTATACGTGCAATCGAACCACCGGCTGACTACCTGCTTCTCATAAGAGATGCTTTTTTTATTCATTATCGCGTCTTTATACCCGCATTGCGCGCACGGCTCCTGTTTACCGATCAACTCATAACATTTGATCTTGTTGATATCCGACTCCGGGGCAAAGAAATCATACGCGGATTTATTCAAGAAAACCAGGCTGTAATCCGGCCCGAGGAATTCAATGGCATCAGGGATCCCGTCCAAAACTTCATGGAGCATCCTCGTCATCCGGGCTTCCTTAACGGCGATATTCTTACGCTCCGTAATATCTTCAAAGCTTTCTATACCGCCGATGATCAAATCATTGGAATCGCGCAGGCAATCGCAATTCTTGGAAACTACCAGTATACGCCCGTCTTTCGTCCGTAACGAACATTCCTGGCCTTCCAGCGGCTTCTTTATATCAGGGGCGTTCAAATGGCATTGCTCACGGCAGGGCAGGTCCATAAAAACGAAACACTCTCTTCCCAGGACCTCTTCTTCCGAGTAACCGGTTATCTGGACCGCTTTTTTATTCCAGCTGGTAATATGGTGATGGTTATCGACGGTAAAAATAGCGCTCGGCACCAGGCGGTAGATCAGGTCGGTTTCCGCCATTACCTGCTTAAGTTCTTTTTGGAGCCGCTTGCGTTCGGTGACATCTTCAACAATGCCGTCAAGGTAAACTTCGTTATTCTTGCCTTTTTTCATGACCGCGGTCAAAGACCCGATAAAATGCTTGCCTTTTAACGTTTTTAAATGCAGCTCTTCGTTCTCGACAAATCCCAGTTGTTTGACTTTATTGCTGAATGCCAGGCGCTGTTCGGGGTAAACATAGAGTTCGCTGACATTATGCTTCATGAATTCCTCTTTTGAATCCGCTTCAAACATGTTAACCAAAGCCGCGTTCACTTCAAGGAACTGTCCCTGCGCGCCGGGAGTATTACGGTATACCCCGATAGTCAGGTTATTGACTAAATCGCTGTATTTTTGTTTTTCGTGCAAGATATCTTCTTCAAAGCGTTTGCGTTCGGTAATATCCCGGGCATTGATAATGATGCCCGCGATAGCCTCATTATCCAAAACATTAGTTATCATCACTTCAAAGATCCGCCATGAACTATCCTCGTGCCGCAGCGCCAGCTCTAATGTAGCATTGCCTCCCGGATGAAGCGCCTCCGGAGAAGTCAATTCAATGAAATGCGCCAAATGATCAGGGTGTATAAGCTCGGATATGTTCTTGCCGGACAACTGCTCGGGTTTATACCCAAGCAGGCGCTCCACTGATGGGCTCTCATACACGATAGTCCCGGCGACATTAATGATCGTTATGAGATCCGAAGTATTTTCTATCAGCGTGCGGAAATAGCGTTCATTGCGCCTTAACGCTTCCACCGCGTTCTTGCGCTCGGTAATATCCTCTCCGATACTGGTCATGCCGCTTATACTGCCTTGAGCGTCCCTTAAAAGTATATTATTCCACAGTATCACTTTTTTCTCACCCAGGCGGGTTATGATATCGTTCTCATAATACACCGGGATATTGCCGTTTAAGATATCGCCGATAACAATGGGCTTTATCCGGTTTCCCGCGTCCTGAGGCAGGAAATAGCTGAACCAGTCTTTACCGATGACTTCATCCCTCTGCCAACCGGTCAACTGGATAAAGAAATCGTTGCAAAAAATAACTTTTCCTTCCGTATCGAACATGACGCCGATCAACTGACTGTTTTCCAGGATCTCCCGGAAACGCCTTTCAGATTCCCGCAAAGTTTGTTCAATTCTTTTACGCTCCGATATTTCATTTAATAATTCATCTTTTTGTTCAAAAAAATCATAGATCAGCCGCGCGATATCCCCGAATTCATTCCTGTTGTTACGTAACTTTTTTATATATTCAAGATTCTCCAGCTTTAAGGTCCCCGTGATCAAACGGATAGGCAGGCTGACAAAACGCGTCACGAACCCGACCATCACCATAAAAACAAGCGCCAGGAATACCGCCAGCAGGGAATACAGGTTCCTCAAGATCAAGCTGAAGGCGTTAATGGCCTTTGACTGGTGTTGTATATTAAGATACGCGACGGGCAAACCATCCCATCCCAATAACGGCTGAGAAACAATAATATCCTTGGCAGTCCTCCAGAGGCTGTATTTCCCGGTGATCTTCCGCGCTCCGGGAGAAGGCAGGATCATAACATCACTGCCTAAATAGTGTCCTATATCGTTCAAATATCCTCTATCCCATATACGCGCGGCAAGAAGATACCCCCGGGGGAGGGTTTTTCTCTCTTTATCTAACGTAGGATGCACGCTGGCACCGTGGATTTCGATCAGCCCGCCGGGGCTGTTAAGAAAGAAATGACTAAAATTCTTCCTCGCGAAAACATGACGCAATATAGTGCCGGTTATAAGTTCGTAGTTTATCGCCGGGCCGTTTGAAGGGGCCTGCGCAAGATAGCGGCGTGAGAAATCAGGCCTAAAAACCAGTATCGCGGAAATATTAAACGTTGATAAAGCAGTGTCGATATTTTCAACAGCCCAGGACTCATCCGATGTTTCGATAAAACTTACCATTTCATCCCAATAACTGTAATCGAAGCAGAACACCTCCCGCGATTTACTTTTTAGCTCCCTGATCCTTGTAAAAACCTCATATTTCTCCCCTCTCTCGATCTTAAAAAGCTTGTTCAACTGCCTTTGCTGAAAAACTTGGAAAATAAAAAGGCAACCGGCAAACAAGACAATAAGAAATGATAACAATACAAACAATTTTTGCTGAATTTTCATGAGCGGTTTTTCATCTAAGGCAACTATTTAATAACCTCAAGCTATCACTATATTTATCGGCACTAAACTATATTTACTTTAGCTTAATTATGAAGCCACAAAATAAGCAGGCTTATGCAAACTTGCCTGCTTATTTGATAAACGTTACCTGCGGTTTACAAACCCTTCTTCCACATACTTGGCTATTTTTCCCCGGTCCTCTTGATTAACAGCAATGAATTCTAAACCGACCCGCCATTTATTCGCACCCTGGGACAAAACCAACAATTCCTGCCAGGCTACCCTCACTTTAATAGTAATAGATTCCAAAACCCGTTTATGATAATCCACAGGCGCGTACATTTCCAGGAAGAATTCCGTATCTTTATGAATGAACACATCGGTGTCGAAGCTTAAGCCTTCGGCGCTCACGTCCCTCGTGACAGCTTCGATCAATTCCGTGAGGTTGTCCTGGGGATAACAAAAAATAAATATATGATCTTTAACGCGGGCATAACACCGGCGGTCTTTCCCGGAATATGCCTCCTCAAGCCCGTAACCGCACCCGACGAAAAGCTCTTGCCGCGAATCCCGCACCATGCTCCTTGCCCCATCACATTCAGCCATACAACCTCCTTGTAGATGGATGCTCCGATCAATCCATCAAAATTCTTCTTCCGACCCGGCGTTAAGACGGCTTAAACGCGTAAAGCATTCCACAAAAAAGAAGCATCTTCCTCGCCGACATTCTTGCAATAACTAAAGACAGGCGCTACCAGGTATATCGTATCCTCCGGTTCCAGTATAAATTTCTTACCGTTCACCGCGATCTCGATCTTTCCTTTAAGGGCGACCCCCAGCAATTCTTCTCCCTTTGGGCAGGTATCCGCGTTCAATATTTCATTTTTCTTAAGCCGCATCAACAAAGGAAGGATCCTGATATCCAATATACTTGACGCTAAAACCTCATAGTTTGATATCGGCTCAACCGCGGGTGAAGCGATCCGCGGGTCCCGTTTCTTGCGGATAAAAACAAATTCCTTATTTTCTTTCTCTTTAAAGAAATCACCGACGGTAGTGCCCAGGGCTTCGGCTATTTTCCGCAGTGAATCCACCGAAGGCGATGTCAGCCCGTTTTCCAGCTGAGAAAGGAAACTTGAGGTCAACATTGTCTTAGCGGCTAATTCTTTAAGTGCCATATGTTTTTCCTGCCGGAGCTTCTTTATCCTTAAGCCGATATCATTCATAAAACATAAAATACTGTTGCCGCGCACCTGTTGAACGAATTAATTTAAGATTTGATTTCAAGTGGAAGGGAAAAGCCGATTGTCGGAAAAACCCCCGTTCTACCGGGGTTTCAATCTGCATTCTTGCGGTTACCTCTTGGGTAGCAACACATTAAGCCGGATTTCATTTATCAATTATTATTTTATACATAATACTCCACTATGTCAATCAATATATAGGAATATCGTAATCTGTATAAAAACAAAGGTTTATGTTCAATACGCTCAAAATTATTATTAACGAAAGATAAGGCATTTAAAAAGAAAGGCTGTCAAGGAAGGCTTGATCCATTTTAAGCTATGGGGATACCATTGCCTTTCTTTGCGACTCCCTGCGCAAGAGCATTTTCACCCGCGCTAATAGCTTTTCTTTATCAAAGGGTTTGGTAATATAATCATCGGCGCCGATATCAATTCCTTTTAATTCGCTGGATTTATCCTCAATTGCCGTCAACATGATCACCGGGATAACGGCGGTCTCAAGCTGCGAACGCAGGATCTTTGTCGCCTCAAACCCGTCCATTTCAGGCATGGTAACATCCATAATGATCAGGTCGGGCTTTTCTTTTACCGCCTGCGAAACAGCTTCCTTGCCGTTATGCGCCTCGATAACATTATAGCCGGCAGTGCTCAAGTGTTTTTTCACGATCATTTGATTTACGACATCATCATCGGCGACAAGGATGACCGGCGCCTTGCCGCTGTCTTTGGATTTACCGCCCGCATCTTTTTCCTTGCAGATATCGACGACTTTCTCAACTTCTTCCAACGTCGTTATCCCCTGCGCCACTTTTTCAAGCCCGGATTCAGCCAGCGTTTTAAATCCCTGTTTTCTGGCTTCCTGGAAAATAACGTCCTCAGAGGCCTTTGTAAAAATAAGGTTGCGTATCGAATCGGTGATGCGTAATATCTCAAAGATCCCTATCCTGCCGTAGAAACCCATATAAACGCATTTTTCGCAGCCGCGGCCCCGGTAAAAATCGGTTATACCGTATTTTTCTATGTAAAATTTGTATTTCTCCACAGCCTTAGGGTACGGGACATATTTTTCCTTACAATGAGGGCATACCAGGCGCACCAGGCGCTGAGAGACGATCAAGATTATTGAAGAGGCGATCAAGTACGGCTCAAGCCCGATATCGAGGAGCCTGGTTACCGAGGCGATCGCGTTATTGGTATGAAGCGTCGAAAGGACAAAATGGCCGGTCAGCGACGCGCCGAAGGCGATCTCAGCTGTCTCCTTATCGCGGATCTCTCCCACCAGGATCACATCGGGGTCCTGCCGCAAAAGGCTTCGCAATCCGCTGCTGAAGGTAATGTCTTTGGCGGGATTAAGCTGTATCTGGTTAATGCCCGGCATGAGATATTCTATCGGGTCCTCGATCGTCATGATATTCTTTGTTTCATCCCTGATATAGTTAAGCGCGGCGTACAATGAAGTGGTCTTGCCTGAGCCGGTGGGGCCGGTAGCTAGAATAAGCCCCTGCGGGCGGTTTGCCGCTTCAGTAAAAGCGACCAGGTCATTTTCCTGAAGGCCGATCTTGTTTATCTCGATCTTGGCAATATCGGAATCAAGCAGCCGCAGCGCCACCTTCTCCCCATAGAAGGTCGGAATGATCGAGATCCGGATATCGATCTTGCGTTCATGGAAGGAAACTCTCATCCTGCCGTCCTGGAATTTCCTAGTTTCCGAAATATCGAGGTTAGACAATATCTTCACGCGCGCCACGAATTTATTGAGCATATGTGAGGGGATCTCCATGATATTCTTCAAGTACCCGTCGATCCTGTAGCGCACTTCAACCTGCGATTCCTGCGGCTCAATATGAATGTCGGTCGCCCTGTTCTTGACCGCGTCATTCAATATAAGGTCGACTAATTTTACCACCGCCGAAGAATCATCGCTCAAACTGTTCACTTCCACAGAGTCAACCCGCCTGTTCTGCTCGGAAACAACCTTGATCTCCGTCTGAGAGGTGATATTCTTAAGCACATTATACAGGCTGTCGTCAAGCTGGTAATATTTCGCGATGCAAGCGGAGATCTGGCTTTTCGAGCTTAAAATAGGCTTAATATCCATTTTCGCGATACACTTCAGGTCATCAAGAGCGATAATGTCCTTTGGGTTGCTCATCGCCAGGATAAGCATGTCGTTTTCTTTTCCGACGGGAAACACGCCGAAGCGCTTAGCCGTATCGCAGGGGAGGTATTTTAAGACCGACAGGTCGAAATTCCCCTCGCTTAAATTCACCACCGGCATGTTATAAACTTTCGCCGCCACCCGCAGCAGCTCCTCTTCCTTAATGAAGCCCATTTCAATAAGCAGTTCATGGATCGGGCTCTTCGCCCCCATCTGCTTGGAAAGGGCATCCTGCAGCTGCTCAGCTGAGATCATTTTTTCAGACACTAAATATTCTATTAATTGTGACATGGCAAAAGTGCTCCTTTTAGCATTCCGGGGTGGAGAAAACACCCTCTAACACTTGTTTTTTTACTTATCGGCACTTATCCGGAAATATTCACAAAAAAATGGTTAAACGGGCTGGACGCGCGGGAAATTGTATACGGCGGCTTTTATGGCATTGGATCAACGCTTCGGTTTACTGAGGCACTCCGACCTGAGCTTGAGGATAAAACTGATTATATCCCTTCTTGAAATGACCCCGACTAAAACCCCGTCTTTGACGATAGGCACGCGGCGATAATTATTCTTTATAAGGAACTCGCATATATTGACAATGCTTTCCTGCGGGGAAAAAACCGAGACATCTTTTTTCATGTAATCAGAAACAGCCTTATTAGCGCTGCTGTCGGTATCGATAAGGATCCTGAGCATGTCCTTTTCCGTGATAATACCGGCAAGCTTATTATGCTCATCGACGACCGGAAGGCCGCTGATATGCTTATCGATCAATAAACGCATCGCTTCATAAACAGGGGTATCCTTGCCGACGGTAACGACTTCTTTGGTCATAATATTTTCTGCTTCAAACATTGTATTCCTCCTTAAATAAAACGCGCTCGTTACTTTACCGGTCGGGACAATCTAACCCGCGGGAAGGAACGGCTCGATCCTGTTCGCCGGCCTTGACGCTGCCGGCTCATGCTCCTGGCACTTCAAGGCTTCCTCTAATTGATCTTCTTTAATATAACCTAACTCCTTTAAGACCTCTCCCAGAATGATCCCCCGCTTCCAATGGAGCTTTAACGCCTCATCAAGCTGGACGCCGGAGATCACATTCCTTTCAACCAAAAGCTGGCCTAAGAGCTTGCCCTGCTTGAGCCCCTCTGCGCCCGTGAGCCGGGATTGGACTTCAGGAGCCCCCGCGCCGGGCAAATCACGGCGGTCAGCCATAAATTTACTCCCCGGGATCGATTTCAAATAGCGTTTGATCTCAACGATGCGTTCATTGATCTCAAGTATGCTCTTAAACTCCGAGCTATTATTCTTATTGACCAAAGCCACAGACACGCTCATGAGCGGCATCTGCTTAACCTTATGCGAGCGGTCCCGGGTAACGACAAACCCCTGGCGCCTATCGCCTTCGGCGTAATGAGAAAGCGCCAAACGGTCGAAAGAAGCGATAAAATTCTCGCAAATCTCCTTATACTTCTGGGGTGAAGTAATGAACATAAAATCATCGCCCCCGATATGGCCGATAAAATCATCATGATTGCCGAATTTCCGTATGAGCGTGTAGAGCGTATAGGCGGTCTGCATAATGACCATATCGCCCCTGACATAACCGTACACGTCATTAAAATATTTAAAATTATCGATATCGATATACCCGAAGGTAAAGGGGGCATCCTTCTTAAGCCTGTCATGCAGGGTTTCCTCGATGATCCTTCCCCCGGGAAGCCCGGTTAACGGATGCGCGTTCAAGCTGTACTGCGAACGCTTGATGGCCATTTCAACCCGCACGCGCAGGTCCAGCGGGTCCGGCGGCTTGATCAAATAGTCATCGACGCCCTGCTTAATGTTCAAAAGGTGGGTGCGCAGCTGGCGCTTATTGATCAGGGTGATCACAGGAATAGAGGCGGTGAGAAAATCATTTTTAAGCAGCCGGCAGAATTCAAGCTGCGATTTATTGGCTGAATGAACGTCAACAATAACCACATCAGGCGAGATCTTTTTGACCGGAAGGATATCATGCAGCAAATGGTCATAGAGATGGACTTCATACCCCCAGCCGTCAAAACAGAAATTAAGCACATCGAGGAGGTTTTTCTCGGAAGATACGATCAATACTTTTTTAATGCCGTGTTCCATTCCCTTAAACCGGTTTGCCGTAGAGGCTTATTTCCTGGCTACTTTAACGGTTATATTAACCCCGTCCTGCCACGGCCAGAGCATGACAAAAATAGTGTTCCCCTCCTGCTGTAAAAGGAACATCGTCTGCCCTTTCATCAGGCCGCCGTGGGAATCAACGATCTCTTTGGTCTTCGCGGGTAATTCGGAAGCCGAAGGCCAGGCAGGAGCGCCGAAGATCTCATTCAATTTCGGCATAAACAGGTCCAAATTCTTTTTAACGAACACTCCTTCAAGATAGTCCTCATTTTCTCCCCTCTGAGAACTCATGCCCCCGGATTTCACGACTGCCTTTATCTCATCAAAAGTCATAGTGCCACCTTGCCGGTCATTCAGTAATTAATAAAAACACCAAACGCGGATTGCGATTGGATCTTTTACGCGACGCCTACTATTAGTTTAACGAATAACTGTGAAATTTCAATAAGATTCATCAAAAAAAAGAACTATCCCCTTTTACTTCAAGAAAATAGTTCCTTATATATCGCCGCTGCCGCCGGAATATCTTAAGCCTGTTGCACGCCCTTGCGTTCCTTCTCCGCCAAAAGATGTTTAACCAGCACGTCTATTTCCGGCTGGGACAATTTTCTGCCGTCATCATGGAACTTAGCGCAGGCAGATGTCGGCAAAACAGCCTCAAGCCTGATCAGCTGGCCTTCCTGGATATCCCTGAATTCAAAAGGAAGCGTCAAGATCTTGCCGATTATGACTACCGGGCTCACCGGGATAGGCTGATCGATCTCCCCTACGATAGTCCGGCCGAAAAAAACGCTGACGGCCTTTCCCTCCGGCCAATACGTGACGTCGCCGATACAGACATTCACCGTAGGGTCGCAAACAGGCGCTTCAATGCCTATAGGAAAATAGACCTCATCTCCCCAGCGGGACACCTTGACGTGCAAAGGAAGCGTCTTCAAGACAGCCTGGGCAGTCACGCAGTTGTTGAATTCAATAAGGAAATTCAGGTTATTTGTTTGGAAAGATGCTTGCATACGATTATTGTACTGCTTGATAAAAGCAAGGTCAAGGATAAGTTATTATCCGAAAGGCCGTTACCCCTTGCCCGCTGCCGGCTGCGTGGAAATGAGTTTTTGCCGACGCGCCTTGAATATGGCGGCCTCTTGCTGCTGCCCGAGCTTCTGATAAAGCTCATCCATCTCTCCTAAGAGATCGGCAAGCAAGGGGTCATCTTTCCCGAATTTCGTTTCATACGCGCTCAAGACCCGCTTTAAGATGGTTTCGGCTTTGGCGTATTCTTTCTGCGCGATATAAATATCCGAGAGATTATGCAGGGTCGCGATCACTTCTTCCGAATCACTCCCCGCTTCTTTTTCAACAATGCGCAACTGCTCCTCTAAAAGGCCCTGCGCTTCGCTGTACTTGCCCAGGTCTTTATAGACCAGCGACAGGTTGTTCATGACCGTCACGGTTTCCTGGTCATTGGGCCCCAAACTGTTCTTTAATATCTCATACTGCCTTTTGTATAGAGGCTCTGCTTCGGAGAATTTCGATTGAGCGACATAGATCGCGGAAAGGACATCTAAATAGGGGTCAAGATCCATCGGCTGAGTAAAAGTCTTCTCCGCTAATTCGACCACTTGCTTTGCCTGCGCTTCCGCTTCGGCGTATTTTCCCGCCTGGTAGAACTCCATTGTTTTATCCATTAAAGCATCTATCGCGGAGCGGTCTTGAGCGCAAGCATCACTCAATACCGATACGCAGATAATCGCGGCAGCGGTCATTCTAAAAAGTATCTTCATGCATCACCCTCCTTATAGTAAGGATACAATTCTACCTAATATCAACGTGGATAGCAAGGAATATCCTCGGTTCTCGGTACTCGGTTGTCGGTTATCGGCTCCTACTCTCACCGACTCATTCCCGCCTATTCTCCCCTGGTCATTCCCGAATACTCCCTACTTGTCATCCCCGCGTATTCCCTAATAGTTATCCCCGTATACCCACCCAATAGTCATGCCCGAATGCCCACCCAATAGTCATGCCCGAATGCTTTAATCGGGCATCTAAACGAAGGTCGCACGCAGGTCGCCCCTCGACAAGTTCGGGGCAGGCAAGTAGCCCATGGTCCACAGTCCATAGGGAAATAGTGCCTGTCCCTATTTCCCATTCTTTAAACCATGTTGTTTAACGGCAATAGCGTCAATTTCAAATAATAAGTCATCCCTGCAAACATCCGCGTAAACAGGGACAAAAGGAATTTCATCCAAGCCTAAGTACTTTGTTACATCCTTAAATGTTGTATATGTCCTTCGATTCTTACAATAAGCGGCTGTCAAAACAATGTCTTTTAAGTACGCTTTCCTGGTTTCCAGAAGAGCGCCTATATTGATCAAGGTTTGCGTTATCTGCCCCTGCGCATCATGTAAATAAATTGTTTTTCCTTTTTGGTTGATGCTGGCTGTTCCGGAAATATGGAGCAACGATGAATTATCCGTTCTCACTTCAACTCCGCGCGAAAAAGTCGCTCCGTACCTGCTTGCCTCATTTTGACGATCGCTCCTCATAATTGAAGCGGAACCAACGCGCTTTTTTTTCGGAACAAAGGCGATCAGATCAAGAAAGATCTCTTCCTTTGGCCTGCCCACCCCCTGGATCCCGGTGCTGGCGGGCAAATATGTCTTATTTCCTGATATCAATCCAAATTCCTTAAAAAATTTTGCTCTTATCTTAATAAACCTTTTATACCAGCTCAGGATCCTCGGAAGATAGATCCAAGTCCGGATAATATGTTTGGCAGTCACGCCCTGCCTGCTTAACACGTCCTGACACAGCTTAACAATATATTCGACCTGCCGCACGGCAGACTGCTTCCCGGCATTACCGTCTTTCTGTAATCCCGAAACCCCGGAAAGGTATATTCCTTTAAAATCATCCGTTTCGAATACGCGGCCTATGGGTTCTTCATTGAAAAATATCGTATCTACCCTGGTTTTCTTGCCGTCTTGAATCACCCCTATGATCTGAACACCGGCGATCTTACCTCCGACGCAAGGAACGCTCCCGATATATGTAAAAGGTATCTTCGTATTTTCACGCATAACAGCGATACGGCGGTTCCGTATTGCCGCGGTTTCATCTCTCAAAGAGGGAAGTCCGTATATTTTCTCTAAAAGGACCTTTGCCCTTGCGTCCTTGAGAAACTCATAAAGCTTCGAAAACAAAAAGCTGACCGTAGAAGCATTTTTGATGGGGCGCGCCGTGAGCACGGTCAGGTAAATAATCTTCAACCCCCTGTACTTCATTTCACTCACCCTAACAGATAATCCACGGCCCCATTTTAGCAACACAATATTTCTCCTTCTCCAAAGTCCATAGTCCACAGTCCATAGTCCGTTGAATTCTGGTAGCTGTCCCCAGAATTCCGTAAAGTTATTTCCCGTCACGAGATATGTTAATTTTATCACTCTCAACTATTTGAGCAAGTAATAATTGCCGGGGTGAGGTATGAAGGTCGCACACAGGTCGCAGGTAGTCTATGGTCCACAGTCCATAGTAAAAGTGCTTATCGTGTCATTCCGGAAAACACGGTGACTGTCACGCTCTATGTGACTGTCACCGTGTTTTCTTGAAATAGATTGGAGATCTACTACAATTAAGTGATGTGTCACTGGAACTTACCTATGCATCCCTACCCGATGCTTTTTTAAGTAAATCCAGGAATTGAGGTTTAATAGTATATTCTAATTCCTCTGCCTTATGGACATCTGCCCAGGCTTTGTTGTATTCTTTTATCAAATAATAGACAACCCCGCGATTGTAATAGGCATCTGCATAGTTGGGATTTATTTCAATGGCTTTGGTAAAATCCGGGATAGCTTGCATCGAGTATCCCTGTCGGGCATTGGTAAGGCCGCGGTTATGATAGGCCTCTGCACACTGAGAGTTTAACTCAATGGCCCTGTTATAATCAGACATGGCCTGAGCATAGTTACCTTGTTCAGTGTAAACAATCCCGCGTTCACCATAGGCGCCTGCAAAATTATGATCTATTCCTATAGCCTTGTTATAGTCAGCCATGGCTTGAGTGAAATTGTCTTGTTTAGCATAATGCAAACCGCGGTTGTAATAGGCTTCTGCATATTCAGGGTTTATCTTAATTGCTTTAGTATAGTCAGAGACAGATTGAACGAAGTCACCTTGTTTTTCATAGACATTCCCTCGCTCATTATAAGCTTCCACAAAGTTTTGATTTAATTCTATGGCTTTATTGAAATCAGCCATGGCTTGAGTGAAATTTCCTTGTTTATAGTAAATCCTGCCACGATTATAAAAGGCTTCTGCCAAGTGAGGGTTTATTTCAATAACTTTGTTGTAATCAAAGAGAGCTTTAATGAAATTCCCCTGCTCTTCATAAACATTACCACGATTAAGAAGTGCTTCTGCAAAATTATGATCTATGTCTATAGCTTTGTTATAATCAGACATAGCTTGAGTGAAATCACTTTGTTTTTTAAAGACAAGGCCGCGATTGGTGTAAGCTTCTGCAAAGTTAGGATTTAATTCTATGGCTTTATTAAAATCAGCCATGGCTTTATTGAAATTTCCTTGTATATAGTACGTCCTTCCCCGATTATAGTATACTTCTGCGGTTTCAGCATAGACAGAAGAAATGCTGCAAAATAATACTCCTATTAATATAAACACCATTATTCTTGAACTTTGAAGTTTAATTTTTGCTTTCCTTCTTATTTTACTTCCCCTGATGGAGGAGTTTCGCGACTAGTGTATGACAGAGTATATCAATTCCGGGGACACATTACGCTGCCCGAGACTTCAAGTCACAAGACACAGGTCACCCCTCAACAAGCTCGGGGCAGGCAAGTAGTCCATGGTCCACAGTCCATAGTAAAAACACGGTGACTGTCACGTTTTTCGTGACTGTCACCGTGTTTTCTTGAAATAGCTTGGAGATCTAATACAATTAAGTTATGCGCCCCCGAAACTTAATCCAAACTTTTATGGTGACCGCTCATTTATAGAAAATAGTGTCTGCTATTTTCCTAACAAAATCTGCCAGGGTATCAATAAGAATTCTAAAAACACTCATCCTTGGGAAATGTATTCAAATTGATACCTGCCACTTTATTCATTTGCGAATTGATGTCAATCGAACTCACTTCCGTGTGTGCGGGTAGAGCACTACTCTCAAATTTTCCAGCAAGTTCTATTGACCTGCTGTACCACAAGTTAACGTTGAATTGCATAGGTAGATGTGGAATAGGGGTGGGATCCCAATTTGCTCTTTCATATATAAGTTTTCCATCAATGTACCAGCGAATTGCCATTTGGCTCCATTCAATCGCATAACAATGAAAGTCTGCCGCAGCATCGAAACCTAAATTGATAATTACCGGAGTGCCCCGGTAGCCATATTCTAGTTTAGTCCCTTCAGAACCCGGATTGTAAAATACATTCACGAGAACCTTCGTTGTATCCTTACCGAGCAATTCAACATCTATCTCTTGTCGCGGAGAATTTCGATGAAGGAAAACTCCAGTAATCAGTCCTGATACTTTTGCTGGCCTGACCACGGCCTCAAACCAACCATATTGATAAAATTGCTGGCTACAGATTGCACCTGAAGTATACTCCCGCACCGAAGTATGCTCTTGTTGTAAGGTCAACCTCGCGATATTGTCATGAGCAATCGAGAAATTATTTGGTCTAAAGAGTGCAAGATTGCTAGGGAAGGTATCGTCTCGTACTGACCAAACCTCCCTTCTGACGTGATGAAATTGCTCGGATATTCTAACAGTTGTTTTTCTGTCCATAGAATGATCTTTTATATGGACACCGCACCAATTTTTCTGGGGCACAATCCAAGGAGACAAATCCCTCTTCAGCTTCTTATATGGCAACCTATCCTTCGTAATTTTCGGATAACATACCGATACCAATTCCCGTTGTCCTTGATCTTCATCGTTAGGGTAGGGTGCGCTCGGATAGTCGCATCCTAAAAATTTGCATAACAACTCCCACTTATCCTCTTCCTCAACAGGTAGCACTAGTACATTTGATATACTGCGGAGCTCGGAAATCAAATCTCCGAATTCATCCGAATCATACCTCGAGTCTATGGCAGGTTCTGTTGAAATAGACTTTTCTCGGTAATCGCAATCCGTAATGACAAAATGAGCATTTTTATACAACTTTGCCAATTCAACTAACCTTGAAGGAAAGAAAGAACCAATATTTACGTAAGCATCAAAAACTCTCCCTCTCTTTTTTCCAAACAAATTTTCAAACTCTCTTAAGGGTAGTCCCGTAAGATCACTACAACATCGATATCCCAACATTGACAGAGCCATCGCCAGCGAACTCAGACCACTGCCAACCCTCCCTGCGGCGATAACAGGCGACGACAACACACGCTTACGATATATCAACGGTTTCTCGCAGGTGAGCAAACCGACCTTGGAAAGAATTGGTAAAATCGAATAGGAATTAGCGGAAGGAGAATCTAGACGCTGCTCAATAAGGGATTTGCTTGTAGCGAAGATATCTAGCTTTTGAAACTGGAGGTTCATCCACAAATCAACTGGCCCTTGAACTGGCAGCAGGCTCAGAAGTTTATCAGCTCCTTTTTTTGATAATACGTATCCAGAAAGTTGCCATAATCCACGCTTCGGGCGAAACAATTCTTTACTAACTTGACACTTATTAGCACCTCTTCGAGCTTCTTTATACGACAAATACAAAATTTCAAAATCGGTGGATGGCTCGTGAATATTCATCAACTCAGTCCACGCCCTATCAAGGTCTCGTGAGAAACACCGGCGAAAAATGACGTCATCTTCAAGCACTAATGAATAAGGATGCTCCCCTTCAGCTATGAGTCTCCAAATTCCGATATGTGATAAGGCAACCGCTGCTTCCTGAGGGGTCATTTCCACACATTGCTTTCTTAGTTCATTTTCAGGATCTGATAGTGCGGCAGGATCCACGTACAATTGATCTGCTAACGAATAGTCAGTTCTAAGTTCAGCACTATCGGGTAACCCCTTGTAGTAGCGTGCGTCGACAGCTGAAAAACGCCTTGCAATAACCGTCATACGTTTTCCGAAGATATCGTTAACATTCCACAATTCTCGTTTTATTCTACGCCATCTATAGTCATGTCTGTCTAGATTTATCACATATACTCTCTGGATGGCCCTAACTTGGTCGTTACTTGAGCTACAGAAAGCTTTACAACTACGATTCACTCCTATATACCTCGTAAGGAGCATAAATCGATACCACAACCAAACTATAGGTGACAAATACGTAGCTTCGTTCATATATCAATCACACCCTGGAATATCAGGGACCTCCATATTCGCCAGTTACGCTTATCGTTTCGGTAGCTTAAAGGCCATTTACTAATAGAGAAAGAATCCCAATCATATAGAAAGTCAAAATCCTGGTTATTCCTTTCGCTTTCCAGACAATTCCAATGTCTGACTAAACTTGCAGATAAATTTCCGGGTCCCGTAGTAGACTGTATATCAACTCGTTTTTCGGGACTATTTAAAAGGATTAATGTTGCACGTTCCAAGGCCTGTTGAATAATTGGATGATCTGGCGGTGCAATAATTGGATTGTTGTTCACGTAAAAAATCCAGTTAGGAGAGTTTGCGTTCAGATTTATATAAATGCATTCCTGAATCATTTTGCCGCTAAAATGATCGTAGCATAAAGGTTGTACTTTGAGTCGATCATCGTTGAAAAAGGATTGAAGACCTTTACCCTGATAGACTTCGTCAGCATCTACGTAAAAACCTCCTGATTTTAAAAGGTAACAAAGACGAAAGTAGTCGCACCGCATTGCCGGGTGGGAACAAAGGTCAAAGGCTGCAACGTGTTTTATGCCAAATCGTTCGTGGATAAAATTCCTAGCCGAACAGTCATCAAAAATAACTCGCTTAAAACCTTGTTGAATAAGCGACTTCCAGCTGTCTAGACACTCCTGAACGTCGACAGGCACATCATCTAAGTCATGCCAAAACTGAATAATTACCCTCGGGATATCGATGACACTATGTCGTTTCTTGGATGAGACAGGTTTTTGAACCAGTTTTCGGATACACTCGGAACGCAGGTTGTCATCTTCTTCAATATGTGAAATATCTTCCTTGGGCTTCATTATTTCTCCTAAAGGGATTATATTATGCAGAATGGGAAAAAAGAAAAGATTACGAAAGAAAACTACGGAAGAGCTTCGAGTCTAAAATCAACATAACACAGTTTCCATATAATCAGGCCATGCTTCCCTAGTGCCTTCACTCAAAATCATTTCCGGATTACCAAGCTGGATATACTTTATACATTCTGCAGACAATTCCAGAAACACTTAATTATCTGGATGTTTTTTAGGTCCAGACTTCCCCTTTCACAGTCCCCTCCCAGCTAACTCCTCCAATTTCCCTTTAAACTCTTTAATATAGAAGACGGTTCTCAATCCCATCATTTCCTTCAAAAAAGACGGGTTTCTACTACCTATAATCTTATCACCCCCAACTGTTTGAGCAAGCAATAATTGCCTAGGATCAGGCGCGGGTGACCTGCACCTTTTAAAAGAAAGATAACGGCATGACACCGATTCCTAAACGTCGGTAAATTTCTCGCAAGGAATCGATGTTAAATAAAAAACCCCACCATAAAATAGCAGGGTTTTTTATTTTAACTCCTCGCGCCACCCAAACTTTTCTATAACTATCCATGTAGGAATGAATTACAAGAAGAAGGGTAACAGCAGCACGATTATGGCTTGAGAATTAATAGCGAGCTGGCCTCTTTTATTTATAAACAAAATTAAGAAATGAGTTCTATTCTGAAAAGATTATCTTTTTCGAAAACTCGAAATTCAAAATTACATGAATCGCATTTCATTTTTTCCCCAATTTTTCTCAATGGTACCTCAACATTTTTATTACATCTACCGCAATTAACGTAAATTCGATAGCAGGAAGAACATAAGCCAATCATCATAGTTCTTGGTTTTCCATCCTTTTTATCAATAAATGCTAGATGAGAATCCCAATATATTAAAGAAAGCGGACAATCAGTTCTGTTAACAGTACAATATTCACAACATGATAGAGAAAAATATGGCATTTTTTTATAGTCACTGTTTAAATCAATAGTCTCCAATGTAATGTTGCCTTTTCTAGCCCGTTTTGAGGCAGCCTTAGAAAACCCTTTTGTTGTTATCATTAATCCCATATCAACATTTACATCATCAAGAAATCCATAAAAAGAATCTATTCTAGGGAGAGTAATCTTTGCATTAAAACATTTACAATCTACTACGATTACTACTTTTTTATTGTTTAATCTAGTGAAAATCAGTATATCGATTTGTCGTTTTCTATTACTGTGTCGGCCATCTAAAAAATATTTACGAAAGATTCTGGTCTTTTCTGGGCATAATCTTCGTAAATAAGCAAATATTTGCCCCTCATAATCACGCCATTTAACCATGGCCAACTCCTCATTGAAAAAAGTCAGGGAGGGAATCCCTCCGTGCTTGTAGCTCTTCTTTCGTAATCAATTTCATTAAATACAATAAAGAATTGCCTAAATCAGTCCACCAGTATGAAAATTCAACAACTGTTTTTTCGCCTCCGGCGGTAGGGGCTCTAGTTGAAGCCGTATTTAAGCCAAGAATCCCGTGCGTGCATAAGTTAGCTATGGCAGGCACATGCCTTTCAAAAGCCCCCCTTAAATGATTTTCTTTTAACCGACTTATTAACTCGTCCTCATAATCCTTACGCCCTTGAGGTGAAGTATGGAAGGCGAAATTTCGCTTCCCACATTGGGTCATTATTACTTCAAACTCGTAGGGCCCTAAGAGCATTCTCGCTTGTTTAATTCGTTTTTCATTTTCAATCTCATAGGACTTGATTGCATCAACGATTCGATTAGCCAAAGGTTCAATGCTTTTTGTAAGATCATTTTCGTACTCATAAAAGATCAAATCTTTTGTATCGAAAGTGGGGTTGTATCCCTTTTCTGCAATCAATATTTGCCTCTCTTTTGGTTGTGTGGCATGAGCAATTCCTAATTCATAAAAAACATTAGGATTGGTTTCAGTCGTTAATACACCCAATACAATCTGGGCTGTCATTAGATGATCTAAGACATTTATCCAACCTGACGTCATTCTGATATCTTCTTTTGTCCTATGTGCATAGAGAGCCCTTTTGTCTGAATAACACAAAATATCATTTGCTTTTACGATAGCAGGATTGATTAAATTTTCATAAACACCATCGTATTTAGCAGAAAACGGCATAACGACAAAAATTTCCCGAGAATTTATTCCTTTTAGTTGTGGTTTATGGTCATACGTATACATTATCTACCTCAATATCATTCACAATTCCGGGGACACTGGACTTGCCCTGATAAAATGGACACCTAGTTGACGTGTGCTCTTCGCTCGTATTCCACGGGGCTCACATATCCCAAGGTCGCAGAATTCCAGGGACAGCTACCACAATTATTTACCATTACTTTTCGGCCCAGGCTTCTGCCTATGCAAAACACGTCCCGTTATCGCCTCAAGACGGTCGATAGAATTCCGGTAGGACTAAAAGCATTGAACGGAGATTAACGGCCTACTGCCTTCTTGAGGCGCCCCACCATTGATATATACCTTCCATTGTATATCGTACTGGAACCTCTTATCCCAACGATCGTGATCCATAAAGTAATGAAGCTTGGTCATTCCATCTTCACCGAAAAGCTTTAGTTTCTTCCCAGGCAATAAATCACTCGTAAATTGCTTTTTAGCGATGTCGGCTAAGCCTGAAAAAGAAAATATCAGACATAGATAGCCGGGCTTGTCGCGTGAGTCAGTCCCTCTTAAATGAGGATAATTCCACTCCGTTTTTTCAAGATAGGCTTTTGGAAAATAAAGGTCGACGTCGACATCTTCAAATTTTCTGGAACTTCTATTTTCAATTTCAAAAACAAACGAATATTTGTGCAGATCCTGAGTCATTTCAAGTTTTTTGAAATCTGCTGTGATTTTCGTTGATGTCTCCGGCTTAGAATATTCACTCTTAAGCTTTTCGTGCGCATCCCATTCGTCCTTGGTCAAATCCCGATCAGCAATCGGAAAACCCATATCTCCACAAACCATTTTCAATGTCTCAACAAACTCTTGCCGAGAAAAATATTCCTTCCCTTGGCTCACCAATGTTAAAGGCGCGCCGAAATCACTTGCTGAAATATTCGTAAACAGCGGATAAACTTTTTTATCTTTAGCCCATACCGCAGCTGATTCCCACCAAACCCATGATGACGTCTTTGATTTAACAGAACATATAGGAATTATCGCTTTGGCGTGTTTAAGTTTTTCTTCCATCATTATCTTTAGGGGATTTTCACCGGGCGGGATATCTCTTTTGGCAACGAATGCTTCAATCTTTGATTCGGTTAAACGATGGATAATATCCCTAATAAAATCCGCTAACGCCAGTTCCTCACCAGTGTAACTAATGAAAACGATCGGCTTTTCAAAATCGACACGCCTTAATTCATCAATTAAATCGCCCATTGCCATAAATAGCTCCTATTAGTCGCACTTACCTTGTCTTACCGGCCATGTGCGCTTGAATTTCCGCTTCGTTTATACGCTTACGTCCGGTCAACTCGTCCGCTGTAGGCGTCCGCCCTATAGGGACAATTCCGGGGACACTTAATTATCTGAATGTTTTTTAGGTCCAGACTTCCCCTTTCACAGTCCCCTCCCAGTTAATTCCTCCAGTCCCCCTATAAACTCTTTAATATAGAGGATGGTCATAATTCCCCACATTTCCTTCAAAAAAGACGGATTTCTACTACCTATAATCTTATCACTCTCAACTGTTTGAGCAAGTAATAATTGCCTAGGATCAGGCGCGGATGAATAGGCCCTTTTAGGAAAGAAAAACATAGAAAAAACGAGACGGCCACTGGGGCCTTATTTTTAAACATTTTTTTGCTTGATTTAAGGCTTATTTTAATATAAAATACTTTCTTGCAATTCTAAGAAGAGCTTTCCATAAATTATAAATATAGATCATTCCCCTGTAGCTCAGTTGGTAGAGCAAGTGGCTGTTAACCACTGGGTCCGAGGTTCGAGCCCTCGCGGGGGAGTAAAATTTGCCCGTGTTTTACGGACGGCAAATTTATCCCGAGCGTGCGAAGAAAATTTCGCATAATTTGCATACCGTTAAAATAATCCAGGTGGCAAATTAAAGGAATTTTCGAGCGTTTACGCGAGGGACAAATTACCCATAATATCCGAACTTTTTGGATATTGGGGACAAAAAAGCCCTCAATGCTGAAAAGTGTTGAGGGCTTTTTAATTAAATAAATATGAAATTACAATCAATACACATTAAGCGTTTTAAAAACATTGCAGATGCTTCTTTTGATGTCTCTGCAGTAAACGTGTTAATTGGCGCAAATAACTCAGGTAAAAGCACCATTCTTCAGGCACTTCATTTTTCCATAGGACTGTTGCAGACTTTAAATCTCGAAGGCAAATTAATAGGGAAAGATTTGTCGGTGAGCTTAAGTCCGACTCAATTAATTTATAGTCCTTGCGACAATGTATATTCTTTGGGTCCTAATGGAAATTTAAAAGAACCGAAAGAAAGCGCAATTAATATTGATTTTGTTTTAGACAATGGTAAATGTCTAAAAATTAGTATAAGCAAAGGTAGGAATCGAAATATTGTTATCGGAATTAATGACGCAACAATCGCTAAGACCCTTTCAAAAATCGAAAAACCTTTTACTATCTTTACCCCTGGATTAGCTGGAGTGGCAAAACAGGAAAACTATGTCTCTGACGGTGTCTTACTTAGAACGATTGCTCGAGGTGATGCCAATATCGTCTTACGCAATACATTATATCGCTTATGGAAAACAAAAGATACTCATTCGGATGGCAGATGGAATGACTTTGAAAACGACCTGCATGAACTTTTTCCTAATACAGCTTTCACCGTTGATTTTAATCCTTCTGTCGATGAATTTATTCGAATTGCAATTGATTCTGGAAACGGCTTTGTTCCTCTAGAAATAGCGGGGACGGGATTGTTGCAAGCAATTCAAATTTTATCGTATATTCATTATTTTAATCCCTCTGTACTTGTTCTAGATGAGCCGGACTCCCATTTACATCCAAATAATCAACGACTATTGTGTAAATTATTAACATTGGTTGCGCAGGATCGGCACATTCAGATATTGCTTAGTACTCACTCTAGGCATGTTGTCGATGCGTTAAAGAATTTAGCAGAGTTGTTTTGGATTAGAAAAGGGATCGTTGATAAGGCGGATGACGGTGATGATCTTCCAATTTTATTGGATATAGGCGCACTTGATGTTAAAGAACTTATTACTCAGAACAAAACTAAGTGTATTGTATTAACTGAGGATGAATTAAAGCAGAACTTGGAACTACTCCTTCAGTCGTCTGGATTTGAGATGGATAATACTGTTGTTTTACCCTACTACGGCTGTACCTCTCCGCACAATTTAAGAGCCCTGATGCATGTGATAAAAGGAACTAATCCAAAAGCAACGGTAATTATTCATAGGGATCGAGATTATTTGACAGAAATTGAGCAAGCTGAATGGGCTGAAAATATTCGAGCACTTAAAGCTGAACCTTTCTTGACACCAGGCACAGATGTGGAAAGTGTCTTTTTAAATGAAGATCACCTTGCCACCTTGAATCCAAAGACAAAAAAAGAAGAATTTAAAAAACTGATAAGTAAAGCAATGAAAGAGGTCAGAGAGGAAAATATTAAGTTGTATATAAATTCGAGAATTGAAATTGCAAAAAAGACAGGCACATTTGGGAAATTAGACATTGGGGCTTTGGGCGTTGAGGCTCCGCATCTGTACCAAAAGAACCCATATGGGTTGAGGCATGGAAAAACTGTACTACGTAAATTACGAAGTATCTTCCAGGCTGAGAATAAAACAAACCTTATTATTTCTAAGGCAACGACCTTTATTAAGTTGTTTGAGTTGCAGGAGATTGCAAAAAAGATTTTTAAATTAAAATAATACGTCAACCTCCTTGCTTTTTACGATTAATCCCTACGTAAACTGTCACCTAAAAGTTCGGATATTGGGTGAGTTAAAATAAAAAGAACCCGCTATTTTCATGGCGGGTTCTTTTTATGACGCAGCTCTCACTTCTTAAGCCGTTGTAAGTTAAAAACTTGCAACGGCTTTTGCTTTGGATTATAATACAACTTAAATAAACGGGCGCTGTCCCTTATTATTCGCAAAAAGGATACCGCTCATATAAACATTCATTAACAAAACAGTTGAGCTTCATATGAATACCGCTCCATTTGAATTGGGTCCTATTCGTCCCGTGGACGAGGCCAAAAGCCTATTGATCCGCACCACACGCGGATGTCCCTGGAATCGATGCGAATTTTGCGTCAATTACAAGGATATGAAATTTTCCATGCGCTCACTTGAGGAGGTCAAAGGCGACATCGTCGCCGCGGCAGAGTATTACGGAAACCTGACCTTCGAAACATGCTTCCTGCAGGATGGCGACAGCTTCCTGATGAAAACCGCCGAACTCATCTCCCTTCTCACCTTCTTGAAGCAGACATTTCCCAAACTCAAACGCATCAGCAGTTACGGCCGCGCTCAAACCATGATCCGCAAATCAGTCCAGGAAATGCGGGCCATCTGCGAAGCCGGACTGAACAAGCTTTATTGCGGCATGGAATCAGGCTCGGACAAAGTATTGAAAAAGGTAAATAAGGGCGCAACCTCCGCCGATATTTCCACATCCAGCCGCAGGGCCAAAGAGGCAGGAATGTCTATTTCAGAATTCATCATCCTCGGCCTGGGCGGACAGGAATTGTGGGAGGAACACGCCCGTGAAACGGCCAGGGTTTTGAGTGAGATCAACCCTCACTTTATCCGGGTCCTCACTATCGGAGTCAAACCCGGCTCCGGGCTTTCCCGGCAAATGGCCGCCGGGCAATATACCCTTCAGACCGAAAAGAATATCATCGAAGAACAACGCTTGCTGATTGAGAATCTCAACGGCATTACCAGCCACTACGCCAATCATCATGACGTTGACCTTCTGATGGAAGTCGTAGGCCAGTTTCCCCAGGACAAGCCTCGTCTCTTGGCCATCATAGACCGCTATCTCTGTCTTCCGGAAGAAGACGGTATCAATTTCACCTTGGGAAAACGGCTGGGTATCTACCAGCGGCTCGACGACATGAACTCCGCTCATTTGCGCAAACAGGTAGCCGCCCAACTGCTTAAAATCCGCGACTCCTATCCCGACCAGATGGATGAAGTCTTCCACCATCTTCGCGCCCAGATCGTCTAACACTCAGCCTATTTTAGGAAACACAGTCACCGTGCTCATCGGTTTTCCCGATCCCCTAGTCTCAAATTCCCAGTTCACCGGATATCCGAATATCAAAAGATTGCTTCACCCGCCACTAAAGCGTTGGCGGGTTCGCAATGACACGGTTATTTACACCCCGCGCTAATAGCACCCAGCCTAATCGGGATAAATAAAAAAGCCCGCTATTTAAACAAATAGCGGGCTTTTTTATTTTATACTACCTTACACTTTAAACTTACTCACCAAATCCCTTAGTTCCATTGCCAGGCGGGCAAGCTCCTGCGCGGAGGCGGACAACTGCTCCATTGAAGCAGTCTGCTCTTCAGTGCTCGAAGTTATTTCTTCTACCGCGGAAGCGGATTCCTGCGCGATATTGGAAATATTATTTATATCCTTAAGCACCCGCTCTATTTCATTCACGCGCTCCTGGCCGCCGGAAGCTATATCTTTCGCCAAATCGGATGATTCCCCCGCCATTTTGTTGACTTCAACTAAAATACTGTTGATAGCGGAGATCTTCGCCTTGCCTTCTTTGACCTCATCGGAACTCTTCTGGATCGCTTTGACCGCGCTCTCGGTTTCCAGCTGGATAGCCTTGATCAACGTGCCGATCTTGCGCACTGCCTCCGCGGAACCTTCAGCGAGCTTACGCACCTCTTCAGCGACAACGGCAAAACCTCTTCCTGCCTCCCCTGCCCTGGCAGCTTCGATAGCCGCGTTTAAAGCGAGCAGGTTCGTCTGGTCGGCTATTGAAGTGATGGTCTCGGTAATCTCCCCGATCTTTTGCGAAGATGTGCCCAGCCCCTGGACGACTTTAGTGGTCTCCAGGACTGTTTCGCTTAACTGTTCGATCTTCTTCGTCGCCTCCTGGACCACTACCATCCCGTTTTCAAGGCGGGCCGAAGTATTATCAATAGTTTGATTGGCTGTTTGGGCGCTGACGACCATTTGCTTGAGGCTCACCGCTGACCGTTCCATGATCTTAGAAGTTTCTAAGACGTTGGCGGCCTGGGTAGTTACACCCTTATTCACCTGCATGATCGCGTTGGAGATCTCCTGAGAGGAAGCGTTCATCTCCTCTGAAGAAGAAGACATCTCCTGTGAAGCAGCTGCCACTTTATCCGCGCTGGCATGTACCCTGGTAACCATCTCCGCGAGGCTGTGATTCATTACCGAAAAAGTCCCCACCAATTCCTGGATCTCATCTTTTGAAGTGACCGATATTTCTTCCTCTTTCAAGTCGCCGGAAGCCATTTTCTTTATTACGCGTTCCAGGACAGAAAGCGGATTGGTTATCCCGCGCGCGACTAAAAAGGCTATCACGATTCCCAGGACGATCCCGATCAGCAGGATCACCACGATGGTTGTTTTTGTAGCGCCCATCTGCACAAAAAGCAGACTTTTATCGGCTCCCGCTTTATCCGAGAAAACCTTGCGCATCTGATAAAGCAAGCCCTGGACCCGGGCTACCTGCTTGGGGATCTCAGAAGCATAAACATTCTTAGCCGCCGCCTCTTCTCCCTTGGCATAGAGCTCTTTAATACGCTTGCCGGTCTCATGCAGCTTCTGATGGGGCTCTTCCAGCTCCTGATATAACTTTTTTAATTCCGGGTCTTTGATCTTGCCGGCGTCAAAAGCATAATACCATTTGCCTAACCCGCATTTATGATAATCCAGCTCTCCGTCAAAAAGCTTACCGAGGAGGAACTGATCCGCTAAACTTGCCACCCATTTAAGGTGATCGACCTCTTTCTCGACAAAGAAGGTGTTTAATTCCGTGCTTTTTTCAACATCGCTGGTAACATTTCCCGCCTTGGCAAACATCGCGTAGGTTACCAGGCCCATAAAAAGCATCAGGCTTAAAACGACACAAAAACCTCCCACCAACTTTTTCCTGACCGTGATTTTCATTTACGATCTCCTTACCTGAACTAATAGGTTTTTAAAATGAAATCAACACTTAAATTATTATATCACAAGTTTTTAAAAAAATTCCATAAATTATTTTTACCGCAGCACCCCAGCTTAAAAGGAATACTGGGTGCGCCCTTTCTGGGCAGCAGGCGGCGTACCCAGCTACTCCAATAAGGCCGGGTGCAATCCGCGCCGGGTGTGTTCGCCGGGATCATTTATTATTCCCCGCTTATGCCGGTAGAGTGACCCCGCATCAGGAAATCATAGATACTGCGCGCGGCGATCGCGTGGCCATACGCGTTGGGATGGCAATAGTCCTCCGGGTAATAAAGCCTTTTTTCGCTGCGCTGGAACTCAGGCAGCACGTCAACGACCGAAATATTATTTTCTTTCCCGAAAGCAAGCATCCTTCGCTGCGGATCAATAGTGAATTTAGACTTATCGATCCGGAAAAAATTGTCGCGCGGCTTATCGCTGAGCTGAAACTCGTAGGGAAATACCACTACCGTAAACCCGATATTCCTTTCCTTGAGGAAGCGGTCCATTTCTATCAAAGACGCCTCAAGCTTCTTCCACCCCTCTTCAGATGTTTTATCAATGCCGAAGCTCAACATGCACTCTTTTTCCCGATACATATCAAAAGAATATTTCTTTAACCCGGAGCGGTATAAGAGGCCGGTCAGGGTAACATCGGTAAAGCCGAAAAGATAACTTCTCCCCCGCAGGTACCAGCGAAGCTTGATGAGCGGCACCCGGATATTGGTCACGATATTCGCGGCGAACGGCTTCTTGTTGTCCCAGGAAAAAGGGTTGCTGTATGACCGGAAATCAGAAACATTCCTCCAGAAATCAGGAGCTTTGATGAGCGTTTGTTCACTGCCGCTGTACACATACGTGTTCCCTACGTCATTAAGGCACAAGCCTAAGATCACATGGTCAAGTTTAAACTCAAGGCCTTTAGCTTTAATATATTCAAATTCCAGTTGCGGATACCCTCCCAACCCCCCGGCGTTAATGACCCTGACTTGAGGCTTGCCGCCTTCATTAAGAAGTTTTTCAAGGACTTTAGGGTATATTTCTTCCAGGCGGTTCTGCGTTCCAAAGGTCACGGAATCCCCGATGCATAATATCCGGTACTCATCACCCTTCTCCATACTGAACTCGTAATCCCGCAGCCCGTAAGAGTTCAAGGTGAAGGGGACCCCTCCGGTAATACCCACGCGGTGATCAAGGCCCCTGTATTCCGGGGCGAAGATACGCACCGCGATCTCAGCTAAAAGCAATATCACGACGTATATAAGAACGACCTTCAACACTTTCATCCTAAAAACCCTTTCTGTTATACTCGCGCTAAAATAACGTATAAATAAATGGCGCGACCGTGCTGCTCTGCGTGAAGAAGATAAGCGAACCCAGCAGCAAAAGCATGATGATTATGGGCGCCAGCCACCATTTCTTTCTTACCTTTAAAAAATCCCAGAATTCCTTTAATAAGCTTAGTTTACCCATTGGCTTAAAATCTCCTCTCATAATCTAAAGGATTGAAAACGAGCGTTTCCTTCTGCTTCCAGTAAGACCCCTTACTTTTACTTCTCTCCAACAAATCGATCCTCAATAACCTCATCACTAAACCTATCGGCGTAAAGATCAAATAAAACAGGACGATCAGGATAATTCTTGTGTTAACCCACCCTAAAGCGAACGCCAGGCGCATCCATCCTATATATACCGGCTTGAGCAAATGAGGCAAAAACATACCCCCGGTTAAAAACATAAACGAAATTACCAATAAAGGTAACGCGCCGCTTTTATGCCGGAAGAATAATACCCCCGAGATAACTAAAAATGCCGCAAACATAGTCATCCCGAATTTTTTTAATGTCTTTTCGTCTAATTTAAGTTTTCCCATTTTAGTCCAACGCGAATTCTTTCTGCCATGAGTTATTCTTTTCAAGCTTCGTTTGAACGCTTTTTTCCAGGAGGAAGCTCCCCAGCATCAAATAATCCATTTCCGTGCGCATAAAACACGTGAAGGCGTCCTCGGGAGTCAGGACAAGCGGCTCCCCCCTCACATTAAATGAAGTATTAATGATCACCGGACAACCTGTTTTTTGATAGAACGCCTGGATCATATCATAGTATAACGGGTTATCCTCCCTTTTTACCGTCTGGACCCGCGCGGAATAATCAACATGGGTGACCGCGGGGATCCTTGAACGCGCTACTTTCAGCTTATCGAAGCCGCTCAGGTCAGCGGTGATCAACGAGCGCTTATCATTTCTTATCGCCGCGACAAGAAGCATATACGGGCTCTCATGCTCCAATTCAAACCATTCAGAAGCCTTTTCCTTCAAGACTGACGGAGCGAACGGACGGAACGATTCCCGGTATTTGATCTTAAGGTTCATCTTAGACTGCATTTGCGCGTTACGCGCGTCGCCGATAATACTCCTTGCCCCTAAAGCGCGCGGCCCGAACTCTATCCTGCCCTGGAACCATCCGATGACCTTACCGTCGATGATCAAGTCTGAAACTTCTTTTACGATCTCATTATAGCTTAACCTCTTGTAAGGGATATTTTGCCCTTTGAGGAATTTCTCTATCTGATCATCTTTATACGCAGGGCCTAATAATGAGGCTTTCTGCGTATTGTTCACTCCGGAAACATTTCGCTTATTCCCCGCGTATCTATGCCAAACGCACAGAGCCGCCCCTAACGCCCCGCCGGCGTCCCCGCTTGCCGGTTGTATCCAAATATCTTTAAACGGGCCTTTACGTAAGACCTGGCCGTTGCCCACGCAATTCAAGGCGACTCCTCCCGCGAGGCAAAGTTTATCCTGTCCGGTAACCTTATGGACATGCGCGGCCATTTTAAGCATGACCTCTTCCGTCACATTTTGTATAGAAGCGGCAATGTCCATATACATTTGATTTATTTTTGTTTCGGGCTTACGCGGGGGAGCATCAAAAAGGCGGTTAAACGCCCGGTTTGTCATACGCAAGCTGTTACAATAACCGAAATATTTCATATTGATCTTAAAAGAACCGTCGTCTTTCAGGTCGATCAATTCCTTAAGGATCAAATCCCGGTATAAAGGCCTGCCGTAAGGAGCCAGGCCCATAAGCTTATACTCGCCGGAATTAACCCTGAAACCGCAGTAATAGGTAAATGCCGAATACAACAAGCCTAAGGAATGAGGGAACCTGAGATACTGCCGGATATCCAGATCATTATCCCTGCCGACGCCAAAGCTCGCCGTCTCCCACTCGCCCACCCCATCCAGCGTCAAGAACGCGGCTTCTTTAAAAGGAGAAGGGTAAAACGCGCTGGCGGCATGCGACTCATGATGCCCGGTAAATAAGACCTTGCCGTTAAAATTTAATTCTTTTTTTATGATCTCGCTGACCCAAAGTTTTTGTTTAAGCAAGGCGGGAACCGCGGCAATGAACTGGGTTATTCCGCGGGGCGCGTAACTAAGCGCGGTCTCTAAGATACGCTCGAACTTAATAAAAGGCTTCTCGTAAAATACGACAAAGTCTATTCCTTCAATCGTGGTCCCGGCCTGTTCCAGGCAGTAATGAATAGCATTGAGGGGAAAGCCGGCATCGTGCTTTTTGCGGGTAAAACGCTCCTCCTGCGCGGCGGCAATAACTTCGCCGTCCCGCACTAAACACGCCGCGCTATCATGATAGAAAGCCGAGATCCCTAATATATTCATGATTTCCCTGTCCCTTTACGCTTAAATAATGAATTTCATTATACTACGCCCCTTTAAAAATTGTAAATAATTTTGTGGCTCTCCTATCCGGTTATCCACCCCCAGAGGGAAGGCTTACGGGGTACCCGCGGGTGCGGATAACTGATTTTATTTTATAAAGATTCTCTCAAAAAAGACGATAAGTATAGTATGGCGCCGATATTGATATTTTAAAAAAGGCTACACTTAAAAGGAGACCGCATGCTGGATAAAACACTCGATCTTTCTTTGGATAATTTCAAGCAAGAAGGCCTTTACCTTATATTCCCCGATTCAACGCGCGTTGAATTAACCGGAAGCAATATTCAATCGATAACAAAGCAATATTGGGACAACCCGCAAGCAATACCTGAACGCACCAAGGAAGCTATTGATTTCCAAAGATGTTCATTCTGCCCGCTTAAGAACCAGTTCGACCTATGCGATGCCCTGCGCCCCGTATTACCGCTGTTAAACGAGGTAGACAAATACGCTTCATTTGAAAAAGTTACCGCGGTTTATAGAGGAACGGATGTGAGCCTGTACCATATCGCCGACACCCCGATCCAGGAGGCCTTAAGATTTATTTCGATCTTAAGCCTGATGCAGTACTGCCAGATCGGGAGAAAATTCTGGCAATTTTATTTCGACATCATCCCCCTGATGAGCGGTGAAGAAATAGCCAGAAGGATGTATTTAAACATTTACTGGCTGTGTAAAGGCGACCAGCAGGAAGTCGACAAAACGATCGCCTCATTTGAAGGGCGCATCAGGATAACGAGCACGAACCAGGTCAAAAGAATGAACTTGATTTGTAAAAAAGACGCCTTTATGAACGCCTTTGCCAACAGCCAGGCGATCATAATGCTTTTATCCATGTGCACCGACAAATCGCTTAATGAAGCATTTGAAGGATTTAAAACAAAAACACCCGTTTAACCTTAACCTTCTTATAAATCACCGAACGCCGGTAACACCCGGCATACCTATAAGCTGGAGTGCTGCCGCAGCACCCCGCGCTAATAGGAAGTTGCGCGGGTACGCGGCTTTCTGCCCAGAAAGGGCGCACCCAGCATACCTATAAGCTGGAGTGCTGCCGCGGCCGATTAATTCTTGCATCCCTCTTGCCTGATGATACAATAAAAGAAAACGCGTATTTCTATGAGGTTTTTGAATGGATACTGATATCAAAAGAGACCATGGAGAACAGCCGCTGGGTGAGATCATGGCTGAGTATAAACTTAAGCCGCATGACCTGGTGAGCAGCTCAACAGAACAGCTCTCGCATAAAATGATCGCGCGCGCCGCTAAAGGCAGGAGGCTTACCCCTCACATGCAATACAAAATCCTTCACGCGCTCAACAAAGCCACAAAAAAGAACTACTCACTCAGCGACCTTTTCAATTATTGAGATAAAATAATTTCTAAAAAACGGCTGTTCATGCAGCCGCTCTCTTCTTATGGGCTTTCTTGTCGGGATCTTAGCGTTTTTGAGCGAATACCTCGATTCGGCTTTAGGGATGGGCTACGGCACGGCACTCGCCCCCCTACTCCTGCTCATCGGCCATGACCCGCTCGCGGTCATACCCGCTATTTTAATTTCCCAGCTGGCCACTGATATCGCCGCGTGCATTTTCCATCATAACCTGCGTAATGTCGACTTACGCTTAGGCTCTGCCGACTTCAAAGTAGCGCTTCCCCTTGCCCTCTGCAGTTGTGTAGGAGTGGTCATCGCGGCTTTAGTCGCCTTGCGCATCCCGAGATGGTTCTTAACGCTCTATATCGGTATTTTAATAATAAGCATGGGTATCCTTATCCTCTTCACGGCAAACAAAACCATCCGTTTTTCCCGGTTTAAAATACTCGGCATCAGCCTTCTTGCCTCTTTCAACAAAGGGGTATCCGGCGGCGGATACGGGCCGCTCTTAATGGGCGGACAGGTCCTTTCCGGAGTAAGCGCGAAGAACGCTGTCGGGATAACCGCGTTTGCCGAAGCGCTTACCTGCCTCGCGGGGTTCCTTGTTTATCTCATTATGGGAAAAACGGTCGATTGGAGATTGACCGGGCTCTTAACGATCAGCGCGAGCTTCGCGGTCCCGGTCGCCGCCCTGACCGTCAAGGCCCTTTCGATCGAGCGCTTGCGTAAGTATATCGGCATACTTATAACGATACTCGGAGCTTTAACGCTCCTCAAAATTACCTCAAAATGATAAAACAAATACAGTCTCAACTAAGAAAAGCAAGCAGCAGGGAAACAAAGGAGGTATTACAGCGTTTCTTTAAGACGGGAAAAGGCGAATACGGCGAAGGGGATATTTTTATCGGGGTAAAGGTTCCCCGGATAAGAAAAGTTGCCCGTCAATTCCGGTCTGCCGTTTTTGATGATACCACCCGGTTATTACGGTCTCCCATCCACGAAGAACGCTTAACCGCCCTGTTTATCCTGATAGATCAATTCTCAAATGCCAAGCCTGACGGGAAGAAAAAGATCTATGGGCTCTATTTGGAACATACTTCTTTTATCAACAACTGGGACCTGGTGGACCTCTCCGCGCACCATATCGTCGGAGCTTTCTTAGACGGTAAGGATAAAAGTATCCTGCGGAAGCTGGCAGTGTCAAAGCTGCTCTGGGACAGGCGCATCGCGATATTAGCTACTTTTTATTTCATCAAACATAACCAATTCCGGGACGCTCTCTACCTTGCGAAAACTCTGCTTACGGACAAAGAAGATCTGATACATAAAGCCGTCGGATGGATGCTGCGGGAAGTAGGGAAACGCGACCTCGCTGCGGAAGAAAGCTTCTTAAAGAAGCATTACCGGAAAATGCCCCGCACCATGCTGCGTTACGCTATCGAACGCTTTCCGGAGAAAAAACGGCAGGCGTATTTGAAAGGAACTGTTTAAATACCCTCAATGATAAAGTTTAAAGACTAAATATCAAAGAAAAATTAAAGGTTAAAGAATAAATCTTTAAATTACACCTTAAATCTTTGAACTTCCTTTACTATTTAGCCTTTATCCTTTAAACTTAACTTATCCTATCTTTTAACCCAACGACTTCACCCAACTACTAAACTTACTGCCTAACCCTTACCTTAACCTATTTGCTATTTATCCGAACAGAGAACATTAGCTCTTGCATCGATCCCCGATTTAGAATACAATATTTTAATTAAAGCAGCGGGAAGGAAAAAGGAATGAAGAGTATCCTCAAATTAATTATCGCGCTTATCGCGCTCATTACCGCCGGATGCGTCTCTGGAAATTTCAATTTCTCGGGGATGCTGAACTTAAAAAGGCTGAGTGCCGAACAAAAACAGACAAAGCTTTACGTGAAGAACCAGGAAAAGTTATTTAGCCGTTTATGGAATGACATTGAAAAGGGTAAGCTTCAGGTAGGCAGCTCCCGGGAAGAAATAACCGCTCACTACGGCACCCCCAGCGCTATCACGCAAGAAAGCGATCACGAAGATTCAAAGACGATACTCTATTACCGTTGCCCGACACAGCTCATTCCCGCCCAGGAAGTCCGCCTTTATTTCAACCAAGAACAACGATTGTCCGACTGGCACGATAACCGTAAGGATATCGCGCAAATGCTTTTGTATTAAAAAGCTTACATCAACTTTTCTTTCAAAGCCTTGATCTGGCTATCTATCTCCACGACCCTTTTCTCTATTTCTTTTAAGCGCCGGCCGTATTCTTTGACCGTGAATTCATCCCTGAATATTTTGGTATCGGACATTGCCCGCACCTTGGCGTAACTTTCGGTCTGCAGCGACTCTTTTTCCTGGTTCAATTTATTGACCTGGTTATGGATGCTGAAATTGTGGTTCTTCTGCTTTTTTTCTTCATCGCGGTGGCGTTTTTCTTCAAGCTTGCGTTTTTCCTTCTCGTCGTCAAGCTTTGACTGGCGGGAGTCGGTAAACTGCCGCGACTGCGACTTCTCTAACCGCGCCCCTTCCGAGCGCTTTTCCAAATAATAATCGAAATTACCCGCGAATTTCCTGATCGTTGCGTCTTTGACCTCAAAGACCTTGTTAGCGACCGAACGCACAAAATAAATATCGTGGCTGATGAATACCAGCGTCCCCTGGTAATCCCGTAACGCCCGCACGAGCGCCTCCACCGCGTCCACATCTAAATGCGTAGTCGGTTCGTCAAGCAGGAGGAAATTCGGCGGATTGATCAGGAGCTTCGCCAGGATAAGGCGGCTCTTCTCACCGCCCGAAAGCACCTTCACCTTCTTGTCGGAATCATCTCCCGTGAACAAAAACGCGCCCAAAATGGTCCTCACGGTCGTCTCAGGCATAAAACCGGGGGCCGCGGAATACGCTTCCTGCAAAACCGTATTTTCCGGATGCAGGACATCCATACGCGTCTGGGAAAAATAGCCGATATCGACATGATGGCCAACGATCCGGTTGCCGCTGTCGATCGGGACAACGCCGGCCAGTATTTTCAATAAGGTGGATTTCCCCGCGCCGTTCTCTCCCGCTAAAACCGCTTTCTCATTCTGGATGATCTCGAAATCAAGGCCTTTATATACCCCGATCTCCCCGTATGACTTATCTATTTTCTCAAGCGCTATCACGCGGTAACCGCTGCGTTTGGTTTCAGGGAAATGAAAATCGCCGATACTTTCCCGCGGGTCGGGCGGAACGACGATATCATCCATCTTTTCCAACTGCGTGCGTTTGGCGCGCACTGAAGCGGCTTTATTGGGTTGGGCGTGAAAGCGGGCGACAAAATCCTCTAACTGCTCGCGCTTCTTTTCCTGCTCTTTGAACTGTTTAAGCAGGAACTTGCGCTTTTCATCCTTGATCTGTTCATAATGTTCATAGTTCCCCTGCACCTTAAAGATCGCTCCGTGCTCCAGGATCAGCGTGTAATTGGTAACATCGTTCAAGAAAGCCTTATCGTGGGAGATCATGATAAACGTCCCGTCGAAAGAAGACAGGTAATCCTTAAGCCACAATGCGGCGTTTAAATCCAGATAATTGGTAGGCTCATCCAGCAGCAAAAGGTCATACTGGCAGGTCAAGAGCTTTGCCAATAAGGTGCGCATCTGCCATCCGCCGCTCATCTGAGTTATCGGGCGGTTGAAATCCCGTTCTTTAAAACCCAACCCCATCAGGATCTTTTCAGCCTTATGTTCTACTTCGAAATACTCGAGCACTTCCAGGTTATGGAGGACTTCCCCGTAACGCTGAGAGCCTGCCTCATTCTTTTCTTCAAGCTCCTCTTTTTCTTTTTTAAAACGCATGATCCGTTCATCGCCTTCCACTAATTCCGTCAGCACCGTCCGCTGCGATTCAAAATGCGCCTCCTGAGGAAGGTAACCGATATGGATATTCTTTAAGACCTTGACTTCCCCGGAAGACGGCTCTCCCTCGCCCCGGATCAAAGAAAACAACGTGCTCTTACCGGTCCCGTTAGGGCCGATCAAGCCGATCTTTTCATTGCGGTTGATACTTAAAGAGATGCCCTCAAAAAGTACTTTTTTCCCGTAATTCTTTGAAAGATTAGTTATCGATATCATTGGTTTATGAGATTTCTCGGCGGGCTTCTAAAGCCATGGACAACGTAGCGGCATCCGCGAATTCCAGGTTTGAGCCGACCGGAAGGCCCAGCCCGATGCGGCTAAGCCGCACCCCAAGCGGTTTGATCAACTTCGACAGATACATGGCAGTTGCTTCGCCGTCAGTATCTGAATCCGTGGCAAGTATAACTTCCTGTATATGCTCCTGTTTTATCCGTTCCAGCAGGCTATCGATCTTGAGGTCGGTCGGGCCCTTGCCTTCCAGAGGCGCAATCGCTCCCAGGAGCACATGATAAACACCGTGGAAGCTCCCCGTCTTCTCAATGACCGTTACATCATTGGGTTTCTCGACCACGCACAAAATCCCTTTATTTCTGTTAGGGTTACGGCAGACCGAACACTCATCCTGTTCGCTTAAATTATGGCAGATACGGCAGAACCTGACATTTTCTTTAACCTTAACCATCGCCTCAGCCAGGCCCTTGATCTCATCGGGAGTAACATTGAGGATATAGGTGACAATACGCTCCGCGCTTCTCCTGCCCAAACCGGGCAATTTGATCAAACGATCAATAAGTTTCTCTATCGATTCCGTATAATTTGCCATTTAAAAGTTCTCTTTCACGATCCTGCCCTGGAACATATCTATCGCTGAACGGACAATAGGGTTCTCCATGCTATTATGCTCCTGCTTCTGCTCATCAGAGAGGACAAAATAAACCTTTAAAGCGGTATTAAATACTTGAGAAAAATTCTTCTCGATAAGCATCTTGTTTTCTTTCTTTTCCAAAACTTCCTTATTCAGCGAACAATTCTTAGGCAGGCTTATGGTTAAAAGGTTTTGCTGCATCTTGACCGCGGCACCTTCATTTAAATACGTCGCTACCGACATCTTAGTTTCGCCTAAACCGCTGATGATACGCTGCCACCCCTCTTTTATATGCTCCAGGGAAACAGCCGCTACTGCCGATGCTTGAGGCGGCTCTGGTTTAGGCTCTTCCACCCGCTTTAATTCTTCCGCTGGTTTTGCTTCTTCGGCGGGTTTTATTTCCCGGGCCGGGACAACTTTCTGCCGGGGCACAGGCGCCTGCTTTTGCTCGGGAGTTTTTGCCGATACAGGCGGATTATACGGCCGGGGCTCACTTCGCGCTTCCGGCGCGGGAGCCGTCTCGACGGAAGAGACCGGCTTATTCGCCAGCCTCACTAAACTTACCTCAAGCGGGATACGCATTGAATCAAGCCGTTTAGCCATTTCCTGAGTATTCACCAGTATCGTAAAAGCGTTAAATATTTCTTCAAGCCGTAAAGACCGGGATTGCTGCAATAACCGCTGACAGAGTTCCTCCGGAAGGTCAATAAGTTCAGCGTCAGCCTGGGCGACTTTAGCCACCATAAGGTTACGGAAATGCTCGATAAAATTAGTCAGGAAGATACCGGTATCTTTCCCCTCATCGATGATCTCGTTTAATAAGCGCAACGCGGCTTGAGCGTCCTTCTTGATAATATGCTCCGTCATGGCAAAGAAAATATCCTGCTCCACCAGCCCCAGCATCGAAGTAACATCATCCAGGGAAACTTTATCCTTGGCGAATGATATTAACTGGTCAAGGATCGATTCAGCGTCGCGCAAAGAGCCGTCGCTGCTTTTAGCGATGGCGAATAATACATTCTTGTCGACACTCACCCCTTCTGCCGCGACGATCTTCTCAAGCTGCGCGATGACCTCTATCACCGATACCCTGCGGAAATCAAGGCGCTGGCAGCGGGAAAGGATGGTCGGCATGACCTTATGCGGATGGGTCGTGGCGAAAATAAATTTAACGAACGGCGGAGGCTCTTCCAGGGTCTTTAGTAACGCGTTAAAGCCCTCAGCGGTGATCTGGTGGACCTCGTCAATTATATAGACCTTGAATTTACCCTGGGTAGGAGAAAACTTTATATTTTCCCGAAGCGCGCGTATCTCATCGATCCCGCGGTTGGAAGCGCCGTCGATCTCCATGACATCAAGGCTTTGGCCCCGGGCGATCTCAAGGCAAGATGAGCATTTCCCGCACGGGCTATCCGTCGGGCCTTCTTTACAATTGAGCGCCTTTGCCAGGATCCGTGCGGTCGATGTTTTACCGACACCTCGCGGGCCGGCAAAAAGGTAAGCGTGGGCAAGCCTCTTCTTCTGGATCGCGTTCTTTAAAGTCGTGACGACATGATTCTGGCCGATGATCTCATCAAAACCTTGCGGCCGCCATTTTAACGCAAATACGACATAAGCCATTTTCTAGATAAGTGTTTGAAGAACGTTCAAGGATTCAGGAAAGGTGAAAACAATTACTCCCCGACGCATATTGCCGGACAATATAAGGAATTTAAAGCTCTCCTACCCCCCCGTTATAACGGTTTTATTATAGCAGAAATTTTGAAAAAATACAGCAGAATTGCGAAGCAGGCTTTTTAGATGCTCGCCCCGTTAGAAACGCTGTTTCTAACGGGGCAGGCGGGCATGACAAGAAGAGCGTCATTCCCGGTCTCTTAGATAGCTATAAGCGGGAATCTATGCTTTTAGATGCCCGCTTAGAGCCGAGTGAACATGCGGGCATGACACGTGAAGCACTACCCGTTTAGAGCCATGTAAGCTATACCCAATACGTCATCCCCGCATGCTTTAAGCGGGGATCTAAACATCTAACTCTCCAATTGGCCTTGTCCCTTGGCCCCCTTATTCCGTCCCAAACCATTCTGAACTCAACTTATTCTCTTTTAAGAATTGAAAAAGCGCGTCAATTTTCGGCGGTTTCGTCAAATAATGAACGCTGTTGATAGTATAGATCGTCACCCAGCCGGTATGATACTGTTTCCCGCCCATGATCCGCTTCTCTTTTAATATTGTTTTAGCCTCTGCCCAATCAATTATTGAAAGGTTTTTCATGATAAAGAAGGCTTTTTGAGTGCCCCAGGAATCAGTCATCGCGCGGTCTAAATTATTACTTTGAGTAGTCAAAGGGAGCGAGGGTTTCGATTGCTCAGCTTCAGGCGCCTGTTTATCTGAGTCCTCAACAAGCTCGGCAGCCAAAGCAGGCATGCTCAGCATGAAAAAAACAACTACCGCTGCTAACAATATCTTTTTCATATTTTCTCCTCTTAAAGACGGCTCTTGAAATAAAACCATCCACAACCGTAGCCCGTGCTTAAACCCGGGCCCTCACTCCCGAAACCGGTAACACATTACATTCCCCGTTATTTACGCGCGAGCGATTTCCAGGTTTCCATCGCCCACAGGGGGAATGATGAAATAACAAGCGCGATCATCCAGTCCAATAATCCGAGCGGTTCGGTCTTAAAGATCACCTGCAGGAAGGGCACATACACCACAGCCATCTGCAATACAAACGAAACCAGGACCGCCAGGATAAGCAATTTATTTGTCCCGATGCCTATCTTAAATATCGATTTCTCCATATTACGGCAGTTAAAGGCATGGAAGAGCTGCGAACAGGCAAGCACGATAAACGCCGCTGTCCGCGCCCTGCCGATCCCTTCTTTTTCCACGAATAGGACAATAACAAAAGCGAGCAAACTGCAGAAGGCGATAGCCGCCCCTTGAGCAAGCAGCAGGAATATATTCTTTTTTGTAATTACAGCTTCACCCGATCTGCGCGGGGGAAGGCTCATGATATTAGGGTCAATAGGCTCAACGCCTAAAGCAAGCGCGGGCATCCCGTCAGTGATAAGGTTTACCCACAAGATATGTATCGGCAAGAGTGGTGCGGGCAACCCCGCGAGCGAAGAAACGAACATCACCAATATCTCACCGACGTTGCACGAAAGCAGGTAATGGATAAACTTTTTTATATTATCGTAAATCCCTCTGCCTTCCTCAACCGCGGAAACAATCGAAGCGAAATTATCATCGGTGACAACCATATCGGATACTTCTTTGGTAACATCGGTCCCGGTGATCCCCATAGCAACACCGATATCGGCTTCCTTGACCGCGGGGGCGTCATTAACGCCGTCACCGGTCATCGCGACAACCTCGCCGTGCCTGCGCCAGGCGCGCACAACCCTCAATTTATGTTCCGGGGAAACACGGGCATATACTGAGATGTTTTTCACCTGTTTAAACAGCTCATCATCGCTTAAACTATCCAGCTCTTCCCCGCTTAAGGCTATAGAATCATTGGTGAAAAACCCCAGCGCCCGCGCGATGGCTACCGCGGTAAACTTATGGTCTCCGGTTATCATGACCGTTTTTATACCCGCGGACATACATTCCTGTATCGCCTTTTTAACCTCCTGGCGAGGCGGGTCGATCATCGCGACAAGCCCGGCAAATATCAGGTTTGTTTCAACTGCCGCCGCGTCATATTTCTTTTCGCTTTTATCCAGTTCCTTATAAGCAACCGCCAAAACGCGCATTGCCGCTTCAGAAAGTTCATTATTGACCCGGCGGATATTTTCCTTATCCTGTTCGGTTAAATTCCTCACCACCCCTTTTTCAATAATAGAGCCGCAATCATTTAACAGCATATCCGGGGCACCTTTGACATACGCCAGGATTTCTCCTTTATGTTCGCGGATAAGCGTCATTTTTTTTCGTTCTGAATCAAAGGGTATCTCATCGATAAAAACAAACTCTTCTTCTAACTTTTCTTTTGTAAAGCCTGCCTTACCGGCAGCGGTCAGAAGCGCGCCTTCGGTCGGATCCCCCACGATCTTATAAGCTCCCTCACTGGCGATCAGCTGCGCGCCGTTACAGAGGACCGCGCAACGCAGCAAATTCTTCAGGTCAGGAAAATCGGCAAGGGTGATCTGCCTGTTACCAAACATAAAATCCCCTTTCGGCTCGTACCCGATACCGCTTACCGCGAAGATGCTTCCTCCCGTAAATATCTTCTGCACGGTCATTTCATTCTTAGTCAACGTCCCTGTTTTGTCTGAGCAAATAACCGTAGCGCACCCCAAGGTCTCAACAGACGGCAGTTTCCGGATAAGCGCGTGGCGTTTTACCATACGGTGCACACCTAACGCTAAGGCGATCGTGACTACCGCGGGAAGTCCTTCCGGGATAGCCGCGACCGCCAGACTGACTGACGTTAGGAAAACATCAACAAGTTTACCCCCATGCAGCCAACCGAGCAGAAAAACCATCGCCACAAGAACAAAACATATATATACGATCCATTTCCCGAATTCTTCCAGCTTTTTTTGTAAGGGAGTCGTTTCATGGCCGGCTGTCTGCACCATCCCTGCTATTTTACCAAGCTCTGTCTGCATGCCGGTATAGGCGATCAAAGCCCGCGCCTTCCCCGTAGCTACAGAAGTCCCCATATAAACCATATTAAAGCGTTCAGCAAGCGGGATATTCTTTTCTTGCAAAGCAGTTATATTTTTAACCACCGGGCTTGACTCTCCGGTAAGGCTGGCTTCCTGAGCCCTCAAATTCGAGCTTCCCCAGACAATACGGCTGTCCGCGGGGATACTGTCACCGGCTTCAAGCTCGATGAGGTCCCCGGGGACTAATTCCGGCGACGGAATAAGATGATGCTGGCCGTCACGAATGACCTTTGAAACGGGATTCGATAATTTTTTTAACGCGGCGAGGGACTTTTCAGCCCGGTATTCCTGTATGAAGCCAAGGAACGCGTTGATGATCACGATCCCGATAATAGCAAACGCGTCAACCCATTCCCGGAGGAACCCCGACACAGCAGCCGCCCCGACCAAAACCCAGACGATAAAATCCTTGAACTGCTCAAGAAAAATATGCAGCGGACTAACACCTTTTTTCTCTTGAAGCTGATTAGCTCCATACTCTAAAAGGCGTTTTTTAACGGTTTCTTCGCTCAAGCCGGCTTTACTATGGCTGCCAAGCGCCAAAACCGTCTCTTCCACGGTAAGATTAAAAAAACTTTTCCCCTGCATTATTTCCCTGTCTCCTTCTTTATATTTAAAGGGGAACGTTTCTATACATATATCAGAAACGTCCCCCCTTTTTGCTTTTTTTATTATTGCTGCCTATCTTCTTTTCCCTCGAGGGCCGGTTGCCCTATCGCGAACGTCTTCTTTTTTGTCTCTACGGTCCTCTTTTCGGTCACGAACATCTTCTTTCTTGTCTAACCTATCTTCCCGTCGGTCGCGGATATCTTCGAGTTTATCGGCCCTGCCTCCGTCATATTGGGCATCCCGGATATCTTCCCGCTTATCCCTGATATCTTCAAGCCTGTCTTTTCTGTCTTCTATACGGTCACGGACATTTTCCCGGCGGTCCAGGACATCTTCGGCCTTATCTCCCAACCGCGCTTTGCGCTTTTCCATGATCTCCTGATATTTCTCAGGATTCTTCTCTTTCAAATTATGCATCTGCATTTGCTTACGCTCGCGCATCTGCTCCATGATATGTTGATATTTTTCAGGGTTACTTTGCTTCAAATCTTTTAAATGGTCCCTTCTTTGATCCATTATTTGATTGAATTTCTCAGGATCGGTTTCTTTGAGTTTTAAAAGGTCTTCTTTCTTCTGTATCCCCTGCCCCTGCAGTTCTGTTTCTTCCATTATATCATCCACGGAAACCTCATCATCAGAATTGGAACCGGATTGTTCCGCAAAAACAGGCATAGACCATGCGCATACAAAAACAAAGCTGACCGCCACCAATATTCCAAACGCTTTCCTGCTCATTCTTCCCCTCCTTTTGTCTTACGCGTTTTACTAACACCTGACCATACGCAACGCATAAGAAATACAGTTGAAAAATATAATTCCACCGCATCAACAAAGCTTATTATAACAAAAACTGGTGAAAAAGGTATAAGAATCGATTTTCTAAGTTATCCACAACCGTAGCGCGTGCTTAAACCCGGGATGCTCGTAGATGCCCGCCCCGTTAGAAACACAGTTTCTAACGGGGCCCGCTTAGAGCCGAGTAAACTCGCGGGCATGACATGTAGAGCGTCTTTTTAGATGCCCGATTAGAGCCGAGTAAGAGACCGGGCATGACAAGAGGTCCGGGCTACTTAACAAAAAGGGGGCTTTCTCTTTAAGAAAGCCCCCTTATAATATTGCAAACCTTATTATTGTGTCGGCGCCGCACTCGCTGCCCAGAAAGGGCGAACCCAGCACTCCTATTAAACTGGAGAAAAGTGACTGTCACGCTTTTTGTGACTGTCACTTTTCTCGTCAGATGTCTCGCAGGAATCCGTTTTTCTTCTTCTGAATGTTGCGCCAAATCAGCTAACAAGATTCCTGCTCGCCGGATGTCTCGCAGGAATCCGTTTTTCTTCTTCTGAATGTTGCGAAAAACCAGTTCGTTGATACTACGGAAACTTTGCCCGCTGTGCTCAACTAGACTCTGAATTATCAGAGCAACGTAGATTCCTGCTCGCCGGATGTCTCGCAGGAATCCGTTTTTCTTTTTCTAGATGTTGCGCAAAACCATCTCCTTACGGTTAATGGTTTTGCGCTAGAGGAAGAAAAACGGAGAGGCTGGGATTTGAACCCAGGGTCCCAGTTTCCCAGGACAACTCATTAGCAGTGAGTTGCTTTCGACCGCTCAGCCACCTCTCCAAATTTCTCTAATTTTACTGTCGGAAATTTGGATCTCGAGTCCGCCATTGCTTCTTTGGCGGACGAGAGATCTTCGTCCACTACTCTTCAATCCGACAAGAACTTATCAATGCTAACTTCTTCTTCCTGCTAAACTTCTTAATCTCTAATTCCCGTTGCCGCGCCTCACTATAATTACTGCACAATTCCTTATATATTAATCTTAGAGGCTTACGATATCGTGTATATCTGCACTTATCTGTATTATTATGCTCCTCTATCCTCTTAAGAACATCAATTGCTATGCCTACATATAGCGTCTTATCAAAACATTCCGCTATATACACATACCACGAATTATTATAAATACCCTTGTCCATCGTCTCAGATCTCTCCAAAAGATTTATGCAATAAATTTTTTTGATCTCGAGTCCGCCATTGCTTCTTTGGCGGACGAGAGATCTTTCCTCTATAAAAATTAATTCAAAAACTAATCTATCTTAAAAGATTGCTTCGTCGCCCGCCACCAAAACTTTGGCGGGCTTCTCGCAATGACACGAAAAAACCTACCCTCAATAATACAATTATTTACACCCCGCGCTTAATAGGTATTGCGCGGGTGCGCCGCTTACTGCGGCGGATTCCCGCTTTCGCGGGAATGACTTTAGTTTTCAAAGATTGCTTCCTGCCTACCGGCAGACAGGCGTCGCGCTCCTCGCAATGACACGAAAAAAATTACCTTCAATAACACAATTTTGGATGCCCGCTTAAAACTTGCGGGCATGACAGATAAAGAAACGTCCGCAACAACACTAAGAATACCCCTGACTAATTCCTCTCGGCTCTCTTTTTCTTAAAAAACTCCGTCAGTAAGGCGCCGCACTCATCTTTCAAGACACCTTTCTTAACCAGTAACCGATGATTCAATTTTTTATTATTAACGATATTGGTAACAGACCCGCAGGCCCCTGTTTTAGGGTCAGCGGCGCCGAATATAACAGATTTCACCCGCGCCAGGACCAGCGCCCCCGCGCACATACTACAGGGCTCAATTGTAACATACAAGGAAGCGCCGTTCAACCACTTTGTGGCAAGCGCGTTCGTCGCGGAAGTCAATGCAAGCATCTCCGCGTGAGCTGTCGGGTCTTTCAACCGCTCGACCTGGTTATACCCCCGGGCAATGACCCTTCCCTCATGCACGATCACCGCCCCTACCGGCACTTCGTCTTCATCAAAAGCGCGCCGGGCCTCTTTCAAGGCTTCCCGCATAAATTCTATATGATGATCTTTTGCCATAATTAACTGTTAATAGGAAATTTACGTTACAGGGGAATTATTATACGCACGTTTGTATTTTATTACAAGAATTTTGTGCTTAGAGCGCCTCAAACGACTCGCGCATGGCGCTCACCAGCGAATTAACGGACCGGCTGACTTCTTTGGAAAGCTCCTCGCCAAATTGAAGGGTCTTAGGCTGGATACCGACAATAAGGCAATCGCATTTGACCGACTGTATCAGGTAATCAGCCATAATATTGGCAGGCAGGCGATGCGTGCTGAAAGTTATACCGCCGATCTCCTCTATCCCGAACATCGAAACTTCACCCGGCGACTTGCCGAAATCAGCGCAATCGATGATGATCAAATGTGACGGCTTGAACTTCTTGATCTCTCCCGTAAAATTCTCGGGAGCTGTTCCGCCGGCAAAGAATTTAAATTTAACTCGACCGCGGCATGCTTTAAGCCCTGTCTTTAAATACTCAGCCACACGCATACCCGCCACATCATCGCTGCAGATATCGGAACCTACCCCCAAAACAGCGATACGCCGGGCGCCGGAAAGTTTATTTTTGAGTTTTTTCTTGAGGAGCCGCATGAAAGGTGACCTTTAACTTATCGCGCTTTAACTGGGCCAGCTCGAAATGCCCCGTGTATTCCAGGGCTTTTTTAGGGCAGGAATCAACGCATTGCGCGCAGTAAATACATTTTCCCATATCGATCCGGGCTTCAAACTTCTTATCCTCTATCTTATTGATGACGATGGCCCCCGACGGACAGTCGCGCATGCACATCTTACAGCCGATACAAAGCTCCGCGGTAAAATGCAGCCGCCCCCGGAACCCCTCGGCCATTTCATGCTTTTGATGGGGATAATTAATGGTAACCGGCTTTCTCACCAGGTACCGCAACGCTTCTCTAAGGATCTTTCCCGGCTTTTTCATTTTACAAAAAACTCTTTGACAGCAAGGTTAAATAAAACCTGCAGGAACGCAACAGGCGCGAAATACTTCCAGCATAAATTGATCATTTGGTCGAGCCGTAAACGCGCGAGGATCGAACGTAAAACAGCCAGTATGCTTACTATGAAAAACACTTTAGCGACATACACTATAAAATTTATTCCCGCGGGCAGGTTCAACCCGAACGGCAGGAAGACCGCCGCTAAAAGAGACGCCCCCACCACCATTTCCACGCTGATCGCCAGCCTGAACGTCGCCAAAAGGCGCCCGCCGTATTCCGTAAAACATCCCGCCACCACTTCAGTTTCCGCTTCCGGGATATCAAAGGGCGTTTTCTCAAGTTTCCCCAGTAACGCGATCAAGGAAATAGCGAATCCCGTCAGGTTACACATCCAATACCAGGGATGCCTGCTGTAAAAAGAGGCCATCTCACTGAGCGACCAGGTATTTGCCAGGAGCGCGGACGCCAGTATCGCCATAAAAAGCGGGACCTCATAAGCAAAAAGCTGTGTCAGGGAACGCACCGCCCCGATCATCGCGTAAACCGAGCGCGAATACCAACCGCCGAGGAAATAAGTCAGCGTCGGAATAGTTAAAAGGTATAAAACAACGACCACATCGCCGTTAAAAGAAAAAAGGGCCTGCGTGTTCCAGAGAGCGATATAAAAGAACGCGGTTATCGACGTTGTCAGCGCGATTATCGGCATCCCCTTAAAAACAGTCATATCGGCAGCTTCCGGCACAACCTCTTCCTTGCCCAGCAACTTAATGAAATCCGCGACCGGCTGGAACCAGGGCGGGCCCATCCTGTTCTGGATGCGCGCGTAGATCCTGCGGTCAACAAATTCAACCGCAAAGGCAAAAGCAAACAAAAACAATATACCGGGAAAAACTAAAATTTGAAAAAGTGTTTTTAACATTTTATCTGTTCTTGAGTTTCCGCAACTTCCTGTTTAACCCTGAAAAATCGATCCCCCGCTGTTTATGCCATTCAATACTCTGCACATGCAGCTCTTCCCAAGGAAGAACCGTTGTCTTGCGGTTGTCCAGATCATGTATCGAGATCATCCGGTCGGTGCAGGAAAAACACGGGTCGATCGCCGCGACCACGATCGGCATATCCGCCAGGTAGCGGTCCTCAAGCATGTGGGAGACTGCCTGAATATTGGCTAATGTCGGGGGCCTGACCTTGACGCGGTCGGGCTTATCCGTGCCATTGGCTTTCACATAATGCACATCTTCCCCGCGCGGGGCTTCATAACGGCTCACTGCTTCTCCCGCGGGGATCTTCCGCGGGGCCTTGACCGTTACCGGCCCGCAAGGGAGGTTCGCGATTATCTGACGGATGATCTTATAGGACTCCATCAATTCCAAAAGGCGCACGACTGTCCTGCCATAAACATCACAACGGGTATCGGTGATGACCTTAAAATCAAGTTCTCCATACGCCGCGTACGGGTCGTCATGCCGGACATCCCGCTTTACGCCTGAGGCGCGCGCCGTCGGTCCGACCGCGGCTAATTTTATCGCGTCATCATATTTCAACATACCGACCCCCGACAAACGCTTGATGATCGTGACCTCTTCCTGGGCGACACCGACGTAATATTTAGTCCGTTCCTCCAAAGTATCCATCGCTTTGAGGATATCTTTTTTCTGCTCCTCTGAAACATCGCGGCGCACGCCGCCTATCGTATTGATCCCGTAATTGACCCTGTTACCGGTCAATTCCGCTAAAATATCCATAACGATCTCGCGGTCGCGCCAGGTATACATCAACAACGTATCAAAACCGATCTCATGCCCCGCCACGCCTAACCACAATAAATGGCTGTGCACCCGCTCTAATTCAGCGACGAGCGTGCGGATATACAAAGCGCGCTTAGGCACGTCAAGCCCCGCGATCTCTTCGACCGCCTGGACAAAACACGTTGAATGCGAATGAGAACAAATACCGCATATTCGCTCGATAAGATACAAGTCCTGGATATAGGTGCGTTCTTCGCAGGCTTTTTCAATGCCGCGATGATTATATCCTATCTTTATATTGATCGAGGTTATCTTTTCACCCCGCAGGGTGATCATAAAGCTTTCGGGTTCTTTCAATGCCGGATGCTGCGGCCCCAGCGGTATACGGACATCTCCGGGTTTATACATGTGGATTCTCCTTATTTTCCTGAGGCTCCTGCGAATGCCATTCCTTACGCAGCGGGAACTCACCCTTCGGCCAATTGTCCGGCAGCGGGTAGCGATGGCCCGCAGGCAATCCTTCTACCTGTATCCCTAACAAGTCAACCAGCTCGCGTTCATACGCTTCAGCGCTGGGAAAACAACTTGTTACCGTTGTGATCAGGGGATCTTCACGGGGGACACGCACGCGCAGCAGGCACATCTGCCCTGTTTCCCTGCAAAGATTGTATATCACGCCGAACATGTTATTGCCCTCATCCATACCCGTGATAGCGGAAAGGATGGAAAATTGGCATTTCGTGATCAGATACCGGAAAACTTCAAGGAATTTATCCCGGGGAACATCGACAAAGATCCTGCGCTGCCGCTTTACCGTTATGGCAGACGCTAAATACGGGAACTTTTCCCCGAGCTCATTTTTAATACTCTCTTCTAAAGACATTTCCTTACCCTTTCGGCTTATTTAAGTTCCGGCAGAGCTGTTTTTTTCTTCGGCTCTTCCTTAAGGCTCCCCAGTAATTTTACCACGCCGTCAATGATCGCTTTGGGGCTTGCCGGGCATCCCGGGATATACGCCGATACCGGTAGAACTGTATCAATTCCGCCCAATACGTTGTAACAGCCGTTAAACACTCCGCCGCTGCAGGCGCAGGTGCCGACCGCGACCACAAATTTAGGTTCCGCCATCTGTTCATAGATCATTACCAGCCGCTCTTCGATCTGCTTGGTGACCGGCCCGGAACAGATCAAGACATCGGCATGGCGCGGGGTCCCTTTTAAAACCACACCGAAGCGTTCCAGGTCATAATGAGGCGTCAAAGACGCGATGATCTCTATATCGCAGGCGTTGCAAGCCCCGGTATTAAAGTGCAGTATCCAGGGAGATTTAATGCGCGCCCAATTAACGATCCTACTCAACGTTCCCATGCTAATCATCCTTCCTTAAAAGAATAAACAAACCGATGACCGCGCCCAGGATGTAAACGACAGCGATGGCAAAAGTCTCGAGCGTCTCCGTCGGGACCGTCGCGATCATCAAAGCGACAACGTGCAGCAGGGTAAAGAAAAAAGCAAACGGGAAAAACTGCGTGTAATCCGGCTGTATCAGGTGACCGGAGAAATCCTCACCGCAGGAATACGCTTTCTTTGAATCACTACTCCTTTTATCTTTACGGAATGCTACTTTAGAGAACAAAAACGATAAAAACAATATCGCAGAAAAAACGATCAAAAAAGCTACCGGGGGAGTAAGTAATAAATTCTGGGGCATCGCGGCTATCCTTTTAAATTATTTAATTTACGCGTATCGATTGTTTGATTATGCTTAAAAATACATAAGATCACGCCACCCGCGACGACCATGATCACGACTTCAACAACGATCAAAGTAATGACCAGCGCCTGCGCTAACGCCATATTGCCGGTTATATAGCCGACAAGGATGATAAGCAGCGTCACCCCTTTGATCATGATCTCTACCCCGATGATCGCCCTGAGCAGGTTAAACGTTGCCAGGATGCAATATAAACCGGTAATAAATAAAAGACAGATAAAAATACTGAACGGCCAGAATAACTGGTTGAACATCGGGTTCATCGGTTCTTCTCCTTAAAAAGGACGACTACGCCAAACGCCCCTGCCAGGAGCAGGACGACCTGCCCTAAAAGGTCGAGGTGGCGTAAATTCCATAAAACATTCCTGACATCCTGTTCATAGGCGGCAGGAGATGACGTAAGGGAAAGCGACATTTTGACCATACTTAATAAAATACCCGCCAGAATGATTATAAAGGGCAGATACCAGAATTTCCCTAAACGTTCTTTCTGCCGGTTGAGCAATTGGTCCTGGGTCAGGCGCTGGGTAAAACTAATGGTCGTGACAAAAATAACCGATATCAAACCGGAACAAACCGAGAGCTCGAAAACAGCGGCTAACGGAGAATTCAGGCGGAACATGATTATGGAAAGGAGCGCGCTCGTCATAGCCAACCCGATGACCGACCTGACCAACCGGGTAGTCATGACCGTCCATACCGCTAAAATAATAAGTATGATAAGTAAACTTAAGTTCAGTGCCATATTATCGTAATAAATCCCCTATAGGTAAAATAAACGAATTTAATATTACCGGGAACAATAAACCGACCCCGATGATTATCGCCGCCAGCAGCACCTGAGGAACGATCAAGCCCGCGGATACTTCTTTTACCTGTTCTAAACCTTCACGCAGGACCCCAAAGAAAACCCTGCGCTGCATGGAAAGGAAATACGCCAGGGTAATAACGCTGGCTAAAAGGGCTCCTGCCGCGTAATAATAATGGCCGGCATTGCACAGCGCTATAAAAATGATCAGCTTGCTCCAAAAACCGGACAAAGGCGGGACGCCTGCCGTAGAGAGAAGCGCTATAACCGACGTCGCCCCGGTTACCGGCATACGCGCCGACAATCCGCCCATTTTATCCATATCGCTCGTACCCAGTTTTTCCTCAAGGCTTGCGGCATTGATGAACAAAAGAGACTTAAAGATCGCGTGGTTAAAAAGATGAAAAACCGCGCCCGCCAGGGCAAGCGGGCTGGCTACGCCCAAAGCCAATATAATATAACCGACCTGGCTGATACTTGAATACGCCAGCATCCGCTTTATATCATTTTGTCCCAGCGCGGCAACCGCGCCGATGATGATAGAGGCGAGCCCCGAAACCATCAATATATTCTGTACCGGCGCGGTCACTTCGAACACGGAAATAACTAAGCGTATCAAAACATAAACTCCGGATACTTTCGTGACAATGCCGGCCAAAAGCGTAGAGACCGCCGCGGGAGCCGCTGAATAGGCGTCCGGCAGCCATCCATGGAACGGCACGAGCCCGGATTTGATAAATAAGCCGCATAAAAACAATCCTACGCCAAGTTTCAACAAAAAGCCGTTCGCCGGATCGCTAAAGGAGCCGTATATGGCTGAAAATGTCGTCCCGCCGGACACCAAAATAAAAAGAGCGACCGCGGTAAGCATTAAAACGGTCGCTATCGATGAAAGAATAATGTATTTAAACGCCCCCTCCAGAGCCAGGAGGTCCTTTCTCTTGGCGATAAGCGTAAAAGACGCGACCGCCGTCACCTCCATAAATACATAGAGAGAGAATATATCGGTGGTCATTACCGTGGCGTTCATGCCGATAAGCAGGATCAATACCAGGTTAATGAAATTAAACCTGCTGTTTTCTTCAATGATCGTGTATCTGCCGACGATAAGCGCGACAAAACAGACGATGGCGATGGAAAAAAGCATGACAAGCGTTATAGGGTCTAACGCCAGCTTAAAAGCGAAGAACGGCCCCAGGGGATCAGGTGTCACGCTCCAGAAAACCAGAGGATGCAGGACAACCAGGATCATTTGATAGAAACACAATATTGCCGCCAGCCAGAATGCCAGCCGCTTCATAATGGCCCTTAACGGCAGGTTCAATAACGAAACAATGAATAGCGGCAGCAGGATCAGTAATGATAACACCTTTTAAAACCTCCTCATGAACGAAAGAATTCCGGGGAACCCATCATCCCTCCCCGTGCTATTTTAATACATAGTATACGACAAGGGCGGAGCCGGCGAGCGCCCAAACAATGTAAAGCGCGTAATTACCGTTATGCAGGCCGCGTAAAACGCCTGAAGATCCCTGGGTGAGCCAAACGCAGAACCGGTCATAAAAGCTATCGATCATACGGTCGAGCCACCACCCGGCCCGGGAGATAACCTGGGCCGCTTTTAATCCGATATCATACGGGTCGAACGCGCGCGCCTCGGCGCGGTCATAAATACCCGATAACACCGGGGCATGGCGTATATGCTCCGAGGCCTTATGGCCTCCCCCCATTATTTTAGCGCTGGTAACATGATGAAACAAAGCGCCCAACAATACCAGTATAGAAACCAAAACGATCATTCCATTGCCGGGGAAGCCTGAAAAATCATGGCCTTCAAGCGCGGCGGCACTCAAAACAGGCTGAATAAAATGATGAAGCGGTAACGTATTATAAACACCGAAAAGTATACAGCAGCCGGCAATGACTATCATCGGGAACAACATCGCGATACTTGATTCTTTGACATTTTTGTGCTCTTCTTTAAGCTGTCCCAGGAACGCGGCATGCCCCAATTTCAAGAAAGAAGCCGCGGTAAAAAACGCGCCTAAGATAGCGGCGAGGTAAAACAAGGAGCCACGCTCTATTGCCGCGTCGAAAACCATTTCTTTTGAAAAGAAACCGTTAAAGGGCGGCACGCCTGAGATCGAGGCGGCAGCCACAAGAAAACAAATAAAGGTAACCGGCATCTTCCTTCCTAAACCGCCCAATTTTTCCAGGTCGGTCGTCCCAACAGCTTTTTCCACTGAGCCGGCGGTAAGGAATAAACAGCTTTTATACATCGCGTGATTGACCATATGGAACAGGCCGCCGACAATCCCGATCGGCAGGCACGTCCCGATCCCGAGTACCATATAACCGACCTGGCTTATCGCGTGATAAGAAAGTAATTTCTTATAATCTTTCTGCACCAAAGCCATCATGACCGCTAAGATCACGGTAATTGAACCGATACACATCAAAAGCGTACTCAACCATGAATGGGCGCTCAGTTTAAACATATCCAATGAGATCCGCGCGAGAAAATAAATACCCAGCAATTTCTCAAGAGACGCAGGTAATATCGCCATGAACGGCAAAGGCGCGTCAGCCGCTGAATCAGGTATCCAGCTGTGGAACGGCATACTCCCTGCTTTGGCAATAGCCCCGACCATCAGCAATACGAACGCGAGGCTTCCTATCGCGCTTGAAGGGATTAATATATCAGAGATCTTTAATGTCCCGGCGAGATGCCCTGTCAAACCGATACCTGCCATCATGCAAAGGTCTGATATGCCGACAATGATCAATGCTTTTACCGCGGTTTTATAAGCGCCTTTATTTCCGATCGCGATCATGCCGAAGAGCGTCAAAAGCAACCCTTCCCAGAAAAACAATAAGAGAATAAGGTTATCTGCCAACACCGCGCCATTAACAAAAGCAAGAGAAAGCAACAGGTACGCGTAAAACTGGTTCAACTTTTCCTTATTACGCATAAAACTCATTGAATATAAAGAGATTAAGAAGCCAAAGAACGCGGCAGCCAGCAGGATAAATCCGCTAAAATGATACAATCTCAGAGAAAACTCCATGCCAAAGCCTGCCCAGGGCAAAGAAACAACAATATCCTGTTTAAACAATAAAACAGCTAACAAAAAGTTAAAAGCGGTCGCGGCAAAAGTAATAAGCTCCTTGACTCCCGGTGCTCTCCTCAAGGCAAGTACGAGTAAACCGCAAAATAAAGGTATATATATAGGTAAGAATATCATATTATCGGTCATTTCTGCATCACCAGCATCTGTTGGACAACATTTGCTACAACCTGATTAGGATAATAAATAAAGATCCCGCCGGCTAAAGACAGGGCCGCGAGCAAGCCGACACAAAAAACCATCAGCGGATCCCCTTCTTTTACCTCTTTGGACTTAGCTTCTCCTAAGAAAACCAGAGTAAATACTCTCAAAAGATAAAGTATCGTCAAGATGGCTCCGATCAAAAATATGCCCGCGAGAAAAAGATGCCCGCCTTGTAAAGCTCCCGCCATAACCATATATTTACTAAAAAAACCTCCAAAAGGAGGAATACCCATGACTGAGAACGCGCAAAATAAAAATGATGCCGCGGTTACCGGCATCGTTTTTGCCAAGCCGCCCAATTTAGTAATGTCTTTGATCTTTGTATTTTGCTCTACTATCCCCGCGCATAAGAACAACCCCGCTTTGGCAAGGCCGTGCATCAAAATATATAACAAACCTCCGGCAATACCTACTTCATTGCCGATCGCCAGCCCCAGGAAGATAAAAGCAATCTGGCTGATCGTCGAATACGCGATGATCCTCTTAAGATCAGTGTCAACTAACGCCGCGGCCGCGGAAACAAGAGCGCTGATCCCCGCGATAAAAGGGACCACGCTGTGCCAATAATCAAGCAGCGGGATAGTTACCACAAACAAACGGGCAAAGGCGTAAACGCCGATCTTAACCAGTACTGCCGCGTGCAGCAGCGCGGTCACCGTTGATGGAGCGACACCGGCGTCAGGAAGCCAGGTATGAAAGGGTAACGTCGCTGACTTGGAGAATATCCCTGCCAGGATCAATCCAACGGCAAGCACAGAAACAGGTTCGGCCTTAAAACGTTCATGGATCACCGCGAGATCGAACGACCCTGCCTGTTGATAGATCAAGACAAAACCTATCAACATCATTAAAGCGCCGAATACCGTAATTAAAAACGATTTATTCGCCCGGATGACATCGGTTTTCGCCCTGAAGAACCCTATGAGCCGCCAACTCGCCAGAGCGGTCATTTCCCAGAAAACATAAAGGAAGATCAAATTACCCGCGTATATCAGCCCCATCATCGAGCCAAGGAACAAAACTACCATCATATAATACTCATTTTGGTTCTCGTAATGGCTGATATACCCGAATGAATACATGACAATGATAGCGCTGATCAAGGAAGATACGACCGCCATAAAAACAGCCAGCGCGTCGGCGCAAAAAACAAAGTTAAAGCCTAAAGGAAGGATACGGGTAGAGATAAGGGTTTTCCCGCTTAAGACAAAAGGAGACAGGGAAAGAGAAATAGCCAGAGGAAAGAGGACAAGCAACAACGCCAGTATATTTCTCACCGGTTTAGAGAACTTCCCGGCCAACGGTAATATAAAAGCCCCTATTAAAGGGGCTAGAACTGCTGATAGTATCATGATATTAATACGCCGCTTAAAAAGCCGCTTAAAATAAAAAAGTCTTCTAGCATATTCCACCAGAAGACACCCTTGTCTATAGCTTAGTTCTATGTTAGTTAAACTTGTTTACCATGGAATCTATCCAATAAATGTAACATACACTCATGGATTTGTCAAATAAATTTAAGGTGAGCGGGCTAACTCCAACTTACTTATAAATAAAATACGCGCCCAACAGGAATCGAACCTGTAACAACCAGTTCCGTAGACTGGTGCTCTATCCAATTGAGCTATGGGCGCATCTAATTACTTACATCCGCTCATGGTGAGCCTTTCGACGCACTTCGTTTGCTCAGGGTGCTGAGCCTGTCGAAGCACATGGTCGAACCATGGGCGCATGAATTTCCCCGGGTTCTAAACATAAGAAACCCGAGGTAAGGATCCTTTAGAGAAACTTAATTATACCTACTTTTCACTAAGCTGTAAAGCAGGATTTTCTCAAATGTGCGGGCAATATTAAAATGTCCTATTTTCCGGTTTTAAAGAGCATTTGCAAAAACTTCTTCCCTTATCTGTCTTATGCGACAGATGCATGGATGGAATAAATCAGGATAGCTTAACGTTATTTGGGATCATTAAACTTGAACGTCTTAACCATATGATCAAATGCCTTACTGAACCTGTCAAATCCCTGCTCCGTGTTTTCATACCTTAAAGAATATGCCTTACCCGGTTTCATAAAAATAATTATTTTCTCTTTAACCGGTATCAGTTTTGCATCCACGCTATAAATCTTATCCATCGCCTTATACGACAAGAGGATTTCCCGGGCATCAAGGCCCATAACATCAGCTTTAGACCTTGACAACAATTTTGCATCTTTAAATTTCAGTCTTTTCTTCACCAGATCATCTGTAAGCGCCTCAAGAGTTTCTAATACATCTATCTTAGAGAGGTCTTGCGCGGTTATGGCTATTTTAGGCTTATAGTTTTCACCCTTACTATCTTCAAAGAAAACTACACTCGCGTATCCTTTTTGAAGATCCTTGTTTTCGCGGTAAAGCCATTGAGAAATATAATCTATACCAATGTTTAATTCCTGATTTTTACCGATATATTGCTCGTAGCGCAGACTCCCGCCGGTACAGCCATAATTATTCACCATGCACATCACCCCTATCAGCAGAAATAAATAAACATTGTTTATCGTAGGTTTCATTTTCGCTCCTTAATAAGACGGATAACCGGCATACATCACGGCCACAACGTCATGTAAAGAAGAGCCTCCCTGCTCATAAAGGCTCAATACATAATCAAGTTCGTCATTGGTCTGGGTGCCTTTTTTTTCTTGCCAAAATTGAGCCTCCCGGGTAAAAGCATTGTTTTCCTGATCAATGCTGTCACCGAGCACCTGCTCACCCGTAACGGGATCTGTGTACCAGCTTAAATCCGATTCAGCAACTCCTAAACGCGCTGTAGTATCAGCGACCCACGCTGCCGTATTATGAGAATAATCCGCATGTAAAGCTTCGTGAACGACAACTGACGCGATTGCTTCTGCCGACCAGGTACTACCTATAGAAGAATCAATAAATATAGCATTATTTTCGTGTGGATCATCAGGATAAAAATCAGACCACCAAGATGGAAACCATTGACCTAAAGCTCCGCTGCTTAAATCCCCGTAATAAACATGAATGTCTTCAGCTTGTATCAAAGCATACAACTCGCCTGCAATAGCAGAATCGCTCATACAAGCAAGAACATCGCTTAAGTCAATCAACTCTGCCGCACTACCTCCGCCGTCACCGCCCCCGCCGCCGCCATCATCACCGGCACCACCGCCGCCGCCACCTCCGCCACCGCCACCGCCTCCGCCGGAACCACCTCCCCCGCCGGAACTCTCGCCGCTGGAAGCGCTCCCCCCTCCACTGACACCACCGCCGCCGCCAGTGATAGTTGTACCGCCCTCATCTTGCCCGCTGCTGCCGCCTCCACCGCCGCCGCTACCTCCGATGTACGGCCCCGCGGGCAACACTGAACCCCCGCCATCCATCACAATAACGGTTGAGTCGGTATTAACGCTCTCTGAATCGATATCACGGCCGATACGCTTGGCTATTACGACGAAATCATCATCGGTAACATTGACGACCCGGTACTCATAATATTTAGGGCGGATATTTAATTCCAACAGCTTATTGATCTCTTCGGTATTATCAGCCGCGACAAAAGAACCAGACTCGATTTTATGAGCCTTCTCCGCGTCGCGGATCGCCTTAATGCTCACGATCGCATCGGTTTTAATGGATTTGTTAATAACATGCAGATAGGAGAAAAATCCTCCGGCAGCTAAAACCGCAATGATAACAACCGCAATTGACAACTCGATAAGATTAAAACCTTTTTTATTATGCACCGTCACCCTCTTTTTGTTTAGGCTTTAACAGCTTCTCTAAATTCTCAAGCGCTCCCCTTGCGTCCGCGTCGGCGGGATCAAGCAACAAGACTTTTTTCCATTGCTCCTGCGCCTGCGCGAGGTCTCCTTTTTTCATATATACGACTCCTAAATTATAAAACGCCCGGGCATTCTTCGGCTCAAAAGCAATCACTTTTTCATATTCAGCCATTGCCTGATCATAAGCATTCTCCCTTAAATACAGATCTGCCAGGTTATTATGAGCTTCGGCCATACTATAATTCTCTTTTATCGCCTGGTTATATAAATCCTTTGCTTTGGTAAAATCCTCTTTTTGAGCGTATATACTGGCTAAATTATTATAAACTTTAGCATCAGCCAATTTATGCTCGATAAGGAATTGATAATCATCGATCGCTTTCTCCAATTCCCCTGTTCGTTGGTTTAAAAGCGCGCGTAAATAATGGGCCTGCCGGTTGCCGCTGTAATTCCGCAGCAACAAATCACACAATTCCCCGGCTTTACGGTAATCTTTCTGTTTTACCTGCTTCTCAATATCCTGTAAGGCCGTTTTATAATCGAAGGACGCTTCAGGACTGTCATTACTGAAGAGGCGGCCCTTCTTTATTGAGGCGCCCCCTTTCTTATCAACTATCTGCTTGATCTCCAGGAACTCCCGGCTGATCGAACTTATTTCTCCTTCAAGAGCCAATTCAGCTTTCGCGGTGAGCCTTTCCGCCTGAGCGATGAAAGGATACCCCCCCACCGCCAGCAACAACAATACACTGATATTGAACCTGCAAAAATTCATTTTCATATTTACACGCAAATCCTTACCTGTATCAAAGGGTCCTCACGGCAAACTCTTTCTCTCTTAAATATATCAAAGATTACACCGAAAAGCAAACAAATACTCCTTCTCCCTAAAAAACATCATTTACCCTCAAAATTCACCTTAACCTGCCCCCAGAAGCTCTTCACCTGGCTCAATAAATTACTCTTTTTTGCTTCCGGGCCCCTCTTACGCGTATATTCTTTAAACTGCTTGGCAATAATTTCTTCAGGGATACCATCAATGATCCGGCAGGCCTCTTTCTTATCCCACCTGCCTAATTTCTTAATGACATCACGCCGCTTCATATTTTCATTGATCCCGTATTTTACTTTTAGCGCCTGCGGGAATTCCTTGATAACGGACAGCTTTCCGGAATAACGGGCATTAAAGCGCGCGTCATCCATCCCTTTTAAGCGCTCGATAGTATCTTTCTTTAAACGATTAAAATCAGATACCGTAATATACGCTTTAGCCAGATTTTTAAAAATGACACCGATAACCTGGTCTTCAACGCTGGAAGTATCCTGCGTAAATCCGTAACTCACCACCGACAGGCTGATGAACAGAAGTAAAAATACATTTATTCTCACGGCGCTACCCTTCGAAACTTTCCATAGATGATCCCCGAAGCGGCCTTTCTTACGGTAAATAACCAGGCAAGCGGCCTATATTTTGATTTATTGTACCACCAGAATAGAAAATCTTCTATTAAAAAGGAGGGAGAAAAGAAAGGATCACACTAACCGGTTGCTCCAGGCAACAAGCGTATCTTTAAGCTGGTTTATATTGATCGGCTTGGTAATAAAATCATTCATTCCGGCCTGAAGCGCTTTATCTTTATCTTCTTTCATCGCCGCGGCGGTCAACGCGATGATCGGGATATTTTTATTGATCTGCTTACGGATAATTTCCGTCGCCTCTATCCCTCCCATAACCGGCATCTGGATATCCATGAGCACCATATCAAATGTTTCCCGCGTAAGCTTTTCAATCACCTCTTTACCGTGATTAGAAACTCCCACGCGGCAGCCGAATTTCTCAAGTATGGTCGTAATGAGCTTTAAATTTACTATATTGTCCTCGGCTACCAGCACGCGCAGGTCTTTTAAGGTCAATTCTTCCGCGTCGTGGCGCGTAATGATCTCCCTGACTTTACGTTTATCGCCGAAAATAGCCTGAATGATGCGCACGAAATCCCTTTTGATTATCGGCTTAATAGCGTAAGCGTCAAAACCGCATTCTTGAGATAACCGCGAAGTGCCCGGGATGACCTCGCTTGTCGCCGCGATCAACTTGATAGGGTCAAAACGGGCGTTCTTGCGGATTTCTTTCGCGAAGGTATAACCATCCATGACCGGCATCCGTATATCGGAAATAATAACATCGGGCAACGCTTCCTCCTGCCGCCCCAACCAATCCAATGCCTCAGGAGCACCTGATGCGCGAAAAACCACCTGCATCAATTGCTCCTGGCAAAAAGACGCGATAATATAACGCGAATGCTCATTATCATCGACAATCGCCACTTTCTTACCCCGCAATGTTTCAAGAGGCACCAGCGCGATCTCTTTCCTATTAATATCGGGAGCGATCCGTAACGATAAGGTAAAGATAAACTCGCTTCCCTTTCCCGGCTCAGATTCCACCCAGACCTTGCCTCCCATCAATCCCACAAGATTCCTGCATATATACAACCCAAGGCCGGTCCCCCCGTATTTACGCGTCGTCGAACTGTCTGCTTGAGTAAAGGCGTCAAAGATATCCGCCTGTTTTTCTTTTGGTATGCCGATACCGGTATCTTTCACCGAGACCCTTATCGAAAAGAAATCAGGGTTTCTCCCCGCAAAGGAATCATCCGGCTTTACGTAAACAGTTATCTCTCCGGTCTCGGTAAATTTTATAGAATTACCCAAAAGATTAAGGATGATCTGCCGGATACGGGTCGGATCGCCTTTAAATCCTACCGGGACACGCTCATCAAAATTATAAAACAGCTCAAGCTCTTTGCCCTTCAATTTCGAACTTACGATGCGGATGACATTTTCTACCAGGTTCATCAAGTTGAACTCAACTGATTCCAGCTTAACCTCACCTGCCTCGATCTTAGAGATATCCAGGATATCGTTAATAAGCGTCAAGAGCACTGAACCGCTTTCATGGATAGTCGTCAAATAATCCAACTGCATATCATCTAATATCGTACCCTTTAACAATTCAGAGAACCCGATGACGGCGTTCAAAGGAGTGCGGATCTCATGGGACATATTGGCTAAGAATTCGCTTTTTGCTTTAGAAAAACTCTCCGCCATGACCTTAAGGGCGAGCGCTTTCTCACGCTGTTCGGTAATATCATCCATGATATTCATAAGAGCCCGCTTGGAATTTTCCAGCTCTTTTTTCTGAACGCGTAATTCTTCCGTCTGTCTCAAAAGCTCTAATTCCGCTTTTTTACGCTCGGAGGCTTCCAAGGTGAGAGCGATCGTATCGACTACCGAAGCCGCGAAGTTCTGCTCTTCCAACGACCAGGCTTTCAAGGTATCCGCTTGTTCGATGGACAAAACGCCTTTGAGTATGCCGCGCAGGCGTATCGGGACATCAAGCAGCGAAACGATACGGCAGGGCAATAAACATTTTACGACCAACTCCGCCGTACGATGGTCATTACTGACATCATTCACGGCAATGATACGGTTTACTTTGAGGGATTCAAAATACGACGGATAATCTTTAACAGGGCGCTCATCTTTTTTCTCATGCGCCTGGCGAGGGCGCGAATAAAAATCCACGCAGGCAAGCGACGTTTGATCCTGGTCGAACAGCCAGATACCCGCCCCCGAAACTTCTAAAGTATCTGCGACAGCCGCGGTTATCTGCACGAGAGCATTCGTCTGGTCATTAAACTCGCTTCGCGCTAATTGCAGCAAAACTGACTGAAAGCCGATAACCCGCTCAATGCGGTGGCGTTCAGCCTGCTCGAGCGATTTACGTTCAGCGACTTCCTTATCGAGATTACGGATAGGGGTCAATGTCTTGCTCAAAGACAGCGCCATTTTATTGACATAATCCGCGAGCAGCTCAATTTCATCTCCCGACTTTATTTCGATCTGGTGGTCAAAGTTGCCGTCTGAAATATGCTGGACCGCGTCATAAAATTTTTTTATCGGCCGGACAATACTCTCCGCGAAAATAAAACTGACCGGTATGGATACGATCATTAAAAGCAGCGCGATAAAAACCATCTGCAAGATCAATTTCCGCAAGACCTGAAATTCCTGGCGGGCGTCTTCCTTGATCACTACCCCCCAGAACTGGCCGTTTGCCAGAAGATAAAGGTTATCGATCTCCGCGTACGCCAGGTACGTCTTACTACTCGCTTTTGTGCGCTCCAGGATAATGCATTTCTTTCTGGCGTTAACCAGGCGTTTGAAATCAGCGGTATCGGCGATCATTTTACGATTGAGCTCGGCGTTATGGCTGAAGATAACTTCACCGCTGCGGTCCACCAGTGAGGAGTACCTGACCTGGCTTATATTCACATTGCTTATAGAAGTCAGTAATTCACTCGCGCTGATCTCCGCCTTGCCGATACCGATCACTTTGTTTGACTCATCAACGATCGGGATAGCGAAAGATATTATCCATTCAAGAGAGAATTGATCGAATTTGATCTGGCTGATAAAAACCCTGCCGGCGCCATTGTTATATGCTTTCTGCCACCATTCCTTATTTCCCTGGTAATAATCTATCGACGACCGCGAAGAAAGGATCAATCCGCCGAACTGATCGGTTATCGATATCCTTTTCACATCGGCTACCGGCTGGATCAAATTATTCGAACGAGCGCGCCCTTCAATTTCCTCGTATCGCTTGACCATAGGGTCATAGCCTTGCAATGTTACCCACGTCCTATTAAGCTCCGCGAAAAGCCTTTCCCGGTCAACGGCGTCCAATGACCCTTCCAGGCGGTTATATTCTTTAATTTCATCCGTCCAAACTCTTGATTGAAAATATATTTTTAAAGCGTTTATACGATTATCGAGGGCATGGGTCACCGACTCAGAAAGTAAATTCGCCATTTTCGCCCGGTCATCCTGTATCGTATTCTGCAGGAAAAGAAAGCCCCAGAAATAACAGACCAAGAGCGCCAGGACCATCACGACCAGTATTACGGCAGTCATCAGGAAAGTGACCTTGAACCGTATTCCTCTTTTATATTGCTTTTTCTGCATCATGCGCCTCTTTTGGCCCGCACGTGTAAACGCCTTTTTCCGCTTCAAGGCTTTTTATCTTCGATTTCAATTCGATCATTCTTAATTCCCGGTCAATCGCGAATTTATTGAATTTTTCCAGGTCGATCATTTTTTCTTTGAGTTCTTCTTCCATCCGTTTTTGCTCGGTAATATCTTCCCCTGAACTTATCGAGGCGATAATATCGCCATCATCATTGCGCAGTTCATTGCTATACCATGAGATGGTCCGCGTTACGCCCGTTTTAGTCATGACCTTATTCTTAAAACTACCGGAGTTTGTTGTTTCTCCCGACATGATCCTGAAAAAAACACCCTTGACTTCCTCCCGGGAATCATCGGGAATGAACGTCTCAAACCAGTTTTTCCCAATGATCTCTTTCTGAGAAAAACCAAGGACTTCGCACCCTTTTTTGTTGATCAAGTTTACCGTTTGATCGCGGTTTATGATAATAATTATGGTCGCGGCGATATCGAGATAGTTCTGGGCCTTATCGCGTTCCCTCAACAGCGCGACCTGTTCATTTTTCAATATATACTGGGATTCATTTAATTTTCTATTCAAGCCCGCCATATGGGTAATAACAGAGCTCATGACTGCCAGGAGCATGAATACCATCACTATCCAGAGCCAGTACGTTTTTAACACATCCCGTAAAGCGACCTTCCCGATATCTTTATACAAACCGACTCTTAATTCCTTCATGCATTCATGGACAGGCTGGTAATTCGAAGGGACGGTCCAGCCCACGTATTTTCCTGTTACAGCCGCGATATCATCCGGTTTTATGGAAAGCAGCGTCCGGGAGACATACTCGGCTACCTCGGCGGGGGCGTGCTTTAACTTCGCGAAAGGCCATTCAGGGTACAAAACGGCGCTGTGGAAGAACGGCACATCCTCGCGATCAGCGTTCATTCCCTTTTTTCCTAAGATCCGGACTTTCTTGATATCGATCTTTCCTTCGGCTGCCATACGCTCGAGTATCGTTGTATTGACGCTTCCGGCGTCGGCTCTGCCGTTTAACACGGCATATACAACTTCGTCATCCGTCCCTCCAAAACTCAGCGATTTAAAATCAGAAAAGGGATTGATCTTATGGGCTTTAAGTTCACGCCACGCGGCAAGCCAGCCGCCCAGAGAATCCTCATGTACCGCCATGAACCTCTTATGCTTAAGGTCGCTGATATTTCGAATGCTTTTCTTTCCCGCGCCGGTAAAGATCACGCTGCTTAACACCGAATACCCTTTATGCAAATACCGGTTTTTCAGTGTCGCGATGCGCTGAGCGCCGTAAAAACCTTCAAGCTCTACGTACACGGCGGGGTCAGTGATAATAAAATCGATCTGGCGCTGAAGCACCGCCACGACTATTTGACTAAGATCAAGCGGCACAATAATAAAAGAGCTGCCGCTTCCTCTATCAGTCAGGTCTTGCGCGGTGTTCTGCCATTGCTTAAAACAAGCGTCTTTGCCGCGTGTCGCTAAAACGCCGATCTTATATTGGGCGCCGTTCTTTCTGCCGTCAACCTGCGAGAAAACCTGCGGTATGAGCAGGCACATGCAGATACTCAATACCAGGCCGGTTATCACCATTTGTTTTCGACTCTTCATAACGTATCCTTATGTTTAAAGCATTACCCGGAACATTTCCTCCAGATAATTATTTTATCGGCATTTCCGACGATTTCTTTAAAAGAAAAACCATGATTAATTTCAACAAACCTATAAAAAATACTTTTTAGATATTTCAGGCAATATCCCTGAGAAAACAAAAAACCGTCTTTTAAAATAAGACGGTTTTAATAGGCACATTCCCCGGAGGGATATCTTTCTTCCACATCTAAAAGTTGCTGTGAACAAAAGGCTTACATCCCTGCTATTTTAGATCACACAGCAAGCGCCCCTTATGAATTCATCAATTCAATCTTATGTTTGCATGAAATAAATTTAACCAGCTCAAACCACATGACGCTCAATATACCCGCGGTGAGCGCGATAAAGATGTCATTAACATGCAATATTTCAAAATGAAACGATTTTCTAAAAAAAGGGACATAGACAACTAACCACAAAAATAGCGCCGCGCCCGAGCTGACCCAAAGTAACGCTTTGTTTTTAACCATTAAAGAAGCAATAATGCTTCTTGACCATGAGCGATTCGTAAGAATAAGGCAAAGATTCGAAACGATCAAAGTGACAAACGCCAGGGTACGCGCCGCGCCGGCCGTTTCTCCAAGCCACAGGCTCACTTGGAATACCAGGGCCACAACAACCAGGGAAAAAAGCCCCTGCAAGAAACTTAAGGTAAACAGCCTTTTACTGAATAATGAACTTGCTTTTTTGCGCGGAAGCCTGCGCATAATATCTTTTTCTTCTTCTTCCGATTCGAAAACAACAGAACACGCGGGGTCAATAATAAGCTCAAGGAAGACAATGTGGACAGGATAAAGAATAAGCGGCCAGCCGGCAAGCACCGGGATCAGGGAGATCCCGGCTATAGGGACATGGACACTGATAATATACGCCATGGCTTTTTTTAAATTATCGAAAATGCGCCTGCCCAGGCGCACCGCCTCAACAATAGAGGAAAAATCATCTTTCAAAAGGACCAGGTCGGAAGACTCGCGGGCGACATCCGTCCCCCGCTCCCCCATTGCCACGCCGATATGCGCCGATTTCAATGCAGGCGCGTCATTAACGCCGTCTCCCGTCATGGCGACCACCTCATTATTTTCTTTAAGCGCCTCAATGATCAATAATTTCTGTTCCGGGATAACGCGCGAGAAAATATTGACCAGAGAGATGCGCTTTTTAAGTTCTTCGCGGCTCAAAAGCGCCAGGTCCTCGCCCGTGATCACGGAATCATAATTTTTAAGGCCGATCTGCTTGGCGATATTCTGCGCGGTCGCAGGATAATCTCCCGTGATCATGACCACCCGTATTCCTGCCCGATAACATTCCTGTATTGCCAAAGGCACCGCCGGGCGGATAGGATCGGCTAAACCGATGAGGCCGAGGAAAGTGAAATTAAAATCATGCTGTGAAACGGGAAGCTTTCCCTTATCGACGAAAGCCTTGGCAACGCCTAAAACGCGCAGGCCTTCACGAGCCATTTCCTGGACCTTGTCGAAAAGCGACTGCCGCTGATTTTCACTCAAATGGCATAGATCAGCGATCGCCTCCGGCGCTCCTTTTGCGGAAACCACAAACCCGCTGCCATCGAGCGTTTTCCAGACGTGAGACAATGCCATGATCTTCTGAGAAAGCGGGTATTCTTCGATCAACGGCCAGTTCTCATGTATATGTTCGGTATTATATAACGTCTGGTAACCCAGGTCTTTCAATGCTTTATCCATAGGGTCAAAAGGGTCTTTCTTACTGGCAAGGATACCATATTCCATTACCTCATGGAAATCATCGGCAAGGCAGGAATCCACTCCCGAAGCTACATCGCAAAACCGCTTGCCGTTAAACAACTTTTTTACCGACATCTTATTTTGCGTCAGGGTCCCTGTTTTATCGACGCACAAAACAGTCGCTGAACCAAGCGTTTCAACCGCTGAAACTTTACGCGTTAAAACATCTTTCTTGGAGATCCGCCAGGCGCCTAACGCCAGAAAGATCGTAAGCACCACGGGAAATTCTTCAGGAAGCATAGCCATTGCCAGCGTGATCCCGGACAAGACCCCGTTAAGCCACTGCCCCTTGCTGAAACCATATACCAGGACGACCATGCAGCAAAGAATGACCGCGATGAAAAAGATTATTTTGACCAATTTCCCGGTTTCTTTCTGCAACTGCGTCGATTCATTCCCGATCGAATTAAGGACCCGGCCGATCTTGCCCATCTCGGTATTATTGCCTATCGCGATGACCCGCGCAATACCCTGGCCATGGACGACGAGGCTTCCCGAATAAAGACACGGCAGATCGTCCCCACCCGGACGATGACGAATTGGATCCGTTACCTGAGCCGGCAATTTCCGCACCGGCACCGATTCTCCTGTCAACAAAGATTCATCAACTGACAAATTGATCCCCCATAACAATACGGCATCGGCCGGTACCCTGTCCCCCTCTTGCACGACGAGGATATCATCGTTCACCACTTCCTTCCCGGGGATCCTTTTATGCGTCCCGTCGCGGATGACCAACGCGCGAGGGCTGGAGAGATCACGCAGCGCTTCTATCGCTTTTTCAGTTTTTCCTTCCTGGTAAATAGTAATACCCATAATGACAAAAACAAAACCCAAAAGCAAAGACGCCTCTCCCCTATCCCCTAACACCAGGTAAATCGCCCCGCAGGCGACTAAAAGAAGGAACATCGGCTCTTTCAAGACTTCAATAACGATCTTTAAAACACACCGCCGTTTAGCTAAAAGCAGTTCATTATACCCATCGCGCTTAAGCCGCGCGCAGGCTTCAAACGCGGAAAGGCCTTTTAAATTACGTAAATCAGCATCTGAAAGCATTTGGACATTCTCCTTAAGCAGAAACTCACCCGTAAGAGCTACGCAGGCCCCGGCTTGTTTAAAAAGATCCTGAACATAGTCCCGCTTTTCCTGTTCACTTCAGATTCCCCCAACTCACCGCGCGAGTGTGGCGACTAAGCCGTAAAAAAGGTAAATATGATCCAACGGGGTGATAAAAAGATCCTTCATAAATTTGAATTTTCTGTTGATATAGGAAAAAACGCAATCAACGCTGGAAGATGAGATCGCGTTCAGGCAAGGGTATTAAGGTTTCGTATAATGTTCAGGGCAAATCTTACAAGGCTTTGCCCGGGAACAGCTTACTCTCGTTATTATACCAAGACAGGTTAAAATTAAAAGGTTTATTTAAGGATAAAGAACGGCTGGCCCCCTAAAAATCGATCTGGCCGCGCAGGCCGCCGACGATCAATGTGTCATCTCCTCTTGAGGCGTCCTTTCCAAATGGCTGCCATATGACCTGGACATCAGGGCTCAAGCTTAAATGGTCATTGACCTTAAGATTATAGTAACATTCCAGGTGGCTTTCTGCCCGCGCCAAAACACTATTGGATCTTTTGTACTGCTTTGACGGTATAACCTGGCCAAAACCTATGCCAAGGACATCTGCGGCCCTTCCCCATAAAACACCCTTAAGCTGCGGGCCGATACTCCAGGACTGAGAAAGCGAGAAGCTATCGCCGTTCAAATATACCTTCGGGTCCTGCCAACCGTAACGGGCAAACAGCCCGAGATTATCGGTTAATTCCTGGTCCATGCTTGAGCCGAAGCCAAAGCTGTTTTCTTTATCTTTTGCCGCATCGGACCATTTTGTGTGATTTGCGCCGTTATTCCAGGCATACAGGCGGTAATTGCCTTCCCTGTTCAACAGCTTCGGCTTAATATTGACCTGCCCGGAAATAAACAAAGAATCGAAAGTATCCTCCCAGTCGCCATCGGCGTCAAGGGCTACAAGATTTATATCGAACAGGTCTATCGGAGACATCCCGAAATGTATCCCGGCAGCGTTGGAAGGGAATTCAATGACCGGAGAATTACCGAACATTCTTCCTATAAATTGCGTAGTTTCACTGTTGGCATAATTATTCATGTCAATATACCTGGTAGCATCGATCTTGCCGAATCCCAAAGCTCCGGAGAAAGGTTTAAAATAATGCTCATACCAGGCTTCAGCTAAACGCACATTCTGGTCATTATCAACGTCATAATTAACGTTGCTGAAAACTTTCAGCTCATCCTCGATACCGGCTCCCTGCCCGGCAGTAATATACACATAGGCTTCGCCGTAATCTTCGAATTTCTTGTTTAACGCTATATCAACCGATATGGTTGAATCAGTTACGCTTTCTTTTTCAGAAAGCTGATCATCGCCGTTGGCGTGATCGACGCCCTGGGTGATGGTCGTGGCGCCGACGCTCAAAGACAAGCCGTCCATCAGACGGTAAGCCGGAGCAGTAACTGAAAGCCTCTCATCAATACGCCTGTCGATCTCGGATACCGGGACAGCCTCTCTCGGAAAAACAGGAGCAGCATTTACCTTTTTCTCGAGCTGCTCGATCCTCACCTGTTGCTGCCGGACGATATTCTTTAATTCCTGTATCTGCTTAAGCATTTCTTCATCGCTCTGCGCGCCTTCCGCAAAAGAGCTCACCCAGGATAATAAAAGAATCCCGGATACGATACCTATCCGCCCCCGGCACCATTTTATCCAGATCTTCACTTAATCCTCCTTTGAATAATAACCTGCTTCTCACTTTATCGGCAAACAGGGGTATTCTTAAACAATATTTATCCTTTGGTTACGGTGACATCCTTTTCTTCCGGCTCTTCTTTACTTCGGGCTTAAGATCGATGGATTCCACAAAGAATTCCTTATCCATAGCGATAGTAACATCCGCGCTGCCGCAAGACGGGCAACCAAAGGTTTTTCTTACGATCATTGCCTTACGATCACAGCTATTACATACGAGAGGGAGCTTTAACGCCAGGACATTAAGCGATGCCCCTTTAAACTTTGTCCCAATAGATAATTCTTTAAAAGCCGCTTTCAAGTTCCCCGCGGAAACATGGCTCAATGGGCTTAACCGGACATTGACCGTAACCTGGGCCAAAGGCGCTTTCTTGTTCGACGCTTCTTCCAGCGCCGTGAATATTTGCTGAATGAACCTTGTTTCGTGCATAAGAGCCTCTCGTTAATTTAACTGAAATTTATAGTTATCCACAACCGTAGCCCGTAGTTTATACCCGGCTTATTCCCTCGCGTGCCTTGCGAAAAAATCCCAGATCACCTCATTGGCGTCAATATCCCTGCTGGTTTTCCCGACGAGCCTTTCGCCGAGATATTGATGGCCATTCGGCCAGGTATGCCCGCCTCCTTCAACAGCATAAAGGATCACTTCTGCCGAATCCTTACCGTTGCCATATGCTTCTTTTCTTATCCGCGTGCCGTCATACGGGTCACGGTCAGGCGCCTCTGTGATAACCGCCGTCGGGGAACACTTATTATGCTCTACCCAAAACCTGATAGTCTCGGCTGTCGGCAGTACTTTTCCCAACTTCTTCATCCCGAAAGGGCCGGTAATATCCTCACCCGCCCAGGGCATCAAAGGATCATTGACGTTATTGATAGCTAATACCGAGACCGGCATTGACGGCAAACAGGCGGGGCATAAATTTTGAGGGATATTGCCGGTAACAGGAGCGATCGCGGTTATCTTTTCAGATAACTGGCAAGCAAGGCGGTAAGACATCATTGCCCCGTTTGACATTCCCGTGGCATAAACCCGTTTTGGGTCGGCATTAAATTCTTCAATTAACCGGCCGATCAATGCCGCGATGAACCCGACATCGTCTATATCCTCCCGATGCGCCCGGTATCCTGTTTCCCGGGGGCGCCTGCCGTCATTCCAATTCTTTTCTATCCCGTCGGGATAGGCGACGATAAAGCCGAATTTATCCGCCAGCGCGTTAAACCCGCCGCGGGTAAGTTTGATCATATGCCTGCCGCTGCCCCCACCTCCGTGTAACGCGATCACAAGCGGCATTGATTTAGTTTTATCATAGGAAGGCGGGATATAAATAAGATAGGTGCGTTTAAGCCCCGCGAAAATTATTGCTCCGGGAAACGTCTTAGCAGAAGCACTCACGGCAAAAGCGCTCACAAAAAAACAGGTTAAAACGCATAAAACAAGGGCCGCTCTTTTTTTGGCCTTCCCCATTGATCATCTCCGCAGTTTAGGTGGCACGCAAAAAACAACCTTCAGATTATCTTTTTTTTGACCGCCCCAGGCGATACGCGGCGTAAACCGCGCACACGCTTATGAGCATAATAAATCCCCAGGCATAGGTTAGCGGGAATCGAGCGGCAACGGCCCCGTATATACCGTTGAGCCCGAATAATATAAAAATAACCGCTGATATCCATTTTATTGTCTTCTCAGGAATATGCTTTCTCATCACAATACCGGCCACGACCCCGAAAGCATCCGCTATCACCATGCCCAGGGTAGTCCCCATCAGCACATAAAGCATATTCTGATATTTAACCGCGAGGCTGATTGTAGCGAGCTGCGTCTTATCCCCCATTTCAGCCAGGAAGAACGCGATACCGACGGTTACCACAGGGCCAAAGCGGCTTTCCTTTTTATCTTCTCCTTCAAGATTGTCCCCGCGGATAGTCCATAAACCAAAAATAACAAATGAAAAAGCCGCAATAAATGAAATAATATCTAAAGGTATAACAACTGTTAAGAAATGGCCTACGGCTACCGCAAGAGAGTGATTGAGAAGCGTGGCAAGAAAAACCGCGAGAAGAACTTTTCCGGGGTTGTATCGGGCAGCAAAAGCCATTGCCAGAAGTTGGGTCTTATCTCCCATTTCCGCTAATACGACAAAGATCAATGATGCCCAAAACGCCGCCATACTTTATCACCTTGCTTCATTACTTAACCACTCAACCGTATTTACTCTAACCACGCCCCTAAAACTAATGATAATAACACATTAAGGCATAAAAGAATGCCGCTACAAGCGCTTCCCCGATGAGATCAACTCTTGCCGGCTTGCGCGCTATATTTAATGAACATAGCGAAAGCCACCACAAGGATCAAAAACGTTACGCCATTAGCCAGAATTATCACAAAGTTTTTCAGATGGATGCCGTATACCAACCAAAGAAAAACCCCCACCATAAACTGAAGAATAGCAAGCAAACTAAGGTCTTTGACGGACTTAGTGCGGTAGATCTTAATTACCTGCGGCAGGAAGCCGAACATCGTCAAGAATGCCGCTGAAAAACCAACAATTTCCCAAGCCATGGATTTCCTCTCAATAGTTCGTATACCCGGGATCATTCTTTTATTCAAACCCAAGCAACGCGCCCTTATAGATACTATTGCTATTCGTTATTAAGCGATCGTGTTCCTTCTTTTAAACACTTCAGCCTATTTTACCCGCAGAACCTGTCAAACGCAATATAATCTTCTCATAAAAAAAGGCGGCTATCACGCGATATGTGACGCCGCCTTCTTCCTTATTTCTACCTTTTGACTTTCTTTGATATTTACCTGCCGGCAGGGCCTTTAAACTTTAAGCTTCAATTTCTCTGCCTGCCTTAATTACGCGACCTCGAGCTTGTCTAAATAAATCCCGTCATCATCGATAGAGTCTGACTGATGAACGGTTATTTTTGCCCCGGACAAAAGGGGAGATCTTGCCATCGCCTCGAAACAGAACTCCAAATGCTCCTTGATATGATGATTGAACTTCCCGCACATGATCTCGACGCTGAGCACTTTTTTAAAATCGTGTTTTTGTTTTTGCAGCTCTATCGCTTGGAATATCCCCTCGACCAACGACAATTCATGCATAACAGCCTCCTTTTGGATACGGTTGTTTTCAACAAATACGCGGCAGCGGGTCTCCTTCGATCATCGGCACGAACCGCTTTGTCCCGATAGCATTTTCCAGGAAGACCGGCGGCACTTCCGGGGAATACTCTGACCCATCCACCTCCGCGATCAACTGCGCGTCTTGCCCTATTGGCATCTGCCGCAGCATGCGCAGCATCGGGCCCGCGACGCTTCTATCGGCGATAATAACGGCTTTGCCTTCGTTAGCCAGGTAAAGCGGGTCAAGCCCCAGCAGGTCGCAGCAGGAAAGCACCTGCTCTTTAACCGGAAGCAACGCCTCATATATCTTTATGTTCACCCGCGAAGCCCTGGCTATTTCATTTAACACGCTGGCCAAGCCTCCCCGCGTCGGGTCTCGCATGGCATGGATATGAGCGCCGAAGACGGATATCTTTTCCACTATTTTCCACACGCAGGCCACGTCGCTTTCTATCTCAGGAGTAAACCCCAGCTTTTCCCTCGCGTTCATGACCGCTATCCCATGATCGGCAAGAGTGCCGGAAATGATCACGCTATCCCCCACTTGCGCGCGCGCGCAGGAAATATCCAGCCCCGCGCAGACAACGCCGATCCCCGAAGTATTGATATATATCCCGTCGGCTTCCCCCCTGCCGACCACCTTGGTATCGCCTGTCACGATCGATACTCCTGCCCCGGCGGCAGCCTCCCGCATGGAAAAAACTATCTGCTTTAAACTCTTTACAGGAAACCCTTCTTCAATAATAAAACCGGCTGAGAGCGCCAGGGGCTTGGCGCCTTTTACCGCCAGGTCGTTCAAAGTCCCGCATACCGCAAGCTTGCCGATATCGCCTCCGGGAAAGAAGAGCGGCTTAACGGTAAAGGAATCCGTGGTAAAAGCAAGCCGGGTATCGCCCACATTCAGCTCAGCTGCGTCATCCATCCGCCTTAAGGTTTCATTGCCGTATCCCGGCAAGAACACATCCTCCATTAACTCCTGGGAAAGTAATCCTCCCGCGCCCATCGGTAATAATATCTTATCGTGTCTCATAGTTTTTTACCTCCGTATTTATAATACGCAGCGCAGGTCCCTTCGCTTGAGACCATGCACGGCCCTACCGGATCAGACGGCGTGCACACTCGCCTGAAAAGCGGGCATTGCGTCGGTTGAGCCTTGCCCTTGATCACCTCCGGGCACTTACAGCCCCTGGGTTCTTCAACATGAGGGACCGGGAAATCGACGAACTTTTCCGCGTCGAAAGCGCTGAATGCCCGGTTCAGCTTTAATCCGCTGCCGGGTATTTCCCCTAACCCCCTCCATCGCGCGTCACATTCGGTAAACACCGACGCTATCGCTTCTTTCGCTTTGAGGTTGCCCTCCCGCGTGACAATCCGGCTATACTCATTGACGATACGCGCTTGTTTATTCCCGATCATCCGCGTAAGCATCAAAATACCTTCCAGCATATCTACCGGCTCAAAGCCGGCGATCACTCCCGGAACATGGTATTCATCAGCCATGAACCGGTAAGCCTCCGCCCCCAGGATAGCGCTCACATGCCCGGGAAGAAGTAAACCGTCGACTTTCACATCAGCCGATGAAAGCAGCGCCCGTAACGCAGGCGGCACCAGTTTAAAAGCGCAGAGCAGATGCAAATTCTTCACCCCGTCATTTTTTGCCCTGATGAGCGTCGAAGCAAAAAGCCCGACGGTAGTCTCAAAACCCACGCCGAACAGGACTATGTCTTTTAAAGGGTTATTTTTCGCGTATTCCAGCGCTTCAAGCGGGCTGTACATGATCTTGACGTTGGCGTCCCTTTCAGCCTTGACCGAATCAAGGCTTACCCTCGCCCCCGGCACCTTGACCATGTCCCCGAAGCAGAACAAAACGGTATTTTTCCTGCATGCCAGGCCTATCGCTTTTTCTACCGCGTCCGCGCCGGTCACGCACACCGGGCATCCCGGGCCCGAAACAAGATTTATGCGCGCGTTAAGGCCGTCGCGGATCCCTGATTTGAAAAGCGCGACAGTATGCGTACCGCAGACCTCCATAATAGAGGCGCTGCCGGTATAAGAATTTATTTTATCCAAAAGCTGCCGGGCTAAGCCCGGGTTTTTATAATCTGCAACCGGTCTATATGAACTGTTCAAATTCTTTAAGTGCGTCACAGGCATCTTCCTCGTTTAATTTATTGATGGCAAACCCCGCGTGCACGATAACGTATTGCCCGGGGAGCACATCTTCCAACAGGTCTATAGCTACCTCTTTATCAACGCCCATAAAACTGACCCTGGCTACGTTGCCCGTCAGCACCTCTTTTACCAACCCCGGGACAGCAAGACACATATTTTGACTCCTTTTTCTGTTATTCTTTCACGGCTCCGGCTCCGCGCAGTGCCGCGTATGTCTGGCCCACGCATATCCCCAGGTCGTTTATCGGCACGGTATCATCTTCTAAGATCCGGAACCCCGCGTCCCGCAGCTGCCGCAGGGTGAGAGAGCGAAGTATTTTATTCTGGAACACTCCCCCGCTTAAGGCGACCGTAGCGATACCGCTTTCCTGCCGAAGCCGCCCGCACATTTCAACGATCAACACGGCAATTGAATTATGGAACCGCCGCGCCAGGCGTTCAACGGCAACGCCTCCTGCCGCCTCCGCTAACAACGCTTCAATAAAATGACGGTATCCGACGATATATACCCCTTTCTCCCGCGTAATATCAAAGGTATAAAAGGCATCATCTTCCACGAGAGCGGCTTTTTTTTCCAAATTGACCGCCGCTTCCGCCTCGAAGCTCACCTCATGGGTGATCCCTAACAGGGAAGAAACCGCGTCAAATAACCTGCCGCAGCTTGAAGTAAGCGGAAAGTTGAAATTATTCTCCAGCGCCCGGAAAAGAGAATAGTATTCGTCTTTTGTCCTGAGCTTCAATAAGCCAAGCTTTTTATCGAACAGCTTATTGCCTAAAGAGCCGTATAACAAGCCAAACGCCATTCTCCAGGGCTGCTTGACCGCTTTTTCCGCTCCGGGCATTTTCATATATTGCAAATGGCCGCTCCTTTTATATTCATGAGCGCTCACCGTAAAGAATTCCCCGCCCCAGAGGTTACCGTCGGAGCCGAAGCCGGTGCCGTCAAAGCTGACCCCTATAATATCCACCCGCGCTTCTGATTGCGCTAAAACCGAAGCGATATGCGCCTGATGGTGCTGGACCTCCAGGCGCTTTGCGCCTTCAAAAAGGCCTATCGCCTTCGAAGAGAAATAATACGGATGAGGGTCATACGCCACCACATCAGGAGAGATCGCCAGGTGCTCCCGCATTTCACGTACCGCCTCAAGATAAGCGGAGAAATTCTCTACGCGGGAAAGGTCCCCGAAATCCGCGGAAAAGTATATTTCCCCGTCCTTAAAATAAGAAAATCTGTTTTTCATATCAGCGCCGCAGGCAAATACTTCCCCCCGCAGGCGGCAAAGCCCTTTCAGAGAAACAGGGTCCGCAAGGCTGAGTGCGCATTCATTTATCGACATAGAATAGTTTTCTCCTTTTTACATCATTACCGCGGTCAAGGCAGCGTGACTCCCTGCTTGAGCAGGCCCTCCCGCGGCTTTATCAAGGCGGACTTCGAAAGAATAACTCCCACCTCATATAGTATCAGGAGCGGGACCGCCATGGACAGCTGGCTGAATATATCCGGCCCGGGAGTCAAAACCCCTGCCGCGATAAAAATACATACCATCGCGTACTTGCGTTTAGCGGACAGGAATTCCGGAGTCACCACGCCGAGTTTAGTAAGAAAATGCATGACCAGCGGCAATTGGAAGACCAGGCCGAACGCCACGATCATCGCCCCCAGGAATGAAATATACCGGCTTATCGTGATCATCGGGGCCATGAAATTACTGCCGAAAGAAAGCAGGAACTTCATCCCAAAGCTGATGATCACAAAGAAGCCGAATGACGCGCCTAAAAGAAACAGCAAAAAAGACGCCGGCGCGTACATATACACATACCTGGATTCGCTTTTCTTCAAGCCGCCTCCAACGAACTTCCAGAGATGATAAATTACGAACGGGGAAGCAAGGAACAACCCTCCCCAGACGGACAGTTTAAGGTAAGCGATAAACGCTTCTGTCGGGTCTATGAAAACAAGCTTACCCACCGGTTTTGCCAGGACGGTAAGTATAGCATCGCTGAAATGATATACAACGCAGGCTCCCAGGGCAACCGCGGCCAGCGATTTTATCAACCGGCCTCTGAGCTCGTCTAAATGTTCGAAAAAAGTAAAGGTATCCATACCCCGGCGCATATCAGCCTTTCTTTTGCGCCCCGGCATCCGCCGCGGGCGGATTACTCGCTTCCGCGCTCACTGCCGCCTGGGCGATAACCGCGACGGGTTTTACGCTCTCCTGCGCCGCGCTGACTTCAATGCCCTCCCGTATATCACTGGCCGCTTTCTTGAATTCTCCGATAGATTTCCCTAAAGCGCGCGCCATATCAGGCAGGCTTTTGGCGCCAAACAGCAAAAGAACCACCAAGAATACTACGATCAACTCCGGCATTCCCATCCCGAACATAAGCACCTCCTTTATACAACTTATTTCTTAGCTAATTCCGCCTTTTCCTCTTTACGCGAATTCTTGAACTCTTTTATCGACTCACCGATCGCCTTGGCTATCTCCGGCAGGCGTTTAGCGCCGAAAAGAAGCATCACAATGGCCAATATGACCAACAACTCACCGATCCCCAGTTTAAACATACACCCTCCTTATTTTAACCTCTCTTAATGCTCGATAAATGACTCTTCTCTCAATACCTTCACCTCTTCTTTTACTATCCTGATAAGCTCAGGCATCACCGCGGAAACCTCCGGCGATAGTTCCATACCCCAGGCTATCCTGGCAGGCTCCACCCCTATTACCGAAACATTCAGCGGCCCCTCTTTACAGGATAACGCAAGCAGGCTTGAAAGGTCAAAGCCGTGCATGGAAGCAATATAGTTTTTCTTCGCGCACTCATCCAAAGGCAGGCGGTATATCGACCCGGATCTGCCGCCGGCGATCATCGCGTCCACGACGATGAGCCTGTCGGCCGCGGCAATATCCGGCAAGGCATCGAGTATCGCGGTTCCCGCGTCGAGTGCCGTTACGCCTTCCAGCCCGCCTTCGGCGATGAGGGCGTGGACAAGATGCACGCCCACGCCTTCATCCGCTAAAAGCAGGTTCCCTATTCCCAACACAAGGATACGCATAGACTCAAGCTCCGGCATTGATCAACCCAGCCTCGTACGCAGCGTCAACGGCTCTTTCCCCGGCCTCATGACATGCACCGCGCAGGATAAACACGGATCGAACGAATGGATCACTCTGAGCACCTCGATCGGCTTTGTTTCGTCCCTGACCGGCGTACCGACAAGGGCTTTTTCTATCGGGCCCAATTGCCCTGCGGTGTCCCGAGGAGATGCGTTCCAACAGGTCGGAGTAATAATCTGATACTGCGATATCTTAGCGCCGGAGATCTTCACCCAATGGCCAAGAGCCCCCCGCGGCGCTTCAGTCAGTCCCATTCCCTCTCCGGAAACAGGCATGGCTTTGTTATCATAAACCGGCTGTCCTACCTGTATCTGATTCAGCCAATCGGACATTGCCTGCGCGACCTTCAAAGTTTCCAGCGCCCTGGCGACGTGGCGGTCCATAACAGAGATACCCTGCTGATAATCGCCATTCACCCACATCCTGGCAAGCGGGCCGGCTTCACAGGGCTTGCCCTGGTACCGCGGGGCCTTCAGCCACGAATAAGCATTCCCCTTCGGGTTAACCGGCAGCGTCTGCCCGGATGACGGGGCGAGATTATTCGTTGAATCGTTGTACCAGGAATACGTCACCGATTCAGTGATATCGCTTATCGCGACATCCTGCGACGGGCCTGCCTGGCCGTTATCGGCGTATCCCATTTTCAAAAGCTTATCATTACCGTCCTGGTCCTGTTCGAATACGCCGTAAGCCAGAAGGTTGCCATAGCCGCGGCCGACCTGAAAATAATCGGAGTAAGCCCCGCCCACCGTCTGCACATCGGGTATATACGTACTCTGAATAAAATCAGTCAGCCAGGTAAGCTGAGCGCGAAAGTCGGATATTTTCGCGGCAGTCGGAGTATCGGTAAAACCGCCTGAAATGATCGCATGCGACGAAGGGCTCCTTCCGCCGATAATAGCGCCCATTTCATGGGCCCGCCTCCTTGCTTCGATAGCAAGCGTGATATGAGCCAGTATCGCTTCCGATGAAGGCACCCTCATATCCACGTCCCACGCAGGCAGCCACGGCGCGGTTTGAGGGCCATGAAGATAATCGAGCGCTGCCAGGAGATAAAAATGCAGAATATGAGACTGGATGTAATTAGCCCCCAGAAGCAGGTTACGCAGGATCCTGCCGTTGGCCGTCGGAGTTCTCGCGCCCGCGTTATCCAGCGCCATAGAAGCAGCCAAACCGTGGGATATCGGGCATACGCCGCAGATACGCTGGGTGATCGGCACCGCGTCCCATGGATCTCTGCCCGTCAGGATCGTTTCGATCCCGCGGAACAGGGTCCCGGTACAGCGCGCGTCGACGACGCTGCCTGCGTCTATAGTAACCTCAACGCCCAAATGCCCTTCAATCCTTGTAACCGGATCAATGATTTTAATTGTTGCCATGGTTTGCTCCTCCTTTTAACTATCTCTGGTCACATTTTTTGTAACGCTTATTCCATTTGATTCAGCGCGTATTGTCCTGAAATAACTCGTATGCTCCTTTTCGAAGCGCCAACTGCCGCGGCTCGATATTCTTACTGAACCGATCAACGAACCGTTATATAATCGCACGGTCGCGTTCGGCTGCCCTGTGCCTCTTACCAACAACTCCCTATCCTCATGATCGTATTCTGCCCGGGAAATAGTCAGGGTCCCCGCACCCGGCGCCGGTATCCCGGTAACATTTGCGGTAAGCGTTACCCCGTTACACACCGCTGAAATACTGGTAGGAACCGGAGAAGGGCTGGTTACACCCACGCTCCAATTGCCTGAGCTTGAGATCGTCGCTGAACCAAGCGTAGTCGCGCCTGAGCGCACACTTACATTCGCGCCCGCAGGGCCGCTGCCTGATACACTCAGCCGGTTCGTAGAAACGGTGTATGCCGCGCTTGAAACAGCAAATGCTGTCGAAGCCGGTATACCGGTAACATTTGCAGTAAGCGTTACCCCGTTACATACCGCTGAAATACTGGCAGGAACCGGAGAAGGGCTAGTTACACCCACGCTCCAATTGCCTAAGCTTGAGATCGTCGCTGAACCAAGCGTAGTCGCGCCTGAACGCACACTTACATTCGCGCCCGCAGGGCCGCTGCCCGATACACTCAGCCGGTTCGTAGAAACGGTGTATGCCGCGCTTGAAACAGCAAATGCTGTCGAAGCCGGTATACCGGTAACATTTGCAGTAAGCGTTACCCCGTTACACACCGCTGAAACACCGGTAGGAACCGGCGAAGGGCTGGTTACCGTCAAAGACCAATTGCCTTCGGTTGAGATCGTTACCGCTCCCAGGAAAGTACTCCCCGCGTTCAGAGTGACGACATTTCCGGTAGGGCCGGTCCCTGACACAACGAGTTGATTACTGCCTGAGTTATATGCCGCGCCTGAAACAGCAAACTGCGCGGCCGCGGGAGCCCCTGAAACATTCGCGGTCACCTGAACAGCGTTGCTCAAAACTGTTACGCTCTCCGGCACGGAAGAAAGATCCGCTTTTGAGACCGTGTACGTACCGTCTCTTTTTATCATCGTCGCGGCCAAGAGAACGCCGGAGGCGCTTTTAACCGCTGCTTGAGCGCCGATCTTGCCTGTGCCGTTCACCCTCAAAACAAGATTTGCCGCGTCCCAAATAGCGGAACTTACCGCGAGAGCTTTCTGCGTGGGAATACTCGAAGTCGTAGAAACCTTGAATAACGGCGCCGCGGGAAACGACCTCTCAGTGCATCCGATACAAAGCGCATTGGCGTTCATGCAGTAATTAATATTGTTATTCCACTTGCGCACCGGGCAATCCCCTTGCGTATGAGGCCCTCTGCAGCCCAATTCCTCTAAGCAAAGGCCCGCCACTCCATAGGTATTTGCTTCATCCCGTTCGCGCCGGGGACAACGTTCATGGACATTATTATTTTCACCGCCGAAAAGAGCGGACGGCCTGCCGTTACTATCCAGCGCCGGAGTGACACCCGCTAAAAGTTGAGCTACAACATAGACGATCCAATCCGGATGGACCGGGCATCCCGCTATATTAATAGTGGGCTTGCCTATTGCCGAACTAAAGCTGGCCACCTGCGTAGGATTAGGAGCTGCCGCGGCAACGCCGCCAAAGCTGGCGCACGTACCTACCGCTATATTAGCGATGGAATGGCTGGCGAGATCCCTGACAGCGGAAAGTGCCGTTACATCCGTACCATTTTCGTTCCAGAGCACACAGGCATTACCGTTAAAAGCACCGGGGATACCCCCCTCCACGATAAGAATATAACTACCGGCGGATATATCCCTGATCGTTTGCACTGCCTGGTCGCCGGCAGCGCCCATAAGGTTGATATGGTAATCCAGGTTGATCACATTGATCAAAAGGTCAGCGATATCCTTGGGCGCCGAAGGCGAGATCAAATTAGCCAGCGACACAGAGCACCCGGTGCAGGATGAACCGGTCAACCAGAGGACCTGCGGCCCGGAATTCGCGAGCGCTTCTTTAAGCCTCGCCAGCCCACTGGCATCAAGCCCTAATACAGCTGCTGAAGCGATACAGTATTTCAAGAAATCCCGTCTACTTATCTTCATACCATTTTCCTCCTTTTGTCCAGATAGATACCACCCCGCGCGACGTACCCGAGCGGGACACGTTTACTTAAACGCCTCTCACCTTCTCAACGCCACCTCCTTGTTTTGTAATGCAGCGGCCTCATCCCTTGGCGCCGCGCGCACCTTTGTCACCCGGAAATTACCTATATACAGCACGTCGAGGTTTGACGAGTGAAAACAACGCAGCGCTTCTTGAGGCGTATTGACGATCGGTTCACCGTTCACGTTGAACGAAGTGTTTAAAAGCACCGGTACCCCGGTTATCTCCTTGAATTTTGAAAGCAATCGCCAATACAACGGATTCTGCCCGAAGGAAACCGTTTGCACGCGGCAGGTCCCGTCGACATGCACGACCGCGGGGGCGTTGGTCCTGGCAATATCTTTAGCCTTTGCCAGAAAGAGCATCGAAGACATATCTATCCCTTCGGGAAATTCAAAATAATCTTTTGCCTCCTCAATGAGTACCGAAGGCGCGAAAGGCCGGAACGGCTCCCTGAATTTTATTTTTTCGTTTACCCTGCCGGCGACGCCGCTTTGACGGGGATCGGCTAAAATACTGCGGTTACCGAGTGACCGCGGCCCCCATTCCGCCCTTCCCTGGAACCACCCGGCCACTTTACCGCTGGCAAGGGCGTAGGCGCATTCACTGATCAAAACCGATTCATTAAGCTCCTGAAAATCAAAAATAAAAGGATCGATGAGTTGCGCGATATTCCCGCAGGAGAACTCACTTCCGAGATACACCGGCGAAGAAGTATCGCGTTTACGCTTATTCCCTTTAAGGATCCTGTCGGAATACCAACAGGCGCCTACCGCGGTCCCCGCGTCATGCGAAGCCGGATGAATATAAATATTTTTGAACAACCCTGCTTCAGCAAGCGCGGTATTACAATCGCAATTGAGGGCAAGGTCGCCCGAATAACATAACGTATCCAGATCGGTCAGTTTTTTAAGATGGCGCGCCAGGTGGATCAACGCCTGGCGCATCACCTGCTGGAGGGAAGAAGCGGTATCTTTATGTATTTTGTTGATCCCGCAGCGGGGATCCCGCGGAGCGCCGAAAGCGGCGATAAACTTGTCGGAGACCAGTGGCACGCGATTTTCTGATCCGGGAAAGATAAAATATTCCGTATTTATTTCGATAGTGCCGTTATCTTTGAGCTTTACGATATCCCTCATCGTTTCAATGAACGACGGCATCCCGTACGCGGCCAGCCCCATCACCCTGTATTCGTCGGATAACGGCCTGAAGCCGAGGTATCCGGTGACCGCGGCGTATACCATGGCAAGCGAATCGGGATATCCCAGCGAAAAATAAGTGCGGCATTGTCGGGGAGTAATGTATCCTGCGGTTATTGGTTTACTTTCGCCGTAGTGGTCGACCGTCAAAAAAGCGGCGCTCTCACCCTCGCACAACGAGAACGCGCTTGCGGCGTGGGCGAGCTGATGCGGCACGCAGTCGATAGTAGCCTTGTTGGCGCTGCCGTCAAACAACCGCGCGAACTGCGGCCAGGAGCGGCACTCTTTGCCGGTTGAGTATTCCAAAGAGGCGTCCTCCTGAAGGACTCTCGATAAACTTTTGCCGAAAGCGACAGTCGTAACTTCATCAAGACGGATACGGGCGTGCGATAAACAGAATTGAGCTGCCCTGAAGGGAAAACCGGAAGTGTTCTTGAGGCGGCTGAAGCGCTCTTCTTCCGCGGCAGCGACGATCGCGCCATCGATCATCAGCGCGGCAGCGGGGCTGCGCTGGAGCCCTGAAATTCCAAGTATGATCTCTCTTTTCATATGTTTGCTTATCATGGTAAAAGCTTAGCAAAACAATGATAAAGAGAAGATTAAGATAAAATTAATTTTTCTTAATTCTTTCGGAGGTGGATTTAAGAGGCTTACAGGACAGGGAGGATCACCGTGAAAGTGGAGCCCTTGCCGACCGCGCTTCTTACTTCAATGCACCCCTGGTGCATTGAAGCGATGGATTGCGCGATACTCAGGCCAAGGCCGCTTCCGGGCTCATCATTGCGGTCCGCTGACTGCGCGCGGAAGAATTTATTGAATATTTTCGCGCGGTCTTCGTCGGTGATGCCGATGCCGGTATCGGTAATGGCGACAAATACCCGCTTATGCGCGCGCCTTACGGAAAAATTGATCGCGCCTCCCTGGAGAGTGAACTTAATGGCGTTATGAATGAGATTAAAGAACAACCTGCGTAAATATAACTGGTTCACCATAGTAATAAGCGGCTCTTTCGGCCCGGTGAAAGTGACGGTAATGTTTTTTTGCGAAGCCAGGATCACGGTCTTTTCATAGATATCGTTCAGGAAGGGCGCAAGGTCCATGCGCTCAAAGGTAAAGGCTTCCTTACGGTACTTGATCTCGGTAAGCATAAGCATATTATCTATGGTTTTCAACATCCTTTCGACCTCGTCAAGATTTGACTGCATGACCCGTCGGCAATCTTCGAGATTCTGCCCGCTCTGCAACGCGACCTCCGTTTCCCCCTTGATGATAGTAAGCGGCGTGCGCAGGTCATGCGCGACAGAGGAGCTGAACTCTGAAACATACTTGAATGATTCCTCCAGGCGCGCGATCATATCGTTAAAAGATTCGGCAAGATATTTCATTTCTTCATCGAGATGCTCCACCTTGACCCTATGGCTTAAGTTTTCATACGAGATGGTTTTCGCGGTACGCGCGACCTGCTGCACCGGGCCCAGGATACGCCAGACTAATAAATAACTGATAATGATGGCGATCACCAGGATCGCCAGGATGCTTAATGCCGTTGAAACGATCCGCTTACGCAGGACCTGAACCACCGGGATCGCGAAAGTCCCTACCTCTATAATATAGCGGCCGAAATTATTAAACGCTACCGGCATCACGACCAACCGTAAAGTCACCCCTCCCTGGTAATTGACATTGCCGAAGGTCACCTTTTCCTGCTTTATGTTCACGTATTTCTCAAATAAGAGGCGCAGATCCCGGTCGATATTCGAAGAACTGACTATCGTTTTCCCGTCAAAGCTCAAGAAATTAATGTAATCATCGTCGAGCTCCAATGAGGCCTTATCCTTAAGCCATTGCGCCTGGGCATCCGCGGCCTTCTCCTGCCCCGGGTATTCGCCTTCCCCTCGGATAACGCTCCTGGCCGCGAAATTCAGGGCCTTTTTATCATCGCCCAGGGCAGCAAGATGCGAGCGTATCGCGTCCCGGACATGGGTAGCTTTAATGATCAGCTGTTCATCTGAATCTTTATTCAAGGCGCGATAGAAATTGAAATAAAGGAGCCCCCGGTAGGCGACTAAGATCAATCCTAATATCCCCACGTACAACACGCAAATCTTGAATTTAACGGAATTGATCATCATTTGATTTCGCTCTTGAGCATATAGCCTACGCCGCGCAAGGTATGAATGAGCTGCTTTTTAGCGTCCTTGTCGACCTTGTTGCGCAGGTTATTAATAAAAACATCGATAATATTCGAAAAACTGTCGAAATTCTCGTTCCAGACATGCTCGGAGATCATGGTCCGGGTGACGACCTGGTTCACGTTGAGCATGAGGTATTCAAGAAGCGCGTACTCTTTCGGGGTCAAGGTTATTTCTTTGCTGCCTCTGGCGACCTTATGCGAAAGCTGGTCCAGTTCAAGGTCGGCTACTATAAGGGAAAGATTTTTATCGGCCCTCTTCCGGCGCAATAATGCCGCGACCCGGGCAAGGAACTCTTCGAACGAAAAAGGCTTTACCAGGTAATCATCGGCGCCTGCCCCCAGGCCAAACACCTTATCCGTGACCGTCCCTTTGGCGGTAAGCATAAGGATAGGGGTGTCGATCGCGTTTTCCCTTAATTCTTTGCATATGGTTATGCCGTCTTTTTTAGGCAGCATGATATCCATGATGATCAAGTCATAGGGATTGATCTGCGCGAGCTCCTCCGCCTTTTCTCCGTCAGAGGCGACATCGACGGCATAGCGGTGCGCCTTAAGGCCCCGCTCGATAAAACTAGCGATCTTTTTTTCATCTTCAACCAGTAAAATTCTCATACGATCATTTTAACCGTATTTTATAAACAGGCGTTGACTGAAACACACTTTTTTCCAACCTTTCTCCACTTAAAGCGCGGAAAACCAAAAAAAGGCGGCTGTCACGCGATTTGTGACGCCACCTTTCTCATTATTTCTATCTTTTCAATTTCTTTTATTATTTTCCTGCCGGTGAGGCAGGGCCTTTAACCTTAACCTACAATACCTCCAGAGATCTGAAAAACTTTTCTACGATCACCCGGGCGGCTTTACCTGAAGGATTTTCCCCTCCGGTAATATTGCAGGCGAATACATATGTCTGCCCGCCGTGCTCAAGAAAACCCACAAACCATCCCCAGGCCTCCCCGCTCATGTTTTTGCCTGAGCCTGTCTTACCATAAAGCGTTCCTTTTTCAGTCTCCACTGATCTCATAACATCTTTAAGTATCGTAACGTTCTTTTGGGAGAACGGCAGCTTTCCGTCAAAAAGTTTATTCAAGAGATCCACCTGCTCCTGCGCGCTGATCATGATAGGAGAGCCTTCATCCGGGTTAAGCCAGAAAACGTCAATCCCCGCAGAGATATTCTTAGTCCCGTAATCGATCTCTTCAACGTAATTCTTCATCCGTTCAAACCCAACCTGGCGCGCCAAGATCTGATAAGCGGGCACTGCCGATACGCGAAAGGCCTCCCGCAGCGTCAAATCCTGGTTCCAGCCATCTATTGAACGCTTAATACCATCCCATTTATACCATAGTTCATCTACCTCCGGGATCAAACCAAGTTCTAATCCGATCAGGGTATTATAGATCTTAAAAGTTGAACACGGAGATAAACGCCGCGCGCCGAGCGCGGGGTCGGCATTGATGACCGCGCCTGTTGAACGGTTATAAATAACGAGCGCGGTATTATGTTTCTTCAATAAAGATTTGTCGATCTCATAGGCGTTAGCAAATGCGGGGATCAGAAGAAAGTAAAGAAAAAATATGGCATGTTTCACGATCGAACTCCTTTCACCCTCGCTTACTCCGGCCCCGACTGAAGTTATTTCAGGTGAGCGCCTGCGATTCTTTTATTTTTAACCAGGCTTCTTTGATCAAGCCGCTTTTAGATTCAAAATCTTTATCTGATTCCGTATTGATCCATACAGTAACCAGCGCGCCCGCTGTTTCGGCTATCTTCTTTTGGAGATACTCTTCTTCTGAACCCGCTGAGGCCTGAGCTTCTATTTCTTTTAACAGCTTGATCCTCATCTTAATATCTTTGTTTGAAAGGCCGTTACGGTTGTTTAAATCCTGATATTCCAGATAATACGGGTTGCCCGTTCCGCCTTTTTTGATCTCAATATAACAGTCACGGCCGGCATGTTCCAAGGCATTAACGATCAAGCCCGCGACATCGTCATCCAGGCCGGTATTATTCTTGATATAAAGGAGCATATCTTTTTTAGACTTAAATCGCGCCTCATTGCTATCGCGCGCCTGTCGTCTAAAGAAATTCCCGATGCCCATTTTCTCTCCTTAAACCTGCCTGCCGTACCATAACCGGGTGATTATTTTATCTAACCCCAAGAACGGCCTTCTGATATCTTTCCAGTAATTGCGGATCTTCGATCGAACCGTGATGATGTACCTGCCGCCATTGGCCGGCGATCTTTTGGAATATCCGGCTGGTGCGGACCGCTAATGCAAAAGACTCTTTCTTAGATTGGAAACGGCCCCGTTCTCTGCCGACCGCGTAAAAAATATCTGAATTTTCCTGAATGGTATAATCATAAAATTCCACGTAGATCTCAGCGGGGCCGCTAAAGATCCTTTCGTAAACCTGCCCGATTTCAACCCAGCCTCGCTTTATCCCTCCCAAAGGATTATCCATGGCAATAGTATCGGTATTCGCCCAATTCTTCTCCATCTCGGAAAAGTTTTTCTGATTAAAAGCATAATAAAAATGAACGAGCGCTTCATAAGGCAATGCCCTGTTCCCGAAAAACTCATTTCCTGTTATCGCTTCCTGAACAGTCTTCATGCAGATACTCCTCTTAAACGTAAAACGGCCCTGTTTTTCTACCTGTCATTCCCGCGAAAGCGGAAAAATCCTCTTTTCACCTATTTTTTTGAGAAAAAAAACAGACACAAAGACCCACGGGACCAAAATGACCTGGCCGATAATGATCATCATAAACGCGTGAGTTAAATACTGCAAGAACCTGTTTTGAGAAGCAACTCCTTCAACCACTGCCTGCGAAACCCCGCCCAAAGCGGCCATAAGAAGAAAACAGATCTCCAATGCAAGCAGTACCCATGTCCCATAGATGATCCATCCGCGCTTCTTCCAACCGGCGTTTTGACAGGCGCGATAGCTAAGGATGATCGCTATAACCGGGAGCGCGCAAACCAGGGATATTTCAATAAGATCCCTCAGCAGATGCGGCGACATAAAAAGCCCGAAAAACATCCCTACCCCCCAAAGACATAAAAATAACAGCACAGGCCAGAAGACGACCGTGGAAAAGATCCATAACCCCGCGATATTCAATTGAGAAATACTTCCCATAGCTTAATTCTCCGTCCTTTAAAAAACATGCAGGCTGTTCCTTACTCTACGAGTCATTCCCGCGAAAGCGGGAATCTACCGTAGAAAACGGCGCCCCACGCAATACCTATTAAGCGCGGAGGTACAATGGTTTATTTGTAACAATAACAAGACGTTTTGATCAACATCATAATTCTCATCTTCATTTAATATCCCGGGCACCTCGATCTTCCCTTATCTCAATAATATTACCGGGACGATCCTATTTTGCCCGAACGGCTATCCCGCGGAATCGGACAGCCATTCCACTACCTGCCGGTACGCGTTTGAACCTAATGTATGTTTGCCTTCAGGGATAACGCTATATTCAATGAGCGCTCCATAGCGCTCCAATTTCTTCCTTGTCGCCTGGAATTCTGAAAAAGGGATACTTTGATCTTTATCGCCATGCGCCATGAAGAACCTGGTCCCTTGAGCGTTCCTCAATGCTTCCTGAGCGAAAAAACCAAAACGGCCTCCGCTTACCACACCGACAGCAACGAATCTTTGCGGATAATGCAAAACCAGCGATATGGACATCATCCCGCCGGCAGAAGTACCTGCCACGCATATTTTGTCTTTATTAACATGATATTCCCGGCCCAAAGAATCTATGATCCCCGACATTCTTGAATACAACGCGTTCACGTCTGCGAGAGAAAGAACGCGGCTGTAATCCATCTCCAGCCCCAGGACAAGAAAGCCTTTTTTCCCCGCCGGGAAAGCCCAATTATTGATCTCCTGCTTTATTTTTACGCCCCAGCCCGGCAAACACACCAATAACGACGGTAAAGGTGGCATCTCTTTCGGCACAAAGAGCAAGTAACCCTGGTCCAAATGATCTATCAAACCCGTGGCCGGGGCAGCGGCCGCGGAAGGCGAACCGGGCCCGCCGGCATCGCTTTTTATATCGCTGATCGTATTCTTATTGAAATAAATGGATTGGCCTTCAGGTGTATCCAGCTTTATATACGCGTCTGTATCTTCGGTTATTCTACCCTGGACAGTTTTGCCGGATTTAAGAAGGACTGTCTCAGCAAAGGAATCAGCGCGAAAAAACGATACCATTACCAGGATTAAGATCGTGAAATATCTTCTACCCATCACCACCCCTTACCAAACCTATTTTTCTTTACCGCAAATAAAACAGTGTCAAAACCCGGCCTTTTCCCAATTCCGCGCCTTGCCGATTTTATCGGTAATTTATTTATTAATTCATTCCCGCGCTGGCTCTAACGGTAACTGCCACGTATTTCCCGGGTTCAGAAGAATAATACTGGACCATCACAGAATCCTCAGTCCTGATATCGCTCAGGTCGATCTTTTTAGTCCCGCGCGTAAACTGCGTTTCAGGGGTTATCTGAAAGCGGGTATACCCTAATTCGCCGTAAACCACGATAAAACTTTCCGCGAACCCTACCTGGGCGACAGACCCGGACAAACGCTTAGTCTCAACCTGAGATTGCTGCTCCTTCTCCTGACAATAAGCAGGATACACCGCTGTCAACACGCATACTACTGCCAAGACAATGATCTTTTTCATTTTGATATTCCTCCATTTTAAGAAGTCCGTAAAAATCCTTCACCTTGACGGTTTTATCCGTAATTTACTTATTTACAAAGACCTCAAGAAAACCCATACAATTGATATTTTCTGCATTCTTCAACTATTCCCGTATCTTTATTTATAGTAACAAAAATTACCACATCTGTCCACTCAGCCCCTAAATTGCCGGAAGTTGAGATCGTAAAATTATATTTATAGATAACTGTTTCCTGCTCTGGCAAAGTTAGAGGATACCCGGGACTTTCATCAGTACTACCTAAAAAACCCCAAAGATCTTTTTCTGCGGTATCGCTGTATATGATCTTAGCTTCGAATGGGTCTTTAAAGGCGCTATAAATAGTTCCTTTGGGCTGATTATATAACTTTAAGATCTCCTTATATTCGTCTCCTTCCCAACCGGATCCTTTCTCCAATATCGCCATTACCTTTATATTCCTTTCCCTGATCACATCCGGATGGCCAAACCACTCGAAGATCTCCGTTTCCGTAGTCACGCCTTTCTTGATTTTATTAAAAATTGCTTCTATTTTCTCTATTCTTTTATTCATCGCCTCAGCGTCTGCTTGATCATTGGATTCAGCCTTAACAAAAGGCGCTAAAAATAAACTAAGGGCCAAAAAGAACAATATTAATTTTTTCCCGGAAAAAAAACAGTAAGAAAACAAAATCGCCTCCTTGACGCCACTGCTTGTCAGTCTAATTTTATCCTCACAAAGATCATATACCCTAACGGCATACGGCCATAGCTTGATTTTAATTTATCCGGAAGAATATTCAGGTCACAGGAGCTGCCTATCCCCCATCTCGTATGCTTCCAATCAGGAAGATCATAAATATAACCTAAAGTTAATTTGTTCACGGTAAATTTCTCGCCGTGCAAAGGGTCGTCTTCCAGGAATAATTCGTCTTTTGCCACGCGCTCAAACCGGCTGAAAAGAGTATGCGTTTCCCGGACTCTTATTGTTGACTCCAGAAGAAAACCATCGAGGGACCGCCCGGGAAGATTAACATTGCGCCCCCAGGCAAACGTTGTTTGCCAATTTGCCCATTTATACGCCTTGTTATAACTTATTGAAACAGAGGTGCGCCTTGTATCGACATCCGGCTCTAATTGTTCAGGGCTATCGATGTATCCGAAACTGGCCTGCATAGCCCAATCTTTAGCCGGGTTAAAAGAAAGCCGCATTGACACGGAATCAAATCGGGGCGCTTCGATATCCCAACGGTCCTGGTCAGGCTCCCTCCCCTTGAATACAGAGGTTTCGGCCTTGATATTCTTCCATATATAGCCTAAGGTAGAAACCCCATAGGTAATGTGGGTGGAATCCAACCAGTGGTGAGTAATAGGCGCTTCAGGGATATCCATCCCGGAAAATCGATGCATAAAAGCAGGTGGGCCTAATGCCGGCTCACCGGGCAAGCCGAAATAAGTGAACACTGAACTCTCATCCGATAACGCAAAACTATAGGTACCGGCAAGCTCCATGAAAAGATCATGAGGATGCTGGCGGTCGATCAGCGGGGTCTTTCCGTCGGCTGTTTCCCCGTTCTGCAGTAAAACAGGGTACCCTGTCTTGCCCATCGCGGGGTCAAGAGAAAGCATGCTCCGTAAACCCAGCGTCCCTTGCGCGAACGGCCGCTGCGCCATGAGCATGAACATGCTGGAGCTGAAAGCTTCTTCATCCCCTCTTTTCCCGTTTTGCTTATCATAGATGCCGTTGACAAATCCGTGCACCATAACCATCCAATCCTCACGCATAAAATGGATCCCCTCATGCGGTGTTGATTCGGGCTGCCAGCTTGTGCCGGAAGACTCCCGCGCCATTTGATACCGGCCGTACATACCGTTCATTTGCGTTGATTGCGTTGATTCATCGGGCGACTCCGGCATGGGCATCATCATATGTTCATGTTGGGCAAAAAGAGGGCGCGCGCAGATAAAAGTCAAAACTCCCAAGGTGAAAGCGATACTACATATCTTTTCCTTCATCAACCATCCTCCTTGCTTATTTAAACTTTTCATTGACCTCAGGCCGGCTAAAGAAACCGATCACAACGGCACGGGATTATGCGAATTCCGGTGACATCATACTTAATCACAAAAGCAAAAACCCGAGCTCATGGCCCGGGTTAAATGATTGATTTTACTATAGAAATTGGCACAGCGTTTGCATATGTTCCTCTTATTGACATTATTATTATATCCCCTTGCTGAGAATAAAACAACGAGAAATGGACTCTTATTTCGCCTTCTTCTTCGTCGTCTTCTTTGCAGACGGCTTCTTCTTTACTGCCGGCGCTTTGACGGATTTGACTACCGGTGACTTCTCAGGTGAAGTTTTTTGCGCGGGAGCTGTTTCCTTAGGTTTCACCTCTACCCGCGGCGTGAGGTTGCCGCCAGCCTTACGTTTGGTAAAACATTCCTTACAATAGACCGGCCTGCCAACGCTCGGCCTGAACGGGACTTCGCAATTCTTACCGCAATCCGCGCAGATCACCTTGAACATCGGCCTGCTATTATTGTGCCGCTCTACGGGCACACTCGGTATCGGCTGCTGCCGGGGTACTTCAACTGTCCTCTCCGGAAGCCGGGTGAGCACAGTATCTATCTTTGTTTCAAGTGAAACGAGCTTCCCAACCAGTGTCGTGATCAATCCTACAATATCCTGGTCGGCGGCAATAGCGGATGGTGAAGTCTTTTTCTGCGGTGATTTTTTCATAGAGCTCCTTTAATTATAAATGTTAAACAAAAACAGTATCAGGACTCGGCAACTATCTAAAATTATTGGACTTGTGAATTAATTCCACGCCATGCCGATTTTATTTGTAATTTACTTATTTACAACAAGTTGCTGAGTTCTGACATTAGTTATTTTTCCTAAACAAAAAACCCGAGCTCTTGGCCCGGGTTTAAATTTTGCTTTTTTATAAAAAATGGCACAGCCTTTGCATGATCCTCCCACTTAATAGATACCAGCATTATATCCTTACATTGCAAGTAAATCAAGTATAAAACGAAGCTAAAGTATTATCATAAGGGAGGTTTTAGGTCTAGTTTAAACTTTCAGAACCAGGTAATTTTAGAGTCTAAAGGCTAAATATCAAAGGAAGATTAAATTATAAAGGCCTAAGTTTAAAAAAAACAGTGTCAGAACTCGATAACTATCTAAAATTATTGGACTTGTGAATTAATTCCGCGTCTTGCCGATTTTATTCGTAACTTATTTATTTACAATAAGTTGCTGAGTTCTAACACTAATTATTTTTCTTGTCCCGGAATTCCCTGACCAATTACGGCCGGTTTTCTAAACCGCGACCCCGGGATTGTCAATAAATGATCGAGCCTTTCTTTATCTGGTCTTTGCGGATTTCGTATTCTTCTTTGGTAATTCTGCCCGCGCTGTAATCCGCATCCAGCTTATCCATCTGGCTTTTCGCGCTTATTACATCCGCCGCCCCTACTCCGACAGCCCCGACGGCGGCCCCTCCCCAGAAAGAACCGCATCCGGATAAAACAGTTACCGAAAGAAATAGAATTACCGCTACAATCACCGTCGTACTTCTCATGCCTCCACCTCCTTTTACCTCTGTTAGAATATAGCCTCGATTACGCCCGCGACCAGCTTAAAAGGAAACGCCAGCACCTGCCCTATTAAGTGCAGCGTTGTGCCTAAGATGCCCGCTGGTTCACTTTTACTCCGTTCCTCCCTTACCTCTGTGCGCTTCTCTACTTTTGTAGCTCCGGTATCTTGCGCCTTCGCGGAACTTTCGCCGCCCACGAAGTTGCCTTGATTGCCTTGCTCCGCAGAATCTCCGGCGGTTGTACGCGTCGTAACCGTTTCTGACTTAACCGTACTTGAGCCGGCTGTGCATCCCGGGAATACAGACACAGCAAATAAACAAACTACCGCCAACAAAAACACTCTTTTATCCATATACCGCCTCCTTATAATAGGATTACCACCAACAACTGCGACGTTATTTTTTTATAGTATTCTTTTTTGACAACCTGGATTTTATATATTCGTCCACTTCCTCTTTCGCGATCCTGTAGCCGTCACGGTACCCTTCCTTATAGGCCCATAACGTTTTGTTATGGATCAGGCGACTAACAAATCCTTCATTTACTCTTAAAACTTTAGCGGCTTCTTTTGCAAGGAGAATGCTATTCATCGTCAAAACCCTTTTGAGGGGTACCTGCATGATAATTTAATTAACTTTAAATTATTTTATTGTATTCTAATTTTGTCCGCGTATTCTGTAAATGGCTTGTTTCTGGTTTCTTTTGACTTTTTACCACTAAGCATTCCCAGGGCGCCGCCAAATAAAAAATCCCCGGCGGGCCGTTTCCGTCGGGGATAAATAATGAAAAAAACAGTGTCAGAATTCGAAAACTATCTAAAATTATTGGATTTGTCTATTAATTCCGAACCTTGTCGATTTTATTCGTAATTTATTTATTTACAGTAAGTTGTTAAGTTCTGACACTAATTATTCTACAGCCAGCCTTTTTCAACCCAATATTTGTATTCTTCCTGCCAATCGTCTTTTCTGAGCTTAATAATACGAGCAAAGTGCTGCTTCCCCTGCTCGATGATTTGCATCTGATCAGGATAGAGTTTTTTCTCTTTCATATCAGAGGCAAGCTTCTTGCCTAATTTGAAAGCCTCGGCTTTCGTATCCTCGCCAAACTGCCGGAGAGCAGAAACGCCTCCGGAATATTGAGCTGCGCACGTATGACCGTAAAACGCTATATAATCCAGGACTTCTTTATTCTGGCCGCTACCGGAAGACACGACTCCTGCCACATATTTATTAAACAGTCGTTTACAATGAATAAAATGCGCCGATCGGTCAAACAAGGCCTTCATCGATGCAGTCACCTGGTTTATGTAGTTAGGCGAAGCAAAAACTATCCCGTCGGCATTCAACATTTTTTTAAGAATGCCTTGCACATCATCTTTGAGCGAGCAGCGTAAGAGATTCTTATGGCAGGCCTCACAGTGTTTACAAAATAACACTTTAAAATCATCCAGATGCAGCGTTTCGCAAATAACCCCCTCTTCCCTTAAACCTCGTAAAACTTCACCGGCTAAAAGGAATGTGCTGCTTTTTTGCTTATGCGGGCTAGAAGATATAAGTAGAACATTCATAATAAAGATCCCCCTAAAGTTACAGTGGTAAAAAGTAAACAGTGTCAGAACTCGACAACTATCTAAAACTATTGGACTTGTGTATTAATTCCATGCCTTGCCGATTTTATCCGTAACTTATTTATTTACACTTATTCCCTACCTTGAGGCTTATCACGCAACTTTTTTGTCTCTGTCCACCCGTTATTCGCATTAGCAAAATAATCGAACCTTGGAATATACGGTTTAATGTCAATTAACGGTGTGCTATCAAGAATATCTATTCCACTCACTTCCAGAATATTTTTATTTCTTTTTTCCAGTTTCACGATGGAAATTCCTATCTTATTTGGCCGGCAAGGATGACGAGACGCAAAAACCCCATGAGGCGTATCATCGAGAAAGGTTGGTCCGGATAATCGTATTTTTTCTGCCTTGTCGAATATGTAGAATAATATAATATGCGAGAATGTCTCTATTGTTTCTAATGCTTCCTCGTATTCTAGAAACACTTCAACTTGCCCTTTTCCTTCAGGCTTAACAGATCCTTGAATGGGACACTCTTCTTTTGATCTATATGGAGAATGAATAACCCCAATTTGTTTTATTTCGATCTTCATTATTTTTCTACTCAGAAATTCAGCGACTTGCCGATTTTATTCCTAATTTCTTTGTTTAGAGTGAGTTATTGAGTTATGACACCAATTATTTCGCAAGAAACAGACATAACCGTTTATTTTGCTCATCCTCGTTCTCCATGGGAGCGAGGTACAAATGAAAACACCAATGCTTTAATACGCCAGTATTTCCCCAAAACTACTGATTTTTCAAAAATCTCGAAAAATAGACTTAAAGAGGTACAGGACGAATTAAACGATCGTCCGCGCAAAACTCTTGGATGGTATACACCTCACGAAAAATTTACTGAACTGTTGCGTTAGCAACTTGAATCTATCTAACACTAATTATTCCCCGCAACAGTTTTCCACCTATTTCAGGCGTGACAGTTGGCGGGATGTTTGGTTTATCGCTAAAATTGTTTTTCCATGCCATTCCTTACCTTTTCTTTCTATCTCATCGCTTTTTGCAATTCATAATTCTTTTTTGTTGTTCTCAAAAGAACATCACCCCTTTTACTAATCATTACGGTTCCAGCTGCTTTTTGCGTTGCTTTCTTGTTTGATCACGACGACCAATAAGCTGCCTTGAAAAGTCCCTCAAGGAGCTTATATCAGCGAGCACTTCATCAGGTGCAGGACGATCACAATGCAAAGCCTTGGATTTGTCATGACCTGTCATCCAAGTACTAGCCTTAGATATATGAAGATCAACGCAATGAATATCAGAATCTTCAATAGCCACTCCATTGAGTCTGAGGGTCTGCACGCTGTTTCTGTATCGACAAACTACCTTATCGAACAAATCATCCTCAATACAAGATTCCCAAGCTTCACGCAATAATCCGTAAACATAAGCCGCTTCTTTGTTGTACTCTACCATATCTTGCTGATAAAAAGATTTAATCTTATTAACCAAATCTTCCAGGTATTGCGCCCGCTGTCCAACCTTCATGGCATGCCAAGGTACACTATTAATTGTAATGCCCGCTGACTTTCCGTCACGGCGCAAAGTATGTACGGTGATACTAACTGGCGTACCGGCCTTGGCAAGCGCCATTCCGGCATCCTCCAATTCCATCAGGAAAGCTATGTTATGAGTAAATATAATGACCTGTCGTTTAAGCCCCTCTTTCGCGAGCCGTTCAGCAATCTTTCCAGTGAATATATGATCGAGCGATGAAACTGGATCATCCAACACGATCGCGTTAACATGTGGGACAAGTTGAAGCTCAGCCAGAAAACCAGCAATTGCGATAACTCGTGCCTCACCTTCACTGAGAATCTGAGAGATGCGTACCCGGCCTGATATATTAACGCCTTCCAACAAAATCTCGTGTGTAGTCTCCCCTACATCTCCACAAGGCTTAACCGATATAGACAAACGATTCGCACCTAACGCAATAAGTTCCTTCTTAAAAGCACTTATCAACTCCGGAGTTAAGTTCTTCTTAATCACCACTGTGCCTTGCCGTGTAATTTCATAAGTACTAAGGGTATCAGCCGCTCGCCGCAAATCGGCATTACGCCGAATCTTAGCAACAAGCGCGTAAATATCGACTTTCCTAGCGTTGAGCGCCTTCCGCGATTTAAGTTCTGTTATGCTGGCGATAAGCTTCTTATATTCCTCAGGCTTAGCCGCATTCGTAATTTCAGTAGCCTTTTGGGTTAATGTTTTGGCAACCGATCGTAATGCTGCTTCTACAGATGCTGGCCATGGTGGCAATAATTTCGACCTTTGCGGATCTTCACCTTCTTTGAGTAAAACGAGTGCTGCAGATTTTCGCACGGCAATCGCTGTGTGATAGGTTCGCAAATCACTTGCCATCGGGACACCCAAACTACTAAGCTCATCACAAATCGAGTCAAGTGTTGCGGCAGTCAAAGGAGTCACAGCCTCTATCTTTTCCCTCAGCAACTTCAGCGCATTGCGCTTTGTAACTAACACAGTGTTTGTAGCATCTTCCATAAACTTCTTAAAACGGGCAAAACGGGCAACAGCCTCTTCACCTAGTGGTTGCTGGCAAAAAACACAGACCGCATCATCTGTTTTCGGAAAGGCCTGACCGGGGTAAGCTATCTCCTCAGAGTATTTCTTTGCTGCCTTATAGAGGATCTCCCATTGATCGGTGGAAGCAACACCTGGTAGCGTTTCGAACGTCTGCCGTTCAGCCACGGCAGCCGCACGTGCAAGCTGCGCAGCATTCACCTCTAATATAGCGTTCTGGATACCGTCATTCGTCAAATCAACGCACGCAGCTATGAGCTTTGTCACCGCACTTGCAGCATCGTTAATTCGCCCTTTAATTTTTTCGAGTCGGGCTACCTCTTGAGTTGCTTTCGTGGAATCTGATGTCCTCGCGAGCTCTTCTTGAGCAATCAATTGTAACTCATCTTGCGGAGTCCAATTCGTCGCAGCTTGAATAACCTCTTCTTTGGTAGTCTCTAACAAAGACTCGAGAAATTTAGCTGCTGCGGTACCCGCCGCAATAGCTGAATCCTGAATCGGCATGATAGCCATTATCTCCGTTTCCACGTCTCCCCTAACTCTTTGGACGATCTCCGCCAGCTTCTGAAACACATCGCAACCATAGGGCAGATAGTTAATCTGATTTCGATCATCAGTAATGATTCGAGCGCAGCGTCCGTCAAATACTGTGATATTGGTCAAAACAGGGTCGACAGAAACACCTTGAGTCCAAGCAACATCCCTTGACTTATTATCCTGTTTAATCTTTATTATGGCGGTTGGCGCACCAGATGGTGCCTTAACGAAGACATTAGAAAGGATACGCTCATCCTTATCGCGGGCTTGGCACGCCAGTTTCAAGATTCGGGAATAACCAGACTTACCAGCGCCATTGTCACCATACACCACTGTAACACCACTCTCAGCGAAAGGCTGTGACGCGCCAGCCTTGATGATGTTGACATTTCTAACGTCATCAATTGATAGTAGTTTAACAGCAACTGTTGTTGTGGGAACACCCGAGAAGTTACCCGCAACCGGGAGAATAGGCTTGAGTTTTTCGGGAAACGCTGCAATTTTTAAATCTGCTTTGGCCAAAGCCAATATCTCAGAATAATCTTGAGCATTGAGCGGCTGGTCACCCTTAGTCAACAGACGACGAACAACGTCTCCTTGCCACGCAGGTAAAGAACTGGCCCATACAATAATATCGTCAATAGTAGCCATCAATTACTCTCCAGGGTACCTGTCTACTGTAAAATTCAGACTATTGGTCTATCCACTCCATCATCTTCCGATACATCAATAGGCAGTAAGGCGGTAGCCTCACCTACGGGAAGCTCCTGCACATCCTTGAGTTTTCTCCCGATGCCCCTTGACCTAACTTTAGCTTGTTCAATTGTGTCTGATGCTTGATGTAACTTATTTTGCACTGCATCCAAAACATCGCCATACTTCGTCCACTCGGTTTTGACTGCAGCAAGAAGATTCCAGACCTCACTAGAACGCTTCTGGATAGCAAGCGTTCGAAAACCCATCTGAAGACTGTTTAAAATAGACCATAGGGTAGTCGGACCAGCGATAACCACACGGCATTCCCGTTGGATAACCTCGATCAAGCCCGTCCTACGAATGACTTCAGCAAAGAGACCCTCTATAGGTAAAAACAGAATACCGAAGTCCGTGGTTTTTGGCGGATTTAAATATTTTTTAGAGATGTCAGATGCACAAATCTTGACACGATTCTCCAACTGTTTACTCGCCGCTTCAACTCCTTCAATATCTGCTCTTTCTTGAGCCTCAATCAAACGCTGATAGTCTTCAACAGGAAACTTAGCGTCAACCGGGAGCCAGACAACATCATCCTTATCAGTGCCTTTTCCCGGCAGTTTGATCGCAAACTCAACACGCTCGCCTCCCTCTTTCGTAGCCACGTTGATGCCAAACTGATCAGGATTGAGCACCTGCTCTAACAACGCCCCAAGTTGCACTTCACCCCACGTCCCACGTGTTTTGACATTTGTAAGTACCTTTTTAAGATCACCAACACCCGTAGCAAGCGTTTGCATCTCCCCAAGTCCTTTATGCACCATCTCCAGACGTTCACTGACTTGCTTAAAGGATTCACCCAAGCGCCTTTCCAATGTCCCCTGGAGTTTCTCGTCCACGGTCTGGCGCATTTGTTCAAGCTGCTTGGCGTTATCAATCTGCATGCTTTGAAGTTTACTTTCCACCGCGACCCTGACTGACTCCAGTTTTTTCTCATTTGAATCCGAAAGTCTACCAATCGCGGTTGACATAATTTCAAGTTGGGTTTTCTGAAGATTGGCCAATTCGCCCATTGTTTTAGTGGTGGCTTCCGTAATCCCCTTAAGAGTTGCAATAACCTCTTCCCTTAACTGTTTAGCTCCAGTGGCAGACTCGGCACGAACACCATCCAAGCGTTCACCGCTAGCCTTGGCGAAAGAAGCAAGTTGATTAGAAAAAACATCGAGTTGCCCCTTCTGCATATTGGCTATATCCATCATTCGTTGTACCACCGAATCGCCAAAGACTTTAAATGCTTCGGCGAGCTCCTGTCTTTGTTCTCTTGTCGTCTTACCCATTTCGTCTCTGCTCTGAGCCACTTCTTCTCTAACCGCATGCTCAGTACGTTCTTGTGCCTTTTCCAAAACATCAAGACGAGAGGCAATCAAAGAAGGATCAGTTTGGTATAGTTTCTTTGAGATAACAAGCAAAACAGCTACCACGCCAACCAGCAAAACAAGAATCACAAATAACAGTATATTAATCACAAAAACCTCCTTAAAAATCCCTTAAACTCATAAAATTTTTATACTTTTAATAATAATCTAATCGTTTGCAATAAATTTCTGTTCAATTCCTGCTGATTTATTCCTACCATTACCTTGATTGCTCTTCGCAGATTGATTGTCATTGCTCTAATCGACCTACCTTGCTCTACCTTGGTCAACTCGCGAAAAGTTTTACGGTTTCCTTGATGTGCTTTAATTGTCTTTCCACACTTTGGGCATTTATTATATTGTATCATCGTATTTCCTTTCTTTAGTACTCACCTTCAGTCATCTGCCAGCCATAGCGCTTAAACAATTGCTCTGTTTTTGCCTAGTCATTCTCATTCAAATTTCATAGACGCTGTATCCAACCTACTATAATCCTTACACTTACAAAACAATTACTTCCGCCCAGCACAAAAGGATTGTTTTGCAACTCAAAGAAGCATTATCGGTTACGTATAGCGTCTAGGATTCCCCTTGCCATTTGCCTACCTCCCTCATCTGAATAGAATAGTAAATCCCAACCGCCATCCATAATAAAATCCCGAAAGCTTTAAGATTCCATATATGTTTAACAAATTAATAGTTTTTATTTTCGTCTTTATCTTTTAAATCTAAAGTTTTTCTGGCTTCTTTTACATCAATTTTAGCCTTGTGACCATGCTTCTCCAATAGATGTAACAGATTATTACCATTTAGTAATGTTAAAGGCTTATCTTGTGCAAACTTATATGCATCTGGACCATAATCGGTAGTTGTAACCAAAATTCCTTTCATAGCGCCTTCGTTCATTACAGTACCATATAAGTCTCGTACAGCAGATACCCCTACAATGTTTGTATATCTTTTAGCTTGTATAACAATTTTGCCTCCACGAACTGGATCTGGGTCAAAAGCTACTGCATCAACCCCTTCATCTCTACTCGCCCTTGTAATTTTGACTTCGCCACCACTGGCTGCAAATTCCTTTTCAAATATTTCTCTAATGAGATTTTCAAAATCTTGCCAATCCATTGCTGCGATATTTGATTTTTCATCTACATTATCTACCACAGCATAGGGAGAGACAAACCTTTTATCCTCTCGGTTAATTTGCATAATAGGAGCTATAGCGGCAAGCCCGTGAAGTTTACTACTACCTATTCCTTTTAACTTTTTAAAACAAGTTTTTGGATCTACATTTTCTAAGTTAATTGCGAGAAAATCATCCCGAACAGCTTGAACCGACAAAATACATGCTACTGCTTCCTTGCCAGTTCCCTTGTCGATAAATCTTACATAACCATTAAATATTACGGAGGTGATCGTCCCCATGCTATCATTTTTATATAGCTGGTAAATTGTTAATAAAGTAAGTTGGTATAATAAATCATCGTACAATTCATTAAAAGAACTGCCGGAAATATGCGATTCTTTAAACTCTGCTCTCGTGTCGTTATATTTAACTTCCTTTAGTGTGGGGATGTTTTCTTTTGATGGCAAAAAATAGTCTATAAGTAATATTCCCGACTCTGGATTAAAATCAATTTGAAATTCTTGAGGAAATGTTTCCGGATAAAAAGATTGGCATTTTGATAGAAACATTTCGCAGTAATCTACAATTGCGTCTTTTTGTTTATTGAAATAGTCTCCTTTTCGCTTTATGATTTCTTGGTTTTTTTCTTCTCTATTTTTAAAAAAATCTTCCCCTTCTTTTTCCCATTTCAAAACATCATCATCATACTGTGTTAACATCTTTGAATTCTTCTCGGTTATCGATGAGCATGCTCTTTCCCATTCTAAATGTGCTTTTTGGAAATTATTCTTCATTTCTTCAATTTCTTTCTGCTTTTCTTCAGGAAAAAGTATACCAAATAATGTACCTACCTTTGGCTTAAAAGATGGGTCTATCTCATGCGGCTCTTTCGGCAATTTTAATGGTTTGGGCGAGAGAGGTTTTCTTTTTGAGTATTCTGATTTATCTAATAAATCCTCCCAAATAATGGTTGGAACTGTTTTTATAGATTCTTTTAAAATATTTTTAATCCTACTTAGCTTTTCTTCTGCCTCTTTTGTCTTTACAGCTGCTAAGTCTTTTTTGTTCGACGGCAATAGTTTATAGATAGATTCTTTATCAATAATAATCATTATTTTTCTCCATACTTAACAAATAGCAAGACGTTTTATCCAACATCATAATTATCAACGCGTTACAAAACAATTTCTTAATCTTATCTGTCTTCAGCATTTGTTATGCAACTTAATAACGAAGAAATAGTTAGACAAAACGTCTTATTAATATCGTTTTTGTCATAATTTCCATTTATCCGTTCAAGTCGGGAACAGTATACTCGATAAGTCTATCCTCAAGATTTCTTCTCTCCACATCCGAGAGATTACTGGTCTGGCAAAACCATAATTTTATTCTTTTGCGTTTGTAATGATTAAGAACAAATTTGTTTATTTTGCAGTTAGTAGATTGACCCCTTACAAAACAATTACGAGGACTTATTAGCCCGTAACCACTATTTATACGATTATACAAATCCTGGCATTCTCCAACATAGCGGATTTTGTTATTTAGTGTAAAAAAATAGAGTCCACTTCTCCCACTCCACTTCGGGAGAATCTTGAATCCACAAAATCCACCTTTCCCATATCTGTGTAAAGCATACCCTTTCTTGTTATCATATCGGCTTTGCGGATAACTAATGATTACGGTACCATTCTTACTGCGCATTAACTCTATCTTACAAACCTCGAGAAAAACAAAACCTAAAATCTTCTTAATCATTTCTTAAGTAATATTCCAAAGTTCTTTTATTCTATTTACTATATGCTGCCATTTTTTTGAATAGCAAGACGTTTTATTCAACATTATGATTCTCAACGCGTTACAAAACAATTCATTAATCTTATCTGTCTTCAGTATTTGTTATGTAACTAAAAAACGAATATAGGAAAAAACAGTATCTGAACTCGATGACTATCTAAAATTATTGGACTTATGAATTAATTCCGCACCTTGCCGATTTTATTCCTAATTTATTTGATTCCAGTGAGTTATTGAGTTCTGACACCAATTATCTAATTCTAAAGAGATAAACCATCTTACATCGGCACGTATTGGCCAATACTTAAAACCTCAACTTCCGATCAAACGCTTTAGTCTCTTAGCCGCATCTCTTGTTTCTTGCGCAAATTGATGTTTTGCTAAAAAAGCATCATCAACAAACCCAAGTGACTTCGTTATAAAGTCAGTACCGTACTTAAACCAATTGGGCTTCTCTTTAAAATAAGCCTCTACCGCCGGCTTGGCTTTTTCGATAACCCCATCTATATCTTTTAGTTTCGAATATTTAGCAGTATCTATATCATTCAAAATCTTTATATTTAGTTCTTCAGAAACAGGTTTCTCTGAAAATTTCCACTCGGTATATGCTTTTAATGTTTCCCGATTTATAGCTTGATTAAGAAAAATATCCTTTTCTGAATCGCTAATTATTTCTTTATCTCGTCTTTTAATCTCCTCAATAACCTTCTGCAAGTTTCTAAATGATTCGTAAATTGGAATATCAATGAAACCTTTAATTTTTCTATCACGTTTATTTTTCTGAACAAATTCTAAGTTATATTTTGTACCATTAGTATTCAAATTTATTATTAAATAATTTGCGGAATTTTCATTTACCAGGTTTTTATGATTTTCGTAATACTTTTCAGACATATCTTTTATTACTAGGATTTGTCGGCTATATTTGGGAATTTTACGGTAGAAACAAAGATGGGGTATTTTACTATTTATAACATCTTCTCTTATCGATACCATAGTTGAGCCAAAGAGATTTGGATCAGGAGGAAAGCTTGCAAGCAAAAGATTAGTTAGCTGAACATAATTCTTAAAAAATCGCTCCATTATAATAATAATTTGGTTTTTGAATTGTTCTATATAAGCAATGATCTTCTTTGTTTGATTCTCTAATACTTCCCTGGGAATATGTTGGGGTATATTTTTTTGTAATTTCTCTAGATATTTTTGATTGCTTTGATAAATAGTTAGCACATCCATATCGCAATATTGTTGTATGTCATTATTATGTACTTTCGTTTCATCATATCCCTCTTCTGGTTTTTCGTCTTTTACAAGAATTCTTATATCGTCAACCTCATTTACATATAAAGAAAACTTCTCTAGGCTCTCTAAGAAATTATTTTCATAATCTAGCAGTACTTGCGGAGTAGCTGGAACGACCATTTTTGATTGTGTCCAGGCATATGCGTAAAACGCAATATTCTTGCCCTCAATTGTTTTTACAATCTCGCCTTTTAATAAAATTACGCCTAATCTTAATAAATATTCTATTAAATTTTTCTGAGCTAAATATATTCTTAATTGTAGATTATCTTCACGAGTAGGCGGATCTTTACTTAAATGTAATTCTTGAAAAAAGGGAATATCAATAAATTTATAGAGCCCGGTTAATAATAGATTATTTTGGTACCAGCAAGAAGGAGCCCAATATTTATTTAAATCAAATATTTGCCCAAGTGCTTTCTGAATATTTGCATGAAAAAGCTCTGTTTCTTCAAAGGACTCAATCTGTAAAACCGGCCTATCTTCCTTATCATAATCACTTATGTAATCTCTAATCCTAAAATGCAGTTCAAAGAAATCTGATTTCGCTTGGTAACAAAGAAGATTCCTGAAATCTTGATATATTTGCTTATCGATAAATTTATCCTTCGATTCGTCAATTATTTCATCAACATATGCTTCTAAATCGTCAAAATTAGGACGACTAATAAATATTTTGTCATTAAAGAATGTGTAAGCTATTTCTCTCTCTTCTTTTGATTTTTCAACAACATCATAAATATCCTTCCCAGCTATAAAAACAAAGAGCCCAGAAGATAGCGTAAATAAATTCTTGAAGGTTTTTATAATATCTGTTATCTTGACTCTCTCGGTTTCTTTAATCTTATCCATTTCATCTATAACAAAAATTATTTTGGAAGATTCTTTCGATAATGAAATCTCATCCAAGAGGGCATAAAGATCATATTCTAGGTTACTAATACTTTTGTCAGTTATATATAATTCTTCAACAGAACTGCTCTCGCTTGCTTTTTTACTTTTTGTTATACTCTTTAATATTTTGTATGATAGCGTCTTTGGTAAAAGAAAGGACAAAGAACCTAATAAAATATTTAAAACTAGATTCTCTTTAGTCGACAAATAGAAAAAGCTCATACCAACAATTATCCCTAAAGAGCTAAGGAAATTTCTTATTTGTTCAGAATCAACGCTATATTTTCCTTCTATTTCTTGCTGATCATTTTCTTCCTGTTCTGTTTCCTTTTTCAATTTAATTTCTTCTTTAATTTCCGATTTTTCAGAAATTGCTTTTTGATACAGCTTACCTAATTTTCTCTGTGAATCATCATCTAGCTTGCTTCTCGCGGCAGTATATAATCTTCTTATTAAATTAATAATTATCTTTTCTTCTAGTCTCTCTGGACTTATTTCTAGAACGTCTTTACCTTCTGCTAAACTTTCTTCAATAAGCAGCTGAGATGCATTAATCAAAACAGGAATAATCTTTTTATTCTTTGCCGTAGCTTTATATAAAGCTTCATAAACCAGAGCTGTCTTACCAACACCTCGCTCACCACTGACCAAAAGACAACCCTTTTCTCTTCTTAAGAACCAATTTTCAATTTTATTTCTTTCCTCTTTTCTTCCAACAAAATGTCCCTGTGGTTTTTCATAATGAGGAAAGTAATCCCAGTCTTTTTTAAGTGCCAATTTTAATTCTTCATTTACCATGTTTTCACCTCTTTATTGATTACAATGATTCTGATCTGAATAAAAAAACAGTGTCAGAACTCGACAACTATCTAAAACTATTGGACTTGTGAATTAATTCCGTGACTTGCTGATTTTATTCGTAACTTATTTATTTACTGTAAGTTATTGAGTTCTGACATTAATTATTCAATTGCAATCTTATCAATTCAGACAGTTTACTCAATTCACGCATATCCGCTAAATGAAGCGACTGATAGTAATTCTCCTTATAGAATTTCATAGACTGTAGATTCAAATTACTAACGCAACAACTCGCTGAATCTTTCGTGAGGCGTATGCCAGCCAAGAGTTTTTCTTGGCCGGTCGTTTAATTCATCTTGAACTTCTTTTAATCTGGTCCTTGAGATCTTTGAAAAATCTGTTCCTTTAGGGAAATACTGCCTTAATAAGGAATTTGTGTTTTCATTAGTTCCCCGCTCCCAGGGGGAATGCGGGTGAGCAAAATAAACGGTTATTTTTGTTTCTTTTGTAAATAGCTTATGCTGACACATCTCACCACCCTGGTCGTAGGTAAGCGTTCTTTTCAATCCTGGGGGTAAACTGCGGAATTCTTCGCCAAAAGATCTTCTGATAGTTGAGGCGTCCTGGTTCCGTAGTTTTACTAAGAAGGCCATGCGTGTCGTACGCTCAACGAGGGTTCCAATGGCTGAGGCATTACGTCGCCCGATTATTAAATCGCCTTCCCAGTGTCCAGGGATAGTGCGGTCGGCTACTTCTTGCGGGCGTTCTTCGATGCTAAAGTAATCCTGTATGCTGCCTGGTTTCCCTCGTCTGCCATCTTTTTTGCGGCGGTATTTATGGTTTCTTCTAAGATAAGATATAAGCCTGCGCTTGAAGGTGCCGCGAGGTAAAACATAGATATGGGAGTAAATTGTTTCGTGAGAGACGCGCATAGACATATCATTAGGATACAATACAATGAGTCTCTTGGCAATCTGTTCAGGTGACCAGTTTTTTGTTAAATAAGAAAGAACGAGTTTTCTTAACAGCGCGTTAGTGGCAAGTTTACGATTCTTGCGTATCTTGTGACGCGTTTTGATCGACTGCTGCTGAACGAAAATAGCACGGTAATATTTTAATTCTACTACCCCTGACTGACGTATTTCTCTGGATATACTACTGGGCGACCTGTTGAGAATACCGGCTATTGTTCGCAAACTGGATCCTAATGCAATTTGACGGCTGATCTCTTCGCGCTCAAAGAGCGAGATTCGGTGATATTTTATCATTCGCAACTCCTTTCATCCGCTATTATAGCAGATTAAAGTGTTGCGTTAGTTGCTTGAGTCTAAGGACCGCTGTATCCAACCTACTATAATCCTTACACTTACAAAACAATTAGATAGGTTCAAGCAAAAGAATTGTTTTGCAACTTAAAGAAGCATTATCGGTTACGTACAGCGTCCTTAGGATTTCCATGACTCCTTAAACCTATTAATGTATGCCAGGAAGCTGAATAACCTTTTGCGATTGTATAAAGGCAGCTCCCATATGGTTTTCGATAATTTTACAAGCAGTGGTACTGGATAAAGTATGAATAAAAGTATGATGTACACTCAATGCAGCATTTTGAATGTCTTGGTTGTCTTCTAACATTGATATGATCAAACCGATCTCTTTACACCTCTCAGGGGGCAGATGTCTTGAATGAGATAATGTTTCATCATGGCTTCCTATTACACTGACAATTTTGTTAATAGAATCAGTTTTTTGAGGTTCGGGTAAATTCGCAAACATTCCTGTGCCCAACCATTTCTTAACAAGATACTCTGACCAAGTAATTGCCTTTTGACATTCGCCAATAAATGCTGGAGGATATTTAGCAATTATTGGTTGCCAAACTGGTATTTTTGCAGAATCCAGTTTAATCTCCTCATAAGCTTTCGAGAATTCTTCAATCACACCGTGACATGGTATTCCATTAAATTGAGGATCTATTGGACCCAAGCTGGAATGTTTCCCCATTAGTACTTCTTTACAAGCACATGCTATCATTGTACCACCAGACATTGAAAGCTGCGGAACGATCGCTCTTATATTAGTCCCAAATAAACTCCTCAAGTAATCAACAAGAGATTCTGTAGCAGCAGTTTCACCTCCCGGAGTATGCAAAATCAAATCTAATCCTTTCGACCAATCCATACCTTTTAAGGCTGACATAAATCCATTTTTATCATTGTCATTTATAGAAACCAGTTGGGGATCAGCCTTTTTTTGCAGCCATCCTGAATAATAAGCAATTACATTACGTCCTGTTAAATCATATAATTTTTTTAAATAGCTGCGCCGAACAATATCTTGCGTACTACCAAGTTGGTGTATTTCTTCTCCTAATTCTTTCCAATTACCCATTGTTTATCTCCAGCCCTACAGTATCTGTAGTTATCATAATATTCCAAGTACTCCCTGATCTTTCCATGGTTAAATCATTCCTCAATCCTTCAAAAGGATTTGGAATCTTCAAAAGTTCGTATAATTCAATAATCTCTTTATCAGTGAATTTTTTCATAATAAGACAACCTAAAGAAAATATTTGCAGCGGGGCTATAGCCTTCCCAAACCAGCCAAATAATTCCATTCGTCATTTTTGAACCTTTTCTACCCCCGCAAAAAAAACAGTGTCAGAACTCGATGACTATCTAGAATTATTGGACTTGTGAATTAATTCCGCGTCTTGCCGATTTTATTCGTAATTTATTTATTTACAGTGAGTTATTGAATTCTAACGCTAATTATTTATCGAAACCTCACCTTATGAACTTTATAAGGTTTATCGTCTTCACCTTTATACTGCCAATCATCTCTTAGTTTTATCTCGTTGCAGCCTTCGCGCCACGTTGTATGTAAATTCCTCTCGGTTATATCTCCCAGAAGGATATCTCCTGGATTACCTAAGCTCTGAATTTTCGCGGCTAAACTAACAACTGAACCAATTATGTCCTTGTGCCTTTTTGTGTTAGGGCTACCGATAGCTATTATACAGGCATCTCCAGAATCTAAGCCTATTCTAATATTGATGGTAGGGTAACCATTTTCCTCAAGCATTTGATTTACTCCACTATATATCAGCCTTCTTACTGTTAAAGAGCAGTCTAGAGCCAAATCATTTTTTATTATAAAGCTTGGCTCAGGGAAATATGCTATCAGCCCATCTCCGGTATATTTTAAAACATGCCCATGGAACTTAGGAACAATTTCGCTCATTTCATATAAAATGACAGATATTAATTTCGCATATTTCTGGAGATCCAGGCTTTTTGATAGCTTTGTTGAACCAGCTAAATCTACACACATAATAACGAATCCCAAGCTATCAGTGGCTAATGACTCCAAGAACTCTTCTGACTTATCCTTAAAAACATAAGGTTCTTCTTCCGATTTTAATCTTTCACGAATCAACGGTATTCTCTCTTGAATATATTTCTCTGCATCACCGATTTCTTGCCGTTGCAGATACATTGGCTTTCCAGCTAATTGCTTTGCAAAATCAGCAAATACGTTTTCAGGAAAAATAATTTTATCAAATTTATCATATAAATACCGCTTCCCATTTATGTCTTTCCATTCATACCTTCTGGGGTCTGGGAGTAATCTCACTGTAAATATCTTTTTATCATCATCCACAGAAATAACTTCTTGAACAAAGTCCATCCTAAAAGCTTTGGTCTTATCAGACACGCTTGAATTCTCCATATCTTTTATTTAACTATCTTTTATTCGCCATAGTAACTTATTAGCCATATAGCTAAGCCAGCCAAAACTAATTTTCCTATAAATTTTTTATTTTCGACCTGCACCTTCAGTATATCTAAATAGTTATCCGCATTTATATATGCCTGCTTGGGGTTATTCTTATCAAACTCTATATATTCTTTTCCTACCAATACTCCTTTTAAGGTAACCCCTTTCTCAACAATCGGTACAACAGGAATTTTGAAAGCATTCGCAGTAGCAATCTCTTGATTAACTATGTCGGAGCGCGATCCGTCAATTGTCATTATAGCTAACACACAACTACTATTTCTTATATTTGCCTGTATCTTACCCCACAAATCAGTACCGGGTTGCGCATCAAGAACAGCCAAGTATACCTCTATTCCTTTCAGCCTTAATATATTGGCAAATTCATCAACAATCTGCATATCTTTTGTGCTGTGGCTAATAAAAACATTCATCATTCTTTATTGCCCCCGATCTAAATAAAACCCCTAAGCTAGAAAGAACTAAAAAGGATTCTTTCCTCCTATTTCGCAGAAGCTACACCTTGTCTGGATGCAATCGTTCTCTTTATTGAGACATTTTTTAACTCTCCAACCAAGCGTCTTAGGGTTACCCATTTCCTTTATACTTTCCACTACCACATTAATATCCCTCTGCCTAAGATTACAGTACTTAGATTCAATCCTTGTAGGATTGCTCATTTACACCTCCTCGTTCTGGAAATCCATCATACTGAACATATCAAAGAATTGGTATGCCGTCTGCAAACCTGTAATTTGGTAAATAGTAATAATAGGAAACGTTTCTATCTTTCTCATACAAAAGCCACCAGAAAATACAAAAACCCGAGCTCTTGGCCCGGGTAAGTGATAGAATTTCCTATAAAGAATGGAACAGCCTTTGCATGGTCCCCCCACTTAATTGACACTAATATTATATCCTTACGTTGAAAATAAAGCAACATAAAAATGACGATAAAGTATTAAAGATAGAGGGGTTTTATGCGAGTTCTAACCTTCAAAATCACTTGGTTACGTCAGATATGGACTTCCCAAGGTGACAGTCACAAAGTACGTGACAGTCACCTTGGGTTTCGCCCGCCACAAAAGCTTTGGCGGGCTCGCGGCATTGGTATATCTGTGATCGATTGGCAGTATCCCTAATCGTATAAAAAAGATTGCTTCGCCCTTTCAGGGCTCGCAATGGGCATAATGGTTATTTTGTGTTGTTATTTGAGCTCTATTATCTTTTGAATTCGACAAATGTCGACGGAAACTTTATATTAAATACTCATTACACTATTTCAATTATTGAACCGGTTTAATATATGATAGTAATATTTGTTCTATCTTATAGTAAAATCAACATGTTGTAAATATGGGCAGCAACACTTTTTAACCATTATGCCCGCAATGACACAAGTGTCGGATTCCCGCATAAACGCTAAGGCAGTATCGGCGGAAATGACAGGAGAAAAGAACAAAAAAGTGACTGGCACAAAATACGTGAGCAGTCACTTTTTAAATACTAAATATTGGCTCTAATTTCGACTTCTTCTATATGTTGCGAAAAACTAGCTAACGAAGATTCCTGCTCGTTCATGAGCGCATAACTTACGCGACCACAGGAAGCGTAAGTTATTTGCGCGAATGAATCCCGAGCTCCCCTAACTTTCCCTGTCAGGAGCGAGGGATCTACGTTCATCGCTAACAAAGATTCCTGCTCGTTCTTCTTCGCTCCCCTACCACAAAAAACTCCGGTGGAGCTTCGAAGGAACCGAGTCAGATGCAACAAAGGCTCCTGCTCGTCAGATGCCTCGCAGGAATCCGCTGTTTTTCTTTAAATGTTGCGTCAAACCAGCTCGTTGAGGCTGGTTTGACGCTATAGGAAAAACAGCGGAGAGGCAGGGATTCGAACCCTGGGACCTTGCAGTCACGCGCTCTCCAAGCGCGCGCATTCGACCACTCTGCCACCTCTCCAAAGATTTATGAAATAAATCTTTGTCCCGAAGCTTACGCAGAATATTTCTAAAAATTCACCCGCTACCCGTCTAGAAATTTTTAGAAATATTCAAGTGCTTAAGCAAGGGGCAAAAACCTCACTAATCTATCTTAAAAGATACATCAAATAATACAATTATTTACACCCCGCGCTTAATAGGTATTGCGCGGGTGCGCCGCTTTCTGCGGCGGATTCCCGCTTTCGCGGGAATGACCAATAGGGTACATACGAGAATGACACAAAGAGCAACTTCCCACTTTCGCCAGTCAAAAGGCATAGACGAGTAAACGGGGACGACAAGGAAGTAGATAAAGAATACCAGAATTTCAGGAAAAAAGCAAGCTTTCGGTTAGCCCAAAGTTAGAAATCAGGCAAAATCAAAGTTTAAAGGCTAAATAACAAAGGAAATTCAAAGATCAAAGGTGCAATTTTAAAATTTAACCTTAAACCTTAACCATCTTACTTACGCTTATAATACGCGCAGCCGGGATAGGTGGACTCGAATTTAAGGTTTTCACGGATCGGCACGCAGTGGAACACTTTCCCCGAGACAGTCCTCTGCAACCCTAACCGATGAGCGTAAATCTTACACTTATACTTCCCAGGGCCTGCCTCCTCCAATTGCGAACAAAGATCGCCATCCGCCAAACCGCAACACATACCGCAACACTTACACAAACTCTCATGCTCTCTGAACTGCTCTTCTATCTTACGCGCATACGCCTGCTCATCCATTAATATTACTTCCTTGCTTTGGCAAGCATATCCTGCGCGTGAGCCAGGGAAATACTGCTCTCCTTCTCCCCGCTCATCATCTTTGCCATTTCCTTGACGCGCTCTTCCTTGCTCAAAAGCTCGACTATGGTCGTCGTATGATTATCTTTTACCTTCTTATAGACCCGGAAGTGATTTTCCGCGAAAGAGGCGATCTGCGGCAGGTGCGTGATCAAAATAACCTGCCGGTCGCGTGAGATCTCCTGCAGCTTCTTACCCGTGATCGCGCCTAACCTTCCGCCGATCTGCGCGTCGATCTCATCAAAGATAAGTACCGGGATGGGATCCACCTTAGTCAACGCTTTCTTTAAGGCAAGCATAAGCCGCGCTGCCTCACCGGAAGATACGATCTCAGCCAGCGGCTTTAACTCCTCCCCCGCGTTCGGGCTGATATAAAAACTCACCCCATCCTCTCCCTGGTTGTTCAATTCGACTTTCGAGATCCTGCACTCGAATTGCACATGCACAATACCTAATTCCGTTAATTCTTTTTCTATCGTCTCCTCGAGAAGCCTGGATGCTTTTTTACGCTGTTTGGTTATTTTCTGCGCGACCTGCTTTAGATCCTTTTCCAATTCTTTAATTTCCTGCTGTAACGCCGCGTCATTTTGCTCTAAATTAACCAGGAGTTCATATTTTTGTTTTGCTTCCTGATAAAACCGCGCCGCGTCATCCAGCCCCGGTCCGTATTTACGCATAATATCCTGATATATATCGCAATTCTTATTTATCTGCTCTGCTTCCTGCGGCTCAAAAGATAAACTTTCCAGATAACTGCTTAGTTCCGCGATAAGCTCCTGCGCGTTTTCCTGGATGAGATTCAGCTTCTCCCCGAACTTCTCCGTCGAACTATCGATCTTGTTTAACGTTTTTAAGGGAGTGAACGCCTGGCTCAAGCCCTGCGCGACACCCGAATCGTCATTTTCCAGCGCGTTAAGCAAAAGGCTGGCACATTCATAAAGCTTAGTAACATTATTAAGCCTGGTCTGCTCCTGAAGCAGTTGGTCATACTTTGCTTGCTCAAGCGGGAGCTGCTCTAATTCCTTTACCTGATGCTCCAAAAGATCGCAATCGCGCTCGCGGGAACTTGCTGCTTCATGCAGGGCTTTTAACTTCGAACGCAGGTCGGAATATTTCTTAAACCCAACGGTATATTCTTCTCTTAACTTCCCGAGATCAGTGAGGCGGTCAAGTATCGCCAGGTGCGAATCAGCCGACAAAAGCATCTGATGGTCGTTGGGACCGTGGAAATCAACCAGGTGGTTGCCTAACTCTTTTAATTGCGCCAGGGTGACCGCGAAGCCATTGACCTTTATCTTTTTCTTCCCGTCAGGGGCGTGCGTGCGGTTAATGATCAGGCTCTTCTCACCATCAGGCAAATACTCAGAAAAAAGCTCGTTTTCCCGCAGCTCTTTATCCACCAGCTCGAAAACAACTTCCACCGCGCAGGAAAGCGCGGGGTTACGTATCTGTGAAGCGTTCAGCTGATCGCCCAAGGCGTAGCGCAGGGCGTCAATAATGATCGACTTGCCCGCGCCGGTCTCACCGGTAAGGATATTTAATTTATCGCAGAATTCCAAAGATAAATTATCGATCAGCCCGAAGTTTTGTATGGTGAGTTGTGTGACCATGAGGTGAGTTCCGCAAGGTACTGTTTTATACTTTTACCGATACTATCGAAATCTTTTTTATCTAACCACTCTCTTTTAAAGACGCTGGCGCCAAAGCTTACCGCGCTGGCACCGCTTGAGAAATACGCTTTCATATTATCCGGCCTGACCCCGGAGCACGCCAGCAGTTCGATATCTTCAAAAGGGCCCTTGATCTCCTTAAAATAATCCGGCCCGAAGAACTTCGCGGGGAAGACCTTTACCATAGTTGCTCCCGCCTGCCAGGCATTAAAGATCTCCTGAGGAGTAAGCGCGCCAGGGAACGCCGGGATCTTTTGCTTCTTACAGTAAGCAGTGACATCCGCCACCAGTGAAGGCATGACGATAAACGTGGCGCCCACCTCTAGTGCAGACTTCAAACTGTCCATGCTTAAGACCGTCCCTGCCCCAACCATCAAACGATTGCCAGCGGACTTAACTGCCTGATGGATCACTGCCGCGGCATCTTTGGTATTCATGGTTATCTCAATGGTCTCTAAACCTGAATCAATAACCGTTTCCACCAAAGGGCTTATCTCATCGAGCCTAACGCCCCGCATAATGCCCATAATGGGCTTATTTTTAAAACGCGCGACATCCATCGTTAATCCTGGTCATGAGCTACCAGGCTCTCGTAAAACTCGCGGTAATTTTCTTTTTTATCGCTGTCCCTCAGCGCCATTGCCGCGCGGGGATGCTCATCAAGCATACCGACGATAGCATAGGGGATAATATAGCCCCATTCCAGCTTTTCCCGCAGGGGAACGAATTCTTTAGATATTAAATCCAGGATAGGCCGGATATCATACTTAGGGTTCTTCAGAAAACCGATCATCAGCTCCAACGGACAGTTACCGGCTGCCCTTCCGAGCCCGTAAACCGTAGCATCGATATAATTGGCGTCATGGATGATCGCTTCAATAGAATTACTGAAAGCCAGCTGCTGGTTATTATGAGCGTGGAAACCGACCTCTTTTGTTTTAAGGATACTTTTGAATTTCTTGACCAGGAATTCCGTTGTCTCCTGGTATAACGCGCCAAAGCTGTCGACGATATAAATAGTGCCGGCTTTACATTCCTCTTCCAACTGATGCAGCGCCTCATTCAATTCGTTATCCAGCGCGCGGGAGATAGCCATGATATTAACGCAGGTTTCATAGCCCTTATCCGCGAAGTTGTTCACTAAAAATATCGCCTTATCGATATCTTTGACATAGGCGGCGACGCGGATCATGTCAACGGGGCTGTCTTTCTTTTTCTTGATATCATCGACATCAACGCGGTCAACATCGACCATGACCGAGATCTTGGTCTTGGATTTGATGCCGTCAGTGACCTTTTTGATCACTTCGTCATCGCAAAACTTCCATTTTCCGTATTGTTCCGCTGAAAAAAGCTTTTTGGAGTTCTTATAGCCGATCTCCATGTAATCCACGCCGGCCTCCGATACCCCTTTAAAGACCTCGCGGACAAAACGGTCGTCGAAATCATGGTTATTGATCAATCCGCCGTCGCGGATAGTGCAATCCAATACCTTAATCTTTTCCCGGAACATGACTCCTCCTTGTTTATTTAAACTATTTGCGGGATTTAATGTAGTGAAAGGTTATTATACCAAAATTCGGGGGGTATGGGTATTAAAATAAGTATGGGATTAGCTCATGTTAATGAAAAAGTCTAAAGGTTAAATAACCAAGGAAACTCAAAGATCAAAGGTTCAATTTTAAAATTTAATCTTAAACCTTTAACCTTCCTTTGTTATTTAAACTTTAGCCTTTAAACTTACCTTATTCTATTTGTTTTCTAAACAGATACTTCCCTACAGGCAACGATATTTGCTCCCAAACCCAGGAAATTCTTGCAGATGACCTCTCCTGTTTTAAGCGGCTTGGCCACTTTGATCTTCTTGAGCTCACCAGCCGCCTCTTTTATTTTGCTCTTGGGGATAGGACGATCGGTCTTTATAGGCACCATCTTGATAGACAAGCCGCTCGCCGTAACAGTCGAAGTCAGGACGCGCATAGGATGCTCGATCTCTAAACAAGCGTATTTCTCTCCCTTAGGGCATTTATTGCCGTTGACCCTCTTGACCTTCTCACCCTCGATCTCAACCAGTAAACTGCATCCCTTCGGGCATTCAATACAGGTAAGGTTCTTCTTCATTTCATGCTCCTGATATAGTGCGCGGCGAGGCGGCCCGCGGATTCACTGTCGCTGGTCACTGAATCCACCAGGTCATAAACTTTATAAGCGTTGCCGCAAACAAACAATCCCGGGATAGAGGTCTTATTGACCTCATGAGAAACTGGAGAATTCGTTTTCTTATCGATAGCAACCCCCGCCATCTCGATCAACTCGTTTTCCGGGATCAAGCCCACGGAAATTAAAAGCGTATCGCAGGGGATATCAAATTCAGTCCCCGCGATATCATTGCCGGACGGGTCGACTTTTGCCACACGCACCTTGGAAACCCTGTCCTTGCCGTAGATCTTTACTATCTTATGGCTCAAATACATCGGGATATCAAAATCTTCGATACATTGCACCACGTTACGCACCAGGCCCCTGCTCTGCTTCTGGATCTCGACAACCGCTAAAACATGCGCGCCTTCCAGGATAAACCTGCGCGCCATGATCAATCCTATATCGCCTGAACCGACCACCACCACTTCATTACCGGGCAGGAGCCCTTCAATATTGATCAGCTTCTGCGCGAGTCCCGCGGAGAATATTCCCGCGGGCCTTGTCCCGGGAATATGCACCATCTCCCGCGTGCGTTCCCTGCAACCTGTTGCCATGATTATGGATTTAGCGCTGACCTCTTCTAATTCTCCCGGCTTTAAATACGTCACTACTAAATCGTTCGTCAAATTCACCACAAACGACCTCAAACTAATTTCGATGGACTTAAAGGCCTTGATCTCTTTAATAAACCTTTCGGCATATTCAGGGCCGGTAAGGATCTCTTTAAAATAATCGGCGCCAAAACCGGGATGGATACATTGATTCAATATTCCTCCGAGGAATTGGTCACGTTCTAAAAGCAGGATATCCTTGACCCCCGCTTCACGCGCTGCAAGCGCCGCAGCCATGCCCGCGGGGCCGCCTCCGACTATCACTAAATCGCGTTTAATCATGCGCCTTATCCTTTATCACGATCTCTGAACCGGCTCCCCGTTTGGTCACGGCAGTCAAAGGTATTTTTAATTCCTCGGAAATGATCTTCATGATCCTGGTAGTGCAAAAGCTGCCGTGGCACCTGCCTGCCTGCGCGCGCGTGCGGAATTTAACCCCATCGAGGGTTTTCGCGCCCCGGCTAACCGCGTCTTTTATTTCCTTGGCTGAGACCATTTCACAACGGCAGACTATATCCCCGTAGCTTTCATCCTGATGGATCAGTTTTTTAGTTTCGGAAAACGGTATCGCGAAAAGATGCGTGGTTTTTTCGCGTGACTTATGAAAAACCGCCTTTTTCCTTAATGCCAGCCCATGCTTTTTTAAAATACCGCTTACCATAAGGGCGATCGCGGGAGAGGCGGTCAATCCGGGCGATTGAATGCCGGCGATAGTGATAAACCCGGGCATTTCATCCTCATGCCTGATGATGAAATCGTCGCTGACAACCGGGCGTAAACCGGAAAAATAAGCGATAATATCGTTTTCGTCAAGCGAAGGTACCAGCTTGCGCGCGGACTCAAAGACTTTTTTGCGGCCTGCCTCGGTCGTCGAAAGGTCCTCTTTATCCTCCACCATTTCCGCGGTCGGGCCGATCATAGGATTGCCGTCGGCGGTCTTAATGATCAAAATACCTTTACTTGTCTTCGTAGGCAAAGGAAAGAGCAAGCGGTTAGTTAAATACTGTTTTTTCTTATCTAAAATAAATTCTTCCCCCTTACGCGCGCAGACCGTGAAATCGCAGCAGCCGACCATTCGAGAGATATCGTCCGCGTAAAGGCCGGCGGCATTAACTACGTAACGCGCCTGGTAAGTTTTCCTGCCGCTCAAGATCTCAAAATAAGGTTTAAACTGCGTTTGAGGATGCTTGAACCAAAAGATATTATCTACTTTCGTTTTCAAGAAGATCCGCACGCCGTTCTTCACGGCGTTCTCAGCCAGGTCATAAACCAGGCGATAGGGACTGATGATACCCGCCGTAGGCGCGTATAAGGCGGCGAGCGCTTTTTTATTCAAGTTCGGCTCATTCTTCCTGAGCCAAGATTGCCCGACGATCTCTAAGCGCGGCACACCCAGCAGGCGGCCCTCTTTTTTAAGCGCGTGGAGCCGCTTGAGCTCCTCTTTGGTGAACGCCACCACCAACTCCCCTACTTCTTTAAAATCAACGCCTAATTCCCGGGCGATCCCCCTGATCAAACGGTTCCCCCGCACGCATAAAGTACCCTTTAAAGAACCGGGCGGATGCTGTATTCCCGGATGAATGATACCGGAATTAGATTTAGAAACGCCGAACGCCGGCTCTTCTTCTTTTTCGAGCAGCGCTATGGTGAGCTTATACCGGGAGAGCTCCCGGGCGATCGAAGTGCCCACCACTCCGCCGCCGATGACCGCTACATCAAATATTTCCATATGTCCTTGCCTTATTTCCCGGGATAGCTTGAGAGCGTACGCTTAACCGCGTTTAACCATCCCTGGTACAAACCAAGCGCTTTTTGCGCAGACATCGTGCGTTTAAAAACCCTGTCTTTCTGCCAGCACTTTTTTATTTCGCCGGTATTCTTCCAATATTTTATTGCCAGGCCCGCCAGGTATGCCGCCCCCAGAGAAGTCGTCTCTATCACCTTAGGCCTGACCACTTGAATACCCAGTATATCCGCCTGGAACTGCAGGAGGAAATCATTCCTGACCGCTCCTCCGTCAACCTTCATATCTTTGATCTTCAGCCCGGAATCTTTGCGCATTGCATCCAGCACGTCTTTGGTCTGATAACACATAGCTTCTAAGGCTGCCCGCGCGAAATGCGCTTTAGTCGCCCCGCGGGTAAGGCCAAAAATGGCTCCCCGCGCGTTCTGGTCCCAATACGGAGCTCCCAACCCCACCAGCGCCGGCACAAAATAAACCCCTTCGTTATCTTTTAACGATACCGCCAACTTCTCCGATCCCGCCGCGGTTTTCAGTATCTTTAGCCCGTCTCTGAGCCACTGTAGCGCCGAACCCGCGATAAAAACCGCCCCTTCCAACACATAAACCGGCTCCGCCGCCGCGCCGCAGCCCAGCGTCGTGATCAAGCCATTCTTCGAAACAGGACGCTTTCGTCCGGCATTTAAAAGCATGAAGCAGCCGGTGCCATAGGTATTCTTTATTGTGCCGGGTTCAAAACAAGCCTCACCGAAGAGCGCCGCCTGCTGGTCGCCGGCAATACCTGATATCGGGACCCCGCCGGGCAACCTGCCCATTTTAATTGTCCAGCCGAACAAGCCGGAAGATCTCTTCACCTGGGGCAGCATTTGTTTAGGAATAGCGAATCTCTTTAAGATCGCCTCATCCCAGTCCAATGCTTCAATATTAAAAAGCATGGTCCGGGAAGCGTTGGTGTAATCGGTTGCGTGCGCCCGGCCGCCGGAGAGCTTCCATAAGATCCAGGTGTCGCTGGTGCCGAAGATGAGCTCATTCTTCCCCGCTTTTTCCCGGGCGCCGGGGACATTCTTTAAGATCCATTCTATTTTTGTCGCGCTGAAATACGCGTCGATAGGCAGCCCTGTCTTTCTTTTAAAGAATTCAGCTTCGCCTTTTTTCGCTTTAAGCTCATCGCAGCGCGCCGCGGTCCTGCGGCACTGCCAGACGATAGCGCGGTAAACGGGCTCCCCTGTGTTCTTATCCCAGATAATGGTAGTTTCACGCTGATTGGTGATACCGATCGCAGCGATCGAGCCTTGCGGGACGGCTTTTAAGACTTTTTGGATTGATCCATAAACGCTCTCCCATATTTCTTCAGGGTCATGCTCGACCCATCCGGGTGAGGGGAAATATTGTTTAAACTCCCGGTAAGCGCTGACAATTATTCTGCCGGTTTTATCATAGACCACCGCGCGGCTGCCGGTCGTCCCCTGGTCGATAGCGAGTATATATTTCATCCTGCCTTTTTACGTTCTATTTCTTTCTCAAGCCAAACGCGCATATCTTCAAAAACCTTATCCCTGCCTGATTCTATGGGAAGCGCATGGTACATATCCGGGTATTCGATCAATTGTTTATCTTTAGCCCTTATTCTTTTAAAGATCATTTTACTCGTTGCCGGATCAACTAACATATCCTTACCCGCGACAAGGAAAAGCGCGGGGTCTTTAAACCTACCCAAGAATAATTCTACCCGTATCTGCCAAAGCAGGCTATTAACCAGGAGTTTGGCGGTAGCAAAGCGGTGCTCCCGCGGGTCAAGGTCCATCATTTTCTGATACGCGGCATCGCCGGTACACATTCGCGCGTCAAAAGGCATTTTAAACTGTTTACGCGGGTTAAGGAAGAAATCGTAGAAGACCTCCCCGTAGACCATGAAGGTGAACTTAAGCCTGCTGGCAAATGCCGGAGAAATACAAACTATCCCCTCGAACATCGCGGGATGAAGTATCGCCATATTGAAAGCGATCAAGCCTCCCAGGCTTTCTCCGACGAGAAAAACTTTTACGCCCGGGTTTTCACGTTTAATAATAGCCAAAAGGCTGGAGATATCGGAAAAGTAAGTTTTGAACGAATCGATGTGGCCTTTTAAACCTTGAGTCAGGCCGAATCCTTGTAGTTCAAGCGAATAAGAAGAAATGCTGTGTTGCCGGAAGAAATGCGCTAAGTAGCCCCAACGGCCGCTATGGCCGCCCAGGCCGTGAATAAGCAATAATACGGCTTGAGGGGATGCAACAGTCCATTGCCGATAGATAATGCCTGTCTTCGCATCTTGCATGGCTTTATCTTATCATATTTAACACCGTCTGCAAAGCTAATCTCGCAGCTCCCCTCCTCATAAAGAAAACGGGGACGTTTAAACGTCCCCGTAACGATATTTTATCTAATATCCATAACCGCAGCCCGGGTTTAAACCCGGGCTGCGGGGTACGAATAACGCCGGGTATTCCAATCTCTAGATGCCCGCTTAGAGCCGAGTGAACATGCTTGCCCCGTTAGAAACGCAGTTTCTAACGGGGCGGGCATGACAACAAGAGCGTCATTCCCGGTCTCTAAGATAGCTATAAGCGGGAATCTGCGGCAGCAAGCCGCACACCCGCGCAGTACAGATTAGCGCGGGGTGACGCTTCTTAGATGCCCGATTAAAGCATTCGGGCATGACAAGAGACCGGGTTACTTAACAAAAAGGGACTTTCTCTTTAAGAAAGTCCCTTTTTCATATTACTGTATAAGATTCCTGCTCGTTCATGAGCGCATAACTTACGCGACCATAAGGAAACGTAAGTTATTTGCGCGAATGAATCCCGAGCTCCCCTATCTTTCCCTGTCAGGAGCGAGGGATCTATGCAGATGTAACGAAGATTCCTGCTCGTCAGAGCCTCGCCAGAGTCCGTTTTTCTTCTTCTGTATGTTGCGCCAAATCAGTTAACAGAGATTCCTGCTCGTCAGATGTCTCGCAGGAATCCGTTTTTCTTCTTCTAAATGTTGCGAAAAACCAGTTCGTTGATACTGGTTTTTCGCTATAGGAAGAAAAACGGAGAGGGCGAGATTCGAACTCGCGTGAGCCTTACGGCCCAACCGCTTTTCGAGAGCGGCCCGTTATGACCACTTCGGTACCTCTCCAAAAGATTTATGAAATAAATCTTTTGGATCCCGAGCCACCCTTTTTTACTTATCAGTGGCGAGGGATCTTCAATCTATGGAAACATTTCAAGACCCGGGCTTGACGACTGGTCAAGACCGGGTCTTATGAGTGAAAGTTGAATTGGTTTGTTTCCTGCCTGCCGTCAAGCAGGATTTTTACGGCAGTATTTAAACAACGGGAAAATCAGCTTACGCTCAACTCGATCCAATCCCTAATTCGTCCAGATCACATATGAAAGAATAGCATAAACAACAAAGACTATCCCGACGAATACTTTCTTCTTTAACAAGAACTGATGAAATGTATATATATTCTTCTCGATGCCGGGGATCAATTTCTGTTTTATCCCCAACTCCCGATCAAGAAGTTTTTCTAATTTTTGATACTTTTCTTCATTCACTAAGAACATAACAAGCCCGATGATCAAAATAACAGGATTTAAGGCTAATAAAACAATTTTAATGACTTCAGACACCCCTACCAGATTGTCATACATACCTCTCTCCTTTCAACTGATTAATTGACCAGCAAATAATCTATATATAACGGATGCGCGCACTACTGTGCATGCACCCGATGCTCAAGGTGTACAACCGTAATGAATAATTATACCACAAAATAAAAAAAATATGCATCTACTAATTTGTAGCCTGATGCCGGGTAAATAATCGCTTAAAAACCCGGTTATCAAACTAATTTTTACGTTTTCTCCAAAGGAACACTTTATCTTTTGGTTTGACCGGACGGTCTGTTTTTATCCCCACTAAGTCCCCTTTATGGGCAAGCTTGACCTTGCGGTGTTTTATTTGCAGTTCCAGGACCGGAAGGAAGAATGACGCGGTCGATTTACCAAAAACCAGTAATTCATCCCCTTCAGAAACACTCCCATTCCTTAAAATCACCTCCGCCACGCTGATGCGGTTATAAAAGTTTGTCACCTCCCCCAGGAAGATCTTTTCATAGCCGTGCGCTCCCAAAAGGCTTTCCTCACCTGAAGGCTCACCGAAATAAAAACCGCTGTCAAAACCCCTGTTAAAAACTGTTTCCAACTCTTTACGTAAAGCTTTCTTGAGCGGCAAAGAAAGCTCATTTTTAAAGAACGCGTCTATGGCTTTTCGATAAACCGAAGTTACTACTTGAGTATATTCGGGAGAACGCATCCGGCCTTCTATCTTCAAAGCGCTAACCCCGGAGGCAATGATCTTATCGATAAAATCAATCGAACACAGGTCTTTCGGGCTTAACAAATAGCCCTTTCCTACAATAAACTCATTGGGCCCTGCCGCTTCTTTAATCAAGTATTCCTGCCTGCACGGCTGAAAGCATTCCCCTCTATTAGCTGATTTACGAAACGTATACTGCGATAACAGGCACCTGCCGGAGACGCTCACGCACATTGCCCCGTGGATAAAGGCTTCTACCTGACAATCCAGCTTTTGTTTTTTTATTTTAGCGATAATATCCTTTATATCGGCAAGAGAACATTCCCTGGCTACAACGACCCTTTTGATCCCTAAACGGGAAAAAAACCGCAAAGACTCGAAATTAGCGACACTTGCCTGAGTTGAAAGATGTACCGGGACGCCGAATTCACGGGCAAGGGACACTACTCCCATATCCCAGGCGATCACCGCGTCAACCCCGCTCTCTTTGGCCCGCGAAAGCATCTTTTTGACCTTGGGGACCTCTTTTTCATAAAGGATCGTGTTTATCGCCAGGTACCCTTTTTTTCCATTCTTGCGCAATAATGACATGACCTTGCCCATTTCCAGGGCGTCAAAATTATCCGCGGCTAAACGCATGTTCAATTCTTTAAGCCCGAAATAAACCGCGTCCGCCCCCGCGCTTATCGCGCTCTGCAAAGAAGGCCAATCGCCGGCAGGAGAGACAAGTTCCGGGATCGCATATTTGAGTGTTTTCATAGGGTACATAGGACAGGTAAGTAATAATTTAATCGAATGAGGATTTCAAGGGGTGGCACCACGACTGAAGCCGCTGTTTTTCTTTAAATGTTGCGTTAAACCAGCTAACAAAGGCTGAAAAACACATTAGGAGCGACTCATGACAATATGAGTTTTATCACGCTCACTTCGCGGCACTTTACATAGCTTGCTTGTTCCCTGCGAAGCAGATTGGCTACCCGGTAAGAACAACAAAGGCGCCGTCGCCTTTCTATTCCTCATTCTTGATTTGATCTATAAATTCTTTTAATGGTTGCCCATTAGGAACTACAGCAACCGAGTTTATTTCAAGTATCTTTTCCCATGACTCTATGGCTCCGGGCTTGTCATTTAGATCATCTAATAAAACTATCCCCTTATTAAAATACGCTGGTTGAAATTCTGGTCTTACAGCTATCGCCTTATCGAAACATTCCACCGCTTTCTTTGCATTACCGGTCCTTCTATACATAACACCTAGATCAGTAATAACATTAACATCGTGCGGATTAAACTTTAACGATTTCTCATATGCCTTAATCGCTATTGAACTCAGGTCACTGTCGTAATATAAATTGCCGAGATCAACTAATGCCTCCGTATTTTTAGGATCGGCTTTTAATCTCACCGATAACGCAATAACACGTTCGGTAAAAGCGATTGATTTGGTTTTTTCAATATACTCAACCAATTTCAATGGAAATAAATCAGGCATATTGCTATTCTTTAAGTACTTAATAAACTTAATTTGTCCTGGGTACTTAATCCTGATTGGCGCATCTTTATTTCTCATCAAGACGAAGAGTGTCGCACATACGATAACTGCATAAAGCACAACAGGATTAAATTGCCGTTTTTTTGATAGTGCGCCGCCGTTCTTGCGTGTGTAATAATCTTTTATCGCCATAACAACCGGATATCCCACCGCAAGCAACACTAACAACAAATTTGTTTTTAATGGAAGCATGCGTCCTCCATATGGCTCAGAAATTATTTTATTGTTAATTTAAGCGCATTCAACAAGATCAAAACCGTTATCGCCCCGGTCAACCCTGAGACCAATTGTTCTTTCAGCATCTTGAACCTGGTTACGGCGATAAGCAATATTGCGGTTGCTATATACGTCAACAGATCTCCATTGAAAAAATATACCCCGGCTAAAAAGCCGATGACTCCTGCGAGTACCCCGCTGCCCGCCGCTATAAGAGTGGCCTTTCTCTCTAATGCTGATAGGGCTGTCTTCTTCCGGGATCTTTCCTCCGAATTCTTGAGGATAATTTTTTCCTGCGATCGGTTCTGAGGCTGAGTAATTGCACCTCGCTTTTCCAATAGCTGTGCTATTTCAACACACCTTTTATCTCTTGCATGCATTAAGGCTGTCCAGCCATTCGCGTCAAAAGCGTTAATTGCGCACTCGTCACCGCTTTCAAGTATCGGCTTCACTATTTCAAGCCTATCATTCATGGAAGCTAATATTAATGCGGTAAAGCCTCTTTCATCCTTTTCGCCAAGATCAGCGCCCGCGGATATTAGAAGATTAACGACTTCCGGATGTCCGGACTGTGCGGCAAGATGAAGCGGCGTTGTTCCAGAATTCGAGCGGACATTTACAGCCGCGCCTGCGCCTATAAAAAACTTAACAACTTCCGGATAGCCATATTTCGCGGCAAGATGAAGCGGTGTCATTCCAGAGTTAGCGCTGATATTCATGTCCGCCCCTGCGTCTACAAGCAGCTTGACGATCTCAAGGTGCCCGCTTTCCGAGGCCGCATGAAGCACCGTTCTCCCGTGTTTCATTTTCTCATCAACATCCTTATCCTTATTCGAGGCTAAAAGATCCTTAACGGTTTCTTCGTGATCCTGATCAGCGGCAAGAAACAGCTGATTTATAAATTCATCTTGTGTAAGCTTCATCTCTGTATCCTTAATCTTTTGTCGTTTTGGATTTAGTTGTCTCGAAGAATCGCAGCGCCGTTATCTGCTTCCTTCAATATATCAACACCCTCAGAATATCCCTCTTCAATAGCAATCTCTTCCGGGGTCAAAGAATTTCTGTCTTTAATATTCCTATCAGCACCATTCTTTAATAGAAGACGTATAACATCAGGGTTTCTTCTTCTGACTGCAATATGCAGAGGGGTTTGATCGCCCCAAAAACCACCTTTCTTGTTAACATCAGCCCCATGCTTCAACAATAAATGCGCGAACATCACTTCAACTAGATCATAATCCTCCTTATCTATCGCAGCGATAAGCGGAGTGTTCATTTGCTCACCTATGTCTACAGCAGCTCCGTATTTCAATAACAATTCGGTTATTTGATAATTAGGCTTAGTAACGGCGCAATATAATGCGGATCCGTCGTGGCACGGTAGATTGACATCAATATTATTTCTCACCAGAAGCTCGACCATTTCAACGCTGTTATTGGAAATCGCCGCCTCTAATAAAGATGGTTTTGTCATATTCAGATTGGCGCCGTTTTCGATCAAAATCCTGGCGATCCGGATATTATTATCCTCAACAGCCAAAGACAGCGGTGTTTCCCCGGCATTATTCTTTACATTAACGTCATTTCCTTCAGCTAAAAGCTGTTTGACTGCGATGTCATCTTCATAAACCGCAAGGTGTAACCTTGAATACCCCAATTGTGTTTTTTTGTAATTCACCATCTCATCCAATAGGTGCCTTGAATAATCCCCTTTCATTTCACGAGCCACACGAAATGTTGTCGCAATCAGTTTCTGCTTGCCGGATAGCCGCGAAACATCATATGTAGAATATTCCTGCAATTTATTCATCAGAAAATATTGGCCATTCGCCTCAAATCTGTAACCACCTGTATATTTGCTGATCTCCTCCGGATCTGAGATAATCCTACCGCTCGCAACATAATTTTTTCCTAACTCATACTGCCTGCCTTTATCTTTAGGATAGTCCGAAGAAGGGAATATATAATATTTGCAGGTTTCAGTTTGTATAAAAAAAACGGACGGCGCGCCACCATCTCCCATAAGACTATATAATTCCCCTATTATCACTTGATCACCCGGAATAACCTTTCCGCATGAACACAAAAATAAAAGCATAAGAAACAGGATGCAAAAAAGTTTAGCTTTCGTTAATAACCGCATACAGCTATGCTCCTTATCTTGAGGTACTGCGCGCCTGAAATCATTTATAACCCTCTTATTGCTGTAAATTCCCGCGCTTCTCCTTCAACCCATCTGCCATCTTCTTAAATTCGGCAACAGTATACATCGGCCGGCTTATTCGCATGGATGTTTGTTTTATTTCAGCTACGTCTCGCAACAGTATATTATCTTTAACGCGCACATTCGACAATGACTCCCAGAGTTTTTGCGGCTGGTCCAACGTCTTGTCAAAATCATCCGACTTAACAGATAAGATACCGGTGCCGGATGGAACTGCCATAACGAGCGCATCTCTTATATTCGCACGTGATACGTCATATGCGGCCATTCTATCACTATGAACAATGAGGTTGTAATATGGCGCGTCATATTCATCGGGAAATTCAAAGTCAAAAGGGACCCGGACCAGCATAGGATGCGGGGTTATCCGATCCCGTTGCTGTCTATATAGTTTAGGATCGATAAATTTACTGCTAGCAATAGCTTCCTGTATCCCTTTATGCAATTTATCGGCAGAAATGTTTTTGTCGCCCTTTAAAAGCACGCGAAAATGATGCTCATACACCTGAAACCCAACCTGCCTTATATCTTTATTCTTCTCGATCAGTTCTTCCACAAAAGGAATACACAGTTTGGTTTCAATATTCACCAGCCCATCAACCATAAGATAGGGCGGGAATTGCGCTTCGACCTCACATTCCAACAAAAAAGCCTCTTCTTTGTTTGAACTGTTGAAGCTGGATACCAGAAAAAACGCACCACAGACGATAACAGCATAAAACACAACAAAAATAAATTGCCATTTTTTTGATAGTGCGACGCTATTTTTACCTGCGCACCGGTCTCTTATCAACATAAGAGCCGGATATCCCACTGCAAGCAGCAATAACAGCAAATTTATTTTTAATGAAAGCATGCCTCCTCCATAAGTAAATATTTTTATCCATCATAGTTCCATTGGGGGAATACTTCAAGGAAATCCGATGACATCGGCTTCTATCGGCGTTCAGGGTAATCCTTGCGGACATAAGGATACCGGATTTCTCAAAACTCTCAGGCTCAAACATGGGACAGATATGGGATTAGCTTCAGAACCGTCCCGGACAGTCCACGGAGGGCTATTCGTCCCGTTGGTCGGCGCAATTTGGCTTCGAATCCTGCCGCTATGCGCCTAATATGTTCCACAACCACTCGAACTGTTTTTCTTTAAATATTGCGTCAAGACTCTGGCTCGTTCATGAGCGCATAACTTACGCGACCATAAGGAAGCGTAAGTTATCTGCGCGAATGAATCCCGAGCTCCCCTAACTTTCCCTATCAGGAGCGAGGGATCTACGTTTATCGCTAACGAAGACTCTGGCTCGTCAGAGCCTCGCCAGAGTCCGTTTTTCTTCTTCTAAATGTTGCGCCAAATCAGCTAACGAAGATTCCTGCTCGCCGGATGTCTCGCAGGAATCCGTTTTTCTTCTTCTAAATGTTGCGAAAAACCAGTTCGTTGATACTGGTTTTTCGCTAGAGGAAGAAAAACGGAGGCGGAAGGATTTGAACCCTCGAGGCACCTTGCGATACCTAACGGTTTTCAAGACCGCCGCATTCAACCACTCTGCCACGCCTCCAAGAATTTGTGAAACAAATTCTGTCCCGAAGCTTACGCAGAATATTTCTAAAAGTTTACCCGCTACCCATCCAGAAACTTTTAGAAATATTCCAGTGCTTAAGCGAGGGGCAAAAATCTCACCATTCTATCTTAAAAGATTGCTTCACCCCTTCGGGGTTCGCAATGACACGAAAGAACCTACCCTCAATAACACAATTATTTACACCCGGCGCTGATTGGAAATTGCGCCGGTACGCCGCTTTCTGTCCAGAAAGGACGCACCCAGCATTCCTATTAAGCTGGGGTGCTGCGGCAGATCCCCGCTTAAAGCCTACCTACCGGTAGGCAGGCATGCGGGGATGACTAATGGGAACGCAAAATCACACTCTTTTTCTTCCCGGTGATTTTATCCCGAACCCCCTTACCTTCTCTCAACTTATCGGAGGAACTGATTCCCCTCTATCCACTGTCAGGAATCAATCCCGAGCCACCCTTACTTACTTATCAGTGGCGAGGGACCAAAAACTTACTCTCTACTGCGGAACAAACAACTGCGTAAAAACCCCGCTGTAAATATTATGCGTAAGCTTAAAAGTCATATTCATAAAATTAACCAGCGAGAACTTATCGAAGACCAGGTTTAAACATACCGCGACCAGCGTGACATTCAATAAATAAATGAATGAAAAACCGAAGATATAATTAGCTTTAAAGAAATCGCCCTGCTTCGTGCGCATTGATTTGGCGCTAAATACCAGATGCAGCGCGGCGCTAAACCCGAACAAAGAAAGAAAATTATGCAAGAGTTCCGGGGACTTAACAAACATCGAGACGATCAAATAAAGCACAAAGATCATTATAGTATAAACCGGCAGCAAGAACGGGGCGACCTTGACCAGGGGCGCGAAAAAACTAAAGATGATCTCGACTAACCGGTGGCCTTTACGATAGATGATCGCCGGCTCATAAATAAACAAATACATGATCACAAACGAGACGATCCCCACCCAAAAACTACGCTGCAGGCCTCGATCGATCAAAACAAGCTCGCCCAGAAAAGAACGCGTCGCCGCGTACACCATCGGCAGCAGGAACAATCCTAAGATAAACTTAATAATGCCGAAAACCTTATTAGAGACTCCCGGTATCTTTGACATACCGCCGCCGCCTCCGCCACCCCTGCCGGCATCGAACTTTAAATCTTCTAAAAACCTGTCTTCACTGCCCTTACGGGGAAATTCTATCCGTTCCATTCATATACGGCCGTAAACATTCCGGAATGATTACAGAGCCGTCCCTTTGCTGATAATTCTCCAATAAAGCGATCATGGTGCGCGCTGTCGCCACACCCGAGCCGTTAAGCGTATGCACAAAATCAAGCTTCTTGGTGTCGTTTCTCCTGAAGCGGATCTTCGCGCGCCGCGCCTGGAAGCTTTCGAAATTGCTGCAGCTTGAAACCTCAAGCCATTTGTCCGCGCCTATCGCGTAAGCCTCCAGGTCATAACATTTACTGGCGGCGAAACTCAAATCCTGCGTTGAGAGGGCCTTGACCCGATAAGGCAACCCCAAAGTTTTCAGGACCTCTTCCGCGTCATTAACCAGCTTCTCCAATTCATCATATGAGCCCTCAGGTTTGACGAGCTTCACCATTTCTACTTTATTGAACTGATGCACGCGCATCAAACCCTTGGTGTCTTTACCGTATGAGCCGGCTTCCCTGCGAAAACAAGGCGTATAGGCGGTAAAACATTTCGGCAGGTCGTTTTCTTCAAGTATTTCATCGCTGTAAATATTGGTAACGGGAACTTCGGCGGTAGGGATCAAAAACAAATCATCATCGGCAAGTTTATACATATCATCTTCCATCTTAGGAAGCTGGCCGGTCCCGGTCATAGTTTTTCTATTCACTAAAAAAGGCGGGAATATTTCAGTATACCCGTGTTTTTGCGTATGGAAATCAAGCATGAAATTAATGAGCGCTCTTTCCAATTTCGCGCCCAGACCTTTATACAGGACAAAATTCGAGCCGGTGATCTTTGTGGCGCGGGGGAAATCAATGATATCCAGCCGCTGGCTCAACTCGACGTGGTTCGCCGGCTTAAAATCAAACGCGGGGAGCTCACCCCAGGAACGCACGATCCGGGCCGCGTCAGGGTCCCCTACCGGCACTGACGCATGAGGGATATTCGGGACGGTCAACATTATCCCTTCCAATTTCGATTCTTCTATTTTCAAAAGGTCTTCGGCGCGGTCGATCTGTTCAGAGATCCCTTTCATGGACAGGATCTTTTCTCCCGGGTCTTTTTTCTCTTTACACAAAAGGCTTATTTCATCGTTAGCTTTATTGCGGAGCGACCTCAAATCTTCAATTTCCAGGAGGACCTTGCGCCGGGCGTCGTCGATCTCAATGATCTGCTCGAGGCTTATCCGAGACAAACGGTCCCGTAACGCTTTCCTCACCGCTTCCTGATTTTCTCTAATGGATCTTATATCTAACATGTTCTCCTCACCGCGTATACTTGAGGCAATACGCAATTACTTAATTTCTACCCTTTAATAACGCCAAGTGGTCGCATCCGGCAGACACGCTTGGCGATACCCGCGTTATGCACCACATCCACCACATCATTAACGTCTTTATATACCTGGGGGGCTTCTTCGATGATCGTGCCTTTTCCTTCAGCCAGCACCACGATCCCTTTTGATTCCAGATCTTTCATCAATTTCCCCAGGTCGATAGACCTAAGCGCCGCGGTCCGTGACATAAGCCGCCCCGCGCCATGGCAGGTAGAGCCGAATGTTTCATCCATCGCCTTTTGCGTGCCGACAAGAAGATACGAATTCCTCCCCATGTCCCCCGGAATGATCACCGGCTGGCCGATCTTTCTATAGCGCTGCGGTAAAGCCGGATGTCCCGGGCCGAACGCGCGCGTGGCGCCTTTACGATGCACGCATAATTTCTTTTCTTTACCGTCAATGGTATATTTTTCGATCTTCGCGATGTTATGGGCGACATCATAGATCAAAGACATCCCCAATTTCTGCCATGACTGCGCGAAGACCTTTTCAAAGGCCTTTCGCGCCAGATGCATCAGGCATTGCCGGTTTGCCCAGGCGTAATTGGCCGCGCACTTCATTGCCCCTAAATACGCCTGCCCCTCGCTCGAATTCACCGGCGCGCAGGCAAGCTGCCGGTCGGGGACATTGATCTGGTATTTTTGAAGACAATGCACCATACTTTTAACGTAGTCTTCGCAAACCTGATAGCCTAAGCCCCGGGACCCGGAATGGATCATCACCATAACCTCACCCAGGTCCAATCCCAATTCATCGCAAACATCCCTGTCATAGAGCTGATCGATGACCTGAATTTCCAGAAAATGATTTCCTGAACCAAGCGTGCCGGATTGCGCCTTGCCCCGCTCATACGCGCGGTGCGAAACAGCTTCGGGGTCAGCGCCTTCTATCGCCCCGTTCTCTTCAGTGCACTCTAAATCTTCTTCCGTGCCGTAGCCCTGCTTGACCGCCCAGCCTGAACCATGGACTAAGACCTCGCGCTCTTCTTTCTGGCTGACCCGGATATCGCCCTTAGAACCGACACCCGTAGGCACATATGAGAAAAGAGCATGAACAAGGTCCCTGACCCTGTCTTTTATGTCCTGGTACTCTAAATTCGTTCGCAGAAGCCTGACGCCGCAATTAATGTCGTAACCGACGCCGCCAGGGGAGATCACCCCGTTATTTTCGATGTCGGTAGCGGCAACGCCTCCGATGGGAAACCCGAATCCCCAATGCATATCGGGCATGGCCAGTGACGCCCTGACGATCCCGGGTAAAAACGCGACATGCGCCACCTGCTGCGGGGCTTTATCGTTACGGATATCTTTTAATAACTTCTCATCGGCATAAATAATGCCCGGCACCCGCATTCCCGGCATATACGACCGGGGGATACGCCAACGGTAATCATCGATCTTTTCTAACGGACCTTCCCATAAACCGGACATGAGGGCACCTACAAATCAAATATGACCCGGGCCTTCCAACCCGCCGAGGACTTCTCTACCTTTAATTCATGGTACGTTGCCGCTTTAACTTCGGTCTTGAAGCGGTAATCAACGCTTGAGGCTCCGCTGACATCCGCCTCGATAGAACCCGGGGACAATTTCTTTATTTTAAAATCGTCAAAGATCACTTCTTTGGTCGCCGACAAAAACAACAACTCATTTAACCAGTTAACCAGCAGCTCTTCCAGATCCAGGGCTTTTTGTTTTACAGAATAAGATATATGGGGTGTTTTTTTTGATTTTGCCTTTCGTCTTTCCGCAACGATATCAAAGGCAGCGAGCGCGGCGTTCTTAAACAATTGCTTTAAATCTTTTCCGGTGACGATAATTCCTATATCCGCGGTATGCTCGATTAGCTGGTATTTCTTACTAACCATCATTCCTCTTGAGCATGGTGATAATTGGAGTAAACTGCCTTATTGCTCGGGGTCAATTTTTCGCTTTGATATAAATTGGCCCCGCCTCGTAAGATGCATGAAAATTTTCTTCGATAATTTTCATGCACTCGGCGGGGTAATTCGGCGAAAATTATATCGAGGCGAATTTATGGGCCATGTAGGAGTCGCGAAGTTCCGAGACTCCCTGGCTTTATTATCAGAGTCGAGGAACGAAGTCCCGAGGCTTAATCACAATTCGTTTCTAAGCCGAGGGAAACCTCTTACCTAACCCAAACTTAATTAGTTTTCTTTTGTTCTTGACGCTAAGGCTTTTTATTTCTAATTCTCTCAGCCTCGCCTGACTCTTAGCCTCAAATTCTTCACAATACAATAATTGAACAGGCCTTCTGGCTTTAGTATAATTTGAGCCTTTGCCGGAATTATGTGTATCTAATCTATCTTGAAGATTCTCTGAAATACCGGTATAGAAAGAACGATCTTTACACTGAAGGATATAAACGTACCACATGAATACCTTTGATCCCGAGTTTCTCTCGTACTAAAATTCCGGAAACGAGGGGTCAATTTTTCGCTTCGCGGCTGTTGTTTTGGCCCCTCGCTTCCGATGCTTAAAACACAGGGAAGCTCGGGGTCAATTTTTCGCTTCGCGAAAAATTGGTGGGCCATGTAGGAGTCGAACCTACGACCTTGACATTAAGAGTGTCCTGCTCCGCCAATTGAGCTAATGGCCCCAATCTATTTTATCGTCCATGAGCGAATCCCTCCGAAGCCCTACCATCATACTTCTTATCGATGGGCGCAGGAGGAAAGCTAATGGCCTTTAGATACATACAAATTTAGCTTTACAATTATAACATTTACTTATTGCAGCGTCAATCCGATTTGTTAAAGATATTTAGTTTGACGTGTATTCAAGACCCGGTCGGTTCTTATTTTATCGGATAACGAAAACCGATCCCCGATCACCGAAAACCGGAAAAAATGCGCCCAGGAGTGGTTCGACGCGCTCCCCTGAACTTATCGAAAGGTCGCTTGCTCACCACAAGTCGAACCAGCCTGAGCAAATGAGCCCGCAGGGCAAATACGTCGAAAGATGGAATCTATATGCGCCCAGGAGGAATCGAACCTCCAACCCTCTGCTCCGAAGGCAGATGCTCTATCCAATTGAGCTATGGGCGCGTCGAACCATCAATGGTGAGCAAGCCTGCGTTAAATTATCGGCGCGTCGAACCATGGGCGCGTCATTAAATGATCTCACACCTATCACCCAACATCCCCTTGATCTTTTCCAGGATCTCCTTATCAACCGCCTCAATATCCTTCTCAGCGGTAGTACGCACGGGAGAATTCAGCTGGACCTGGTCAGGCTCTATCTGCTCAATAGCCGCTTTAAGCTTCTTGATATGGCTCATATCATCATTTATGCCCTTAACCAGCATCACCTCTAACCAGATCTTGCCTCTAAAAGCCTTACGGAACTCAACCAATCCGTTGATCACATCTTCGATCTTTAATGAAGGATCGGGCCGGTCGATCTTTTCGAAGGCCTTGGCAGTCGCCGCGTTTAACGAAGGGATCACCAGGTCCGCCCCAAGCAGCTCCTGGCGGACTTCAGGCAGGCTCAACAGTGAACCGTTGGTAATAACAGCAACAGGAAGCGCGCTCAATTTCTTTATCTGGTATATTAATTCACCGATCTTTTTATTCAATAACGGCTCGCCTGAACCGGAAAAAGTAATAAAATTAAGCTGTTTGGCGGCTTCCGGATTATACTGGAACCATGAACGCATCTCAGCCAATATCTCATCGGCATTAAAATAATCCTTACGCTCCATTGTTTTAACCGTTGTCTTGCCCAACTGACAATAAACACAGTCAAAACTGCATATTTTATAAGGGGTTAAGCTAATACCTAAGGAAAACCCCAACCTGCGTGATTTTAACGGACCATATATATAGCGCATATCTAAACCTATCCTCTTAAAAAAAAGTAAAAAGCTAAAGCCAAAAAGTATGAAAATTGTCATTCCCGCGAAAGCGGGAATCTGCGGCAACACCCCAGCTTAATAGGAATGCTGGGTGCGTCCTTGCTAGACAGAAAGCCGCACACCCCGAGCAATTTCTGGTAGAAAGCGCGCATTTGGCAATCATTTATGCCAAGGTGCGATTAGCGCGGTGACGGTTTTTAGATGCCCGATTAAAACATTCGGGCATGACATGAGAGAAAAGAGATCCATTCTTAACTTTTGCCTTAATATTATACCATAAAGGCAAAAAAAATCCCCACCTTTTCAGAACTCTTTCAATCAATCCGGAAAAAGTGGGGAAATTTGCTGTTATTTAACGATAATCAGTGAATTCTGTGTACCGAATGAATTGCAAACATTGGACTTACACTGTGGATCCAATAACCATGACCCGTCAACAAAGAACTTATATTCATAGTTACCGGGCTTCAGGCTTGCCTTCACTATCCAGTTACCTTTTGCATCCTTTTTACCGGAAAGTGAAACAGTATCCCAATTATTAAAACTTCCCGCGACACTGACCCTTGCTGCCTGAGGAGCGAATAATTTAAAAGACGTTTCGCTGGTACTTACTTTTAAGCTTGGTTTCGACGTTGTTTTTAATTTCACCGGTGTTTTTGCCCTGACCGTTCTTGCCATCATAACCTCCTTGTTGGGAATAGTTTATAGTATAAGCTAGCTCTTGTCAAGCAAAAATTACTTAAGGCTATTCCTATACCGAAACGATTGACACAGATTTCCTATCCGCAAGTTTAACACTGGCTTCCTGATCTATGAAAAGCGTCTTATTCGACTCAATAGCCATGCAGCCGGCCCCTGAGCGTATCAGAGTTTTAACCGTATTTAAACCTATAACCGGAATGTCAAAACGCATGTCCTGATCAGGACGGCTCACTTTAATTATCACCGTTCCCCCTCGCGCAATCGAGCCTGCGCGCCGGATCAAGTTATCAGTGCCTTCAAGCGCCTCAACAGCGACCACCGCCTTATTCTTGACCGCGATAGTCAAACCGATATCTAACCGGGCTATCTCTTTGGCGATAGGCATGCCGAAATGGATATTATCCCATTCCTCCAGGTTCGGCTCCCGGGCGGTCAAAACAGCCTTCTTCGGCAGCATATCGCCGATGAACGTCGTCGAATCTATTAATTCAAAGCCGAATTCCTTTAACCGCTCAGCGATAGCTTCGAATATCGTATTGGCTTTCCTGTCTTTTATGCTGTCCAGCAGCTTCTTTAGATCGATGTTTTGATTAACTTCCCGGCTGAAAAGCCGGTAAGGGCTGATCTGTCCGGCCATCACGATCTTTTTGACCCCTTCAACCTTGAAGATCTCGAACATCGCCCGGAAATCGCTGAGGCTGATCCAATGGATACGGTCAACATACTTCTTTAATTGATGCGACGTTTCCCCTTTAATAGCAACAGCGACAATCGAGCAATTCTTTTTCTTCGCGGCTTCTGAGAATACGATCGGAAACCGCCTGTTGCCCGCGATAAGGCCGATTTTATCCATATGTCCTAAGGTTATGAATTGGGTTTAAAGAAACGAGCGATCACACGGAAGTTTTTTGTTCTTCCTGGTCGGAAACACTCCGCCTCGCGCGACAGGAACGGCTGACTCCCCGCTGGGAATCTTTCACAAAGTTCACCAGGTACGTAATTTCATCGTTCGGCTTAAACGAAGACTCTATTTTTTCAACCGCGTTTTTCGCTGAAAGGCCGGAATTAAACAAAATGCGGAAAGCCTGGCGCAATTGCAAGACCGCTTCACGGGAAAAACCGTTACGCTTAAGGCCAATAAGGTTTAAGCCGTAAACCGCCGCCGGATGGCCGTCGCAGGTAGAAAAAGGCGGGATATCCTGCACCACCTTTGAACAACCGCCGATGATCGCAAGCTTTCCTACCCGGACAAATTGATGGACCGCCGATAATCCTCCGAGCACCACATGATCCTGCACCGTAACATGCCCGGCAAGCGTAGCGCCGTTGGCAAGGATGCAATGATCGCCGACCAGGCAATCATGAGCGACATGAGAATACGCCATAAAAAGATTATTACTGCCGACGATCGTTTTTCCGCCTTCACCGGTCCCTGGATTAAAAGTGCAGAATTCGCGAATAATATTATTTTCACCTATTTCCAGGAAATTCTTTTCCCCTTTATATTTAAGGTCCTGCGGCTGGCTGCCGAGGACAACGCCGCTAAAGACCTGCGTGCCCTCACCGATGGAGGTATTGCCCTGAATAACGCAATGAGCGCCGATCGTGACCGCTTCTTTTAAGACAACATGGTCCGCGATAATAGTGAAAGGGCCGATACAAACGCCCTTGCCTAATACGGCTTTCTTTGAAACAATCGCTGTTGAGTGTATGCCTTTATCCATAATAAAAATTGTTCCGTAAAAACAGTTACGCGTCGGCGAGGGCGAACATAAGGTCAGCCTCCGCCACGACTTTACCGTCGACCAAAGCCTTGCCGAAGACCTGCCCGGTCCGGGACTTTATCTTACCCGCTTCTATCTCAAGGACAAGCTGATCCCCCGGCAAGACCGGTTTCCTGAATTTAACGTTATCGATAGCCATAAAATAAGCGATCTTTCCCCTGTTCTCTTCAGGAGCCAGCATCATAACGCCCCCGACCTGCGCCATAGCTTCTATGATGATAACGCCGGGCATAACAGGCTTTCCGGGAAAATGGCCCTTAAAGAAATAATCATTGATCGTTACATTCTTGATGCCGACAGCGCGCTTTCCTTTTTCCATGGAAAGTATCCTATCGACAAAAAGGAAAGGCTCACGATGCGGCAATATCTTCATGATCTCCGTGACATTGAGTTCCCCCTGCGTCTGGGGATGATACGAAGTACTGATCCCCACCGTCGCGAATTTTTCTTTTTGCTGTAATATTTTCTTGACCAGCTTCAGGTTCAACGAATGCCCGCTCTTTAAGGCGATAATATGCGCCTTGATCGGGTGGCCGATAATGTACAGATCGCCCAGGAGGTCCAGTATTTTATGGCGCGTAAACTCATCTTCAAAACGTAATTTATTCTTAATAACGCCGTTTCTCCCGACGACAAGAGTATTGTCGTAACTGGCCCCTTTGCCTAAACCCTGCTTTTGCAGCTGCTGCGCCTCTTCTTCCAGGCAAAAGGTGCGCGCGCCCACTAATTCTTTCTTAAACGTTTCCGGAGTGATGCTGAGCTCCAGGAACCCCGATTTAAGCATCGGATGGTTATAACTTAACGTATAGGAGATCTTATATTCCGCCGAAGGCAATGCCACGATCGAACAGGAATCATCCTCGACGTATATCGGCTCTTTGATCGCAAAGTACTGCTGCGGGGCATCCTGCTCCCGGAGGCCCGCTTTCGAGAGGACCTCAAAGAAACTTAAACCGCTCCCGTCCATTCCCGGGAGCTCATTATTATCGATCTCGATGCAGATATTATCGATGCCCATGCCCTGAAGCGTGGCCATTAAATGCTCGATGGTATATATTTGGATATCTCCCAGCCCGATAGAGCTGCGGCGGATGCTGGAGACCTTCGGGATCAACGAATCAAGGCTTGCCTTGATAATTGGGCGGTCAGGCAGGTCAGTCCGGATAAAGCTTACCCCCGCGTTTACTTCGGCGGGCTTAAACGTAACATTGACCTTATTAGCGGTATGTAACCCGACCCCTTTTATTTGGGCTTCAGAGGCGATAGTATGTTGTTTATTCATGATTTTTTTATCCTTTATTGCTGCGCTCTATTGTATAACGAAACTTATGTTCGTTCCAGGTTTTTTACTTTTAATTCCAACGCCTCGATCTGCTTCTTTAACGCCCCTATTGTATTAAACAAGCGCGGCAGCTGCGGCAGCGAAGCGCTTATGCGTTTAGCGATATTCGCCGGCCTCACCGGGGTTCCCCACACAATGCTGCCGTCGGGAAGAGACTTGTTCACCCCTGACTGCGCCATAACGATCGAATTATTCCCGATCTCAATATGCCCTACCACCCCGACCTGGCCGGCTAAGATAACATTATTTCCGACCGTGGTACTGCCTGAGATACCGACCTGGGCGATGATCAAACAATTCCTGCCGATGACGCAATTGTGCGCGATATGCACCAGGTTATCTATTTTCGTGCCCGCACCGATCACCGTTTTGTCGAAACGCGCCCGGTCGATAGAAACATTCGAGCCGATCTCGACATCATCCTCGACAATAACCGTCCCTACCTGCGGGATCTTATGGTGCACTCCCTGGACCGTCACATACCCGAAACCGTCGGAGCCGACCACGCTGCCGCTATGAATGATCACCCTGTTACCGATAACGGCCCGTTCGCGGATAGAAACATTCGGATAGATCAAAGACTCACTGCCTATTACCGATTGGCGCCCCACATACCCCGGGCCATAAATGACTGTCCGGTCTCCGATTGAAACCCCGTCTTCAATAACCACTCCGGGGCCTAAAGCAACCTGTTTACCCAGGCAAACATCCTTACCGATCACCGCGGTTGAGTGTATTCCCGCGGGGATATGTTCCTGCGCCGGCAGGATAAAAGAAACGACCTTCACGAACGCTAGCGATGGATTCTCTACCCGTATCAAAGGTTTTGCGGCTTGCGTAATATCCTTAGAAGTGATGATCGCGGCAGCCTCTGTTTTATCCAGATACCCCCGGTACTTGGGATTAGCAAGAAAGGTTATATCTCCCGGGGCGGCATCTTCGATCCCGGCGACACCGGTAATAACCGCGCGTTCATCACCGACGATCTCACCATTAATAAACAAAGCTATCTCTTTGAGGGTTTTTTTCATAATATTTTTACAGCCGTACTTTAAATTTTACCCCACAACCGTTGAGGCAGAGGCAAAAGCAATACCTCGCGGTTGTGGGGTAAGCAAAAACCGATTGCGTATACCTGAATTATTTCTTGTAACCCTTATTGACGATATCAACGATCTTATCCGTAATATCCATGCTCTTAGCCTGATATACTAACACCCGGTCATTGAACACCATCGTATAGCCTTCTTTTTCCGCATACGCCTTGACCGCGTCTTCAATATCCTTTAAGATCTCTTTCATTCTCTCATCCTGCTCTTTACGCAGATCCGTCTGTTTTTGACGGTCGAAATCCTGCAGGCTTTTGATCTTCGACTCCAGGTCGCCCTTTTTGGTCTCTTTTTCCTTTTCATTGAGTAAATTCAGCTTGTCCTGGAATTTCTTGATATCATTGACCATCTTATCCCGTTCTGTTTCATAACCGGTCTGCTTATCGCCTAAGTTCTTATCGTAATCTTTTGTCTTGCCGTATTCGCTGAAGATCTTGCTTAAATCAACATAAGCGAATTTCTCAGCTGCCGTGGCGCTGCTTAAGAAAATGCTTAAACAAAAAAGTAACCCTAACCCAAATACCATTGTCTTCTTCATTACCCACCCTCCTTAATATACTTGGCCTTCATTTCGAAGGCAACTTTGTTTTAGACGCTTAACCGATTGCCCCTCGTACCCTAAAACATATACTCCCATCTTCGGATATTCAAAAAACCTTACCGTTATTATCTCGGAATACCGCTTCGGATGGAATTATCTGCGCATAACCAAAGAATGCGGAAAAACCTCACACCATAAGGGAAGATCTAAAGCCGCGAACTCACACAAACTATCAAAGATGCCTTAAAAACCGTGGCTCATGCTGAAATGGAACCGGCCATTGCCCCTGCTTTCCTTACCCGGCTCCTTATTCAGCGGGATCCCGTAATCAAGCATGATCGGTCCAATAGGCGTCTTGATCCTCACCCCCAGGCCAACACCTGACTTAAAACCGCCATTGCCGATATCGCCTGCCTTACTCCAAACATTGCCTACATCATAAAATGCCGCCACCTTAAAGAAATTAAAAAGCGGATAGGTATACTCAAGGTTGCCGACCACCAACGCGTCTCCGCCCAACGGATCTTCGGTCACAGGATCGATCGGGCCGACTTTTCTCTCATTATAACCGCGTATGGAATACGCCCCGCCCACAAAGAAACGCTCGTAAATAGGGACTTTTTCCGTATCCCCGAACGCGTTAGCGATACCCACGCGCGCGCGGGCCTCCAAATTGGAATTACGGAATAACGGGATGTAATGCGACGCCCTACCGAAAAACTTGGTAAAGTTCTTATCGCCGCCAAAAGGCCCTCCCGCGCATTCAAATGAGCCGGAAATAAGGTCCCCTTTATTCGTATCAAAAACATTATCCCTGCTGTCATAGGAAAGGGAGAATTCCATACTGCTTAAATTATTCTGTCCAACTTCATCCTTAAGGTCCTGGCTGGCAGAATCATCGACATTGCCTATCTTAATATTCTCAAACCGGTATTTAACATCGCCCTTGACATATTCGGATAATTCTTTCCCAAGCCGCAGGTCGCCTCCCGTAATGTCCTCATCATACCCGTAGCCGATATCCGATTCACGCTTACGCGTATGCTTATAGGCGTCAAAACCGAAAGAGATCGGCTGGTCGAACATCCAGGGCTCGGTAAAGCTTAAGTCAAATCCGTCGGTAACAGTACCGGCGGAGAAACGAAGCTTGAGATTCTGGCCGGCCCCCGTAAAATAAGGGAAATTCTTCCAGTCAAAGTTCTTCTGTTCCAGTTCAATGAACCCGAGGAACTGGTCGACCGTGCTGTATCCGCCGCCAAAGCTGAATGACCCCGTCTTGGTTTCCTTAACTTCAACGACTAAGTCTTTTTTGTTAGGGATAGAAGTATCTTCCTTATCATAACTTACATCTTCAAAGAAGCCTAAATTCTGCAGGCGCTCCTTGCTTCTGCGCAGCTTGTCCCCGTCAAAACGGTCGCCCGGCTTTATCCTTAATTCCCTGCGGATAACAACGTCTTTGGTTTTAATATTGCCCTTGATCTTTATCTTATCGACATAGGCGATCTCATTTTCCATGATAGTCAAGACAATATCGATACGCCCTGTCTTGGGATTCAAAGATGTTGCCTCCTCTATCTGCGCGGATATGTACCCACGGTCGAAATATAACCCCTGGATATTCATGATATCCTCGCGTAATACTTCCTGGCTGAAGACTTTCCCTGAAACAGACCCCTTGATCTTCGAGAATATCTCGAACTCCTGGACATCCTGGTTGCCCTTAACGGTAACCGCGCCGACCAGGAATTTCTCCCCCTCTTTGATCTTTATGCTCAGGTACAAAAACGGCCTGACCTTATCGGATTTGACCTCATATTCAACCAACGCGTCGATGAAACCGTTCCTTTGATAGAACGATTTGACGCGCTCTAGATCTTCCTTTAAAACATCTTCCTTTAACGTCCCGGGGTTAAAAAGCCAGGCCTTCTTGGTCTTGAGTATCTTCAGGATCCTGCGGTCGGTAAAATTCTTATTGCCTTCGATAAAGACCTCTTTTATCCGTATCTTTTTACCTTCTAAAACGCTGAATTCCACCCGGGCCTTGTTCTTTTCTTTATCGATGGAAACATCATATTTGATCTCGACCTGGCCGAAGCCCTTCTTTTCATATAATTTTTTTATCTCTTTGACGTCATCTGCCAGGTTCGGATAATCCAGGTACTGCGTTTCTTTCGATTTCAGGGCCTCTTTAATTTTCGCGTCCTTCATCGCCAGGCGCTTGATACCGGAAAAAGCGATCTTCTCAATTATGGGGCGTTCCACCAGGGACACGACGATCTTCACTCCGCCGCGGAAATCTTCGGTATCGATCTTAATATCGCTGAAGAACCCCAAAAGATAAAGCCGTTTTAAATCGTCATTAATGACCGTTTCCTGATAGGGGCTGCCGATACGGGTCTTCATCTTCGACAAAACCGTATTCGTGCTTATGGATTTATTACCCGAAATGTCTATGGCAGTAACTAATTTAGCTTCGGAAGAGGAGGAACCGGATAAGGATTGTTCGTTATCGCGCACTTGCGCTTGGACGGATAAAGCAGAGCAGAAACTTAAGGCTACACACGCAAAAAGCAGGAATAATCTTTTAGGCATCGATAGTATGCAAACCCCTTTCGCAGAAGGCGAAACACCAACGCGATTCCTTTTAAGCGTTGGGTGTAGCAGAAGGACTGCCTGCCGGTAGGCAGGCGAAACACCCGCGCAATACCTATAAGCGCGGGGTGCTATCGTAAAAACCAACACACATTTTTGTAACCAGTAACCTTCATTCCTAATTTTATTTAATATATCACAATCTTTTCAAAAAGCAAACTATTTTCTTTAACGGGTTATTCCCCCTGAATGATATTCTCGAACTTGGTATATTCCTTGACAAAGGTAAGCTTCATCGACCCGACCGGCCCGTTCCTCTGCTTGGCGATAATGACCTCCGCGATACCTTGATTGTCCGGCGTCGGATTATAATACTCCTCCCTCAAAAGCAGGACCACGACATCAGCGTCCTGTTCGATAGCGCCGGATTCCCGAAGGTCGGAAAGCTGCGGGCGATGGTCCGTGCGTGACTCAACGGCGCGCGACAACTGGCTGATAGCGATAAGCGGGACATTGAGTTCGCGGGCCAGCGCTTTTAAGGAACGGGAGATCTCCGAGATCTCAGCCTGGCGGTTATCGACGCCTAATTTGCCGCGCATTAATTGCAGGTAATCCAGAACGATAAGCTGTATATTATACTGCGATTTTAAACGCCTGGCTTTCGCGCGCAGTTCCATTACGGAGATAGCGGGAGTATCGTCGATAAAGATAGGGGCCTCCGACAATTTACCCGCGGCCGCGGTCAGGCGCGGCCAGTCAGACGTAGAAAGATACCCGGTACGCACTTTATGCGCGTCCACTTTGGCGTGAGAACAAAGCATCCTCTGAGCCAGTTGCTCCTTAGACATTTCCAAGCTGAAGAACGCGATCGGGACTTTTTCCACGATACCCGCGTATTCAGCCATATTTAAAGCCAAGGCGCTCTTACCCATGGAAGGCCTCCCGGCAACAATGATAAGGTCGGAAGGCTGCAGCCCCGCGGTCTTCATGTCGAAATCGATAAATCCCGTCGGGATACCGGTAACATGCGCTTTTTTCTGGTAGAGCCTGTCAATGGTCTCAATACTGTCTTTAATGATCTCTTTGAGGTGAAGGCAGGCGCCCTGAGCGCGGTGGTCCCGGACATCAAAGATCAAAGTCTCCGCGGCATCGACCAGCTCGTCGACATTTCCTTCATTCTCAAAACACAGCGATACGATCTTTGTCGCGTTATTGATCAGGCCGCGCAGCGTGTTCTTTTCCTTAACGATGGAAACATAGTGGCTGATATTCGCGGCGGTTGGGACAGAGTTCACTAATTCCGTCAAGAAACTGACGCCGCCGACCGCATCCAGCAAGCCCAAACGCTTTAATTCGTCGGTCAAAGTGATCAGGTCGACTGCCCGGTTCTCGCCGTAGAGGTCGGATATGACCCCGAATATCTTCCGGTGCGAATCTTTGTAGAACGAGATCTTGTCTAAAGACTCAACAGCGACGGCAATGGCCTCTTCATCTATAAGCATAGAGCCCAAAACAGCCATTTCAGCCTCAAGGTTTTGTGGAGGGAGTTTATCAGAAGATAATTCAGTAGGCATGCTCTCGGTACTCGGCTGCGCAGAAAGCGCGCACCGGCGCAATTCCAATTAGCGCCGGGTGTGCTCGGTTATCGGTTATTACTTCTTCACGATCCAGATCTTTATTTTTGCGGAAATCTCAGGATGCAATTTAACCACTACTTCATAAATACCCAAGGCATTGATCGGGTCATCCAAAGCAATAAGGTTTTTCTCAATATTAAAACCTTCGTCTTTAAGCGCCCGGGCGATATCCTGCGCGGCGACATTCGCGTATAACTTCTCCCCTTCATGCACTAAAACAGGGATCGTCAGCGATACATTCGCCAATTTTTCTTTCAGCGCCAGCGCTTCCTGCTTTAATTTTTCCTGCTGGATATCCCTGCGCTGTATTTCCTGCTGAAGCTTCTTGCGGTTAGCATCGGTAGCCAACACGGCCAAACCGCGGGGGATAAGGTAATTCAAGGCGTGGCCGTCTTTGACCTTAACGACGCCCCCCGCTTTCCCGAGACCGGCAACATCTTTTTCGAGTATGACTTCCATCGGCAACTCAACTGTTTACCCGCGGGCACCTTTATTCCGGCGCCCGAAGGACATACTATCAATTACGCCTTAATGTACGGCATAAGCCCCAGGAACCGGGCTTTCTTGATCTCTTCGGTGATCTTACGCTGATGCTTGGCGCAATTACCGGTGCTGCGGGTCGAAATAATGCCCCCGCGCTCCCTGGCGAACAATTCCAACAATTTAATATCTTTATAATCTATTGACTTTACTCTTTCGGCGCAAAACCGGCACGATCTTTTCCTCATCGGTAAAAAGGAACCCGGCCTTTTCATGATCTTTTTAGGTTTAATTCTCATTTAATTTCTCCTCACTTTCGTCTAACCATGCTGTTTCTGTAGCATGCTCCTGACGCGGTTCTTCAGATGCCTCAGCGGGCGCTTTTCCGGAAGGCGCGCCGATAAATTGCACGCGTTCCACCCGGACCTCGATAACGCTGCGTTTATTCCCCGTGTTGTCTTCCCAGGTACGGGATTGAAGCCTGCCCTCGATAAAAAGAGGGCTTCCTTTATGTAAATACTGATTGCACGTTTCCGCCTGTTTATCCCAGACAACAGCGGTGATAAAACAGACCTCTTCCTTCAACTCCTGGTTCCTATCTTTGAATTTCCGGTTCACCGCCAGGCGAAGATTAGCCACGGCTGTGCCCTGAGGAGTATACCGCAACTCCGGGTCTTTCGTTAAATTACCCATCAACAATACTTTATTAAAACTAGCCATAATCCTCTCCTTTAAAACAACATCATCAAACGAAACTAACGATAGTAACGATAGTAACGAAACTAACGATCTTACGCTTTTCCCAAAGCTGAGACTAAAAGCCTCAGGATATTTTCATTTAATTTATATATTTCTTTCAGCTTTACGATAGCGCCCGGGTCAATGGTGAAATTCATCAGGAAATAGACCCCTTCCGTCGATTTCTTGATCGGGAAAGTCAATTTCCTTCGTTCTCCCCAGACTGCCGCCTGAGAGACCTGCCCGTTATTCTTAATAACCGCGTCCTGGATCTGAGCAAAGAGGGTTTTACGCTCTTCTTCCGATAACTCAGGTTTCGTTATAAACATCGCTTCATACTTGTTCATTGCCGCTTTCCTTTCATTTGATTTTTTCTTTTTTGTTAAACACGTTCATGCTTGCATCTATACCTTCACGAACCCACATTTCACAACACTCTATCGCCTGCGCCGTTACTTCCTCTAATTGCTTCTTCTGGGCCCGCGGAAAAGAAGACAACACATAATCAGAGACGACTTTTTCCGTCCGCCGGGGCCTGTCAATACCGATGCGCAGCCGCGCGAATTCCTGGCTTTTGAGCGCGTCGATGATCGATTTAAGCCCGCGCTGGCCTCCCGAAGACCCTCCCGGTTTTATCCTGAGCCTGCCAAACTCCAGGTCAAGGTCATCGCAGACGACCAAAAGATCGTTCAACTCAACCCGGTATTTACGCACCAGAGCCGCAACGGCGCATCCGGAAAGGTTCATGAACGTAAGCGGCACCGCTATTGCTACCGCGCGCCCCTCAATATCCGTTTTCGCGCTCACCGCCGATACCGAACTGTCTTTTTTCAACGCGAGCTTATACCTGCCCGCCAAACCCCTGATTATCGAAGAACCGATGTTATGCCTGGAACGCGCATACCATATACCCGGATTACCCAGCCCTACAATTAGTTTCATGATGCTCCTACGCCAACCAATCGCCGATGCTGCAGGCTTGCCGGTTATTTCTCTTTAGCTTCCGCTTCTTTACCCTCGGCAGGAACTTCCTTCTTCTCTTTTATAACCTCGGGCTCTTTCTTCTCTTCGCCTTCAACGCCTTCAGCAGGCGCCTCTTCTTTCATCGGAGCGGCGACTGAAACGATGATCGAATCGGGGTCGTTTAAAACCTTGATACTCGCAGGGAACACCACGTCTTTAATATGGACCGCCCCGCCCAATTTTAAATGGCTGACATCGACGCTGATATCTTCGGGCATCTCCGTCGGCAAACACTCGATCTCGATCTCCCACAGGATATGTTCAAGTGAACCACCCTCAAGCTTAACGCCGGGAGCCTCTCCCTTGACCGTGACGGGAACACTCACCTTGATAGTTTTTGTCAAAGAGATCTCATGAAAATCAACATGGATAATATCTCCCTTGACCGGATGATGCTGGATATCCTTGATCAAACAAGGCCGGCTTTTTTTCTTCTTATCGTCTTTTATCTTAAGCGATACGACCACATTCTCCAGCCTGTGCTCATGCAAAAGGTGCAGCAACGCCCGGTAAGCGACCTTCACCGACTGGGCTTCTTTACCTTCCCCATAAACAACTGCCGGGATAAAATTCTTCTCGCGTAAATCTTTTACTTTGACCCTGCCTGTTTCTTCTCGTAACTCTGCTTCCAATACTATCTCTTCCATGGCTTCCTTTTCCTTTCATACCTCGATTACATTACCGTGATTTTTTAAGTTTTACGCTTTTGGCCCTTAATCAAACAAAGAACTGACCGATTCTTCATTATGAATCCGCTTGATGGCTTCGCCTAAAAGGCTTGCCATTGATAAAACTTTGATCCGGGGGTGCTTTTTATGGTCAGCAAGCGGGATACTGTCGGAAATAACCAGTTCTTTAAGGTCACGGCACTGTTCTATCCGCTCAAGAGCCGGGCCGGATAAAACACCGTGAGTTATCGCCGCGTTTATCGATTTACACTTTGCTTTCTTTAACGCTTCCACCGCTTCGATCAACGAACTGCCTGTAGCTACCAGGTCATCGACAATGATCGCGTTCTTATTTTCAACCTCGCCTAAAATATGCATCACCTCGGTCTTTTCGGGGGAATCCCGCCTTTTATCGATAATGGCCAGGCCCGCGCCGAACCTTTTGGCGTACGCGCGCGCCATCTTGATCCCGCCGACATCGGGAGAAACGATAACGAGGTCATTGATCTTTCCTTTTGAAAAATAATCTACAAAAACACCGACCGCGAGCAAATGGTCCACCGGGATATCAAAAAACCCCTGGATCTGGCCGGCATGTAAATCTATCGTTAAAATACGGTCGGCGCCGGCGATCGTCAACAAATTGGCAACGAGCTTCGCGGTGATCGGCACCCGCGGCTGGTCTTTACGGTCCTGGCGGGCGTAGCCGAAATACGGGACAACCGCCGTAATGCGGTCGCTGGAGGCCCTTTTTAAAGCATCAATAATGATCAGGAGCTCCATCAAATTATCGTTCGTCGGAGGGCAGGTCGGCTGCACGAGGAAAACATCTTTGCCCCGGACATTGTCATTTATTTTTACGCGGATCTCTCCTTCGCTGAACCGTGAAACAAACGCATCAGACAAATTAACTTTCAGGTATTTACAAATATCTCCGGCCAATGCCGGATGGGCATTACCGCTAAATACTGCTAATTTATCCATAGTAATCTCGCTTTTTATGTGTCGCGTGTTTTTGCCGCCAGGGGCACAGCAGGAACGCCGACAACAGTCGCTCCCGCGGCAACATGATGATGCCGCCTCACCACCGACCCGGCACCCGTCTTAGCGGCCTTCCCGATCCTGACAGGCGCGATCAACACCGTGTCGGAACCAATAAAGGCCCCGTCCTCTATAACGGTAATATTTTTATGCGTTCCGTCGTAGTTGGCGGTAACCGTGCCTGCTCCGATATTAACGCGCTTTCCGATACGGCTGTCGCCGATATAAGAAAAATGCTTTGCTAAAGTTTTTGATCCTAATGCAGAACGGGAAATTTCCAGGAAGTTTCCAACGGTAACTTCATTATTTAAAACCGTGCCTTCGCGCAAACGGGCAAAAGGGCCTACATTGCAGGATTTCCCAATTTTAACATTTTTTTCAATAACTGTAAAGGGATAAATTACGCTATCCCGGCCTATTTTCACTCCATAACTGATAAAAGCCGAATCAGGGTCGATAATGCTGACCCCCTCTTTCATGAATTCATCATTGATGCGCCGCTGCATGATCTTTTGAGCCTTAGACAATTCTAAGCGGGAATTAACCCCCATAGTTTCAAGGACATCAGGCGTTTCCGCGCTTTCAACCAGGTCCCCCTGTTGATAAAGGATCCCGATCACATCAGTCAGATAATATTCTTTCTTACGGTTGTTCGGTTTAACTTTCTTTAAGGCGCCGATCAGCTTTTTCTTTTCAAAACAAATGATCCCGGTATTGATCTCTTTGATTTCCTTTTGGAAATCGTCCGCATCTTTTTCCTCGACGATACCGCAAATACTGCCATAAGCATCCCGGAGGATCCTGCCATAGCCGAGCGGTTTTTCGACCTTCGCCGTCAGCATGGTCGCCGCCGCCCCTGAACCTTCGTGGCGCTTGACCAATTTCGCGATCGTCTGCTTCTGTAATAACGGGACATCGCCGTAAAGGACGATAACCGAACCGCTGAAACTCTTTAAAAGCGGCAACGCCTCTTTCATGGCATCGGCGGTGCCCAGAAGTTTCTTTTGGACCACGGTTTGCGAAGCATTCCCGACAAAAGCCCTGACCAGGTCCGCTTTAAACCCCAGGACAGTAACCGTTCTTTTCATTTTCAGGCTCGCGACCAGGTCCAGGACATACCCAAGCATCGGCCTGCCGCAGACGGCATGCAAGACCTTCGGCAGGTCGGACTTCATCCTGGTGCCTTTTCCTGCCGCCAAAATTATTGCCGCGATGTTCTTCATAAACGTTCTAATAATTATTTTTATACGTACGTTTAAAGTTAAAAGTTTAAAGTTTAAATATCAAAGGAAGGTTAAAATTCAAAGGTTTAATTTTAAAATTTCCTACCTGCCGGTAGGCAGGGACCTTAGACCTTTGATCTTCCTTTGTTATTTAGCCTTGAATCTTTATACTTTACTATAACTTGTTCCTGCGAAGCCGCACCGAGGTTTTACATTATTAACGGCGAAGCAGAACGATGCCAGACGTAGTCCGCTTTCTGAATACGATTACAATTGTTTTAATAAAACTTTGTCGCCTTTTATCAATGCCAACTTCTTTTTTCTTGTCCAGCCTTTTATTTGTGCTTCGCGCTTTAATGCTGAAGGCTTGTCTAAGTATTGTTCATAAAATAGTATCTTTTCTACTCCAAATGATTTTGTAAAATGACCGCCCCTGCCTGAGGCATGTTCTTTAAAGCGACGCTGAAGATCATCTGTAATGCCGGCATATAAATCGCTGTTCTTACATTTGAGGATATAAACAAACCATATGGTGTCCTTCGACTCGTTCGTCGCTATCGCTCCTTACTCGCTCAGGATACTTCTCCTCCCTCGCCTTGCCTGGGCTTGTACTGAGCGACCGAGCGAAGCGAGGGAGTCGAAGTACTGGGACGCATGGATTCGAACCATGATAGCGAGACCCAAATTCTCGTGTCCTACCATTGGACGACATCCCAAAATACATTATAATCTAAAGATCGGCATCTCCATACTCGCCGGGCTTACCGGTCTTTTTTTCGATTTCATACGCTTCCAGGACTTTCTTCTGTAAATATTCCCGGAAAACCTGTGTTATCGGATGAGCGACATCCTTATGCTCCGACTGCGCGAACGCGCCTGCCTCCGGGCCCACGGGACGGACTGATACGCTTAACTGCCCGCCGCACTGATTACAGAATTTTGAACGCGCTTCATTCTTAAATCCGCACTTCGGACAAGACTGTTTGATCTTACGCGAAGGCATAGCGATGAACAATTCGCTGGTACCCTGAATAACCTTGATATTCCTCACCACAAACGCGTCGTCAAAGGTAACCGTAGCGTATGCTTTCAGCTTTTTGTCGGGTGACTCTCGTAAGAAGATTTTAACTTCAGTTATGTCCATAGCAGCACCCCTTTCACAGAAAGTGAAACACCAACGCAATTCTGCCGCAGAAAGCGGCATACCGGCGCAATTCCAATCTGCGCCGGGTGCAAGCAGAAAGCCGCGTACCGGCGCAATACCGCCGCAACAAGCGGCGTACCCAGCCACACCTATTAGGCTGGGTGCGATCAGCGCCGGGTACAGTCAGAAAGCCTGCCGTCAGGCAGGTTGCACACCCAGCCACGCCAATGAGGATAGGTGCCGATAAGCGCGGAGTGTTGTCACTTAAATCGTCCTTGTTACCGCCACAAATAAAGACTTATTTTCTTTCTTAAGCTGCCGGGAAAAAGACCGGGCTTCCTGTTGAGAAGGAACAAAAGCAAAAATCGACGGCCCGCTCCCAGACATTAAACTTGACCGCAACCCTAAGAAAACAAATCTTTTTTTCAGAAGTTTTACTTCAGGATAGACTTTTTCCGTAACAAGTTCCAAGCTGTTAAACAAGGCTTTTTCGATCAAAGTAAGGTCTTTTTTCTTTAATATCGAACATAATATTGTAACATTTTGTTTAGGAATTGTCAACCTCAGAAGGCCTCCGGAATACTCATCCCATTTCTTATAAATAAGCGGCGTGGAAACATGTAACGGCAATACGGCTAAAACATGCCACAGCCGGATAGCTTGAAGCGAATGTACGGGACGGATCTTCTCTCCCCTGCCGCTTCCTAAAGCGAAAGGGGCGTCATATATAAAAAAAGGCACATCACTGCCGATCTTTTTGGCTAAAGAAACTAATTTATTCCTCGTAAGCCCAAGGCCCCAAAGGCGATCCAGCCCTAAGAGAACTCCCGCAGCATCGCTTGAACCGCCGCCCATCCCGGCGCCTACAGGGATACGCTTGATGATCTTGATCCTTACCCCTTTATCGAGCTTCAAGCTCTCCTGCAACAATTGAGCGCTCTTATACGCGAGATTGGAGCTATCCTTAGGGACACCCGGATGATCAGAAATGATCTCGATCTTTTTACCCGGCAAAGAAGATAACTTGAGCGTGTCATGCAGGTCAACGCGCTCAAAAAGAGTTTTTATCTCATGATAACCATCGGCGCGCTTCTTAATAACCTCGAGGAACAGGTTGAGCTTAGCGTAACAACTGACTTCCACGCCTCGGGAACCAAGCAGTTTCAACGCTGAATGTAATTGCCCCATGGACATATGATTATATTAAGGAGAAACTATTCTTAAAACCGCTTTTTCTATATCGCCACTGGTAAGATTGTATTCTTTCATAAGTTCAGCCGGCTGGCCGGATTGGCCGAACCTGTTTCGTACTCCAACGCGGATAACTTTGGTAGGATGATTCTCAGCCACAACTTCGTCAACACTGGAAGCCAAGCCGCCGATAATGGTATGCTCTTCACAGATAACAATCCCTTTAGTCTGGCGGGCCGCGGCGAGGACCGTTTCGGTATCCAGGGGCCTGATAGTATGCATATTGATCAAACGGGCGGAAATATTTTTCTTCTTCAGGCTCTCCACGGCAGCTAATGCCTCCTGCACCATGATCCCGCAGGCGATGATCGCGACATCGTTACCCTGGGTTAAAACTTGAGCCTTACCTAATTGGAATTTCCCTTTATTCTCAATAGTCACGACTTTCGGCCTTCCCAGGCGGACATAAAAGGGGCCTTTGGTATGAGCGGCGGCGATCACCGCTTCGCGCGTCTGAGGGCCGTCGCAAGGAGCCACGATAGTCATATTAGGGATCACGCGCATAAGCGCGATATCCTCCAACGCCTGATGGCTGGCCCCGTCGGGTCCGACGCTCACGCCCGCGTGCGTCGCGACGATATTAATATTAAAATTATTATAGGCGACACTGTTCCTGATCTGGTCCCATGCCCTGCCGGTAGCGAATATCGCGAAGGTTGAAGCAAAAACGATCTTCCCGCAGCTTGCCAGGCCGCTGGCAACAGCCATCATATTCTGTTCAGCAACCCCCATATTGAAAAAACGCTCCGGGTATTCTTTGGCAAATAAACCGGTACGCGTGGAACTGGATAGATCAGAATCGAGGACAATAATATCCTTATTCTCTTTACCCAACTCGATGAGTGTCTGGCCGTAAACGTCTCTTTGGTATAATTGTTCCATTTTACTCTAACTCTCTCAACGCCTGCTCGGTTTCTTCTTTGGTAGGAGTGCGGCCGTGGAAATCAACCACATGCTCCATAAAAGAAACCCCCTTGCCTTTAATCGTATGGGCAATGATAATGGACGGCTTTCCTTTGACCGACCGCGCTTCATCATATGCCTCTAAAACCTGTTTCATATCATGGCCGTTTATTTCAACGGTATGCCATCCGAATGCCTGCCATTTCGCGATTATCGGCTCAAGATTCATAACGTCTTTTGTTTTACCGTCGATTTGATACCCGTTATAGTCCAGGATGCCGCAGATATTATCGCAGCGATAGTGAGCCGCAGCCATAGCCGCTTCCCAAATATTGCCTTCCTGTATTTCTCCATCCCCCATTAAACAATACACCCGGTAACCTTTCTTATCGATCTTTGCCGCAAGGCTCATGCCGACCGCGATGGACAACCCCTGCCCGAGCGAACCGGAGGCGACATTGATCCCGGGGGTGCGCCGGTCAGGATGCCCCTGCAGTAAAGAACCGAATTGCCGCAAGGTCATAAGTTTTTCAAGAGGGAAATACCCGGACTCAGCTAAAACAGCATACAACAAAGGACAGCAATGCCCTTTCGACAAATGGAAACGGTCGTTCTCCGCGCTTAAAGGGTTTTTAGGGTCATGGCGCATTACCGCGAAATATAACGCGGTGATCAAATCAGCCGCCGAAAGGCTCCCTCCCGGATGGCCGGAACCCGCTTTAGCAAGCATGGTAATGATCAATTTACGGATATGCTTGGCTTTGACTTCTAATTCTTTAACCTTCGTATCGGAATAAGACATCTCAATAATTATCTAAAACCGGGCTCTCGCTTATATTATCGCACTACCGGCGCGGCCCCGTTTTTAGTTACTTCCTGATTTAATCTATCCAATTTCTGCTTAACCTGGTCCTGCTTTGAATCTATGATCAACGATCTTTCCCAGCTTGCTATAGCGTTCGGGCGGTCGTTAAGCTTTAAATACGCGTCACCTAAATGGTCGAAAATAACATGGTCATCCAATAACGCGCTGGCCTTTTTTAATTCCTGAACAGCGTCGCTGAATTTACCTTGTTTAAAATAAAGCCAGCCCAAACTATCGATATACGCTCCATTTTCAGGCTCAAGGGACAATGCCTTCCTTATCAAGCTTTCAGCGGTATCAAAATCCTTGTTTTCTTCAACATAAAGATACCCGAGATAATTCAACGCTTCGGCATAATCGGGGCGTAATTCGATCGCTTTTTTGAGCTCCACTATGGTCTGGTCCCGGTTTTTCAGCTCATCATAAACATTCGCCAGATAAAAATGGGCTTCGCTGTCGGAAGGCGACAGGTCAAGGATCAAGCGATACGTATTCTCAGCGTCTTTGAATTTCTTCTGACGCAGATAAACGATCCCTAAACTTTTATAAACATCGATATTCTGAGGTTCGACCTTGGAGGCATTCTGAAGCGCAAGCTCATATTCCGTGGTAGCCAGGTCAGGCTTGCCTTGAGAAAAATAAAGAAGCGCCAAAACCGCATGCGGCTCTATGGCTTCCGCGTCATATTTAACGGCAAGGTTTAATTCAAGCGTAGCCCGGGGAGCATCATTCTGCCTTAAGTAACAAAGCGCCAGGTTCAGGTGGATCAAAGCATTCCTGGGGTCTAATTCCAAGGCTTTTTTATACTCGGTGACCGCTTCTTCGGTATCGCCTGACTGTTCATGCATAGAAGCCATGATATAATGCGTCAGGGTCAGCGATAAGCGTTTATCTAACGCGAGAACGCTTGTCGAAGCGCACAGCGTTAGTGAAAGGCAACACAAAATTAAAGAAACCCGTCTTTTTAGCTTAGGAAGCATATCGAGAACACTTCACCGGCACACCAGTGACAGCGTATCGCAGCAATATCTCAATGAATTTACATGATCCCTCCAGGTAAAAACCCGGATCTTTGAGGGACATTTATCTTATCGAGAACAAGCTGATAAGGCAAAGTACTGCCTTATCAGCTTGAACACAGGCTTTTTCGACCTACGAATTAGCTCCAGTTTCTCTTCTTCAAATGACGCAACTTTCGACGCATCTTTTTTCTTTTATGCGTCTTGATCTTCTGTCTTTTTCTTTTCTTACCGCACGGCATTACTTCCTCCTCGATAAAACGATCTTAATAAATCACCTTGTTCAACGGATATTCGATGATCCCCTCGGCTCCGGCTTTCTTTAATTCAGGGATCAATTGCCTGACAATTTTTTCATCGATCACCGTCTCCAGCGCGAACCACCCCGTTTCAGAAAGCCCTGAAACAGTAGGGTTTTTTAAGGCCGGAACAACGGCGATGACTTTTTGCAGGTCTTTCTTCCTGACATTCATCTTCAAACCGACTTTTTCTTCGGCAGCGATCGCCCCTTTCAATAAAACAGAGATCTGCTCCATTTTTTCTTTCTTCCAGGCATCCTTGACCGCGGCCTTATTGGCGATGAATTGCGTCGTCGATTCACAGACAGTGGCGATCTCCACCAGTTTATTCGCCCGCAGGCTCCTGCCGGTTTCCGTCAATTCCACGATAGCGTCAACAAGCCCCGAGCTTACCTTGACCTCAGTCGCTCCCCAGCTGAATTCCACATCGACCTTGACCTTATGTTTGCTAAAAAAATCCCTGGTAACACCGACAAGCTCGGTAGCGATACGTTTATTATGCAGGTCCCTGACCGTTTTCATCCCTGAATTCTCCGGGACTGCCAGGACCCAACGGACCTTGCTTAAGCTCTGCTTGGCGTACATTAAGTCGGTCACCCGGTAAACATCGGACTTATTTTCCAGGATCCAGTCATTTCCGGTAACTCCGCAATCCAAAACCCCCTCCTGGACATACCGGGACATCTCCTGCGCCCGTAAAAGGATCGCTTCTATTTCGGGGTCATCGACCGAAGGGAAATACGAACGCTCCGACGATAAAGACACGTTAAAACCGGCCTTCTTGAACATCCGGAACGTTGACTCCTGAAGGCTTCCCTTAGGGAGCCCCAGCTTTAAGATTTTTTTCATTGCACCATACCCTCCAGCCACCTGCGTGGAAATACTCAATAAAAAACATCTCCGCCTCGACAAAACCTTTCGATCATTAGCGGGTCTGACAGGCAAGTTATTATACAGGGTGAGCAATAAATTGTAAAGAAAAAATTGCAAAAACTCAAATTTACCTTATAATAAAACTCTATAATAAATCTAACCTTTAATTACCCATAGAGAGGAAGGCAGGATCATGTTTAAAATGCTCCGAGACAAAAAAACCCAGAAAACTATCTGGATCGTTTTAGCGGTCATTATCGTACCGGCATTCATTTTTTGGGGCTCCAGCAGCATAATCAAAGAGCCGGGAGAAGTAAATAATTTCTCCCTCAAGATCTTCGGCAAACGTATTTCTTACTCGGATTACCAGGACTCACTCGCGGCGGTCCGTAATCAGGCACTCATCCAATTCGGGGACAGCTTTGAGCAAATGCAGAAATTCCTGAACCTGGAAAGCCAGGCGGTCCAACGGCTGGTTCTCGTCGCGGAAGCGCGCAAGCGTAAGATCAAGGTCAGCGACAAAGAAGTCGTCGATTTTATCCAGGCATTCGCGCCTTTCCAAAATAAAGGCCAGTTCGACAATAGGGCATACGCGTATATATTGCAATATGTATTCCGCACCCAGCCCCGGCTATTTGAAGAACAAACCAGGCAGAACCTGATGATAGCGAAGCTTTATGAAACCATTACCAAGGACGCCTCCGTTACCGAGCAGGAGGTCAAAGACGCTTACGCAAAAGAAAACGAGCAGATCAGCGTAAGTTATATTGCCAGCCTGTACGCGGACTCAAGCAAGGACGCCGTTACCAGCGATGAAGAACTTAAAGATTACTTTACTAAAAATTCCCTTTCTTTTAAACAACCCCTGTCGTTTAACGCCGTCTACCTCGCCCTGGATAACGAAACCCAGCAAAACAGCATTACCCCGCTGATCGCGAAAGAAAAAGACCTTGAAAAAGCGGCAAAAGAATTAAACCTGAGCGTCAAAGAAACCGGGTTATTCAGCCAGGTTGACCCTGTCCCGGGGATCGGCTGGAGCCCGCAGATCTCCGCGATCATCTCAAAGCTTGACGTCGGGCAGATCTCAAGCGTCATCCCTTTTGACAAGAAATTCTACGTATTCCAGCTCAAAGAGCGTCGTGACCCTTATATACCCGATTTTGAAGCTATAAAAGAAAAGGTAAAAGACGCCGTGGCCAGGAACAAGGCAAAGGATATCGCGAAAAGAAAAGCCGACAGCTGCTTTAAAATACTCCAGGATGCCGCGAAGATCGGCCTTAAAACGATCAATTTCGAGGCAATCGCCAAAGACGCGGGGCTTAAAACAGGGACAACCGCCCCTTTTAAATTCGGCAGCTATATCGAGAATATCGGCGCCTCCGACGAATTCTTTACCGCGGCACGCTCTTTAAAAGATGACGAGTTCAGCGCGGTGATCGACTCCCCTTCCGGCTACTTCATCATTAAGACAAAATCGAGGGTGCCGGTTGATGAAGCGAAGTTTAAGGCGGAAAAAGAGGAATTCACGCAAAAGCTTTTATCCGAAAAGAAGCAGAACGAATTCTCAAAATTCGCCGAAGAATTAATGAAGAAAATACAGGCAGGCTAAACCGTAAGAAAAAAACGGGCACGCCGCTTTCGTTAAAAGAAAAGCCCCGTTCTTATTATCGGATCACGATAGAGAACGGGGCTTTTCTTTTAAAACGTATTAACTTACTTTTATAGAATTGACCGGACACTGATCTGCTATCTCGGCGAGATTATGCGTTGGGCATGATTGAGCTTTCACATGAGCGATCCCGTCGCCCTGGACCTCGAAAACTTCAGGACAAGCCTGTTCACACAAACCGCACCCAACACAGGTAGAAGCATCAACGCTGACTTTTGCCATTTTATTACCCCCTCTTGTAATGAATATAACCTTCTTAAGCTGTCGGAGCAGGAGTTTCTATCTTAAGGTTATACTTTTTAATATTATTATCGGCGACTTCCTGGATCTTCTTGATCAGCTCAACATTGTTCAACAAATGCTTAAACCTTCCCTGCACCTTCAAGTATTCTTCCACCGGAAGGCATTTGATCTGCCTTTTAGAGACCAGAACGCCATTTTCATATTCAATGACCGGATATAAACCGGTCTCAACCGCTAATTTCGCGATATCAAAAGTCCCTTTAGATTCATGGCGCCAGCCTAACGGGCAGGGGACATGGATCTGGATATATTTCGGCCCTTTAATGGATAATGCTTTTTTTACCTTGCGCTGAATGTCCTGGGGATAGCCCACGGTCGCGGTAGCAACATACGGTATCCCGTGCGCCAGAGTGATCTCAGGCATCGGTTTCTTAGGGCGCAGGTTCCCGCATGAAATACTGCCGGCAGGGCTGGTCGAGGTGTTCGCCTCAAAAGGCGTCAGGCCGCTGCGCTGAACGCCGGTATTCATATATGCTTCGTTATCATAACAAACATACAAAATATCATGGCCGCGCTCCAACATTCCTGAAAGCGCCTGCAGGCCGATATCTGCTGTCCCGCCGTCACCGCCCTGGGCAATAACGTTGATCCCTTCTTTCTTTCCCATGAAGCGTAATGCCGCCTCTACTCCTGAAGCGACCGCCGCGCAGTTCTCAAACAAAGAATGTATAAACGGCACCTGCCATGCCGACTCCGGATATTTGGTCGAGAATACTTCAAGACATCCGGTGTTATTCGCCACGATTGTATTCGGGCCGCTGGCATCGACGACCAAACGCGCCGCGATTGACTGTCCGCAACCGGAACATGCGGTATGACCACTGACAAATAAATGTTTACTCATATTTTTCCTTTAATAACTCTGGTTTCAGATCAATAAATTCCAAACAACGCTCTTTCGGCGTAAGCAAACGGAAAACTTCTTTAATTGAATTCTTGGTAATATCGCGCCCGCCCAAACCAACCACAAAGCTGCTGATAACTTCCGGCTTTTTCTTTTTACCAAAGAACACTGCCTTGACCTCTGAAGAAAGCGGCGCGTAGGAGCCTAAAGACAATGCCCGGTCGAGGACTGCGACTTTCGGGACATTCTTTAAAGCTTCGTAGATCTGCGCGACTGGAAAAGGACGATACGAAGTGATCTTGAGCAACCCGACCTTCTTACCCTTAGCCCTCAATTCATCAACGACTTCTTTGCCGGTCCCGCAGACTGAGCCCATTGCCACGATCACCCGCTCGGCATCTTTCGTCCGGTATTCCTCAATAAGCCCGTTGTAGGTACGGCCGAAAACTTTTGAGAATTCAGCGGTGATCTTCGGGATCAAATCCAAAGCCTGCTTCTGGGTCTCCTGGATCGCGTAACGCGCTTCCGTATAATAGTCAGGATCAGCCAACGGCCCGAGCGTCATCGGATTCTCAACATCTAATTTATACAACGGTTTGTACGGCGGCAGGAATTTATCGACCTGCTCCTGGGTAGGCATATCAACCGTTTCAATACCATGCGTCAAGATGAACCCGTCCATACAAACCATAACGGGGAGCATCATTGATTTATCTTCAGCCAGGCGGTACCCGATAAAATGAAGGTCGACCGCCTCCTGATTATCTTCCGCGTATAACTGTATCCAACCGGCATCACGCAGGGAGATCGAATCCTGCTGATCGTTCCAAATATTGATCGGCGCTGAAATAGCCCGGTTAGCGCACGTCATTACCAGCGGCAGGCGCATACCGGCAATATTAAAAACCACTTCCGCCATAAGCAATAACCCCTGAGAGCTGGTCGCGGTATACGCGCGGACTCCCGTCGCTACTGCCCCCAAGACCACCGACGCCGCTGAATGCTCTGATTCGACGTTGACAAACTGCGTATTGAGTTCGTTGTTTGCCACAAATTGAGCCAGTTCTTCAACAATATGCGTCTGAGGCGTGATCGGATAAGCGGAAATAACACCGGGTTTACATAATTTTACTGCCTCTGCAATCGCCATTGAACCTTCTAAAAATTCTTTCATATCTAATCCTTTTCTTCCTCTTTTATCATTTCGATATCTTTTTTAGGGCAAATCACCGCGCAGCTTCCGCAACCTTTACAGAAAGCAAAATCGCAGCGAAAGGTATTCTTCTCTTCCCCTTCAATACATGCCTCGGGGCAGATCAAAACGCACAGCTTACAGGCAATACAATTCTTCTGCAGGAACTTCGGGCGGACATCAACCCTCCATGAACCTGTTTTGTTATTCTTACTGGAACCTGGCTTTGATACAAGCGGACCAAACATGTAAATTCTCCTATAATTTTGCCTTGATAAACTCATAGCCCTGTTTTACGGCTTCTATATTGCCTACCTGGGCTTTACCTGCGAATCTCTTTTTTACCGCTTCAACTAAAGTTTCCAAGGAGATCTCTCCGGTAGCAGCAGCATAAGCTCCAAGCAAAGCAGTATTACCTAACGGCCTGCCGATCGTTTTCATAGCGATCTCATTGGCGGGAACACAATAGACTTTTTGCGTCGCTTTTACCTTAGGAAGTTCAACGCCCTCTTTCGCGTTAACAATAGCAATACCATTATCTTGCAATCCTGAGAAACAGTTAAAACCGCGCATCAAGGTAGAGTCGACAATAATCACGTAATCAGGTTCATATACCTGGCTGCGCAAGCGCACCGGCTGGGAATCCACACGCACAAAAGCGTTCATGGGTGCGCCCATACGTGCCGCGCCAAAATGGGGAAAAGCGTAAGGGTAGCTGCCCTGATGAAAATAAGCATACCCTAATAAAGATGCCGTGGTTATCGCACCTTGCCCTGCGCGGGCATGAATGCGTATCTCTTTCATATCTAAACTCCTTTTCTCTTGCTGTGAAAACAGATTCTTATGTTATCTCTTTTGACTATTCTTGTCAAATGTTTTTTTGCGTTAGAAAAACGCACACCGGCCTATCCTTTAAGACCGGGTGTTACCGCAGGAGCTGCCTATCTGCCAGGCTTAATTTCGTTTTCTTATCCCCGACCACATTAGCGCAACTGGCGCACCGGTACTCATACAAATATCCATCGGGCAAGATCAAGAGTAAGCGCTCCCGTACCGGCATAGACCTGCCGCAGCGGTCGCAATATAAACAGCTGGCTTGTAAATTCTCGTATTGTTTCATATCCTCGTAAGAAGCTTAAGTCAATCCGGGCAGGTTAAAACCGGTCACGCTTTTCATTTTCTCGGCAGCGACCACTTGTGATTGTTTAATGGCTTTGGTAAACGCGTCTTTCATTGCCTGCTCTAAAGCCTTCGCCTGTATAGCCGCCAGGTCTCCGACTACTTTAATATCGGTGATCTCCTGCGCGCCATTCATGGTGATCTTAATCAAACCATTTGAGCTCTGGACGTCAAAGGTAGTATTTTCAAGTTGTTTTTTCATTTCCTGCATCTTCTTCTGCATATCCATTAGTGCTTTCATCTTATCAAACATGAGAGAAATCCTTTCTTAATACTATAACCGCTCTTTTTTAAGGTCGCCTTTCGGGCCTATTTCGGTAACTTCTTCGATCTTTACCTTAAATATCACGAACTTTTCAGGTATCCCTATCTCAAAATTCTCGTGTTTATGCCCCCGGTAAAGCCCTTCAATGATCCGTTTAGCCGAAAGGCTGATTATCCTTTCGCCTAACTCATGGACGATCTTTTCATGTTGAGGCCCCTTTTCAATGATCTCAACCGGGCCGTTAACCTGAAAGCCGCTTAAAGAATTAGTATCCACGAAAGAAAGCGACATTTTAGGATTGATCTTAAGGTTTTCCCAGGTCTTACTCAAGGTATAATCGATCAAATATATGAAATTATTCTCAACTTTTAAAAGGAACTTAGGCGCGGCATTAGGAGTGCCTTTAAAATCACAGGTCGCCACACTGATAAACTCGCGCTTTTCCAGGAATTCAGTTATTTTCTTGGTGATCATGGTTTTTCTTCGAATAATAAATAATCTAAAAAGATCAGGATGACGGAAAAGTTTAAAGGATTAAGACCAAATAACAAAGGAAATTCAAAGGATAAAGGTCCCTGCCTGCCGGCAGGTAGGAAATTTTAAAATTTAACCTTGAAACTTAAACCTTCCTTTGTTCTTTAACCTTTAGTCTTTATCATTAACTAACTATTTTTATTTCCAGGCATCCTGAGATCTTATCTTTAACTAAATATCCTTTATCACGATATCCCTGAACACATTGCCGAAAGCAGCTTCGAAATCGTAAACATCCTTAAAATCGTCGATGGAATCAGTCTCTGTCTTAGCGAGCATCTTATTCTCGATCATAGTATAAACGATATTCCCGAAATCCTGGGTCCTGGTCACCCCCCAATGAGAAAACAATGTTTTTGCCATCGGGCCGTATTGTTCAACAACGAATTTACGGATCCCTTCGGAAAGCTCTCCCCCGGTAACATGACTGGTTTTCTTAAGGGATTTCTGGGTATAATACAAGGCCTGCATGACAAATTCATAGGCGTCAGGCTTATAGCGTTTATCTTTTTCGCAAATCTCTTCTATTAACTTATAGAAATCCTTTTTTTCTTCCATAGTAATAATACCTTTTTAACGGTTAAAACCCTAAACTTTCATTAACCAGGATCACCTTCAACCTGTCCGCGGCCACTTCCGATTCAATGATCAACAGCTGAGCGCACATACGCCTGTATTCCGGAGCAAAGCATTTCACTTCGCGGCAATGACCGTTCTCTAAACAAGCGCTCTTCCAATCCAGGCGTTTACAATTCAGCGGCGTAGCATATTCCCGCGCCCGCGAGAGCGCGGCAGGCAGATCATCGCTCAGCTTATTGACGCCGCAAACGATGACCACGTTCCTGGCATTGGCGACACCCGCGGTGCGGTTTCCATACGCGCTCAAAAAAACCAGTTCCCCGGTTCGAGCGATCGCGTTAGCGCTGGCAAGATAATAATCCGCACCCGCCCCCAACCTTCTTAACTCCAAACTTTCCTGCCTGGAAATACCCGGTTTATTCTGGTTAAAAACCTTCCTGCCCGCGGCTTCTAACATAGCTATAACCCCAAGCTGATCGAGAGTTTGCGAGCCGGAGACTCCGACGGATACAGCCTCAGGGACCGACTCCTTGATCATTTCAAGGGCTTCAAACTTATTTTCACAAAAAGATCCGGCGATATTTCTTCGCTTCCATCGCGAGAAAAGTTCCTCAATTTCCTTATTTATCCCGGGATTTTTCATGAATATGAGTGATCAGGAAATAATCGCCCTACAAATACAGTAACGCTTTATATTCATTCTTGGGAAAAGAATTGGATTTTGATTTAACAACTCCATTCTTATCAAGAAGTATGTACGTAGGTATTCCCATGACATTATAATTACCGGCTAAAGCGGAATTCTCATCTAAAAGAACGGGAAAGGTAAAATTATTATTCTTAACAAAAGCGCTGACTTTCGCCTGGTTTTCTCCCACATTAATAGGGTACACATCCAATCCCTGGTCCTTTAACGCGCTATATTCCGCGTTCACGCGCCCTAATTCTTTACGGCAATACGGGCACCATGTTGTCCAGAATAACAACAAGACGGGCTTATCCGCGTTAGCGCCTATCGATACCATATTGCCATTTAAATCCTTTAGAGACACCCCCGCGGCTTCCGCCCCCTGCCTGGATTGTAACGGCTCAACCGCGAAAATAACTCCCTGGATCAACGCTAAAAACAAAAAAATAGAGAAAATCCTTTTCACCACATCAACCTCCCTGCTTGAATGAGAAAATACTCTCCCACGCCGATTAAAATAAACCCGCCGAGTTTTTTTATCCTAAGCTCCCAGACCTCAGCCTTTGGAAAACTTAAGAACATGACGCCAAAGGTCCCCGCTAAAACCAACAGCAACCCCATGCCATAGGCAAAGACAAGCAATAAAGAAGCGCCGTATAATATATTTTGCCTGCTTGCGACTAAAGCCAATATAGCGCCCAATGCCGGAGCTGTGCAAGGGCCGGCGATCAAACCTGAAGCTAAACCAAGCAGAAAAACAGCCGGATAACCGCGCCTAATTTTTATTTTATTCTGCAACTGTATGAACGTGAAATCAAAGGGCACTACGTCCAGAAGCGATAAACCGGCAATAATACAAATATTACCCAGTATAAACGGCGACAGGGGATGCGATGATACGCGGCCGAATAGTTTACCGCTTAATGCCGCGAACAAACCGAGGATCGAATACGTAACCGCTATGCCCGAAACATAGACCAGGCTCAATGACAGGCCTTTCCAACGGGAATGCTTTCCTTTGATCCCGATAAAACCCAAGGTAATGGGGATAAGAGGATAAACACACGGCGAAAAGCTGACAACGACCCCGCCTAAAAAAGCGCTGACATACCCGATAGAATCACCTGGTAGACTCATTGATCCACTCCAAATATTCCTTGCTGCCGTCAATTATCGGCAGCGCGATAATCTCAGGGACTTCATAACTATGCAATGACTTTACTTTTTTAATCAGTTTCTTAATGAGCGCTTTTCTTGTTTTGATTACCAAAAGCGCCTCTGCCGCGCGGTCAATTTTCCCTTGCCACCGGAAAACAGATCTTACAGAATCGACGATATTAACGCAGGCAACGAGCCGGGATTCAACCAATCCGGAGGCTATTTTTTGCGCTTCTTCTTTATTTGAAGCTGTTACTAAGGCTACACAATACATATAAGTAAAAAGTAAGCTTTATTTATATAATCTTACCATGAATTAAGGCTGTATTCAAGGAGTCTTGATTGATAGCTGACTCATAAAACCGGATACACTAAGGTAATTCTAAAGTATAAAGTATAAAGAACAAAGGAAGATTAAAGGTTAAAGGTTAAAGGTTAAATTTTAGAATTTAGTCTTTATTCTTTGAATTTCCTTTGTTATTTAATCTTTATCCTTTAAACTTTCCCGGTAGCTTTTAACGATCCGTAAGGATCGCCTGGTCATTTCAACATAAGGACCGCCATCATCCTGCCGCATGATGCGCCTTGGCGGCGGTAAGAAAAATACCGGTCATTGCGGCAGGAGGTACACGTCGCGTTATCAAAGATATTAATATCCCGAAGCCCCGCGCCCGCAAGCTGCGTGCGGTTTATTCCGGCTAAATCAAGATAATAACGGCTGCCCCTGGAGATGATCTCTTCAGGAAAGAGCTCTTTAAATTCAGCACCGACCTCATAACAACACGCCCTGATCGAAGGGCCTAATCCGGCATACAGGTCCCGGGGGCGGGTATTAAATCTTTCTTTCATTGCTTGCACTGTTTGAAAGACGATCCTTTCTTTTGTGCCCCGCCATCCGCTATGCACCAGCCCTATCGCGGGCGCGTGAGGATCATATAAGAAGACGACCTGACAATCGGCGCTGAAAATGGCCAACGGCACGTTCCGGTAATCGGTAATAAGCGCGTCGGTATCCATAACTGAAGTCTGATATGATAACGCGCCGCTTCCCTTATCCCGGAAGTCAACATACCGTACACAGCCGGCATGCACCTGTTTTGCAGCGACAAGGGACTGATGATCGATACCCAGGCGTATCAGGAACTCGTTACGGTTCAAACAGGCGTTTTCCCTGCCTTCGCCATAAACCAAAGACATGTTCCGGTGATAGCGGTTGCTAAAACCGCAAACAAGCTCGCGATTGAGCAGGTCGGAAAAAAGGTCGTATTCCTCTTCTTGAAGAAATTCGTGTATTGGCATCGCTTATACGCAAACCCGGATAACCTTATCCCTGATATTATGGCCGCTAAGGATCTCAAGCTGATATTTCTTTACGTTCAGGAACTCAGCCAAGAGCTCGACCAACTGCCGGTTCGCCAATCCCCCCTGGGCCGGCTTGGTTAAATAAACTTTTATATAATCATTTTCTTTTTTTACCAAATTCCTGCTTGCTTTGGGGATGACACGGACCTTGATAGTCGAAGGAATTGAGATACTCATAGGAAAGATACAATAAGTTAATTTTAAAGGCTAAAGTTTAAATAACAAAGGAAGATTAAAGGCCTAAGGTTCCTGCCTACCGGCAGGTAGGAAATTTTAAAATTAAATCTTTATTCTTTGAATTTCCTTTGTTCTTTAACCTTTAATCTTTAGACTTATCCGTCTTCCAATTATTTCTTCTTTGCCGCAACCCGGTACGCGTCATAAATACTATAAATACCGACCACGCAGATCAAAGATAACCCAACGATACAAAGGCTGGCGCCGAGGATCAAGAGTGCCGTCCCTTTAAGCTTGCCCAATAACCACAACCCGGTAAGCAGGCTTCCGGTAAAGAAAAAGAACATATTGACCGCTGAAATAAAAATAATAAAAAGCCCCTTACCGATCTGGCCGTTATAGATCTGTCCCAAACCGTTAAAAACAAAAGAAAATACTGCCGCCAGCCCGGGATGAGACGAATTATTTTCCTGCGTCATTTAAGCCCTCCTGCGTTTGCGATTCTATTTGCGGCCTCTGAGCAGTCGAAGCCAGTTTTTCGGTAAACTTCCCCAACTTCACCTTCGCGTCATTATATTTCGTGGCAGCATTAGAGAGATGGCTTCCCACGAGGTCGAAATCGCCCTGGAATTTCTTAAAATCGATCTGGATACTCCCTAATTCAGCCAGTATCTTCTGGATATTGCGCTGGATATTGACACCCCGCAGCCCGTGCAGGATAGCCTGCAAATAAGCGTAGAAAGTGTTCGGGGAGACAAAAACCACCTTCCGGGCCTGAGCATAAGCGCATAATTCTTCATCCTGGTTGATCTGGTAATAAACAGCCTCGGCCGGTATATACATAAGCGCGAAATCAAACGTGGATTCTCCGGGTAAAATATACTTGGAAGCGACCTCTTCGATCCGCTTCTTTACATCCCGCACGAAAACCCGGTACACCGATTTCTTCTCATCTTCAGAAGGGCTTTCAGAAAACTTCTTAAAATTTTCCAAAGGGAATTTAGCGTCGATAGAGATCAGGTTTTGCCCGATAACTATCACCGCGTCGGCAATATCGCCGCTTTTAAAGCGGTATTGCAGCTTGATGTTTTCCTTAGGCAGGATATCTTCCAAAAGCCTCCCCAGCAGCGTCTCGCCGAGCTCACCCCTGAATTTCGGGGCGCGCAGGAGCTCCTGGAGGCTGGCGATATCCTTACTGATCTCATATATCTGCTTATGGGTCTCCTCCAACCTTCCCAGGCTTTTCTGAACATCGCCGAAAACGCGCGTGGCGGAATCGAGCCGCTCTCCCACCGTCTTATGCGCCTCTTGCAAGGCTTGAGAAGTCTCTTTAAGGCGTTCATTGACCTGCTGGGTGACCGAATTCAATTGCTGATTCACCTGCCCGGCGATCTTCATAACCAAAGCTATGATCGCCCCCTTCCCCGCCGCAACGATCACAATGACCAGCCACATCATAATCTAAGCCCTCTACGATTAATGTTAAAGGTTAAAGACTAAATATCAAAGGAATGTTTAAGTCTAAAGGTTAAATTTTAAAATTACCTGCCTGCCGGTAGGCAGGAATCTTTAAACTTTAAATTTCCTTTATTATTTAATCTTTGATCTTTATACTTTATTTATTATATCACTCTTTTGCTAAAGCAAATAATCCTCTTTTATCCTTTTGACACTGCGAAAGATATTCGTTTTCACATCAGGGCAGATCTTTCTCAAATCTTCAATAAGGGCGCCCATTTTGGCCCGGTTAGAAGTTACAGAACGAGGGCATACACAGGTTTCATGAGGGATCTTCTCTTCTTTGGCAAAGCGTTTGATCATCTTTTCCTCTACATACGCAAGAGGACGGATAAGCGTGACCTTGCCGCCGAAAAGCTTTTGTTTGGCAGCCATGGCGGAAATTTCACCCTGAAAGAACAGGTTCAATAAAATAGTCTCAATAATATCGTCTTTATGATGCCCCAGGGCGACTTTCGTGCAGCCAAAACGCCCGGCCACTTCAAAGAGCGCTTTGCGCCGGTTCCAGGAACACCAAAAACAATTGATATCTTTCCGCTTGGTCTTCCTTAAAACATCGACCTTCTCAATATGGTAGGGGATCTTTTCTTTTTTAAATAACCGCTCCAATTTCTTGGCGCAGGAGCGCGGGTAGCCCATATCGACATGCACCGCCAGGACCTCATATTTGACCGGCACAAATTTCCTGCGGTCGTTTAAAACACGCAGCAATGCCAAGCTATCCTTGCCGCCGGAGACCGCCACGGCGATCTTATCGCCTGCGGTGAGCATTTTATAATCCATGATCGCCCTGCCGACCCGCTTTGAAATATAGTATTCGGTTCCCTGGAGTACTGCCATATACCGCCTCGTTTGATATAAAGCTTAAAAAATGCGGAAAAGTTTAAAGATTAAATTTTAAATAACAAAGGAAACTCAAAGAATAAAGGTTAAATTTTAAAATTTCCTACCTGCCGGTAGGCAGGAACCTTAAGCCTTTAATCTTCCTTTGTTATTTAGACTTTAAACTTTATCATTAACCGTAGTTAATTATGAGCTTTTGTTATATATTAATACGCAATTACACGTTTTCTTCTAGATTATCATTCTTTTATTATTAAGGTTAATACCGGGGAATAAGGAAAATATGGCCGATGATAGCGTCCGCCCAAAACATCGACAAGATCGCTGCCAGGGCTAAAAACGGACCGTAGGGAATGGTATGATCTTTTTTGACCAGGAGGTTTAAGACGCCGATCACGGCGCCAAAGAAAGGAGCAAGGAAAAATGTTATCACCGCTTTTTCCCAGCCGAGAAAAGCCCCGATCATTGCCAGGAGTTTGACGTCACCGCCGCCCATGGATTCTGTTTCTCCCTGGATAGGGCCCTTCTTGAGTAATTTAAAATAAACCAGGTCGAAGAGGACCCCGGTCAAATAGATGATACCCCCTCCTATGATTATTCCGAGGAAGGACTGCAGGGCAGGATTGAAATCATAGCGTAACGGCTCCAGATGCACCCCGCGCGCGGCATTAATAAGGAACCCGACAACCAGGCCGCCCACGGATATCTCATCGGGAATGATCCTATGCTGGATATCCACGAATGTCGCGACGATCAATCCCGCCACAAAAATAATATAGTAAACCGATTTAAAGCTGAAGCCGTAAAGGTTATAAAACCATAAAAAGCACAAGCCCGTCAAAAGCTCAACGATCCAATACCGCGGCGAGATACTTTTGCGGCAAAACCGGCATTTCCCCCCCAAAATAAGATAACTTATCAAGGGGACATTATCAAACCAGGCAATAGGCTTTTTACAATTCGGGCAGAATGATCCCGGAACAACGACCGATTGCTCAAGCGGCATCCGGTAAATGCAGACATTCAAGAAACTTCCGACGATAGCCCCAAAAAGAAAGGTAAAAACCTGTTCGATCATTTATGTTTTGCCATTTCATCAACCAAGGCTTTACGCATTACTTCAACCGATGGCTGCCTTCCCGTCCAATATTCAAATGATTTCATCCCCTGGTACAAAAGCATGCCTAAGCCGTTGGAATATTTACAGCCTTTAGCCCGTGCTAACTGCAACAATTTTGTCTGTTGCGGATTATAGATCAAATCGTAGACGAAAGTAGACGCAGATAATTTATTTACATTCACTAATACCGGATCGAGCTCGTTCATGCCTATGGGGCTGGAATTGATCAACAGGTCGGGAACAACCTCAAGCAGGCTGTCAATGGAATCAACGGCTTCGACATTAGCAACTTCGAAATTCTCGGTGACCTTATCCACAATACTCTCCGCTTTCTCTTTTTGAATATCATAAATCAATATCTTTCCCGCCCCCTCTGCCGCTAACGACTGTACCACGGCGCGCGCGGCACCGCCTGCGCCTATTACCGAAACGGTCTGGTTATAAAGGCTTTTGACATACACATCCATCAAGTGCTGCAGGAAACCGAGCGCGTCGGTATTATGCCCCATGGTCCTGCCGTCACAGATCTTAACCGTATTGACCGCGCCGATGACCCTTGCTTCTTCAGTCAATTGGTCCACATAATTAACCATTGTTTCCTTATAGGGGATCGTGACATTAAAACCACGGATATTTTCTTTAGCGCTCGACTGTAAGAACGAGCCTAACAATTCAGGCTGGACCTCAAAAAGCTTGTATTTAGCATTAATACGCAGCGCCTGAAAAGCCGCGTTATGCATCGCAGGTGAAACGCTGTGTTTTACCGGATACCCTACTAAACCGTATATTTCAGGAGCACTCATAACATCTCCGTTTTGTTGATCGCGTCCACATACGCGCGGATCGCCGCTTCAATAATATCGGTACTGGAACCTCTCCCCGGGACAGTTTTAACTTTTGCCTTCAAGGTAAGGCTCACGTGCCCTAAAGCGTCTTTACCGGAAGTCACCGCTTCTAAACGAAAATCTTCCAGTTTAAAAGTATTCCGCGTGATCTTATCCACTGCCTTGAAACAGGCGTCAACCGGCCCATCCCCGATAGAGACGCCGCTTTGCAGCTTACCCTTCTTATTTAAAGTCACCGTTGCTTCAGGAGTGACCTTGGTCCCGGAATTGACCATGAAGCTCTCCAGCTGCCATAAGGGTTTAACTACCCGTATCTGGTCCTCCACAATGGTCCGCAGGTCATCGTCATAAATATCCTTCTTTTTGTCGGCGACTTCTTTAAAGCGCTCAAAAGACTTATTTAATTCATCCTCGCTTAAATGGAACCCCAGCCTGCCCAGGCGCTCGCTAAACGCGTGGCGGCCGGAATGTTTTCCCAGCACCAGCCCTTCACCGTAGAAGCCGACATCTTCCGGCTTAATGATCTCATAGGTTGAACGTTCTTTTAAAACACCATCCTGATGTATGCCTGACTCGTGCCTGAAGGCGTTGCCTCCGACAATAGCCTTATTAGGGGCAATAACAAACCCTGTCAGCTTACTGACCAGGCGCGAGGTATGGTAAAGGTGTTTTTTATTAATGTTCGTCCCCAGGTTCTTATAAATGTCTTTACGCGTATCCAAAGACATAATGATCTCTTCAAGCGCGGCATTCCCCGCCCGCTCGCCGATACCGTTGACCGTGCATTCCACCTGGCGGGCGCCGTTCTTTATCGCTGCCAAAGAATTCGCGACCCCCAGCCCCAGGTCATTGTGGCAATGGACGGAAATTACCGCTTTCCGGATATTCGGGACATTCTCCCTGATCGCCTTGATCAAAGCGCCATACTCTTGCGGTTCAGTATAACCGACCGTATCCGGGATATTAACCGTATTTGCCCCCGCCTTAATGACCGCTTCCAGCACCCTGAACAAAAACTCAAGCTCCGTGCGTGAAGCATCTTCGGGAGAGAATTCAACATCGGGGCAATATTTCTTCGCGTAACTCACCGACTCTACCGCCAGCCGAAGGATCTCATCTTCAGCTTTTTTAAGCTTATACTTCATGTGTATCTTGGAAGTAGCCAGGAAGACATGGATACGCGAACGCCGGGCGGCACGGGTCGCAAGATACGCCGCGTCGATATCTTTTTTTATCGACCTGCTTAAGCCGCAGATGACCGGACCTTTAACCAAGCGTGCGATCAAGCGGACAGCATCAAAATCGCCTTTCGAGGAAATAGGGAACCCCGCCTCAATAATATCAACACCGAGGCGCGCGAGCGCCTGAGCGACTTCCAATTTCTCTTTTTGGTTCAGGCTTGCCCCGGGCGCCTGTTCCCCGTCACGAAGTGTTGTGTCGAAAATCAAGACCTTTTCCATTCTACCTCAAATTAAAAGTTTTAACCGAAGACTCGAACAACCTTGCGTTTTTATTGAAAGTTTCCGCTTTGTCCGCGCAGGATATCGTAAAGCTGATGTTATTCTTAAAAAAGATATATACTAAATACTTCAGTTTAATTTCCAAAGTCCCCATGCTTACCGCCGATTCATACGTAAACGTCACACCTTCGCTCTTATTTATCGTGACTTTTTTGGGCTTTTTGATCACTTTCATGCTGGTGCCCATCGCGTTTATGGTATTCAAATATTTCCTTGCATAATCCAGCTTTGATTCCGAGCTTAAAGCACTGATTAATTCCGCGACTACCGTGATACTCGGATTCGATTTATTCTTTGTGTCCAGCGGATACGCGGAGAATACAGTTAAAATGCCCAGCCGCTGAGCGGACTGGTCGGGCGTTTTCGTAACGTCGTCGATAGTCTTGGTAACCATCCCCTGGAAAACCTCTCCCGGGGTTTGAAGCCATCCATCAGGAGAAATAAAGGTGAGCCCCATGGTTTTATTATCGTAAACGGCTGATGCCGCCCGGGCAGGGCATAAAAACATTGCCCCCGAGAGAGTTAAAACAATCATCATTGCCGACGACAACAAAACTTTCTTAAGAAACATAGGTTTCCTTTTTACTTTACTCCTGAATTAACCACTTACCCATGCCACCATTAACAAATACTTATATACCGTTAATGATAAAGGCTAAAGACTAAATAACAAAAGAAGGTTAAAGTCTCAAGTCTAAATTTTAAAGTTTAACCTTTATTCTTTGAATTTCCTTTGTTATTTAAACTTTAATTTTTAGACTTTCCGTCAACCTAATTTTATGAATTTACAGGGGATTACTTCTTCATCCAGGGCATCATTAATGAGCAGACAACTTACGGAGCCTCATTTTTTACGCTTCCTACGACGTAAGTTGTAGGCCGTCAGGCCGTCTGCGAATTATCCCGCAGCGCGCGATGCGGCATTTCGAAGAAATGCGCGAGCGTTTACGCCAGGGAAGTTATTTCTTCATCCAGGGCATCATATCCCGCAGCTGCTTGCCGACTTTTTCAATTTTGTGGTCATCGCCTGCTTTTAATAAACTATTAAATTGGGCCCTGCCTGTTTCGTTCTCCTTGATCCATTCTTTAGCGAATTTACCCTTCTGGATCTCTTTAAGGATCTTTTTCATTTCTTTTCTGGTTTTATCGGTGATCACCCGCGGCCCCCTGGTCAGGTCCCCGTAACAAGCGGTATTGGAGACCCGCCGGCGCATTCCCGCGATACCATATTCCTGGATCAAATCCGTAATAAGTTTTAATTCATGCAAGACCTCAAAATAAGCGATCTCAGGCTGATATCCCGCCTCAACGAGCGTATCAAACCCGGCCGTGATCAATTCACTTACCCCTCCGCATAACACAGCCTGCTCTCCGAAAAGGTCGGTCTCTGTTTCCTCTTTGAACGTCGTTTCAATAACGCCGGCTCTTGTGGCGCGAAGCGCTTTAGCATATGCTAAAGCGATCTTCAAAGCATTGCCGGTAGCGTCCTGGTATATCGCCACCAATGAAGGGACCCCTTTACCCTCCTCGTACATCCTTCTGACGAGCGCGCCCGGTCCTTTCGGCGCCACCATAAAAACGTCGACGTTCTTGGGAGGTTTGATCTGTTTAAAATGGATATTAAATCCATGAGAAAAACAAAGGGCTTTCCCCTTCTTTAAATTCGGCTTGATAGCTTCCTGATAAACTTTTGCCTGAACATGGTCCTGGGTCAATATTTGGATCACATCCGCCGATTTTGCCGCTTCGATCGCGGAAACGGGAGTAAACCCGTCTTGTTTGGCCTGTTCGAAGTTCGGGGTACCAAACATTTCAGAAACAACGACTTTACAGCCGGAATCGCGCAAACACAGCGCCTGGCCGCGGCCCTGGATCCCATAACCGATGATCGCAACGGTTTTATCTTTTAACACATTCAAATCCGCATCGTTATCATAATATACTTTAATCATCTCTTTCCTTTCTGTAATGAAACCCGCTTCAGGTATAAAACGGGCATAATACGCTATTTACCGTACGATGACCGGGAATACCCTTTTGATTTTTATATTATTTCCAGCAACGTTTCTACTATTTTTTTGTCGTAACGAATACCGATATACTTCCTTAATTCTTCTTTAGCCACATCGACGCTCAACCCCTTACGGTACGGACGGTCAGTCGTCATAGCGTCATAACTATCCGTTACCGCAAGTATTTTCGAGCCGAGAGGGATCTGGCTTTCTTTTAACTTATCAGGATACCCGCTTCCATCCAGCCATTCATGATGACTGCGGATAATATTGCATAGACGGGCAAGTGAACGTACCGGCTTAACGATCCCCTCGCCGATCAAAGGATGCTTCCGCATTATTTGCATCTCTTCATCAGACAAAGGGCTGGCTTTCCTCAGGATCTCATCAGTGATACCGATCTTGCCTATATCATGAAGCTCCGCGGCATCCTTTATATTCTTTATCGTATCGGCATCCAAGCCCAATTTCTCCGCGATCCTGACCGAATATTGAGAAACGCGGTCAGAATGGCCGCGGCTGTAATAATCCCGCGCCTCTACCGCCATTGCCAACGCGGAGATTGTTTCCAAATACGTCTTTTCCGCGTCCAGATGAAGCCGGTCATTCTCAACGGCGATCGCCGTCTGAGAAGCCAGGTTCGAGATGATCAATAATTCATCTTCCGCGAAGCTGCCGCCGGCGATCCTGCCTGATACCAGGAGGACCCCAATAACCCTGTCCTGATACAACATCGGCGAGCACAATAACGGCGGGCTAAAGATATCCTCCTCGGATTGATTGTTTATTTTCTGTAACGCGGGGACTAAGAGCGGTTTTTTATGTTTTGCCACCCAACCGGGAGCTTCTTCCCCGACCTTGAGGCGGATGTCTTCGATATTCCTGCCTATTCCCGAAATATTCTTAAGATACAGCTCTTGTTTTTCCTCATCAAGCAGCATTAAAACGCCCACACGGGCATCTAACGCGTTAGCGGTTATTTCAACGATCAATTCCAGGAAAGTATCTATAGTCTGCAGCGAAGTCATTCCTACTGCCAGCTTTGACAACACATACTGCATGGTCCGCTTAGAAGCCTCAAGGCGCTTAATATTACTTTCCAGGTTCTTGGTAGCTTCGCTGAAGGCCCTGGTCAACTGCGTGATCTCGCTTCCGTCGACAGGCGAAGAAACAGACAATCCCGGGATATCTTTTACCAGGCTTTTGGTCGCCTGTTGCGTCAACGCCTGGATCTTCATGATGGATTTACGCATAGCGAAAAACCCCACCAACGCTCCGGGCCCGAGAAAAGCAATAAGCATAAAGAACGAATTTTCATCTAAAGAAAGCTTCCCCGTGGACTTGAACTGCCAAAACAAATAAACGATCACCAAGAACGGTACCAGCGACATCAAAATGAAAAGGATCGAGAATTTATGTATCAGCGGCGCGTTCTCTATCGAGGAAACAAGCCTTATTTTAGCGCTCATACTATTCGACTCCTATCGCTAAACGCCCTGTCCTGACAAGTTCCTGAATACCATAGGGGCTCAATAATTCAAGCAGCTGTTTGATCTGCGCCTGGTCACCCACCGCTTCCACGATCGCCGTATTAGCTTTGCCGCGGACCACGCGGGCGACGAACTTTCTTAAAACGTTTTCCAATTTATTCTTCTCTTTGGCAGGGCAGGTGATCTTAACTAAGATCAATTCGCGGTCAACATGCTCTTTCTTCGTATAATCGGTCACCTTGACAACATCGATCAATTTGTTAAGCTGCTTCTTGATCTGCTCAAGGATAGACTCATCTTTAGCATCGACAACGATCGTCATATAAGAAACTAAGGGATCGAGCGTCTCGCTCACCGCTAAAGAAGCGATATTATACCCGCGCGCGCTAAAGAGTCCCGCCACCCGCGCCAGGACCCCGAACTTATTCTCGACTAATACTGATATCGTATGTTTCATTTTTCACAGACACAAGACACCCGACACAAGACACCAGTAAGATCTTTTCCTGGTGACCTTGTGACTTTGTGTCATGTGACTCTTTATGCCAACCCCTCGATCATCCGGTTGATCGCTTCACCCGCAGGAACCATGGGGAAAACGTTCTCTTCAGGTTCTACGACAAAATCAATAAAAACGGTATTATCGATAGAAATTGCTTTCTCGATCGCTTTACGGACATCTTCTTTTTTAGTGACGCGGATACCTGCCGCGCCGTAACTTTCAGCCAGCTTCACAAAATCAGGCGAGCTGATACACACATGGGAATAGCGCCTTTTGTAAAAAAGTTCCTGCCACTGGCGCACCATTCCTAAATAACCGTTGTTAAGGATCGCGACCTTCACATTTATTTTATTATACACACAGGTAGCCAACTCCTGAATATTCATCTGGATCGAACCATCACCGGCAATATCAATGACCGTCTTTTCAGGGTGGCCCATTTTAGCCCCTATCGCCGCAGGAAAACCAAAACCCATAGTCCCCAGGCCGCCGGAAGAAACAAAAGTGCGCGGGTGATCATATTTATACCACTGCGCGGCCCACATCTGGTTCTGGCCCACTTCGGTGGTAATGATCGCGTCCCCTTTGGTAACCGAATAGATCTGTTCGACCACATATTGGGGCTTAAGTTTACCGTCCTCCTTATACCGCAAGGGATATTTCTTTTTTAACGCTTCAATAGATTTAAGCCATTCTCCCGTATCGGGGATTTCCTTAAGCTGCTCGATCAACTCACCGATAATGTTCTTGGCGTCTCCGACGATCGGCACATCGACCCGGATATTCTTGCTGATAGAAGAAGGATCGATATCGATATGAATGATCTTGGCGTGGGGAGCGAAGGTATCGGTCCTTCCGGTAACACGGTCGTCAAAGCGGGCGCCTACCGCAAGGATCAAATCCGCGTCCATAACCGCGTGATTGGCGTAGGCCGTCCCATGCATGCCCAGCATGCCCAAAGATAATTTATGCGTCGCGGGGAACCCGCCGATACCCATCAATGTCCAGGTAACCGGCGCGTGGATCTTTTCAGCCAGCGCCCGCACTATCAAATGAGCGCCGCTGGAGATGATCCCGCCTCCGGCGTAAATGAGAGGTTTTTTTGCCCGCGAGATCAATTGCGCGGCCTTCTTGATTTGGCCCGGATGCCCGAAATACGTGGGTTTATAACTGCGCATCTCAACCGTCTCAGGCCAAACAAAAGGAACATCCTGCATCTGGATGTCGGACGGGATATCGATCACCACCGGCCCCTGCCTTCCGGTTGAAGCGATATAAAAAGCTTCCCGGACTATGCGGGCCAGGTCAGAAACATCCTTCACCAGATAATTGTGCTTAGTGATCGGGCGCGTAATGCCGGTGACATCGGCTTCCTGAAACGCGTCATTGCCGATAAGAAAAGATTTCACCTGGCCGGTAATAGCCACCAGGGGGATGGAATCCATATGCGCGTTGGCGATACCGGTGATCAGGTTCGTCGCCCCGGGCCCTGACGTAGCCAAACACACGCCCGTTTTACCCGTCGCGCGGGCGTAGCCGTCAGCCGCGTGCACCGCTCCCTGTTCATGGCGGGTAAGGATAAACTTAATATCGGAATCATACAGTTTATCAAAAATAGGCAGTACCTGGCCACCGGGGTAGCCGAACATGACCTCTACCCCTTCGCGCTTTAAACATTCTATTAATATCTGTGCGCCGATCATTTCTCAACTCAAAATTTAAAAGTAAAAATCAAAAATATGGAATAAACCTTTTTCCTGCTTTTTACTTTTGGCTTCTCACTTTTTACTTAACTTAACACCGCCCCTTTATCCGCGGAACTTACCAACTTTGAATAACGGGAAAGATACCCTCGGGTGATCTTGGGAGGGACAGGTTTCCAAGACTTAAACCTTTTTTCAATTTCCTGTTTGCTTAATTTTACTTCTAATTTCCGTTTTGGAATATCAATGATTATTATATCATCGTTTTTCAAAATCGCAAGAGGTCCCCGCGCAGAAGCCTCGGGGGAAATATGGCCGATACAGGGGCCCTTGGTCCCGCCGGAGAATCTGCCGTCGGTAATAAGGGCGACGCTATCCTCCAACCCCATACCGACGATCGCCGCAGTCGGGGCAAGCATCTCCCGCATGCCCGGCCCGCCGCTGGGGCCCTCATAACGAATAACGATCACTTCACCGCCCTTGATCTTCCCGTTTAAGATCGCCGCCATAGCTTCTTCTTCACGGTTAAAGACCCGGGCCTTGCCCTGGAACTGCATCATGGCAGCACTTACCGCCGCCTGTTTTACCACGGCGCCCTTGGGTGCCAGATTACCGAACAAAACAGCAATGCCTCCCTGTTCATGATACGCCCGTTCAAAGGGACGGATCACTTCTTCATCGAAGATCTCGGCTCCGTTGGCGATAGCGAATATTTTCTTCCCGCTTAACGTCAAAGTATTATTCAACTTGCTTTTCAAACGCTTCAAGACCGCGGGGATCCCTCCCGCATATTCCACATCTTCCATAAAATGCGTACCCGCCGGCTCCAGATTCGTGATATGGGAGACTTCTTTACTGATCTTATCGAACATCTTCAGATCAAGCGGTATCCCCGCCTCATGGCTTATTGCCATCAAATGCAGGATCGTATTGCTGGAACCTCCGAGCGCCATATCAACCATGATCGCATTATGAAGAGATTCTTTAGTAATGATATCCAGCGGCTTAATATCTTTTTTTACCAACGCAACTATCCGCTCGCCGCTTTCACAGGCGAGGCGCCGCTTCTTGGCGGAAACTGCCAATGCCGTCGCGCAACCGGGCAGCGACATACCCAAGGTCTCGGTCAAACAGGCCATCGTATTAGCCGTATATAACCCCTGGCAGGAACCCGCACCGGGGCAAGCCTCCATCTCCAGGCAGCTTAATTCTTTTTGAGAGATATCTCCCTTTTTGGCGCGGGCTAAGGCTTCATAGGTATCATGCACAAAAGCAAGCTTGCGCTGTTTATACCGGCCGGAAACCATCGGCCCGGCAGTCACGATGATCGCCGGGATATTTAAACGCGCCACCCCCATAAGCATTCCTGGCGTGATCTTATCGCAATTAGTCAGGCATACTATACCATCAAGCTGATGAGCGTTACAGACTGTTTCGATCGTATCGGCGACGATCTCACGCAGCGCCAAAGGATAACACATCCCCAAATGGCCCATCGCAATGCCGTCGCATATACCGGGGATCCCGAATAAAAACGGGACGCCGCCGCCATAACAGACGCCGCGTTCAATATAGCGTTCCAAATCCCGCATGCCGATATGCCCGGGTATGAGATCGGTAAACGATGTCGCCACGCCGATGAACGGGCGCGCAAGGTCTTTCCTGCTCAAGCCCGTCGCGTGCAGCAACGCGCGATGAGGGACCCGCTCTAAACCAACTTTGATCTTATCAGACCTCATAGGTATCTCCTGGTGGAATATGTAGTCCATGGTCCATAGCCGACAGTCCATGGACTATGGACTATCAACCCATGGCTTTCAAGGGAGCAGTTAATCCGCGCCTTCCCCGTCATGGTGTAACTCTGAGCTTTGTTTATGCTTACGAACGATGACACGCTTCAAGGTCACATATTTATCGACCAATGATTTATTATTGACGGCATTAAGCTGTTTGAAGAGAAAATCAAACCTGTTCTCGATCTCTCCTGCGATCGCGTCCCGGATATCTTGAGGCAACCCCATGATATCTTTCTTAAACGGCCCTAATGCTTTCTTACGGCTGGTGTAAAAGAATTGTTCATCCGTCTGGCCTTCTTTTCTTTCTGAAGCGGCGTTTACTTTAAGCCATTCATAAATCTTGTCTTTTAGTTCTTTCGGAAAATGTTTGCTGTCATAGATCATATTCTGGAATTCAGTGGCTAAATGGACCTCAGCGGCATCGCATTCCGCGAATTTATGGAACGCTTCCGAAGGCAACGTCGAGGCGCCATGCTGGACAGCCCCTGCCATGCCGAATTCCCCGCGCGCCAGCTCAGAAAGAGTTTTAAGCGTGTCAAAATCAAGTTTGACCTGGGCGATAGTACCGTCGGGTAAGACGACGCCGCCGTGAGAAGTACCGGTTTGAATGGAGATCTTACTGATCCCGGTCAAACCTTTGCGCAAACGTTCGCTATATCCATTCATGAACGCGCGCAGGTCCTCGGGAGTGGAATTCTTATGGCCTACTTCCCCGATCTCCCCGCCCACAGAAACCGTGATCCCCTTAGGTTCTATGCGGCGGATAAACTGCGTCAATTGAGCGCAAACCGCGTAATTATAATACTGCTGCTTCTTAACATCGGCTTTTGAAAGATCAACCACGGTGGATGAGTCGATATCGATATTATAAAATCCGGCGCCTATCGCGTCCGTGATCAAAGCCTGAAGGCCTTCAACTTCTTTTTCCTGGTCCTCCTGGAACTTCTTGGCGTTGACCTGAAAATGGTCGCCCTGGACAAATACCGGCCCGCTATACCCTTCTTTAATCGCCGCCGCCAAAATGACCGCTGAATATTCTACCGGGGGCTGCGCGGTATAGCCCATTTCTGACTTGGCGATCTCAAAAATAAACGCTCCCGCGTTATTCTTTTTTGCCACCCTGAACATCGCCCGCGCCAGGTCATAGGTCATGCTGCGCAAATTAAACGCCGGGACGGTAAACCCCTTCATTTCGCCTTTACCGCGCGCCGCGTAAAATTCATGGATACTCGAAAGATATATCCCTTTCTTATACGCAAGGTCGGATATTTTCTTTGCGACAACACGCTTATGCGCCATGTCGTCGTTTGTGATAAGGCCCATTACAATCGTATCGATATTCACCGGTTTTCTTCCCATGCCATCCTCCCTATTTTAACATTTTTAATTTTTAACATTTTGACCCCAAGCTCTGTCGAGGGGTTTACTTTTGCCTTAGGTCAGTACTTTAATTAAATTAACCAGCCGGTTAACCTTTAAATTCTTCTTAATAACCGCGCGCTTAAAATCAATATCAACGATCTCACCGTTCTTAAAACCAACCGCCTTGTCCTTCTTGCCCTGGACTAACGCGTCGACCGCGGCTTTCCCCAGGATAAGCGCCAGCGCCCTGCTGTAGGCGGTAGGGCGCCCACCCCGCTGGATATGGCCCAGGACAACCGCCCGCGCCTCAAGGCTCGTCAACCGGTTTATCTGCTTTGCTATATCAGGGGCGGAACCGGCCCCTTCAGCGACAACAATGATCCAACTGATCTTCCCCCGCAAATTCCCTTCAACGATCTCATGACAGATCTTTTCAAGATCAAATTTCCGTTCAGGGATCAATACCCCTTCACAACCGCCCGCCAAGGCGACTTGGAGCGCGATGAAACCCGACCCCCTGCCCATGACCTCGACGACAAATACCCGTTCCATGGAAGTAGCCGTATCACGGATATTATCAATCGCCAAAAGCGCGGTATTGACCGCCGTATCAGAACCGATCGTCACATCAATGCCGTTAATATCGTTATCTATGGAAGCCGGCACCCCGATACAAGGCACTTTATATTTTTTATAAAAACTGTGCGCTCCGGTAAATGAACCATTGCCGCCAATAACAATGAAACCGTCTATCGCGTGTTTTTGAATAGTCTCATACGCCCGCTTCTGTCCGGCGGAAGTATGGAATTCGGGGCAGCGGGCGGTCTTTAAGACCGTGCCGCCTAAATTAATGATCCCGGATACCGAACGATGATCCATCGCTTTAACATCATCATAGATCAACCCTAAATAGCCGCGAGAAACCCCGACTACTTCCAGATCCTTATTGATCGCGCTGCGCACCACGCTGCGGATCGCCGCGTTCATGCCGGGAGCGTCTCCTCCGGTAGTCAGGACTGCGATCTTTTTTATCGGCATAACATTCTCCAAGGAAAAAAAACATTACCCAACGATCCGTCTATAATCCATCGACCTGCATATCGCGCGGATGCTCGACGATATAATTCAATATTATTTCTTTCTTGGCTTTCGGCTCTAATTCCAACTCCCAGAGCCAGACGCCTTTTCTATCCTGCCAGTTCTTTTCTTTCGGCTCTAAGGATACCTGCCCGAGCTTGACCTTGATGCGGTCATCTTCCGAGACAGGCATCGCATCAAATAATTTCACTTTTATCTTTTTCGACTTATAACTCTCGACGGTCAGCTTATATTTGAACGCGGTCTTACGCGTCGGCGAAGGGATCCCGCCGATAATGGTCTCATCAACCTTCTTCTCGACCTGCTCGCGCTTTACCTTAACATTCTCATCCACGCCCAAATACAGGTCGAATTCTTCCTGCGGAGCGGTGTTGCCCAAATTGGAAATCCCCACAAAATCACCGTCTAAAAAAATATTCACCCTGCCGGGGAGAAGCTGCAGGTCTTTGGCGTTGGTGACCCGGCTGCCCAGATAAGCCGCCGGATTAATACGCGGATAGGTGGAATATTCAAAATCGGCCTTTAACATCTGAGTTGAAACCGCCAGTTTATGGTCTGAACCGTCGGACTTGATACTGGCTTTCCGGGGCAGCGTATAAACTATTGCCACTCCTTTTTCTTCCGCGACGGCATAAGCGGCTTCAGCCTTCTTTTTATCCGACCCCGCGACCCCGCCGCTGTTTTCAGCTAATTCCTCATCGCTTTCAAAGGCACGGGATTGCATCGAAGGTGCCACCGCATCCATCATTTTGGAGCGCCTTTCAAAATGCACCTGCAACGGCCGCAATATCCAGGGGCTTACATACGGGAGGTTTCCGCCTATTGCCGGCCTTGCCGTTGATAAGGCAATATCGACATCCTGCCAGTCTTCACCCGAACTCTGCCTAAGGATCCCGAACGACACTAACTCTACTTCCGAGCCCTGAAAGTTCGCCCGGGCATCGTAGATCGGCTGCCAGGAAGCGCCCCCCACCAGGTACGACGCGTTTAAAATGACCTCTCCCTGCTTTAAGACCTGCAGGTCGACGACGATCGAACGCTTCAATTTCTGCAGTGGCCCTGAGATCTGGACAAGCTCTCTCTTTAAAGCATCACCCCTCAAAGAAAGATCCCGCAGCTTGATCTCACAATCCATAACAAAAGAAAAGTTTTCTTTTAACTTTATATCCAGGAACTTCAAGGTATCTTCCAAATCCTTGGCCGCAGGCATTTGAGTGACCAGCTCTTTCGGTAATTGCTGATGGGAGAAGAAGCGCAATGAATCCAGGAAACTTTTTTCTTCCTGGAAGACACTTTTCAGGTCAACTAAAGCCCGCTGCTCATCTTCCAGCTTCTGGATCTCATCCTGCAGTTGTTTTATCTTTTCGGAAGGGGTTTCTTTCAGGAATTCTTTCTTGAGCTGACAGCCTAATATCCTGACATCGGCCTTGCCCTCTTCGGTGACCCGCAAGGAATTATCGTCGACGTTGGGAATAATGTTGGGGAATACGACCTTGTATTCACCGGGATCTAAGGAAAGCTGCGCCTGACGGGTCAACAAGGCCTGTCCCGGATAGATCATCACCCGGGTGATCCGGGAATCCGCCTCAATTTCAGCGGCAAAACCATAGCCTGCAAAGACAGATACGAGTAAAGCCAGTACAGCCCAAGAAACAACGCGCTCTTTCCTCATACCACCTCCCCTTTACATGTCACAGGTTGCAAGACACCTGACTGCCGTCAGGCAGGCATGACACAAGTATCAAAACATAAAAAGTAACTACCTTGTATTATCTTTTACTTGTGTCTTGTGTCTTGTGTCAATTCAATATTTACTCACCCCGAGACTACGTCCCCATCTCCCAGCTTGACAAATATTTCTTCTGCTCTTCAGTCAAGGTATCGATCCTTGCCCCCATTGATTTTAATTTCAACCGGGCGATATTGGTATCGATATCCTGCGGGACCCGATAAACCTTGTTATCCAATTGCTTATAGTTCTTGATGATATATTCAGCGCTGAGCGCCTGGTTGGCAAAAGACATATCCATGACGCTGGCGGGATGGCCCTCTGCCGCCGCGAGATTAATTAACCGGCCTTCTCCTAAAAGATAGATCCTGCGCCCGTCTTTAAGCGTATATTCATCGACGAAATCGCGTATCATCCTCTTGCTCTTGGCGAGGCTCTCTAAACCGGGAATATCGATCTCGACGTTAAAATGCCCGGAATTAGAAACTATCGCCCCGTCTTTCATGGTCTGGAAATGTTCTTTACGGATGACATTAATATCGCCGGTGACCGTCACGAAAATTTCGCCGAGCTTCGCGGCATCCTTAATCGGCATGACCTGGAAGCCGTCCATGACAGCTTCAATGGCCTTTAACGCCGAAACTTCCACCACCACGACATTGGCGCCCATGCCTTTGGCGCGCATAGCAACACCCCTGCCGCACCAGCCGTACCCGCAGACCACAAGCGTGCTGCCGGCTAATAATTTATTGGTAGCGCGGATGATGCCGTCAATGGTAGACTGGCCCGTGCCGTAACGATTATCAAAAAAATGCTTGGTTTCCGCGTCATTAACGGCAACGATAGGATAACGCAGCTTTCCTTCTTCCGCCAACGCCCTCAAACGGATAACGCCGGTTGTCGTTTCCTCGGTGCCGCCGATGATATTGCTGTGCGCGGAGGGGTCACGTTTATGGATAGTGCTGACAAGGTCGGCCCCGTCATCCATGGTTATCTCAGGTTTGACCGCCAAAGCCGCTTCCATATGTTTATAATACGTTTTTGTATCTTCGCCTTTAATGGAGAACACGGCGATCTTAAGGTCCTGCGCTAAAGAAGCAGCGACATCATCCTGAGTCGATAACGGGTTAGACGCGCACAGCGTAAGCTGGGCGCCGCCGGTCTTTAGAACTTCCATTAAAACAGCAGTTTCGGTGGTCACGTGCAAGCAACAGGCGACCTTTAATCCGGCGAGCGGTTTTTCTTTCTTAAAACGCTCCGCGATAAGTTTTAAAACGGGCATATTGTTACGCGCCCATTCAATCCGTAACGCGCCTCTTTTCGCCAACTTCAGATCTTTAACGTCATGTTTCATAATTTCTCCCTTTTAAAGATGATACGGGTTAATAGTCCACAGTCCATAGTCCATAGTCGATGGACCATGGGCCATGGGCTAAAAACTTTTTATAACTTCGACGCGTGTTTTTTCAATGCCGCTGATTTATCCGTCATTTCCCATTTAAACTCAGCTTCACTTCGTCCAAAATGGCCGTAGCAAGCTGTCCTGCGGTATATCGGACGCAACAGCTCGAGCGTCTTAATGATCCCGCCGGGAGTAAGGTCGAAATTCTCCCGGATAAGCTTTACGAATTTATCGTCGGAAAGTTTTCCCGTATCAAAGGTATTGACAAAGATCGATAATGGATCGGCATAACCGATAACATAGGATAACTGTACCATGAATTTATCGGCCAGGCCTGCGTCAACGATATTCTTGGCGATATACCGGCACATGTAAGCGGCAGAACGGTCGACCTTGGTCGGATCTTTACCTGAAAACGCTCCGCCTCCATGAGGTACAACACCGCCGTAGGTATCAACGATTATCTTTCTTCCCGTCATACCGGTGTCCGACTGCGGACCGCCGATCACGAATTTCCCCGTCTGATTCACATAATATTTCGTATGCTTATCGATCAACCCGGTCAAACCCGGCTTGGCGATCACCTCGATCATCTCCTGGCGCGCCTTATCAGTGATATTCTGGCCTGATTTATCCAGGATATCTTCCGTATGCTGGCAGGCGAGAACGACCGAATCAACGCGGACCGGTTTATCGTTCTCATATTCAATAGTGACCTGCGATTTACAATCCGGCCCTAAATATTTTAACGTGCCGTTGCGGCGGACATCAGCCATGCGTTTTACCAATTTATGCGCCAGTATTATCGGAAGCGGCATAAGCTCCTCGGTCTCACGGCAGGCATAACCGAACATAATGCCCTGGTCTCCGGCTCCGCCGGCGTTGACCCCTTGCGCGATATCGGGAGACTGGCTGTTTATGGTATTAACAATAGCGCAGGTCTCATAATCAAATCCGTATTTGGGATCGGTGTAACCTATTTCCTGGATCACCTTGCGCGCGAGCTTCTGAATATCCACATACGCGTTCGTGGTAATTTCTCCTCCGACGATCAAAAGCCCCATCGTTACATACGTCTCGCAGGCGACCCTGCTTTTTTCTTTATCTTTATCAGCGGTTAACACCTGGTCTAAAACAGCGTCGGATATCTGGTCGCAAACCTTATCCGGATGGCCTTCCCCGACCGACTCCGATGTAAAATAATGTTTTTTTATAGCCATAGCTGCTCCTTGCAGATACCTTACCTGGCCTTTTTCGCGGGCTGTCAACCTTATTAAAAAAAGCCGTAAGATCACCTGCGCCTGCCGTTATTATTAAGCAGGGTTGACCCCGACACCGGTAAACACCGGTATCAAGATATTATTATTAAACAAACTTCCCCGACCCGTGCGATGATACAAATCTTTTCTCAAAACCTCTTTTTCCGGTATTCTGCGTTGGCGAAGCCAAACACATACGGATAAAAACAGCTTCCTCCCGGGATGAATACCGCGCAAGTCGGCCTGCGCTTGATTATCCCAGGATTTCCCGTAATTTAGACTGGCTGAACTCTTCAACTTCTTTTCCGGTAGACAACTCTAAAGCACGGCGGGCAATTTCCTGGACTTTCTTAACCGTGATCAACCGAATAATATATTTTATTTCCGGGATCGCCAAAGGCGGCATACTGAACTCATCCAAGCCTAAACCCAGCAATATCAGCACGGATGCCGGTTCACTGGCCATTTCACCGCACATCCCGACCTTAATATTTGCCGAATGAGAGGCGTCAATAACGTTCTTGATCAACCGTAAAACAGCAGGATGCATCGGTTCATACAAATACGCCGCTTTTTCGTTGGTCCGGTCCACTGCCAAAGAATACTGGATCAAATCGTTTGTCCCGATGCTGAAAAAATCAGCTTCAGTCGCCAGGATATCAGCCGTCATTGCCGCCGAAGGAACTTCGATCATAGCCCCTACTTCGATATTCTTGTCAAAATCTATGCCGTTAGAGCGTAATTCTTCTTTAACTTCTTCTAATATTTTCTTTGCCTGGCGCAGCTCTTCAATACCGGAGATCATCGGATACATGAGCTTGAGCTTCCCGAACACAGAAGCCCGTAATATCGCCCGCAGCTGCAATTTGAAGACATCAGGCCTGGCAAGGCAGAAACGGATCGCCCGCCAGCCTAAAAATGGGCGCATCTCTTTGGGGATCTCGAATTGCGATAAGAATTTATCGCCCCCCAGGTCCAAAGTGCGGATGATGACCGGATGCGGCGCCATATGCTCTGCCACATATTTATAAGCCTGAAAATGCTCCTCTTCCAACGGCAGGTCTTTTCTATTCATATAAAAGAACTCGGTGCGATACAGGCCGATCCCCTGGCCGCCGTGGAGCCTTACCGAAGGGACCTCATCGGGAAACTCTATATTCCCGCTGATCTGTATAGCCCTGCCGTCAAGAGTGACCGCCGGCAGGTCTTTAACGGTATAAAAACGCTCAACGATGCCTTTTAATTTCTGTTCTTCCTGCTGGTACTCTTTTAACGTTTCTTCATCGGGATTGACGATAACGATCCCCATACTGCCGTCAACGATCAACATATCGCCGCTTTTGATCTTGATCATCGCCTCTACCGCGCCGACAACCGCGGGGATCTCAAGGGATTTGGCCATGATAGCGGTATGAGAGGTCTTACCGCCGATATCGGTGACAAAAGCGCTCACCAACTGCCTATGCATCGCGGCAGTATCCGACGGAGAAAGATCATGGGCGATCACGATCATGCGTTCCTTCAAATCCTGCAGGCCCTTTTGCTCTTTCCCCAGGAGATTACGCAGGATCCGCTTTCCGACATCATTAACGTCTGCAGCACGCTCTTTGAGGTATTCATCTTCTATCTTAGAAAAAACATCGATGTATTTCTTGAGGACTTCGGAAAAAATAAACGCCACATTGACATATTCTTTCTTAAGGCGGGAAATAACCTCTTCGATGATCATGCGGTCTTCCAGGACAAGAAGATGCGCGTTAAAAATATCGGCTTCCTGCTGGCCGATATCATTAGAAATCTTGGTCTGCAGCCCCATGATCTCTTTACGGGTCTGTATCAAAGCTTCTTCGAAAAGCTGGATCTGAGCGGGGATCTCTTCCGGAGCTATATTTTGCCTGGTAATGGAAAATTCTTCCTTGCCTACTTTATAGGCAGGCCCGATACTAATGCCGGAAGCTGCAGGAATACCCTGTAATTTTATCATTATAGTTTTTCTTCGCTGGAAATGTGTTTTTCTAATTCAATAAGCGCAAGCTCCGCGTCTACTCCTTCAGCTTCAAGTTCAATAACGCTTCCCTTTTCAGCCCCCAGCATAAGGATCCCCATGATAGACTTGCCGTTAACTTTCTCGTTATCGCGGATAACGGTGATCCGGGAATCAAACTTATTGGCAATCTGGACAAAGACTGCCGCAGGGCGGGCATGCAACCCCTGGCTGTTCTGCACCACGACTTTTTTCCTTATTACCGCCATAATAATTACCCTCGCGCTCTTTAACTAAAAAACTCACCCGCCTGATACAACTGCTTAAATTCTCCCCAAGGCTAAGAAATACGCCGCGCGCCTCCCGTCAAGACCGGGCCTACGCGGATCAAAGCTCTTCTTTAAAGTTAAAAATAAACTTCGCTAATTTAACCGGGTCATGGCGGATCACATCGTTAGTCGCGACGATATCTTCCTCTAATACGCGATAACCCATACTTACTATATTTTTTTTATCGACAACAACCGGATACGCTTTATCCGCTTCATAGCGCTTCAAAAGCGAAGCGGGGATCTTTCCATTATTAACAAGGCAATAATCAAAGATTTTAGGATGGCTATGCTGTAAAAGCATATTGATATGGGTTGACGCGGCATAGCCGTCAGTTTCACCGGGCTGAGTCATGACATTGCACACGTATATTTTTGTCGCCTTGGCGCCGGCGATCGCTTCGGTTATTTCCCGTATCAAAAGATTAGGGATGATACTGGTGAACAGCGAACCGGGGCCCAAAACAATCATATCCGCTTCTTCAATAGCGCGTATCGCTTCCGGAGTTGCTTCAGGATATCCGGGCTTCAAGAAGACTTTTTCAATAGGCTTTAAGGCTTTCGGGATCTTAAATTCACCCTCCGTTATAGAACCATCCTTATGCCGGGCAACAAGCGTGACATTGTTCAACGTAGAAGGAATAACCTGCCCGCGTAATGCCAGGACCTTGCTGGTTTCCTTGATCGCTTTCTCAAAATCTCCGGTCAAGCGGGTCATGACGGTAATAAAAAGGTTACCGAAATTATGCCCCTGGAGCTCTGAGCCCTCCGCGAAACGGAATTGGAAGAGGTCCTGCATCAAAGTCGAAGCGTCAGCCAGCGCCACCAGGCAGTTACGGATATCTCCCGGAGGAAGAATATCAAACTGCTGGCGAAGCCTCCCGGAAGACCCTCCGTCGTCAGCGACCGTCACAATAGCGGTAATATTAGATGAATATTCTTTCAAACCCGACAAGAGGACGGCAAGGCCGGTACCGCCGCCTACCGTTACGATCTTAGGGCCATGCCCTAAAAATTTACGCTGGTATAAAACATCCACCAGCTCTCTTTCTTTAAACGTCGGGATAAAAGCGCTTATAAAAGAACGGAGCAGCCGTTTAATCGCTAAGACCAGAATAAGAATACTGGAAACTACAACAACGATATCTAATGCTTGAATGACCCAGAACTCTTCACTGCGCAAATGGCTTGAACTGATTATCAGTAATACTATCCCGAAAGCCCCTAAACCGATCCAACGCTTAATTCCTATTCCCGGATACAACCATTTAATCGCGCTTTTGATCCTCGCAGTCAGCCACTTAAGATTAAAGTTTATCATCTTCTTGGGTAATGATCTTTATGATCGCCTTATCGTCGGTACAGGCGCGCAGGCTGTCGCGGAAATATTTATCTTTAAACAGCCGTGAAATACGGGCCAACGCTTTGAGATGCGGCCCCGCGGAATCCTGGGGAGCGACCAGTAAAAAGAAGATATAGACCGGTTCGCCGTCCAAAGAATCAAAATCGACCCCTTTTCTCGAGAGAGAGAACGCCCCCACCAGTTTACTGACCGCGTCTGATTTCGCGTGAGGGATAGCTATCCCCTGCCCGATCGCCGTCGACCCTAACGATTCGCGCTCCATGAGCGCGTCGACGATCTTGCTGCGGTGGTTTTTCTCGATATCCCCCGCATTGATCAAGGCATCGACAAGTTCGCGCACCACATCTTCTTTCTTAGCCGACTTTAAATCGGAAAGAATAGCTTTTTTAGATAAAAAATCCAATATCTTCATCATTACTCCTTTTGTTTAAAGATCATATCCGTATTCAAAAGCAACGGCAGTATGTCGGTACGAAAGAAAAAAAAGCGGGAGACGGGGATCGAACCCGCGACAACTACCTTGGCAAGGTAGCGCTCTACCAACTGAGCTACTCCCGCGTCGTTCTACATAGATGAATTGTAATGAAGTAACGCTTGATCTTTTGCTCAACGCTGCTACTTTCCTATCTATGAAATCTCAAACTTTCAAATTCGAGGAAAACGTTTTCATTCCCACGAAAAAAAATATTACAGCCGAACTCCTTCCTGATATATTAGAATTTCCTGTCCGAGAATTAGAAAACCCACGGCCACCTCATGATAGAGGGCAAGCATGTTTATGGGCGGAAGAGGAGTTGAACCTCCAAGGGTTGCCCCAATAGCTCCTAAGGCTATCGCGTATGCCAGTTCCGCCATCCGCCCGCAAGACGCAGTAACGAGTAAACAGTAACAAATAACTAGTAATTAACTATTAATGCGGGCAGAGGAAATTCCTGGAATTCCTGTTACGTATTACTCGTTACTCGCTTACTAGTTACTAAAATCTCTTACAATAAAAGACCGCTTTTGAATTGTCCCTCTCCGCTAAACTCCGCTTCAAGGGCAACTCGGGATTAATTTTCCCCACGCACAGCATGGGAAAAATTTAATGAGCCTCCCGCGGCTCGAACGCGGCACAACCACATTAAAAGTGTGGTGCTCTACCAGATGAGCTAGAGGCCCGAATTTAAACTTAAAATTTATATTCTCAAAGCGTTATGCTAAAACTCAAGTATTTCTTTTTCTTTATTCTTAAGCAGCTCATCTACGCGGGCGATATACCTATCAACAAGCTTTTGAAGTTCGTCAACACCTTTAAATTTATCGTCCTCTGAAATTGTTTTATCTTTTTCAGCCTTTTCAAGCAATTCTTTTGAGTCGCGCCTGACCGTACGCAACGACACCCTTCCCTCTTCAATGATCTTATGCACCAGCTTTACCAGGTCCTGGCGCCGCTCTTTTGATAAGGGAGGGACTGAAAGCCGCACGACCTTACCGTCATTCATCGGCGTGATCCCTAATTTTGATTTCTGGATCGCTTTTTCGATCTCGGCGATTGCCGCGGGATCCCAGGGCTGGATGACGATCATATGCGCGTCCGGGACGGAAATCGAAGCTAATTGCTTGACCAAAGTGGGAGTCCCGTAATAATCAACATGCAATCCTTCAACCAAATGAGGACTTGCCCTGCCGGTGCGTATCTCAGAGAATTCACGCACTACAAAATCGACAACTTTCTTCATTTTATCTTCACTTCCATGCAAAATTTCTCTGACAGCCATCACGAGCCCCCTTATTTTAAATTCTACGAGCCTAAAGCTAATCCCTTACGACGGTACCGATCTTCTCACCCAGGACAACCCGTTTAATATTGCCTTCCCTATTCAAATTAAAGACCACAATAGGCAATTTATTATCCATGCAAAGGCTGATAGCGGTCGCATCCATCACCTTCAACCCCTTTTTCAACACATCGATATATTTCAGCCGGGTGAATTTCCTGGCATCCTTGACTTTCACGGGGTCGGCGGAATAAACACCGTCTACTTTTGTGGCTTTTAATATCGCGTTGGCGTTAATTTCCATCGCGCGCAGCGCGGCGGCCGTGTCCGTCGTAAAATAAGGATTCCCCGTCCCTGAAACAAAAATAACCACGCGCTTCTTTTCTAAATGACGGACTGCCCGGCGCCTGATGTACGGCTCGGCGATCCGCTGCATCTCAATAGCCGTCATGACACGGGTCGGGATCCCTATCTTTTCCAAGACGTTCTGCAGGGCCAAGCCGTTGATCACCGTCGCCAGCATCCCCATGTAATCAGCCACCGACCTGTCCATATCCAAACCTCTCGAAGCGGTATTCTCCTGGCCGCGGAAAATATTGCCTCCGCCCAAGACCAACGCGACATCGACATTGAGGTCGCGTATCTCTTTTATCTGGCGGGCGATAGCCACGAGAACCGTCTGGTCGATGCCATGCAGCTTCTTCCCCTGCAAGGCTTCGCCGCTGATCTTCAAGACTATTCTTTTATAGATAGGATGAGACATTATTCGGCAACGCCAACTTTATAACGCACAAATCTGCGGATAAGGATATTTTCTCCGATCTTACCGATCAAGCTCGTAAGATAATCTTTAATGGTAAGGCTTGGATCTTTAATAAAGGCCTGCTCTAACAAACAGCCGGCTTTATAAAACGCTTCTTTATCGGCTTGCTCTTTCAAGACATCTTCGGGAACATCTTCCTTTTTAATATACGCAGGGTTACACGCGGCGATCTGCATAGCAAGGTCTTTGGTAAACTGGCAGAATTCACTGTTCCTGGCGACAAAATCGGTCTCGCAATCAACCTCAACCAGTACGCCGATCTTACTGCCTAAATGAATATACGCTTCAACCCTGCCGTCCTTGGCTAACCTGCCCTGTTTATTTGCCGCGATCTCCATGCCGCGCTTGCGTAATAACTCAACTGCCTTCTTTAAATCTCCCGATGCTTCCTGCAGCGCTTTTTTACAATCCATAACGCTGGCATTCGTTAAATTTCTCAGTTCTTTGATTGCTTCAACCGGTGAACTCATTTTACTATACCTTCCTTTTACTTCTGGCCTTATCATCTCCCGGCTTACTGCGGATCTTCTTGCCGGTTTTCTGATCATCTTCAGGCTTTTCAGTTGTTTCGACGATTTCTTCGATCTCCTTGATCTTTATTTCCTCTTCGGGGGCGACAACAGGAGCTTCCGCCGCATCTTCCTTTTTAGCCTTGATAGCCACTCCGCTTTCCGAAAGATATGACAGGAATTTCTTGCGCCCTTCAATAATGCTATCTGCAAGCAACCGGGCAATTAAGCCGATCGATTTAGTCGCATCATCATTACCCGGGATGGGGTAATCAACCAGGTCAGGATTGGAATTAGTGTCGATAAACCCGATAACCGGGACACCTAACCGGCGCGCTTCCCTGACCGCGGTCTCTTCTTTCTTAGTATCGACGATAAAGATGGCTTTCGGCATCCGCTCCATCTGGACGATACCGGAAAAATTCTTCTTTAATTTTCCCAATTCCTTCTCCAGCAACGCCACTTCTTTTTTCGTCAATTTCTGAAAAGTCCCGTCTTCTTTCATTTTCTCGATCTCTTTAAGACGGTTGATGCTTTTCTTGATGGTAGCAAAGTTAGTCAACAAGCCGCCCGGCCAGCGCTCCGTGACATAGTACATACCGGCACGGATCGCTTCCTGCTGCACGACTTCCTGCGCCTGCTTTTTAGTCCCGACAAACAGCGCTACCTCGCCCTTGGAGGTTATGTCCAATAAATAATCCCTGGCTTTATTGAAACATTCCTCTGTCTTTTCCAAATCAATAATGTAAATACCGCTGCGTTGGCCAAAGATAAATTTCTTCATCTTAGGGTTCCACCGTGAAACTTTGTGGCCAAAATGAACCCCGGCTTCCAAGAACTGCTTAATTATTTCTGAAGGCAAAATAAACCCCCCTGTTAAAGTTAATAAATTGTTAACCCAAATTAATTTTATAAGTATAACATACTTTCTTTAAGTTGCAAACTTTATTTACAGCTTAAGAAAGATATTATTATACTTATTTTACCCTTTAAAAGCAATAAAATTATCCAAGAATCTTCTTATTGCCTAAATCGCCTTTTCTTGAGGATTTCTATACATTTCCCGCAAAAGCCATGCGCCTGAAACCAGGCAGGCCAGCATAACCATAACCGCGACCACCTTCACCCCCCCTGCCAAAAAGGTGTCGTAGCGCAGGACCCCCATGCGTGCCAGCAAATAATTCCAATCATGGATAATAGTATCGCCGCCAAAAGGGCTCACTAACGGCAAAGACATAGTTTGAGCATCACCCAAATACCGGGCAATTCCGAATAAATTATCCGCAAGCCACCCAAAAGATAACGAAATAGCAAAAAAATCCTTTTGACGGTAAAAATTAAACACGGCAAAAACCGGAACTAAACATTGGGCCAACGTCCCGCCCCAAACCCCCGCAAACTCCCCCAAGAAAGCAAAAACCACGTGCCCCAACTCGTGTATCCCTAAATTTAACATACCCAGGACCGAACAATACAATGGGTCCAGGAAATAACGGACCAGGCTATAGGCAAACCAGGCCAAAAGAGGAAGGCGCGCCAGCCAGGATTTCCCCCGGCACCATTCCAAAGCTTCCTGACGCAACAAACTCAATAATTCCATAAAAATTAAATCAATACATTTAAAGCAAGAATTTGCTTTAACCTGTTTTGATTTATAGGGTTATACCCTTCACGCAAATCAGCGCGCTGATCGAGGGCCCTTATTAGGATAAACTAAAAAGGAAGGTTGATTGAGAAAAGCTCACCATTGCTCTTTAATTCTCTGAGCTATTTTCATTGCTAACGCAGGATCCGGTTGAAGGCCTTTTACGGCTTTTATTTCTATCCGGATCTTACGGGACTTCAATTGGGTCACCGTAACGACGACATCGGAATCTTTTATCAATGCCTCTAACCTGCCGGCTTTTTCTTCTTGAAAACGAATAAGCCCCATGCTATAAACAACCTTATACGTAGTAAGCCAACCCTGCTGGTAAGCCGCTCGCTTTTCCAAACGGACAGAAGCATCTGCGGCACTCATAATTTGAGCGGTTCCCAGGCGGCCGCTTGAGGAGAACAGAGCACAGCCGTTTAAGAATAACGCGGCACTTATGATCATCCCTGCAACGCTTATTTTCTTCATCATTATCAATGCTTAAGGCTCCCCCGGCACTCCTGCCGCCTAAAATCCGGTATTTAACTTATTGTACCTTAAATAACGCGATTTTCAAATATAAATAAGAGTTATTTGCGGCCCTTTATATCTTTAATAACCGTAACGATCCGAGTGACTTTGCCGCCTTCTAAAACAGGTATTTTCCTTGTTTCCGTGGAATAACGCTTATCTTTTATCTTAACTCTTTCTTTCGTAACCAGCGTCTTTCTGGTTTTCAAGACTTTTTGATATTCATCATATACGCTTTCAGACAAAAAGGGGAAAACCTCAAACAATTCCTTGCCGATAACAGGGCCCTTAATCCGTATATTCTTAGTCCACTGCGTAAAGACCTTATTGAGCAAAAGGATCCGCAACTGACGGTCAACAACATGAACCGCGTCCCCCATCGAGTCCAGCGTCATACGATACTGCAATTCGGAGGACTTCCTCTTCTCTTCAGCAAGCTTATATTCGGTAATATCATACAAATGGCCCAGATAATGCGTAATACGGCCGGCATCATCCTGAGGAAGGATCGTAAAAACATGCACCCACTTATAGATACCGCCTAAACACCGGATACGGTATTCAGCTTCAAAACAGCCCGTGCTCTTCTTTATATTCTCTTTAACATCTTCTTCTAAACGCTTACGGTCATCAGGATGAAGCAGGTTAGCGTATAGTATCTTTCCGGTCATAAAATCGGCCGGTTCATAGCCAAACTGGTTTGAAACATTTTCCGATACATACTCTACCGGCCAACCTTCCTGCGCCTTCCACTTGAATACTACGGTCGGGCCGCTGATAAACAATTTCCTTTCCGCATCCAGCTCTTCCTGTATCCTGATACGCTTATCGATCTCAAGATGAAGGTCTTCATTGGCTTTACTGAGTTCTGCGGTACGCACCTTGACCCGGATCCCCAATTCAGCCCGGGAATTCCGCAGATCTTCTTCCATTTTCTTACGCTCGGTAATATCAAAAATGACGCCTACCAACCCTCCGGTAAGGCCAACTTCATTCAGAAATGTTTCTTTATAAAACACGACATTGTGCTTGGCGCCGTTTGTTGCGGAAACATAGCTTTCATATTCCTGAATGCCGCCTTCTTTAAATAATTCCCGGTCTTTTTTATAGTAAATTTCAGCCAGGTCTTTCGGAAAAAGCTCAAAAACTGTCTTACCGATCAATTGCTCTTTCGATAAACCTACATAGCGCTCAAACTCCAGGTTACACCCTAAATACTTACCGGAAAAATCTTTATAGAAAATAGGAATAGGGATAGCATCGATCACGACCTGCAAGAAACGCAATTGCTCCTGCGATTCATTAAACGCCTGCTCTCTCTTGTTCGAAGCTGATTCGGAATTATGGTTTTGATCCTGCATGTGGCCTTTGAAAGAGTAAAAGCGACTCCCGCTGCCTGTGAGCCGCCTTCCTTACCTATATATATGTATATACGAAAGCCCGTCTTATTACCTTGAATTATTATAACACTCGCTCTTAAGCTGTCAACCTTTGATTTTGGCTTTTTTATCGAAAACCCCGGAAGGATATCCGGATTTGACCTCAAAAGGATACTCGTGGTACTCGTAATCCAATTTAAAGAAAAGGCTCATTTGAGCCATTTTTTCAATGATCTTGCTGATTGGCTTATCTTGCGCGGATATAAAAGAGGGATTATTCCTTATTTTCAAATAGCGCGAATCAATACCCGGGCAAATAATGCCTAAGCCGCATTCCAGGCATTCTTTATGTGTATGAGCGCTTTGATTATAATTAAACATGGGTTCCGGTTTAAAGGATGTATTCTTTCCCAAAACCTGATCATTATAGAAAAACATTTTGTTTTTTCTCAGCTTTAACGGCAGCTCAAGGCAGAGATATTCAAAACCTTTATACAAACATAGTGGGAAACGGCTTATAACAACACCTATATCGTTACTAACCGCATATTTAATGACACTCTGAAGATAACCGGCAAACTTATTATAATCAGGGATAAGCTGCGGATCCTCACAGACCCGCCCCTCAAGATTAAGCGTCTTTATATGTACCAAAAAATCCCTGCCGCCTAAGAGCTTTTTCAACAGCTTGAAAACCGCCAGTATTTTAGTGTAATTGAGGGAATTCGGGATGAAATTAAAAAAGATCACCATTTTACTTTTATAATCCCTGATATTTTCCACCCCTCTGATCAACTCATCAAAAGCATCCACGCCCATAAGGGCTCGAAACATCGCTTTATCGTGAGCATGCACGGAGATTTCAATAGAATCGAGGTATTTTAAGATCCGCCGCGCGAATTTCCGGTCAGCGAATTTAATGCCATTGGTGACTAAATACGTCTTTATCCCCTGACGGTGAATGAAGCGCAATATCTCCTCCAAGTCTTCCCGCAGCGTTGTCTCCCCCCCCATAAAATTGATCGCTTCAATACCCATCGATTTAAGCTTCAGCACAGTTTGTTTGATAACGCTCAAATCGACATTAACCGGGTGAGTATGCCGGCCTTCGGAGCAAAACAGGCAACGCGCGTTACAAAACGAAGTCACATTCAGGATCGCCGTCTCACCCTTGATCTTCCTAACGCCGGTCTTAAGATTTGGCAATATGCTCATAATATTCAATAAAGTTATTTACCGGCACGTTGCCGGATATATGGCTTGCTCAGGGTGACAGAAACATCCTTTCCGATAAACTTTCTTGCCGCGTGGTCCCGGGTCTTAATAATAAATGACGCGGAAAACTCCCGGAATAATATAAATTTGCTTTGCATGGTATGTATCGCCTGGCCGCAATCAATAAAACAGGTTGACGGATATTTCCGCCTCAGGCCTCCTGAAGCGCGATGCCCATGCACCCAGACCTCAGGCATCAACTCCACAGGAAGAAGCTCAGTAAGCAACTGAGCGGCCTTGCCGACTTTTATCAAATCAACAGGGTAATGAGAGAACACGATCCTGATAGAATCGGCTTTCCTCTTTAAAATGTTCATCAGCTTCTCAAAGGTTTCTTCGCGTATCGTATCCGCAGCGGCCAATTCTTTATCGGCAGGAAAAGCGTCTATCGGTAAAATAATAGAGCAAATATTACCATCCTCGAAAAACGTAAACAGCTTACCGCAAAGGTATTTACGAAACCACGTAAGGAGCGGCTTCCTGTTCTTATAAACATAGTCATGATTCCCCAGGACATGCGTGATCGATCTTCTCTGCGCACAAACAGCAAGAATTCTTTTATATGCCGTATACGCCGCGGCCCCCCGGTCGCCCTCCACCGTATCACCCACAAAAAAGCCTTTTGACCAGAAAACCGAATTACTATCCCGCAGTATCGCCCCTACCTTGCCTGCGTTGGTTCCTGAGGCATGCAGGTCCGCGAGGCACCAGAAAGAAAGGTATTTATCCGGAGCGTTTATCGTGTTGAGCTCCCCCTCACAGCCTAAAGCGTCCCGGCAGCGAAGACACTCTTTTTTCTTACTTACCATTCTGTTTATAAGCGGCGCCAAGCGCTTGCGTTTACCGTCTTCAAAGACGACAGAGATATCCCTTACATTTGTATTTTCTTTGATCTTGAATTTATTCAAGCCTCTCGCGAGGCAGCGGGGGATAAAATAAAGCGTTCCCCGGGCCAAACGGACCGACGCGAGGTTACGGACTAACCTGCGGATATCCGCGTAGTCGAGCAATTTATCCTTATCGATATCGACTTCACCGGTAAAATCAAGGCGGAAAGGCACTACCGGGCTTACCATAAAGAAATTAATGCCCCGTTGAGCGAAGAAATCGAGCGTCGTATGGGCATGGGCAATATTATAACGGTGGAGCAAAAGGCTGCCCCCCAAATCTATCCCTTTTCCGCGAAGGTTCTTAATGCCCCGCGTGAGCTCCTGAAAACTTCCGCTTACCCCGGTAATCTTTTCATGGACACCTTGTTTATGCGAATGAAGCGAAAAGACCACCTTAGTCACGCCCGCCGCGACGATCCTCCTGCAAAAATCCCGATAATACAACATCCTCCCGTTGGTAAAGAGCGTTATGTGCCTGAAGCCATTCTCGCGCGCCTGACTGACGTACTCAAATATACGCGGGCTGGTGGTAGGTTCCGCCCCTCTTAAATCAATGCGCGTAACTCCTCGCCCGGCAGCGTTCTTGATCGCCGCCAATACAAAATCTTTGTCGGGGGAGCCGGATGGATGGATTTTGCAAAAGAAGCATGCGTTATTACACGCATGGGTAAACTGAATGATGATTATTTTTTTACGTTTTTCTTCCAAACTCAACATGGATGGACCTGCGCTATTTTACTCTCTCGGAATAATGATAAAAACAGCCTTTACAGGCGGGAGACAGGCTTCGGGCAAACAAAGCCCTTACCTCTTGCGCCTGATGGCCATTCCAGATTTCCGCAAAAGAACGCTCCTTAATATTACCTATAAAAACATCATGACAGATATAAATATCGCCATTAGGCATAAGATTGACCTGATGCCAGGGCGCCGTGCAATACCGGCGGTAATGTAATGCCCCCCGGTTATCTTTATAATACGGGATAATTTCATCCGGGTACAGATCCGGACTGAAAGACACCGCGCGGTTCTTTTTGACTTTCTTGATCTCGGCAATAAACCGGGAGAAATCAATATCCCCCGGAGAATAGGTATATCCCGGCCAAAGTTCAAGCGACGTAATATTGAACTTCTCCCGTAAAAACTTTTTTTGCATTTCCAGCGTCTCCTGATTTATAAACATGAGATGCTGAAAATGGTAGTTGTCTACTGCTATGCCGGCCTGCCGCATGAACTCAATGAACTCTCCCATATAAGCATAACTGAGATCCGAAAGAGTATATAAAACACTTAACCGGGGCCGGTTGGCGTGTTTTTTCTTATACAGCGTAAGAGCGTCCAACCCCTCGATGATCGCCTTAAAATGAGCGAAAGAATTCTCCCTGATCAAATGAAGGATTGACGGCGGGCCACCCAGGGAAAGACTGACCTGGTCTAATACCCGGACAACCTTTGTAAGGTTTTTTAAAAGATAGACGCCGTTTGTGGTAACGGAAACCCGCACCCCCCGTTCTTTAAAACACCGGGCAAGGTGGTACCAACGGGGAGATAAAAGCGGTTCCCCTCCCGAAAAAGTCACCGTCTTGGGGCTAAACGCCGTAATTTCCTGCGCGAATTTTTCCAGGTCTTTGCGGCTTAAAGAGGCTTTATATTTGTTAAGGAACCCTTTTTTTCTGCACGGCCCGTGGATCCCCCACCACGAACAAACTTTACAGCGCAGGTTACAGCGCAGTGAAAACATGATATAAACCTCTCCTACAGAAGAGGCCTTCAATAAATCATTACTGGCCCTTCCCTTAAGGGATAAAGCCAAAGCTTGCGTATCTACTTTTAGATCAAGCATCGCGCGTCTCCTGGTCCCTGCCGCTTGAGCGGGAAATACATATGCGAGTGAAAGAATTCCCAGAACATCTCCTCGATAATGAAATTATTCATAACGATCTCTTTTTCCCGAGAGCCGTTCTTATGCGAACGCATAAGACGGCATAACGCGGCGTCAAGTTCAGCGGTAAAAGCCTTACGATGCCCGGGAGCAGCGATATCGCCGATGTAAGCGGTTCTTTTAAGGTATTGAAAGCGTTTTGAGGAAATAAGGCTCCCGCAGAGATACATCTTGCCTTCGAGATCAACGGTAATCCCGGGGAACGCAGCGCCGCAAGCGCCGGTTTGCCCGCAATTCAATATCTGAGCTGCCTTACGGAAATAAAGGTCCCTGCTTATTCTAAAAAGACAGACAAAAGCCCGTGCCACGCAAGACGCGTCATACAAAACAGCCGGATCATAAGAAAACATTATTTTTTTCACTCCCCGCCCTGCCAAAAAAGAAACATTTTCCTTAAAGCCTTCAAGATTTAATAAGGGGACATCCAGCATGACCCCGAAATCTCCGCCGCGATCATTGAAACGTTTTATCATTGCCGATACCTGCCGCTTTAAGGATGCCGGGCAAGCTCCACCATCGATCTTCAAAAGATACGTCACCTTCTGCCGTGAAAGAAAATCAATTTTTTCTTCATCAAGCGATAACCCGGGGCTTACCAGCGTGCAGGTAAGCTGCTTGGGATGAGAAGCCATTCTTTGCCGGGTATAGAGAAGTGCTGCCCTGATCATTTCAAAACACGCAAAAGGCTCTTTGCAGGAGAATTCCAGTTCGACCTTATTCTCTAAAGAAGCAAACAGCATATCAATGCTTTTCTTTAAAGCCCTCTCACCCATGAACGCTTCAGTGCCCGCGCGGGAATAAGGGCGCTGCAGGGACCGCTCCGGGTGAAGAAAGAAAATGATTTTCCTGAATGAAAAATAACGCTCCCCCCTGATCTTCTTTTTGAACGGATGGCTCTCAAAGAGGTCGTATTCCCGGCGTAAATGATTAAATTTATATAAAAACTCTCCTGCGATCCCCGCATAAATATTAGCCAGCAATTTCCGGTCCAGGAAGCGGGCGTGCCTGCGGATAAGCGCTGCCTGCGCGCCTTTAGTCATTTTTAAAGCCGTCAACTCCTTAAAATCATCAAGTTTACCAAAATAAAAAATACGGTTTAATTCCGGGCACAGCTTCTCCAATACCAGCGCGCACCCGATAAAGACCTTTCCGCCGGCAGTGATATTGATCTGCGGACAATACAATATCGGCTCGCAATCAGCCTCAAAATTCAGGATCCGGCCCCCCGTCCCTTGTACTGCTTTGAGCAAACCACACAATTCCCGGATAAACACGAAAGAATCCTTCTCTGAATATTTCTGTCCCAGCGCGTAAGCGACCCAAATACGCAGCATCCCTTTACTTCTTAAAAAATCGATGTTCTTGCGCACCCCGGGAATATCTTCGCGCAAAACCACCATATTCACGAAATATCGGATCTTATACTTATTCAACAGGCCGATATTGCGCAGCAACTGTGAAAAATAATCTTCATTCCCCGCCTTCATCGGCCTGTTCTTTAACTGCGTCACCTGAGCGCCGTCAATACTGACCATGACCTGGACTTTCTCACGAAAAAGAAAACCGGCCTTCTCTTCATCAAGAAGCAGCCCGTTAGTCGTAAGCAAATATTCGATGTTTTTGCCGGTGGCCTTTTTTTTCATGCCCGCATACGCTACTGCTTTTTTGATCAGGTCGAAGCGCAGCAGCGGTTCACCGCCGAAAAACTGTAATTCTATCTTCTTCTCAAAAGAAGTAAATAACAGGTCAATGGACTTTTTCAGAACATCTTCCGGCATATCCGGCTGGTCGCGGTTTAAGAAACAATACCGGCACGACAACGGACAACGGGTAGTAAGCATCACCGCGACATTACGGATGCTCGACGGTTCTTTAAAGCGCGTGAACTCCACGCGTTCCATATTTGCGGACATATGCGGACCAGACTCCTTCGCACCAGCCATTTTCTTTGCATGATGCGCAAAACTTAAACTTGATCTTTTTTGACGCGCGTTGTTTAACGCACTTACTCAAAGTACCCTTAAGCGTCATGACTTCATCAAAAGGACGGTACGGCTCAAAGGCGCGCAGGCTCAATTGAGCTAACGAACATAAAGGAAAACCTTCGCAATAAAGCTTCCGGGTGAATTCCGGAAGCTGAGCGCTTATTCTGCGCAATTGGCGCGTAACTGCCGGTATCGCCGGGATGTCGGCTTGCGGGACCTGTATATACCCCAACGAATTACTTACGAAAACAAGATGCAATTCATCAACACCCAGTTTTAGCAAGAACGCGCAGCATTCGTACAACGACTCAAGATTAGCGTTGGAGACAAAAAGGTCCGCCTGGATAGACAGGCAGCGCGCGTTCTCCCTGATATTCCTGATACCGGCAATTGCCTGGCGAAAAGCGCCTTTAACCAGGCTCTGCCGGTCATGAACATGCTCCAGCCCGAAAAAAGGTATAATGACTTTTTCCAAAGAGCTAAAACCCCCCAACGCTTTTACCAATCCCGGATACGATAACAGACGGGCGTTGGTGTATAAGAAAAGGTTATGCATCTCCAACGCGTCGCTGTAACGCAGTATATCCATGATATCTTTCCTTAAGAGCGGCTCTGCGCCCGCCAAAACAACATACTCCCCTCTGCTCTTGGCAAGCTCAAGCTCTGAGCTTACCTGCGCGAAGCTTTTCTGCGCACGCAAGCGATCTTTCGCCAACAGGCAAAACTCACAATTATTATTACAGGTATTGGAGAGTTGTATAATGCTCGTCCGGGGCTTTATCATGCCGGAGAATTCTTCAAGCCTTTTTTCGCTATGCTCCAGGGTAAAAGCAGGCGGCGTGTGATCAGCGCCTAAATAATAATCTTTCCGGAGCAAGCCTTTCTGTTCAAAGATATCATGGATCAGCGTCATCGGATAGACTTTGACAATGTTCACCAGCAGGTTATCCGGGTCACAATCACGGACATAACAGGCGGTTTCCCTTATCGTCTCCTCTGTTTCACCCAGATTTCCGACCATAAGCATAAGAACAGTCCTGATCCCCGCGCGCGCGGTAAGCCGAAAGGCCTTTTTTGACTTTACTAAATCAAGGTTCTTGCCGGTCAAACGCTGGATCCGCACGGATGCGCTCTCTAATCCATAAGATATCTCAAAACAGCCTGCCCGCGCCATGAGGACCAGTAACGGCGCGTCGACCGAATCTGAACGGGTCATACATGTCCAGCTTATTTTAAGCCCTGCTTTCAGGATCCCTTCGCATATCGCGACAACTCTTTTCCTGTCCCGTGTAAAGAAATTATCGCCAAAAACAAAATTCCTGATCTTGAACTTTTCATGAAAATGCCCGACCATCGCGACAAAATACCCGGGGCTGTGAAAGCGTATCTTGTCCCCCGTCACCTTGCTCATCGGGCAAAAATTACAACTATAGACACAACCGCGGGAAGAAAGCAATAAGAGAGCGTTGCGGAAGCTTGTGCAGCGCTTCCCCAGGATAAAATTTTTCTTAGCTGAAAGGCTGTCCGGGCAGTTTATCTTTTTCTGAAAACCCTTAAAAAGATGGAACGCAGGATAAGCCAGGCGATCCAGATCGGTAATACCGCGCCGGTCTTTGGTACGCGCCACTTTCCCATGCCGCAGATACGCGATCCCGTCAATCGCGCCGGTATCTCCTTTTGTTTTCAGGCAAGAGACTAATTCGACAAAAGTCCGCTCCCCTTCACCGATAACAACATAATCAACGGGAAAATTATTCAGGAGAAACGCGAATTTATCCGTAGCAAAGGGCCCGCCGATAATAACGCACGTATCAGGGGTATCATGCTTCAGCATTTTGATCAACTCATAGACCGGGCCGCGCGTGCAGCTTTGAATAGTGATGCCGACATAGCGGGGTTTAGACCTCAATATCCGCTTAAAGCTTTTAAGCATTACCTCCATCGGCTCCAGGTCGAAATCATAGACACTGACGGGGATATGATTTTCGAGCAAAGAGGCGGCGATCAAACTGATCCCATACGCGGGGCCGAAGTAATTGGGCGCGGGATCCGGGTTCGTCGGATTTACGAGGACTATTTCATGTTTAGAAAATTTACGCAGGTTCATCGTATCTTATGTTTAAGCAGAGCATTCTCATCCCTCAAAAAAACACGCTTTACAGCTCACGTTCAAGTGCCGGCAGTCCCGGCAAAACTCCCTGCCGGGAACAGTCTTTCCTCTTACCTTACAATCGATCTTTAAACAGGCATCGCAATCACGCGGCACATAATAATTATACCAAGACTCGGCAAAATCAAGCAAACATTTCGGTATAGGCTTATAGACTAAGAACACGCCGCACCGGCGCCGTAAAGACAAATAACGCCTTATCTGCTTGAGCGCCGCAAGGCCGATCTCCTCCCGGGAGATCTTAAGGTCGACCACTTCAAACTCGCGCGGCCACTGATTCCTCATCTGCCTGTCCAGCATGTCCGCGCGCAGGTCCTTGAGGCGGACCTTCCTGACATACGGCGCCAACGCCGATTTAAATTCTTTCAGCAGGAATTTAGATTTCGACTCAAAAAAAGAGCTGGTATAATTATACGTAAAAACCTTTTCCAGAAAATCAACGCTTAACTGGGGGTTTGCGCACGGCCAAACAGAAGGATGCAGCTCGCTCAAACTCCGGGAAGAAAAATCAGACGCGTATTTCCTGTATACCCCGGTATTCGGGATAGGAGTAAAAGCGTTAAACTTAACCGCTACCGCGCATTTCCACAGCTCGATAACGGTATTGATTATATCCTGCCGGCTTTGGCCCGGCAGGCCGATCAAAACAAATGCCGCCAGTTGGTTCTCGCGCAAACACATGCGCCTGCCCCATTTTTCTTCATTGGCCGAATTCGCCCCTCTTAACGAGGGGTCATACCAACCGATGCTCTTTAAGTTTGAAACCGCGGTATAGAAGCCGTTATTCCCCCTGGGGCGCAGGTATATTTTAGGGAACCAGCGGGCGGCAACCTCAAAAGCAAGGCAGACTTGTTTCACGCGCGCGCGCAACATTTTCTTGGCGACGCCTTCAGTAATAAAATCGGGCTGCAGCCCCTCGGGAAATTCGATATCCATATCGCGTTTTAAGCCGATGATCTTCTCAAGGAAAGTCTCAAAATAGGTGTTGTTGAATCCGAAAACGTTCGATTCCCAAAAGATAAATTCCCGGATACCATGGTGCTCATACTTATCCCTGATCTCATCCATAACCAGCTCAAGTGAACGAAAATGCGTCCTTTTCCCTTCGATGAACGGGACCGCGCAGTACGTGCACGAATTAACGCAACCGCGGCTGAATTTGATCACCGCCTTTTTCCGGGGAGCACCGGGAAGTAATTTAAAGTCAGCCGGATAATGGTCCGCATGATAAAAAACCCCTTGAAACACTTCAACGCCCAGTTTCCTGACCAGGGGAGCGCATAAAGACGCTAAGATCCCCCCGACACAGACAATCGCTCGGGGGAATTTTTTCTTGACCGCGGAGACGATCTCTCGGACAAAATCATATTCATAGGTGAACTGCGACGTAATAAAGACCTCATCGGGCTCCCCCTCGGCCTCAAGGCGGCTTGAAAACTCCTCCGCCAGGATACCCCGGCGATACAGTTTTTTCCTCTTTTTCTCCCGCGCGAAATTACCGCAACGCACCGATTTAAAAAAATGGCTCCCCTGGGAACTATCGTCAAAACAGCCCCCCAGGCAATCGATAAGGCTCACCCGATGACCGCAGTCCCTTAAGAACCCCCCGATCTTAAGTAAACCGGCGGGTTCTTCAGAATAAAGATCGATCATCCCTTCTCCCTGCATCGTCGCAGGCCTGATCAAGAGATATTTCTTATTCTTGGAAGAGGCGATCCTTTTGGTGATCTCATAATTATCCTGCTTCTCAGAGAATTTTCCCGCGTAGTCAGCGCTTAAAGAGAAAAACGCCTCGTAAGACATTTCCCCTTCAGACGAATACGGCAGGGAAAACGAGCGGGTATCATGAACGGTTGACTTCGGAAGCTTCACCTTAAAATCTTTATTCCGGGAATAAATCACGGTATTCCTGCCGCAGGCGAAATACTGCGGGATAATCCCGGATATTTTCTCCCGCCGGGACAATACATATTCCCATGTCTCAATATATTCCTTCTTTTCCCGGAAGGGATAACTCATGATAAACAGGTCGATGCGTACACCCGCGGTGAGGGCGCAGTCAAGAATACGGTCCAACACGCAAAGATCGATGCCTTTACGCAGCGTATTCAGGAATTCCCGGTTTGAAGTCTCAAGCCCGACCGCTAGACAAGCGGCGCCCGAACGCTTCAACAACAAAAACTCATCATCCGTGATCGGGTAATCGGCGCGGACCATACAATCCCACTGGAGGTTCATTTTGCGTTTAACCAGCTGCTCCGCGACTTTCAAGAGAAGCGGCACCGGAGTAGAGGAATCGGCAAACGTAAAAGCCTTCAGCGAATACCGTTTTTTGAGGCTCTCGATCTCATCCATGATCTTTGCTACAGACTTACGGCGCAGGACCGTCTTGTCATTGATATGATGGCAAAACCCGCACTTCCCCCAATAACAGCCCTTGGCGGTCATTACCGGCAACACGTAAGGAACATCGCGCTGAGATACAAAATGGTCAAAATCAGCCGGCGGCAGCGCATTGAGGTCAACGACCTGGGCATCTCCGGTATCTACAAGTTCCCTGCCTGAAAGAAAAGCCAACCCCTTGACCGCTTTTAGGTCTTGAAGCCGCGCGCCTTTTTTTAATGCCTCGATCAAACGCAACAACGGGAGTTCCCCTTCTCCGGTTACGGCGAAATCGACAAAATCAAAGATCTGCTTAAAACCAGACAGCTGGAGCCGGGAACAGATACACCATGGCCCGCCTATGACAATGCGGACAGCGGGAAAACGCTCCTTTATTCTTCTGGAAAAATAAAGCACGCTGCCTAACTGTAACGGCGTTAAGACCGAAAATCCAACGACCGGCGCCTTCTGAACCAAAGCAAAAACATGGTCTCGCAGGAACAGCTCGAACAAAGGATCATTGCGCTCAACAAGCGCGGCCATATTCCTTATATTATATTCGGCGTCGGTGATACTGACTAATTCTCCCAAAAGCCGCATATTTTCTTCTTGGATAAAATTATAGGTATTCAGAAAGCAGCGTTTGAGATCAAGTTGAATAAAAGCTTCTTTATCAACCGACCGGAATAATGGATGGCCGCTCAAGGAAGGGATACGAGAACTGATGCGCTCCGAGAAAAGCTTTTTGTAACGAGGGATGAATTCATGCGTAAAAACGGCATTCAGGTCAAAGGCCTCCGCTAAAACTCCCTGCTGCTTCAAGAATCCGCTTAGCTGAGGAAGGCCGAGCTCCGGGATCATAAACTGAAAACCTGGAGGAGGAAACAATAAAAGGCAATCAAGCGAATGCGATAAATCAATTCTTTTCACCGGCATTGTTCCTTTCTTCGACTACCTGCAAAGATACACAAACGGGCAATACTCACAGTAGCGCCTGTCTTCTTCATCCGCCTTAAATGCGACCGCGGGATCAAAGATTTCCCCGATAATAAAATCCAGCGCCGAAAGATAAGCCTCCATTATTTTATTTTTAGACAAAAGCTGCGCTTCGTTCTTAAAAAGCATGCGTAATCCATGATCTTTTCCCAGTTCTTTGATCAAATACAAACAGGCGTTGGTCGATCCTCTTTTATATTCCTTGTTCTCTTCAACCAGGAACAGGTATAACGGCAGTTGTATTGATTTCAGGGTATGCTTGATAACCAGCCTGCTCCAAACCGCCTGTCGGGCCTTGTGCTCATCCAAAGAAGGCAGGATATCGGCGCTGCCGGTCTTATAATCAAGAACGAGTATATTGCCGTCTGCGGTAACGTCGATCCGGTCGATAACCGCCTGGAATTTGATCCGGCCCGGGGAAAGCGGGATTGACGACTTAAAAGTACTTTCCAACCCGATGACCCGCTGGACGTTACGTTGCTTTTCGTTCTCCAGGAAGCGTCCAAGCCGGAAGGTAAGGATCTCCTTGATCAAGAAGGCGTCCGACTTCATTTTTCTCTCAAATTCCTGCGAAAACTTCCTCTCGAATACCTGAAAGAATTCTCTGGTAAAAGCATCATCGATACGCGGTTTATTGCCGATGAAACGCCTGAATGTTTCATGCAGCAGCTCATGGATAAAGGTGCCGATATCCGCTCCCTCAGGCTCTTCCAATAGGTCTTCTTTCTCCTTGAGCCCTAAAACATACTGATAATAGAAGCGTAACGGACAATGAATATAGGTATTGACGCTCGAAGCCGAATATTCGCGAGCGCGCAGGAAATCAATGACCTGCGGTTTTTTCGCGATCAAAAGTGCTTTCGGTAAAACATTGACCTTAAAAGAAGCTTGCGGCACAGGCAAAGCGCCGATAGTGCCGGCTTCTTTCTGGCGCTCCCAGATCAATTCTTCGATAAACCTGCTTTTTTCTTTGTCCGCTCCCTGTTGATAGATCAAATAAATGTTTTTTGCCGAAGCCAAGAGCCGCTTAAACTGGTAGCGCTGGATCTCTTCCTCTTTCTCAAGCCTGTTTAACCCCAGGTTGACCATGACCTCCCGGGGGATAAGCGGCTCATAGATCTGCAGGTTCGGCAGCATCGATTCATTGACATCCATGATAATAACATTCTCGAAATTTAAAGACCGGGTCTCAAAAAGCCCGAGGATCTGTAAACCTTTCAGAGGAGAGCCGGAAAACGATATCTTCTCCGAATCCAGTTTATCCTTAACGATCTTAAAGATATCATTCCGGGAGAATTGCTCCTTCCCAAACGCCGCGTTCGAGAACTCTTCCTGCACCTGAAACATTTTCTCCGCCATTTTCAGGTTCAGCGGGTAATTGTGCATCGGGCTTTTATTGATAAGGCACTCCAGGAACCGCGCTAAGGCGGAGGCAAAACCCTGAAAATCACTTATCCCTTCCCAGCGGGAGAACAAAAGCCCGTGCAGCAGTATCACTGCCGATTTCAAGCCGTCATAACCTGCCTCGATGCCCATACTCTTCATCGTCGACAGGGCAAGCTCATACAACTCCCGCGAATCCTCCAGCTCCTGAAGGCCGATAAAAAGGCTTCCCCCCAAAGAAGTTTTTTCGATCCCCAGCAGTATTTCTTCGATCTTATGCACCAAAACACGGGCCAAGCCCGGATGCTCCAGGATGAGGATATTCTTAACTAACGGATGGCTTAAAGCGTTTAAGTAATCCTTAGCATAATACTTATCGGCCTTCCTGGTCTCCTGCGCCTTGGCGATACAATCAAAAAGCGAATACAGAGCGCTGCGGTTGAGCGGATACCCCATTGAAATGTTAAAATCGCCGACGCAAGAAGAAATTTCGGAAAGCAGCGGGATCACATGCTCAACAGCGGGAAGAACGATCACCGTCTTATCCAGGTCATCGATCTCACGCACCGCTTCTCGCACCAGGCTCGCCTGAGAATGCACATCAAAACCGGACTGAATAGAAAGTTTACCGGTAAAAACCTCTTTCCCGCGCGGCTGTATGGAACACGAAAAATCCTGCGCGGTTTTTTTGAGGACGCTCCAGTCGGTTTCATCCCCCTGGAATAAAAGAGTGGCGAGGCGAGACTCCCACAGGTGCTTAATGACACGCTCTTCCGTCTTATGCATGTAAAAAAACCCGGCAAATATTATCCGGTCAAATTCCGGAAAATCAGCTTCCCCTATACCGGCAGCTGCGGATAAATATACCATTCCCCGGGAATACAAATTCCTCTCTCGCTGTCGGCAATGGTAGGCCTGGCGGATAGCAATGATGCTCGTTAATAGGAGATTAATGTTCTCAGGGACATCGTAGCCGATAGAAGCTTTGTACTGGATATTCTCCAAAGGTTTGAGCGCGATATCCTCCAGGTCAAGCTGTTCGATAAACGCCCTGACTTCCCGCGCCCAGGGCAGGAACTTTGAAAAACTTTCCCTGCCCTTGAGGATATCCCCGGCGATGCCCTGTGCCAGCGTATAGATCATATAACAATCATCCAGGTCGGAAAGAGAACCGAAAGTTGTCCTTTTGGAAAATGAATATTCCATGAATTCATCAATGGAAAAGAACCGCGGAGGGGCAAAGCCTTTCTTGATCCTGCGGGATAATTCGCGTTTCAAGAAAAGCGCCGGGCGCTTTCCCCCGAATACCACCGCGACCCTGCTTAAATCCCTGCCCGCGGCAATATACGTATCCTCGATAAAACAGGAAAGCTTCTCGATGAGATCTTCCGATAAATTATATGTAACGATCCGTTCCATGGTCTTTTCCGGGTTTAAAGGAACTCTTGTGACTCTAAACTGTCTAAATAGATCAAAAGCCCTGTAACCTTTAAATGCGGATAGATATCTTTGACAATAGAGATATATTCCGTCATTTGTTCATTGTATTCATCATGCGCCTCAGCTGAACTCTTATAATCGATGATCCAGGCGTCTTGTGCTGTTACCACCAGGCGGTCAAGCCTCCTGGTTACGCCAAAACGGTCAACGATCTCTTTCTCCTGATACACCTGACCCTCCCGCACGTTAAAATAACGCTCATAGCGCTCATCCGCTAATAACGCTCCCACAACGCCGGAATAGGAAGCTACGTCGGTAAAAGCGGGAAAACGCTTCCTCGCTTTCAAGAGAGCGCCGTTCAGCAGCACCTGTTTTTCGGCGCCGGCGCAGTTGCCGATACAGGAAAGGATATAATGAAGCACTTCACCCCGGAAGATCTCGGCCCGGGAAGCGAGAGTATGCTCGTCAATGAACTCATCCTTTAAAAGATGGATCCAGTCTTTATATGCCGCAGGAAGGATCTCCCGCGCAGGCGGCAGCTGCGGCAGGGAAGATCCTCGCGTATCGCCGGCTGATCCATATTCGCGGTCGTTTTCCGGTAAAAGAAGGCCGGCAATATTCAAACCCGTTTCTCCTTGAGGAGAGATAAAAATGTATAGCTCATCCTTCGGGCGGGTCGTGGCAACATAGATACTGTTAAGCTCGTCGATGAACGCCTTGACGTATTCATTGCGGTAGATACGGGCCAGCGACGGAGAAAAATCCGCGTACCGTTTCTTCAGATACAACAATTTCAGGCCCTCTGACGCCTCAACGATGACCTCTTGTTCTGCTTTTACGTTCATTTCAAGGAAAGGCAGGATAACTACGGGAAATTCCAACCCTTTCGATTTATGGATCGTCAGTATCTTTATTGAATCGGTATGGGCGACATTAACGTATAAATCATCCAGAGGTGCTTGAGCAAAGAAATCCAGGAATACCTGGATACTCGGTTTCTTGTCTTCTGCCTCTTTGATCAATTCTAAGAAGCGCATAAAGAAGCCCTGATAATCCGGAAACTCCTCCAAAACGGCGAAGCCGCGGTAAATACTGACGACTAATTCATAGAGCGGGACAAACCCCACACTTTTAAAGAAATCTTCGAAAAGACGGTCCCAGGCCTCAGGGAAACGCCCTTTGAATTCCCGGTAGAGATACGAGCACCCGGATGAGCTCGTGTGCAGATTGAAAATGAAATCCTGGATTTCTTCCGATGAGATCCCCGATGCCCGGGAAAAGATCTCTCCCAGTATAAACGAAGCAAACGATAAATTGTCAATGGGGGAATTCAGGAACATAAGAAAACTGACCAACTCTTTGATATAGGCGTTAGCCTTGATATTAAGCGTTTTCTCCGATTCGACGGGGATATTCTCTTCCAGGAGCCAGGAGGTCAAAAGCTCGACCTGTTCATTTTTTCTTACGATAAAAGCGATATCCCGCAGCGGGACCCCTCTGGCGGCTAACTTCCTGACAAGGCCGAGCAGCGCCGGCTTTAAAGATCCCTCGCGCTCTTGCTTAGACCTATATTCAATAAACTCCGTTTTTACAAAACCACCGGGTTTATTCTTGAGGGACTCCTGAAAGGACGACAGGAAGATACCGGTAATTTCTTCGGCGTCGTTATCGTCTAACGCTACAGCTCCTTTTTTCTCAACTGCCAACTCCTTCAGGAACCGCCTGAGGTTGTCTTGAGAAAAAAGCATATTGTTAAAAGCAACGATCTCCCGGCGGCTGCGGTAATTAGTCGTCAGCGACTCTTCGATCAAATTAAAATCCCTCAGGCGTTCTTTCTGGGAATCGATCAATGACACTTCCCCTCCCCGGAAACGGTAGATCGCCTGTTTTTTATCTCCCACATAAAACAGCGAGCCTCCGCAGGAGAGCGCCTCCTGGATCATGATAAAAAGGTTTTCCCATTGCAGGCGGCTGGTATCCTGGAATTCATCAAGCAAATAATGTTTGAAGCGGGTAGCCAGGCGGTAGTAAAGTTCGGGCAGGCCGAGATTTTTCTCATCAAAAAGGCTGCGCGCCTCTTTATTCAGGGCTTCCAGGAACAATATATCGTCCTTACTGGAGGCTTGCTTTAAATCTTCGAGCACGCGCTTAAAAATAGCGACGTAATAATTAAGCATGAAAACGGATTCCAACTCACAGAGCCCGCTCAGGCTGTCCTTAAGCCTGCGCCAGAGCAGGCGCGGCTCATCCGGGATATCATGCCCCTTATTAACAGGGAGCTCTTCGCGTTTAAAGAAATCAGAAACTTTTTCAATCGAAAAATGATCATCCCGGCGTTCCAAGAATGCGCTCAAACTATTCTTAAACGAGGCATGCGTTCCCTCGGGCAGGCGCTCTAAGAGCTTACGCAACAGCTTGACGATCTCTTCTTTCTTGGAAAACACCTGCTCCGCGGTCGCGCTTGAAAGAAAGAAGCTTCCCGCGTAACGGTTACTCTTTGAAAATAACGCGGTAATGATCCCTAAAATATACTGTTTCGGGAACCACCCCGCCTTGTTTTCTATATAAATATATTGGGTAAGGAAATTACTGAAAAGTTCAAGGACCTGCGCATCCGTTGAAGCGCGGTCGATCAACTTATCAAGGCTGAAGGCGAGATATTCACGGTAATCTTTTTCTGTCTTAAACCTCGCGGAAAGGTCAAGCTTGAAAGCGCACCCGCTGAGGATAGCGTTAATAAAGCTGTCAATGGTCTGGACCTGGAAGAAATTATAGTTTCGCAGCAGCGCATCCATGATCAAATGCGCTTTTTGGCGCGCGCTTGCCTCATCAATATGCAACGCGCCCAGTAATAAAGCTTTTTCTTGAGGATGAGTAAAGACATCCAACGCGATCCTTTTTAAAAGTTCCAGGATCCGCTCTTTCATTTCAAGAGCGGCCTTATTGGTAAAAGTGATCGCCAGGATAGAATGGAGCGGGACCTCAGCCGCAGAAGAGCCGGCATGCATGAGCAATTGGATGTAACGCCTTGCTAATGCATACGTTTTGCCTGAACCGGCAGAAGCTTCAACGATCAAAACTTGGGGGAACTGCGATAAACGCTGATCTTGATTATGCATGAGAATAAAAAGCGCCTTCCTGAAAGGAACCCGGATCTTCAGCCGGAGGAACAAAAAAACGGATGCCCTGGATCAAGCATGCGAATTCCACTTATTTTACCTTGACAAAGCCATGTTTTCAAGTATACTTTTACTTCTAAGGATAATTATATTTTAATAACAAATTCTTCTCAATGAGGTGATTTAACATGTTAAAAAAGTGCGCTATATGTGGAAAAGGCCCTCTTACCGGCAAAAGCGTCGTGAGAAAAGGCGCTGCTAAGAAAAAAGGCGGAACCGGAAGTAAAATAGTCCGTAGTCATTTACGCAAATTCCTGCCTAACCTGCAGAAAATGCGCATAGTGATCGATAACCATCCGCAAAGAGCCAATGTCTGCACAAAATGCCTCAAAAAAGGCAATCTCAAGAAAGCCTAATTTAAAGCAAATCCGGTAAACCAAGTCAAAATCCCTTTCTCTCCACCCCGCCTGTAGCGGGAGAGGGCAGAAAACAAAAAGGCAAAAATTAAGCTAAAAGATAAACTTTTATCTTGTATTTTGCCTTTTTTTTATTAAAAGGAAGGTTAAAATATCAATTTTAAAATTTAACCTTAGAACTTAATCCTTCCTTCGATATTTACCTGCCTGCCGACAGGCAGGAACTCTATCCTTTGCTGTTGCCTTATCTTCTGCTTCAACAAACCAGCCTTATTTAAAGAATATTTCTTTAATCTCAAGGAGTAATGATTCCTCACCCTGCCAATTATCCATGACAGGGCTGTATACTACATCAAAATATTCCGCGGCAAGCAAGCTGTCTTTAAAACTTCCCATGCCAAAGCCGATGGCTTGATAGGTAAATGTCCCGTCAGTGACCCAGAATTTCAACGTATCCCTGCCCATGACCCGCGGCTGCCCCTTCAGCCGGAGGTTGCCGGTAAAGAACAAGGGCTGGCGATTACCCATGCCGAAAGGCTCAAGCCGCGCAAGCTCCCCGGCCAAAGCCTCATCCATATCCGAAAGGGTCAATGCCATATCAATATCTATACTCGGCATCAAATCAGTCATGGTTAAACGCTCATGCGCCAAAAGATTGATCTTAGTGCGGAAATCATCGATATTTTCTTTCGATAAAGAAAGCCCCGTAGCATGCTGGTGCCCCCCGAAGTTTTCCAAAAGCTCACGGCATTCAAGAATAGCTTCAAAAAGATGGAAATTCTTAATGGACCTGCCGGAACCTTTACATAAGCCTTCAGCTAAAGAAATCAATATAGTCGGACGGTAAAAGCGTTCCGCGAGTTTCGCCGCGACAATGCCCAGAACACCGGTATGCCAACCTTCCTTCGCCACAACCATGACTTTATGTTCCTTAAAATTAACTTCTTTATCGATAATGGCTTGCGCCTCTTCTAAAATCGTACTTTCTACTTTCTGACGTTGGCGGTTGTGTTTTTCAACAGTCTCGACAAGCCTTTGCGCCTCCGCTTGGTCCACGCTCATCAGCAGGTTTAAAGCAACCTCAGCATTATCTATACGGCCGCTGGCATTGATACGCGGGCCAAGGATAAAACTCACGAAGCCGGGATTGATCTTTTTATTCTTGACACCGCTGGCTTCAATAAGCGTTTTAAGGCCGAGCCGTTTCGTATTGAAAAGCTTGGAAAGGCCTTCTTTGGCAATGATACGATTCTCCCCCGTCAACGGGACCGCGTCCGCAATGGTGCCTAAAGCAACCAGGTCTAGCTCATCAACCAAGGTATCCGCGCACAGAGCCTGACAGAATTTATAGGCAACGCCCACCCCCGCCAGGTCACGATAAAGATACCCGGAATTACTTATTTTTGGATTGATCATCGCTGAAGCATAATCATGGGTATGTTCCCCCGACGGCTCATGATGGTCAGTCACGATCACTTCAACGCCCCTATTCCGCAATTCTTTTATCTGTTCAGTACTATTAGTCCCGCAATCCGCAGTAATGACGACTTTTACCTCTTTTTCTTTAACAAGCTCAAAAACCTTCTTATTAAGCCCATAGCCTTCTTTGACCCTGTCCGGGATATAATGGCATGTTTCTAAGCCCATCCTTGCGAACGTATTCTCAAGCAGGGTAAGCGATGTTAAACCATCAACATCATAATCGCTGAAGATCAAAACCCTTTCCCTTCTTTTACAAGCCCCCCTGACAATACCTATCGCCTGAGGCATCTCAAGGAACGTATTCGGATCAAGCATATCGTTAAGGCTGGGATTGAGGAACTTTTCCGCGGCTCCGGGAGTTTCGATCCCGCGGTTTATCAAGAGCTGCGCGAGAACATTAGAAATCCCTAACTCCTTACTCAAGACTTCATGCAAGGTGCGATTCGGGGAAGCTATATGTAAGATCTTACGGGTATGCATAAATAGTATTATGTAAGACTACAGGTATAATTTTAAAGTATAAAGTTTAAATAACAAAGGAAGGATCAAGCTTAAAGGTTTCTCCTGCAGGCAGTTAATTTTAAGATTTATTCTTTAGCCTTTAAGCTTCCTTTGCTATTTGATCTTTAAACTTTATTCTTTCTAAACTACATCTTCTCGGGCTTTGAGATACCGAGCAGATCCAAGCCGATCCCCAGCACTATGCGCGTCGCATTCACTAAATTCAAACGGGCGCGCGTAACTGCCTCCTCATTGCCCAAAACCCGGCAACGGTCATAAAAACGGTGGAAATCTTCCGCTATTTCCTGAAGATACACAGTCATCATATAGGGGTCGAGCGTCTTATAACAGATATTGAGAATAAAAGAAAACTGCCATAATTTCCTGATCAACTGCAGCTCCTCTTTTTCTTTCAAGGCCTGCGCGTCAAACTCATGGCCGTTAATCTCAAAAGGGCTGTTCCTGATAATATTATTGATCCGCGCGTACGCATATTGCACATAATATACCGGGTTCTCGGAAGTCTGCTTTTTCGCGGTCTCCAGGTCGAAATTAAGAAGGCTGGAAGTCCGGCGCATGATAAAAAAGAAACGGGCGGCATCCCTGCCGACTTCATCTAAGACTTCCCGCAGCGTTATATATTGCCCGCGGCGAGTCGACATTTCCAAGGGTTTTCCGTCTTTGAATATCGAAGCTAATTGCACAATAATGACCGAGAGGGATTCGGGGTCTTCCCCCAAAGCCCCAACCGCGGCTTTAAGCCTGCTGATATAACCGTGATGGTCAGGCCCCCAGAGATTGATCAACCAGGTAAAACCCCGTTTATATTTATTCTGATGATACGCGATATCCGGGGCAAGGTACGTATATGACCCGTCGCTTTTAACGACCACCCGGTCTTTATCGTCTGAAAAGGCCGTTGACTTGAACCATTGCGCGCCATCCTGCTCGTATAAAAAACCTTTTTCTTTCAAATACTCAAACGCTTTCTCGATAGCACCCGCTTTTCGTAACGCCTTCTGGCTGTACCAGCAGTCAAAGCTGATCCCGAAATCCCGCAGCTCTTCTTTTATAATCTCCAGGATATACTTGCCCGCATAATCACCGATATCCTGCTGCGGTAGAGCATCAGCTGCGAGTTGCCGGGCAATATCATAGATATAATCTCCCTGATAATAATTCTCGGGGAATTCTTTCTTTTCTCCCTTTAATTCCTGAAGCCGCAGGCCTACCGACTTTCCTAATATATTGATCTGATTACCTTCATCATTCAGATAATATTCCCGCTGGACACTAAACCCTAAGAAAGACAGGATAGCGGCTAACGCGTCGCCGACAACGGCCTGCCGCGCATGCGCGACTGATAACGGCCCGGTAGGATTAGCGCTGACGAATTCGACCATCACCTTCTTTCCGGCGCCGATATTTTGCCTGCCGAAGTCTTTTGATTCAGCGATAATGCCCTTGAGCTGCCGGTAGAAATAATCTTCGCTGAGGTAAAAATTGATAAACCCCGCGCCTTCAGCTTTTATGTCTTTAATACAATCATGAATAGGGCTCTTGCGGATATGCTTCTCAATAGAATCAACCAGGCACGCGGCGATCTTCAAGGGGGGCTGCTTCAAAATACTGCCTAAGCGTAAAGCCAGGTTATTTGACAGGTCGCCGAAACCGGTCGCCAGCGACAACTCGACAGGCACCTGAGCGCATCCGGGGATATCACGGTACAATTCGGCTAAGGCTTCCTGAATGATAAGAATAAGGGAATCCTGGATATTTTTTTCCATGTAAGGCCTAAATTCGCGGCAGAAATAATACTGAAGAAGGAAAACCTCGCCATCTCTGAAATGCTATGATCTAATACTTTTTGATTGCTGTAGAGCTGCAGTGCGTGGAATACGCTTACTAACCCTGACTTTCTTTGCGTCAGACCAGAGCCGTTCTAACGCGTAAAACTCTCTCTTAGGCTTATAAAACACATGCGCAACGACCGCCGAATAATCCAAGACGATCCAGCCTGATTCATCCTGAGCGGGAACACGCGAGTAGGATTTTATGTTCTCCCGGGTGAGGTCATCCTGAATGGCGCCCGCGATCGCGTTAACTTGCCGTAAAGAGGCGCCGCTGACAATAACAAAGTATTCGAAAAAGGAGGATAGGTGGCGCATGTCAAGGATCATAACATCTTCCGCCTTCTTTTCCTGCGATATAAAAGCAATTCTTTGGGCTAAAACTTTAGAGTCTATAAGGACTTGCCTCCTTCTCAGGCCGAATGATACCTTATCTTTGTTCCACTCGGGAGTGCCGTTTGAATACGTCAAGAAACATTCAACGGTAAAACGTTACGCTTATTTTTTCCCTAAGATCTTATACATACCGGTATTGCATACAGGGCATTTTCCTTTAGCGGCAGGACGGCCGTTCTTCATGGTAACTTTTTGTTCATCTTTCATTTCCTGGCTCTTTTTACATTTAACGCAATATCCTTTTTCTGCCATGCTTCCTCCCTTTTTTAGTGAAAGTTCATTTATAGTATCACAGCTTCCCCGGGGTGTCAATCGGCCCTCCCCAACTGTTTCCATAGTATATAGCAGGGCAATCAAGAGGTCAATATATTTATCTATTTCCCGCCCCTATGGCCGCCCTTCTCCTCATCGATCTCGCCTACGATCTCTTCAAGCAGGTCTTCCAAGGTCACCATGCCTAAAGTCCTCTTTTGCTCATCGACCACAACGGCGATCTGTATTTTATCCGTCTGGAACTTCCGCAAGAGCTCATTAACCCGTACCGTCGGGGCAACGCAATAAACCTGGCGCAAAAGGTCCTGCAGCACAAAGAGGCTTTTATCGCGCAGGATATAGAGCAGATCATTAGCGTAAATAACACCTTTAATATTTTCTATGGAACCGGCGTAAACCGGCAGCCGGGCATGTCCCTGCTCAACAAAGGTATTTAACAGGCTCTCAGAGCTTATCGAGCTGTCAACCGCGATCATCTTTGCTTTAGGGACCATCACTTCTCCAACCTTGGTATCTCCGAACTCAAAGATCCTATGCAGCATTTTACGCTCTTCGTCGCTTAAAACGCCTTCTTCTTTGCCGATTTCGATGATCAAACGCAGCTCTTCTTCGGTAACCAACGGGGAGCGCTTAACCGGCTGGACGCGCATCAACCGCAGGATATAATCGCTTATTCCGGTAAAAACAATTATCACCGGGTGAAGGGCCCTGATCAATACTTCCATGAACGGGGCGATAAACAAGGCGATACGCTCCGGATGTTTTGTAGCGAGGATTTTCGGCGTTATTTCACAAAAAACCAGTATAAAGAATGTCGTGACAAAAGTAGCAATGATCAATCCGGCCTGGTAACCGAATATTGAAACGGAAATAGCCGAAACAAAAGAAGAGATCGCGATATTAACGAAGTTATTCCCGATAAGAATGGCAACGATCAATTTATCAAGCTTAGTAACCAGGTTCTGCACGGACACGGCGCCGCGCCTGCCCTGTTCAACCAGGTGGCGCAGCCGGATCTTGTTGAGCGCGATAAGGGAAGTTTCCGAGGCGGACAAGATAAAAGAGATGACCGAAAGCAATAACAAGATGATCACAACTACGGGGATAGAAAATATGAGAAGCATCTATTTTTATCCTGACTGTATTTCTTTCAGGATCGGTATTTCTTGATCCTTACCCGGGCCGATCACTGCCAGGTTTAAATGCTGCTGCTGGAATATTTGCCGGGCCGCCTGAAGGATATCCTGGCGTTTTACCTGGCTGACCTCCTTAAAAATATCCGCGAGCGTATACGTTTTATCCATCGTCAAAGTCGATTCCCCGATCCACAACATATGATCCAGGGTATCTTCTAACGCCAACATGAGCTGCCCCAGATAAAACTCCTTGGCGCGGCGGAATTCATCTTCTTTTACCAGGGAATGGGTGATCCGGTTAAGCTCTTTGAGGATCAAGGCGAGCGCTTCATTGAATTTTTTATTATCGATGCCCGCGTGCACGACAAAAGCGCCGGTATCCTGAAAACGCTTTACCTGAGTGCCGATCTCATAGGCGAGCCCTCTTTTTTCCCGCAGCTCGTTAAACAGCCGGCTTGACATATTCCCCCCCAAAATGACATGCAATAAACCAAGCGCGTGCCTTAAAGGATGCCCCCGCTTAAAGCTGTGAAAGCCCAACGCTACGTGCGTTTGTTCGGTTTCCTTAGGATAAAGCTTCACCTGCGGCTTAGACTGCCGCTGGAGCGCTTCGGCGCACCGGTTCTTTTTTACGCCGGATTCACCGCGGAACATTTTTCTTACCCGCTTGACCAATACATCATGCTCCAATAACCCTGCCGCGCTGACGACAATATTCGACGGGCCGTAATGCCCTTGCTTAAAAGAAGCCAAAACGCGGCGGCCTATCCTGCCGACTGATTCAACGGTGCCTAAAACACTCATCCCTAACGCCTCACCCGGCCACATTAATTCATCGAGCAAATCATAGACATAGCTCTGCGGCAGGTCTTTATACATTTTGATCTCTTCTAAAATAACGGTCTGTTCTCTTTGAATATCGTTTTTTAAAAGCAAGGGGTTTTCCACCATATCCGAAAGTATATCAAACGCCAGGTCCAAATGCCGGCTTGGCAGTTTTACCAGGTAACAGGTCGCCTCTTCAGAAGTAAATCCGTTTAACGCGCCTCCCACGCCCTCAATGGATTCCTTGATCTCCTGGCAGGAATATTTCTTTGAGCCCTTAAAAAGCAAATGTTCCAGGTAATGGCTGATACCCTTATTCTCAACCGACTCATACCTGCCGCCTACCTTGATCCAGATACCCAAAGCAACCGACTGCATCTTGGGCATCCGATGAGTAACCAGCGTCAAGCCGTTCTCTAAAACCGTCTTATTATACATGGGTTCCTTGTAAATACCTGACAAATCGGCCAACGCGTTTGACTAAAGCGGGGTTACCGATATTTTCCTTGATCTTCTTGACCACCGCGCTTCCCACAATAACTCCGTCGGCAAACGACTGGACCTCTTTGACCTGCTGCACAGTAGAAATCCCGAAGCCGACACAAACAGGTTTCGGAGTGAATGACTTGATTAATTTTACTTTCCTGATGAGGTCGAGCGGCAGCTGCGCGCGCTCCCCCGTCACCCCGGTGAGAGAAACGTAATAAATAAAACCTTTTGAAATACCGGCGATATATTTCATCCGGGAGGCGGGCGTTGTCGGAGAGACAAAATAAATCCCGTCGATCCCGGCTTCTTTCTCAAGGGCGATCAAACTACCGCTTTCTTCAACCGGCAGATCAGGGATAATCACCCCGTCCACGCCTGCGGCAGCAGCGGCCTTGATAAACGCTTTCTCTCCGAAGCAAAAAACCGGGTTATAATACGTCATGAGGCAAATGGGGACCAAGGTATGTTTTCTGGCTTTTTTGACCGCTTCCAGGATACCTTTCAGGTTGACCCCCTTCTCTAACGCCGCTTGAGACGCTTCCTGAATGATCAAACCATCCGCCATAGGGTCGGAAAACGGCACCCCCAACTCAATAATATCCGCCCCTGAAGCGGCTAATTCCAATATTAAACGCTCCGTTGTATCCAGGTCAGGGTACCCCGCGGTAATAAAAACGATCAGGGCCTTTTTCCCTTTATCGCGTAATTCCTTGAATTTCTTTTCAAGCGCCGTCATAGCTTTCAACACCTCTTACACGTGTAATTTTTCCGTCACAATACCGAGATCTTTATCCCCTCGCCCTGAGAGGCAGACGATCACGACGGAATCCCGTTTTATTCTCTTCGCCAGCTTCTTAAGGTAAGCGAGCGCATGCGATGATTCCAAAGCGGGAAGGATCCCTTCTCTTTGCGCCAGCAGCTTAAAACCATCCAGGGCTTCGCGATCATTGACTGCCACGTATTCGGCGCGGCCAATTTTCTTATAATAGGCGTGCTCCGGCCCGACCCCCGGATAATCAAGCCCGGCAGAAATCGAATGAGTAGTTTTTACCTGGCCGAACCGGTCTTCGAGAAGGTTTGATTTCGACCCATGCAGCACCCCGATACCGCCGGTGACCAGCGTCGCGGCATGCTTTCCGGTAGATAAGCCCAAGCCTCCGGCCTCAACGCCGATAAACTTTACCTTCTTATCATTAAAAAAAGGATGGAATAACCCCATGGCATTACTCCCGCCGCCGACACAGGCAACCAGATAATCCGGCAAACGCTTATCTTTTTTAATGATTTGCCGCCTCGATTCCAAGCCGATGACCGACTGAAAATCCCTGACCATGATCGGATAGGGGTGAGGGCCGGCAACAGTGCCGATAATGTAATGCGTATGAGCGACGTTAGTTACCCAGTCCCGGAGCGCCTGCGTCATGGCATCTTTGAGCGTCTTGGTGCCGCTGGCAACGGGAATGACGTTTGCGCCCAAAAGCTTCATCCTGAAAACATTGGGTTTCTGGCGAGCGATATCTTCTTCACCCATATAAATATCACAGCTTAAACCGAACATTGCCGCAACCGTTGCCGTCGCCACGCCATGCTGGCCTGCCCCGGTTTCCGCGATAACGCGCGGTTTCTTCATCCGCAGCGCCAAAAGGACCTGCCCCAGGGTATTATTTATTTTATGCGCTCCGGTATGCAAAAGGTCTTCACGCTTCAGGTACACTTTCTTAATACCCAGGTACCCGCTTAAATTTGAAGCCAGATATAACGGCGTCGGCCTGCCCGCATATTCCCTCAAATAATAGGCAAGCTCCTGCTTGAACGCCAAATCACGCTTTGCTCTTTTATACTCCGCTTCCAATTCGGCTAAAGCATACATGAGCGTTTCAGAAACAAACGTACCGCCAAAATCGCCAAAATATCCTTTTTTAGACTGCCCCATATGAACCTCTGATCATTATGTCCGCTATTATATGTAAAAAACAAACCGGTGTCAAATCAATCAAAACAATCCTATACCCATTTTTCACCCTGGGCAAACACATCTTTGAAGCGCCGTAAGAACTCCTGAAAGAAAGAAAAGATATTTGAGAACTGCCGCTCTATCCCCTTAAGCCAGGAAGGAAGCGGCATATCAAAAGGTAACGTAACGGAGTTCCCCGATAATTTCCTGAACACCATTATGATCACCAGGTAACCGCCGTATATCAAAAGGGCGAATACCGCTATGCCGAGAAGTACCATGATCAAACAACCGGACAAGCAATTCCTTCCCTTTTTTTTGCGCGATAGATCCGTGCCGCAAAACCGGCATTTGACCGCCTGATCCTGGATCTCTTCTGCGCAAAAGGGGCATTTCTTCATACGGCCCTCAAGGCTGAGGCTTTCTTTACCGACTGAATGAACGCCTTGACTTTCGCATGGTCTTTCTTGCCCGCAGATATTTCCAGAGAACTTGAAGCATCCACCCAATCGGGGCGCGCGACTTTTACCGCCTCGCAAACATTTTCTGCGGTCAAGCCTCCCGACAAGAATATCGGGCGCTTTAAATCACGCCGGCCCCGGATAAGCTTCCAATCAAATCGCTTGCCGGTCCCCCCCGCTTGAGAGGCGACAAAAGTATCCATTAGGTACGCGAACGTTTTATACCCGGCTATTTTTTCTTCATCAAGCTTGTTCTTGACCCTAAAGGACTTGATCACCTTGTACTCTTTGAAGCGGGCGCAAAATTCAACAGACTCATTGCCGTGAAACTGCAGGATATCCAGCCCGCACAGGCGTGCTATACGGCGCACCGTCTTCTCTCGCGCGTTGACGAAAACACCCACCGCAAGCGTCCCGGCAGGAAGCTCATGTATAATACGGGCGGCAACAGGCGGGCTGACATAGCGCGGGCTCTTTTTATAGAACACAAAGCCGACGGCATCGCATCCGGCGCCGACTGAAGCATCCGCGTCAGAAACATTAGTAATACCGCAAATCTTTACTTTTACCATCCCATCACATCTTCAACTTTTTGTTTAATATCAAGGGACTCCATAAAAGCCTGGCCTATTAAAACAGCCTTGACCCCTAATATCTTCAAGAACAAAATATCAGAGGAGCTCTTGATGCCGCTTTCGGCGACCACTACCCTGTCCTTAGGCGCGAGGATGAACAAGCGCTCTATGGTCCTGGGGTCCGTCTCAAGAGTATGCAGGTCGCGGTTATTGATGCCGACCAGGGGGACCTTTAAACTCAAGACCTTTTTTAGATCCTTCTCTGTATGCGCCTCGACCAAACACTCCAACCCTAATCCCGAGGCGATCCGCAACAATTCCGACAAAGAATCTTTTGATAACAGATCGGCGATCAACAAGATCGCGTCAGCCCCCAGAAGGCGCGATTCATAGACCTGATAGGGCTCAATGATAAAATCTTTACGCAATACCGGCAGGTCCACCGCGGACTTGATATCCTGAATAAAAGCGGGGCTGCCCTGGAAGAAATCTTCTTCCGTTAATACCGAAAGCGCCTGCGCGCCGGCTTCCTTGTAGATACGCGCGATACCGACGGGATCAAAATCATTCCTGATGACTCCCCGCGAGGGAGAAGCCTTTTTTATCTCAGCGATCAATGAAATGGAACTCGGCTTATTGATCGCTTTCATAAAAGGGCGCACCGGGGCTAATCCCTGCATGAGGGCTTTTATCGCGTCTTCCGGTAAATTCTGTTTCGCTGCCGCCAGCCGTTCTTTTTTCTTTAATACGATTTCTTTTAAAACATCGTTTTTCTTCATACCCTTACACCCTCTGTGAATATTCTTTTAATAACTCCAGCTTCTTTAACGCTTTTCCCGAATCGATCGCTTCTTCGGCTAATTGAATGCCCTCTTTAACGCACGGAGCCCTGTCAGCCGCGTAAATCGCGCAGGCGGCGTTAAAAACGACCAGGTCCCGCAGGCAGCCGGATTGCCCCTTTAAAATATCAAGCAAAACAGCCGCATTCTCCCGGGCAGAGCCGCCGCGAAGGTCTTCTATGCGCGCGCGCGTAAAGCCGAATTCTTCCGGAGTTATCAAATAAGAACTTATTTTACCGTCATGAACTTCCGCGACTTGCGTTGCCGCGGTAGTAGATACCTCATCAAGCCCGTCTTCTCCATGGACCACCAAAGCGTGCACGGCGCCTACCCGGCTGAGAACATGCGCTATTTTCTTAACCCAGCTTTTCTCATAAACGCCTACCAACTGGTGCCGCGCACCCGCGGGATTGGTTAACGGCCCCAGGATATTAAAAATAGTCTTACGGGCGATCTGCTTGCGGGCTGGCATAGCGTATTTCATCGCCGGATGAAGATTTTGAGCGAATAAAAAAGCGATACCGATATCCTTGAGGCTCCCGCTTAATCTTTCAGGGCTCAAATTCAGGTTAACCCCTAATGCCTCTAATATATCGGCGCTTCCCGAACGGCTGGAAACCGAACGATTACCGTGTTTCGCAACCCTGATGTTACAGCCGCTGGCAACCAGGGCTACCGCGGTCGAAACATTAAAAATACCTTTTTGATCTCCGCCGGTCCCGCAGGTATCTAAAATAACCCCTTCAACAACAGGCACCTTCCTGACATGGCGGCGCATCACCAATACCGCTGCAGTGATCTCCTCAACGCTCTGCCCCTTATCTTCAAGGGCGATGAGAAAAGAAACGATCTCAGGAGTATCGACCGTGCCGGTCATGATCTCCTCCATCACCGCTTCCATCTGCGCGCTGTTCAAATCTTGTTTCTTTTGCAGTTGTTGGATCGCTTCACGTATCATAACGTTAAAAAGTTAGAAAGCAGGTCTTTCCCGGATTTAGTCAAAATGGATTCCGGGTGGAACTGGACGCCCCAGAGAGGGTATTTTCTATGCTTAAGCCCCATGATCTCACCCGATTTCGTCCAGGCAGTGACCTCAAAACATCGAGGAAGGCTTTTCTTTTCAACCAATAAAGAGTGGTACCGAGTCGCCTCGAACGGATCGGGGAGGGATTTAAATATTTCTTTACCATTGTGATAGATAAGGGAAGTTTTTCCGTGCATCAACTTCCGGGCGTTAATAATGCGGCCGCCGTAAACCAGGCCGATCGCCTGATGTCCTAAACAAACTCCCAGGATCGGGATCATCCCGGAAAATTCCTTAATCACCTCGCAAGAAATACCCGCGTCTTCGGGCCTGCCCGGGCCGGGAGAGATCACGATCCGCCGGGGCTTTATTTTTTTTATCTGTCCGATCGTTATTTTATCGTTCCTGAAGACCTTAATATCCTGGCCTAATTCTCCGAAATATTGAACAAGATTATACGTAAAAGAATCATAATTATCGATCATAAGGATCATATCGAACCTCTCCTCCTATTCTTTCTCCCGCCATATCCGGGCGCCCAACTGCTGCAGCTTCATTTCCAGGTTCTCGTAACCGCGCTCCAAGTGATAGATCCTGGAAATTGAGGTTTTCCCCCGCGCAACCAGGCCCGCCAGTACAAGCCCCGCGGAGGCGCGCAAATCGGAAGCCATGACCGGCGCGCCCGATAAATGCCCTACGCCCTGGACGATCGCGTGCGGCCCTTCGATCTGGATATTGGCTCCCATGCGGTTTAATTCAGGGACATGCATAAACCGGTCGGGATAAATCTTCTCGGTGATCACGCTGATGCCGGCAGTTACGCTCATCAGGCTCATGATCTGGGCCTGGGCGTCAGTCGGAAATGCCGGATACGGTAAAGTCGTCAGGTTCACGGGCTTTAATTTCCTCTTGAGCCGCAAGGAAATTGTCGGGTCTTTCTTGATAACGTTTGCGCCTGTTTCTTCTAATTTATCGATAACCGCTCCTAAATGCTTGCTTATCGCGTTCTTGATCAGGATATCGCCGTTCGTGATCAATGAAGCTATCATGAACGTCGCGGTCTCGATCCTATCAGGGATAACACTATGGTCGGCCCCGTGCAAACGCTTGACCCCTTCGATCTCAATCGTGGGAGTACCGTGGCCTTTGATCTTTGCCCCCATCCTGATCAAGAACTCGGCTAAATCAGCGACTTCGGGCTCACAGGCAGCGGACTCGATCACGGTCCTGCCCTGAGCAAGGCAGGCGGCCATCATCACATTATCCGTTGCCAGGACAGAAGAGCCAAACGCTCCCCCTAAATAAATATGGTTCCCCTTTAAACGGGGGGCGTCAACAACCACATACCCGGATTCAACATTAAGAGAGGCGCCGAGGGCCTTAATCCCTTTGATATGCAGGTCAACCGGGCGTATACCGATAACGCAGCCGCCGGGAAGAGAGACCTTTGCTTTCTTTAATTTCCCTACCAGCGGGCCCAGGACGCAAAAAGAAGCGCGCATAGTCGAAACTAATTTATAATCGGCCACATACGTGCAGTTCTTGGTTGCCGTCACCAGGACCCTGCCCTTATCCATCTCGACATTCTTTCCTAAAGAACGCAAGATCTTGAGCATCGTGACCGTATCCCGCAGATTAGGCACATTTTTAATGACACAGGGGCCATCCGTCAACAAAGTTGCCGCCAGTATCGGCAATACCGCATTCTTAGAGCCGGAAACGGAAACTTCGCCCTTAAGCTTGATCCCGCCTTCAATGATTAATTTATCCATTTTTTAAATCCTCTTATGAATATCCTGTATTTGCTAACGGTAGTTAGGTAAGGGTAAAGCAGTTAGTTTAGTAGTTCGGTATAGTAGTTTGTGTTAAAAACCTAATTACCTAACCTAACAACCAAACTAAGATCTTAACCTTAACCAAACTACCTTAGTTAAAAATATATATTTCCTAACTTATTAATACTACTCACCTTTACGCGCTACCACTACCCTATCAATATGGGCATAATCTTTGACTATCTCTATTATCTCAAATTTTCCTGAATTTTGAAGGATATTCTTTATAGCAGCGCATTGGCCATAGCCCATCTCCATGATCAACAGCCCATGCGTTCTTAAATAGTCAGGCGCATCGGCAATAATCCTGCGGTAGAGATCCAAGCCATCGGCTCCGCCGTCTAAAGCCACGAAAGGTTCACAGCGGATCTCAGCCTGTAATCTTTGAATTTCATCTGTTGGGATATACGGGGGATTACTTACAATAATATCGAAATGCCGGCCGGCTAAACACGCCGAGGAGAATAAGTCGCTTTCGATGAAATTTACCGTGACGTTATGCTCCGCGGCATTAACAGAAGCTACGCGCAATGCCTGAGAGGAGATATCAACCGCGTCAATAACCGCATGAGCAAGGGCCTTTGCCAGAGATACCGCGATACATCCTGAACCGGTCCCGATATCCAGGATATACCGGTACCCGGTGAGCCGGGCGGCCTTCTGTGCCGTATCAACCAGGATTTCCGTTTCCGGCCGGGGGATGAGAACATCAGCGTTGACATTCAAGACATACCCCATAAAATCAGCCTCGCCCAGTATATACTGCAGCGGCTCTCCGGTTACCCGCCGCTTTAAGACACCGGCAACCTTACGTAAAACCCCCGCCTCAAGGACTTTATCTTTATCAAGGTAAAGCGAATGCCGGCTGCATCGTAAAACAGAAGAAAACAACAATTCCGCTTCATTCATTGACTTTTAGGTCTCTCTGTTTTTCCTGCGACGCTTTAATCAAAGCGTCTGAAAACTCTTCCAGATCGCCTTCCAGGATCGACTCCAGCTGATATGAAGAATAATTGATCCGATGGTCGGTAACACGGCGGTCGGGGAAATTATACGTGCGGATCTTTTCACTTCTATCGCCGGTCCCGATCTGGGAACGCCGCGCCTCAGAAACTCTTTTAAATTCTTCCTGGCGTTTTGAATCCAAAATCCGGGCAAGCAATATCCTCATCGCTTTATGCTTATTCTTTAACTGAGACCGCTCATCCTGGCAGGTTACCACGGTATTGGTAGGCAGATGCGTTATCCGCACCGCAGAATCGGTCTTCTGCACATTTTGTCCCCCCGCCCCCGAAGAGCGATAAGTATCGATACGCAGGTCTTTTTGGTCGATCGCGATCCCGGCATCTTCATCGGGCTCGACTAATACAACGACAGTCGCCGTTGAAGTATGTATCCGCCCTTGAGCTTCAGTCTCCGGGACCCGCTGCACCCGGTGCACGCCGCTCTCAAATTTAAGCTTCTTAAAAGCATCCCTGCCCTTTACGCTAAAGATAATTTCTTTAAAGCCGCCGCTTTCGTTTTCATGGCTGGACATGGATTCAACGTTCCAATCCTTTTTTGCCGCGTATTTCACATACATACGATACAGGTCAGCCGCGAACAATCCCGCTTCATCGCCGCCGGTTCCCGGACGGATCTCAACAATGACCCCCTTACCGGCATCCTCGTCTTCGCCTTGCAACGCCTCAAACAATTCCTGTTCCAGACGGATTTTCCTGGCCTTCAACTCCCCTGTTTCTTTTTGCGCCAGTTCGACAAAATCACGGTCATGTTTTTCCTGCAAGAGCTGCGCCAAATCGGTTAACTCAGCCGTAACCTTTTTATATTCCCTGTACAACGATACGGCGGCCCGCAGCCCGGCAAGCTCTTTTGCCAGCTTTTGACACTGATTCTGGTCGGTGACGACCTCGGCAGACCCAAGCAAGAGCTCGATCTCGTGGTAGCGTTTTTCAATCTTTTCTAATTGTGCGAACATATTGACAGGTCAGCGAATAAATAAATTGCATGTGAAATAAACTAAAACAGAAAAAGTCTAAAGGTAACCCCCTCGACAGAGCTCGGGATGAATGAACCATAAGCGCCTGAGGCATGGTTCATTCAAAGTCTAAAGAACAAAGGAAGATGAAAGTCTCAAGGTTTAATTTTAAAATTTCCTACCTGCCGGCAGGCAGGAACCTTTAATCTTTGAATTTCCTTTAATATTTGCTCTTGAGCCTTTAAACTTTATTTTTTGCCGTACTTTTTCATGAACTTATCAACGCGGCCTGCTGAATCAACAAATTTCTGCTTGCCGGTGAAAAAAGGATGGCACTTAGAACAGATCTCGACCCTGATATTGGGTTTTGTTGAACGGGTATGGATAATCTCCCCGCAGGCGCAGACGATCGAACTTTCTTTGTAGCTTGGGTGGATCTTGTCTTTCATTTTACTTCCTCCTTTACTCTTTTAATTGTTACTCGATTATTGATTCATACTATTCAAAAACTCATCATTATTCTTGGTCTTAGCAAGTTTTTCGATCAACAGCTCCATTGCCTCGACGTTATTCAGGTCATTCAGGACTTTTCGCAATATCCAGACCCGCTGTAATTCATCCGGCCTTAAGAGTAATTCTTCATGGCGCGTATTGGAACGCTTAATATCGATAGCGGGATAAATCCTGCGCTGGAAGAGGTTCCTGTCAAGCTGCAGCTCCATATTACCGGTCCCTTTGAATTCTTCAAAGATGACTTCATCCATACGGCTGCCGGTATCAACAAGGGCTGTCGCGATAATGGTCAGGCTCCCCCCCTCGTCGATAGCACGCGCTGCTCCGAAGAAACGCTTTGGTTTTTGCAAAGCATTTGCGTCGATACCGCCTGAAAGGACTTTGCCGCTGTGCGGCACAACCGCGTTATAAGCACGCGCAAGGCGGGTAATGCTGTCCAGAAGTATAACGACATCGCGCTTATGTTCCGTCAACCGTTTGGCTTTCTCCAAGACGATCTCAGCGACCTGGATATGCCGTTCCGGCGGCTCATCAAAAGTAGACGAAATGACCTCCCCGCGGACATTACGCTGCATATCGGTGACTTCCTCAGGGCGTTCATCGATCAACAAAACGATCAAGATCACATCCGGATTATTATTCATGATCGCATTCGCCAGCTTCTGCAGGAGAACGGTTTTACCGCTGTACGGTTGCGCGACGATCAATCCGCGCTGGCCTTTACCCAACGGGGTCAAAAGGCTCATGACGCGCATCGATATCTCTTCCGGCTTTGTCTCCAGGACAAACCGCTGATGCGGGTAGATCGGGGTTAAGTTATCAAAAAGTATCTTTTCTTTCGTATCCTCGGGCTTTTCGAAATTGACAGCCTCAACCTTCAACAGGGCGAAATATTTCTCCCCTTCTTTAGGAGGGCGTATCTGGCCGCTGACCGTGTCCCCGGTACGCAGGTCGAACTTGCGTATTTGCGACGGAGAGATATAAATATCATCCGGGCAGGGTAAATAATTATAATTCGGGCTGCGCAAGAAACCGAACCCTTCGGGAAGGATCTCTAAGATCCCCTCTCCGAACATAAGCCCTTCTTTTTCCGCCTGCGCCTGAAGCAGCTTAAAGATCAAATCCTGCTTCTTTAAACCGCTTATACCGTTGACATTCATCTCCCGGGCAAGCTTACTTAATTCCACGATTTTCATATCCTTCAAATTTCCGATATCCAACTTATCCACTACATCCTCCCTTGTTCTTTACAGTACCTTGGTACTCATTTGCCTGCTGTTCAAGCGGGCGCTTATCGCGCCAAAAACTTCCAACGCCTGCCGCCTCGTCCTGCTTTTTGTTTGGTCGTTATCTATTACAAAATCCGCCCGCCTTATCTTTTCTGCGAGCGGAATTTGGCATGCAATCCTTTTTTTGATCTCCGATTGCAAGAGTCCGGTTTTCTTCATGATACGAGAAACCTGCTTATCAGGGCTTATGGTTACAACGATAAGCGTATCGACGAGCTTTGTCAAACCCGCTTCCACCAGCAACGGCGCGTCTAAAACGATAATCCCGGATGTATGCGCCCTGATACGCGACTTGATCATACGGATGATCGCCGGCTGAATGATCCTGTTCAGGCGAACCAGGCGTGATTTATCGTTAAAAACGACCTCTCCCAGCTTCTTGCGGTCAATAGTCAAATCCTTTTTAAGGATATCTTCCCCGAAAACCCGGATGATCCTGCGATAAACCGCTGAAGCAGGACGGATCAAAGAATGCGCGATCTTATCGGCATCAATAACGTGCGCCCCGCGGCCGGCGAAAATCCCGGCGACACTGCTTTTACCGCTGCCGAAACTTCCCGTAAGCCCGACCACGACCCTTTTACGCCGATTCTTCTTTTGAGCGGACGCCGGCATTATTATCACCTTAGGTTCCTGAGCACGCCTTCCTGTACAACTGGACATATTGCTTCGCCGAATCTTCCCAGGCGAACTGGGCGTGCATCGCTTCTTTAATAAGCGCAAGCCATTTCTTCTTAAGTTTAAACGCGGCAGTTGCCTTTTTGATCGTCGCGATCAAAGCTTCCGGGCTGTATTCATCAAAAATAAAACCGTTCCCCGGCGTAACCGTGTCTGCCAGGCCTCCGGTCTTAAAGACAAGCGGGATCGTCCCATAACGCAGGCTGATCAACTGCCCCAGGCCGCAGGGCTCATATTTTGACGGCATCAGAAAAATATCCGAGCCGGCGTATATTTTATGCGCCAGCGTATCGTCAAACTTCAGCTGCAGCGAAATGATCTTCGGGTATTTCTTCACCATCGCTTCCAGGACCTGATGATATTTTAGATCCCCGGTTCCCAGGATCACCAGCTGGAGCTCCATCTTACAGATCTTATCGATCGCCTGGGCTAAAATATCAAACCCTTTTTGTTCGGCAAGGCGCGAAACAATACCCACCAGAGGGACGGCATCCTTGAGCGGAAGCTTACAGGCACCCTGGAGATCTTTTTTATTTTCATACTTCTTCTCGATAGAATCATACGCGTACATTGCCTTAAGAGCCTTATCTTTCTCGGGGTTCCAGATATCATAATCAAGCCCGTTCAAGATCCCCAGCACTGCCCCGCCCCGTTTCGATAATACGCCCTCAAGCGCGAAACCAAATTCCTTGGTGCGGATCTCTTTACTATACGTAGGGCTCACCGTCGTCACGAAATCAGAAAAAACAATGCCCCCTTTTAAAACATTCACCTTATCATAGAACTCCAGCATCTCCATATTAAAAAGCTCCCAATTCAGGCCTAATTTAGGGAACTCATCTTTAACAAAAAGCCCCTGGTAACCCATATTGTGGATCGTCAATATCGTCTTAGCTGCCTTGTAAAACGGGTCATTCGTGTACAAATTCTTAAGATACACCGGGATCAACGCCGACTGCCAATCATGGCAATGGATGATATCCGCTTTAAAATTGACCTCTTTCAATAAACCGATCGCCCTGCGGGAATAATATGAGAACCTGTCGAGGTTATCCGGATAATCTCCGGCCTTATCGCCATAAAGGCCGTCCCGGTTAAAATATTGTTCGTTTTCCACGAAATAAACTTTAACCTTTTCACCGATTATTGAATACGCGATACCGTTCTTTGCCTTGGTAATCTTGATGTTTTTGAGATTCCGTATCGTTTTATACCCGGGCATAATAACGATAACTTCCTGCCCCGCCGCCTCTAATGCCTGCGGCAAAGCGCCCGCGACATCGGCGAGCCCCCCTGTTTTTGCAAACGGAACAACCTCACTTGCGCATATCGCTATTTTCATCTTGATCCTCCCTTGCACCGGTTATCGGTTATTGGCTGAGCACCGACAACACCGATGCTAAACGTACTCCTGCATATCCAACCAATTCTGACCCGTTTTTATATCCACTTTTATCGGTATCGCCAATTCGAAAACATGTTCCATTTTATCTTTAATGATACCCACGCAGCCGGGCATCTGTTTTTTGGGGATATCAAATACCAATTCGTCATGTATCTGCATCATCATCGTAGCAGGCAATCTCTCCTTCGCGAATGCCGCCTGTATATTGACCATCGCCAACTTGATCAAGTCGCTGGCTGAACCTTGTATCGGGGTATTGACCGCCTGGCGTTCAGCAAACTGGCGGATACCCTGATTCTTATTATTTATCTCCGGGATATACCGCCTCCTGCCGGAAAGAGTAGTTACAAAACCATATTTTCGGGTAAAAGCGATCTGCTCTTGAATATACTCTTTGACCCGCGGATACCGCAGGAAATAAGCATCGATAAAATTCTGCGCCTCCGTCTGAGAGATCGACAGGTCCCGGGCAAGGCCGAACGAACTCAAGCCGTAAATAATGCCGAAATTGACCCGTTTAGCGGTATCCCGCATCGGTTCAGTAACTTCAGACTGGTCTTTATCATAGATCAAAGAAGCGGTAATACGGTGTATATCTTTATCCGCTTTGAAAGCCGATATAAGCTGTTCATCTTTCGAAAGGTGCGCTAAAATACGTAATTCAACCTGCGAGTAATCACACGATACCAGGCAGCTATCAGGCTGCAAAGCGATGATCGCCCGCCGGATATTCTTCCCTATATCAGTTTTGACCGGGATATTCTGAAGGTTAGGATTACTGGAACTTAACCTTCCGGTTTCCGTGCCGGTCTGATTAAATGACGTATGGATCCTGCCGGTACGCGCATCGACCATCTCCGGCAAAGCGTCAATATAGGTCGACTTCAATTTCGTTAATTGCCGGTATTCAAGCAGCAATGCCGGCAGGTGGTGCGTCGCGGCCAATGTCCGCAAGACCTCCTCGTCGGTGGAGGCGCCCGTCTTGGTCTTCTTGACCACCGGCAGCTTTAATTTCTCGAATAAAACCTCTCTGAGCTGTTTAGGCGAGTTAATGTTAAACTGGCTGCCGCTGGCGGCATAAATTTCTTCGATCAACCGGATAAGCCTTTTTTCTATATCAACCGAAAGCTCGCTCAAGACCCCCCGGTCCAGCTTAATTCCAGCCAGCTCCATCTGCGCCAAAACTCCGACGAGCGGCATTTCAATCCCGGAAAAAAGCTTATCGAGCGATTTATCCTTAAGCTCATGCTCTAACCGGGGCTTAAGCTCCCTGATCAAAGCGGACGCTTCCGCAGGATTTCCTTCGATCGCCTGAAGCGGTTTACCCAGATAATCCCACGCCAGGTCGGAAAGACTATACCCTCCCCGGGAAGGATTCAGTAAATATCCGGCTATCATCGTGTCAAAAAACAGCCCTTCGAGAACAATACCGCGCTGCGCCAGGTATATCTTTATTTTCTTTAAATCATGGCTTATTTTCTTGATCTGCGGATTTTCGAGTATCTCTTTGAACTTGGCGCTTTCCTGCGGCAAAGAAAAGACTTTATCAAGAACGCAAAATACCGGCGCTGAATCAAGAGGCGCGTACATAATGAGCTCTGTCCCCTCTTTAACTATATCGCCGGCGGCGGTATCGGTTATAAGCGCGATCTCCTGTCCCGGCGAGGAAGTCTTACGCACCGGAAGCTCCTCTGCAAGCGCCTTGAATTCTAATTTCTGAAAGAGGCGGAATAATTCGGAATAATCAGGGTTATTGAGCTTAAGCGTATCAAGCTCAAAATCAAGCTCGATGCCGCTATCAAGGACGGCTAATTCCTTATTTAACTTTATACGGTCATTATACTCTCGGACGGCTGTACGTATCTTCTGCGACTTGATCTCATCAGAGCGCTTGAGCACTTCATCCAAAGAGCCGAATTGTTTCACGAGGGATAACGCGGTCTTCTCTCCGATACCGGGAACTCCGGGGATATTATCGATAGCATCCCCCATCAACGCGACGACATCGCTTATCCGGGCAGCTTCCAGCCCGAAGCGGGCTATTACTTCAGCTTCGCCATAAACCACTCCCTTATCTTTATAGGGGCTGTAGACCCTGGTATTATCATCGACTAACTGCAGGATATCTTTATCGGAACTTACAATGGTCGTCGATATCTTTTTTTCTTTCGCTTTTTTTGCCAGCGTCGCCAGGACATCATCGGCTTCAAAGCCTTCTTTTTCAAATAACGGGATACCGTAAGCGGCGACGATCTCTTTTATCAAAGGGATCTGGCTTGAGAGGTCATCAGGCATAGGCGCCCGGTTACTCTTATATTCGGTAAATTTCTTTTGGCGGAAGGTGTTGCGGGAAACATCAAAACAAACCGCCAGATAATCGGGTTTTTTTTCTTTTAAGATCTTATGCAGCATGATGACAAACCCATACACAGCGTTCGTCGGCTGTCCATAAGATGTCGCAAGCCCTTTGAGCCCGTAAAAAGCCCTATAACAAAGCGCGGTAGCATCAATTAAATATAACTGCTGATCGGCCATTAACTAATCACTGGATTTCATTGTTATGGTAGGGACTGAAATTTGTGGTTTACTATCTCGACAATGCTCTTCTTTGGATTTTGACAATAAATTCCTCAATCTCGGCATTATCAGGGTCCAGCTGTTGTGCACTGATTGCTTGCGCAAAGGCTGAAGGATAATCTTTCTTGACGTAACTGCGCTTTGCTTTAAAAAAGATGTCCTTGGCAAGTTCTCTGTCACTCTCACGAAGGAGGGATTTCCTCTGGGAAATCTCCCCCATAAAATCAATTACTTCCTGTTCCCGGTATCCATGCCCCCCTAAGATGACATGTATGTCACGTAAACGTTGAATAGCCTTCTGAGTCCACGGATCATCCGACTGGCCTAACTTCGCTCTTTTCTCCCAACAATATTCCGCTTTTTTCAAGTCCCGCTTTCCCTCATACAAGAAAGCAAGGTTCGAATATCCGCTGATAAAATTCGGGTCGATCTGGACCGCTTTTAAATAATTCTCTTCCGCGCGGTCAACTTCACCTTTTGCCTCAAAAATAACGCCCACATCATTATACGCTACAGCGTAAAGCGGGTCTATCTCCACCGCTTTTTGATAATACTTCAAGGCACTATCCAAATCTCCCGCTGTCTGCATTTGGAATCCCTGGCTGCGGTAAAGGCGAGCCTGCTCCGCGAGCGCCGGCATGGTCCGGGCAGAAGGATTACCGTCTACTTTCTCAGGCAGATTTTGCGCGCAGGCAAAAACAGCAATAACACCAGAAAGCAGAACAGTTAACAATATTTTTTGTGGGATATTTTTATGACTTAAGGTAAGCATCATAGATTCTTTTTATGTAATATACAAAAAATACGCATAAAAGTCAAGTAAAATTAAATAATTATTCCCCGCCTTTAAAATGAAAGCCATTAGCTGCCTAACTCTTTTATCAGATTTTCAACAACCGCGCGTGATTCAACAAGCGCCTCTTCCCAGAGCTTTTCCCCACGTGAGGCATTCCGGCGCGCACAAACCGCACCACAGGCAAAAACACTGCTGAGGCGGGTGCGCATCCCCTCATCCACCTCGATAAGGTCATCGTTAATACTTATATCGGCATTCTTAAGAAAATCAATATTACTTTTTAATGCATCCATATAGACTACCGCTGAGGCGCCGATGATCTTACCTGCGCTGAGTTTGACCGCCTGCACGGCAGACTCGCCGATGATCTCGACAACGCCGCTTTGAATACGTTCCAGATGGCTCCAAGCCTGCGGATACGCCTTAGCCCCGGGAACAACCGGCGGTTCAAGGCTTTGCGCCGCAGCAGCCAAAGCCGGTTCCGCGACAGGCGCTTCAGCAACAAGCTGAGCAGAGATCAATTTTACCTCATTTTTTTGTTTCTCCGATAATATCTGCGCGAAGCGCAGCGCCGCAGCGCTTGCGCCCACTATACAAACAGCGTCGCTGCCATACTGCTGGAAATCCTTGCCGTCGCTTAAAGAAGAAAGCCTGAAAACCCCGTTTTTCTTTATTCCCGGGATCTCGGGAAGAATAAAGCTTCTGCCGGAGCAAATAACCAAAAAATCATACTCGAGATTATCCCTGTTCTTAAAATGAACGGTTTTTTTATTCGTATTGACAGAGGAGACTTTACATTCTTTAAGAAAATCAATGTTCTTTTGCCGGTAAAAATCACTCGCGCAAAGAAACAAGTCTTTTTCTTTTAAAGACCCGCCGGCAAACTCAAGGAGGCGCCTGCGGTCATACGCAGGATATTTCTCCTGAGTTACCAGAGTTACCGAACAATCCTGCCGCATTTCCCGCAGCCCTGTTGCCACCGCGTGGCCTGCGCACGAAGCCCCGATAATAACGATCCTGGCCATTATAATTCCCTCACTTATAAACCTGCCGCGTCAAAAACTCCGGGCAGGAACCTGTTCCATCCGATAGGCATAATATGGACCCCCCGGCACAGCGGCTTCAATTCTTTGACCAACCGCGCGGCGATCGCCGTTGCCTGCGCGGGTTTATTCGATGTATTTTCCATTTCTTTAATAAAACTCTCCGGGACGAACACTCCGGGGACATTTTTATTCATATAGCGCGCCATATTGGCTGATTTCAATAAAACAACGCCCGCGATGATCGGAACATTGAGGTGCCGTATCTTTGACAAGAATCTTTCAAAGAGCGGGATATCAAATATCGCCTGCGTCTGAAAAAAATCCACGCCCGCCGCGATCTTTTTCTCCATTTTCAAGATCTGCGGCTCGATCGGGTCCGCGCCGGGGTTAACCACCGCCCCTACGCAGAATCTCGGGGCCGCTCCCTCCAGCGGGTTACCTTTCATGTCACGGCCTTCCTGCAAGGATTTAACCACCTGTAATAATTGCACGGAATCCAGGTCGAAAACAGGCTTTGCTTCGGGATGGTCCCCCAATGACGGATGGTCGCCGGTCAAAATGAGGAGATTTTCGATCCCCAAAGCAGCGGCGGATAAAATATCGGATTGTAAAGCCAGGCGGTTACGGTCCCGGCAGGTTACCTGATAGACCGGCTCAAAGCCCCGCTGCTTCAAAAGGCTGCAGACTGCCAAAGACCCCAGGCGCATGACTGAACTCTGCAGGTCGGTAACATTGATCGCGTCAACGCGGGTACGGATAAGCTCGGCTTCCTCCAGGATCTGCCTGGTTTCAATCCCTTTCGGAGGGCCGATCTCAGAGGTCACGATGAACTTACCGGACTGGATCTTTTCTTTTAACAACATCTTCTCCCCTGTATGATTATTATTTCGCGGCAATTTCCTGAATATGCCTTTCCAGGCTCCAGGCATCGTCTTGTCTGTCGATCTTACGATAAAAATCAACCATGTTCTTTAAGATAACCGTCGCATTGGGATGGTCCTTCCCAAAAGCCTTTTCAATAATGGAAAGCGCGCGCTGGTACAACGGCTCCGCTTCAAAATAATTCTGCTGCGTCGTATAAAGGACAGCCAGATTATTCAAAGTCTGCGCGACTGCCGGGTCGTCAGGTCCCAGGGCCTTTTCCCAGATCCCCAGCGCCCGTTTATACAACGATTCCGCTATATCGAATTTAGCCTGTGAATTATACAACAACGCCAGATTATTCAAGACCGTCCCGAGTTCAGGATGGTCGGGGCCCAGGGCCTTTTCCCAGATCGAGATCGTGCGCAGGTACAGCGTCTCCCCCTCAACCAAACGTTTGCGGCTGTCATAAAAACAGGCCAGATTATACATAGAAGCCGCCACATCAGGATGGTCGGGGCCTAAAACTTTTTCCGCCATCCCGATAGTCCGCTGGTAATATTTCTCCGCTTCCGCGTCCCGCCCCAGCGATTCATAGATCCGGGCCAGAGAATTCAGGGACTGCACGACATTGGGATTTTCAATACCGAAGGTCTCTTCGGCGACTTTCAGCGCAGTTTCCGCTAATGGCGCAGCATCCTGGAAACGGCCGGTCTGATAAAGCTCGGAAACCTGGTCATTGAGTTCGTTCCAACTCAGCTTGCTCGCACATGCCGGGACATAACACAACAAAATACCCGGGATAATGCACCAAAGCCATCGGGAAGGTCTGATCATGCATCCTCGCGTTCTTTTACGCCTCTGAGACGTAAATTACCACTTTTTGAAAATGAAGAAAACCGCGGCGATCATCATAACAAAACCGGCCAGGTAATTCCACCGCAGCCCTTCTTTTAAATAAACGACAGAAAAAACAGAGAAAACCACCAGCGTAATGACTTCCTGTATTGTCTTTAATTGAGCGGCGGAAAATTGAGCATGCCCCAAACGGTTTGCCGGCACCTGAAAACAATATTCCACAAAAGCTATTCCCCAACTGGCAAAAATAGCTATCCACAACGGCGATTGCTTATACTTCAAGTGTCCATACCAGGCAATGGTCATAAATATATTCGAGATAACCAAAAGAATAATGGTCTTCATTTTAAAGGCGCGCGCAGGGTGAAGCCCTTTGCCGCTTCAACCAGATTACGCATCAACATAGTCACCGTCAGCGGCCCTACGCCTCCGGGGACAGGCGTGATCCAGGAAGCGCGCATTTCGGCCTGCTCGAAGGCGATATCGCCGACGGTTTTATCGCCTGACCTGTTGATGCCCACATCGATAACGACAGCTCCCTCTTTGATCCACTCGCCCGGGATCAACTCCGCCTTGCCTACCGCCACGATCAAAACCTCGGCCCGGGCGACATAATCCCGGAGCCTGCCTGCCTGGCTGGTCGCGATATGACAAACACTCACCGTAGCAAGCCGGTTCAACAACAAAAGGCACAAGGGTTTACCGACGATCTCACTATGCCCGACGATCACGACATCTTTACCGGCAAGCTCTACCTGCGATTCTTTGATCAACTCCATAACGGCGGCAGCGGTGCAGGGAATGATCTTTTCCCGGCCGAAGAGGAGTTCGCCGATATGCGACGGATGGACCCCTTCGACATCTTTATCCACCGCGATCAAAGCGCTGAGCTTCCTGGCATCCAGATGCGCAGGCACAGGCATCTGCACAATAATGCCGTTTACCGCTTCATCGGCATTGAGCCCCGCGATAAGATCAAAAAGTTCTTTCTCGGAAATATTTTTATCTACCGTATGCAGGCGATATTCAATGCCGAGGGATTCAGCGGTTTTCTTTTGGATATTCGTATACATACGCGCTGAATCATTCCTGCCGATCTCAATGCTGGCTAAAACAAGCGGAGCGCCCCTGACGGCTTTAAGTCCCGCGACCTCAAGGCGCAAGCCGGATTTAATCTTTTCCGCTAAGGCTTTACCCTCTAATAATTTCGCCAACCAGGACCTCCGTTTCAAAGCGCAACTGCTTGACCTGCTTCATCGTTTCAGCCAACTCTTTCTTTATATTAACAGCAAAAACCTCATCATTCAAACATTTTAAGTTTATTTCCACATTAAAACATGAGCTCATAAATGCCGCTTCCAATAACGCCGCCGCGACCGCGACATCGCTGATCAAATTAACATTACCTTTTTTAGCCAGGTCAGGGCATAATCTTAAAGCATCACAGCTTAACCTGCAGACCATAAAGGGGACATCCAAAGCTTTACGCAGGTCTTTACTGCGGTACGCCTTGATATCCAGGTCTACCAATCCCAGGAAATCGTTACGCAAACGTTCGGAAACCTTAAGGATCTCCCGAAGCGCCTGTCCATATTGAGCGTAGTTGGGTTTTCCCTCGGTGAAACGCGCAACCATGCTGATAAGCGAAGCTCCCATCGCGGCGGAAAATGCCGCGGCTGAGCCTCCTCCCGGCGTGGGCGTGCGCGCCGCCATATCATCAAGATATTTCTTAAGCGATTTATTATAATACACGATCAGCTCCTTATTCCTCAGTGGAACCCCCGCAACCTTTAGGCCGCGGCTCCCCCCCAAGCAGAAATCTCAAATAAAACATTCATCCCGCGGTTTAAAGCCCGGGGATTTCTGTCGAAGGATCAAAACAATCCGGTAATATTACCTTTATCGTCAATATCTATATTTTCTCCAGCGGGATGCCGGGGCAATCCCGGCATCGTCTGAATAGAGCCGCATAAAGGAGACAAAAAACCCGCGCCGATAAAAGCGCGGATATCCCGTATCGGCAGGATAAAATCTTTCGGCCTGCCCAGAAGCAAAGGGTCATGAGATAAAGACAGGTGCGTCTTAGACATGCACACGGGCAGCCCGGACCACCCCTGGCGGGTGAAGAGTTCTATCTTATTTACCGCCTGGGAAGAATACATAACGCCCTTTGCCCCATACATCGAGAGAGCGATCTTTTCGATCTTTTCTTTTAAGGAAAGTTCAAGCGGGTATAAAAAACGGAAATCATTCTTTTCCTGGGCCGCCCGGATGACCGCCCTTCCTAAATCAAGCCCTCCGGATCCCCCTTTAAGCCAGACCTCGCTGACGACACAATCGTAGGCGCCGAACTCAAGCGCTTTTTTCCTGATGAGACCGATCTCCCGTTCGGTATCGGTATTGAACCGGTTGATCGCCACCACAACCGGCACGCCGAATGAGCGGACATTTTCAATCTGTTTTTCTAAATTGGATATCCCTTCCTCTACCGCGCAAATATTTTCTTTTGTCAATTCTTTATCCAACGGCCGGCCGGCGACCACGGTAAACTTTCCGCTATGGGCTTTGAGCGCCCTGACCGAACAAACAATGACTGCCGCGGAAGGAGTAAAACCGCTGGCGCGGCATTTGATATCAAAGAATTTCTCGGCGCCGCAGTCAGCGCCGAAGCCGGATTCGGTAACCACGTAATCTGAACAAGACAAAGCGATCCTGTCCGCCAATATCGAGCTGTTGCCATGAGCGATATTGCCAAAAGGCCCGGCGTGAACAAAGCAAGGGGTATGTTCTATCGTCTGGATCAAATTCGGCTTTATCGCTTCTTTTAAAAGCGCGGTCATGCTCCCGGCGACGCGGATATCGTCGCAGGTCAACGGCCTCTGTTCATCGGTATATGCCAGGACGATTTTACCTAAACGTTTACGCAAGTCATCCAGACCCGTAGCTAACGCAAGGATAGCCATAACTTCGGAAGAGGCGGTGATATCAAAACCCGATTCCTGTACCAAGGGCTCCTGTTCCAGGCCTAAGCCGGTCTTGATAAAACGCAAAGACCGGTCATTAATATCAATAACCCTGCGCCAAACATTGGTCTGCGGGTCCACGCGGAAACGGTTGCCCTTAAATAAGGAATTATCAAGGAACGCGGCCGCTAAATTATGGGCCAGCGATACCGCATGCGTATCACCGCTAAAATGGAGGTTAAATTCTTCCATCGGTAAAACCTGGGAATACCCTCCCCCCGCAGCGCCTCCCTTAATGCCGAATACGGGCCCCAGCGAAGGTTGCCTGATGCAAGCCGAGGCCTTTTTCCCCAGCCTGTTGAGCGCCATAGACAAACCGATGGTCGTAACCGTCTTTCCTTCCCCCAGAGGCGTAGGAGTTATCGCTGAAACAACGATATACTTCCCCCTGCGGCGGTTGGAAAGCGCGGATAAAATATTTAAATCTATTTTTGCGATATATTTACCATGGGGGATAAGGAATTTACGATCAATCCTTATTTTTCGGGCAATATGCTCGATGGGAAGAATTCTTGCTTTTTGAACGATCTCTATATCAGATAGCATGCTTTAAGGGTTCAATACGAAAACCGCTCGTCCAATTCAAAAGCGTTTTTTATTACCCTGATGTCCTGTATTTCTTTCCCCTGTTCAACCAGGAGCGATACGACATCAAAACGCGCCTTTTTATGTAAGAGGCATTTTTCCTTAAGGTAGCAGACTGCCACCCGGGAAATCTTACGTTTTTTTAACTCAGAAACCGCCTCCTGCGGAGAACCGAATTTCTTTGAATGGCGGGTCTTTACTTCAACAAAACAAATTACGCCGCCATCACTGGCAACAATATCGATTTCGCCGGCCTTAATCCGGTAATTCTTCTGCAGTATCTTATAACCGTTACGGGTAAGGAAAAGCGCCGCTTCCTCTTCTCCTGCCCTTCCAAGATATATTCGAGCGTCAGACACAATTATAACTGTTACGATGGATAATACTGGCCCCGAATTCTTTGAGCGCCTTGCGATGCTCGCTCGTAGGATACCCCTTGTGCCGCAGGAAGCCGTATTGCGGGAAAACTTTATCATACACCTGCATAATACGGTCGCGGGTAACCTTAGCTACTATAGAAGCGGAAGCAATGCTTTGAGACTTCGCGTCGCCTTTTATAATATTCGTAAAGGGGAGGGTAAAACGCGGTTTAACGGTACCATCAACAAGGATATACATCTCTTCCTGTTTACAGGAAACCATTTTTTCCAGAAGGTCATTGACCGCGTCTTCCATAGCGATGCGCGTAGCTTCCAGGATATTTAACCGGTCAATGATCTTTTCATTAACGATCCCCACGCCGCATACCGCTTTAAGAGAGAGCTCGACAAAAGCCTTTTCCCGCTGCGAATAACTTAATTTCTTTGAATCATCGATACGATTCTTGAACCGCCTGGACTTAAGCAGCACCGCTGCCGCCACAACCGGGCCCGCTAAAGGGCCGATCCCGACCTCATCGACTCCGATAATAAAAGGATAGCCTTTTTTCTGGAACTTTCTCTCGTAATAGAGCACCGTGTGATTTCTTAAGCGATAGTGTTTTTACTTACCCCTTACTTATTACGGGCTTTTCTTCACGAGCGGCGATCTTAGTCGCGTTCTTTCCGACCTTCGAGCGTAAATAAAAAAGCTTGGAACGTTTTACCTTACCTCTCCTTAAGACCTCAATACGTTCGATATTGGGCGAATAGAGCGGAAAAACCCGTTCGATGCCTTCACCAAAAGAGATCTTTCTGACCGTAAAGGCTTGACGGACCCCGGCGCCTTTTTGGGCTATCACGATCCCTTCAAAAGGATGCAGCCTGACCTTGTCCCCTTCGGGGATCTTGGTCATGACTTTCACCGTGTCGCCAACGCCGAAAACCGGCATTTCTTTCTTTGTGTATTCCTGTTCGACTTGTTTGATTTTATCCATTGTGTACTCCCTTCTTTTTTGTTTTAACACGAGGCAGCAGGTCAGGCCTTTTTTCTTCGGTATTCCTGAGCGCATGAAGATGCCGCCACGCCGCTATAGCTTTATGGTCTCCCGATAACAACACTTCCGGAACGCTCATCCCGGCATATCGGGCAGGCCGGGTAAAATGAGGATACTCTAATAGATTACCTTCGAATGACTCAAATTTCAAGGAATTTTTATCTCCCAGGACTCCGGGGAGCAGCCGGGTAAGGCAATCGACTAAAACCATAGCCGGTAATTCGCCTCCCGTGAGGACAAAATCGCCTATAGAAACCTCGTCATCGACAAGACGGGCCCTCACCCGCTCATCGATCCCCTCATAGTGGCCGCAAATCAAGATAAGGTGTTTTTCTTTGGAAAGTTCTTTTGCCATTGACTGATCCAAACGCCTGCCTTGCGGCGACAAGAGGATCACGCGGGCTTTCGGCTTACGGCTTTGCGCTTTCGGTTTAAGCTGCCGGACCGCTTTAAAAATCGGTCCCGGGCACATGACCATGCCTGAGCCGCCGCCGAAAGGACGGTCATCGACTTTTTTATGCTTATCGCGCGAATACCCCCTGAGGTCATGCACCGCGATCGTGATCTTCCCTTTCGCCTGAGCCCGTTTCAGGATCGACTCATTTAAAACAGGCTCAAACATACCCGGAAAAATAGTGATGATATCAATTCTCATAGTCACGCAGGAATTCTTTTTTGAAATCGGCAAAACAGTCGCGCGCGATCGCCTCTCTCACCCGGCGCATCGTCTCCAGATAAAAATAAACATTATGTAAAGAAACCAGGCGTAATCCTAATATCTCCCCGGTATTAAACAAATGCCGCAGGTATGAACGGGTAAAGCCGGTACAGGTATAACAACCGCAGCGCTTATCAAGCGGGCCGAGGTCCTTAGCAAAAGCGCCGTTACGGACCGTAACTTTGCCGGCACTGGTAAAAGCGGTGCCGTTCCTGCCGTAACGGGTAGGCGCCACGCAATCAAACATATCGACGCCCCGCTCAACCGCTTCAATAATATCCGCAGGTAAACCGATCCCCATCGCGTAACGCGGCTTATCTTCAGGGAGCAGGCAAGACGTCATCGCTATAATATTATACATTAAGTTCTTAGGTTCGCCAACTGAAACTCCGCCGATAGCATAGCCGTCAAAACCGATATCAACCATCTGCGCTGCACTTTCCTTGCGCAGGTCCTCATAGGTTGCGCCTTGCACGATACCAAATAACAACTGGTTGTCGGCTGCGGCACAAAGCCGCGCACCGGCGCAATTCCGATCTGCGCCGGGTGTGATCGGCTGCGGCACAAAGCCGCGCACCGGCGCAATTCCGATCTGCGCCGGGTGTTGCCGGTGGTCGCTCACCGCGGCCCTGGAACGGCGCGCCCAATCAGTCGTACGCTTCATCGCAGCTTCCGCATGGTCTTTCGCGCACGGATAATGCACGCATTCGTCAAGCGGCATCATAATATCCGAGCCCAGCCCTTGCTGGATGCCCACCACATCTTCAGGAGTCAAAAAATGTTTCGTTCCATCGATATGAGACTGGAATTCCACGCCCTCATCGTGCACTTTACGCAGCAGCGCTAAACTAAAGATCTGATACCCGCCGCTATCAGTCAGAATAGGCTTATTCCAGCCCATAAAACGATGCAAGCCTCCGGCATTCTTAATAACATCCATTCCCGGGCGTAGAAATAAATGATACGCGTTTGATAACGCGATCTGCGCCTGGCAATCTGACAAATCCCGGGGAGAAAGCGTCTTAACGCTGGCCTGCGTCCCAACCACCATAAAACAAGGCGTATCAAGTGTCCCGTGGGAAGTAACTAACTTCCCTAAACGCGCGTTGCTGGTCTTATCGCGATGAAGGAGAGTAAATGCACCCATAGTTAATGTAATTAATTTATCAGAAAGTTCAAAGTATAAAGGCTAAATATCAAAGGAAGATTTAAGGCCTAAGGTTCCTGCTTGTCAGCAAGCAGGTAATCTTAAAATTTTATCTTTATTCTTTAACCTTCCTTTGTTATTTAAACTTTAGCCTTTATCATTAACGTTATATCAGTATCCCAATTAAATAATGAGGTTGCGGTTACGGCTATGTTTGGGTTTCGGATTCATCGCTAAAATACAAACAAGCACAATGTTCTATACTTGAGTTTTCTTAGGGAAATAAGTATCTGAAATTATTGCCGTTAGGATTATATGGAGAGGATGCGTAAACCTTCTCTAGCCTAAAACCTGATGTTATCTTTTTTAATCCGCGTATGCACGTAATGGATTATTTGCAATCTATCTTTAAGATTCATCCTTAAGAATTCAATCCCTGTTTCAAAATATTCTTTTCCATTCTTTTCTTTCTTTGGCACCGGCAACTGCCAGGCAACCCGGGCTAAAGCCTTAAAATCCTGGGCCTCCAGAGGAAGCAATAAACTTATATCCAGAGTAGTCCCCGAGAAAATACGTTCAGGAAGCCAGGCGCGCACACCGCCTCCGCCGAGATCCAATGACTGAAATTCATTACTACTGGGCTGACCGGTGACCTTATAGGTTACCTTTACGCCGTTCTTAAGCCTGTAATACCTTCTTTTATTTTGGTCAGCCATCTCTTAGAAAAGCAGCAAAAAATACCCTTACGCCGTTAAAACGCCCGTTTACAATCAGGACAGACAAAATGTGAAATAAACCAATGCCCGTCGGCGCGCGTATAATCGGGAATAAGCTCCAAATTCATCGATGTCTTGCATTGCGGGCATTGAAAAGAATTCGACAAACCGATATCCTGCTGTAGCTTCGCCGCGTCTGCCTTCACGTCATGCATCGATAAATGGTAATAATTCAAGCTCTTCTTCACATTCGATTTCACCAATAAGTCGCGGATCTTGCTCAATATCTCCCGGGGGGTATAAAAGCCTTTGACGGTATAATCATTTGCCCCTAAATCCAGGCCCTTCTTAATGGTCTCGCGGTCACCGAGCACTGAAAAGACGATCACCGGGATCTCCCGCGTCACATCATCGGCGCGCAGGCGTTTTAAAACTTCAAAACCGCTCAAGCTGGGCAAGACAATGTCCAATAATATCAACCCCGGCTGTTCAGAACGGGCGATATTAATGCCCTTAACACCGTCATCAGCTTCCAAAACGGTATAACCTTCATTCTGCAAAACATCCATATAGATCCTGCGGAAGCCGGGTTCATCGTCAACAATAAGAATAGTATTCTTGGTATTTTCCATATACGTCCTCCTTGAGGGTTATTATACCATACCTAACGGGATTTTAATAATAAATTTGCTTCCTTTTCCCAGCGCCGACTGCACGGACACATCGCCCTTTTGCAGGAGCATAAAGCTCTTAGCTATATACAACCCCAGGCCCGCTCCGCCCTCAGAACGGGGGCTGCCGCCCAATGCCTGTTCTTTCTTAAAGATCTTGTTCAAGAACTCCGGGGAAATTCCCGAGCCGGTATCTTCGATCTCGATAAACCCGAAATCTTTATCATCCTTGAGCCGTATCGTGATCCGCCCTTGAGGGGTGAATTTAACCGCGTTACTAATAATATTGCCGGCTACTTCAACCATTTTATCTTTATCCGCCGCGCAGGTGACCTGCTTTTCCATTCCTTCAATGGCGAGGGTAATGCCGCGGGCCTTTATTTCTTCACGGTAATCCCTGAGCGACAACTCAACGATCTCTTGCAGTGAAACCGGCTGGATCTTTACGGAGATGACCCCGCGCTCAATGCGGGAGACATTAAGCAAGTCGGCGACCAGGCGGTACGCGCGCAGGCCTATATGCTGCATCTCCGTAAGGTATTGCTTTTGTTTTAGGTTTATTTCACCGGTCAAGCCCGTCAACATATTATCAATATACCCGCGGATCTCTCCAACAGGTGTTTTTAACTGATGCGATACCATAGCCACAAAATCGCTCTTCATCTGCTCAATGCGTTTTCTCTCGGTGATATCATTGAATATTTCAAGCACCGCTTTCTTGCCTTCATAGATCATGCCGACATGCATGATCTGGAATATCTTTCCTCCGGTCACCCCCTCGACTTCGATGGTCCGGAGCTCTCCGACGCTGATATTATCCCGCAAGGAGCACCCCTTGCACTGCATTTTATCATCTTTATAGATCAACCAGCATTTCTGCCCCAGGCATTCTTTTCCAAAAAGAGCCTCGAAGTTCTCGCTTAAATAGAGGATATCGCCTTTTTCATCGACAATATCCATACCGAACGGCAGCGCTTTAAGGATAGAACGGTTAAAATCATTCATCTTACGCAGCTGTTCCTCGATACGCTGGCGCTCAACGGCATAGCGGATGGAACGGACCAGCAAATTACCGTCAGCCTGGCCTTTGACTAAATAATCCTGCGCGCCGGCATGGACCGCCTGCATGGCAAGGGCTTCATCATAAAGCCCCGTCAATACCACAACGGCTACGCCCTTTGCCGATGTTTGGATCTTAAAGAACGTATCGATCCCCTGGCTGTCAGGAAGAGAAAGGTCAAGCAGGATAACATCGACCGCAGACGACTGCAGCCTCGCCAGCCCCCGCTCCAGCGAATCGACCCATTCCATCGCAAAAGGAGACACCGGAGAATCCCCTAATAACTCTTTCATCAGGCGGGCGTCTCCCGGATTATCTTCGATCAATAAAATACTGATTTTATTATGAGCCATATTATTCCCGTTTGCTGCGTTTATGTTCATATAATGCCCGGTCCGCCTGCTCCATCAATTGGGCCAACGTGACCGGCGCTTTGGAGCTATTTAAAAAAACGATGCCCATACTAAGCGATAATTGATACGCGCGCCCTGCGGCGGTATTATATTCCCTGACATTGCCTTCGACCCGGTTTTTGATGATCTCGGCGGTATCATCCGCGGCATCTATCGCCAGGACAATGAATTCATCCCCGCCGATCCTGCCGACAATATCAGTTTCACGGAATGTTTTCTTAAGGATATCCGCAACCGCGACCAATGCCCGGTCTCCTTCTAAATGGCCATAGGTATCATTGATCTTTTTGAGGCGGTCGAGGTCGATAAAAACTACAAAGAATCCCCGCATCGTCCTGCGGGATAGTTTTATCTGCTGCTGCGCCAGGGACATAAAACCGCGGCGGTTATACAGGCCGCTCAAATCATCAACCAGCGACTCACCGCGCAGTGCCGCCTGCATACGGTTCCTTTCTATCGCGTAACGAAGCGCCCGCACCAGCAGATTCCCTTCGACCTGCCCCTTTACTAAATAATCCTGGGCGCCTTCCTGGACAGCCTGCATCGCGGTGGCTTCATCAGAGACCCCCGACATAACCACCACCGGGACACCCCCGGAGGCGGCCTTCATCTTATGGAACGTCTCCAACCCCCTGCTATCGGGCAGCATCAGGTCAAGCAAAATAACATCAAAATGAGCTTCCCCGTTTTTCTGCAAAGCTTCGCTGATCTTTCCGGCATAAGATATTTCAAAGCGCACGCTTACGGCTAAAGATAAGTACTCTTTCAACAGGCGGGCATCTCCCGGATTATCTTCAACTAAAAGGATCTTGATCAGTTTTGTATCCATTACGTCAGGCCCTCCGCAGCCGGCAGGAGGACCACTCCCATCCAGAATCGTTCGATCATTTTTACGATCTGGATGAACTCTTCCAGGTCAAAAGGCTTAGTGATATAGCAATTCGCGTGCAAGGCATAACTGCGGCGCACATCCTCCGCAGCGTGAGAAGTCGTCAAGATCAAGACCGGGATACTCTTGAAATCATGATCCTCCTTGATCTCCGACAACACCTGACGGCCGTCTTTTTTAGGAAGGTTAAGGTCCAGAAGGATCAGGCCCGGGCGCGCGGCATGAGCATAGGCTCCCTGGCGCCGTAAAAACTCCAGAGCCTGGACACCGTCCTCGGCAACATTAAGGTTATTGCGCACACGGCTGTCTTTAAATACTTCCCGCATCAAACGGACATCTCCGGGATTATCTTCGATGAGCAGGATCTCTATCGCGGGTACCGCTGAATTCTCAAACATGCCCTGTTTTCTCCATTACGGGGATCTTAAAATAAAAGGTCGTCCCGACCCCGGGTTGGGATTCTACCCAAATACTGCCGCCGTGGCGCTCGAGGATCTTCTTGCAAATTGCCAGCCCCATACCCGTACCGGGATATTCTTTGCGGGAATGCAGCCGCTGAAAGATCTTAAAGAGCCGCTCGGCATACTGTTGTTCAAACCCGATCCCGTTATCCGCCACGGTAAAGAACCAATCGCTCTCCCGGCGTTCACCGCTGACCGTTATACGCGGAGGCTCAAGTCCCCTGAATTTAATCGCGTTACAGATCAGATTCTGGAACAACTGTTCCATCTGCTGGTTATCGGCGATTATCGTCGGCAAAGAGAAATAAGCAATGACCGCGCGGGTTTCCTCGATACTGACCCGGATATTCGCCAGCACCCGCGCTAAAACCGTATTACAATCGACCTCGCTAAACTGTTTGCTTTGCGTGCCGACGCGTGAATAGGTCAGCAAGGCATTGATCAAGGCCTGCATCCAGTTGACCCCGTCAACAGCAAATCCGATAAAATCATTCGCGTCGGCGTCAAGCTTATCCTTATAGCGTTTCTCCAGAAGCTGAACATAGCTGGAAACCATGCGCAGCGGCTCCTGCAGGTCATGAGAAGCAATATAGGCGAAATGCTCCAGCTCCGTATTGGAACGCACCAACTCCTGCGTTTGCCGCTCCAGCACTTCCTCGGCGCGCGTGCGTTCAGTCAGATCCTGCAAGGTCTGGATCGCCGCGATCACATCCCCTTTTCTATTATATATCGGGACCGCTTCAAAAAGGATATAGCGGTCTTTCCCGCCTAAATTCTGATACCATCCTTCAGCCAGCAAGCCGTTCGGCGCCAGGGTCGAACGGCCGTATTGCTTATAATAATTGGCTACACTTTCATGGTTGGCATCGACTACCAGGTCTGCCAGGACGGGACGGCGGCTTTTATAAAAAGGCTTCCATTGATTGGACGTGCCGATCAATTCGTTCCCCCGGAAACCGCTCAGGCGTTCACAAGCTTTGTTCCAGAAAATAACCCGGTGAGACGCGTTTATGACGAACGTCGCCATAGCTGAGTTTTGCACCAGGTTTTCGGAGAACTCTTTCTGTTCCTGGAGCTCATATTCGGCGTTCTTACGTTCGGTAATATCGGTAGCGATAAATAAAAATCCGGTCAATTGCCCCGAGGCGTCGCGCTGAGCGGTCACCGAAACATTGACCGTGATATGTTTTCCATCCCTGCAGACGTAGGTCCATTCACGCTCGTCTGACCTGCCATGCCGCGCCTGTTCGACCAGGACATCAAACCCGGAAATAGGCCGTTTAAATTCCCAGGATAACTCTTTGCTTCGGGCACCAAGCTCAGATTCCAAATGGATGACTTCAGGCGTATGCATCTCGATCATGTCTTCGGCAAGATACCCGAGCATCCGCTCCGCTCCGGCATTAAAGACCGTGACCAATCCATGCAGCTCAGTGGCGATAATAGCAACCTGTGTCGCGGCATTTAAGACCGTGCGCAGCTGTGTATTAGCGGTGGCGATCAATGTCAACAGATGCTCTCTCTGGCGCACCACTACAAAAAATACCATGACCAGGATACACAAGAACAAGATAATAGTGATCCCGAATAACCGGTATTGTAAAAAAGTCCTGGTCGAACTCAAAAGGACCACCGACCATTCTTCCCGGTTGATCAACTGGCGCACCACGTAAAAACTTTCTCCCTTAAAGCTTATCTTGTCTCCATCAGAGAACGTTTGCGAGCACATGACGCTGATAGCTTTATTACCGAACTGCTGAGACTGCGCTAAACGGGACAAGGCAGGCGCAGAGATCGGCCATAGGCTTTGGAACAACATCTCCTTCTTGCTGGACAGGAATATGATTCCCTGCCCGTCGATCAAGAAACAATACGGGAATTGTTTAAACGCCCCTTCGATCAAATCAATGCTTTTCTTAATGACCGCAATACCGATAACTTCGTTCTCGGCATCCCGGACCGGGTAACTCGCGTAATAACAACGCTCACCTGATACCGTATCCAGGGAAAAATAATGATCCGGCCAACCCGCGCGTGATTTCTTAAAATACGGCAGGTTCACCAATGACTTTCCGATAAGACTATCCTGTTTATGCCTCTGTGAAGAGGCTATTACCACTCCTTCTTGGTTAATCAGGAAACACGCCGACATTCCTAAAGAATCCTGATACCGGTCGAGGACTGAATTGGCTTTCTCCAGTTCTTCCCCGGAGCCGATAATTAATGCCGGAGTGACCCAGGGAGAACCGCTGATGGCCATAACCGCCTGTTCAGTCTTTGTCAATTCAGAGGTTAAATTATGGACTGAATCAGAGATATCGATCCGGGCGTCGCTGATCAGCTTATTCCTCTCATAATTACCCAAAGAATTGGTAAAAAACCATCCTCCCGTGATTATCAGCATCAAAGTCAGGATAAGCCACGGGGATAACTGCGCGTAAACAGGATGCCCGTGAGCCCTAAAAGTAAACCAGCGGGAAATTTCCGAGTAGACCCATAAGGTCAAAGCCAACAGAAGGACGAGTAACCCCTGCACAAATTGCACAGGGAATCCCAGCAGGCGCAAGAACAGATCGCTATTAACCCAGCGGGCAGGCGTTATCCATGACGCAGGGACCATAAAACAATTGATTACCGCATAACTCAAGAATAAGACACTGATAAATAAAAGGCAATTGCGTAAATACGAACCGATCTCTGATTTTGAATATTTATAAAAGATCCAACAAACAAACAGGCTGCCGGGGATGCCCAGAAAATAGCGGCAGGAGATATCCAAACCCGTAAACCCTCCTATCCCTCCTGCGGCAGTTAACCCCAGGAGCGGCACATATACCCATAAACCAAAACTTTTCTTGCGGATAAATAAGAGCCCTCTGCGGTCAAATTCAATGAGCAACACGTAAGAACCGGCCAAAAATAAGAACCGGCCGATCTCTAAGATCCTGTTCTGCCCAAAAAGGCCTAACAGAATATTCAGCAATTCATAGACATACTGGAAAACGGCAAAAAAACCTAACCAATGCCACGAACGCTTCTGGAATTGTTCTTTAGATAATATAAAACATATGACGGCAAAAACCAGATAAACCAAACCGCAGAAAAAATGGATATAATCTAATTGCTCTTCAAAAAAAGTGGGCATCTATTGGGGCGACCTCCGGGACCTGAAAGTGTTTTCTTCTCAGGAGTTACAAAGAAGAACGAATAATCAAATAGTAACATATCGGTTCATAAGAGGCAACAGTTTTCCCTGTCGATAACCTCCTACACGATCAACATCGCATCGCCATAGCTGTAAAAGCGGTATTTGTGTTCAATAGCTTCCTGATAGGCGCGCTTCATAAATTGCTCCCCCGCGAAAGCGCATGAGAGCATAAAGAGGGTCGTGCGCGGCAGGTGAAAATTAGTAATAAAAGAATCTACCAGCTTAAACTGATATCCCGGATAAATGAACAGGTCAGTATCCCCCTCCTGCTTGCCGGAAGCGTACGTTTCTATCGTGCGGCAGGTGGTAGTCCCAACGGCAAAGATCCGCCTTTTTTCTTGACGCGCCCGGTCTATGCCCGTTTTTGTTTCATCGCTGATGTAAAACCGCTCGGCGCCCATACGATGGCTGGCAACATCTTCCGCCTTGACCGGCTGAAAAGTCGCGTGTCCCACATGCAAAGTCAAATACCGAATATCCACCCCGGCTGCGGCGATACGCGCCAGCAGCTGCTCGGTAAAATGCAATCCCGCTGTCGGAGAAGCGATAGACCCCTCAGCGCGGGCATACACCGTTTGATAATCATACGTATCTTGAGGTTCGGCCTTGCGCTTAATGTACGGAGGTAACGGGATTACTCCCAACCGGTAGACCGACTGGACATCGGGAGCGTCAAAGGCCACCTCATTTTTCGCGGTAATAACCGCGGTGATATCGCTGCCGGATAATGTTATCCTTTCATTCAGCTTGAGCCGGGCAGGCTTCAGCAATGCCTGGAATGTTAAACCGCTTGTACGGCTTAACAGCAATATTTCAACCCTGCCTCCGGTCGAACGCCTGCCGTATAAACGGCATGCCAGGACTTTGGTATCATTAAGCGCCAAGAGGTCTCCCGCGGAAAAATAGTCGATGATATCCTTAAAGGTCCGGTGTTCAATTGTTTGCCGGGCGCGGTTTAAGACCAGAAGCCGCGCCTGGTCGCGCTGGGCCAAAGGATATTCAGCGATCAGTTCCGAAGGAAGATGATAATCAAAATCAGCAAGCTTCATATTTATTGAACCCGGACAGCCACAGCGGCTCCCGGATAATAATACGCGAGTATTTCCCGGCAGGAACGCCCTTCTTTAGCCATAAAATAAGCTCCCCACTGGCAAAAACCCACGCCATGCCCCCATCCAAGCCCTTCAAATACAAAATCACATCCTGCGGCTGAAACTTCAAACTGCAGGCTTTTAATAAGGTTCGGGCCGAGCGAGCTCCTGAAATCCTTACCGGAAAGCTTCAAACTTTTTTCCCCGCCGCTTATCGTTAATTCGGTTATTCTCCCGGAAGCGTCTTTATGCGCACTGGTTACGGCATTTATCTTCTTGAATTTATACCCGCTCTGGGCTAATTTCTCCCGCAAGGTATTTTCCGGTAAAACCAAATGCCACCTATAGTGAGGTGACCCTTTACAAAAACCGCAGGCCACCCCCTTGAGCGGGGGGATATCGGTGTTCCATAAGGCTGAGGCGTCTTCCGTCGAGCCTGCGCACGTGGCGTGATAATACGCCGGAAAGATCTTTCCCCGGTAAGTTATCACCTGCTCCCTGGTCTCCTCGACCGCCCTGTTCGTACGGTAGCGTTCAGAGGTACTGCCTCCGTACATTTGGGAATAAATGTCGCTGGTAACATCATAATCACTCTTAGTATTTTCCTGCATCTGGAATAACGCGAAGCTGCGGCAGACGATCGCCTGCGCTTTTAACGCTTCGGCAGGCCAATAATGAGAAGATTCATGGAATAAAACCCCTTTAATATATTCTTCGAGATCGATAAAATTGATCACCGAGAAAGAAGCTTTATCTTTTTTAAGGAGCTCTATGCCCCCTTTAAATTTGCGGCCGTTTATCGTAATGGAGTCGGCATCTGCCGGCCTTATATAAATCTTGCTCGAAGAAAAACGGGTATTCCCGATCAAAATATTATTCTTTTCTATGGTAACGGTTGCATGCAGATTTTTACCTTGGGACAAAACCTTCTGCGCAGCAGCATCTTCGATCTTATAAGCACCCTTAATTGTCAGGATAAGCGAAGCAGCATCCTGCATTATCCTGACCCTGACCTCATGCGCGAAAGCGGAAGTTACGGCAAAGGAAAGAAGCAAAAAGGCAAAAGTAACGATCTGAACGAGGATTTTTCTTTTACTCATTAAGGTATTCTTTTCTCCCATAGACTATAGACTATGGACTATGGACTATCGACTACCTGTGACTATTTCCGATTTATCAACCAAAATAAAATCGACAATATAACACTGACCACAAGCGAAGTCGCCAGCGGGAAATAAAAGGTAAAATTCTTTTTCTGGACTAATATATCCCCGGGGAGTTTACCTAAAAAAGGGATCTTATTGAAAAACACCAACAGCAATCCCAGGCTTGCCAGTATTATCCCGAATATGATCAATGTCTTGCCTAATTCCTGCATTGGGTAACTCCTCATAAGATCGGCATATTAAAGAATACTGACTGAACAGAAAGTCACAGGTTCCAATTATCTCGGTTTCCAGCCCCACGGATCAGCGCTTTGCCGCAGCTCCTTCTCTTTCGTTTCAATAATACTCTTTAAATCAGGCGATAACGATTTCAACAGCTCTTTTTCTTCCTTTTTCAACTCGGAAAAAACCCGGTGCACCTGTTTATAAAATCCAGTACCGCATTCATCTGCCGTAAGCTTCTCTCCAGGTCCCGGCGCAAAAGGAGAATCTTCAGGAATAGCTCCGGGGGCGAACATAAGCTGCGCCTGCAACATCACCGCGTCTTTAAGTTTAATTTCGCCTCTCTCAGCTGCCGCCTGGACCATATCATACATGCTGGAATATTTCTCTTCAACCGCGGGTATATCGACAGAAACACCCGTTGAAGAAGACTCTGAGTAACAAATACCGGATAGAGCCAAGATAAAGAATACAATCTCGCAAAATGTAATTCGCATAAACCCTCTTTTATTGATCAACTTAATGAACCTGTTGCTTTTCTCGCTCAGGTTGATTTTCCGCCACAAAACATGGCGGACGGCAAAGATCTTTCGCATTTCGGTGGCTGCTGAACTCGTCGCATTTGCTCTATCAAATGCTCCTTAAACAACATCGCCATCCCAAGATTGCCCAGCTCTCGCTGGGCCTTGGGATTCCCTCAATGCTCAAGCTGCTTTGCCTAAAATCAACATTCGCTCGAAAACCAGCAGGTTCATTTAAACCAAAACACTTCTTATTTCTTAACGTTCTTTTTCTTTAAATCTTCCTGCATTATTATTTCATTTTCTAAAACTTCTACCCCTCTAAGATAATTATCCTTCTTAGCCAATTTCAATAATTCTTTTAGAAAATAAATATAATCTTTACCCTTTTCTTTTCTCAACTCATTAGAATATAAATTAAACTTTGCACATACATTCAATGCTGACCCTACTTTTTCTTCCTGCGTTTTAATAATTTGCTCCTCTTTTTTATCAGGAATCTCCAAATATAAACAAAATGCCTTATACCCATAACTAAAGGCTTTTCCCCATATACCATAAACGGCATAACGTTCAGCCCTTGATTGATAATATCCTGCCTGGCGGAACATTGATTCTAATCTTACTTCTTGCTCCGATGCTTTTATTTCATTATCAAGAATTTCTTCAATTTTCTTAACATCTTGCCCTTGATTAATTTTACCAACAAAATTTTGGTCTATGTCAACATTTTGTATATCTTCACTAACACCTACTTTCGTATTTAATATAATAATATCTCTAATTGTTGAACCCTTGGGCTTCTTAATATTAGAAGAATTGTTTTCGGTGTTTTCTTGTTTTTGTCTATTCCCTGAGAAAAATCGTCCGGCCCCTGCTCGCTCTTTGCAGCAGTATTATCAGTAAAATCGGTATTTTTCATATCAACCTTAAAACCCGTATCTTGATCCAACGATAAATTCCCCTTAATTCTTGAATTTTCTGCTTTCAAATCAAACCCAGTTGTTTTATTTTACACTTCTCTCTTACTAATTATCCCAAAGGAAACCCACCAAACAATAATTTGAATTACTAAAAGCAAGCTAAATATTCGAAACCAAATAGGTCCTTCAAACAATGCCTTAAATAAATCTGACCACATCTTATACCTCTTTAATCCCTACTATTGAGTTAATTCTTATTAAACGTTGCGGTTATTATTGTAGCGCATATTTTCCTACATCACCAAAATTTATTTAACCCCAACCGCTCACAAGTAACTTGAGTTGGTTTAAAAATGAATCTGACGGTTTTTCGAGCGCATCACGATTTTAGCCAATGGAGCTTTGGCATTGAGGGTATCCCAGGTCAGCCGAGAGGCTGACAATTCTGGGACGGCGATGCTGTTTGAGTCCTATTTGCTAGAGCAAATAGGACGAGTTCAGCAGCCGCCGAAATGCCAAAGATCATTGGCGTGCCGCCTAATTATAAATATAGCGCGGCAAAATCGTGCTTAAGCGAGAAAAACCGCCAGATTCATTAGATCTAAGCTAAAACAGCTCTTCTTGTTTCTCTTTATTGAATTTTATTCCGAAATGTTCGAACGCCAGCTTCGTGGCTACCCTTCCGCGGGAGGTGCGCTTTAAATAGCCGGCCTTGAGCAGGTACGGCTCGACGGTATCGACAATGGTGTCGACTTCTTCATTGAGGCTTGCCGCCAAGGATTCAGCGCCTACCGGCCCGCCGTCAAAAGATTCCAGGATCAGCCTTAAAACCCGGCGGTCCAGGTCATCTAAGCCCGCTTTATCGATACCCAATTCGTCAAGGGTCTTTGCGGCGACAACCTGGTCGATCTTGGCGATATTGGAGACCTGCGCGTAATCCCTGATGCGACGCAGGAGCCGGTTGGCGATACGGGGAGTTCCCCGCGCGCGCCTGCCGATCTCGCATGCCGCCTCATCATCGATCTCAATACTTAAGATCTTGGCGGAACGCCGTACCACCTCTGCTAAATCCTCGACCCCGTAGAAATCAAGATGGTAAAATATGCCGAAGCGGCTGCGCAGCGGCGCGGATAATAAGCCTGAACGCGTGGTTGCCCCGACAAGGGTAAAAGGCTTGAGCCTGAACTTGATCGTCTTGGCATACGGCCCTTTATCAATAACGAAATCGATCTGAAAATCCTCCATCGCCGGATACAGGAATTCCTCCACCACTTTGGAAAGCCGGTGTATCTCATCTATAAAAAGGATGTCGCCTTTTTCTAAATTAGTCAAAATACCGATAAGGTCTCCGGCGCGTTCAATAGCGGGCCCTGAGGTCGCGGTGACCTTGGAATGCATTTCATGGGCGATGATATGCGCTAAACAGGTCTTGCCCAGGCCGGGCGGCCCGGAAAATAACGTATGCTCGAGAGGCTCTTTACGCTGTTTGGCGGCAGTCAAGCAGACTTTCAGGTTGTTGACCAGGTCTTTTTGCCCGATGAATTCCGAGAGCTTATTGGGGCGAAGCGAAAGGTTCAGGACTACATCCTCTTCAGTCTCCTGCGCCTCATTCAACGGGAACGGTAATGGATCCTCAGCGCGCGCGGGGAGGGATGCGGCATCGGTATAATCATACTCCGATCCGTCGAAGGAACTTTCACTGCTAATTTTGCGCTTCTTCTGTCCTGCCATACGGGATAATATTTTCTTTGTTCCTGGTTATTTCGATCTCCCCGAATACTTCCTTCTGGAGGATCACGATCTCTTTAAGCCTGATCAGCTCCAAGATAGAAAGAAAGGTAACGATCATTTCAAACTTATTCTTTGCTTTGGTAAATAATTCCGAAAGGCGCAACGCCGGCACGACTAATAATAAATGAAGGAGCTGATGGATCTTATCCTCGATAGTGAATTCGTCGCGGATGACCTCATAGAACAATTCTTTCGGCAGATCCTGCAACGCGGTAGAAAACGCGGTGATGAGGTCGAAAATACTGGCTTCAAAATACGCGGGCACCTCCGCGGTAACCTCAAGAGTCCCTTTATCCTGGCCCTTCGGGCGTTTTAAAATATCCTGCTGGTCAGCCTCTTTCTGCCGCAATTCCTGCGCGATCTCTTTAAAACGTTCATACTCCAGAAGTTGGCGTATAAGCTCATCCCTGGGATCCTCTTCCTCTTCCTGAGGGGCTTCTACCGCCGGCAGGAGCATTTTCGACTTGATCTGCGTAAGCGTTGCCGCCATCACCAGGAATTCTCCGGCGATATTAAGGTCAAGCACCTGCATCAATTCCAGGTATTTCATGTATTGTTCGGTAACCTGCGCGATGGGAATATCGTAAATATTCAAATGGTCTTTCTTGACCAGGTACAAAAGCAGGTCAAGCGGGCCTTCGAACAGCTGTAATTTTATTTTGTAGCTCATCGGGTTAAAGGTTCACCAGTTCTTTTACTTCGGCGACCGCTGCCGCGGCTTGCGCGGTTGCTTTTGCTTTACCGGCTTCGACGATCCCTAAAACGCGTTCTCTATCCGAAAGCAATTGCTTTCTTTTTTCCTGGATCGGCGCCAGAAACGCGACTAATATTTCCGCTAATTCTTTCTTGCACGCGGTGCATCCGATCTTTGATTCCCGGCATAACGAAGCGATCCGGGTGAATCGCTCCGGCGCGAAAACGGCATAATAACTATGGACATTACAACTTTCCGGATGGCCCGGGTCGCTTAATTTCACGCGCAGCGGGTCGGTAAACATCGTTTGCACTTTCTTGCGCACATTTTCCGGTTCTTCCTGGAGCAGAATGAAATTATTATAACTCTTGCTCATCTTCCTGCCGTCCAGGCCTAAAAGCCTCGATGCTTTTGTTAAAAGGGCTTCCGGCTCCGGGAAAACCTCCCCTTTATAGAGCCCGTTAAACTTGCGCACGATCTCCCGGGTCAATTCCAGATGAGGCAATTGATCTTCCCCTACCGGCACGACCTGCGCCTTATACAAAGCGATATCGGCCGCCTGCAGGACCGGATACCCCAGAAACCCATACGTGCTGAGATCGCGGTTGGCGACTTCCCGCAGCTGTTCTTTATACGTCGGGCAGCGCTCAAGCCATCCCAGCGGCGTCAGGATAGAGAATATCATATATAATTCAAGGTGTTCTTTAACCTGAGATTGGATAAAAATAGTGGATCTTTCAGGGGAGATACCGCAGGCAAGCCAGTCGATCACGTTATCGACGATATTTTCCTTCAATGAAACGGGATTCTCATATTCCGACATAAGCGCGTGCCAATCAGCGACCATAAAAAAACATTCATACTGGTCCTGAAACTTGACCCAATTGTCTAATGCGCCGACCAAGTGCCCCAAATGCAGCTTCCCCGTGGGGCGCATGCCGCTTAATATCCGTTTTTTCATTGTGGATTGGAATAATTACAATTTACGCGCTATTTTTTCGATCTGATAAGCTTCAAGGATATCCCCTTCCATGATACCGTCATATCCTTTAAGAGCGATACCGCATTCAAAGCCTTCTGCGACTTCCCGGACATCATCTTTAAAACGTTTTAAAGAAGAAAGCTCTCCTTCATAGACGGGCTCTCCGTTACGCATCAGGGTAACCTGCGAATTGCGGAAAACCTTCCCCTTGACCACAAAGCTTCCGGCAATAATACCTGAGCGCGACAATTTAAATACCTTACGGATCTCGACCCTCCCTAAGAAAACTTTCTTTAATTTCGGTTCAAGCATCCCTTCGAGCGCGGCCCTGATATCATTGGCTAATTCATAAATAATATTATAGGTACGGACTTCCTGGCCTTCCCGCGCGATCAAATCTTTCGCCAGGTCATCGGCTACGACATTAAATCCCAGGATAAGCGCGTTAGAAGCAACCGCCAGGATAACATCGGAAGAATTGATATTGCCGATGCCTTCATGAATATACACCAGGCTTATTTCAGTCGACTCTATCTTGCCCAAGGTATCTTTTATCGCCTCAAGCGAACCATGCGCGTCGGCTTTTAAGATCAGTTTCAATTCTTTGATCTTTCCCGCTTTGATCTGCGAATAAAGGTCTTCAAGCCCTAACCGCTTGACCGGCCTCATCTGCAATTCTTTTTCTTTATCCTGCCGCGCTTCCGAAAGTTCTTTTGCTTTTTTCTCGTTTTCAACCACAAAGAACTGCTCGCCTGCCTGCGGCAGGCCTGAAATACCCAGGACCTCAACCGGTAACGACGGGCCTACTTCACGCACCGTCTGGCCCCGGTCATTAAACATCGCCTTAGACTTGCCGTCGAAACTCCCGACGATAATATTATCATTAAGGCGCAGGGTGCCGTTCTTGACCAGCAGGGTGACCACCGGGCCTTTATATTTATTCGATTTTGCTTCAATAACAACGCCTTTTGCCGGCTTATCAGGATTGGCTTTAAGTTCCAGCATCTGAGCTTCCAACAAGATCATCTCTAACAGTTCATCAATTCCCTGGCCTGTCTTAGCCGAAACACCGACAACGATCGTCTTGCCGCCCCAATCTTCGGGGTTAAGGTTTAATTCAGCAAGCTGTTTTTTCACCCGGGCCACATCCGCGGCCGGTTTATCGATCTTATTGAGCGCGACGATGATGGAGACTCCCGCCGCGCGGGCATGATCAAGTGCTTCCTGGGTCTGAGGCATGATCCCTTCGTCTGCGGCAACAACTAAAACAACAATATCCGTAATACTGGCGCCGCGCGCCCGCATCGCGGTAAAAGCTTCATGGCCGGGAGTATCCAGAAAGGTGATCTCTCCATGAGGGAGCTTTACCCGGTAAGCGCCGATATGCTGCGTAATACCGCCATGTTCGCTTTCCGTGACTTTACTGTTGCGGATCGCGTCCAAAAGAGACGTCTTACCATGGTCAACATGCCCCATAAGCGTGACAATCGGAGAACGCGCCTTCAAAGATCCCGGGAAATCATCTTCTTCATGCACGCCGAGTATCGTTTTCTCGGCGGAAGGGGCTTCTTTGATCGAAAAGCCATACTTCGCGCATACCTTAGCTACCACCGCTTCATCAAGCGCCTGGTTAAGCCCCGCCATCACTCCCAACCCCATGAGCATCTTAATTATAGTGGATGATTTTTCCTGCAGTTTGATCGCCAGGTCTTTTACAATAATAGGGAATTTCAATTCCAATTCTTTAAGCGCCACGGAGGGAGCCACAACTTCTTTTACTGCAGCAGGCGCTTGTTCTTTAACCGATACCGGTTTTTCTTCCTTAGCAGGAACGATCTTCTCTTCTTTAACGACAGCGGGTTTTTCCGTAACCGCGGGCTTCTCTTCTTTAACGGCCGGTTTTTCTACCCTCACCGGCATGACCGTTTCACGCGGAACGATTTTCGGCTTATGCGCTTCCTGGGGCTGCGCCGCTTTCAGCGGAGCAACCGCAGGCTGGGGAGCAGGCGGGACCTGTGAAGCCTGCGCCTCAGGCTTAATTTCAACAACAGGGACAGCTGCCTCTATGCCGGGTGAAACCTTCTTTTTAGGCGCTGCCTTACGTTTAGTAACGGCGGTTTTTTCCGTGACCGCGGGCTTGAGCGCTTTACGCTTAAGCTTGGCGAGCGGCTTCTCCGCGGCTTTAACTTTTACACTTTCAAGCGCGGCTTCGTCTGTGGCTTTAAGCTTAGGCTTTGCTTTAGGCTTTGCTTTTGCTTTCTCTTTCGGTTCCAGCTTATTCTTTTCTTTTTTTGCTTCAGTCATAATTCCTCATCTTTCGGTAAAACGCTTTGAGATTACATACGATTACGGCATAAGTCATTTACCGGTTAGCTTCTTGGCTTCTTCAATTAATTTTTCCGCCTTCTTTTCTCCTATGCCTTTTATATTCGTCAAATCGCTGATTTGAGCGCCTGCAACAGCCTCCACTGATGTAAAACCTGCGTCTTTAAGACTCTGCAGGGTCTTTTCTCCGGCGCCGGGCAACTGCTCTAAAGAACCCGTTCCCCCGGCTTCAATAACCGTTTCAGCCTCTTGCGGCGCCGCTGCTTCTTCAGGAAGCGCTTCCTTCTTGACTTCCGGCGCGGCAGCAGGCTTATCTTTCGTGCGGATATCTAATTCCCATCCGATAAGCTTAGAAGCAAGCTGGACATTCTGTCCGTGTTTGCCGATAGCCAAAGAAAGCTGGTCATCCGCGACAATGATCTCTGCCCGTTTATTTTCCTTATCCAACTTTATTTCCGAAACTTCCGCCGGCAATAGCGCGGCTTTAATATATTCCCTGATATCATCATTATAACGCACAATATCGATTTTTTCACCTTGTAATTCATTCACGATATTCTTGACGCGGCTGCCCCTCATACCCACGCAGGCTCCAACCGAATCCACTTTTTCATTCTTTGACCAAACCGCTATTTTCGTCCGGTCGCCGGCCTGGCGGGAGATCGATTTTATTTCAACGATACCCTCATAGATCTCAGGGACCTCCAATTCAAAGAGCTTCTTGACAAAATTCGGATGGCGTCGCGACAAAATGATCTGAGCGCCTTTATTGTCTTTTTTGACCTCCACGATATAAGCACGGATACGCTGCCCCTGCTTAAATTCCTCTTTAGAGGACTGTTCCCTCTTTAAAAGGACCCCCTCGGCTTTACCGAGCATATCAACGACAATATTGCCCTTATCAAAACGATAGACCGTACCGCTGACGATCTCCCCCGCCTTGCTTTGGAATTCATTAAAAACCACGTCTTTCTCGGCTTCACGGATCTTCTGAATAATGACCTGCCGGGCGGCAGAGGCGGCGATACGGCCGAAATCGATCGACGTGATCTCCTCCTGGTCCTTAAAAGCGCGGATCTTACCGTTAAAAGGGTCGATCTCAACCTTAAGCTCTTCATTGGGTTTAACATCAATAACCCTGCGGACAGCGCTTAAGAGAGCGCTCTCGACCGCTTTTATCAAAACCTCTTTCTTAATGCCTTTTTCTCTCTCTATCTGTTCAATTATCGCCAATAATTCCTGACTCATAGTAACCTCGTATTTTTATTCTTTTTGTTAATAATATCTTTCTCCCGCTCATCAAGGACCTGTTTTGCCCAATGGATATTTGTTAACGGGATTTCCATAGTACCTGCTTCAACCTCTATCAATACAGCATCCTCACTCGCCTGCTTGATGATCCCTGCTACTTCTATTTTCTCGCCGATAGGTTCATGCAAGGAGAACCGCACCGGGCGGTCAATACAACGCAAGAAATCTTTTACTGTTTTCATCGGCCGGTCCACCCCCGGAGAAGCCACCTCAAGGACATACCGCTCTTTAATAATGTCTTTCTCCTCCAGTAAATTACCGATCGCCTGATTAAGCCGGGCGCATTCATCAAGTTTAATGCCGCCGTACGGCCGGTCCGCCAATATCCGTAAAACCAGCCTTCCTCCTTCATAACGGCATACCAATTCAACCAGATCTATTGCCTGCGCCTGCAAATAACCGCTCAATAAAGCTTCCAATTCATGTATTACTTCCTGGTTTTTCATTTCCTCTCCATCTCCGGGAATATCACGACAAGAGGTCTTTCACCCGGCGCACGACCGCCTCAGGCGTATCAACGGTCTTTGAATTATCTTTACGCACCTTCAATTCGATCGTGTTCTTCTTAACCGATTCTTTTCCGACAATGACCTGCAGCGGCACACCGATCAGGTCGGCATCCTTGAATTTTACCCCGGCGCGCTCATCCCGGTCATCAAAAAGCACCTCAATGCCGCTTGCCTTCATATCCCGATACACTCCTGAGGCAAATTCCATGATCTTAGGGTCGGTGATATCCAGCGGTAAAACAACCAATTTATAGGGGCTGACCTCACCCGGCCAAACGATCCCGGCCGGATCATGATTCTGTTCAATAATGGTCGCGATAAGCCGTGAAACGCCGATACCGTAACATCCCATAATGATCGGCCGCTCTTTACCCTCAGCATCGATAAAATGAGCGCCTAATGCCGCGCTGTATTTGGTCCCTAATTTAAAAATATGCCCGATCTCAATAGTATTGGTTTTTTCCGTTTGAGTATTACATTGCGGGCAGGAAACTGCCTCCCCCTTAAAAGCCAGCGCGCGTTTACAGGAGGGGCATACCAAAACAACATCCTCGCCGCTGGAAGCAGGCACCATAAATTCGTGCGAGACCTTGCCTCCCATAACGCCTGAATCGGCATCCACTGCCAGAATATTCAAGCCGCAACGCTTAAAGATCCTCAGGTATGCTTCATACATCGCCTTATAGTTTATATCAAGCCCGGCGTCATCTTTATCAAAGCTGTAGGCGTCTTTCATGATAAATTCACAGGCGCGCACCAATCCGAAGCGGGGGCGCATTTCATCGCGGAATTTTGTCTGTATCTGGTATAAAACCACGGGAAGCTGACGGTATGAAGAAGTATGATCTTTTACGAGGTCCGTGATCACCTCTTCATGGGTCGGGCCCAGGCATACATTACGGCCCCGGCGGTCGATAAACCGGTACATGACATCAGCGATATCTTTGTCCCTGCCTGATTTCACCCATAGGTCAATCGGCTGCAAGGCCGGAAGCAGGAGCTCCGCCGCGCCGCAAGAATTCATTTCTTCCCGGATGATCTTTTGTATATTATCAAGCACTTTAAGTCCCAGAGGCAGATAGGAATACACTCCTGCCATAAGCATCCGCGCGACACCGGCGCGCAGCATCAGCTGATGGCTTACCGATTCAGCCTCCTGGGGCGTTTCTTTGATTGTGGGAATAAAAGCCTTTGACCAAAACATAACTCCTCCGCTCTATGGGACTTGCTTGAATATATCTTCCGAAAGAGGGATCCCGCGCTTCTTGAACTCATGAAAACATTCCGGGACAATACCTGTAGCGACCCACCTGCCGCTGACAACTCCCGTCACATCATGCGTTGAATCGATCTCATACTTAAAAATATCCTCTACCACTACCTCTTTATCATGTAACCCCCGTATTTGAGCGATACGGGTGATCTTGCGTGAACCGTCATGCAGCTGCTCCTGCTGAACCACCAGGTCAACGGAAGCCGCGATCTGCCGATGGATTGCTTCGATACTGATAGCTAACCCTGAAGTTATGATCAATGTTTCCAGGCGATAAATAACATCCTGGGGGGAATCCGCGTGCAATACCGCGAGCGACCCCTGATGCCCTGAACACATCGCCTGCAGCATATCCAGGGCTTCAACACCGCGTATTTCACCCAGGATGATCCTATCCGGGCGCATACGCAGCGAATTCCGGAAAAGGTCCCTGATCGAGACCTCTCCTTTGCCTTCAATGTTCGGGACACGGCTCTCCAGGCGCACCACATGCTCCTGGTTCAACCGCAATTCAGCAGTATCTTCAATGGTCACGATCCTCTCGTCATTTGCGATATAGGAAGAAAGGACGTTGAGCGTCGTGGTCTTACCTGCGCCGGTGGCTCCCGAAAAGATCATATTCACCTTTCCCTTTATGCACGCGATCAAAAAGTCAGCCATCCGGCTATCCAAGGTTGCTTTCTGCACCAGGTCATCGATCTTACTGATCTCTTTCAAGAACTTCCTAATGGTCATCACCGGCCCGTCCAAAGCAAGCGGGGGGATAATAATATTGACCCGCGAGCCGTCCTTCAAAGCGACGTCCGTGAACGGATACGACTCATCGACCCGGCGCCTGGTCGGAGTCAGTATTTTATGCACCAAAGCCATCAATTGATGTTCATCATCAAAGACGACATTCGCCAATTCAGTCTTTCCGTTGCGTTCTATGTAGATCTTCCGGGGGCCGTTGATCATGATCTCAGTGATCAAGGGGTCTTTAAGCAAGCCGTCGATCGGGCCAAACCCCACGCATTCGTCAATGATCTCGTTTACGATCCGTAAACGCTCCTCGGTAGATACCGCCGCGTGCTCACGGCTGATAAGTTCTTCGAGGACCTGGTTGATCACGCGCTCCAATTCTTTCGCATCGAGCTTTTCTTTGGAGAATAAACTGGCAAAATCAGAAATCAGTTTTTGACGGATCTTCTCTTTGAATTTCTTAATCATACGGGGATAATTTAGTTATGCTCCGTGCCTATTTTAAGATTTCTTTTAATAATTCCTTAACGCACTTCTCAGGCGAAACCTTTCTGACCGGTTTGCCCTGTTTAAACAAAAGGCCTTCTTTCTTGCCGAAAGCGATTCCGATATCGGCTTCCCGGGCTTCTCCCGGCCCATTGACCACGCACCCCATCACGGCAATACGCATCGGCTTATCCACCGGCTTCTTGAAAGCCTTTTGGTGCAAAGCTTTTTCCAGGTCAGAAACGACCTTAAGAAGGTCCACTTCACACCTGCCGCAAGTCGGGCAGCTGACGATCTGGGGCCCAAACGAGCGCGATCCGATAGCCTCAAGGATACATTTTGCCACTTTGACTTCTTCCGCGGGAGCCTCAGTCAATGATATCCTCATTGTATCACCAATCCCCTCTAATAGCAAAGACGCTGTTGCGATACTCGAGGTGATCATCCCCTGCAAAGGCAAACCCGTCGCCGTTACCCCGATATGAAACGGATAATCGCAGGCCCCCGCCATTAAACGGTACGCCTCAAGAGTATCCAGCATAAGAGATGCTTTCAAGGAAACAACGATATCGTAAAACCCCATTTTCTCCATCATCCTTATATAGGCAAGCGCGCTTTGCACCATACGCCCAGGGACCCGCGCAGAACGGTAGCGCGCCTCAGGAAGCGAACCGGAATTCAACCCTACCCGGATAGGGATATGGGCCGATCTTGCCGCAGAGACAACATCCCGTACCTGCTCTTTTTTATAAATATTCCCGGGGTTCAGCCTGATCTTATCAGCGCCACTCTCTATAGCCGCCAAAGCCAACCGCCAGTCAAAATGGATATCGGCAACCAAAGGAATACTGATTTTTTCCCTGATCTTTGAAATAGCGCCCGCATCCGCGCTATCTTTGACCGCCACGCGGATGATCTCACAGCCGGTATCCTGCAATGCCCGGATCTGCTCAACCGACGCAACGATATCCGCGGTCCGGCATTTTACCATCGATTGAATGGCGACAGGATAATGAGCGCCTATCGACACATTTCCGATCTTGACCCTACGGGCTTTACGCCTTTTGATCTTCATATCCGCTGCCCTTATTGAAAGAGTTTTGCTATTTTTTCGCCAAATAGCCTGACGATATCATTATAGGTGACCACGACCACCAGCATTATCAATAAAGCAAAACCGGCTTGCGTAACCACGCGTTCTAATTTCGCGCTGACCGGCTTTCCTTTGAGCTTTTCTACGAGCAGCAAGAAAATATGCCCTCCGTCTAATACCGGGACAGGCAATAAATTAAAAATACATAAGCTGATACTGATGGTCGCCATAAAATGGATGATCGCGATAATACCCAACTGGGCGACTTTTGAAGTTATATAAAACATGCCTAACGGCCCGGTTACCGATTCACGCATCGACATTTGCCCCGTCAGCATCCGCCAGATGGCGTTATAGGTCAGCACCGTCAGGTCCCAGGTTTTCTCTAACGCGAAACCGGCAGACTCGAAAAAACCGTGCCTGACGATCTCCGTATTATCCGACGGGGTAATACCGATCAAACCGACGGTATGCTTTTTCCCGAGCAGGTCATCTGTCGCTTTCTCCTTTATACTGACAAGGAACGTTTTGGGGCTGCCGTTACGTAAGACGGTAAGATTGACTTTTGCGTCTGATCTCTTACGCTGCACAATAGCCTGGAGATCCTCCCAGAAATGTATTTCTTGGCCGTCTATCGCGGTGATGGAATCTCCGGCCATGATACCGGCGTCTTTGGCGCCGTATCCTTCCAAAACGCTGCCGACGGAACTCGTAAGCTTCGGATAACCGGCGACAAAAATGAACCAGAAGCATAAAAAACCCAGGACATAATTCAACAGCGGGCCGAAGAAAATGATCTGGAAACGGCCACCCGGCGGCTGCGAGAAATATTCATCAGGAGAGCCTTTGCGGTCTTCCTGGCTGTCCCCGGCCATTTTGACATACCCGCCTAAGGGTATCGCGCAAATGCTGTATTCGGTATCTTTGCCTTTACGGGTGAACAACGCCGGGCCAAAACCCACGGCAAACCGCTCGACCTTGACCCCCAATTTCTTAGCCGCGATAAAATGGCCGAATTCATGCACGACGATCAAAATACTGATAACTAAAATAAAAACGAGCGTTGAAATCATCTTTGTATAACCTTTCTCGCCTCTGCCTTCGCCCAGGAATCAACATTCATAATATCGCTCAGGGAAGGCTCGGCAACAGCGCGATGGCCGGATAGAACTTTTTCGATAACCGCAGGTATCCCGTTAAACGTTAAATTCCCCGCGAAGAATTCTTCAACACAAACCTCATTAGCGGCATTCAAGACGCAAGGCGCGGTGCCGCCGTCACGCGCGGCCCGGTACGCTAAGGCCAAACAGGCAAATTTCTTTACATCAGGCGCCGCAAAATTCAAACTCTTTATTTTTACCAGATCCAAGCCCCGCAGCGGGCTTTCCAGGCGCTCGGGATACGTGAGGGCGTATTGTATCGGGATGCGCATATCGGTAATTGAAAGCTGCGCCATCACGACTCCGTCGACGAATTCGACCATCGAATGAATGATCGATTCCGGATGGACCACAACCTCCACCTCATCCGCCTTGAGGCCGAACAGGCTCATAGCCTCCAAAACCTCCAGCCCTTTATTCATCAGTGTCGCGGAATCGACCGTTATCTTCCTGCCCATCTTCCAGCGCGGATGGGTCAACGCCTGCGCAACCGTGATTTTCTTCAGTTGTTTTCCGGTAAAATCCTTAAACGGCCCGCCTGAAGCGGTAAGGAAGATCCGCCGAAGAGCGCTGCGCTCTTGCCCTTCTAAACATTGCCAGATCGCCGACTGTTCGCTGTCAATAGGGATGATCGCGGTATTATTCTTACGGGCCCGGCTCATAATAAGCGAACCTGCCATGACCAACGCCTCTTTATTCGCCAAAGCTATTTTCTTACGGTTATCCAGAGCGCTTATTACCGGAAGAAGCGCCTCTGAACCGCTCACCGCCATAACCACCTCATCAACGCGCTTGTCTTCACAGATCTGCGTTAAACCTGCCGTGCCGATATAAAGCCTCGGGCTTCTGCCGATCCGTGACTTAAGGAGGAGCCCTGAAGCTTCATCAGTAACGCAAATTATTTCCGGGGAAAACTCCTTTATCTGCCGGTATAAAAGGCCGATATTAGAATGAGCGCTTAACGCGACCGCGCGAAAACGCCGGGGGTGCCGGCGGATCACCGCCAAGGCGTTCTGCCCGATTGAACCGGTTGAGCCTAAAAGCGCGATTCGTTTCATAGGGTCGTTATGGTAACGTAATGCTTAAATAAAAATAAAAGACCGGAGCGGTAAAAAGCAGGCTGTCGATCAAATCCAAGACCCCGCCTATACCCGGGATAATATTCGAAGAATCCTTGATCTTACAATCACGCTTCATTAACGACTCAGAAAGATCCCCCAACTGCCCCAACGCCCCTAAGAATACGCCGAGGAAAATAAGGTGCCCATAAGAAAACGGCAGGAATACTTTTAAAGCAACCGCGGCGGCAGCGCTAAAGGCCAACCCCCCGATCGCGCCCTCAACAGATTTATTAGGGCTGATACGAGGAATAAGCGGAGTGTGCCCAAAACGGCTGCCGACTAAAAAAGCCCCGATGTCCCCCAATTTCGTAATAATAATAAGCGCCGCCAGAAGCCACACCCCATTGGGCAAATACCTGATCTTCACGAAAAAGCTGCCGAACCACGCCACATACAGTATCCCAAAGACCGTCGTAGAGATATCGACGATCGTGCCGGAATGCTGCCGGCGTTTAAGCTGCATAATGATCAAGAACAATAACGCTACGACAATAAAAAAAAGCTCCCAGGTCTTGGTCGGTTCAAAGCGGACGGCGATCGATAACGGGATCACCGCCCCCATACCGATACCGAAATACTTATAAATACGCACGCCTTTGTTTTCCAGCATGCCAAAGAACTCATAAAGTCCGATAATGATAACCGCGGTCGCCACGAGGCCGCAGAGCCAATCGATTATCAGGATCATTACCGTACCAACGATCAATATAATCGAACTTAATGTCCGTTTAACAACCATAACCGTGTCTCACTCTTATGATAAAATCGGATAGAAAGCAAAAAGGAGCGGTTACTTCTTTTTATCGCCGACGGCGCCAAACCGGCGATGACGCTTCTGGTATTCCTCGATCGCCTCGATCAAATCTTTCTTTCGGAAATCAGGCCAATATTTTTTTACAAAATATAATTCCGCATACGAAAGCTGCCAGAGGAGGAAATTACTCAAGCGCATCTCCCCGCTCGTGCGGATAAGAAGGTCGGGGTCAGGCAAACCCGCGGTATAGAGATGCTCCTGGAATTTATCTTCATCGATCGCATCAATATCCAACACCCCTTTTTTAACATCGCGCGCTATACCTTTAACAGCGTCAAGGATCTCACGCCGTGACCCATAGTTGACCGCCAACGCTAAAATGAGCCCGCCATTATCTTGCGTCTTACGCTGCGCTTCTTTGATCTTAGACTGTAAGTATCCCGGAAAAGGGTCGTCTTTACCGATTAGCTTGAACCTGATATTATACTGGGTCAACTCATCGATCTGACGGTCAAGGAAACGGTCGAACGCACGCATGAGCATATTGATCTCCTGCTTCGGCCGCAGCCAGTTTTCCGTTGAAAAAGCAAAAAGGGTCACTACTTCAACGTGCAGCTCGGAGGCGGCGATCAAAATCTCTTTGACCCGGTCAATGCCGATACGATGGCCGGCGGTCCGAGGCAAACCGCGCTCCTTTGCCCAGCGCCCGTTACCATCCATAATGATCGCTATATGCCGTGGGATATTATTTTTATCTGCCATACTACATCACAAAACAAAGCATTTACCCTCATGAGCAGCGCTTTGTTCGGCTTTGATTCTTTAAGCATGCTGACGCGGGATTCTATTGATGGACGCGGTAATCAATATCCGAGAACAGGTTATCTTTTGACTCAACATCCGATAACCACTCTTCATCAATAGAGCTTGATTTTATGTCCTCATAAAGGCGTGTAAACCGTAAGAGGTGGTCTTTGGTGCGGCGCACCGCGTAACTGGTGTGAGTGCCCGTACCCATAATAAATGCCCAATCTGAGCTTTGAGCAAGCAATAATTCCCGTAATGCCTGATTCAACGCCCGCTTGGTGACCCCATTCACATTCGGGAAGCTGCGAGACAACTCAGACATCCGTTCTGAAGCGGCGTTCAGGTGCCGGTAAATCCAATCATTAGACCCCTGCAGCCACATTTCACTATACCCTTTCCAGCCCCAGCTGGACATTGAAGGAGTTATGACCTGATTACGGGGATGCTGCGCCAAATATTCCGAAGGAGTGATCAACTTGATCGTTTTCTGGTCGCAGGCGATCTTTCGGATCAAGAAATCCAGCCACATCGGCCCCTCATACCACCAATGGCCGTATAACTCCGCGTCATACGGAGAAACGATGATCGGTTTCTTTTGGATAAAATCATTCAAGTATTCTATCTGCTTCTGCCGGTTAAACATAAAATTTCCGGCATGCTCGGCTGCCCTATCTGACGCCCACTGCGGCATATACGGCTCTTTGAGCATTGAAGTCCCGGTAATACGGTAATATTTTATCCCTGTATTGATACGCACGCCATCGGGAGAAATATACGGTTTGATATAATCATATTCCAGGTCAAAACCGATATCGCGATAAAACTCCCGGTAATTGTAATCTCCCGGATACCCCTCGACAGAAGACCAGACCTGTTTAGAAGATTCCAGATCCCTGCCAAAACAAGCGACGCCGGAATTCTTACAATAAACCGGCGCGAAGACCCCGTATTTAGGGCGCGGCGTGCCGTGTAAAACACCATGTGAATCGGTAAAGAAATATTTTATCCCGGATTCCCGCAAGATCTCATCATGGCCGGGTTGAAACCCGCATTCCGGAAGCCATATACCGCGCGGCTTCCTGCCAAAAACACTTTCGTAGTGGCTGGCAGCAACCCGGACTTGCGCCTTGACAGAATCCCGACAGGCATCCATAAGGGGAAAGTACCCATGCGTAGCGCCACAGGTAATAATCTCTAATTTTCCCAGGTCCTGCAAATTCTTGAACGCAGTAACGATATTACGCTTATACCGCTCAAAGGTATCCCGCGCGCGGCAGAAATTGTTTAAATACATGATCGCCAGGTTCTGGAACTGCTGCTGCCAGGCAGTCCGTTCGATCTCTTTATGCGAAAGCTCGATCAGCTTATTAATATGCTTTAAGTACCGCTCTTGAAGCAGCGGGTCGCTGAGCATCGAAATAAGCGTCGGAGTAAGCGACATCGTGATCCTGAAATCAATATTATCCTCAACCAGCTTTTCAAAGACCCATAATAACGGCAGGTATGTTTCAGTAATTGCTTCATACAGCCAGTCTTCTTCCAGGAAATCATCATGCTCAGGGTGCCTGACAAAGGGTAAATGGCTATGCAACACTAAACAAAGGTATCCTTTATGCATTTTTTTGGATAATCGGCTATTTGCGCCCTTAAGAGCCGCTTTAAACCCTAAGGACACAACTAACCGATCATTTGGTTTCTCTGGTTACTATCGGAGTAATATTGCGTTCTTCTTCGTTATCGCTTGATATGGCCTTGACAGGGATCACCTGCTTGCCATCAGGAAGGCCGTAGCGCATCGTAAAAGTCCCGTCAGGCCGTAACTTTATCTTCTTGCCCTGGACATACAC
>JBAZKL010000005.1:0-95762 GCA_041650835.1 Candidatus Omnitrophota bacterium
CTTTGGCTGCAACTCCGAATCCTGGCCCAAAGATTTCGAGCTTCTTTTCAAGCGAGAAATCGACGGCCGTTTAGGATTCGGAGTATTCTTATCATTCATTTCTCTACTCATAGTTTGTATCTGCCGCTTTGGGTTCAGGACAGATTTTCTGCCGCCGCTTAGACTTCGGAGTAGCTTTATCTATATTCTTATTCTTATCCATTTTTCATTATTATATCCTCAAGCAAGCGCCAATGCTGAGTGCAGTCTAAGGGCAGGCACTTCTACAAATAGGTGTCTTACCTATTTGCCCTTTGTCTCGACAAGTGGAATTCCGGGCGGAATTCTGCCGGAATTACTACTCGTAATTACCGGAATTAAAATGCCTATATATTATATTTTGGTTCTTTGCCTAAATCTTTTAACAATCCATTTATATCTTTTTTTAGTTCGATCATTTTAAGTTCCCTGCCGATTGTCACTTTTTCGAAAAGTTCCAGATCTGCAATTTTATTCTTTAATTCTTCCTGAGCTCTCAAAAGCGTTAGTTCTTTCGCTTTTAACTGCTGCTCATTCGCTTTTAACTGCTGGTTGCTTGCTTTTAAATACCCTTCATTAGCCCTCAACTGCTGGTTTAAAGCAGTGATCTCACTGACCTTTTCCTTTTCGACAGCTATTTTTGTCTTTGCTATGACAGACGACTCTCTTTCAATCGTTGTCTTCAATTCAACCATCATTTTGTTAAAAGAATCAGCAAGTTTTCCGATCTCATCACTTGATTCTACCTTTATCTGATCGTTCAAATCTCCCGCAACTATTTTGTGTGTGGCATTAACCAATTTACTGATCGGCCTCATGAGGGCTTTGCCCATAAAAAAGGCTACCAGCAAACCGGAAACTATGCCTACAAACATTCCCGTTAAACTCATCTTCTGGCTGTCTTTTGATATGCCAAGGATGTTCTCATCGGCGATCCTAATCTTAGCCCTGATATCTTTAACCAGTTTGGTTAAAGATATATCAGCCTCTCTGGCAGCGGACTGGGCAATCTTTTCCATCTCGATAGCCCGGGAACCAGTAATATCAATGTCAACTTCTTCAGCGTAAGTAATTATGGCTACGCGGAAACGCCTGGCAACGCTTATGAACTTAACCATATTTTCCTTTTCATCTGAAACCAATATTTTGAGCTCTTCAGATTCCTTAAGCGCTAAATTTATTAATCTTACTGCGGGATCCATATCTTTCGTTTGCATATGGACAAAAGCATTAAAGGTTTCTCTGGCATCTAAAAAGTGGTTTCGTATATCCTCTATCAGTTCCAGCTTGATCCTCTCCTTTTGCAGAATCCCTGACACACCATTTACAATCCGTGTTGTTGTAATAAAAAAGAGTAGCCCTGTCATCACGATAATCGTTGTCATCACTGCCAACCCTATATTCCTGGTAGCCTTAAATGTCATAACCATACAGCATCATCCTTTTACGATCATGAAACCTCATTTTCATGTATCGTATATACTTTTAAGCCGACGCGATCATTTTCCGAATTTCAGCGTCAATCCTTCCGAAACATCACCGCAACCAAAAAGGGGCTCATGTATCGTTGAGTCAAGTTTCCTGCCGGCTATCTCATAACGGGATACGCCGAAAAGATAAGTTTGAGATGTATCAAACTGGACATCATCATTATGCCCGGTATTTAAAGCCCGGCGGAACTCTATTGTCCACCTACCGTCTCCCCAGGCGCCCTTTGCTTTTATATCTGCCCTGCTGCCTGAGGGAGTAGCGCTCATAAAGCCGGGCATCATATCCTGTTTATACTCCTCATAAAGAGTCTCTTTAGCGGCAGCATCGCCGCTGTCTCCTTCTCTTCTCATATACATTTTCTTTCCACTCCTGCTTGAAAATTCGGCACTCTTGGAGATTGGAATGGAACTGACACGGTCAAATTTATCATCCGCATAACCAACAGGATCGCTCCTATTGGCCTTCCAAAACCAGATATCAGCCGTATAATCATTGTCTGACTGCAAAGACAAATCCACGGGGTGAAACTCCATATTCCATTTAAAAGTAAATACATCCTCGCGATCAGGCCCTGTTTTATACATCCCGGTAGTTTTATCCCATTCCCAAGTCTTGTGGGTAACGGATCTATCCGGGTCCGGATAGCTGACCAGAAAAAATATTTCCCTATCGGTATAAACTGCCTTCAAGGCCATATTGATCTTTGCTACCGCATCAAAAGTGGTATACTCGGTTGACTTACCCCAAACTTCATCAGCACCATTCCCGTCGATGACCGGCGCTTGCGTTACCTTCTGAGCCGTTATATCCTGGTCAGCATAACTGGTTATAGCATACGTTAAGCAAACTATCAGGCTCACAAACAATACTACCCCTTTGCTCATATTAACTCCCCTCCTCCTGACATCTCCAGTTACATCTGCGACTTAAAATAACGTCTGCCACTCGATCCTGAGCATATCATTATCCACATCACCGGCTGCCCCTTGCGTATCCTCGTCATTAAGCTCATACTCGATCTGCAGCTGGTTATTCTTATTAAAATGCCAAATACCGCCCATAGTTACCTGCTGGAGATCCCACGAATATGAACGGGAAGTGGCGCCAATATCAGGATTAAGCCGGCCATACCTGGCATAGATGCCTAATTTCCCATTACATGGCTTGAGAATGCCCATAGTATACCAAGTATCTATTCCCAAATCACTGGTTTTACCATGCATATATTCTCCCCTTAATTCCAAAGGAAGAGCATTAAATTTATACGTCATATCCGCGCCGAACCTCTGTTTTTCATCATCAGTATAGGAAGTGCCCAAGTAAGTATTAAGGGTAGAAATATCTGCGCTGCTCAGTTTACCCACTGACACTGAACCTCCCAGAAGCAACCCTTTTATTGGCTCTATGGTTGAGCGCAAAGAAAACTCTTTTCGTTGGGTATCAGACGTATCTCCCGCCCTATCCGAAACAAATAACACCTGCCTTTTAGCATTATCTCCTGCCTCGCGGTTACCTAAATCTGAGCCGTTAAACTCACCTAAGCTCAGGTTTACCGGGCCCAGCAAACCCATTTTCTTAAAAGACCGGGTATACTCAAAACCCAATTGCCGCTCACCGCTAAAGGCTCTGCCTAAAAGAGAATAGTCAAGAGATACCCTATCACTATCGCCTTGGGGAAGGCCAAAACTCTTTCGGCGAAACCTGCCAGCTTTGAGGCTGCCCTTAATAAAGGGAGGCTCTTTATATAGGATCCAACCTTCATTTGCAATAACACTGGCAGGAGTACATTCCAACTGCCCTTTCATAGATATGGCATCATTGACATCAACGACAATATTCGGCTCGAAATTCGATAAATTAAAAGTGCCTTCTTCGCCTTCAGAATCCTGATACCTTATTTCCAATTTTCCACCAAGATTAATACCTTTGAGCGGCAAAGACGATGTTACAACCGCGGGTTCAGCCGGCGCCGTTTTTTTCACTTCATCTTGTTTTGCTGGCGCTTCTTTTATCCTGGCCTGCCCCTGCTCTAATGCTTCAATGCGCTTTAATAACCCCTGTACTTGTACCTTGAGATCTTTTATCTCATCATCGCGTTCATCCGCTAAAATAAAAGGGACATGTACCATATGGACCATTAAGAGTAAAGACAAAAGTAACGCCGTGAAACACTGTTTAGACATGCTAACTGTCTCCTTATCTGAAACACGATCTATTATATTACCATTGAGTACGTAATTCGGGGGACACGATACTTGAATTGCCCCGCCCGGAATTGGTGCGTACGGCCAGTACTAAAAATTAATTACCTTATTTTTTTAAGGTGTCCTGGAGTTCCAGTATTTTGTCGTTGTTTAAATTATACTGGTATTGATGCGCCGCCATTCCAGCCGTAACATCAGCCGACTGTTGAGCCCGACGCAGCCTTTCCCAGCCGTCACCCGTAGAAGGAACCAGCAAACCCTTGGCATACACATCATCAGCAGTTTGCTTGAAGTTTGATAAAATAGACGGATCCGCCCCTGCGATAATCAGAATTTCTTTCCTATTCTTGTAATCATCTTTCTGCCGGTAGACGCTCTTTTGGGATGCAGCCATATGGAGCGGCGTAAGCCCCTGTGATGTTCTCAAATTGGGGTCAGCACCTGCCGAAAGAAGAGCTGAAACCATTTCTTTTTTTCCATACACACATGCGTAGTGAAGCGCCGTAAGGCCGTTAGTGTCTGCAACGTCAACATTCGCCCCCTGCTCAATAAGCATTCTCACAAGATCATTATGCCCATGTCTGGCCGCCACTATTAGTGGCGTCATACCTATTTTACTCTGATAATTTATATAATCTCCCTGTTTGAGCAAGATTGAAACAACATCAATATGTCCATTCATGCACGCAGCATGCAACGCAAGATTGCCGTACTCCCTGGTTCTCACGTCAGGGGCAGCGCCATGTGCCAGCAATAAATTAACTATCTCAAGGTGTCCGCCTTCGGCTGCCAAACGCAAGGGGGACACTCCCATAGAATCCTTCAGATTTGGATTAGCGCCACGATCAAGCAGTAACTTAACAGTATCGGCATGCCCGTTCTGACTGGCATAAAATAATGCCGAGCGATCGACCAAAAGGGCATCAACATCAATCCCTTGATCAAGCATGTTTAAAACATTGTTCGTTCTGCCGTTTTCCGCCTGCATTATCATTTTAGTGCTTGCGCTGCATCCGGATAAAACAGGTATAAAACAAACCAGCAAGAACATGCCCGCTTGACTCAATGAATATTTTTTCACTATTTACCATCCTTTCTTTAAATTGTAGGATTCAGAATTCAGGACCAAATGGTGCCAAATTTCGATAAAGTCACTTAAATCAATATTTTAAGGTGTAATTGATTGATGCATTATTTTGGCATTTTATCGGCATAAAATCAAAATTACTTATTTAGTTGTATGTTTTTGCTATATTATAATGTTTTGGGATTTGACACTGTTTATTTAAAAACTCCCCCATTCAACCCTGCTACTGCCATAACCGGAATTGACACGATATCCGTTCTTCTCGCACCACTTCCGCCCGCCATAATTCAATTCCTTCGAGCCTGAATTTAAATAATCTTCGACCATATGCTTATCTACAATGTTAATACATCACTGATTGGTCAAGAACTCCCCGGCCATAGTATGGATGCGATAGTTCATCGAAATCTTTAATAACTTTTGCAGCTAAAGCCACATTACAATATTCCACAACAATCCAAGAATTAAATTGTCCGTCTATTGTGGAATGCCGCTGTTCCGTCCATATGGAAAGTTCTTTGGTGAGGCGATTGCAAGCTTAGAATATTTTTTTCTCTTTTGTAAACATAAACACACTTGCTATCACATCTCTTTCCATACTTCATTCCTTCCTTAGTAACGGCTTGTTTTCTTAATCGACCCAAGGGCCGATTCTATTCCAACATCTCGATAATTCATTTGCCGGCTTGCTTCCAATTGTATTTTGCACAGAATATGCAATTTCTTGCATAAGTGATAATCCGCCCTCTTGATTGAGCATCTCACCTATTTCCCTAGCTCTTTTATGATAGCGCTCTTGATCAAAATTCTCCGGGTTTTGTTTAACAACGGGATATCCACCTATATTTTGACGTTCCCAATTATACTCATCATCCACATCATTCCAGACTGTCCTAAATCCTTGTGTCATATAAATTTCACATAATTCTTTGATTATTTCTTGTTTGTTCAAGATAGCCCTTTTATAATAATAAAAGTTATTTTAAATTTTATCAGTAGTTAAAGTCCCCTTGGAAAACAATATGCCCAAACAAACTCATTGCCTCCAAGTTTAGACCCATAATGATATGGAGTTTTTTCGAATTTCGAATAAGTGTAGATTGCAAAAGACCCCCATCTCCAGATAGGGACATATTCGGCACCTTTTAAAACATGACTATGAATAAATTCAGCAGTTGTTTTTGTATCTCCTAATTCGAACTTTGAATCAGAATAGATCTTTGATTTCAGATCATTGATTATTTCCTCTCGACTGCGGGTATTTTGTGGAGACCTTCCCGCAATAAGTTCGTTAAGTTCATTCATAATGTCAGGCAGTGATTTCCCCGATACCGCAGGATCGAGTTCTGCTCCAAATAAATTTTGTAAACCCTTCAAGTCCTTCGGCATGTTAATTCCAGTATTTTTCTGGAATTCTTCCAAAAGCTGTTCTTGCCAAAACATTACTCGGTCTCCATGTCCTCGATTGCGTTGTAACATTGAAATAAATTTATCATATTTTTCAAAACCACAAAACTCTTTAAATTTCTTAATCATTTTTAGTATCTATCTGATAATGCTTCCGTGTGGACACAACGTCCTCTCGAAGGCATCTCCAGCTAAATATTTGTGCAGCAGATTGCTGCACAAATCCGTACTCCCTTTATTTCTTATTCTCGCACTTATTACACAGCTCAGGATCATTCGTTGACGGCCGCACGCCGAAAAGCGTCTTGGCGATCAACCGGTACAATAATCCTTCCAGCGGCACTTTGCATTTCCTACACTTCTTGCTCATAACCTAACACCACCTCTCAATAATATCTATCGAATGCCCATGGCAATAATCGTTCATTTGCGGGTAATTCGGGGTAATTCGGGGGACACGATACTTAATTATTCCCGCCCTCTTCCTTTTTTGGCCCTGGTTTTTGTTTCTTAAGATGCTTTCCGGTCAGTTTCTCTAATTTTTTAATAAATGTATCATCTCCTAATGGCCTGCCTGTATTAGCATGCGATTTCATTAAAGACATGATTGATGATTCATCCCCATGGGATAAAAAAGATTTCCAGTCTTTTATATCTTCTATGACAAAATTATTATCCAATAAAGGGTCTTTTTCTTTGCCGGCATGCGCTCTGGCGCTTGACCATTTATAATCCCAGGCATTCCTTACTATTCCGGCTCTTACCGGATTTCTTTCGACATAACGCATAGCGGCATAAAGATGAAATTCATCTAACACAAAAGACTTGAATCTACCTTCCCACAGATACCCTCTCCACTCTTCCCTGAAGTTTATCATACGGGTATAGCGCCGGTGCGCTTCGCCAAGGCCATACGCTAAGCTATCTTCTTGCTCCGGCACGGCTATCAAGTGAACATGGTTATCCATAAGACAATACGCCCAGAAACGTATACCCGCTGGTTTAGCGCGTATTCTTAAATAATCTAGGTATGCTATTTTATCTTGATCACTGAAGAAAACTTGTTGACGACGGTTACCGCGTTGGATTATGTGATGAGGATATTTTGGCACTACCAATCTTGCAAGACGAGCCATGACGAAAGTATAACAAAACCTAACGCCATGTCAATAATTAAGTATCGTGTCCCCGGAATTGCCCCGCCCCCGGAATTGGCGCCCGGAATTGCCCGCTACTTCTGTGCGATAACAAGCATTTCAAAGTCTTCCGTGGTCAGCTTGTCGTTTCTTGAGTATGCCCCGAGCTTCGCGCCAAAAATATCGATCTTTTTAAACCCAAGCGTCTTCAAAAGCCACGTTATCTCGCTGGGCACGTAATAACGCTCATTACATTTAAGCTCTCGTTTATTACCGGAATCGTCATCAAAAACAGCAGTGTTATGATCACGGAAAGTCATCAAATCAAAGGAGCACTCCTTACACTGGGACTGGCCTTCTTTCTGCGCCGACTTATAGAATTCACTGACCGAATGAAACAGCGGGAACAATCCGTTTAACGTGGTGAAGATGAGCTTCCCCTGACCGTTCAAAGCCCTGGCCGCGCTCTTGAGGATCGCGAAATTCATTTCATCTGTTTCCATAAGAGAAAACCCGCCTTCGCATAGCATGATGGCCAGATCGAATTCGTTCTCAAAAGGAAGGGCTCGCGCGTCATGCCGATGAAAATCGATCGTCACACCCGCCGCTTTGGCTTTCTCTCGCGCTCGCGCAAGCTGTGACTCGGAAAGGTCAACGCCGGTCACCGTATACCCTCTTTTGGTCAGTTCAATAGCGTGGCGGCCGGTACCGCATCCGACGTCGATGATCTTTAAGGATTTATCGCGATTGATCTCTATCTCAATAAAGTCACATTCGCCTACAGTCCCCTGAACAAAAGGCTCTTTATCATATTTGCGCGCGTAGTTCTCAAATAATGATTCGTACCATTGTTTCATTTTAATCTTTCCTTTTTTGGATTCCCGCTTTCGCGGGAATGACAATACTGGCTACTTCACAACCGCCTCAGCCAAGCTCCTCATCGCATTACTATAACTCTGCCACCTTTTTATTCACAACAAAGCTTCATTCAATTCTGCGAGTCTTTTGGCGCATCCTCAAGCAAGCGCCGATGATGAGCGCAGTCTAAGGGCAGGCACTTCTACAAATAGGTGTCTTACCTATTTGCCCTTTGTCTCGGCAAGGATACGTTTGACCATCCGCTCAAGCAGCGCATTAAACTCATTTGGCGCTTCCAGCATAATGAAATGGCCGCGGCCTTTCATCAACGCCATCTCATATGAAGGTAACAGTTTTTTGTTACCGTCGACATTGGTCGGCCAGAGATCAGCGTTGACGCTTTTCAGCGGCACGGAGAGCCCCTTGATCAATTCCGGGTCAGACACCTTGAAATATTCCTTCATCGAACTCAACGCCACATCCTGCGGAGCCGATGACATATCCCGGGCGACCGCCTCGACCAAGGCTTTATCGGCGTTCGCCGGGAACATAGTGCGGACAAACTTCTGCACCTCCGGAACAAAATCCGCAGCGATCGGCTCATAGATACTGTTTTTTACCTCATCCGGATAAACCATCCCCAGATCTTCAAGAGTATCTACCCCCACTAGGCCAATAACTCTTTCAGGCGCGATCTTAGCCGCATACAGAATTATCTCTCCTCCCATTGAATGGCCCACCAATACTGCTTTCTTCACATCAAGCTTCCGCAATACTACAGCCACGTCCTGGCCGAACGCATCTGTGGTATAGACTTTCCTGTCGAAACCGGAATTGCCGTGTCCGGCCAAGTCGACGGTGATTACCCGGTATTTCTTCGTGAAATACGGGATTTGATTGTGCCAATAGCGGCTATCGCAGCTCCACCCGTGGACAAACACTACGGTCGGATCAGTTGCCGGGCCGTAGACCGCGTAGGCAATCGGCACGTTATCCGCAGAAATAACATTGGCAAACGGCTGTGTACTCGCAGACGGCTTACAACCGCAGGCACACAAAGCAACAACCAAAACAGCATAACAAGCAATCTTAACCATACCCATTACCTCCTTGGATAAGCAATTCCGGGCAATTCCGGAATTAGAATTGCGCGGAATTGGGAATTGTTAACAGCAACTGCCGCCTGTCTTAACTCCATCGGCCTTTGATGCCGCAGGAGTTGGCCCACACGCCTGCCTGGCGGACAGGCAGGGAAACGGCCCGAAATGGCGGCTCTTATCACCGATGATCTTGAAATGTTCAGCAAACCGCGTGTTTGTAAGCATCGACGCGGTGTTCCCGCACACCAGCATCGGTTTCCCGGTAAAAAACACATGGTGATCATCAAAAGCAAACTGATGAGGAAATCCCGGGATTGTGCCCTGATAATAAGCGGTTTGTCCGAAGTCCTCGCAGATATCCTCAAGGCCATCCAGCTTAAACGCCCTGACGGTCACAGAACAAAAAGTAATATTACCCGTCTTCTCCGCTATTCTCGGATCATCAATAGCGATAACTCGCTTGGACATGTACCGAACATCCGGACATCCCAAGTCCCTGAGCATGCGCCTGAAATCTTCGATATACATCGCCCCACCCAGACATTCACCGTACAACACCGGATCATTCCTAACCTCATCGGGGATCCGCCTGTCGGCGAACACATCGGCAAAGTAAAGCTCTCCTCCCGCCTTAAGGACCCGGAATATCTCCGAAAAAACCTTCTTCTTATCCGGCGAAAGATTGATCACGCAATTCGAAATGACCACATCCTGCGAATTATCATCGATCCCGGCTTCTTTAAGATCCTCAATGTATCCTTTTTTAAAATCGACATTGCAACGTTTGAAGCCGAATCGCTTCATTTGCGCGACTTTATATTTGCGGGCGACATCCAACTGTTCATCAGTCATATCAACCCCGGTAACAAACCCTTCTTCACCCGCGAGCGCCGAAGCGATATACACATCGCGGCCGGTGCCTGAGCCTAAATCCAGGACACGGCACCCTTCCAGGAGCGAAGGTAACGGCGAACCGCATCCGTAAAATTTATCCAATATCTCCGGTTCAATGTTCTTAAGGATCGGCTTCATCGGCTCCGGGAAAGCATCAACAGAACAACAGGCGCTGGTCTTTAAGTCTTTTTGACTTTTAAGAACCTTTCCGTAATACTCTTTAACGCTCCTTTTCGCATCTTCCTGAACACTGAGAGGACAAGTAGCTTCATTTGTTAATGCGCCCTGACAGCTTGACCCGCTCCCCGCCGTGCAGGCAAGACAATGCTCCCCGGTAATAATTTCTCTTTTTTCCAAATCTTCCATTCGCAGCTTGTCGATAGTTAACTCATTTCCTAAAGCGTCTTTCAGCGAGTACCCCAAAGCAAGGTTAAAATCACAATCATATAATCTGCCGTCATATCCAATGCTCAAAAAAGTACGGCACATCAAGGTCTCAATGGTCGCGGGGTTAAAATTATTCTCAAGCACATCAGAATACTTCTCATATTCATTGTTAGCTTCCAGATAATCCTTGAATTTCTTAATTGGCACATTGGTGATCGTTAACAGGCGGTTAAAGTCAATACCGTGATCCTCCTTGAGCGCTTTTTTATAATCCTTTTCCAATGAGACCTGCGAGCCGGGCAGATAAGCGCCTTGCGCGTTATATACCAGGTCCAATTGAAGATCGTTTCTCCTGGTGAAACCTGCTTCGTTGAGCAGCTTAAGCGCTTTTATACTTTTCTCAAAGACTCCCGCTCCCCGCTGACGATCCACGTTCTCCTTTGTGTAACAAGGTAAGGAGCAGATAAGGTGGACCCTGTTTAATCTGAAAAAATCCGGCAATTTCACCTTGCCTTTCTCAAACAATACCGTGAGGTTTGACCGCACGATAAGCTCATCAACAAGCGGCCGGGCGGATTCAACGAAATACTCAAAATGCGGGTTTAATTCCGGCGCCCCACCGGTGATATCCAGCGTCAGCATCTTGCGGCTCTTTAAAAAGGCCAGGATATCATCCGCGGTTTTTCGTGACATGATCTTTTTGCCGTATGGTGAGGCCTCTATGTGGCAATGCGTGCACGCCTGATTACATAAGTCACCCATATTGACCTGAAGGGTTGTCAGGTTTGCCCTTTTAAGCGAGGCCCTTTTTATGTTATATTTTTCCAATACATTTAAGAATGCGCTCATTAATGACCCTCCTTAGGAATTCGGGGGACACGATACTTAATTATTCCCGCCCTCTTCCTTTTTCGGCCCTGGTTTCTTTGCTATCTGATAAATCGCCGGAACCGCAATGATCAGGACCATGAGCCCTATGGCGATCAGAAATTGAGGAGTTAACATATCCCGTATGCTTTTAATCTCGCCAAGGCTTCCGCCAAAGAAGGCCGAGACAATAACCCCGGGGATCAGCCCTAAAAATGTAGCAAAAAAATAATCTTTAAATTTAATACGGGCTAAGCCGCCTGCGTAATTCAAGACTTCGTAAGGCACAAGCGGAATAACGCGAAAGAATAAAATAGTCATAAACCCGTTATTCGCAAGCTTCTCATCTAAATCCTTAAATTTACCTTTCAACATTTTCTCTATAAGGGCCCTTCCGAAATACCGCGATATCAAAAACGTGGCGGTTGTCCCGGCCAGAGCGCCTATCATCAGATAAAGCGCGCCCCAAACAGCCCCGAAAGCCAGTCCGGCTGTTAAGGAAAGAGCGGCGATAGGCGGCATAATTGAAACTGTATTCAACGCGTAAGCAACGATATACGCCAAGACGGCAAGTTTGCCGAAAGACCGGATAAAATCGCGCAACGCCGCGGGAGTCAGGGATTTAAGATTTACGCACTGGCACGTTACCATCCACCACACGCCTGCGACGAGAACGATCCCGATTAATAGTTTTATTGCTATCTCCTTATAGTTTTTTCCCATATTAGAGTTTTTCCGCGATAACAAGCATCTCAAAATCCTCAGCCGTTAGTTTATCCTTCCTTGAAAAATCACCGAGCTTTGCGCCGAATATACCGATCTTTTTATACCCGAGCGATTTTAAAAACCAGGTCATCTCACTCGGATCATAGTATCGCTCATTACATTTTAATTCCTTTATCTAAAGATAACGCTGTAAACAAATTATTTGGAAAGCTGCATGATCCTATATGAGCCCCTGGCAACTATTAAAAATATTATCGAACCGACGATCAGATCCGGATAGCGAGAATGAGTAAAATAAACCATGATACCCGCGATAATTACCCCGGCATTAGCAAGGACATCATTAGAAGTAAAGATCCAGCTTGCTTTCATATGGGCTTCCCGGCTTTTAGACCGCCGTAAAATTAACAAAGAAACGGAATTCCCCATCAAAGCTAATATTGAAATAAAGATCATCGTTTGAAAAACAGGCGTCTGTGCGAATCCCAAGAACCGCCTGATCACTTCTAAAAAGCCAAAAATCGCCAGCGCCAATTGAAAATAACCGCTGATTTTCGCGATTTTCTTTTTATGAGCTAACGCCATTCCCACAGCGGACAAACTAAGAGCATAAACAATAGCGTCTGCCAGCATATCCAGGCTATCGGCTACCAAGCCCATTGAATGAGCAAAAAATCCTGTTATTGCTTCAAGCAGAAAAAACCCGAGATTAATAGCTAACACTGCCTTTAACAGTTTTCTTTCACCGCCTTCATCGCGGCCTGCTTCAGGAAACGGCACTTCTTCTGTCTTGAGCAATGTTGAATTTAACTCAAGGCCCGCCAATGCTTGCGTTAACGCCTCCACTTCTCCTTCATGATAAACAGACACAAGCCTGTGAGATAAGTCAAATTCAAGCTGTTTAACGCCGTCCCGCGGCTGCAGCTTCATCCGTATCAGCTGCTCTTCTCCCGGGCAATCCATTTTAATGACCTTAAAAGTGCTTTTTTGCATATACATCCGTTCAAATCAGGGGGACATCCTATTTAATTATAATATCAAAAACATCGAGCAAAGATAACACTTCGGGTGAGTCAAATCTGGCTTTTTTTAATTTATTGTTCCTTGGGTCAATCGCATAGTTTCTCGCGCCCGCGAAATTCGCGTTTTCCAGGGACGCGTTATGGAAGGAGCTGCCCCGCAGGTCGCAGCCGGAGAAATCGGCGTCTTTGAGCTCAACGTTAATAAAATCAGCTTCGCGGATCACCGATCCGGTAAACCCTAAGCCCTTCATCTTCAGTCCCGAGAAATTACATGCCAAGATCTTACATCTCTTAAAGATCAACCTTGAAAGGAAAGGGCTTATCGCATTAAATGAAGTATTGGTTATTTTGCAATCTTCAAACGTTATTCCCCGGAAACCGCAATTTTCCACTTTAACACTTAAAAGATTACAGCAGCTAAAAACACAATCGATAAAAACCGCTCCGGCAAACGAACATTCGCTAAAATCACAGCTCTTGAATACACAGCTTGAGAACTCTTTACGGGAGAGGTCCTGCCCCGCGAAAGAAATAGCCTGATATTCCTGATCTTCGTAAGAGTCTTGAGCAAAAACCGGATTTACCTTATACTGCATTGTTATAACCTTTTTATTATTCAAGCATCAGGAATAATACAATATTTGATTTGATCGCGATTAATTACAATATTCGTAAATACTTAGAATGTTACGACCTTATCGCTCTCCTTAACAATATCGTACATATCTTTCATTGTGTTAATCGGGCACATTTCGCTGCCTTGCTGGTTACGGGATTTAATACATGTGCCACAGGCCAGGATTTTCCCGCCAGTTTGAAGTATTTTCCCGGCCTGCTCGATAGTGTTAAACTTTTCCGAGCTGATTTCCTGATACTCAACGCCCTTACCGGTCAAAAACACCTTCACTTCATCTTTCTGCCCAAGCGCAAAATTAGCATAACGCAGGGCATTCCAAACAGTCTCCGGATCATTACTTGAAATAATTACACCTATCTTCATTTATCAAACCCCTCCTTTTTCATAAATCAAGTTCCCCGAACCAACCATCATAGAATCTTTTAAGATGTTCGTAAGTTTCTCTGTCCATAGAGTTTTTCTTCACGTCTGATTCTTTGAAGGAAAACCGGTAATTTGCGCAGTAATGCATAATGAGATCCTTCGCGTGGTTTATGCGCTTGAATTTCTCTTCGCAATCCTTTTTATCGGGGTTTTTACACCGGTCAGGATGATATTTGAAAGAAAGAGCGCGATACGCGTCTTTTATCTCATCCAAGCTGGCGTCTTCTCCCAATCCCAATAACCGCCGGGCCTCTTCAATTTTTTTATAATCGGTCATTTTACCCCTCTTTTCCCGGCTTTACGGGCTCATCATTATTGCCAACGCAGCTTGCAGCGACTTAAAGTCGTCATCATTCGCCAGGACAAGCAATACATCCGCGCCTTCGATAATTGTAGCCCCGGAGGGAATAACGAATTTACTATTTCTGGAAACAAGCACAATGAGGCATTTCTCCGGGACATTCAAATCGCGTATTCGCTTGCCCACAGCCGCTGAATTATACGGGACTATTAAGTCGTTCAAGTCCGCGTCAATGGCCTGCGTCTTTTCGAATTCAATGGGATAATTAATCCTTTTCGCAAAAGGAACGTCCAATTTCAACATTTTTGAGACAAAAGGGATAGACGTTCCCTGGATAAAAACCGACGCGATAACAACAAAAAACACAACGTTAAAAATAGTATCCGCCTGAGCTATGCCGGCCATGAAAGGAAATGTCGCCAGGATGATCGGGACTGCCCCCCTGAGGCCGACCCAGGCGACCATGGCCTTTTTGCGAATCGTCAGCTTAAAGGGCAATAAGCACAACAACACGCTCACCGGACGGGCAACCAGCATCAGAAGAAGCGTGAGCAATAACCCCGGCCCCATTAACGGAACGATATGCGACGGAAGAACGAGCAGGCCCAACGTCACGAACATGACGATCTGCATAAGCCACGCTAAACCATCATGAAATCTCATGATCATTCTTTTATTCGGGAACTCCGCCTGCCCCAGCATTAAACCGGCAAGATATACCGCGAGAAATCCGTTGCCCAGTAAAAAAACAGCGATCGCATACGTGAGCAGGACAAGCGAGATCATGATGACCGGGTAAAGCCCTTCATATTCCAGCTTCAAACGGTTAATAAGAAACACGCTCAATCTCGCCATTAAATACCCTACGAGTGAGCCCATTCCCATATCCAGCATGAACCGGGGGACCAACTCGTAGACCGTCATGCTTTTTACCGTAAGAAGGCTGATAAAACCAACCGTCAAAAAGACAGCCATCGGATCGTTACTGCCGGATTCAAACTCAAGCAGCGGCTTTAAAGGCTTTTTTAACCCGATCCGTTTTGACCTTAGAATTGTGAATACCGCGGCCGCGTCGGTCGAAGAAACGATAGATCCGAGAAGCATCCCTTCGAGTAAAGAAAATCTTAAGATTTTGACGGCGAACAACCCTGTTATAAGCGCCGTCATTAAAACCCCGAGCGTCGAAAGCAGGATCCCCGGTGAGGCCACCGGCTTTGTATCTTTCCAATTAGTATCAAACCCCCCTGAAAAAATAATAAACACAAGAGCGACAACACCGATCGATTTCGCTAACTGCGAATTGTCAAAATAGATCTTGCCTATCCCCTCCGACCCGGCAAGTATCCCGATCGCCAAAAACAACAACAAAACGGGTATGGCGAACCTGTCCGAAAGCTTACTTGAAACAACGCTCAGGAATATCAATACCGCGGCCCAAAATAAAATAATTTCAACCGTCATATCGAGTACCGCTCTCCTTATCGTTCATGAGGCCTTTATATCCATTTTAAAAAGTATAGCAAGAAAGAAAAGCCTGGTCAATCATAAACAGGATGTGCCCCTATCATTAATCTACGATTGACGCACGCGTGCTTTTCTGCTAAATTTAAACGTATGCTTAAAGCCATCAATATTACCAAAGATTTCAGCTCCCCTTTTTCCTTGCGTCAACTGGCAACTCTCGATCTCAAACGCCGGCCCGGCACCCGCGCCCTTAACGATGTGTCATTCACCCTTGCCCAAGGTTCGACCCTTGCCGTGCTCGGCCCGAATGGAGCCGGCAAAACCACCCTGCTCAAAGTGATCTCCACCTTGATCCTTCCGGAAAAAGGGACGATAGAATTAAACGGTTTGAGACTCGGCAAAGATGACGAACAGATTAAAGCACGCATTGGACTGCTATCTTCCTGCGAGCGAAGCTTCTACTGGCGGCTCACCGGAAAGCAAAACCTTGAATTCTTCGCGGCGATGTACGGGCTCTACGGCAAACACGCGGAAGAAAGGATCAAAGAACTGGTCCGGCTCTTTAAGATAACTTATCTCGACAAGCGTTTCGATTCATATTCTACCGGGATGCAGCAGAAATGCGGACTCATCCGCGCCCTGCTCCATGATCCGGCGCTCCTGCTTCTTGACGAACCGACAAAAAGCCTGGATCACTCAACAGCTCAAGATTTCAGGAATTTCATAAAAGAATTCCTGGTAAAAAAACAGGGTAAAACCGTAATATTCACCACGCATCATATGGAAGAGGCGTTGGATTTCGCCGACTGCTTCATGATCCTTTATCAAGGCAACATGCTTGCCTTCGGCTCATTGGAAGAGTTACGGGCAAAGGCCGGTAAACCGGCAGCTTCACTGAAAGAGATATTCGTAGAGTTCACATCACGAGGTTAACCATGTTCGCAAAAACGCTGGCATTCCTGAAGAAAGATTTCCTGATGGAATCAAGCTACCGCATGTCCTTCTTCTTTAATATATTCGGGATACTCGTCAGTATATTGAACTATTACTTTATCGATAAGCTCTTTGGCAGCAAACTGGTCCCCCATCTTTCGGCATTCGGGGTGAATTATTTCTCTTACGTATTACTGAGCACGGCATTTTTCGGATACGTTGGAGTAGGATTAGGGTCATTTTCCGAACGCATACGCGCGGAACAACGGCAGGGTACCCTTGAAGTAGTACTGCTTTCACCGACAAGGGCATCTACCATCCTCTTCTCGCTCGTCTTTTGGAACCTTATCCTCGCGACAATAGACATGCTCGTCTATATAGCCCTTGCGGTATTCTTATTCAAGATGGATTTCACCCATATAAATATTTTCTCTACCATTGTAATATTCATATTGACCATAGCCCCCTTTTCCGCCCTGGGGATAATCTCGGCAAGCTTCATCATGATCTTTAAACAGGGAAATCCTGTCGGATGGATATTAGGCATGGTCGAAGGCCTCATCGGCGGGGTCTATTTTCCCATAACAGTACTTCCGCATTGGCTTCAGGTGCTGGCGAAGGTCTTTCCCATTACCTATGCCATTGAGGCTATTCAGCTGGCAGTCCACAAGGGATACTCACTCGATCAACTCTGGCGGCAAACAGGGATATTATTGCTTTTTTCCATTATACTGCTGCCGCTGAGCTTATTATCATTCACCTTCAGCCTTCGCAAGGCGCGCAAGGACGGTTCGTTAGGGCAGTATTAACCTGAGGATACGCGTAGCATAGCCCTTGAGAGTGAACCCGGGCGGGAAAAAAGTCAGGAAAATAAAACATATTTTTTTCAACAATCCCGGTCGCATGGCGCAATAGACGGGATAGGACGCGTAGCGGCTGCGTTTTAAACTCAGCGTGTTCTTTACGAACGACTTTTCCCCAACCGCGAATCTCACCGGCCTTAATGCATCCATGACTTCCTGGGGAATACGGGCGGATAAGGCTTCTTTAATAAAATAAAGGCCGTAATACGTTGAACGGCCCAGGCCGCAACGTTCAGACAAACTGACAAGCTTTTTCCAATTGAATTTTTCCTCATAAAACCCGAGCAGCCGTTCTATTTCATACAAGAAGACCATTTGATCAAAATTGTGTTTAACCCCATGCTCGCACAAATAGATTATATTGAGTTCGGGCTTAAGCATATAAATATACCCATACTCTTTAAAAAGTCCGGTTTCACGCCAGATCGTTCGCATATCCAAGGACAGCGCGTTGTCAACGGTAAGGAACATATTATTGATCAAATGCTTATGCACATGCAAGGGGATCAGATCATCTGACTGAGGGATAAAAAAACGGCTATTGAGATACTCCGGCAGAGAATAATCTTTTTCGTTCTCAAGACACCTGTACCCGAGCTCCCGCAATGCCGCCTCAAAAGCATTCAGGTCTTCATCTCTGACTATGATATCCAGGTCAAGGCGCGGGCGGAAAAAGTTATCGTAAATGAAATGATCTATTGCCGGCCCTTTAAAGATCAACGCTGTTATCTTACGGGATTCCAGGAACCCAAGGACACGTTCAACGCGAAAGATATATTCGCTGCTTTTGGACAGATAAAGGTAATAGGCCTGCCTGTATCTTTCACGGATGTCCCGCGCGAGGGCGGTATTTTTTTCCTCTGAACATAGCAAATTTCTGTAAAGCGGGTAAAACACTCCTTCCTCGACAGCCTTTTCCAGGACAAGGCGCCAATCAGAACTATCTTCTACCTCATATGACAAATAAAGTTCATCTAAAGAACAATTAAATCCAGCGGGCGCCGAAGCCGCTTTAAAACCCAGGGAATAATACAACCCGAGCGCCGGTTTGTTTTTTTTATTGACGGCCAGCCCTATTCTTCCGGCGCCGGACTCTTTGGCTTTCAATATAGCCGCTTTCACGATAGTCCGGCCCGCGCCCGCTCCTCTGAACAATGGCTTTACTTCCAAGCCGAAAATGACCCAAAGGGCCGGATCATTCTCGTACCTGGTCATCGTGAGCGCGCCTGCCAACTTACGGTTACGCTCCGCGATAAGCCAATATCCTTTTTTCTTTATTTCCGCGATCCCCTCCCGTATATCATGGCCGGACATACGGTATAAGTCTCTGAGTTGTTCCTGGTCCTGCGGCCCCGCGGCGCGGACCTTCAATGTACCATTAAAGGACTGCTTAGCTATCATCCGGTAAACTTTAAACGCCTGCAGCCGGCCCAAGAGCGTCATGCCTAAAACGCAGGCCTTCCTGGCAAAAAGCAGCGGATATTGCAGTACCAGGCTTATATCAGCCGCGATAACATTAACAGCGCGGTTACACCCAGAGCGCAGGTCGATACGGCGTCCGTTCCTTTTAATAGAGACCACCCGGCCAAAAACATCATCCTCTGATATTAACCCGTCGTGGCCGAACGACATATCGCCTTTTACCAACAGTCCCTCTCCCGCTCTGCGTAAAAAGCGGTGCAGGTAAAGACTATCATCTTTTTTAAAAAGAAGGATATCTCCTTTATGAATGTTTCCGCCCTTACCTTTGCAAAAAGAAACATCGACCCAATCCCCGGACCTTATAAAAGGATACATGCTGCCGCCCTTTGCCTGAAGGCAAAGTATATCAGCTTTACCGGCGATTTCACGGCATAGACTTTCGAATTCACGAGTGGAACAAAAAAGGGCCATATTTATAGGGTCTTTTTGATAAGGTCTACCGCAGCTTTACCGGGCACAAAGCCTAATTCAAAAGCAGGTACGTTCTGGATAAGATTTTGAAATGTTGCCAGGACCCGCGCAGTCGCGCGATGGTCCCAAAGCGGCAAAAGGCCCAGCACCATCAATGAAGGGCATAACTGCGGCGCTGAAAGCCTGCGGACGTAATTACGTTTAGAATGACGTATGAAAAAGACTGCCGAAAGGTCGGCTCCGCGGGATGACGAGACACGGGACTCACCAAACCAGGGAGTACCGAAAACGCGCCAACGCAAACCATAATTCCTCAGGGCGCAGCGGTCGTCATTCAACAAACAGTCTGAGGCGACCTCATTTTTGAATAAATCCAATAAAGTCGACTTCCCGGTCCCGGAAAGCCCGGTAAAACAAATCCCTTTATTTTGCCAGACAACCCCTGAAGAGTGCAGCAAAAAACCCTTATTTCGACTCAAGAGGTTTATGATCAGGAACTGGTCGATAAACCTCCTGAAGAGTTCAAAAACGCTCTGCTGATAGATCACGCCCTCACGGTAGCCGCGGTCAAAAACCACCACATTATCGGGTTTGTTCCTCTTATTGCATGGACCGACGCGCAACACCATCTTATTTCCGGAGGAAAGCAATTGCCAATTCTGCGTCCGAAACAGCTCCCGGGCCTTGAGCGCGTCCTGAGGAGCGCCTATCCGATGGAGCAGCCGGCAATGAAAGAAAGAACTGTCTTTAACGATAAAATCCTTATAAAACCCGAAGTCATTGAAACGTTCCAGGGCAATTGGGCTATCGATCCTTATCTTGATGCCGGCAATCTTAAGAGCGAGCGTATTCACGTAAGAGATCAGGAAGAACGATACGTCGTCATACAAGCCCTGCATGAAACGCCGCGCCGGGGATTAACACGGTTGTTGGCTGCCGAACGGCACGCTGTCATAAGGGTATCTTCAATAGTAAGTTTGACCTCTTTTATTTCAGGTTTTTGATACGGCTTCTTTTTCACATGCCCCTCCTTTTTTCTCAAAATACTTCTTCTCCAGACATTTTGCGTAATCGCAAATATACTTTACTTTTGAATTCATTCTTTTAGACTCTATCTCCGACCAAGCCGGACAATTAGAACATATAAGGCGCATACTGCAGGAACGGCACTCTTCAGGAGTAAAGTCTTGACGCCTTTCATCATGCTCACGCACCAGCCTGCCCCACGATTCTTTAAAAGACAGCTCTTTAAGCGGATACTGAAAGCTCCGGAACATGGTGCACGGGCTCAAAGCCCCGTATGGATTTATATTGAAAGCGAAAACTCCTGCGCCGCAGGTAATGTCCTCTCGTGGTGACTTGTTCCAAAACCCGTTAAAGATCTTTTCACAGGCATCATAGTCATCGTTAATATCAAATCCCGCCATCATCTCCGCGCTCAAACGGTACTCAACCGGCGAGGTCCCGCCGTCAGTGCGCGGGCATACCAAAGTATCGTAACGGAATTGAGCCCCTGATCGAACGGCAAGATCCCTCATGTTAGCCAGATCAGAATAATTCAACGTCATCAGTATCGTCTTCAAAGAAAACTTAACATTATACCTCTTTAACCATTCCATACCGGCCATAGCCTTATTGAACGAACCGTCAACGCGCGTTATAGTATCATGCAAAGGCGCATGAGAACCGTAGAGGCTTATGTCTATACCCAGCGGCGGAAATTCCCCGAATCGAGCGGCTGTTGTTTCATCGATCAGGGTAGCGTTCGTAAACACCTCAATGAACATGCCCTTTTTCAAGGCATGCAGGTAAATCTCCCAGAAGTCTTCCCGGAGCAAGACCTCTCCCCCGGTCAAAAGGAGCCATAAACAACCCGCGTCAGCGATCTCATCCAGGATATTCTTTATTTCAAGCGTCGTAAGCTCATTTGACTTACGCTTATCCCCGCTGCCTAAATTACAATAACAGTGGCAACACGCCTGGTTGCAACGATAAGTCAATTCCAGCGCGCCCATATACGGCAATCGCCTCTCTATCGCCGCGGTATCAAGAGAAAAGGAAAGATCGGAAAATTTTCTTTGCGCGACAGAACAGAACATTACCGTATCATCTCCCGCCTGATCAGGTCATTAAGGAACGTTCTTAAGTCTTTTTCAAGCGCTTTCGCATCTACCTCAAACTCATTTTTCAGAATATCTAAGATCCCGGCGACCGAATGCTCGCCGTCAAACAATTGCCAGACCGACTCGGCTGTAGGATTAAGCTTCACCAGGGTCATGCGGTACGGATCGATCAAAGCCGGGCAATCATAAAGATCTTTTCGGATGATCTGCTCGTTTCTTCTATAACAATAGCCGTCATCTATTCTCATCAGGACAATATCCTCCAGGCCCCGAAAAACCTTTTTAATTCCTCAAACGCGCGATAATAAAAACTCATCGACAGGTAATGGCGCGCCAGTTTCAGATGCACGAGCGGCCCTTCCCCCCCTCGCATAACCCCATGTTTGTAATAATCTATCGCCGAAGAAACCTCGCCTTTTTTTTGCGCGACGCATCCAAGCCACCAGTAACTTTCCGCCTCATCCGGATAATCATTTTTGAAGCAGGAAAACAACTCTTCGGCCTCCTTGAGCCTGCCCTGCTTAAAGTTTACTATCCCCTTGCCTAACCTTGCCTCGGGATGATCTTTACGAAGAGCCAGGCACCGGTCAAAGAACTCACCCGCTGCCGTATAACGCTTTTGTGCCAGCGATATATGCCCCAGGCCGTTAAAAACATCGGGATTATCCTGATCGAGCTTCAGGAACTTTCTGTATTCTCTTTGCGCAAGCGGTAACCGGTTATAACGCAGGTATAGTATACCATAGTTGTTATAGACGCTCGCGTAAGACTTGTCCCTGCGCACAGCTTCCTTATAAAAATGCGCCGCTTTTTCCGCCTCGTTTACATCATCATCCATATGAAGGAGGGCAAGGTTAAAATATACTGAAGCATCGCTGTCATCAATATTTAAGATCTCTTCATACGCTTTAATAGCATCCGCTCGCTTCTTTTCTTTTTCAAGGTCAAAAGCCTTTCTTTTATACTGCGTCATTTTGAGCGCATGGCCGGTGAGACCGCCTTCGAAAAGCAGGCGCAACTCATCACCGAGGTATTTGAATTTAAGAGGCGTAAATCCACCTTCAACCGAATAGGCTATTGTCAAAATATCGATATTGCTGATCTTCCGGGAGATCATTTCAAAAAGCTCTCGAGGAAATATCCATGGCCGGCGCCGCGGGTTCAGGTCATCCCAGATACATTCGGTAAGCATAAAGTCTACGTCGATATCCAATAATACCGGCTCTTCGATACGCGTTAAACTCTCCAGGCTGCAAACGATCACCTCTGTTCCCATTATCCGACAGCTCAAATGTCCGTCAGTGCGAGCCAATTCCTCTCCGGAACACCTCTTTATTCTAAGAAGCTGCCTCAGCTGTTTAATAATATACTTTTTACCCCGCGCGCTTTGCCAGCTGGCATCCGGAACGACCCAGTAGAATTTTTTTACCATCCCTTCTTTTATAGCCGGGAATATATAATTGCCTATATTGACCATTTTCTTGCGGGATTTAAGAAAAGGGTTGAGCAAAAAAACATCTTTTGAAGCTTTGCCCGGTTCGAAGACAACGGGGCCTATTTCGTCCAGATCAATTTCCGGGATCCAGCCGAAATCGATGTGCGCATCGACATGGACAAGAACCCTGTCGCGAACGCCTCGCTGCTTCCAGGCGAGATACGCCTTATCGTGGTCTTCCATCATCACGACCTGTTCAGGAAGGATCAAAGGCAGGGCCATACTCTTGAACTCCTTCTTCCTTATAAAACGTATATTGCTCTGTTTTAACCTCACGCTGATAACGCAGCCGGCATGATTCCGCGTTCAATCTAAACTCGACTATCCCTTCAGAAAGCGCTTCGCGCGGATGCAGGCTTTCTTGCGGTTTATGGGCGACATTCTTATTCGCCAGTGAATAATACAGTTTCTCAAGCTGATTTGCCCAGTCGCTGCCCATACCTCCCTTATTTTTAAAGGGAATAAAGAACGCGAAAGGCAATTCAGGCCGGTTCTCGTATTCTATGCCGTATTTTACAGGATCAAGATGCACATAATTACTGGGAGTTAAATAGTAAGTATTAAATGTCACATGGGATATAAATTCTTTGTGCGACAGGAGAAAATCTATTGTATCCATCCCATCTTCAAATGTCTCACCCGGCAGTCCGAGCATCGTCTGCAGGTCGACCTTTATTCCGGCATGTGCGCAATCGCGTATTATTCGGGATGAACGTTCGCGTTGATTCCCTTTATCAAGCAGGCCGCAGACACGGTCGCTGGCGGATTCAAAGCCGAAATTTACCTGTCTCAAACCGGCGGCATATGCCTTTTCGAACAATCCGCTGTCAAAGCCGGGATCAAGCCTTGCCATAGTCCACCACTGCATTTCAACGCGCTCATCGATCATTTTTCGGGAAATCTCGCGCATCTGCCGCGGCGATAATCCCGGATCACCGAATAGCAGATACGACGCGTTATAACGCTCTTTTAACTTGCGCATATCATTTACCACTAAGGCCGCGCTCTTCGCCCGGTATGCCGGTTTAGGCAGCGGCAGGTCAACGCAATACGCGCACTTTGACCAGTAGCAGCCGCGCGATGTCTCATAGGTAAGATTGACCTTACCGGCCTTATTACCGTCATAATCTTTTAAAATAAGGCCATCAAAATCGGAGCAGGGTAATTGGTCCATATCCTCATGCTTTATCAATAAATTTGATACTGAAACCGTTTCTTTCGTTATAACATTCGGTATCGAAGCGATACTTTTTGCAGATCCAAGCCGCTGCGTTATTTGATACAAGGCGCTTTCGCCTTCAAAGGCCACAACGCTGTCAAAACAGCGGAATAATTCTTTTTTTTGAAGAATAGCTTCCCTGTATAATGTCGGCCACTGTCCTCCGATAGTCACATGGAGCCGAGGCAGGCTTTTTTTGATCAAAAGGCCTAAGGTCAAACTGGCTATCGCCTGTGTCGGCGATATAACAGAAATACCGAAGAGCTTTATATTTTCTTTTTCAAGGTTCCTTATAATACCGCTCTCACGGTAAAATTGAAGGAATGTGTTTTCGTCTTCATCATCCAGGTATTGCCGGAAATGCCCGGATGACAACAACCTTTCGCAAAAATAGAACGAACTATTAGTGTTATTACCGTACGGCAAATGAGGAAAGCGCCCTTCGCTTTCTCCCGGCAATAATGAGGAATAATAGCGGCTTTTCAATCTTTGTCCGAAGAAATCTTTAAGCAAGGGTTCCAGGAAAAACAACCGCTCTTCCCGGGTGAGCGGGGACGATCCGCAAATATGACGGGTGAGATAATCCCTGTAGCCGAGATTCAGGTCTATCTGGCTGCAGGCAATTCCTTTTTTCTTCAAATAAGCGCACAGAGCGGGTGTTCCAAGAGGCGGATAATTATGGTCATAATCCGGTGGGATACAAAGAATGGTTTTGAACATAAAGAATTCTACGTTTTTTTGATCAGCTTCAAAGCCTCCAGTTGGGACAACATTTCCAAAACATCAGCTTGCGCCTGGATGGATTCGACCTCAAACTTTTCGGCGACTTTATCCCTTATGTGAGCGGCACTTTTTACGCTATCAAGGAGCTCCCATATAAAAGCAGCTACTTCGTTCAAGGTATAAACGCTCTTGAGATCTACCGCTTTCTGCCTGATAGGCACAAGGATAAACTCATCGGCGATCTTACGGAATATAATATCGGGATCTTTCGAGTAGGTTACTTCCATATGATAGTGATTATATATAGATTCGGATTAAAAGTCAATAGCCGCCGGATCATGGCGAGATATTCCAGTTGTAATTTCCCGTGTTATCCTGGGAATTGGTGGCGGTTATGGTAGAATTTACTACATACGAATACCCGATCTTAAGATGATGCAGCGTGCTCACGGGCGTTTCTATATACCATGCCGTCTCAGATACCAGCGGCGCAAGTTCAATAAGGTTTCCGGCAGAACCCGAAACATTGAAGCTCGCCGTTATAGTATGCGGAGAACTTAGAGAAGCCGATGAAAAAGACAGCTTCTGAACTCCGGTTGAGGCGTTCAACGTGCCGGTAATAAGCCTGTCCCCGAATATAATGCCGTCGACATACGAATTAGTGATAGTAAGGATATTGAACGCGCTGCCGCCGGATGTGACGGTCTGGGACTGCGCGCTTGAATTCAAAACGACCGTGCCGGTGCCCGCGTTAAACACCCCGTCAGTATTCGTCCAGTTACCGGAAACATTAAGCGTGTAGGAATCAGCGGAAAGCGTCGCGTTATCGATAACAACATTCCCCAAAACGTTTGTCGTTCCGGTCAGCCAATATGTTCCATTACTGTTAGAAAGGATCAGATTATTATACGTCAGGGCGGCGATATTGATATTGGGCTGGTAGAGATTGGCGAAATTAAAAGTTGAAGTCTGGGTAGTCAATATGCCGCTGACAACAAGCTGGTCGAAAACCGGGCCTGCCTGCGACCCCGCCTGGACCCTGATCTGCTCCACAACTCCGACAGTTGTACCGTTGCCTAACTGGCCTCTGGCGTTATTGCCGCAGTTAAAGACAGGACGCGCATGGCTCAAGGCAACGGTCTGAGCCCCTCCCGCGGCTATTGCGGCTATATCGTGCAAATATGTTTCACTACCCTGATCTCCCGAGAGCACTCTAACAGGCGAAGAGCTATTGGTTGTCGAGCCATTACCCAGTTGGCCCCAGGGTTCCCCGAGAGGGCCATGATTCTGTCCCCAACTGAACACATAAGCGCCGGAAGCAATAGCCAGGCTATGGGCCGCGCCGGCAGATATGTTAGAGACATTTTGCAAATAAACGCCGTTTCCCTGCTCACCTGAAAGCACCCGTACGGGTGAATGAGCATCGATCACCGTGCCGTTACCCAGCTGGCCCTCATTATTATACCCCCAGCTATAGACAAAACCGGAATTCGCTAACGCAAGGCTATGAGCGTCTCCCGCGGATATCTGCGATATACTATGCAGATAAGAGCCCCCGCCCTGTTCGCCGGACAAAACCTGGACCGGGACCAAACGGTCATTTGTCGTGCCATCGCCGAGTTCACCATCGCCGTTATACCCCCAGGAAAAAACAGTTCCGTCGGAAACAAGGGCAAGCACCTGGCAGCCGCCTACCGCGACTTTCGATATATTATGAAGGTATGTGCCGCCTCCCTGCGCCCCGGATAAGACCTGTACCGGCACGTGGCTGTCCACGATCGAATTGTTCCCTAATTCTCCCTCGCCGTTGTACCCCCAGCAATATACAAACCCGGAACCAACCGCGGCCGTCTCAAACCCGCCGGCAGCTATTTCCGTGATACCGCTCAGATTCCCGATATCGCCAACGCCATGGACACGCACCGGTGTCAAGCTGTTGGCCGTTTCATTATTGCCCAACTGGCCATATCCATTATAGCCCCAGTCGTAGAGGGAACCATCATCGGCCAAAGCAACACTGTGATAACCGCCTGCCGATATCTTTGACACGTTATGCAGATACGTCCCGCCTCCCTGTTCGCCTGATAAAACCTGGACCGGCGTCAAGCCATCAGCTGTCGTACCGTCTCCCAACTGGCCATAAACGTTACTTCCCCAGCTGAATACATAACCGTCGTCCGTAAGCGCGACGGTATGATCATAACCGGAAGCTATCATCGTAATGTTCTTTAGATAGCTGGTCCAAACCAGGTTCCAGGTCGAGCTCCCTGCCAGAAGGGTATGATGCAAGGTTACCGCCAGCGTGCCTGTTACATTGACCGTATTGCTGCCGGTTTTCGTGGTAGTTGCTGTTGTCACCGCGTCGCCAAAGGTAAGATTATAAAATGTCCAGTCGCTGGTTGAACCGCCGAAATTACCCGTGCCCTGGACAGTAAACGTTCCATCGGTCATAGAAATAGCGCCATTACCGGTAATGCTGCCTCCTTTTACGGTGACATCATAGTCTCCGGCCAAAACACCCCCATCCACCTGCAAAACATCATTCACCATCAACGCATCAGCAAGCGTTTTGGTGCCGGTAGAGTTAACGACAACTTTAAAGAAATCCTGCCCGTTACCCGTACCGCCTGAGTCTATCGTCGCAGAGCCGCCGTTAAAGGTGACGGTGCTCGTCCCGCAGGTAAAAACAGCGTTATTCGTCCAATTACCGCTGACCGTTATAGTATTGGCTCCCGCGATAAGGCTTCCTCTTGAGATCGTAAGATTACCGCCCAAAGTCACGGTATTGCTCAGGGTCAAGGAACCTGTTCCCTGCTTAGCGAGCCCGCCGGCACCTGTGAGCGTATTGGAAATTATCGTATTGCTCGCGCCGGCTACGGTCAAACGAAATCCGCCATTCGCGACGGCCCCGGATAGCGTCAGTTGAGTCCCGCTTACTTCAATAGTACTGGGAGCTGTCATGGTAATGGTTCCGGCAAAACTGCTGGTTCCCGTGCTTGTAATAAGATTACTGTCCGTAGCCAGGATCAAGGCTTCAGCCGTGCTGTAAACAATATTACGAAAATCCAATGTTCCGGCATTGACCGTCGTATTCCCCGCGGCGGTCCCTAAAGCATTATTAGCAGTGACAGCCAAAGTACCCGCATTAATTGTATTAGCCCCGGTATAAGTATTAACGCCGCTTAAGACAAGCGTACCCGCGCCGTTCTTCGTAATGCCAAAAGTGTTACCGCTGATGATCGTAGAAACAGTCAGGTCATCGGCCGCGTTACCGTCATTGACCGTAAAAATACGGGACGCGCCTAAAGCAAGCATCCCGGTGGCTGTCGTATTGATACGGGAGCCGTATGCTCCCGAACCGTTGACGTTGACCGTCACACTTCCGCCGCCTGCCGCCAAAAGGGTCAAATTGCCCGTGCCGGTGGTTACTGTAGCACCCGCGGCAGAACCGCTGTATAAAATAAGATTAGTTATCGTCTCGGCAAAATTACCGTTGGTAAATGTTGCGCCCGGAGCTACCGTTACGGAACCTGCGGAATTGATCGCATTGGCGATACCCACTATCAAAGTACCGGAGTTTATCGTTGTCATTCCGGTCAAGCCCTTGACAAGCGTATTTAATGTCGTTGTGCCTGTTCCTGAATAGGTCACGCCTGCCGTGCCTGTCATATTACTTCTTATGGTCAGATTATTCGTGTTGAGGATATTACCTTCATTGACCCCGAAGGCTATCACGGTCGTATTAGTAAGAATGCCTGTCGCTGAAGTGTTCAGTATATTGCCGCTGGAAATGGTGAGCGTGCGCGTAGATGAATTAACTACTCCTCCGGTAGTAAGGATCAAGGAAGCTATCGTAACACTAACCGTGGGAGCGACGCTCCCGGCAAGCTTTACATTATAATTGGCGGTAAAAGTCGCGCCATACTCTCCCGGCGCCAATAGACGCAGTCCATAACCGCCGTTATCTATAGAATCGTAGGTGACCATATCCGTTCCGCTGCCGCTCAGAGAACTGTCACCGAAGGCGCCCGAAATAATGCTAACGGTGAAAGACCCGGCCGCGCCTCCTCCTCCGACTAAAGCCGGCTCATCGTTAAAATAGAGCGTGGAGACGTTGGCCGCCGGAGTAACCCCCAGGTTTGACCCCCGGAAGACAACTGCCGCTCCGGAATTCCTGGTCAGGCTGGCGCAGGTGAGCGTAGTTGCCCCTCCGGCGCCCGGGGTAACGCTGACATAGTTTAATCCCGATATCAAAGCAAGGTCACCGATCGATTCCGTTGCAGCGGCGCTGCCGGAGCCGATAAAATTAAAGATCCCGCCGTTCATGTTAAACGTCGCTCCGTCGGCGATACGATTAGTGTTATTCGCTGAAGCGTTATCCAGCGTAAGCGTGCCGCCGGCATTAATAGTGACTGATGATGTCCTTCTTGCCTGACCGCTGGCTCCGCTTAAGATCAATTCGCCGTTGTTAATGGTAGTTGCCCCGCTATATCTGTTCGAGCCGCTTAAAGTAAGTGTACCGGCATTAACGGTGGTATCGCCGGCATAGGTATTTGTCCCTCCCAGAAGAAGGCTGCCGGAGCCGTCTTTGGTCAATGAATGCGGCCCTGAGATAACCCCGTCATAGGTCAAGATAGTGGAAGTATCGACAGAAATACTTCCCGGGCCTTTCAGGAAAATGCCCCGGCTTGAACTTAACGTGAAAGAGGCGGTTGTCTGAAGCGCCCCGCCGGCCAGGGTAATATTTGTCGAGCCGCTTCCCAATCCCAGATTGGCATCAGCTGAAACACTCACTGTTCCCTGGCTGATCCTGATATCGCCCGTAAAACTATTCCCCGCGTTACTTAACGTGATTATCCCCGCTCCTCCCGTGGTCAAACCGGCGCTCCCCGTGACCTGGCTGCTGATCGTGAGATTCGCGACGGCGCGGATGATCCCGGGGCTGGCGCCAAACGCTAAAACCGATGTCCCGTTGATCCCGGCGTTACCGCTCAAAGCCAGGATATTGCCGGAACCTATCGTCAAAGTATTCGCGGAGCTCGCGACTGCTCCGCCTGATTCGAGGATCAGCGAATTGATCGTGATACCTGCTCCAGGCGCCACACTACCGGAAAGTTTTACATTTGAATTCGGGACCGTCAACACGCTCGTTTCATACTCACCTGAGAACCCGCCTTCATTAAGAAGACGCAAACCAAAAGGATTATCGGCGATATTATACGTTACCATATCGGTACCAAGCCCGGTAGGAGAGCCGCTGCCAAAAGCCCCTTGAATAATACTGACAGTCGTGGAGCCCGCCGCGCCTCCCGCTCCCGTCAAAGCGGGCGCGGCCGTGAACATGATCGTCGATACATTATCCGCAGGCGAGCTGCCGAAATTCGTGCCGCGGAACAACACCATGGCCCCAGCTATCCTTGAAAAGCTCGAAAAAGTCATTACGGTAGCTCCGCCGGTAGAATCCCTGACTGAAACATAATTAGAGCCGGTCGTGATCCTGAGCTCCCCTGTCGTTTCAAACGCGGAGGCACTACTACAGCCGATAAAATTAAAGTTACCTCCATTCATCCTGATCTCGACATCATCTCCTATCCGGTCGAAATTGTTCGCGGAGGTATTATCCAAGATAAGCGTCGCTTCGGGATTTATATTAAACGATGTGGAATTTAATGCTGCGCCGTTGGCCCCGCTGTAAGTCAATGTACCGTTATTGATCACCGTAGGAGAACTATATGTATTTGTACCTTGCAGATCAAGGGTCCCCAGGCCCTCTTTTGTAAGTATGCCGGACCCGGCAATAATTCCCGCATAGGTAAGGGTGGTTGAGACATCGGAAGAAAGTGATCCGTCGCCCGTAAGAGCGATCCCTCGATTGGAGTTTAAGGTAAAGCTCGCGCTTGTTTGGAGCGTCCCGCCGTTAAAGGTAATACTTGCCGGTGTCGCGCTCCCGGGCGCGCTCCCCAGTCCGCTGTCGGAATTGACCGCCAACGTCCCGGCATTGATCGCGACTGTTCCTGTATAGGTATTGACGCCCTTAAAAGACCACGTGCCCGTGCCATTCTTGACAATAGTAGTCACGCCGGTCCCATTATTAGTTATAACATTGGTTAAAACCGCATTTCCGCTTCCGGAAAAAGTAATAGTTCTTGCCGTATTAGTACCGCTTAATGTAATGGAGGCGCCTGTAAAAGTCAAAGCGCCGACGCCAGAGGCATCTATGGTAACAGGAGAAGTAGTGCCGATAGTAAAAAGCCTGTTAGTGCTTACGGTAACACCAGTGTACTTAAATGTTCCGCCGTTCAAAACTAAATTAGTTGCCGCGTTAGTAGATTGACCGACGCCGCTGGCCCTGCTGCCATTGCTCATGATCGCCACGCTTAACGTGCCTTCATTGAGCGTCGTGATCCCTGTATAAGTGTTAGCTTTATTAAGAGCGAGCGTACCTGAGCCCGCCTTGGTAATGCCGAAACTTGAGCCGCTTATCGGTATTGCCACGGTCAGGTCATCTGAAGCGTTCCCGTCATTAACAGTAAATGTCCTTGAAGCGCCCAAGGCTAACGTACCGGTACCCAGGCCTGTGATACTGGCGCCTACCGCTCCTGAACCATTGACATTCAAGGTGACACTGCCGCCTCCGGCTGCCAAGAGCGTCAAAGCGCCTGTGCCTTTTATCAGGCTTGCGCCGCTGGTATTACCGCTATACAAAATAAGAGAAGTTATAGACAATGCGACGTTTCCGACAGTAAGCGTGCCCGGCGCGGCAACTGTTACAGAACTGGCGCTGCTGACCGCATTCGCATTGCTGATCAAAAGGCCTCCCTCATTTATCGTGGTCATGCCAGTATAAATATTGTCAGCGGAAAGCGCAGAAGGAAAAGTTATAGTCCCTCCTCCGCTGATCGTAATACCTGCTGACCCGGATACGCGCGGAGCAAGGTTGAACGAACCGACCGCAAAAAATATTCCTTCTTTTGCCCCAAAAGCCAATATACGGGAAGTACTGGTAGTGCTGGCAATATCACCCGCTGATACACGGGCCACTGCTCCTGAGGCAACAGTCAATGTCCTGGTATTGGTGTTAAACGTAAGGTTAGCGCCATCTACTAAAAGAGAATTGATAGAAACGGTAGTCGCCGCGTTCGTGGCCGCTGTTATTCTCACATTCCTGCCAGCTGAACCGGCTACAACGGAATTAAGGATATATTCCGTTGCCAAAACCAACGGCCTGATACCGTTCGTGTTGCCGTTGGTGTCTATATTATGGGTGACAAAACTAATACCTGCCCCCGCAACAGACGTATCTCCGAACGCAAAAGGGACAATACTGATATTCGTAGTTCCGGCAGCTCCGCCGCCGCCGGTTAAACTCAAGCCGGTTGCGTTGGTAAACTTTATATTAGTATTGCCTGAACCGGGATTGGAACCAAGGTTAGCGCCACGGAACAAAACGGTGGCCCCAGCGCTTCTAGATGCGCTGGCAAACGTAAGCACAGTCTGGCCGGTACCCGAGAAAACCGTCACGTGAGAAGCACCCATCGAGAGCGTCAAAGCCCCGACAGTTTCTGTAGCGTTGGCAGCGGCATTGTTACCTTTAAAGATAAATTCTCCTCCGGTTAAGGTAAGAATGTTGGTATCACTGATACGATTAGTGTTATTATTTGTTGAATTATCCAATGTCAGCGTACCGCCCTGATTTACGGTGAATGTGGCGCCGGTCATCGTTCCATTGGCGCCGCTTAACGTTACCGTTCCGCCATTAATCGTCACAGTGGAAGAATTGGTATTGATACCCTGCAAAACAAGCTCCCCCGCTCCGGTTTTCTCCAACGTATTAGCTCCAGCGATAATACCTCCATAGGTCAATACGGTAGAGGCATCGACATTAATGATCCCGTTACCGGCTCCCAGCGCTACTCCCCGGTTGGAGTTAAGCGAAAACGTTGCGCTCGTCAGTAAAGTGCCTCCGTTAAGAGTTAAATGCCCGGCAGTTGCTCCTCCCGGAGCCGCTCCCAGCCCGGAGTCGGCAGCAATACTGATCGTGCCCGCATTTACCGCAGTTGCGCCCTGATACGTATTAACCCCGCTTAAAACAAGAGTACCGATTCCCGCTTTAGTCAATCCAACACCGGCTCCGCCGCTTATCACGCCGCTTATCGTCAAACTCTCATCGCTATTAGAGACCGTTATTGTTCTCGTAGCGTCAAAAGCAATATTTAAACTTATGGTATTGCTCCCTGAAGGGAAATTAGCAGTCAAGCCTCCCGCGCCAAGATTAATGGAATTTCCCGCTAAAGTATATCCGCTGCCGGTAATAGTAATAGAATTAAAGGCCGTTGCGGCGGCAAAATCGTTGCTCGTGCTGAGCGTCAACCCGCTGGCAGGAAAAACGAGGTCATCTCCCGCGCCGGGAGCAGCTCCGCCTAAACCTATCCAGTTGCCTGCTACCGACCACAGATTACTTAAAGTGCCTGTCCAGGTACCCGTAGGGTCCCAGTTAAAACAATTTCCCCGGTTGGTAGACTCGGCCATTAAGACTTTCACCGGATCCAGATTATAAGAATCTTCGACCCAGGTATAAGAAATATCCCGTGGGCCTTGAGGGTCGATGTACCATTGTTCAGCCTGTTCGCTTGAAAGCAGCCGAACATGTTCCGCGTAAGCTCCCTGCAGTTTCAAAGCCGCGCTAATGGTAGTAGTATATCCTGCCTCAAAATATAATTTCTTAGCGGCAGTAACGCAGGTAAAGTTATAAAATGTATTATTGCCGGCGATCAGGGATGATCTTGAAGCGTCATAAAAGACGACGGTAGAATTACCGGCCTGAAAATGTCCACCGGCGTTAACCCAATTACCACCGATCGAAATAGTAAATTCCCGCGCTTTTAAGCTGCCGCTGGCAAGGATAATATCGCCGGTGACCGTAATATCGCGGCCGAGAGTAATAACGCCCGCGTAGCCTTCAATAACAAAACGAGCTACGGTGCCGTTAAAATCAGGGTCAATATAAGAATCTTTATTCGGATTTGTGCCGGTTACCCCGTCAAAGGTGGCAGTATCGAATTCAGTAGGAAGAGAACCTGTATCCCAGTTATCAGGATCAGACCAATTAAGGCTTGCGCCTTCTCCGGTCCAATAGGGATCAAGATCAAGATTGCAGTTGTTACCGAGAGAGCTGGAATGAATGGCCATAAGCGGAGGGCCTCGAGCGTTGAAACAATCACCTATCTGTGTATATACGATATCCGTCCCGCCTTGCGGCAATATTTTCCATTGTTCACCCGGCTGCGTTGAAACAAGAGCCACAAGATTGCCATATGAACCCCTGACAGTCAAATCTCCCACTACCGTTATCGTATCCCCCGCAGTAACAGCGACTTTCTTCCCTGGGACAATGATCTTAAGGTCATTAAAAGTAATATCTCCGGAAATTATCGCCGCCTTATCAGACGCCATCTCCACTAAAGAATTTTGCGCGTTAAAACCGCCTAGATTCATAAAATCTTTTCCAACGGCGTAGTGAGTATTTGCCGCTTTGACCGCAACTCCCCGCCCGATCATCATTGAACCAATAGTAGAGATATATGAATCAGGCTGCTGCGTAAATATCGCGGGCAATCCTCCCTGCACCAAAATAAGATCTCCCGCGGAAATAATATTTGCAAGACTGCCCTCACCGGAAGATTGAATAAGTATATCGCCGTAATTAACAGATGAGATCAACGTTCCCTCTGCCTGCCTGAACGAACCCGCGCCATCCAGGTCGGCATCGGCAATTAAGCTCAAATCCCCATCAAAAGCAGCTATATCCGCGCTGACAACTATATCTTTATCTGCCGTAATCTCTGTATTACCAGATGTTTTGAGCTCTGCCTTAACCGAAACAGAATCATTGCTTGAAACATGGATCTGTCCTTGAGACGCTTCCAAAGTACCTGAAACTTGTATATCCCTGTTTGACCTGATCTTGATAACGCCGCCTTCCTGTGTCATGGCCGCGGCTTTAACGATCCCAGTCTGATTCACAGCATTCTCAAATATTCCTGAGGCGGTCTTTGAACTCATCACCACTTCTCTTGCTTCTATCGAACCTGAATTCGCTATCGCGTCTTTTACGGTATTGCCTTTTAAATCAACGACCTTGCCGCTGGTCTCTTCATCGATCTCTACCTGAATAAGCCCGCGCTCATCGAAGCTTACCGTTACCTTATCTCCGCAAGACAAATGCGCTGTCCCGGCCCGGGCAATGATCAAACCGGTATTCTCAACCGCGCTTGCCACTAAAGCTATATTGCCGGCGTTCATCCTGCCTTCGTTAAGGATCCGCGCGTAGCTGCCGTCCGCCGTATGCTGGAGGATATAATTACCGTCGATAAAATTATTGGTGGAAATATCCAGAGTTGAAGCGACAAAATTATTGGCGTTGACCCGGCAGGAGGAGGCGAAATGTATTCCGTTTGTATTGACCAAAAACAGGTTAAGATTTGCGTTGAGGGTGCCGAGGAGGTCGCTTGCGTTTATTCCGGAGACCCTGCTTAACACATTGGTATACGACGCTAACGCCGGGTCAAAAGCATTAAAATTCACGCTTTCTTGAGGCGCGATATTAAAATCAGAAAAATTAATAATTGTCCCGTTGGAGGCGGTGATATTAAGGGTGGAGGCATCCGGACGTTCAAAGCTGGCATTACCGGCTTCTACGGTTTCACCCGAAGGAAGGGCATATAACGAGGAGAGAGAAAAATGGAAAAACAAAAAAGCTGTTCCTATTGCCCAGATTTTCCTCATCTTGAGACCTTAGGTAACTTGAAACGCTTATCATTAAATTTATGACCGCATCTTCACGTATCATCTATCGCCATTAATTATAACATATTATATAAAAAAACAAAGGGAAACATGACGGGCGGGGGATCACGATCTTTTAACTTATTTCAGGATTGAATAAGAGGATCATATCTCCAACTGACAGGTAATATAGAAATTTGACGGCCCCTGGCCTGAAGAAGGCTTTTGCCCCAGCCGTTTTGCCCAATCCAGGCGCAGAAAAAGATTTTTATTAAACTGGAACCTTATTCCGGCTCCCGCGCCCATCAGGGTCATGGTATGCCTTTCTCCCTCTCCGGTTTTTTTTAACTTACCTTCCCCCAGGTCAAAAAAGATAACCGGCTGGAACTGGTCTCTTAACGGCAAATTCGCCCGTGGTAATTTATATCCTTTAGGGAAAAAATAGCCCGGGAATACCCACTCCACATTCAAGAAAGCGCCGATATCCGCGAGATACTCGCCTTCCGGATACCCGCGGACAGAGTGAGCGCCCCCCAATTGAAGCTGTTCGGAAGAAGGAAGCGTGCGGGAAGCAGCCAGGAATTGCGAGCGCACAGAAATAAAGCTGTCCCCCGGCGCCCGCTGGATCCGCGAGAGTGCCTGCTCGTATTTAAAAAAGAACCCTCCGGCGCCCGACCTGCTTGCCGACGGATGATCGCGGCTGGAAGCACCCAGCCAATCTTTCGTGAAAAAACTGAAACGCGGCGAATAAATAGTCTGTCCACCGCCCAAAAAAGAATCGATCTTCGCGAAATCAAGGGCCCCGTAAAACGAGCGGATCTGATCGTTTGTTACGGTATCGCCGCCGCTTTTTTTCTTGATCGACTTGATATCAACGCCTAAATCGGCGTACGCCTGAAAATCAGGCGACAGGAACAGCTCTGAGGAGACATGCGGGGTGAATATCTGCGTGGTCCCGGTTATATCCGCGTCTTTATACTCGCTTCCCAACCTCAGATAGAAATTGGTAAAGTCAAAGCCCAGGCGCGCGCCATTCGTGCCCAGAGGCAGGGTATAACTGAAAAATTCACCGAGTGAAGTTTCACTCTTCAGGGTATTCACGATAAGAAAATCATTATGCCCGGAGAAATTCGTGCCGCGGAAAACAAGGGAATTCCGCGATTTCCCGACCAGGCGCGTGCCCTGATTATCATAGCTATATCCGGCATGATAAGGAAAATTATCCCGGACTTTTAATATTATATCGGTAGTTGCCGGCTCCTCACCCGCCGATAAAACCGCGGCCAGCTCAAGATCGGGATTTTGATTAAGCCGCAGCAAGTCCTTCTGCAGGGTAAAGATATTTAATAATTCATTTCTTTTTGAATGTATGTATTTTTCCAAAAGCGGGCGGGAAAACCATTTATTACCTTCCAGCTTGATCTCTCCTGTTTTTCCCTCGGACACCCGTATCTCCACCTCGCCCCGGGCGACATCCTGTTCGGGAATATAAACATCGCTGGTAAGATAGCCTTTTTTCTTATAGCGGGATTTCACCACGGAGGCGATTCGCTCGATATCATTAAAAACAACCTGCCTGCCGATATAATTTTTATACGCGAAGGAAAGCTCATCGGGACTGAATATAGTAGAACCGGTTATCCTGACATTTTTAAGGACAAAAGAAACACCCTGCCCCGGAACAGGCGTCTCCTTTTCTTTCTCAAGCTCTATAACGGGAACTTTGGCTTTTTTCTTCTCTGAGCTTTTTTTGTTCTGTTCTGATTCCGATTTAAAACGGCTTCCCTGCGCTGCGGGTTGTTCTCCGGGAGATACATCCTGAGCCGACGCGTAAAACGGCAAAAAAAGAAAAAAGCACGCCAGAAGAGTAAACGCCTTCTTTTTAATTTTTTGCGATAGGCGGTTTAAAATGATCTTAATCATAATTCATAGATATAAATAAGCCGGAAAAAAAGAACACCCGATGAAATTTTGCTAAAAACGTACAGGAATTTTAAGCCTTACTCTTTTGTGCCGCGTTTATTTGATTTAAGTACGCATTTAGCTATTTTACTTCCCCGTTAAGTTTTGTCAACAAGAAGAAGCAATCATATTTTAACTTTTAATAGGCGAACATCCCTGATATGAAGGTTTCCGGGGAAAATAAACGATTTCAAGACAGCCGCTCAAGCGGCACACTGAACTTACCCGATGAGTGCCTCACTAAGATAAAAGGAGGATCGTCTTTTATTTCCGGCATACCGGGCACTGCTGCATGCCAAGCGGTTTTTCAAGGCCGCTTGAACGCAGCAACCGCTCATCCTGGAGTATCTTTTGTGTTTTACCGTCCGCGGTCACTCTGCCGGAATGAAGAACGATCGTACGCTCACAAAGGTCCATTGCCATATCTAAATCGTGGGTAGCAATGATCTTGGTATGCTGAAAAGTTTTCAATAGTTCGATCAAACGCCTCCGGGAGCGGGGATCAAGGCTTGAGGTAGGCTCATCCATTACCAGGACATCAGGAGACATAGCCAGCACCGAAGCTATAGAAACAGAACGTTTTTCCCCCTGAGAAAGCTTATACGGCGGCCGGCCGGCTAAATGGGCGACACCGGCCGTCTCAAGCGCGCGGGCTACGGCGCGCTCGGCCTCCGCTTTTGGAAAACCAAGGTTTAACGGGCCGAAAGCCACATCGTCAAAAACCGTCGGCATGAACAACTGGTCATCGGGATTCTGGAAAACCATGCCCACGCTGCGGCGTACCACATTAAGGTTATCAGGGCCTAAGATGATATCGCCGATACGCAGCCTCCCTCGTTGAGGGAACAAACAGCCGTTCAAATGCAGTAGAAGCGTTGATTTACCGGCGCCATTGGCCCCGACCAAAGCCACGGACTCTCCGTGTGAGATATGAAACGATACGCCTGACAATCCCCGGGTTCCGTCAGGATATGAAAAATGCAGGTCTTCGGCTTCCACAATATGATGGCTCATTTTAAGGCTCCCGTGATCAGTTCCCCGAAAATTAAAGGGACATTAAAACATCTAAAAAAAACGAACATGAATATCCATCCCCACGCGAATCCGATCTCTTTACCGGTTATTTTCATTGTCCTGATCATACGCACGCGGCCGTCAAAACCACGGCAACACATAGCTCTATAGATCCGTTCGGCGCGGTCGAGGGTACGCAGCAGCAAATTGCTCACTAACGCCACAAAAACTTTAAATCCCATCAGGCGGGTATCAAATGTCCGAAGCTGCCTTGCCCTGACCATCCGCTCAGCTTCATCGGTCAGGATAAAAATATACCGGTGAAAGAATAAAAGCTGGACGACAAAAGGCCGGGGAACCCCTAATTTGATCAATGAATCGCAAACAGCGTTGAATCCCGTAGTAGCTATTAAGATAAACGCGGCTGAAACGGTCAGGAAGAACCTGATCAGTATCGACAAATATGAAACCCACCCCCCGGGAATACCAACCCCTCCCACCCGCAGGACTATTTCCCTGTCGATAAAAGGATTAAAGATACCGACCAACAGGGCAAACGGTGAAACCAATAATATTTTTCTTAATAAATACCTGACCGGCAATCCACCGATAGAAACCAGGGCTACAGGATAGATAAAAAAAGGAAGCAGCGCTGAAAACGCGTATTTATCGAACGATACCACCATAACGATAAACACTAAAGACGTGATTAATTTAGCTCTCGGGTCAAGGCGGTGCAAAAAGCTGCTGCCCCCCGCCAAAACATCCAAATACCCGATGTCAAAATAATTCTTACCGATATTGTTCATATTGGTCCTAACGCTTACGGCGCCTAAGCGCCAAACCGGCCAAAACAACCAACAAGAGCGTTAATCCCCCCCCGGCTAAACCCGATACAGACGTTCCCGGGTCAACTGCCGGCCAGGATGCCTGCGGCGCAGCTTCAGGCTCCGCAGGAACATCTTTCTTTTTAAAGCCGTAATCCGGCAAAAAAGCTGTCTTTTCCTGGACGCCGGATAGAGAACTATGTATCGCGTTATTGTTAACAAATCTTTCTTTGCCGAGAGTTTTAAATATCGCCCATTCCAAACCATCCGGATTGTTGGAGGCAAACCAGCTCAATACCCCGCCAACAACCGCCGCGGCTACGATAAATCCGGCAAAGATATTTTTCATTTCAACTTTTCCGGGTGAAGCCGCCTGTTGAGGAGAGCTTACTAACTCCGGCCTGGCCTTCCAAACAAAAGTAACAACCGCCGCGGTCACCAAACCTTCCACAACACCTATTGCCAAATGGATCGGCTGCATCATGAGCACAAACACTCGAAACGGCAGCTCCGACAGCCCTGAAAATACCGTTTCCAGGACTACACCAAAAGCTCCCAGCTGTAAAGCGATCACAGACGCGATGACCGAGCCCGCGAGTATCTTACCCTGCGTTGGAGTGCCTCCGGCTATCTTACGATAAACTAACGGATAAGCGACAAAACAGGGAAAAAAACCGAGATTAAAAATATTGCTTCCTAAGGCTAAAAGCCCGCCGTCAGCGAAAAAAAGCGCCTGCACGACCAGCACCGAAGCCATGACCAAAAAAGCGGCACAGGGGCCCAGGAGTATCGCCAATATCATTCCTCCGCCAAGATGCCCGCTGGAACCCGTCGCCGGAATACTGAAGTTTATCATCTGGGCGGCAAAAATAAAAGCGCCCAGGACTCCCATAAGCGGGATTTTACGGTCATCCGCTTCCTGCTTGACCTTGCGGGCGCTAAAGACGATAAGCCCCATGGTCGCCGCCCCCATAGCTGCACCCACCGCGGGAGAAATTAAAGCATCTGCCATATGCATAGTATTCCTCGTCTTAAAACCGGAGGATCTTTCCTTAACACTGATATTTCACCGGATACAGCTTAACAACAACTACGGGAAGCCTTCATACCACGATTCTATCTTTCGTGTTACGAATGAATAAAAAAATAATACTTCAGATATCCCTTCCCGTACTTGATAAACTCAAAGCAACATGCTTTACCCACTTAACCGCCTTCAACGTATCGGCAAGCTCCTGCGCCTTTTGCGGTTTTCCCTTGACCGCGATTATCTCAAGGCAATTATGATGGTCCAGATGAATATGCTGGGTTGAAATAATAATACCGCCGAAATCATGCTGGAGCTCCATAAGCTTATTTACCAGGGACCTGCGATGATGGTCATAGATCATCGTGATCGTGCCTGCGATCTCAAAGCCTTCCCGCCATTGTTTTTTGACCAGGTCCTCCCTGATAAGGTCCCTGATCGCCTCAGAGCGGTTGGTATATTTCCTGCCTCTACAATGCCCGTCAAAACGCTCAAGCAGGTCTTTCTCCAATGATACGCCGAACCTGACTAACTGTGCCATTGCTTCCTATCCTTTTAGTATTACGATTTCAATAATCATAGCATGTTTAGCAAGCCTGTCAATCATTTTGACGCGTAAGGCCGGCCTCATTACGCCCCACTGCCTTTACCCGTATCATCAGCCTTGTTTTTTTGCGGTAACGGCTGAAAAAAACGGCACAACGCGCCCACGACAGTGCCCACGGGCAGATATTCTGTTCCCGGCATAAAACAATATAGCCCTGCCAGCCACGTCAGAATGATCCGCCATTTTCTTGTTACCTCTAAAACACCGCTCAGGTACCAACCCAGCGCGCTTCCCGCGAATAATCCCAGGATTATGCCGGCAGGCCCCCAAGAAAAGAAATCAACCATATCAAGGATAAACCCTGCCGTGACGGGGCCGATCGCTCTTTCAAACCGCTTTAAAAGGTCAGTTTTTGAAGATGAATTGCCGCTCATAACGTTATCCCTTATCGATAAATTTCAACCGGTCATACATTAATAAACCAACTGCCTGCTGTACAAAGAAATGATCATATCTTTCAGGCAGGCATCATTGGTCCTTGCCTCACCGCACTTTTGGCGCAAAGCGGCAATAATATCAGGCAACACCTTTGTCCCGTCAGATAAACGAAAGAACTCCATTTCTTCATCGTTCAGGACACCTGAGAAAATAATGGGCTTCGCGATAATAATTTGATCCGGAAAATAACAGGAAGTAAAGCTATAGACACTCCCTGACCGGGCTTCATAAACACGGCGTATTCCATACTTGAGTTGTATGTGGTTTAAGTAAAAATTAAGGGCGCGGATATCACAAATACCGTTTAATACCCCATAAAATTTATCAAGCGAAAGAAAAGACGGCTGCGCGTGTTCCAACAATTCTTTTTGAGGGATACATCCTTCAATAATAACTTCGGTTAAAAGGCCGCTAAACCCCTCGCTTTTCATAATACTGCCCCAAAACTTCCCCGCCGAAACACTCAGGCTGCTGCGCAGCCTGTCTGGATTAACGAGATATTGCCGCAAGGGCTCTGCTAATTTACGGGGAAGCCGTTTATAATCTATCGCGCTTATGAGCTGTTCAAAGAAGCTTTTACCGAGCATTTTAAGATTTTGATTGTCTGATAAAGGCTCGACAACCACCTGCGTGAACGATAACGGTAAAACCTGGACCAGGGGATTTTTAACCGGCAGGAGCCTTGAGAAATCATTATTCTTGATCGTCTCTATTTTTTCATGATTTTTAAGCAGGATCTCATAAAACGACAATTCAACCGGAGACTCACCGAACAACGCGTAAGCCTCCCGCCGCAAAGACACATCAAGTGATTCAACCACCGCGTTCAACGCGTTTTCATAAGCGCCGGGCGTGTATTGTGCTTGCAGAGATGCCCTTGCGGGCTTTAACACCTTATACTTACTCGTAAAACTTTTTTTATTTTTTAACAGCATTGTTTTAATGACCTGCAGCCAAATTACCTGTATTTTACCGGCAGGCACGTAGGATTCAGAGCCATAAGCAAAGCCCAAAAGGCACATACCTTCTTCAGCTATACTATGCCGGTACGGCAGCGACTGCAAGGATGGCTGCGCGTATATATGATAGACGATATCATAACATTCCTTAAGGAATACCGTAAACTCCTTAAAACGAGGGAACAATTTTACCAAACCCGAATAAACTATGGGGAACTTACAGCGAAGCACCACTTCATAATCGAACAAAGACCCGTAATAATCTATTTCCTCTAATCTCATAGTGCTTAAGCAATGGCTTAAGAAATTCCCCCGGGGCGAGCTCGTCTTCAAAAGCTTGCGGCAATAATCGCCTAAGCCGTGAACATCATGTTTAAGTTTTCCGACACGCCCCCGCTGTAACGCGGAGCAAGGAGTTGTCGCCAAAGGAAAGAAATTTATCACCAGCCTCCCCTCCTGGACATATTCCGGGAATTTTTCAGTTAAAGAGCATATCAGGGCGCGCGTAGCCAGGTTATATTTATCTTCGTAGGGATGGAAATAACTAAAAAACAAATAAACCTTTGCGCGCTTAAAACGCGAAAGCATCTTCGCGATAAACGCGGTGAGCTTCTTATTAGGGAACGCGAAGCCTTTAACTTTCTTGCGGGCCGTTTCACTGCCTACTTCAGGGCTTATCTCTATAGTGACCGGAAAATCATATTTATCCCGCGTAGAGGCGAGTGAGCCGGCAATATTCTCGTAATCAGGGACTCCTCTGACATCAATGCTTAGAAATTTAATGCCGGAAAGGTCGAACCCTCTCAGGCACCTGCTGATAAAAGAGCATTTTCCGTCATAATCATTTAATAAATAAAGCCCTTGCCCCCGCGCTATAACAGCCGCGACAGAACTTCTAAAGCTCCGGACTGTTCTCCTGAGCACGCTCACCCGATTGCCCCATTGCGGCAAAGCCGCGATATTACCCCCGCAGTATATACAATCCTGCTCGCATCCGCGGCCGATACTTAAAACACAACCTGTTTCTTGAAACAACTTGCCGTCGCCTATCACTTTCTTTTCTAACGCCGTGATCTCTCGGCCGGAAATAGTGAATATATTAGCGCTTTTAAGGAATATACCGTCTTTTTTATACAACAGGTTAGGGACACCGGAATAATCATGTCCGCCGATAGTTACCTGTTTAAACAACCGGACTACCGGCAACTCGCCATCTCCCTTAACAACAAAGTCGATAAAAGGCATTTTAATTAGCGCGTCGGAAAAATAAGAAGCGGTCATTCCCCCGAAAACAAGGGGGATATTTCTTGCGTTCGGCAGCGTTTTAATAAGCTCCGCGAGTTTTAATGAAACAGCGATTTGCGGGTGCCAATGCAAAGAAAAACCGATCAGCTTTAGATGCGGCAACTTCTCAATGCGGGACAATTTGTCAAAGGCATTATCGGGGCCGATCGTTATAATTGCGGCTTTAACCCGGGCCTGCTTTAAAGAATAATACATTGTAGATACGCCCACGCTCATTAAAGGCATTCCCGCGTTTATCAAGAGGCATTCGGTATCGGCAGGAACGCCCGTCAAGTCTTCATGCTTTTTCATCCGTGGATCAATCGTCATAGTCCCCTTATCGCTGAACATATAACCCCTTGCCTCTTTGTGAGCAAACGCTCACCCGAAATAAGCCGACGCTAAAACACGCACGCGGCGCTACTCAAACTTAATACATTCCCAATCGCAACTATGCGCCGGGAAAGAAAAAAAAGCCTTTCCCGACCTATAAAGGGTCACTTCCTTGCCCATTTTTAAAGTATCTGCGCTCTTGAACGCGTTGAGCAAAGACCGCATAGCGGCGGTATCGTTAAAACTCCCGCCAAAACTCCCGCTCGAAACCTCATCGAGAGCGTATTTTTTCAGAGCTGCCGGGCAGCGAAGGGGCCGAAGCTTAAGGAAACAACCGTTATTAAAATAAATATACGTTCCCGCGCCGTCACGGCAGTCCCTTCGAACAATTCCGGCAAGCTTCCTGGCGTAACGCAATGAATTCTTACAGGAAAATGAGCACGGCATATGGCTTATCAAAGGGTCCGCGGCCCCTAAAATATTCAATTCCGCGCGGGCCTGTCCCGAAGTGTTTTTGATCGCGTTAAGTATTATAGACGGCGACCGCAAAGAATTATTCTTTATGAAAAATCCGATACAACAAGCCGGATATCCCAGTAAAACCCCAAGCCTCGCGGTCAAAGACCGGTGATCGTCTTCGCCTGAAAACAAATCAGCCTCTATGCGGCGAGCCGATTCAAGAAGGGCGCGGTTTCTTGAAGCATAATAAAATATCCTGGCTTTCTTGTCGGATATCGGCCTTTTACCGGCTAAGCCGTTTGCAAACCCGGCTTTATAAGCCGAAAAACCAACCTCTATTCCAAATCCCTTATAGTATTTGCTGAGCGCGCGCGCTGAACCCGCGCGCAAGTCCCCCCTTTGAACTTTTTTTAATCCGTAATAAAGCGCGAAAAACTCATTTTTCTTGAATCCGGCCCCGGACAACGCATTACGCTCCAGGTGAGACCCCTTGAATAACAAATCTTCAGCTCCCAGGATAACCATCGTTAAAACCGCTGATGCCCTCAGAACGAACCCTATGCTCTACGCAGACGAAGGGTCGCAGCCCGAAGGATCTCACTCAGATTAAAGTTTTTGCTCAAAAAGACGTAAATTATGAAGCTCACCCCAGCGTCCTGAGTCTCCCATGGATTATCGACAATAACATTGTAAAACGGCAGCGGTAAAGCTGGAAGATAACATGCGCACGCCATAAGACTCAACAAAATTGAAAAAAGAAAATAACGTTATTCGCACGCGAGTGGCAGTATTTTACTGAATATTAAGCGCTACGATCAATTTTTTTATTTTACCATACTTTGACTCATCTAACAGTATTAAACTCCGCGTTAAAAGCGGCATTCATTTTATTATAAGGCGGTTTAATAAATATCGGGAAAACCGGATTCAAGCAATTCCCAGGTCCGCACGGACTTCAAGAACTCGATCCCTTTTTTTACGATCGATGCCTGCGTTTTATTTCTCAAATTGTAATTACGGTAGAACAGCTCCAACGTATCGCGTTCACCCTGCTTCTCTAAATATATTCGATAAAAACCCAGGATCGCCGGCTTGCTTATTTCCCCAAAATACGCCGCAGGCCTACTCGCCACAAAGGCCCTCGCGTCAAACCCCAGCTTGATCTTTTTACTCTTTTGCCCGCCGGCAGGATTAACCGTTACAAAAGGAGTAAAATACGTTAACGTAAAACAGCATTCGGCATCGTCGAATAATGGCAGCGAGGACAAACGGATAAAGATCTCAGCCTGATGTTTGGAGTTATATATTTGCCTGCTGAAAACCCCTTTTTTACCCAAAGCTCTCGCGATCTTATTGATTGACCGCTCCCTGCCTTCTACTGACAGTCGCCGTATATACCCTGCCTCAGTCACATCTTCAAAAGGAAGTTTTAACAGTCCCGCCTTACGGGCGCGGTATCCTTTGTTCTGAAATTTATCCTTATACATGGCGGAACAGTAATGAAGCGGCAACGCAACTTCATTCTTAACGGCGTATTTTATTAACCGCAGCGCTGCTATCTCCGATTCAAGGACAGGTATGCCCGGCTGATGCAGGAAAGTATAATCCCGTCGAAGAAAATTCCTGTAGTTAACCTTATTGGCATGCAGCTGATGCAAATTCAGGTGTTTAACACCGGCTTTACTCATTTCCCCTAAAAGCCGTTTGAGGCACTCGAAGTCTTCAGGGATCATCGGGATCTCAACAGTAACAGTATCGATGATTCCTGATGCTTGTCTGAGCGGCCCTAAATCATATCCGCGGGAACTTATATTAAACCTGACCTCATTCAAGCCGGCGCGTTTAAGAACCCGTAATTTCTCTTTAGTAACCAGGTCGCCGTTCGTATATACCCAAAGATAAAAATGCTTCCCCAAACAACCGCGCATTGTCTTTATATATCCGGCTAATTTCTCGAAATCGCCAAACGGCTCTCCACCGCTCAAACCTGCTCCTTTACACCTGAAAGCCTTCAGGTAATCGGCATATTCACGGGGGCTGTTAAAAGCGATCTCTTCCGATGGAGCAAAAAAATCTTTACTCTCTTTATCCTGAGGGCAATAAAAACAATTCCTGCCGCAATCCCGGTTCAGGAACAAACACGACCAGTGTCCCTGCCCGCATAATCGGCACCCCCGCGAAAGGGAACCGGTATATATCTTACTCCCTAAAAATGAGTATCGGACTTTTCCGCTCAAAGACGCAAGCAGCGCCGACCTTTCCTCATTTACGCGCGGGCACGCTGACGGGTTGAGCCATTTCAGCTCAGGATAAGCCCACCCTATTGAACGTTTGACTGAGAGGATATCTATTTCTTTTTTATCCATACTGAAGATAGAATTTGGGCCTTACCTGGTGATCCCGATGAACGCCGGAATAAAACCATAAAAACATTTAAAAGGATATACTTTTACAGATATGATTTATTTTATCACAAAAACACCGCCGGCGTGAAAAAACAAGAGGCTGCCTGAAGGATTTTTAAAAGCATTTCATTACTGAGCATTACCGGAAAATACCCGTTCCAGGTCCTGGGGATCGACTATCGTATCAAGGATAACCAGAATATCGCGAAGCAGCGGATCTGTCTCTTCATAATTGCCTTCCTGTACTTTAAGCATATCGGCTATAAAGGATACGGCACCATCAACCGAGCGGCCGTCGGCCCCCTGAAAAGAAAGCGCCTGGACATATTCTTTGACCCTATCCGAGGATACGCATACGCGGGCATCCACGAGCTGCCGCATCTGTTTAAGCTCATCATTCAGGTTAACGCCGCGCAAATGATCAATTCGCGCCCCCGGCGCGCAGGCCTTAAGGTTTACCATGGCTTGCGTAACAATAGGAAGCGCGCGAAAATCTATACCGCCCAGCCGGCCTGCTCCCGTTCCGTTGAATAACCCGGCAGCTTCCTGCCGTTGCGATGAAGAAACCGGTGATGACGATCCAACTTTACCGATAATATGATCGACGCGCATGGTAAAATAATCGAAATACGCTTCCCTCCTTAAATTAATGCCGTGTTTCCAATAATCATTTTCCTCGATCAAAAGTTCTTTCTCAAGATACCTGATATAAAACTGAGTTGATTCTTTCTCCGCCATTATTTTAGCGGTCTTTATCCGTTTTTTGTATAACTCACTCAGAAAAACATTCATTAAGAATGTCCCGATATGCGACTCGCCGCGTTGCTTCCCGGGGATAACTCCTATATCGGTAAGTTTACCTTCTCTGATCCCCGTAAGTATATCGACATTCATCCTGCCGAGGACTTCGCCGTTAGCGCTCAGGTACAGGTATGTCTTATCGGCCCCATTTAGAAATGACTCTTTCTTAAACCGGTAATTAAATTCCAGGATATTCTTCCCTATATCAGCCTTCGGGAACCCGGGCCGGGTCATTACAACCTGCCGAATGAGCTCCTGAACGCTTTCTTCATCATCTCCCAAAGACTCTAAAACATCCCTTGCGTCAATTACCGCGCCAAACCCTCCATGCGCGTACTCCGACACCTTAAAAGCCTCCTCCAGAGCCTGCGCCACTCTGTTTTGGGCGGCGGTAAGCCCTTTTTTTTCTTCCATAGGCGAAGAGGAATGTTTTTCGACCGACTTTTTAATTAATTCTGAATCCAAGGTATTGGCTCCCGCTTTATCCGAGAACTTACGCAGTATCTTTTCAGCTGTTTTTCTTAACGTATCCTTATCGGTTTCAATCAGAATTTTACCGAGATCAATGGCAGTAGCGCTGTCCCCCATGCCGGTATATTCCTTCTGAGCCCCTAATTCCCGCGCGAATTCATTCACAACAACGGCTGACGGATAACTCATTCTCGTATTTACCGCTATGCCCTCGATGATGTCTAAAAGCTCAATATAAGGAGCCGGGCCGTAAACAACAGGGACAAGCGCGGCTATAATTTCATTAATGATCTTCCCATCCCGGAACCCTTTGAGCTTTTCAGCTGCCCCGGACAGATCATTTTGCTTATGCCCGAGTTCATGAAGCTCAACCTGCCAGTCTAATATCTTCTTTATTTCCGCTTCACTTTTTCCGGAGAAATCTTTTTTGACGGCTACCCGCGCCAAATTTTCCATGTGCGCGAGGAATTTCCGGGAAGCCGAAGCGTAATATTTATCGCCCTTTAAAACACCCGCTATCTCCCGGGCCCTGTTCGCTGTCGCCTCTGACAAAACAACCACAAATTTATCAAGCTTGGAATTATGCCCGAATTTAGCAGGCTCAAAATTCAGGTTGTCTAAACGTGAAACATACAACACGCTGACCTGGCTTCCGTCAGTTAACCTGTAGTTTTCGCGCCTTTCGATGGAATATGCTAAAAGTAAGATACGGTTATCCCGCGTATATGCTTCCATATAAAAACCGGACTCATCAGCCACAAGGAATTGCTCATTGATCAGGGATATTTGTTTTTTTATTTCATCGTATTCGGATTGAGTTGTTATTGCTCCGGGCACCAGCACTTTCGAAAGCAGCTCTGAGAATTGAACATTTATTGCCCTGGCCTTATCCAATACCTGCCGTTTTTTCAGTGAAATATCCGCGGGATCTTTCTTATTTTGGATCAACATGATCAGATCAATGATATCCCGGCGTAACAACTGCGTTATTTGTTCTTTCCGTGTAATGTTTTTTTGATGCGCGGCCGCTGGTTGTTTGAGGGCGGCAGCATCGGCACTCACCCAGCTTAATCCGGTAACTACCATACCGGCAAGAAGCACCCTGCCCATAAACCTCACTAACCCCCTGCCCAGTATCGCCGAAGATGCTCGGGGGGACACAATAGACGTAACAGCACCTGCCTGCCCGTAAGACGGGATAACTACTTCCAATATTTCTCCTCCGCTGAAATAGCTGCGGACCGACTGCCCCGCGGAGCTATGCACCGGCTCTTTCAGGTTATATTCGCCTTCGGAAAAAGAGCGTTTATATGCGTTAAAATAGGCCGTCTTCGACCACGCGGATCCGGACTTAATTCCCGCAAGGTCTCCTGTATCTATGCGCTTTGAATATTGGTTTTCTTCGCCCGCGTACCGCTTCTTAAACCACTGCGCCAGGACCAGAGAATAATACACCTGGCGCAGGCAGGCATATGCTTTTGAAGAATTAACCTCCCTGGTTAACTTCGGCAGAATAAGTTCACGGATAAGTTGACTGGAATATTCATTCAAAGCCGACGCCCGGGGATCGCCGAGATCATAAGTTTGAGAATCCTTGAGATGATCCTGCTCCAGCTGTACTTTAAGCGTTGCTTTATAGATATATGCGGAATCCGCGGTCTCGCGAATGATGATCTCTGCCGGCACGATCCAAGGCCTGGTCAATGTCGGGATCGTTACGTTATCGCTGCCGTAAAGCTGCGCGGCGCGCTTATAAAGCTTGTCCCAATAGAGCCTTCCTTCGGCAGTTTCGGGAGACGTAAAACGCGCGGTATCTTTTTTAAGCTGCAGGTCAGACTCAAGCATGATCCTTCCGGCATCAGTTTGAGCCAGACGGAGATCGATAATATTGTCTTCTTCATCAGGCCTCAAATTGACCCAAAAGCTGTCGTTAGGAAGAGAAAGTCCTGTCAGAAAATATTGGAATAATTGCTTTGAGGCGCTTTCCAATTCTTGCTCATCAGCTGAACTCAAACTTCCTTTATCCAAGAGAAAACGAAAGCTATCATCTCCCGGCGTATAAGCCAAATAACGCAAATGAAGCGGGTGGAATGAATCAGGCAGAAAAGAATTACGTATCCCGCTCAAACGGCCCGCGATATCGATCGAAGAAGCAACTTGCGCGAAGCCCGTTTGTTGAACGCTTAGCAAAAGGCAGATAATGATCGATAAGATCTTTACGAACTTTGGCTTCATAGATTAAAGATGTTGAGCGTCAATATATAGGATTTTACCGGATAAAAGGTATTAATAAATAATGCCATATATAGGTAAGGTAAATCAAGGCGGCAAGGGTCACTTTTGAAAACGTTTTCTGCCACAGAAAGCGGCACACCCGCGCAATTTCCTATTAGCGCGGGGTGACGCTTTTAGATGCCCGCTTAGAGCCGAGTAAACTTGCGGGCATGACATTAAATTAGAACCGAGTAAACTACACCCAATACGTCATCCCCGCATGCGCCACAATAGTCATCCCCGCATGCTTTAAGCGGGGATCAAAAAAATGACGGTTGATCAAAAACGGTGACTGTCACGCGATTTGTGACTGGCACCGTTATTGTTGAAAATGAAACTCAACCTTCTAATCTTTTAATAAATTTTTCCTGGCGCGGGCTTTCATATGCGCGCAGATAGACTCGGTGATCCGGGGGTTTACAATTGATTTAGGAAGGCCGAATTCTGCCATAACCGACAGAGTGAGCTCTTTTGCACCGAACGAAGGATTTGATTTACTGAGGGCAACGACAACTTCATGAATACGCTGCAAATGACGCAAACTTGCCTGCGTTACTTCTTTAACGCGCTCTCCCCTGCGCGGATGGTCCCAGGAGGCAAGCAATATATCTATATCGGTAAGCGCTTGCAGCTTTTTAATTGACCTTACGGCAGCCAACACATCTTCATAAATAGGCAGGTCTCCTGCCAAAGGGACCGCGTCTCCGGTAAAAAGGGCTTTATCCTGCTGAAAGAGGAAAGAAACTGAACCGCGGGAATGTCCCGGGGTAGAGAGCACCTTTAACTTCAGCTCTTCATCAAGGCTGATCACCTCTTTATCTTTGAGCAGGCGGGTTACCGCGCACGGCCCGCCGATGAGGGCTTTAAAACCAGGAACCGGCCGCTCTTTCTCCTGCAATTCAACATCTTCGATCCATGATTTTTCACGCGGGTCGGCGGCAACGATACATCCGGACTTTTTTTGGATCATTTTAGTCGAACCAATATGGTCGGGATGAGAATGAGTTTGCAGGATCAAAGCGATATCCCGGGGTTTCCGGCTGGTTTTCTTAAGATAATCGAAAATAATCCGCCCCGCGGAAACAACTCCGGTATCGATCAAATAAACACGCTTTCCGTAGATCAAATATACATATACAAATCGATCAAGGACAAAACCGAATGGATCCTTGACTTGGAAGGGAATTTTCAAAGCGTGGATATGCGAAGTTATCTGCATCTACTTTCCTGCCGGTTCTCGTTCCTTACTTAAACGCTTTTTTTTAGCCGCGCGCTTGTTTTTAAACGGCTTTACATGCCGCCGCTGAATTTTTTTCTTTCGCTTTACCCACAAGCTACGCCGCTTGCTCAAACGCACCGCTTGGCCATTTATCAGCGCTCCTTTATTTTTTCTTGAGAGCGCTTTAACCTGCCTTTCCCGGAAAAAAGCGGTTTTAAAACATTTAAATTCCTTATTCCAGAGCAAACGTACCGGACGCCTGTCCCGGGTATACTTTGCCCCTTTACCGCTGTTATGCAGCTGGATACGGCGTTCTAAATCAGGGGTAAATCCCGTATAATACGTACCATCAGCGCATTCAACGATATAAACAAAAAATCTACCCTTACGATTGAATTTCTTATTCACAAAGGTTACTTAATTAGATGCCCGCTAAAAACATGCGGGCGTGACACGTGGGAACTGCCTTGAGTTTTACTCTGAAGCTCTAATACGCCTGTGGAATTCTTCCCAGGGAAACCGTGTCCCCGGGCACTCCGTCCTTGCGTCCGGGACCTGGCCATGCCCTAATATATTTTCATACGGGACCTTATACTGTTTTTTTAAAACCTTGACCAGATATACCAAAGCATCCAGCTGCTTCTCCGGGACAAGTTCTTTACTGAAGTTGCCTACCAGGCATATCCCGATCCCCTGATGATTCATACCCGAAGCTTTACAATGCGCCCCGTCCATCTGCTTGATCCACCGGGGAGACGCTTCGATCTGCCCGTCGATCTTTCCGCAGGAGCCGTTGGCGATAACAAAATGGTACCCCAGCCCCGAGGTAAACCCCCGCTTCAGATGCAGGTCAAATAATGATAAGGCATTTCCTTCATCGGTGGCGCTGTGATGAACAATGATATATTTCCACTGCGCGGTATTATAAAGCGGTATCACCGGCCTGACCGGCGCGGCAGCAGGCACCATGAGCTGCTGCCCCATCTTTAAGTCGGTAGGATGTTTTAGGTTGTTTTTGCGCATCAACGCGCGCATATCGACATCATACATTTTGCTGATGCGCCAGATAGTTTCACCCGGCCCGACAATATGGCATATATTCTGCCGCGTCACATGGGCGGTCTGGGGCGGAAAAACTTCACCGGAAGGATAAACGCCCGGCCCCCGCACAGGAGCGCGCGCGCAGGAACTCAAACCCAGCGCCGCCGCGGTTAAAATATATACGTAAAAGAATTTTTTAAGCATAGGGGATTAAATAACGGTCCCGGGAGGAATGGCCGTATTCTTAGGGATAATAACGATACCATTACGAATAACGCAATACTTGTTTTCGAATTCCTGAACGTTATTCTTATTAACTATCTTGACATTATCTCCTATCCTGACATTCTTATCGACGATCGTCTTTTTGATATGGCAATTCTCCCCGATCCCCAGAGGCAGAAATGATGAGCCGGGACCCACACCGCGCGGGCTTTCTTCGTAATAATCAGAGCCCATCACGATAGAATCCTCAATAACGGAATTTGAACCGATCTTGCTGCGCAAACCGATTATAGAATGAACTATCTCTGATTTTTCAATAAGCGCCCCTTCCGCGATATTAGACATCTCGATCCGGCTATTAATGATCTTCGTTAAAGGTAAGTACCGGGGACGGGTAAAAAACTGCCAATTTTCGTCAAAGAGGTCTAACGGGGGCTTTAAATCGGTAAAAGCGAGGTTCTCCTCGTAAAAAGACTTGATAGAACCGATATCTTTCCAATACCCTTTATAGATATACGCGTGCGTGCGTTTGGTTTCCAGCGCTTCCGGGATAATTTCTTTTCCAAAATCGACTTTTGAATTGCTGGTCAGAAGGTCAAACAAGACCGCCTTAGTAAACACATAGATCCCCATTGAAGCAAGGAATTTCTGCCTGCCGTCTATTTCAAATGCCAAAGTATCTATATCGCGCTTTGATTTAGGCTTCTCGATAAAATGCTTGATCCGGCAATCATCATTGATCCCCATAATACCCAGCTCATGAGTCTCCGCCTGATCGACCGTGTTACAGGCAACGGTAATATCGGAATTCTTCTCAATATGGAACGCGAGGAAATCCAGCAGGTTCATCCGGTATAACTGGTCTCCGGACAAGATTATAATGTATTTGATCCGGGAATCATTAAAATGCTTCAAGCATTTACGCACCGCGTCCGCCGACCCCTGGAACCAGTCGACATGGTCCATTGACTGGTCAGCGGCAATGATCTCAACAAACCCTCCCGAGAAGAAATCGAACTTATAGGCGCGGGAAATATGTTTATTCAATGATTCGGAATTAAACTGGGTCAGGATCGATATTTTCTTAAACCCTGAATTCAAACAATTACTGATAGGGATATCGATCAAACGGTATTTTCCGGCGATCGGAACAGCTGGCTTTGCCCGGTATTTCGTAAGCGGGTACAACCTGGTCCCCCTGCCTCCCCCCAGGATCAAGCACAAAACGTCTTTCATACCCTGCACCTCATTAAAAGCGTTCATATACTATTCGTCCTTTAAGATATATTAACACTATAAAAGTTTGAGCTCAATGAAAAATTAAGGAACAGATCTTAATACAAATACGCGTTCAATACGTATTGCTGCACCATGCGATGGGTATTAAAAAAAGAGGCGTTAATCGCTATGGAATTACGCATTACATCTATCCATTGCTGCCGGTTGTTATAAAAACCAGGGACGATCACTTTCTCTAACTTATCATAAAGGCTCTGCGCGTCATGAGACTCGCTATTATCGATATCATGCACCGTACCGATAGACCAACCGGTAATATTTTCAATACACCCCTCTATCCACCAGCCGTCTAAGATACTGAACGACGGAACGCCGTTATGAGCGGCTTTCATGCCAGATGTGCCTGACGCTTCCTGCGGCCTGCGGGGAGTGTTCAGCCAGAGATCGACCCCGGAAGTGATCAACTTACCCATCTCAATATCGTAATTATCGACATAGACGATCTTAATGTGTTCTTTCAAATTCCCCGCCGCGGAAACGATCTTCTTGATCAATTCCTTTCCCGCCCAATCGCGCGGATGCGCCTTGCCGGCAAAAACAAGCTGTATCTTGCCGATATTTCCCGCTATTGCCAGCAGCCGTGCCGGATCGCTGAAGATCAGATCCGCCCTTTTATACGCTGTCGCCCGGCGCGCGAAACCGATGGTCAAAGTGTCATAGTCCATGCCCGCGCCTTTTTTCGCGTTCAAATGGTCGATCAATAATTTTTTTGCTTCCTGATGGGCGCTCCAAGCCTCTTCCCGGGGGATACTCAAGGCGTACCTGAAGCTGAACGGGTCATTACGCCACCCTGAAATATATTTATCAAAAAGCTTCTTAAAACTATCGCAGACCCACATGGCCGAATGAATACCGTTGGTGATCGAATCGATCGAGTACCCGGGGAACATTTCCCGCGAAACTTTACCGTGTTCTTTAGCGACTCCGTTTACATAATGGCTTAAATTCAAGGCCAAAAGCGTCATATTGAGTTTTTCCTCGCCTGCCAACTCCTTCAGGAATTGAAAAGGCACGATTTCTCCCATAACACTGCTGACAAGCTCATACGAAAACTGGTCATGTCCCGCGGGGACCGGCGTGTGAGTCGTAAAAACGCACATTTTCCTTACTCCCTCGACGTCCCATACCGGGTCAAAACTGGATTTACGCTCATTTAAAAGTTCCAGCGTCAAGAAGCTCGCGTGCCCCTCGTTCATGTGATACCGGGAAATACGGTTAAAGCCTAATTCGCGCAGCATACGCACCCCCCCTATGCCAAGAATGACCTCCTGACAGAGGCGGTAACGCTCATCTTCTCCGTAAAGGTAATACGTTAAACTACGGTCATAGTCGCTGTTAAGGTCAATGTCGGTATCAAGGAACAATAACGGGGTAAAGAATCCGCTTACTCCGGGAACATTATATATCCACGCCTGCACGTACACGGTCCTGCCCTCAATGGTGACGCTCACCTTTTCGGGGAGAAGCGTTAAGAAATCTTTAGGCTCCCATTCAAACGGCAGCTCATGCTGCAGGCCATCGGGGTCGAGTTTTTGATAAAAATACCCTTTTTTGTAAAATAATGAAACCGCGACAAGCGGGACATTCAGGTCGGCGCATGAGCGTATCGTATCGCCGGCTAAGACACCCAGGCCCCCGCTGTAGGTCGGTATACGGGCATCGATGCCGACCTCCATGGAAAAATATGCGATACTTCTATCTTCTTTACGCCGTTTCTTATAATGCTTCGCTTGATGTTCACCCGACATTGAAAACCTCCTCTAATGATACCTCACGCCTCAATTAAACCGCCTTTAGAAACAACATCAATATTCTGATAAAGCAAATGCGCGCTCTTCTTTAATACAGGGACCTTCCGGAAAAAGAAAACAGCCGCGGCGATACAGCTCAAACCTCCGATGATGACCGCGTTGGGAGCCGTGATCTCACTCGCCAAAAATCCCGCCATAAGGCTTCCTACAGGAGCCAAGCCGATAAACGCCATAGTGTAAATACTCATGACCCTTCCGCGTTTATCATCTTCGACGATCGTCTGTAAAATGGTATTGCTGGCCGCCATGTTGACCATACTGCCGAACCCGCAAATAAATAATAATACCGCTGAAAGGTATACCGAGCGGGAAAGCGCGAACCCGATAATACCTAAAGCGAAAACAAGCGCTGACCCCGGAATAATGTTGCCCATGGTGAGGGCATCTTTTCGCGACGCCAAATATACTGTCGCGACCAGCGCTCCCACACCGCCGCAAGCAAAAAGAAAACCTAATGTACCCGGCCCGCCTCTTAAAATATCCCTGACAAATACCGGCATTAAAACCATAGAAGACATTCCCATTAAACTCATGACCGCCAGAAGCATCAGTAAAAGGCGTATCGCGGCGGATCCAAAAGCGTACGCGAATCCTTCTTTAAGGCCTGCCCAAAGATGCGCGTTGCGCGCTTTCTTGCGCTTTTCTATACGCATGAACAACAAAGAGGCGATAACGAACAAATAGCTTATTGCGTTGATCAAAAAACAAAACCCTTCTCCGACAAGGACGATCAAGATCCCGGCTGCCGATGGGCCGATAAGCTTAGCGACATTGAACGTAAAAGAATTCAAGGCAATAGCGTTGCCCAAGTTATCTTTTCGTTCAACCATATCAATAATAAAACTTTGGCGATTAGGTACATCGACGGCATTGACGCAGCCGATAAACACTCCCAGCGCGATAATCTGCCATACCGTGATATGCCCCCGTAACGTGAGCAGCGCCAGGATAAACGCCTGAAGCATTGAAAGCGCCTGCGTGACAACAAGCACCCTATGGCGGTTCCAGCGGTCGACCATAACACCGGCAAACGCGGAAAATAAAAATGACGGGATCTGGGTGGCGAACCCGACAACTCCGAGCATAAACGCTGAATGGGTCAGCCGATAGACCAACCAGCTCATCGCCGTATACTGTATCCAGGTCCCCACAAGTGAAACACCCTGCCCGAAGAAAAACAAACGGAAATTACGGTACCGTAACGCGCGAAAGATGTTCCCCAGAGCGCTTCTCTTCTCTTTACCTATAGTATCGTCTTGCATACGTTATTCCTTAACAATTATTTTGGAAGCAATAAAACTCTTATATTATACATCGTTTAGTAAAAATATTAAGGATTATTTATCAGGGAGGGGAATTTTTAGATGCCCGATTAAAGCATTCGGGCATGACAGTTGAATGAGCATCATCCACGTTTACGCCACAATAGTCATCCCCGCACGCTTTAAGCGGGGATCCAAAAAAGTGATCGTGCGGGTCAGCCTGGAGCTAAGTCGCAGGCTATTAACGAAGAGTCTGAAATTCGATAGATCCTTCCATAGAGATAAGTAAGAGACTCAGGATGACGGTGAGGATAGTAAGAGGCCGGGATGACGGGTGAGTATAATTTAGATGCCCGCCCCGTTTTGAGCCGAATAAACGACCCCGCCACAAAGCATTGGCGGGCACGCGGGCATATTATCACAACACTCCCGAGTAATTATCATGAAGGAAATATACGCGAAAATCTTGGATTCTATCAAAAAAACAAGTATAATGTGTTTACCGAACGCGCCCAGGTTACGTTAAGCGCTGAATTAAAAACCGTTTTAGCTGTACTTTTTTAGGAAAGAACCTATGAAAATTAACCTCGCGAAATCAGCGGGTTTTTGCTTCGGAGTAAAACGGGCTTTGAGCATCGCCCTTAAGACCGCGCGGTCAACGTTACCGGTCCATATGATCGGGGACATTGTCCATAATGAGGACGTCGTAAAAGAAATAAATGAGGCCGGCATCAAAAAGATCACCAAATTAATGAATGGAAAAGGCAAAATGCTGCTGGTCCAGGCGCACGGTTCCTGTAATACGATCCTGAAGTCAGCGCTCAAACGAGGCTATACTATCGTTGATGCCACCTGCCCTATGGTAAAAGAGATCCACCGGATCGTAAAGAAAGCGGAAAGCCACGGCCGCCGTATCATCATTATCGGTGACAAGCATCATGACGAAGTCCACGGGATAACCGGCCAACTCAAGCAAAAGGCCATAATAATCGATAACCCCGCCAGGATACCTGCTATCCCGAAAAAGATTAAGTCCGTCACGGTTGTCGTTCAATCAACACAAAACCTGTCAAAAGCATTGACTGTTGTCGAAAAACTAAAAGGCATGATCAGCGACCTGGAATTCTGCAATACTATCTGCAAACCGACAAAGATCAAACAGGAAGAGATCAAACGCCTGCCCTTGAACAACGACTGCGTGATAGTCATCGGCTCCAAGAAAAGCGCCAACACCAAACGCCTCTTCGAGATATCAAAATCGCTTAATCCAAAGACCTATTGGGTACAATCCCGGAAGAATTTAAAGAAAAGCTGGTTTAAAGGAATGGGCAGTGTCGGTGTTACCGCGGGCGCTTCAACGCCTGACGCGACGACAAACAAGATCATCGTCGCCATAAAGAAATTATCTCGCTCCCGTTAAAAACCTTATTTCCTCATCTTTAAGCCCCAGGCGCGTAAAGACAGCCGTCTATGCTTACGGAAGAGAATTCCTGGATTTTCTTAAATTATATTCTACATAACCCGAAAGGACCTCTTGTACTTTTACCGGCGGGGGGACGACAAAATAGTGCGATATGATCGCGTGCGCGATCTCATGGCCAAGCATACCTATGGTCAGATCGGCCAGCGAAATATAAATAGTGTTTTTCTCGTGAACATACACTGAAGGATCACGAATGTCAACACCGTATGACTGCCTGAACAACTCACTCAATGAGTCCTTGTCGGCCACGACGCGGATACTGCCATGAAAAGTATACATATGGATATCGAGGATATCGGAAACCTCGCCATATAATCCGTCCAGAGTGCCGGCGAGCATGCCCCGGGTATCATCAGCTTTGCTCACGAAAGAATCTTCGTGAAGCAAATAATTAAAATTGACCTTCGTCAACACACCTGACAGGTCCACGGCGCCGCAGGCGTACAATGAAAAATATTTTCCTTCGGCAATAAGTGCGCCTTCCTCCTGCGCGCACGTAAACCGGGCGACGGAGAATATCATGATCGAAAAAATTATAACTGACGCTATTTTCTTCATTAAACTTTAAAATACCCCAGGATATCGATTATTTCATCCAATCTGCTTACAAAATCTTCCTTCTCATCCGCGGCAATAGCATAATTTCTGGCCTCAAGGTATTTTTTAAGAGCCGCGCTTTTTGCCTTTAGATCCTTATGCTTTTCACGCAACGTATCGCACATCCCTCCGAGATTATCAGCCAGGTCTTTGAGTTGATCTTTATTGCGTATGGTAAAACTACTGGTCAAGTCGCCGGCCTTGAGCGATTCTATTTCCTTATTCAGGCGGTACAGGGGCCCGGCGATCTTATGCGAAGCAAACAAGGTCATGATTATGACAACCAGGGAAGAAAAAACCGTAACGATGATCAATGTCGCGATAATTTGAGGAAGTATAAAATCTGCCGTCGGCTTTACCATTACCTTCGTATTCTCGATAGCGACTGTAGTCGAACCGCGGGAAAGGTAAAACAATAGCCAGCCTATCGCCAAAGAAGAAATAAGGACAACCAGGCAAAACCGTATAATGAACTTCGATTGGAACTCTTTATCGATAAAATACTTTTTTCTTTTATTTCGGGCGTCCATTGCGTTATCCTCCTGGTTATTTATTCTTTTCTAAGCCTAAAAGGGCATGATCGACCGCGATAGCATTCTTTTTGTGCAGCGATTCAGTCCAACTTTGCAAAGCTTTCTTTTCCTGAAGCTTAAATAAGAACCATTTTATCTGGTCGTAGACCTCCGGAAGCTCTTTTCCGCTGAATTCTTTTTCCTTATTCTGGTCGTAATAATTCTTGATCAGCGTATCATCGACCCTGGCTGCGACGGCTAACTCGTTGATCTTACGCGAAAGTGCCAGTTTTAAAAGGGACTGCTCCCAGAATAATTGGACGCTGCGCAAGAATTGGGGGTCTTTATCCAATCCTAAGCCTTCGGCTTCCTTTAAAATAAGCTTTCGGGAAATAAAAAACTCGAGAAATTCCTTTTTCCGGCCCTGGCCGCCGGAAGCGAAACCGGAAGCCTTAAAAGCATCGTCAAACTCTTTCGCGGAAACCAGGATATTGCCTATTGTTATCGCTGGTTTCTCCTCTTGAGCGCAGCCGGTAAGAATTAAAACTAAAAAGACCATAAAAACCGCAGATTTTCGCATACCTTCCTCCTCGTTATTACAATGCCTATTAAGGGAATTATACTCTTATTATCCTAAAACTCAAATTAAAAAATGAATAACCGGGATTTACAAGAGAAACAGAATGACTGTCACTTTTAGTGACTGTCACCTTGTTTTCTTGTTTTTAACAGATTCCCGCTTAGAGCCATGTAAGAGACTGGGAATGACTCCCCAAGTCATGCGAGCATCTAAAAGCAGGAAAAGGGTGACTGTCACTTTTAGTGACTGTCACCCTTTTCCTTTAACCTTTTTACTTATATCTATTTCACTCCAAAATACGGCGCTGGAGATTTCTTAAGCCTGATATTATCCTCAATAAAATCATACGCCCCGACATCCAGGTTAATACCATCGAAAGCCGCGTAATCAGCCGGCGTTAACGGATGATACGAGAAGAAGCTGAACGGCGTTGCCGGTTCATTGGAAACAAACCTGAACAAACTTAAGATCTCATATTCCGGCTTAAAATTATTAAGTAACGGAGCCACCAATTGTGACGCCGGAGCAACAGGCGGATTTGGCGGAGGCACCGGGCCGGGAGGAACGAGCGAGAAATTTAAAGTCAACGCCGCCTCGGGAGTAAAGCCGTCCCTGACCGCCGAAAAACTTCCCTCAAAAGCCTGTATCACTACTTCCAAAGGATTCTCGAATGTTAGCCCGCTTCCAAGATCAACCGGCCAGATCTGCGCCGGATCGCCGTTGACCGCATCGGGGGCGAACAACGGGCCGTAAAATTCAGAATCAGCATCCTGATACAAAACATAATTCGCAGGCACCAGGTCAAAGCCGACAGCAGGATCTATCCCGGTTATCGCGGTCGTCCCGGGCCGGACAATACCCTTGATCCCCGCGCTCATATTAGCATCTTTACTTAAAGGCGTGCCCACCCCGATAGTCCCATTCGGCGTTGAGAAATACGAATACCCGCCTGCCCAGACATTGGCGCTTTTATCCAGGGGATACCCGAACATTATCGGCGACAAATAATCTTCTACTTCTTCATCATTATCGGGAGATTCCATCAAAAGATCAGCAATAATGCCGGAAATGTAGTCCGGATCAATATCTTCATCATAAAGGTCGCTTGCCAGCCCTGAGATAAGATCGCCGTAAGATCCTATAACATCCCGGCTCATCATCGGCGACCAGCCATATCCTGCGTAAATCGAACCATTGGCGCTCTCTAAAAATACGCCGCCCCGCGGGGTAACGATCGAATTGACTATCATATCTCCGGCGCTGGTAATATGTACGATCCCGTCATTAGCCGCTACAGACGCGCCAAGCCCCATTTGCCCCAACAGCACTTCTTCCCCGAAATTTTCATAGACCGATATCGGTAAATATAACCCCAATTCTATCAACCTCGAAGTCTGATTGAGATAAACACTGCCGCTATCATACGAATAAGCGCTCACTATATCGACATCGGTATTTATCGGCGCATCTGCCAGCCCGATATCATTACGCGCTAAAAGCCCTAAATAATGGCCGGAGACCGTTCCCGCGTCAAATATTGAACCCGAGCCGGCCTCACCTGTTCCTAACGCCGCCGCGATCACCGCGTCAGCGCCGATATTTCCCAGAGTAACATCTGCCTCTAAAGAAGCCAACAAAACGAGGCTCCCGTAATTATACAGGGAATCAAACGCGATATATTGCGTCGGATCGTCTTTTCCGTACATAAACTCATTAAACTCATCTGCCAAGAACCCCAGGCTGTCAAAGCCGCCTTTTGCAAAAACATTGCCGGCATAAAGATCATTGCGCGCGAATAACCCCACCCCGCCGAAACCAAGGTTTCCATACGCGTACACAGCGCCATCGGCGTTGATATCATTATTTGCCGACGCTAATACCGCGGCTACTCCGGAAAGCCCTTCAGCAAAAACATTGCTGAACTCCCCTATTGTAATATTATTTTCCGACATGAGCTCTACCAGCGAGAGGCCGTCGCCATTCACCAAAGACCGTACATCACTATCCGAAACATCTATATCGCCTGTGATCGATTCCAGTATAATTTCGGCTGTCCCATCAGTATCGACTTTAGCCTCAAGCGTGCTGCCGCCGGAAATAGACACCGCGCCGGCGGAAAGAGCGATCTTAGCTGTTTCTTCACCTGAGCCGATATGGGCCTTAACTGAACTCTCATCAGTGATATTGATCGCGCTTTCTTCATCCGCTTCCATATTGACGCGCGCCTCGCCTTCACCGATCACCTCAGCGATCAGGTTGCTTGAGAAAATATCAATACCGTTACCGGAAAGATTTATCGCCCCAACTCCGCCATCCCTGACATAAGCGGCCATGCCTGTTCCTTCAATATTCATCTGTCCGCCGGAAGTAAATTCATATCCGCAATTGTCTGAATATCCGAAAACAGAGGTCATGAATTCGCTGTTGAGTATATCAAGCGTAACGGAAGCGTCGATGGTAACAGAAGCCGCCCCGTCGCCAAGATGCACATTAGCGCCTAATACGCTGTTATCGATATCGACATCCCGCGCGTCGATAACAACTGAAGTCGAGTCGCTTTCACCATTAGAAAGGACATCGGCGCCGACAACGCTATTCTCCAGGATAGAAACTAAACCGTCAGCCAAAAGGCCGACACGCGCGCTGCCTATCTTACCTACTTCCGCGTTCACGGAACTGTTCTGTATAAGAATGTCCTCGGGAGCGTCCTCATAACTACCCAGTGAGTCAATTGATATAAGTGCGTCACCGGCACCATGCGCCAATGCCGCGACCGAGCTGTCCAGCAGGCGTATCGCGCCCGCGGCGGCAATATCGACAGAAGCATCGCCGTCATCGCTGACTTCAGCTGCAACCCTGCTATTATTGACCGTGACTTCAGAGCCGGCAGAATGGCCCAGGATATTAATAGCAACATCTTTAGAAGATTCCGCGATCGATTCAATGATCGCGCCATCAACAGAAACATTGACGCCTTCCAGGTCAATGTCTCCGCCCTGAGTAGTAATATCCGCGGTCACGGTCAAATCACCGCTGCCGTCATTATCGTTATCCGCTATTATTTCAATATCTCCGTCATCCGTAACAATGATCCCGCCGATCACATCTATATTTTCATCGTCATACCAGCTCTGGTCGCCGGAAAAACTTCCCAAAGGATCAATTACCGTATCGCCTCCATGCATATTATAAATACCTTCCGCGGCATGGATCGTGCCGGAGAAATCAGCGCCTTTCGAATTAACGGTTACATTACCGCCCACAGCGCTTAAGGAGCCGGCGACATTCACTCTATTATTAGCTTCAAATATTATCTGGCCGTTGTTCACTCCTAAGCCATTAGCTTCAATGATGCCTTCGTTATTGATAGCCTTGCTAAAAACTCCGTCTAAGGTCTTTGCGGTCAAGATGACTTTACCGCCCTGAGCCGCAAGCGTGCCGCTATTCTTTACCGCGGCGTCCTTGTTATCAAGATTAGCGATGGTCGATTCATCAACCACAACTGAAATCTGGCCGGTAGGGTCAAGCTTTAAAGTCGTGGCGTTTCCGGAAGCTAAAGCGATACTTCCCAATTCAGCTTCAATGATCCCGGAGTTTTCCACGGCTGAGCCTAACAAAGAAACAAAACCGCCGGGTGCGCTGATATAGCCCTGATTTACCACTGAGCCTCCCGGGCCGACAAAAGTATATCTTCCAGCCATAAAATCAGCGTTTGAGATATTCAAAGTAGAAGCGATCAAACCCGCGGTATCCACCCTGCTGCCCTGACCGAACAGAACACCGTTAGGATTGATCAGAAAAATACGCCCGTTGGCGGTAAGCGCCCCTAATATTGATGATGGGTCAACGCCAACCACGCGGTTTAAGGCAATACTGGAAGATGACGGCTGGTTAAAATGCACAGCTTCCGGCTGGGCAATGGAAAAACTGTTGTAATTGGCGATCATCTTATCGGTACTTTGATTGATATTCAAAGTATTCGCCTGAGAGCGGTCAAAAGAAGCCGCTCCATCAACTACAACTTCTCCTTCAGGAAGGCAATAGCCGTGGATCGGCATACAGGTTAAAGAAATAATGCACCCTACGGCAAAGAGCTTAAAGATTTTTGCAGACATAGTTCTGCCCCCCTTAATAATGGAACTGTTAATTAAAAAGTAACTTAATTGATCATTGTGGTTAAGAAAATTGTTTTTCCGAGAAATCTTCTTTATATCTGACATAACCATAGTCAATACTTTCATAAAGATGTTAATTGTTTATATTCAAAGGGTTTAAGCCCTGTTCAAATTGAAAACGTTTTCAAAATTTATGCTAAAGTATAGCATATTCTGCCTAAGAAGACAACTTCAACCGGTTAAAATTTGGCAGTGACTTCTACCCATGTATGGGCATGATCTCCATCAGCAGGTGTTTTCTTGCCTAACGGATAGCCCAATTCCACCCTGCAGGTGAGATTATCTTTGAGGGTAAACCTCCAGCCGAATCCCCAGCCGCGGATAGTTTCATTCTTCTTTTCTCCTGCCTGGGGGGTTTCTAACCGCGTTGTTGCCCAGTCATAGAACAAGACAAGGCGGTTGGAATCGTAGATCGTAACATCTGAAAACGGGACCTTAAGGTCCTTAGGGACACAATATATAGGAAAAGAAAGCTCAGGGGATGTATAAAACCCCCTGTCTCCGGAAAATTCCGCGGGCCCATAACCGCGCACGCTAATGGGGCCGCCGATCTGGAATTGTTCCGAAGCCACAAGCGCGTTATTGGTAAATTGCCCGCTATTCTTCCAAAGCAATGTCGTAGAATACGGCAGAGCCTGAAGCCTGAAAGCATTAAAATTAAACTTTGTAAATTTTCCGCCCGCGCCTGCGCGGGAAGCTCCCGGGTCCTTATCATCCATGCCTCCCATAAAATCAGGCAATCCCTGCCCGATCTCCGGAGTAATGATCGTTCTGCCCCAAACATCCGTAATATCAGCGTCCAACCCAAGCTTTAACAGCCGTACCATGTCCTTGGAAGTCTGCTCACCGGCAAGATAGTTCTTAACATTCTTGTAATCAAACCCGCACGTGAGTCGTAAATCCAGATTATCCTTACGGAGAAGCTGATTATTCAAGAATATCCCGTAAATCTGCGCTTTGCCTTTAGCATCCAGGTCTTTAAATTCCTTGCCCAACCTTGTCCTGCTGTTGACCAAATAAGCGCCTATTTCAAAGTCTTCCTGAAGAAAAAGGCTGTATCTACCCTGCTGTAAATGCATACGGTTTGCTTCAGCTTCTGAGATCTTAACATAAAGCTTATCATCAAAACCAAGCAGATTATTATTCTCAAAAAACAATGAATACCTGTTTCTCTCTAAATAGCGCGAAGCATAGTTGTCATAGGTAAAACCAGCGTGTAACGGCAGCCGGTCAGTCACATCAATGACCACATCAGTAGTGCCGGGAGCTTTACCGGGAACGATCACAGCCTTGGCTTGCCTGTCAGGATGTTCGTTAATATACACTAATGAACGTTGCAAAGCCGAATAATCAAAATAGCCATCATGGCTGACATTGATCTTTTTTTCCAAAACAGATGTTTTAAAATATTTATTGCCCTTGACCTCCATAGTGCCAAGCTTACCTTCAACAACGCGTATGATCAAGCTCCCGCTTTTTACAGTCTGCGGGGGGATATAAGCGCGGGAAGTAACATAACCTTTTTTACGGTATTCATCAGTGATCAAATCGGCGATCTTCTGAATAGACTTAAAACTTAACGCTTTACCCTCATAGCCGGCAGTGATCTGCTTGATCGCTGCCTCATCAATAAGCGTAGCCCCTTCAACAGCGATCGTGTTAACAGTAACCTTAGGGCCGGAATCTTCAGGGATAACCTCTTTTTCCGTAGCCTGGACACCGGTAGATTTTTGGGCTTTTATTTTCTTTTCAATGTCGCGTTTTTTCTCAATATCCTTCTCCTGCCGCGTGATACCGCCGGCTGTCTGAGAAGAAGGCGCCTGACAAAAGCCTTTACCTGTAAAGATAAAAAAACTGAGGAAAACCAAATTTACCGCAACAAAACGATGCCCCTTGCTCATGTTGATTTCCTTTCTTTAAAAAAGTTTACAAAAAGATTTATTCGAAGAGATAAAACACTTGACTTGGAATGAGTTACGAAGTTTTATTATAGCATTTATTTTAATCAAATCAAATAAAAAAGTAAAGCTTATTATTCCACTTTTTATTGACTTTCCTCCACTACAAAAAAATCGCCTTTTTTTCAATAATTTATCTTGACAATTCGGCATTTATTATTATACTATTAACTAAGTTCTAATTTTCCTAAAAAACCAATCCATATTAAGGAGCTTATCATGAAAACTAAAAAAATGGCGTTGCTGGTTTTTTCTCTTATTTCCCTTCTTTTTGTGACGGGAAATGCCTTTGCCGCGTTTGAGTTGAATAACTATTCCTCACTCTGGATGACCAACGCCAGCGGAGTTGTTCCTTCGGCTTCACAGGCTACATTTAACTGGAACGAACAACCATGGCTCTACATCCGCTTCAATGATGCTTATGCTTCTGATTTTAATATCGGCGGCAGCTCCACCTCTACCATGTGGACATGGGACGGCACCCCTACCGATAAATCATTCGCTAAATTTTATTTAGGAAAAAACAACGACCTCTGGATCGGCTTCTCAAAATCTTACTGGGAGAATACCATGAGGCAAGCAGGCGATTGGACCGTAAGCGCCATGTCATTATTACAAGATAAAACAGCGGGCGGCCAGTTAAAAGAATATGGCGGGATCGTTAACTTCCACGTAAATCCTGTTCCGGAACCTATCAGCACCATTTTATTTCTTACCGGCGCGGCAACATTGGCAGCAAGAGCGCGCATGAAAAAAGCCTAAGTAATACCTTTACAAATTCAAAGGGGGAGGATATTATCCTCCCCTTTTTTGTTTTAGATGCCCGCGCCGCTTAGAGCCGAAAAAAAAGGTGACTGTCACCGCTTTTTGGTGACTGTCACCTTTTTTTAAATAACCACCCTAATTTATTTTTTTCTGAGCTTTCTTACTGCCGCAAACGATGCCCCTCCTACAAGAAACAGCAAACAACTCACAGGCTCAGGAGCCGCAGTAACCCGCAAAAAGGGGCGAACATCTTGCGTTAAAGATTCAGAGCTGTAAAACCTCGCGAAAAGCTCATCGCCTTGTCCATCCAAGTTATTCTCAAGGACTAAGCCATAGTTCTGCCCATTGACCCAGGAATTCACACAATTCTCAAACCCCTGCCACTCTCTCCACATATTATTTCCTTCAGCTAAATTAGCTGAGCTTAATATTACTGTTTCATAGAGAGGTTTTGTATTCCAAGTGATCTCCCCTTCATTCCAATCTGACACCACTTTATGCAGTTGAATTTGATCTCCGGCAGAATAATTATACTGGTATTGATTCAAGAATAATGTCGCGGAGGTAAGTTGGAGCCCCTTTAACAGGCCTAAATCGGCATCGCTGAATCTCAAATAAGCTTCAGCCAACCCTGACCTGTCTTTTACCGATAAATAGGTGTTATTTCCATAATTCTCATCAGGATTGCTCTCATTGACCCAGGCATCCTGCGCTACTATAAAGGTAAACTCCTGATCAGCAAAGCTAACTTTTAACCCGGCCGGCAAAAACCCAAAAGCTAATAACAGTAAAACAAACACCTTTTTCCCCATTCTCACCTCCCTTGTTAGACTACGTCCCCTCACTATTAATAGACGTTTGAGAACGCCAAATCTAACGAAAATAATTAAAGAATTTTTAGATGCCCGATTAAAGCATTCGGGCATGACAAAGAGAGCGTCATTGCCGTTTACCCGCCAACGTTTTATGGCGAACGACAAAGCAATATTTTTAGTCCCCGATTACCGAAAACCTCTAACCGAAATAAATGTCATTCCCGTTCTCTCACATAGCTATAAGCGGGAATCTATTTTTTTAGACAAAAAAAAGGTGACTGTCACCGCTTTTTGGTGACTGTCACCGTTTTCCGAATAATTGTCCTACTCTATTTTATTTCTTACGAAGTTTCCTTATTCCTGCCAATGAAGCGCCGCCAACTAAAAACAATAAACTACTGATAGGCTCGGGCGTAACGGTAAGCCTTCCTCCCGTAATACTGCCGCCATCCAGCGACTTTCCATCAGGAACCCCGTCAGCGTAAACCGACCACAAATAACTACCGGCAACGAGTCCTTGTTGGCCGGAAAGATCCAATGCGTATTGCGTTCCGTCAAATGTTATAGCGCCGGAAGCGTCATCCGTTGAGAATTCCATTACTCTTTCAGATATATCTATATACTTTGTCCCGGAAACATCATCGATCAAATTCTTGTCACCCTGCCAGACAAACACTACATACTTTTGAGCTCCGGTAACCGGAACCCACTGCAAGACAGGATTAAGCGTATTATTATTAGCGACAGTCACGACTGCCGGAAGCATCGTATTGCCATAGAAATGATTAGAGCCATAAAAAGTACCATTCACTGAAAATTTAGCATAGGTATCATAATAAGCATCTATCGCGTAATCCTGCCCATGCAATTGATATAACGCCCAGCTTGACGGAACGGTAAAAATAGTACCGAACTGGTTATCCGCAGACTGATAATCACCGCGCAACCCCGCGTCTCCTAATGTATAAGGCCCTAAGAAATCAGATTGCGATATATCGCATTCCTGATATATATCACGGGTAATAGACGCGGTAATATTATTACCTGCTGTCCCCATATAATTTAAACCGAAAGCATAATCAGCGCTTGATAAATCCTTCCAGAAAGTGTCGAAGTTAATGGTATTAAAAATACCATTGCTTACGGTCGCGTACGCGTTAAGCGGAAACAACAAAGCCAATAGAAACAATGCCAAAGAATATTTACTAAGCATTTTCTTTTTCATAGCGCTCCCCCGTGTATTTATTTTAATTATTAAAGACTTTTACAAACTTGTTTTAAGTTTATCACATATCCTTAAAAAGTCAAATAATTAATACATTTCTTTATCCTTTAACAACCCTGTTTTACTGCACTATTAATATCTATTTTAGTTAGATTTCTGCTTCTCATACGTCTATTGTTAATGAGAGCTATAAGGAATGATAAATTTTAAAGTTTAAATAATAAAGGAAGCTTAAAGTTTTAAGTCTAAAGATTAAAGGAGAAAAATGAGAAAATACGATCTTGAAGAAAGAACCTTAAAATTCGCAAAAAACTGTATTGACCTTTGCAAAACACTACCTAAAGACTCAATTAATTTTGAATTAGTTAATCAAGTAATACGTTCTGCAGGCTCAATAGGCGCTAATTACCGTGAAGCATCAAATACCGACACGAGAAAAGATTTCTTTCATAGGATCGGCATATGTAGAAGAGAATCCAAAGAAACTAAATACTGGCTAGACTTAATAATGCATTCTAACCCGATTCTTTCATCAACAATTATTCAACTCATTAATGAAGCACAGCAATTAACTTTGATCTTTTCTTCAATTTTTTGCCGCTATAACCATAAAACTTAACTTTTTATATAATTCTTTTAACCTTTAGCTTTTAACCTTTTGGCTTCCTTTGTTATTTAGACTTTAGCCTTTAGACTTATGCGTAGCTCCATTTGTCTTTTACTTCATCTCATGCTATAATTACCCTTATGGCCAATCTATCGCATTACATAATCTGGTCGCTGGTAGCTATCCTTTACTCGCCTGTATTCTTAAGCCTTTACCGGGAACGCTGGGAATCAGTCGACTACACCCACGCCTATTTCATACTTCCAGTCTCTCTGTGGCTCACCTGGCGTAAACGCGAGCAGATCAAAACACTTTTAAAACACTATAAACCCAGCAAAACATCTATCAGCCTTCCCTTGATCATTACGGGGGTCATCATGTTTATTTTTGGCTGGAAGTTTGATTATTTGTTCATTTCCACCCTTTCACTTATCCCTGTCCTATCAGGATTAGTGCTCTACCTTTACGGCATGAAAGTCACCCGCGCGCTTTTTTTCCCCATCCATTACCTCTTATTACTCGTTCCGCCTCCCCTGGGTATCCTTGACTCGATCACACTGCCGATGCGTTACGGAATTTCCGTCGTCACGAGCTTTATTTTACGCTCATTTCATTTTCCGGTCACCAGGGAAGGGCTGCTTTTATCAATGGGGGGCCATGAGATCTTTATGGGCCAGCCCTGCAGCGGCTTCCGCTCGCTTATTACCATGGCGTCCTTAGGGCTGGTATATGTCTACCTTAGCAACGCCAAACGCGCGAACAAGATCATCCTGTTAATATCGATCATCCCTCTGGCACTTATCGGCAACCTCATAAGGGTCTTGAGCCTCTGTCTGGTCACTTTCTATTTTGGAGAAAAAGCCGGACAGGGGTTTTTCCACGATGCCAGCGGAATAATAGTATTTATTATTATGACCCTGGGGCTCATAGGAGTTGATTCATTTCTCCGGATGAGCGCCGCAATACCAGAGGAAACACTTTCATGAACCGGCAAAAACCGATCGTTATAATCGCGATACTTATCCTGGCAATTGCAGTAAGCTTTGCCCTGCCAAAACCCAAATATAAAAGCCTCGACATTTTAAGTGAAATGCGCATCCCTGGATCCGCGGCTGACTGGACCAGCAAAGATATCTCTAAAGAATTCAACACCGAGGATGAACGCTACAATTTCTTAAGCGAGATCTTCGCGCGCGTCTATACAGACAAGAATGACAACAGCCTCCTCTTCCTGGTTTTGGACGCGGGAAACTTTCACAACCCTAAGGTTTGCTTTAGCGCTTCCGGATATAAAGTTAAAGAGCTTAACGATACACAGATCAATGTTGCCGGCAGAAGCTTCAAAGCCATCTCTCTCTACACTCAAAGAAACAACGATGGGATTGTTTTATTATACTGGCTTTGCATCGATAAGAAAATTACCGGCTGGACAGGGCAGAAAGTAAAAGAACTCTGGGCATCGATCTTTCAAACCAAAAAAGCCGGGCTCATGGTCAGGCTTGAGATCCCCGCTCAAGAAAAAAGCATTGATAACGCTTTAGCCTTCGGCAAAAAATTCCTCAACGATATCTCCTCTAACCTCTCCCCCGATCAAATCGATTATCTATTCGGAAAATAAAACACCCCCCCCTCGTCGTCTTCCCGGTCTCTTCATCAGTAGCCCGGGTTTAAACCCGGGCTGCGTGGCTTAGAGCGTGCGCACCCTTTTCAGATGCCCGATTAAAGCATTCGGGCATGACACGTGGGGCACTATCGCTAAGAGACAATTAAGCTATACCCAATACTTCACCCCCGCATGCTTCACTATAGTCATCCCCGCAATCTTTTAGCGGGGATCTATCTTTTAAATTTTCTCCTTGTACTTTTACTTTCGACTTAATTAGAAAATCAATTTAATAAGGATACCAAAAGTCTATAGAAAGCGGTTTTTGACAATTGCTTTTTTTCTCACCTGTTATAAAATTACCTCATAGAAACATTATAATATCAATATAAGCCGCGTAAGATCGACGACAATACGGGTATTCAACGAAGAATGCCGCGTATGCGACAGGGAAGTCAAAAAGATCTTGGCTTCTAATTAAAAACTTTTTTAAAACAAGGAGGTAGGAATGAACAGGAGAAAAAAGCTATTTCTTTTCTTCACGCTATTGGCGGCATCCGCACTTTTCTTCACGGCAAACTGGAGCTACGCCCAACAGCAAACAAACGAACAAACAAACGCTCCTAAAAAAGTACTCGACAGAGCAAAGCTTCAGGCAGAGCGCAACCGTAAGCATGATAAGGTAACTCAAAACATAAAAAGACGCATGGAACTGACCCAAAAAAGAAAAGACGCCTCAAAAAATTACCGGGCTGCCCGAGCCGCCGCGTTGTCTAAGAAACTGGCGGCTGAAAACAAAACGGAAGGGAGTTCAAAATGAAAACAAAGTCTTTCCTATATAGGTGGCTCAACTTGATCTTAGTCGCCGGAATTACCGCCTGCGGATTTTGGCAAGGCTCTCTATTTGCTCAAGGAATGCCTGGGACGGTTGAAGTCCCCCATTATTTCGGGCCATACCCAAACTACGCCAACAGCCCAATGCCCAAAGGAGCTATTACCAGCATCACCCTTACTGACGGGGGAAACGGTTACGTAGCTCCGGTAGTTGACATAACGGATGCCTACGGCACCGGAACAGGCGCTACCGCGACCGCGACAGTAACAGGAGGCATCGTAACAGGGATCACCTTGACTAATGGCGGAAGCGGTTATACCGCGCCTGTCATCACCATCGGCGATACCGCCGGGACCGGAGCTTTCGCGACAGCCGCTATCGGCGGAACTGCCGGCTCACTTACCGGAGGCATCAGAAAATTCGTCAATTCATTGGCGAAGCTAGGCGAGATCGGCATAAATAACCTCGGCCAGTATCTTCCTACCGGCATCGCTGATACAACAAGCTTCCCGGCCACGGCAACAGCTCCCGCTTCAGATTATTATGAGATCGCGCTGGTCCAATACAAAGAAAAAATGCACACCGACCTTCCCCCGACTTTATTACGGGGCTACGTTCAGTTAGAAACAGCGGTAAACGCCGGCGTGAGCAAGCATATCGCGCTCATGAATCCCGACGGCTCTCCTATCTTGAAGGCAGACGGGACACAGGCATATGGAGTTGATATACCCCATTACCTCGGGCCTATCATTGTCGCGACGAAAGACAAGCCCGTACGTATCAAATTCAGCAACCTTCTTCCTATCGGCACAGGCGGCGACCTGTTTTTACCTGTTGACCCCACAGTCATGGGCGCGGGAATGGGCCCTCTGGATATACCGGGAATGCCGGGAACGAAAGAAATGTACACGCAAAACCGCGCCACGGTCCATTTACATGGAGGATTTGTTCCTTGGATCAGCGACGGAACTCCTCATCAATGGACCACTCCCGCCGGAGAAAATACGCAGTATCCTAAAGGAGTCAGCGTGCGTAATGTTCCGGACATGCCTGATCCGGGTGACGGTTCATTGACCTTCTACTATAACAACCAGCAGACCGCCAGGCTCATGTTCTATCATGACCATGCCTACGGCATCACGCGCCTTAACGTGTACGCGGGTGAAGCTGCCGGCTACGTTATAACCGACCAGATCGAACAGGACCTGATCAATGGTACTAATAATTCCGGGATCAATCCCGATCTAAATCAAATACTGCCCGATATCGGCATTCCCCTGATCATTCAGGATAAGACATTTGTAGACGCGGATACGATCATGATGCAGGATCCTAACTGGAGATGGGGATCGATGCCCGGCACACCCACAACCGGCGACCTGTGGTTAGCTTCTGTTTACATGCCCGCGCAAAACCCCTACGACCTAAGCGGCGCGAACGCTTTCGGCAGATGGCAATACGGCCCCTGGTTCTGGCCGCCAACTACCAACATCACGCATCCGCCGATAGATAATCCTTACTATCAGCCGGATCCGGCGTTACCTAACTATTCTCCGTGGGAGCCTCCCAAGATCCCGGATATGCCTAATCCATCAATGGGCATGGAAGCTTTCATGGATACGCCTGTAATTAACGGGACAGTTTACCCTTATTTAGAGGTTGAACCGAGAGCTTATCGCTTCCGTATCTTAAACGCCGCGGATGACCGTTTTTTCAACCTGCATATGTACGTGGCTGATGCAACCGTAACCACTTCAGACGGCAGGACGAATACGGAAGTCAAAATGGTCCCCGCTGTGGCGACCGCGGGATTTCCCGCGACATGGTCAACTGACGGAAGAGTCGGCGGAGTGCCTGACCCTGCTACAGCCGGCCCATCGTGGATCCAGATCGGCACTGAAGGCGGATTTTTGCCTGCGCCGGTAGTAATACCTAATCAACCGATCAACTGGAACACGAACGCGACAGCATTTAATTTCGGCAACGTTACCGACCACTCACTGCTTATCGGCTGCGCTGAGCGGGCTGACGTTATTGTCGATTTCTCTCAATACGCGGGGAAAACAATTATTCTCTACAACGACGCGCCTGCTGCCTTCCCTGCTCTTGACCCGCGCTATGACTACTATACGGGTAACCCGGACCAGATCGACGCGGGAGGAACGCCTTCCACACAGCCTGGATTCGGCCCCAATATCCGCACGGTCATGCAGATCAGAGTAGCGGCTTCAACACCGGCTGCTCCTTATGACCTAAACGCGCTCACGGCGGCATTTACTAAAACCCCGACAAAACGGGGCGTTTTCGAAGTATCACAAGACCAAATAATCATACCGCAGGCGCCTTATAACAGCACCTACGACGCGTCATTTCCCAACAATTGGACTGCCTACGCGCAGATATTCGACACCTCTAAAACATTCACCCCTATCGGGACTACTTCGCCCGTAACGATCCAGTTCCAGCCAAAGGCGATCCAGGACGAAATGGGTGAAGCATACGACACCGAATACGGCCGTATGAGCGGGATGCTGGGGTTGGAACGCCCGAATACCATTTCAGGCAACCAAAACTTCATGCTTTACGGCTATGCAAGCCCGCCCGTAGATATCATGTCGGATTCCATGACCCCGATCGGCACGTTAGACGACGGGACTCAGATCTGGAAGATAACGCATAACGGCGTAGACACGCATCCGGTGCACTTTCATTTATTCAATGTCCAGCTTATCAACCGCGTTGCCTGGGACGGAGCGCTTCTTCCTCCCGAGCCGAACGAACTGGGTTGGAAAGAAACTGTAAGGGTCAACCCGTTAGAGGATACTATTGTGGCAATGAGGCCGGTTGCGCCTACGCAACACTTCGATGTCCCCAACAGCGTCCGCCTGATCGACCCGACGATGCCCTACGGCGCGGTGCTGATTGGGCCGCCGGGTGGATTCGTCGATCCTGACGCAAACCCTGTTTCCGTGATCAACCACGAGGTTAATTACGGCTGGGAGTATGTCTGGCACTGCCACATCTTGAGCCACGAAGAAATGGACATGATGCATGTCATGTCGTTCGCGGTCGCGCCAAAAGCGCCTTCAAGCCTTGCGGCAACGCCGTTTAGCACACCGCAAAGGATCGACCTGACATGGATCGATAACTCTCTTAATGAAACTGGTTTCACCATTGAAAGAGCAAGCGATCCGGCATTCACAACCGACCTTGCGACTTTCACGGTCGGTGAGGACGTTATAGCCTATAGCGATACCGCGGTGAATAATTTCCAAACATACTACTACAGGGTGCGCGCCACTAATACTGTCGGCGACACTACAGCATACGCGGCTCCCGCGGTCGGATTCCCTTCGAAAACGATGAATTCGGCATGGTCGGATGCGGCCTCAATTCTGGTTACATCTGATTTAATTGTGGACAACGCGGATGGCCCGGGTTCAGTGTCAATAGTAGGTAGTTGGATTACATCAACACTAACACCTGGTTATCAAGGCACGAACTATCTGCACGACGGTAACACAGGCAAAGGTACAAAATCTATTACCTTCACACCGAACCTGCCGTCAGACGGGATGTATCAAGTTTACATCCGATACACTGAACTCTCTAACCGAGCGACTGCTGTTCCGGTGGACATCGTATCTTATGATGGAACAAACACCGCAACAGTGAATCAACGCGTCAACGGCGGAACATGGGTCAGCTTAGGCAGCCACGCGTTTACAGCAGGAACCAGCGGTTATGTGCGCGTACGCACAACAGGTGCCACTGACGGTTACGTTATCGCGGACGCGGTAAGGTTTGTGCAATTATCAAACACCTTACCTGTAATCGTTGATAACGCGTCCGGTCCGGCATCTGTGTCAATAGCAGGCGCCTGGACAGCATCAACAGCAGTTACAGGTTACTTTGGCACAAACTATCTGCATGACGGTAATACCGGAAAAGGGACAAAATCTGTTACCTTCACGCCGAATTTGCTTTCAGGCGGGCAGTACCAAGTGTACCTTAGATACACTACAGATCCGAACCGCGCAACAGTTGTGCCGGTAGACATCATATCTACAACGGGCACAAACACGGTTAACGTAAACCAACGCATAAACGGCAGCCAGTGGTTCTCCCTGGGAACATACTCGTTCACAGCAGGAACCAGCGGCTCTGTGCGCGTACGCACTACAGGTGCCACTGACGGTTACGTTGTCGCGGACGCGGTAAGGTTTGTGCAGGTATCAGCAATAGCCCCTGTTTTTGTGGACAATGCTGACGGTCCAACATCAGTATCAATTGTTGGGGCATGGACCACATCAACATTAGTTTCCGGGTTCTATGGCACAAATTACCTGCATGATGGTAATGCCGGAAAAGGTACTAAATCTGTTACCTTCACGCCGAATTTACTTTCAGGCGGGCAGTACCAAGTACTCGTTCGTCACACGGCTGATCCGAACCGCGCGACAGCTGTGCCTGTTGATATTACTTCTAACGCGGGAACAAGCACTGTAAACGTGGACCAGCGCTTAAATAATAACCAATGGGTTTCGCTGGGAACGTACACCTTTAACACAGGAACCGCGGGTTCAGTACAAATACGCACTACCGGAACTACGGACGGGTATGTCGCTGCAGACGCAGTGCAATTCGTCTACGTAGGCCCGTAACTCATAGTTCAAGTAAAAAAGGGTGACTGTCACGTTTTTTGTGACTGTCACCCTTTTTCTTTTCAAATGCCCGCTTATAACTGAGTAATAATCGAGCATGACAATCGGAAAACGGTGACTGTCACGTTTTTTGTGACTGTCACCGTTTTCTTTTATTTCCTAATCGTCCAAAAATCAGCCGCCAACGTCTCCAAGTACCTAAACGGCAGCGTAAAATACCCCTTCATACCCCACGCTTCTCCCCAGGAATTTCGCACCAAAAACCGCTCATCCTCCCGCGAATACCCCACAGCCATTACCGCGTGCCCGCCCAGCGCCTTTTCCTTTTTCTTAGGCATAGGCGCCCTGCCGGTCTTAGCAACCTGCGCGGTTTCAAAGCTCTCATATACCGTAAACCCGAAGACAAACGGATACCCTTCGGATAAACACGCCAGCATCTCCGGCAAACCACGGATACGGTGATACGATACAATTCTATGCTCTTTTGCCTCGTTATAGCAATTCACCGGAGGCTTATCGTCGAACTTAGTGATCACATAAGGCCAGAGCACCTCTTCACAGGCGCCGTCATTCTTCAGCGTCTTTATCCCGTCACGCAGAGACGCCCCGGAATCATAATCAATAGTGTCGATCAAAGCGCGCTCATTGTAATAAATAAACAGCCTACTGACATCCGTATATGCCCCATCAAGATTATTATCGAGGAATTCTAAATTTCCCGCCAGCGCCTGCGCGGTGCAACTGCCTAACCTCCCCTGATTTTCAATAAGCGAACACCCCACTCTCAGATCAACATCCTTTTTAACTCTCACTACCGGCTTGATCGCCTTATACAAAAAGTCTCTCTGGTCAGGCGCATCCGGCACCCAGCCATAGCTGTAACGGGTTTTACTTTTCATAGACCCTCCTATATAACTATTTTAAGTATTTTAACATATTTACAGTGGGACACAAGGCTCATGACACAAGACACCTTCCTTGCAGGCAGGCAAGAAGCAATCTTTTTAGTCACCGATAACCGTAATCCGAAAACATGTCATCCCTGCATGTTCCCAACATGTCATTCCCGTATGCCCCTCCCAAACATGTCATTCCCGGTCTCTTACATAGCTATAAGCGGGAATCCGCCGCGGAAAGCGGCGCACCCCGCGCAACTTCCTATTAGCGCGGGGTGTAAACAATCGAGTCATTGCGAAGCCCGCCAACACTTTTGTGGCGGGCTGAAGCAATCTTTTAAATACCCACCCCTTAGCAAACAATTTATAAAAGGATACCGAAAGTCAATAAAAAGCGATTTTAAGCAATTGCCTTCTTCTGCCAAAGTTTTATAATGATTCTATTAATTCAGTATAGTATCGCATCAAATAAATATAACTAATAGCATTCAATGACGAATGCGGAATGTGAGACAAAAACGTTTCAAGAGCCATATTTTAATCAACCTATTCACAACAGAAAGGGGCACAGATGAGAAATAAAATATTTAAGTACGCAGTTATTTTTGGAATATCCTGGGCGACGCTTGCCGCAGCGCCTTCCTACGCTGAGCTTGAGCGAGTGAGCGCGACTTCACAGGTAAACGGTTACCCCGAGTGGTACCAGGATAAAACCGGTATCGCCTTCGAATTCGGAACTCCATTGAACCAGGCAGAACTTGACGGCGGCTGGTGTTTAATATTGCCCGCGGATGTGCCCTCAGGAACAGCTCCGGAAACATTTCCCACTAATTTCGCGGAAGAACACTTTTATTGGGCGGCGGACGCGAACATAGATTTCAATCTTCCTAACGGAGACACAAGCAGAGCGCGCCTCGTTCTCGGCCTGGAAGGCGCCTTTGGGACCGGGCCTGTCACAGCAGGAGACCAGGTTGTCTTTGGCCGTGTCCGCGTGGATATCAAAGACCTCCCCTTTAGCGGCACCTACACTATTTACACTCCTTATGGCGAATGGAATTTTCCCGATCAATTAGCCGGAGACAGATTATTCGTTACGGAAGATATCGGATTAGCATCGGCGCCCGGCACATTTGATGGCGCTGTCTTATCTCATATCGGCCCTTTTTTACTGCCGGCAAACACTCCTGGCGGCGCGGAACTTCCCGCGATAGCAGGGCCGGTACAAGGCAAACTCTATATTGCCGACCCCGCGCGGATCGGCCCGGTTACCGGAAGCCCGCTTGCGCCATTTGTCTCCGCGGTCGATAGCGTAACTCGCGACCATAACATTTTCCGCGTTGAAGGCCCTAATGGGTTTGTCATAGAAACCACGGACTTCGCCTTAGCAGGACGCCTTTTCACAGGCGCTATTCCGGGAAAAGTTACTATTGATCGCGCCAATTATACTCATAACGTAACCGGATTGAAAACCGACGTTTACGCGACCGGCTTTCCGACCACCCTGGGACGCCTTCCGGGTGATCCGTTACCTGCCGCGGAAATGCCGATACTTTCGTTTTATAACGCGCCGCCTGATGTTGACCAGACAACCGGAGCTCTTCTTGCTCCCGCCGGCCAAAGCGCTATTCCAATGGCAAACCAGGGAACATCCTTCTGGGGCCAGAGCCAGCCGGGTATACTCCCGTTAGGGATAACCGTTAAACATGAAAACGCGCGCGACGCGAGCGGCCAAATAGTACCTGTCTTCTTCGCGGTGAGCTTAACCGACGCGATCAACATCACCGAAGCCGTATTTGATCCCGCTAACAACGGGAGCCTTTCGGTAAGAGCGCAATCGAGCGATGAGATCACTCCTCCAACTCTTTCTTTGCTTGGATTTGGCGACCTGGTGAACGGACAGATAATTGTTTCACCTTTGGCGGCGACTCCTTCCAAAGTCAATATTCTCTCTTCCGTCGGCGGCTTAAACGATCTTCAAGTAACTACTCTTTTCGCGCCCGCGGCAACAACAGTTCCCGACGCCCCGACAATTGGCAGCGTGGCAGCGGGTGATTCACAAGTAACAGTAAACTTTAACGCGCCCGCCTCAGATGGAGGCAGCGTGATCACTTCCTACACGGTAACTTCAAGCCCGGCAGGTATAACAGCAACCGGCACTAATTCAAACCCGATCATCGTAACAGGATTATCTAACGGCATTGCCTACACCTTTACGGTAACAGCAACTAACGCGATCGGAACCGGCCCTTCTTCTGCGCCATCTGAGAGTGTAGTTCCTACAATACCTATTATTGTTGACAACACTGACGGTGCGGCTTCAGTAAAAATCATTGGAACTTGGAGCACATCAACAATAACGCCAGGATTCCAAGGCACTAATTATCTGCATGACAACAACACAGGAAAAGGAACAAAATCAGTAACCTTTACGCCAAATATATTATCAGCCGGTCAGTATCAAGTCGCGATCCGCTATACTTCGGAAACAAACCGTGCCACTGCAGTGCCGGTAGATATCATGTCTGTTACCGGAACAACCACAGTGAACGTAAATCAACGCACTAACGGCAGCACTTGGTTTGTGTTAGGAACGTATACGTTTGCAACAGGAACCAGCGGTTCAGTGCGTATAAACACGACCGGGACTACGGATGGATTCGTGATCGCGGATGCAGTACAATTTATCCAAGTATCAACAATTGCCCCTGTTATCGTTGACAACACAGATGGGCCTGCTTCGGTTGCGATCATAGGCGACTGGATAACATCAACAAATGTTCCTGGATACTTGGGAATCAATTACCTGCATGATAATAATATCGGCAAAGGGTCAAAATCGGTAACCTTTGCGCCTAATTTACCTGTAAGCGGACAATATCAGGTTGCGATCCGCTACACAGCAGACCCGAACCGTGCGACAGCCGTGCCGGTAGACATTACATCAACCGTAGGAACCAGCACGATAAACATAAACCAGCGTATAAATAATAACCTTTGGGTTTCCCTGGGAACATACACCTTTAACGCGGGAACCGGCGGCTCGGTACAAATTCTCACGACAGGGACTACGGATGGATTCGTAGCCGCTGATGCGGTTAGTTTTGTACAAGTAGGCCCGTAACTCATAGTTCAAGTAAAAAAGGGTGACTGTCACGTTTTTTGTGACTGTCACCCTTTTTCTTTTCAAATGCCCGCTTATAACTAACTAATAATCGAGCATGACAATCGGAAAACGGTGACTGTCACGTTCTTTGTGACTGTCACCGTTTTTTCTTCGTCATTCCCGAGCCCCCAACTTGTCATGCCCGAATGCTTTAATCGGGCATCTACGGCAGCACCCCAACTTAATACTGCCCCCCCACCCGTGTCATTGCGAAGCCCGCCAACACTTTTGTGGCGGGCTGAAGCAATCTTTTAATATTGTATTTCTCACCACAACTATTTCTTTTTATTTACTACAGACTTGTAAACGGAAAGTGTCTGCTCAGCGACCCTGTCCCAATTATAATTCTTGGCGATTAATTCACGCTGAGCATCTTTTTCTGCTTTAGTGAGAGGTTTATTGACAAATTCGATGATTTTCTTAGCAAGCTCTTCTATATTTCCAGGCTCAAAATACCTGTCATTCGCTAATTCTACTTCTCTATTTGCAGGAATATCTGAGACTATACACGACAGCCCATAACTCATCGCCTCAAGTAAAACAATTGGCAATCCCTCATAATATGACGACAACACAAACATCCCCGCGTGACTGTAAAGCTCTGCAAGCGGCTGACCGCTTAAGAAACCAGTCATCACAACATTATTTACACCCTTTGCTTTCTTTTTCAACTTCCGGCTATACTCATCTTCATGATCCGCATCCCCGACAATTACCAGCTTCCATTTTCTCACTTGTGTCATGTGCCTTGTGTCTTGTGTTTCTTCGAATGCCTCAACAAGTGACTCAAACCCTTTCTCCGGTACAAACCGCCCCACCGCCAAGATATATTTCCCCTTCTCTAATCCAAATTTCTTTAAGGCTTCTTCGCTTTCTGAATTTTGCGGAATTGTTACGCCATTAGGAATTATTTCCACTTTTCTTCCATATTGAGCAGTTATTTTATCTGAAATTGTATTGGAAATTGCAATTACCTGATTAGCACACTTAACTCCCCATCTCTCGCCTGTTTTGAGAATAGACTTTGCAAACATATTCCATTTCTTTCTCTCGTAATCCGGCCCATGGTGAGTCATTACTACTTTTATCCCAAACATTCGAGCTAACGGGACACATAAAGAAGGGCCTATCGCGTGAATATGTAAAATATCAGGATTAAGCTTTTTTGCCGCGAAAATACCCTTAAAAGTATGAACAAAAGCTTCTAAGAATTTATTCTTTGGACAACTCAAAGAAAAGATTTTAACTCCGTGATAAAAAAAGGGGACTGTCCCCGTACTTTGGGGGCTGCCCCCTTTTTTACATTGCTCCAAATATGGCGATCGACCAAAAACAGTAACCTCGCACCCGATTTTAACCAATCGAGGATATAGATTTTCACAGTGAACCTCTACTCCTCCTTGGACTCCCGGAAAACCCCTAGTTCCCAAAACGGCTATTTTCATTTCTTATGAAATAATTTATTCTTCAAAACCCACAAAATTGGCTTTAAGGGATGATGTAATATCGCAGGAGCAGCACTCCCGATCATCCAGCAGTTATTCTGGCAGGTTTTTACCATATTTCTAACTTCCTGAGCTCGCCTGCTCTTCCAGATTTCATCCCAGGATTGAGTCTTAAGGTTACCTAAAGATTGTTTCTCATTCATTCCGTTACACACCAGAACATCGCCAAAAGGATCAAGAAAAAACCCATTACTTCCCATTTCACAAGGCAGAAACCGTTTATTACCCTTAATATAATTAATGAGTCCATAATTAAAATATGCCCGCATCCACTCTTTTGGCTTTTTTGACTTTAAGAGCTCACTGATCAACGCTTCAAAGGCCGAGGCCACATCTTCCTTCTTCTCGATCTTATTATCCCATTTATGGAAATAATGAGAATTATGCACCGTTGCTGTGGCAAATTCATAGCCCAAGTTATAAGCCATTTTATACAAAGCAACTAAATCTTTGTAATTCTCATCCTGAACAGTCATAGCAAACCCGATATCTTTCATACCCAACTCCTGAAGCTTTTTTAAAGTCTCCTGGGTTCGCTTGTATCCTTCAGGAATCCCTCGTATCTTATCATTAGCCGCTTCTGTTCCTTCTATGCTGATACGAATACCCAACTCAGGATATTGTTTGCACAACTGAATGATCCTCTCCGTAAAGAACCCATTAGTACTAATAACAATACGCTTAGTTTTCTTACGCAGTTCTGTGATAAGCTCCGGTAAATCCTGACGAACAAACGGTTCTCCCCCAGTTACATTAGTAAAGTACATTTCAGGTAATTTACGAATCTCCTCGAGCCCGATTTCCTCGGTAGGCTTCGAAGGCGATTTCCAGACATCGCACATATTACACCGCGCGTTACAACGGTAGGTGAATATAATAGAACCATGGAGCTTAGATTTCATAGTTTATGCTAGAAAATAATGACAAAATCAACAACAAACCCCATAAATCGATTTTTTCTTATCTTATACTTATGAATTCCAGCCTTCTTAAGAATAACTTTCAATTGGTATAAACTCAAAAGATGCATATACGCCCCTGCAGCCCACTCCATTTTAAATAAAAGTAAAATCTTGTCAAAATACTTTTTAGGAAGATAATGTAGCAAAAAAATTTTTGTATGAAGCTCAAAAGGGAAAAATTTATTAGGTGTAGTAATAAATGCACAACGAGAAACTCTTTTTATTTCATTTAAGAAAAAAACTTGAGCAGCCTTATCTCCGACGTGTTCAAGAACCGCATTACTCCAACAAAAATCAAAGGCTTTATCTCGAAAGGGAAATTCCCCTTGACCATCATATTTTATAACTTTCACTGCTGGGTATCTTTCGAGAAATCTTACATATTCTTCCACCCCTAAGACAGTTATTTGCTCGGGGTAAGGATACCTCTTTTCAAGGATATTGCCATTTTCTTGATACTCGTTTTCAGAGGCTCCTATATCAAGGACAGAATCTCCAGAAGTAGGTTTAAAATAACTTAAAAAATAATCAAGTTTCTTTTGTCGATTTTTATCGCTAAACTTTTTAACTAAACTATACATTTAATTCTTTCTTTTAATCTCAAGCGCAGTAAGAGAATGAGGCTCAAAGGTAAATTCAAACTCAGTGTCATTGCGAGGCAGCGTAGTGGCCGAAACAATCTCAAACGTCCTATGATTGATCTTTACATTATCATGATCTTTTTCATTCGTCGCGTCAACACTCGGGCCATTAAGCACCCACGCGTTACCTTTATCATTAGACACAAAATCTTGCAGACTTATAGTTGAAGTTATAGAATTATCCATATTTTTGTTTATTACCATCAAGTAAACCTTATTGCCATCTTTACTCTTACTCACATTGACAGACAAATACGGAATTTTGGTATCCAATGTAGGCACAAACTTCTCCAAACGAATATCCTTAAAGTAAGCTTTCCCCTTAAGCGGCCCCTTATCACCTACTCTCCTGGCAATGACATTAACGCCCTTAGCATCAGGTAAAGTCTCATAAACCGCTTCCACATACTGCCAATCAACCGTACCCTTGATTTTCTCAGTAGAAACAGCGGATTTTGTCTGATCCCAGCCTCGAACATCCTGGACTTCCAGACTCACCCCGACCTCATCTTCCCAAGCTTCAGTCTTTATATACCCGGACAATTTATAGTACATGCTTGACTCAATATTTGCCTGAATACGAGAATGATAATAATTAAATTCTTTCGGTTCGAAGGAATTAATTTCAAGAATATTATTTTTCACTATAGCCGTAACCCCGTCAAACGCAGTAATCTGCCATTTTCCAGAAGCAAGGTTATTTTGAATTATTGTGCCAGTTTTAATTCTTTTTACTAATGACTTAATAGGCTGATACAGACTTGCATCATAAGTATCGCAATTAACATCAGCATTAAGTAAAATGTCTCCGAAATGCTTATAGTACATCTCAAAAACATAATAATTTGGACGTTTGTAGTACGAATTGTACAAAGTTTTATACGTTCCATCAAAACCATTGGCAATCATGCCCCAATAGCTATTACAAAACTGCCAATAATTCGCCATAAGGACATTATTTTCCGGCTTCATAAAAACTCTTAACAGTTCCGCATTTACTAAAGCCGTACCAAGACAATGACGATAAGGGACTGGTTCTTCTTGAACAAAACCTCCGTTATACTCAGTAATTGCTAATGGCACATCTTTACCAGATCTTTCCTTCAATAGAACTCCCGTTTCATTTAGTAAATAATCATCTTTTATAACCGGAACAGCCAATGTAATTGCAAAGATATTTGAAGATTTTAAATCCGCAAGCTTCTCTTTAGTTACTTCAGGAGAGGGATATGTATGGATTATACCAAAATCTACTTTATCTCCGACTATATTGATAACTTCTTTATCCCACTCTTTTTTCCAAAGAACAACACCGACCTGAGCTTTCGAGTCGACTGCCTTTATCGCTTGATAATATTTTAAATACCGTTTAGCATAATCAGCTGGAGAAACATTCTTAACATTTTGATGATCACCATGCCAATCTTCATTCCCAATTTCAAAATACTTCACACCATAAGGCCTTGAATGACCATTTTTAGTTCTTTCTCTGGCCCATTTGTGACTACCATCATCCGGCAAATTCAAATATTCAACTAGAGCCGCCTTATCAGTTTCGTCACCTTTAAAAAAACTAAGAGTAATAATCGGCTCAACACCAATCTTTTCGCAAATACTTAAAAATTCATCCATTCCAAATAAAAAATTCTTTCGATCTTTTCCAATTGAATTCTTCCAGACATAATGATGTGCTCCACATCCTCCCGGAAATCTCAAATTCGTAATTCCCGACTCTTGTGCATACTTAATTACTGCATCTACTGTGAGCTTTAATTCAGCGTCCCAAATCCCCGCACCAAAATTGGAATATCCACAATATTCTCTATCTTTCCAGTCGTGCCAAGTTTCATATGTTTTCGGATCATAAGCAATAATATTACTACCAAAAATAAGCTTATTAATCGCAACTTGGTCAGTACTACTATTAACTTTAATAACTATTTGTGAAGCGAAACAACGATATCCAAAGGTATCAGGGATAGCTAAACTAACCACAATTAGGAAATTAGCGAGCAAAACTTTTATATATTTTAACTGTTTTTTTAGCAACATCGTTCCATCCCCACTCTTTATCAGAATATTGTTTGGCATTAGAAGCAAGAGACTTAGCGAAATTTCCATCTTTTAGTAATATTTCAATTTTACTACTTAAATCTTCGGCATTTCCAGAATCAAAAATCAGACAATTATCGCCATCTTTTGCAAAATCAGAAAATTCCTTTAAATTACTTACAATAACAGGCAACTCGCAAGAAAAAGCGTATTTTAAAACCCCGCTTTCATATGCTTCCTCATAAGGGACCAAAACAATGTCAGCACATCTATAAAAATATTCCAACATACTATCTTCAATAAATCCGGTTTTTAATAGCACAGACTTCTGCAAATTATTTTTTAATATCACCTCGTTCAACTTATTAATATCAAACCCTTTACTTAGCTTTCCCGCGATTAAAAGAATGACATTGTCATTAGGACGTAAAAACTTTAAAGAAGAGACAGAAGTTTCAACGCCCTTCCCCTTTCTAATATTCCCTATTAATAATAATATCTTTTTGTTTAACGACAGTCCCACCTTGGCTCTCGCCTCAAGTTTATTTATGTTTTTAAGGAAATAGTTATAGTTACCATGAGCAATAATTCTAATTTTAGTCTCAACAATTCCTAGACTCTTAGTTAATATATCTTTATTTGACTTATTATGAACAATGATACAATTGCTAAACCTGTATAATATATACAAATAAAGGTTGTTCTTCTTATTTTTTAAAGAATAAATATCGTGCGGAGTAAAAATAACGGATATTCTAGAAAGCCTTAAAATTAAAAAGAAAACTACATCAACTTCAGGAAAGTCTAAAATTTGGCAATGAACTATTCTGATATTATTTTTCAACAATAGAAAATAAGTTTTCACAATAGCCGCTAAATAAAAAATTCCTTTCTTGAACTGTTGAATATTACCATAAGTATTTTTAAAAGTTGAGAAACTCACATACAAAACCTTTTCAGGACTAATTATTCTTTTATCAACAGTAAATAAAGTTACATTAACTCCTGCCTCAGAGAGACTCTGACAAAGACTATGAGTATAATAACTGATTCCCGTGTAATCTAAAGGGCTAATAATAGCTATATCCATCTTATCTTTTAAGTAAAGCTTCCAATTGTTTTGAATAACCTAACTTATTATTTATTTTATCTCTGAAAGCCATAATAAAAATTTTAAATAACAAAGTTTTATCGGCTACTTTGGAGAGAACAATTTTATAAAAAGAGTACGGAAAAATGAAAAGAAAAAAAAGAGATTTTTGAAAGAATCTTCCGTAAGTTAAAACTATAATCAAACTATTTCTAATAAAATAATAAAAGTGAAAAGCCGAACCATTCATTTCCTTCGCACCAACCCTATGCCAAATCACAGATTCAGGAACATAGATCATTTTAAGATCGGCTTTTAAAGCTCTTAAACAGAAATCAACATCTTCACAATACATAAAAAAATCATCCGATAAACAACCTATTCTCATAAATACATCCTTCTTTATAAACATCATGCATCCAGAAATAAATGAAACATCTCTCACAACATTAAATATCTTCTTATCTTTTTTATTAATTCCATATAACACCCCCATCCCTCGTTTCCAATCAATCTTCCCTCCCGCCCCCCAAATTGTATCCGGCTTATCATAATAATAAATCTTGCCAGTTGCTAAATCAACCTTGTGTTTAACTACAGGCTCAATCAATTTATCCAAGAAGTCCTCCTTAACTACAGTATCGTTATTTAGCAAAAGGATATAATCAGGATCAACCGTTAAGGCTTCTTTTATTCCAACATTATTACCTTCAGCAAAACCAATATTTTCACCAATTTTAATGTATTTAATTAAACCATCATTTACAGAATAATCATATAGGCAGCTATCTTCATTAGTTGAATTATCAATTATAATAACTCCATAAATTGGATAAGTTACCTTTTTTAGAGAATTCAAACATTCCAAAGTGTCACGATTTTTGTTATAGTTCACTATTATAACGATTATTTTATATATCATTTTTTTTCGACTTAATATTTTTATTTAAAGCTAGATAAAATCTTGATAAAATACCAATATAAATCCACAGCAGGTAAAAATAACTCTCAAGAGAAACCGCAGCCCAAACAAAAAATAAACCTAACAAAGCTGAACAAATAATTAAACCAAAAACTTTAAATTTTTCATCCCTACTTTTAATATAGAGCGAAAGAGCCTGTCTAAAAATAAACATGTTAACTAGCAAAAACCCAACACATGCTAAAACCCCAAAACGTAAAGCCATTAAAAGATAAAGACTATCAACACTTCCGGTATTTAAATCGATTCTCCCATATCCAACAATTGGCTTCTTAATTATTAAGCTTGATATTTCATTAAATTGATTTATTCTCATCATAGCCGAGCCTATCATCTCTTTAGAACCTGCAGTCAGCGGCATAAAAGCACTATGAATCAAAACTAAAATTTCATTTCTTTGAGCCTGAAAGAAAAAGGGTTGAACTAAAAAAAACATAAAAACAAAACTGGCGAGAAACAAAACTTTTCTTTTCTTCAGCAAAAGAACAGAAATTATTAAAACAAACATTAGTAGTATCGAAATTCTTGAACGAGTCAAAAAGACAGCAAAACTAATAAAAACACCAGCCATGGAATAAAATGCCTTTTGGTAGATTTTCTTGCTCATTAAAAAAAGATAAACAACAGCAGCAAGACTTAACGAAAGGTATACACCAAAAGAAATTGAATGATCAAAAGCACCTCTTATCCTTAGGCTGCCTTCCCTAATTTGTTGAGTTACGGCATATTTCATACCTAAACTGAACGGTTTAATATAAGAGTAAACATTGATACCGCTATAATATTCTAATACTCCGATAATAGCTGCTATAATCGAAGATATAGCAATTATTATCATGAGTTTATTAGCTACTCCTTCTTCTTTAGTTAAATCAAAAATCATAACCGCAAAAAAGAAATATTCAATAGTAAATGAACCTAAATAAAAGAAACTTGCAATTGGCGAAAATGAAAAGAAAGATGCAAAACTAATTGGGACAAACATTAATAAAAAGATCTTATTTAAAGGAAACGCAATAATGCTCTCTTTTATACTTTTGCTTTTAAACAACCAAAACAAAAGTAACAAAACAGTTAAAATCCTGTGCACTCGAAAAACAGGCACAAGTCCACTTAACACATCATATCCCATATGAAAAGGCAAAAGTGGATAAAGAAAAACCAACATCAGAAAAGGATCAAACTTTTTAAAAATTTTAGTTAATAAAAACACCAACAATAATAAAGTTATAAAAATCGAGATTAGAATGCCAATCTTAATGCTTAAATTAAATAACAAACCAATCGAAAGACTAAACAAAACAATAAATAAATAAACAAAAGGATTGTTTTTAGTTTTCATAGTAGATAAGATGACTAATATTTCTTATAACTTACTGGACACAAACTGAACATTCTTTCCCTATAACAACAAAACATTTTTCATGAAATGGGGAATTTACCTGATTTCCCAAATACTCCATGAAAAAAAGCAATTATAAAAACAGGTAATTGGCGAGGGTTGAGCACAAGCAACATAAATCCTTCTTTAATATTTTTATAAACTTTCGAGAATCTCCTAATACCTGTTTCCTTTAATAAGTCATTTCTAATAAAATAATATAACTTCCAGTCCTGCAGCAAAGGATATCTCAACTTTTTCCATAATATCTGCTTATTCATGAATTTATTGTTAGGGCTATCTTTATGATTAATTCTTGAATCTCTAACTTTTAGAATCTTAAATGCATTTTGAATAATTCTTGTTGCGTATTCTCCATCATCATGATAGATAAAGAAATCACCACGAGGGAATCCTACCGTTTTTATTGCATTAGAGGAAATAAATGCCCCAACAAACAACCAATTACTTACTTCTTTTGTCTGACCTGTAAATTCCGAATCATTATTACAGTTAGAAAAATAACAATAATAATTGTTATTCACCCCTACCTTAATTATTTCACTTAGAGAATCATAATCAGCTATAGCATCATCATCCATTAACCAAAGCCAATCATAACCACGTTCATAACCCCGCTTAACCCCCTCATAAAATCCACCCGCACCACCAGTATTCTCATGCATTCGAACATAATGAATTATAAGTTTCTTATTAATAGTATTTTCTGATAGAGCAGAAATAGTTTTTTGGCTCTCTAATGCTCCATTTTCAGTATTTAAAATTTCAGAAATAAATCCCTTCTCCTGAAGCAATTCAGGAGTACCATCTGTTGAAGCGTTATCAATTAGATAGACTGCATCTAATGGATAGGTTTGTTTGAGCAAAGCGTTCAAACATTCAAGCAAAAGGTGCTTTCTATTGTAAGTAACCACTACCGCGCAAATTGATTCTTTTTTCCCGGACTCTGAGCTCATTTTTTCTTTATTTGATCAAACCTTTTTAGAGCGGCTTCAATCGCATGATGCATATCATAATATTTATATTCCGCAAGCCGGCCGCCAAATATAACATCTTTCTCTCTTAAAGCTGCTCTGTTGTATTTTTTAAAAAGTATTATATCTTCCTTTGAGTTAACTGGATAGTAAGGCTCTTGGTCATTTTTAGAAGGATATTCCCGTATGATGACTGTTACATTTGGTTTAAACTTTCTCTCTCTATGCAAATGTTTTGGCTCATGTATCCTGGTAAAGGGAACTTCAAGGTCAGCGAAGTTCATCACACTTGTTCCTTGATAATCATTATAATTTAATTCTTCAAGCTCAAACCTGACCGATCTCCAGCGTAACTTTCCAAATTTATAGTCAAAATAACGGTCAAGAGGGCCTGTGTAAATAAGCCGTTCGCATTTAGAAAGCCAGTAATCCTTACGGGCGAAAAAATCAGTATTAAGTTCAATCGGTATTTTTTTAAGCATATTTTTGAAAATCGCAGTGTATCCAAAAAGCGGGAGCCCTTGATAATAATCATCAAAATACGAGTCATGAAAACTAGTTCTAACAGGCAGCCTCGCAATGGTTTCAGGCGGGAGCTCTCGAGGATCATGCCCCCACTGCTTTATAGAGTAATTCTTAATAAATGCACAATAGAGATCTTCACCAATAAGGCTAACAGCCTTTTTTTCAAGATTACTGGGATTTTTGAAATTTTTCTTCTTTTTAGCAAGAAAACTCATAACGTCTTTAGGTTTAAGATTAACACCGTAAAAAGCATTAATAGTTGCCAGGTTGATCGGCATAGAGTAAACCTGACTATTGTGCGTTGTAAGAACTCTATGCTGGTAACGGTTAAATTCAGTAAATCTATTAATATACTCCCATGTTCTTTTGTCATTTGTATGAAAGATGTGTGTTCCATATTTATGGACAGTAATATTTGTATCTTTATATTCATATGAATAGCAATTTCCACCTATATGGTCGCGTTTATCGATAACAAGCACCGACTTTCCTGAATCATAAAGCCTTTCAGCAAGAACAGAACCATATATCCCGCTCCCGACAATAATATAGTTAAATCGCATCGTTAATTTCTCCCAATCAAAACCTTACTTATTTCTTCATAATAACGATCATTCATTTGTTCATATAAACTCATAATTTTATTAGAATTTCCAAGATCGCGGGGCAACCTTGAACGTTCAAATTCTGAGACCAATAAATCACTTTTTACTTGTCCAATCTCATAAACCGACTTCGCGCTAAAAAGATCTGAAATACCTTTAACCTTCTGACAATAATATTCACCCGAAACCACTGAAACGACCGGTATAGAGCATAATAACATAAGGGTAGTAAAGTGATAAGCACTCCCAACACCAAAATCACACCTGGAAATATGTGATAAAAAGCAGTCAATCCCGATTTCATATGGAACCAAAATCTCACAATCACTAATTCTATACTTTTTGACTAAATCACTAATCAGTGTTAAATCGTCAGGCCCCGGACTAATACCAAAGCAATAGAACTCAACATTTACAGGAAGTTTCGATCTAATTCTGGCAAGAAAAGTTAAAATTTCAATCCCATATTTATCATAATTAAAATCAGGATAATCTTTAATATTAATTGCAACAGCAAATAGTTGTTTGCCTTCTTTTTTTGATTTCATTCTCAAATCAATTAACAAATTATAAAGAAGCAAAACATCATCTCCTAAACATAGGCAATTTATACCGAGAATATCCAGGTTTTTCTTTGTCTCCTCTTCTCGAACCGCGACAAAGGAAAATTTAGCTAATAATTTCTTTAAAACACGCCTATTCAAAGCTTTTTTAATAGGGCCAACGCCTATTCCAGTGCCGATTATTCTTATCTGAGGATTAATGAGCTTCGCACAACACACAGTTAAATACTGCTCATACAACCAATTAGACCAACGATCCATGAAGTACCCGCCCCCTATAAAATGAATTAAATCTAACTTCCTATAATGATCAATATAAGACGGAAAGAATATTCTTGCTTTGGTTAACTTATAAATTAATATTGAAACAACAAACAAAAGCAAGGCGAACGCCCCAGCAATAATACGCATAAATTTAGGGACTCCCCACGATTTCAACTTGGACGTAACCGGCAAATATACATCACTAATTCCCATATCACTTTTAAATTCAAACCGAGTGTCAAACTTAAGCTTATTTAATGAATCCCTTTTAGAACTTAAATAGAAATCGACTTTTTGAGCGTTAAAATTAAGCCGGCTTTCATAAAACTTAAGTACCGAGTATACAATAAGATCGTCACCGAAATTATAAACCCCATAAAAACCTCGTAACGATATTTGAAATTTATTCAGCCGCATACAAAAGCCCCTTCCAGACTTCTTTATGAAAAATCCTTATACTCAACATTCTAGAAGTGGCAATTACAATCTCAGTAATAAGAACGATTATTGCTGCCCCTACCGCCCCAAATTTAGGGACATATATAATTAACGCTGACATATGAAAAATAGCCGGAAAAACAATACTGTAACTAAATATTTTCTTAAAACCCAACGGTATTAATAGCTGAGAACCAAAAGCTTGGGATATAAAAACAACAAAAGGAATAAAACTTAATATCCGAAGGACACCTATACTTGCTTGATATTTTACCCCTAAGATAAGGTGAACAAGAAAAGGCGACAGACAAAAAACTATACTACATATAATTATAAGAGGAAGGCCTATTAACAAGACCAACTTCTTGAGAAATCGTAGTCCACTCTGTTTTGAGGCAAGAAACAAGGTGTTAATATGCGGATAAACTGACTGGGTAACCGGGACTATCATTTGTTGTAAAATTCTAATAATCCTTTCCGCCGCAGCATAATAACCAGTTATTACATTATTAGTGAATAAGCCCAGCAAAAATACATTACTCGTGGTATAAAAACTTATGGACATTGTAGAAACAAAAACATAAAAACCTTCCTTTACTTGATCAAATAAATCATTATAACGAGGCAAAAGAAATTTAATATTAAACGAGGAATTAACGATATATATTGACCATATACCTGTAATCAACAAACCAATTGAATTGATTAATGGCACAAAGAGGTAATCATCGGGCTTTTTTACAAAGCCAAAAATTAAAACAGTAAAGATCATTTTAGATAGTAAACTTAAAACAGTGATATATTTCATTTTCTCAATCCCTTGAAAAAACCAAGTTGGAAACAAAGCCGTTCCTATTACACAAACAAAAGAATATATATATAATAACCTTTCACTTCTAAATATTTGCACAAAGATCACTAATCCTGAAAGAATTATAAAGCTCAAAACAACAAGGGACAACTTAATAATCATTACAGAATTAAAAATAATAGAAATCTTCCTTTTATCGGCCTTATTAATTGCTATATCTTTTGTAGCAGATAGATTAAAACCGTAGTCCACAAGAATATTAAAATACCCCATTAATGCCGTAGCAAAAGCTATAAGACCAAACTTTTCCGGGCCAAGGACCCTTACTAAATACGGAAAACTAAACAGCGGAAATAAATAGTTAGCAATCTGTAGAAATGATAAAGAAAAGAAATTCTCAAGCAGCACCCTTTTCTCTCGTGTTACAGTTAATCTATAAAATAATTGTGTAATTAGTTTCAAATTCATACCCTAGTAATTGACAACGTTTTGGAACAGCAAATTAAACTAAACTATGTGTTAAGAATTAGTTATATGAATATTAAGTATAACATAAAAAGCCAGTCTAATGCCATAAAATTGGGCAAAAAACTGGCCTTTTAAAGATTGCTTCAGCCCTGCTTCGCAAGTCTTCGCAATGACACGCTTGTTTACACCCCGCGCTAATAGGAAGTTGCGCGGGGTGCGCCGCTTTCTGCGGCGGATTCCCGCTTAAAAACGTGCGGGAATGACAAAAGCAGGCTTAATCTTGTAATACAACTCTTACCGCGTCTGCGATCACCAACCCATTGGCATTGTCGCTCAAACTCACCTGAGCGGTTCCTGCAGCCGTAAAGCTATGTTTACCTAAGCTCACCCATACCCCATTATTGAGCTGCTGGTTTACTTCAACGGTTGAACTACCGCTGTTATTTGTAACCGTATATTTAGCGTTCGTTGCCCTGTTCGAGAACGCTGTCCACCGCGCAAACACTTCATACGTCCCCGACGCGCTGACCACTGGCGACCAGGTAAATTTATTCACGCCTGTCCCCGCTGTCCGATACTCATAGTTTGTTCCATAATAACCGGCTGTATTCGTGCTTACCGTCCAACTGCCGACTCGGCTCGTATTACTATCCGTGTTGTCTACCACTACATCTGTTTGTGAATTAATATACACCAGCTTCACCGCGTCTGCGATCACCAACCCATTGGCATTGTCGCTCAAACTCACCTGAGCGGTTCCTGCAGCCGTAAAGCTATGTTTACCTAAGCTCACCCATACCCCATTATTGAGCTGCTGGTTTACTTCAA
>JBAZKL010000006.1:0-93388 GCA_041650835.1 Candidatus Omnitrophota bacterium
ACAGCAAAGCTATAAGAGATGAGTTATGTTCATAAAGCGAACATAACTCATGCCCTCATCCCTACTCATGTCCTGCGTGAAAATTTCAGCGCTTCGCGCTTTGAAATTTTACACGCATTCGTAGGGATAGTTCGGGCCGACAGCAAAGCTATAAGAGATGAGTTATGTTCATAAAGCGAACATAACTCATGCCCTCATCCCTACTCATGTCCTGCGTGAAAATTTCAGCGCTTCGCGCTTTGAAATTTTACACGCATTCGTAGGGATAGTTCGGGCCTACAGCAAAGCTATAAGAGATGAGTTATGTTCATAAAGCGAACATAACTCATGCCCTCATCCCTACTCATGTCCTGCGTGAAAATTTCAGCGCTTCGCGCTTTGAAATTTTACACGCATTCGTAGGGATAGTTCGGGCCTACAGCAAAGCTATAAGAGATGAGTTATGTTCATAAAGCGAACATAACTCATGCCCTCACTAACAATAGACGTTTGAGAACTCAAAATCTAACAAAAATAAATAAAAAAGGTGACTGATTTCCGGTGAGCGGTTGTCCTGCGATAACAATATCCTCTTGTTATACCCTTTTCCTTGTACGAGGGTACTTCCCCTTGTCATGCCCGCGAAAGCGGGCATCTAAAAAGCGTCCCCCCGCGCTAATCTGTACTGCGCGGGTGCGCCGCTTGCTGCGGCGGATTCCCGCTTATAGCTATATAAGAGACCGGGAATGACTTTGGAGACACTGCCCGCTAAAAGCGTGAGGGATTGACAATGAAGGGTATTGCCCGATTAAAGCCTCACTGACATCAGGCAGACATGACATGTTGGGTAAGCGTGAGAATGACTATTGTAAATAAACGGGAAACTACACGAAAAATCGGACGATATTCACTGCGGCGAGGATTAAGAGTCCGTAGAAGCTGACAAAAAATAAATAGGAGGACAATTGATTCGCTTTCTTCAAGAAAATAATATCTTCAACATAAACAATTTCGCAGGCACCGGCGCCGGTATCAGTCCTGGATACGCTCGTTCTCCATGATAATTGCCGGGGAGTGTATTTATCAGGCTTACTCACCAGCCTGCCTTCGATATTTACCAGCTTTCCTTTGATCTTAAGCTGGTCCCCGATAACTATCCTATTGATTTTATCCAAAATGCTTTTCTTATTTGCCACCAGATGGCAATTTGCAAGCTGCCGCATATTGAAATCAAGGTTTCCCCACCACTCGACCTCACACCAGCGGCAATCATGAAAAAAGCGTAATGACATATTTTTATAGGTCTTTCGCGCGATATTATCTCCCCAGATCATGCACAGATCTATCGGGAAAACGCTGTCTGAACGGTAAATACCGAACTTATAATTATATTTACTGACCACCAAAGCATTTATTTCAAATTCGTACACAGGGGTCAAACGGTACGAATATCCCCTTATTTCAAGGTCAATGCTCTCTTGCCGCTCTATTTTTTCCTGAACAGGCTCATTTAAGATCAACGGTGAGATACGGTTCACCCATTTATAATTATTCCTGGTAAAGAAAGTCAGGCAGAGTATAAGCCCTAAAGATATGAACAGCCATTTGTTGACTTGAGAAAACACAGGATACCTCCCTGAAAAACAATACCGGTACTCAACCGTTAAGCTCTAAAAGCTCCTTTTCGGCCTTTTTACGGTCAGGAGTATCAACCGACCGGTAAAATTCCTGCGCCTGCTGAAAATACTCGCGCGCTTTATTCTTCTGCTTTCGTTTTTTATACACGATCCCTAAATTAAAATTTACCGCCGCTAATTCCGGCTCTAATTGAGCGCTCCTGCAAATAAAAGCCGCCCGGGTGAAGAATTCTTCGGCTTTCGGCAGGTTATCCATGTCCAGGTACCATTCGCCGATCATCGTATAATCGCCGGCAATATTAGGCACATTGCCTTCGCGCTCGTCGATCTTTAAACCTTCCCGGTAACAATCAAGCGCGCGCTCGTATTGTTTTTCAAACAGATAGATCTCGCCAAGGTTAAAATAATAATCGCTAAGCTCATCCCGCAGGTCCAATTTTCTAAACATTGCCTTGCTTTTATCATAAAAACTCCGGGCGAGCTCATGGTCGCCTTTATCGCTGAATAAAAGCCCCAGGTCAAAATAATCGCAGGCCAGGTTATAGCGGTACCCCCGCAGATGCTGGCGTTCACGGTTTATCTCAGAGCTTTTTGTCAGTAATTCAAGCGCCTTATCGCCTTGCCCCTTATCAATATACCATAAAGCCAGTTTTCTCAAAGCACAAGCTTCTCCTAAACGGTCTTTTTGCCCGCGGCACAGCGATAAAGCTTTTTCATAAAAATCGAATGCTTTCGGATATTCCCCTTTTTGATAATAAAGCCAGCCGATCGCGATATACGCTTCAGAGAGATGTTTATAATCCCGCTTTTTCTGGCTGTAATAGGCATATTCAAAACAACTTGCTAAAGCCCGGTCGCGGAGCCCCTGCTTTTGATACGCTTTCGCCATCGGCAGATATACAGGCAAGAACAAAGGATCATTATTCTTGACCTCTTCGTAAAGCAGCGCCGCGCTATTGTTGCTGCCTTGCCCCATCAACCTCGCGGACCGAAGCATCAACAGATGCGCCTGCGGGCTTACGGATGGTGAGTAATTCTGTAAAACTATGCCACAGGCAAAAACAAGCGCCCCCACGGAAGTTAAACACAAACATTTCTTAGGCACACCCTTAAAGGCCGCCGCATGATCCTGTTGTTGCCCCGCATCGAAGCTATAATCCGGATCGCCATAGAGCAGGTAACTTGACCAGAAAACTGAATGAGCGCCGTATACTTCCATCAACTTCAAACGCCCTAAACGGACGCATTCCCCGAGAGGTTTTTCCTTCAGCAGGTGCGAATAGAATTCACGGGAAAAGACCAGGCTCACCTGATCTTCGATCTTACGCAAGCTTCCGACATAATGCCTGACCCCCGACAATAAAAATGCCGACGCCAGGTCGTACTCCTTTCTTTGATAATCACCCGTATAGCCGCGGGCGCGATGACAGGCGTTTGAGAAGACCAGCGACGGTAACGGCATTGCTCCCGCCATATTCATGATATCGCTGACCGAGAATATCCCGTCATTGAGCAGCCAACCCGTCTTATCAGGGCCTGTCCCATCGGAAGCTCCGTGTCCGGCAAAATGAACGATGTCATAATCCCTGAAGCTCTTATGGACGTACAACGTATCAACCAGCGCCGATTTAAAATCAAGCGCCATATTTGTTTTTCTCTTCTTGAGCTCCTTCAAAATATACAGCCCTTCAGTATAGGCATATTTCAGGTCTCCGGTAGGGTCAGCCAGCACGAGCATTTTCATTTTATCCGCGACATTTCTCGGACTTGCCAGCGGGCCCCTTTCCTGAGTCCTCATCATCCTTCCGACGCCGAACTTTAAGCTTAAAAAATCATCTCCGTCGAACAAAAGCTCCCAGGGAATAGCGACCAATTCTTCATCCAGGCTTAATATGAGCCGCGATGGCGGCGATGCCCGCAGGCAGGCTTTAACCTCGCGGGTTAATAAAGCGTCCCATAAGATCTGCCCGGCCTTTTTAAGCTGAAGGGTGAGATCAGGGTCAAAAATACTTTTGCTATTGGCGTTATTGAGCAGGGCGCAGATATCTTCGGATACAGCGGTTATTATAGGAAAAGGGACCGCTTGGAGGCTATAGTGCCGGATAGCACAGGCAATCTCACCTGTAGTAGTTACACACATTTTAAGGTGCGGCTGATGGCACAGGATCTCCAAAATTAGAATATTTTGCTTATCCCCCATAGGCTTAAAATAAGTTTAGGCAAGCCGCATATTCAAGACGACCGTAGCAATAATTTTATTATCAACGGCTATGGCGGCGGTATAGCTTCCCGCAGCTACGTCTTCAAAGCATGCCCTGCCTGAATCAACACAATAAGATTCTAATTCCACCCCTGCGCGCGAAAGCGTAACCCTAACATCTTTCCGTAAAGCCTTGCGGCCGGCACTATCTTTCAACAACACGCTCACCCTGGTAGTACGCTTGCGCTTATTTTCAATCCTGACCTCTAATCGCAGGCCTTTAAAATCATTACGAACTATCAGTTCATGCCGGGTTTTTCCTGATCTGGCGCTTCTCAAAACAGCTTCAGGGATAAATTCTCCTCCGGATAAGACTTCTCCCGTTGTATTGAGAAGCTCAAATGACCCCTCCTTAAGTAAGAGGCTAATTTCTAAAATATCCCGAATGATGCGCTCGCTCAAGAGTTTCTTGAGCGCTCGCAGGCGGCCGGGAGCAACAGCGATGTTCGCTGCCTCATCCAGCGGGACCGCAGCGGCAGCTTTTTCAGCGCAAGTTTCGCATAAAACGATATGCCGCTTAAACTCGCGGCTCTCTTCTTGAGAAAGCCCGCCGTCAAAAAAACAAGCGAATACCGCGGCGTCAGGATGAGCTTGGGCCGGGTCAAATTTAGAACGCTTCCACATTCGATAAACCGACTTAATGAACACCTGTGTCTTTTCCCGCATAGATCTTACCGGCCTTTCAAAGCTAAAAGCTAAACCATAAACCCCTTATGCTTAAAACATTCTCTCAAATCATCAATTATCCTGGTTTTGCGCATATCGATCGTCCCCCGGGAAACTTTAAGCAATCCTTTTAATTCATCCAAGCTTAAGCCTTGATTGATATACATCTCCAGAAAAAAACGCTCTTCCGTGCCTAAGCGTTCAATGCAATCCCGCAGCAAAGCGAATTTTTCCTTGCTAAAGACACCTTCCGGGACCGTAAGGGATTCATCGACAATTGATTCTTCATCAAAAGATTGAGGATCATCAATTGATACGAGATCCTTACGGCTGCGGATAAAATCAATTGTTTTATTTACAACGATCTGCCGCAGCCAGGTCGCAAAGCTGCAGCCGTTGCGCGATTGAAAGCTTTTGAGTTTTTTGAAATTATCATCTACAAGAGAAAGGAATATTTCCTGGAATAATTCATCAATTGTATCAGCACCGATATAACCGGCGCCCTTATAACGCAAAACTGAAAAAATATAATTATAAATAAGGCGGGAATACCGCTCGAGGAACTTATCCCATGCCTGCCTATCCCCTTCAATACACTTTTGCACAAAATTCAAATCTTCCATGATGAATAAAGTATAACATTTTTTACCCGAAAAAACATATTTTTTTAAGAAATTTTCACACTTTTATTGACTTGGCAATCAATACATAACTTATTGACATTAACTAACTTACAACCCTGATATGAAAATCTAATTAGAATAATCTGTATTTTCTAAAAAATGCCCTCCCCCTCTGGCTTTGCCATGACAAATATTCGGTGCTCGGTTATCGGTAATTATGACCATTCTAACATACGATAACCGATAACCGAGCACCGAGAACCGATAACACTACTGGCTTAATTTAATTATCTTCTCTTTAGCTTTTTGATGAATTGCCTTTTACGAAAGGCTGATTGAAAAGGTATTGCGGGATCAAAGAAGAAGCGTAGAACAGCCGGCCGGCAGAATATGAGATAAATAAAGGTAACTGCGTCATAAATAAATATCAACGGAAAGAACATCAAGAAGCAGATCAGCTTCTCGTTTTTAATTATTGTAAGGCACCTGTTTTTAACTAAATAAAAATTTAACTCATCATTTAAATAAAACCGGGCAAATCTTTTATTAATTCCTTGCGCGCGCCTTGCGGTAGCGCCGCGGACATGATAGGCGATAGCTGACGGAACATAATACGCCTTCCAACCGGCATTCTGCGCCCTCCAGCAAATATCCAGGTCTTCATAGAAAAAGGCGAGATCATTATCAAAATACTCGGTAACACCGGGAGAAACCTCTACTTTCAGGCCGTCAAGGAGGGCCTTTCTGTAAAACGCCACAGCGCCGTTAACCCCGAAAACATACCCATCCCTGGCGAATCGGCCTTCATCGGGAGTTCCATACCCCCGCTCAACTGCCGTCCTCCAGGGGCTCAAAAACAACCCCGTGCTATCGAGAGTTTTTTTATCCGCGCGTAAGATCTTTCCGCTGACCATGCCTATATCAGGGCTCACGCTAAAACCCTTGAGCGCTTCCTCGATAAAATTCCCCTCCAGGACAACATCATCATTCAGGCAAAGGATAAATTTCCCTTCGCAAACGGCTATCCCCTGGTCCAAAGACCGGCAATAAAACATATTCAACTCATTTTTAAGGATACGCACGGAGGGAAATTCCCTGACGATAGATAAGCTTAAATGCTCAAGGAGGGAATTATCGATAACAATGACCTGCGTATCGCGGAAGGATTGTTTTCCGAGCGAACAAAGGCAATTTTTTATAAAATCCCCCTTGCCGGCGGTAACAATGACAATGCTTACGGACACTCCAGGCATAAGTTTAATTACTCACCCTTCTCCCCAAATCCTTTTTTCATTACTCGTCAAATACCCTTTGACTTTAAGGATAATATTGTCTAAAATTATAACATAATGTTTATTCTCTTTCTATCGATAATCTTTTTCCGCCCGTTCATCTCTTCTTTAGCATACCCGCGGCTCAATTATTTTTATTCAACATACCTGGTTCTCTTCGCGCTGCTCTACGCTATCCTCAGGATCAGGCCCTTGCGTCATATGCGACGATTTATCCCCGCGATACTTTTATTCTGCCTGTCACTTGCCGTTTCCGTCCTGTTCTCGCTTCATCGTCAAAACAGTACCGCGGAGCTCTACAAATATATAAGCGCGCTGCTGCTCTTTTTCATCGCGGCAGGATTCACTCAACGCGAACGGCTTGTCTTTATCAACACGATGGTCATATACGGCGTTATACTCAGCATACTCGCGATTTACCAGTACTTTTTCGGCTACCTTAACCTCTTGCAATACGTGAAATCACACGGGATAAATGCCCCCTACATCATTGAAACCCTCAACCAGAACAGGGCATATTTCCCTTTTGTCTCTCCTAATATGCTCGGAGGGTATGTCGGCATGCTTATCCCGCTAACGCTTATCAACGGCAAAAGAAGATGGGCAATTATCCCCTTACTCTTAACCCTTTTACTGACACGCTCTTTTGGCGCCATTACCAGCACTTTCTTAGGAATATGCATCTACACATTATTACAGGCAAAGGTGCGTAAAATGATCGCGGCTATTCTGAGCGGGTTACTCCTGATCCTGGGGATCGTTATCATAATGCGCACGACTACGGCAAAAGAACATATCCAACCCATTTTCTCGACTTTAGCGAGGCTCGATTATTGGAAAGCCACTCTCCCGATCATTTCTTTGGCACCCCTGACCGGAGTCGGCATAGGCAACTTTAACCTCGCCCAAACACGCTTCGCGCACAATTCATATTTACAGATCTGGGCTGAAATGGGCTTACCCGGACTTATCTCTTTGGTTTGGTTGATCTCACTCTCAGGGAAACAAGCTATGAACAACATACGCTTAAACCGGGAAGATTCACCCGCAACGATAGCGCTTTTATCTTCTGTATCTGTTTTTCTCATACACAACATTATTGATTTCACGTTTTTCCTGCCGGAGGTGGCATTACTCTGGTGGATGCTCTTAGGGATGTCGATCAACGATGGAAACGATCATAGTCATACCGACCTATAACGAGAAGGAAAATATCGCGCCTCTCTCAGAACGGATATTGGCCGTTCTTCCCCGGGTGAGGATACTTTTTGTCGATGATAATTCTCCTGACGGAACAGGGGAAACCGCGGATAAACTCGCCCTGAATGACCCCCGCATCAGGGTCCTGCACAGGGAAAGAAAATCCGGCCTTGGGAAAGCTTACGTCGCCGGTTTCCGGGAAGCTTTGCGGTCACACCCGGATTATATAGTGCAAATGGACGCTGACTTTTCACACGACCCCGGATACCTGACGGAATTTCTCGCGGCTATACCGGAGGCGGACCTGGTCATCGGCACACGCTACGGTGAGGCCGCAAAAAGCCTCTCGCATAGTACCCGCTTAAGTTACTGCGCCAACTATTACACCCGGTTTATTTTAAACCTGCCTATCAGCGATACTTTGGGAGGGTTCAAATGTTTCAAAAGAAGGCTGCTGGAAGGGATTAACCTGGACACATTCATCTCTACCGGCTTTGTCTTCCAGGCGGAATTCATTTATAAGGCGTATAAAGCAGGATTCAAGATCAGGGAAATTCCCATCAACTTCTACCAAAGAAAGTCGGGAGCCACAAAAAAATCGGCAAGCATTATCGCGGAAGCATTCTTCAAAATGCCGCTCATCAGGCTCATGAACGCTTTTAAAAGGATCCCTCGCGAAGAAAAAACCGGATAAGGCTTAGAACCGCAGTTTAAGCCGGTGAGCAAAATAGTTCCCGCCCTTTTATTGAGCATACCCTAACGACCGCAACTGTTCTTTTTCTTGAATAGTCAGCGGTTCCTTTTCCGCGCGCGGCGCCCCCTTCCTCAAAAGGTCAAGCTCGTTCTTAAGAAGCTCGAATTTCTCACGGTCGACCAAAACCAGATTATTCAACTCACCGGGATCAACTTGCAAATCATATAACTCATAACCCTTTCGATGGTCATAGATCAATTTCCAGCCATCAGCCCGGATAGCCGCCGCATCAGGACTTAACGCGCTAAAAGAGCGTGAATTATTATGGTCAAAACCATTCTTGAGCCCGGGCAGGAGGCTTTCCCCTATCATGCTCTTTGGTTGAGGGATACCCAGAAAATCAACGATCGTCGCGGCAATATCAATATGCCGGGCCAACGCCTGAACTTTTTCACCCCATGACCCCTCGCGCGCGGCCTTAATGACCAAAGGGACCCTGAGCAATTCGTCATAAAGCAGGAATCCATGGCTAAAGTACTGCCCATGTTCTCCCAGGCTTTCCGCGTGGTCAGCGCTCAATATGATCAGCGAGTTATCGTACAAGCCCAATTTCCTTAAATACCCTAAAACCTCGCCTACCTGGCTGTCGGCATAGCGTATCGAAGCATCATAGAGTTCAAGATAGAAATTCAGATCAGTGCGATTATCATGCGCGGCCGCCAAGCGCCCGGGGATACCGCCGAATCCATATAGATGATCAGCAGAAATAGGCACCTCAACCGGCTTGCGGCCCGGCAGCGGCGAAGCGATGAGCTCCCTGTATTTTGCCGCGGGAACCAGGGGATAGTGCGGCTCAAGGTAATGTATCCACACAAAGAACTTTTTCCGCTTATGCCCGTCCAGCCATTTTATGATCCTCGGATTGATATCAACAGCTTTAGCAGTCACCTTCTTATTATCGGAAAAAGTCCAGATCGTGTAAAAATCATCGAAGTCCTGATCAAAGCCTTTTATCGTTGCCAAACCCGGATGACTGCTGAAAAATCCGGTAGCAAAATTATTCTTTTTGAGCAAAGAGGTCAATGTCTCAATCCCTTCGGGGATTTTATCGCCGAAATCGAAAACCCCGTCACTTGATGGGTACCGCGAAGTCATAAGCGAAGCTAAAGCGGGAGCGGTAAAAGACGCATGCGCGAAAGCATTTGTAAAGACTGCGCCTTCTTTCGCGAACGCGTCGATATTCGGCGAAGTATTCACCGGATAACCGTAACAACCAAGATGGTCAGGCCGTAAAGCGTCCAGGGTGATCAAAACCACGCGCTGGGGCCCTCTGCTTTCCCGGTAAAAGCGTATTCCCAGGAACAAAAGAAAAATAACGGCTGTTACGGCTGAAATACGAAAAAAATATTTTTTATTTTTCTTCATCAATGTTCAATAAAGGCTTTCCCGGGGTATCAGGGGGAAACTGGATGCCGTATAACTTCAAGATAGTCGGAGATAGATCTATTATCGCGGGCTCTGTAAGGCCAAGCTTTTTGTTGCTGAATATCACTCCCGGCACGAAATGCGGGTCGACCAAATGGTCGCCGCTCCATTTGCGCTTATTATCGTCGATGAGCGTCCGGGGAACCGCTCCTAACGCGGTCTGCCATGACGCGCGGTACCCCTGGTTAAACCCGACGAACAGGTCCGGGGCGTCGCCGGAGGCCTGCCCCTGGAATATCTCTTCCTGCAGATACACCGCGTATACGGCATTTTTGCCTGTTTTCTGGTCTATAAATGACAGGAGTTTTCCTTTTAATTCATTTTTCAGGGCTTTAACTTCAGATTCAGCGACGATCCCGTAATATTCCCTGGCTATTCTATTAAGGTAGATCCCTCCGAAACCCAAAGCATATGCCTTTGTCTTTGACCAATCAATATTCTCCAGGAAGCCCGAGCTTTCCTCTGTACCCGGCTTAAGTGAGAGAAACCCCTGCTCCAAAAGCCACCGGTTAAGGTTGACCGACCGGCGAAAAGCGCTGAACCCGTGGTCAGAAAGGATAATGAGCACGGTATCTTTATCAAGCCCCTTAATGATCTTGCCCACCATCCGGTCAACTTTTTCATAATAGAGCGCGATAGTCTCTTTATAGCGGGCATCATTTTCATAAAGGGGATGCTCCTGATCGCGATACCGCCAAAACATGTGAGAAATGACGTCAAGGGCCTCGAAATAATAAAAAAACAACCCTGATTTATGCTTTCGTAATTCATTGAAGCATATTTTCTCATGCTCACCTGTTATCTCATCAACCAGCTCCAGGAACGCGTGTTCATCAATACGCCCTTCAGTCAAAGCCCACGTGTCATACGGCATCCCTTGCGTGTAGAACAAGCCGTTTTCTTTCGCTAATTCACGGGACAGGCCTCCCGGGAAAGATATCCTAAAAAGCGGGCGCTCAGGATCAAAGTTGACCGGGCTGACATAAAGCTCAAGATCAGGAGTAATTGATCTCAGGTACATCCGAAGCACCCCATGCGCCTTACGGAACATTCCGATATCAAAAGACACCTTGACCCAGGCGCTCCAGGCGCCTTTTTTTAATTCGACGCTTTTCCCCTGCACGATAACGATAACCTTATTTTCCGCGGGGCGTAAAACGGCCTTAAGCGGGATCCGCGTTTCGACAGGGCTGCCGTTTGAAGCGACCATCGGGCCGTACAAATGATCCTCAAAACCGCCCCCATCGTCTTTGACCTGAATGATCCTACCCCTGCTCTCTCTATCTTCAGGCAACAAAGGCTTTGTAGTGTAAAAAGTGAATTTTCCCATCGTCCCCGAAATATCAGGGACACCCATACCGGAAAACATCTTTCCCATTACACGCTCAGGAGGAAAGGTGTTCGGGCAAAAATAAATGTACGAAGGGACATTATTGCGGGAAAGGATGTTCCAGAAATTTTCGCCGTTTTTTCTATTGGTAATGACCACACCCCCGCCCTCACTATTGTTGTTGATCTCATTAAGTGCCAGATACGGGCTGTATTCGGCGGGGTTGCGCATGATAAAATCAAAGATCCCGTGGCTGCCCGGATTCTGCCCGGTCGAAAAGCTGGACCAGGCAACTATTGATTCGCTCGGATTAGTTGTAGCAAGGCGGGCATACGAACCCTTCGACTTCAAGGACGCCAGGTTCGCGAGCCTGCCTTCCCTCATGAGTTCTTCGGTAATGTCCGCGGACATCGCGTCGATCCCTAAAACAACTACTTTTCTCTTATTACCCCCCGATATAGCTTTCATGATCAAAACTCCGCTGCTGATAAGGATTATAAGTAAAATACACGCCCCAATAAGCCTTTTCCGGGAGTTAAACCTGTGTTTGAAAAAAAACACCAGGCTGCCGAACACACCGGCCAATGCCCCTAAAAAAAGCGATGAATTCTGCCCGAATACAAAGCCCGAACCCGGATCGATATAATTAAATAAAAACTTATGCATCCACTCCTATGAGATCATTCCTACCGCTTCAATATCTCCCTCTTGCCCGCGCAACACAAACCTTCCTAAACTGCCGGCGGAAACGCTGTCCGCGGTCACTAACGGGTTTTCAGTTGAAACGATGATTTGCGCCAAGGTATTCTCTTCCAAGTGCCTGCGAGTTACCGTTATCTCCCGCATATCGGATGTTTCCCACGCGCGCGTTATCTCACTCAGGCGCGCCGGCGTTTCTTGAGTGCCGCACTTAAGATCATACCGGGCATCCTGGCGCAGCTGTTTCAGGCAAAAGATCTTTGCCGGAAACTCGCGGCGCACAACCAGGCTATCGCAGCCGCAAATAACATCACCGCGCTTAAGGCAGGCCATATCACGCAATATGAGTCCCGCCCCGAAAGGGGCACTGGCATTTCTCACCGGCCTGTCCAATGCTACTATTTTCTCTACCCTGTTTTTAGTATTGCCGGGCAGAACGCGGCATGGTGACCTTAAAACAACGCTCCCGTGCGCCAGAGGGCCCACGGCGACTTTTTTCTTGTTCAGATGATAAATATCCTGGACTAAAAAAACAAACCCCGCGTTATCAAACACGGAGTGAGCCGCAAAAAGCTTCCCGCTGAAAGCTTCAGAGCTTAGAACTTCAATGAGTGAAAGGCCATTATACCATTCCATGAGCTTTGACGGTATGATAAGATTTTCCCCCTGTTTTGCCGATATCGGCACAAAGGATCCCGGGGCTAAATGAATTGATTTGAGGAACATTTCAATACCGGCTTTGCCCCTTTCAAACGCCTGCTCCTGGAAACCAACCGCGTCCATCTTATTAAGGGCCACCACAACGCTCTTTATACCGAGAAATTCCAAAATAAAGGCCTGCCTCCTGGTCTGCTCCGCTATCGGCTTGCCGGCATCGACTACCAGCACCGCCGCGTCCGCCTGAGACGAGCCGCTGAGCATATTATGGAGCAGCTCCTGGTGGCCGGGGACGTCAATAAAAACCATCTCCAGGCCGTTCCTGGCTTTACAAAAAACCTGCGTTGTATCGATCGTGCGCTCTTCATGACGCTCTTCTTCAAGGCTGTCCAGCAAATAAGCGAACTCAAAATCCCGCCCCAAACGTTGGCAGGCAAGGGAAACTTCATCCACCATATGACGGGAAAGCGGGTTCAATTCCGATAAAAGCCTTCCGATCAAAGTCGATTTCCCCGAATCAACATCCCCCGTTACGACTATCCGTAAATATTTATTCATGGCTTTACATATATCCTAACGACCGTAATTTCTGCATCATATACGCTTTTTCTTTATCCTGGACGCGCCCGGACCTCTCAGCGACGGCAGTAACGTTGAGCTCGCTCACGATCTTTTCCAGGCTGTCGGCAGATGATGCTACCGGTTGGCAGCAGCATTCACAACCGATACTCCGGTAGCGTTGCCCTTTACGCGCAAAATAGAGGCTGACGACGGGAAGTTTTTCCTGTTTGATATACTTCCATATATCGATCTCTCTCCACCCCAGGAGCGGGTGGACCCTGAAGTGGCTTTCTTTATTTCCCCGGGTCTTATAATGCTCTGACCACAACTCCATGGACTGATTGCCATAATCCCATTTAAACTCTTTATCGCGCAGTGAAAAACACCTTTCTTTCGCCCTGATCGCGTGCTCATCCCTTCGTATAGCAACCAGTAAAGCCTTTAATCCCCGCGCTTCCACTATCTGCTTAAGCGCTTCTGTTTTTAAAGCATGACAGCACTCAAACCTGCCCTGCGAGGGAGAGATACGCTTATTGAGCGCTTCATCATTACGCGCGATGAGCAGGTCCAAACCCCATTTCCGGGCGTAACGCCTGCGAAAATCATAGATCTGTTTAAATTTAAATGTCGTATCGATATGTATGACGGGAATAGGAACCGTGCCGAGGAAGGCCTTACGCGCCAAATGCACCAATACCGTGGAATCCTTTCCCATGCTCCACAAAAGCGCTAACGCGCCGCGGTATTGCCAATACGCTTCCCTGATGATGTAAATACTCCGGCTTTCCAGTTCAGTTAAATATAAGTTCTTTTTCATCAGCACACGGATCGCTTATTTACAAAGCATGCCCCGCAAAGGCCCCGGCCCCGAGACGCAGGAGCGGCGCATGTATTTGTTGGTTATAAATAAATACGCTGTTCTCGGCAGGTCATACGCGCACGCCGTAAAAACATCGTCCCAAAAAAACCGTTTATCGTTCTTAGAGATCAATAAGCGCCTGTTCTTAAAACAAAGGTATTGCCGCAACTTCTTATCAGCCCGTGAACTATTCCCCTGATGAAAACATTCCGCCTGAGGATAATACCACGCGCTGTACCCGCTCCTGCGCGCTCTCCATGCCAGGTCAACATCTTCAACGAGGAAGAAAAATCTTTCATCAAAAAATCCGGTCTCTTCCTTGACCTTCAAAAGCATCGCCTTCTTATACACTGCCGCGGCGGCGCAGGCCCCAAAGACGGGTTTACGCCTGCTGAAGGCCGCTCCATCGCGGCGGCCGCTGCCGATATCGCGGAACCTGCGAAAATAAGTAAGCTCTATTCCGGCGGAATATATCGTCTTCTTATCAACGCGCAAGATCTTAGGCTGTATGATCCCCGTATCCGGCGGCAAAGAGGCGATCGCCTTCTTTACCTGGGCGAGGAAATCCTCACCCAGGACACAATCGCAATCCAAGGTTAAAACCCAATCTCCCCCGCACGCTTCTATCCCCTGGTTCCTCGCTCCGGCTGCCCCAAGGTTAGAGGCATTTTCGATAAGTTTAACGCGCGGATACGCGCTTCTTATAAAACCCGCGGTGCCGTCCTGAGAGCCGTTATCGACGACAATGAGCTCATGATCATGGCATCCCTGGGCCTCAAGCGAACTTAAAGCGGCTTTGAGGAACTCAATGCTATTGCAGGTTATAATTACGATTGAGAGCATCCCACTCATCCTGTAATTCTTCGTTAGTTAACGACTCTGTTTGAATAATACACTTCCGGTTACCGTCATAATCAGCCCAGTCGTATGACTTGATCGCTTCCTTCCCGCGCAGAGCGGTAAAATACTCCGTGCCGGGAAAGGGCGTGGCGAGAGAAAACTGTAAAGAATCCGGGTTTGCGGCTTGTATGAATTCCCGGGTTTCTCTTATCGATGCTTTTGTCTCACCGGGCAGGCCCAAACAGAATGTCAGATGGACTTTCACACCGAGCTTGCGGGTAAGCTTTATTGCCTGCATGGATCTCCTGATGTTCATTTTCTTTTTACAGGCGTTCAGGACCCTTTGATTAACCGACTCAATACCGTATTTAACCGCGTAAAGGCCTGCCTGAGCCATAGAGAGAAGCGTATCAGCGTCCATCAAATCCGCGCGCGCCATTACCGCCCAGGGGACGGAGATCCCGCGCTTCTTTATCTGCCGGCATATCCCGCAGACATGTTTCTTATCGTAATTAAACAGGTCATCGTCAAAGTATACCGCCTTAAAGCCGTAATTCCTGATCAAAAACCCCATTTCATCTACGACCTTCTCCGGGTCCCGCTTCCTGTATTTACGCTCAAAATACAGCGTTTGAGGCCATAGGCAAAAGGTGCACCTGAACGGACACCCGCGGCTAGAGAGCATCTGCACGTTAGGTTGAGGCAACCCGGCGAACCCGTCGTTATAATTATACAGGGGCAACGATGCTCTTTCCGGCCAGGGGAGGCTGTCCAGGTCGACGAGAGCCTTTCTTCGGGCGCTCTCATAGATACGTCCGGCCTCTCGAAAAGCTAAACCCGGCACCGGCCTTAAAGGCAGCCCCCCGCTTATCGCTGCGGCTAGATCAACCAACGCCGTTTCATATTCACCGATCAAAACAAATGAAACAAAATCATAGCGTTCAAGGATCAATCCCGGATACACGCCGGCATGAGGCCCGCACAGGGCTATCTGACAGCCGGCAAGCGCGCGCGAGAGGCTTTGAGCGATATTGATATCGTTATCGAAACTCGGAGTTGAGGTTTCTATAACGATAAGCTCCGGCATAAAAGCCCGCACTTTTTCAATAAGGCAATTTTCATCCAGGCCTTCAGCGACCGCGTCAATAAGCCCGGCGGTATGATCATGACGGTTCAAGAGGGCAGTCGCGTAGGCGAGAAAAAAAGGGAACGGCACATACTCAAGCTTGCCCTCTTCGCGCGGCTTAACCGTAAAGGGCCAGCGGGAACCCGCCCTGACCCCTAAACGGCCGTGTTTTCTCCACGGAAGGTTCAGTAATACGATACGCATTATCTTTTCAGGTCCAAATGGCGTTCTATTTTCTGAAAGAAAACATTAATATCGTCAATACTGACAGTAACGTCTTTCGTGTCGGAACTTATCTTCTCGATGTTATGCTTTAACTCCGATAACTCTTTACGCAGGACATCATCAGACAAGGATACCACCGCATGGTTAAGCGCAAACAAAGATCCGGTAATAGTGTAAAGGAACTCCCCCATTATCCCGATCATACGGATCACCGCCGCGAGAGCAACGCTTATGACAAGTATCAGGATAGCTGTCCCCACAGACTTGATACCCGTAAACTCATAAAAAAGCGTATGCCCGCATAATACCAGCCCCGCCGCAAAGACGGCTATCGCGGCAAGGTCCAAAACGCGTGTTGTCGGCATCTTCTTTCTTTTCATAAATACTCCTTTTTTCTAAACGATACATGCGCTGATCAAAATTCCCGGGCGGACAGCTCAATCACTTTAACGCAGGGCTTAAGGTTCCATATCCAACTGTCCAGGGAATCAAAAAAAGTCTCCAAAAACAAAGAATTAAGATACGGATGCTTCGCCTTGAACAACAAACTCCAATCCGTATGGTTCCTGACCAGCTTCTCCAGGGCGTCCAGGAAAGCGTCATCCTCAAACGCGTCCAAAGAAAGCAGCAAATGTTTATATAAACGCCTGATAAAATTATCGCTCTTAAATTCTTTTTTCAACGCGTCTCCTGAAAGCAGGGTAAGCGCGAGGCAATTCTGGGTAAAGGCGCTCGATTCAGGCAAAAAAGTCGGCAAATTATCTCCCGGCCGGTGAAAATGATATCCGAACGTCAGGTCAACCAACGACAACCAGCAGGTTGACGGCAAAGAATCAGGATACGGCGAAGACCGGCAAAACGACATATATTCCAGGTCCTTTAACGAATGATGGAACGCCAGCAAAAAATCCAAATAAAGCAGCTCAGGGCGCCCGGCGGCCGCGTCTTCCCTTATAAAACGGTTTGCCAACCCCAGGTTATCCTTTACCTTAAGCAGTAATTTTTCTTCGCTGGAATAAAAACCCCGGCTCTGATGATACGGGAAATACCATCTCCAGAAATTATTAAGCACCGAACAGGCATCATCCTGCTTACAATGATAGGCGAGCGCCTGCGGCTCGTAGGTAAAGCTATACCCTGACATAAACAATCGGCCGCAAATATCGACATCTTCGTAATTATTTTTTAATATTTCGTTGTAACCTCCTACATTCACCAAAGCTTCTTTTTTAAAAACAGTGTTTGAACCGAATAAAAATGCCGGTTTATCACCGAACCCGTCCCAGTGCTGCTTCATGTGCACGCCGCGCCAGATATCGGCAAAGCCGGACTGGTTTCGCTCAATGAGCTTGCCCCCCGCCCCGGCGACCTCTTTCTGCTCGAAGCTGCGCATAATATGTTTGAGCCAATCTTTTTCAGGCACACAGTCCGCGTCGATGGACGCGATATATTCGGAGCTTAAATTATGTATCGCGGTGTTACGTACCGACGCCAGGCCGGCGTTATTATCGAGCCGGAGGAGCCTTACCGGATATGTTGAGGCGACCTCCGCGCTTTTATCTCTGGAACAGTCATCGATGACCAGGATATCTTTTAACGGATACGACTGCTTCAACGCCGCTTCAATACTCTGGCCTATCGTCTTTTCGGCATTATAGCAGGGTATATAAAGGGAAACTTCTTTCATGCTGTCGCTCTCAATGTATTTGCTTCCTTAAGAATTCTTTCGCGGCACGGATCTCTTCTAAAACCCGAGATGCCGGTTTTTTATTCTTTTTTAAAGGATTATTTAAACGGACAAGGGTATTGAATGTTTTCTTAAAAAGGTACTGCGCGTATTGATACGCCCTGAAATACTGGCGCTTGTAGAATTTAGGCTGTTTTATTTTTTGAGCTTTGAGAGCTATCATTTCAGGGATACTATCCACACCGTACTGCGTGTCATAGCAACTCATAAGGCAGCCTGAACATTTATCTTTCAGCACGGATCCCCGCAACAGCTCATGGGCAGCCGATCCCCAGATCTGCGTGATCTTTTTGTCCTTACAGTTGCCGATAACGATCTCCGAAAGCACCCAGCAAAGATGTATGTCCCCCCCTGATGAGATCGGGCACGACGCCCATAAAGCGGAGCATTGGGCACCGGTATCGCGCCGCCTGGTTCCCGTAAGGTAGGCGGGGATATTGCGCAGGTAAGCAGCCGGGTTCGTGGAAATCCTGTATTTCCTGGAAAGCTCTATGACTTTTTCAATGCTTCTTAAGATATCACCCCGCGCTTTTTCTTCGCATAAGAACCGGCTGGAACAGGATTTATCGTTTAAGAATATATCGCTAAAGGGCTGGAATTTTACCGTCGTTACCCCAAAACGGGCGGCCAATTCCATAACTTCAGCAAGGACGCTGAAATTCAGCTTGCAGACCATGGTAGCGATCGTAGTTTCGATCTTATGGCTGCGCAAGTTTTCCAAAGCCAAAAGCGCTTTATCATAATTACCGCGCCCGCGCAGCGCGTCATGGGCCTCCCGCGTGCCCTCGATAGAAATATTGACCACCCCTATACCCGTTGAGGCAAGCATGGCAGCCGTTTCATCGGTTATCATCGTACCGTTGGACGTAAGGCAGGTATTGACCTTACGATGGTTGGCGAACGCGATCAATTCACCGATATCAGGGCGCACGAGGGGCTCCCCTCCGCTAAAAACGATCGTGCGGGGATGCAGCTCGATAATATCCTCTATCAAGCCTTTAAGCTCAGACGTCGTCATTTCCGGAGCGCTCGTCATGGGTATCTGGCACATCGCGCAGCGTAAATTGCAGCGGTTCGTGATCGAAATAATTACTTCCGTTAATCTCTTTTCCATTTTTTACTTTCTTTACGGATCATGGCCTCATACCGCGATAATAACGCTATCCCTTCATTCAACAAATCTTTTTCCCGCCCTTTTTCAAGGCGTAAGGAACCCGCTTCCTTGCGGAAATTCCGCACGATACCTTCTAGATCGTCAGCCTCCGGCCTCCCCCAACACGTCTGCAGGCACGGACGGTTACAGCGCAGCATTCTTTCCCGCGCGCGCTTTGCCTCTTTAGTCTCTAAACATTCACTCAAGGTCATTTCTTTGACATTTCCGAAAGCCGGCCCGCAGCTTCTCACAAAGGCGTCAGGGCCGATATCGATAAAAACATAGGGGTTGCATTTCCAGTCTTTTTTCGTAAGGTCCCACTGGAAATAACGCAGCCATAAAAAAGGGTCATGCAAGAACGCGACATACCCTTCATTCTTGCGATACTCGGCTATTTTTTCAATTTCTTGTTTTAATCGCGGCAGATATTCGTCGGTGACCCAAAAATGCCCTGATTTGATCGTATTCTGCATATCATCCTGCGTCACAATGACCGGATGATAGACGAGGCATTCGACTCCCCGCGCCCTTGTTACGGGAATGATACCGGACAATTCACCGACATTTTCTTTCATTATGGTCGTCCAAACGGAGATCTGCGGGCCCGCGGGATACGATCTCTTTTCCTCGCTCAAGAGGCTTAACGCCTCCAATGCCGCCTCAAAAGCGCCGGGGACTCCCCTGATCGCGTCATGCACCCCGGCGGACGCCCCGTCAAGAGAAACAGCGATATTGCTTAATCCCGAACGGATGATCTTGCGCGCGATACCCCTGTCTTTGATCTGGCTGCCGTTGCTGACCAGCTCAAGCCTGATCCCCAGAGAAACCGCGCACGCGATGATCTCAAATATATCCTCGCGCAAAAAAGGCTCCCCGCCGGTAAAAACCATTACCGGATCAGAGTCCCATTGCGCTACCTCTTTAAAAACTTTTTGCAGGAGCCCAAGCTCCAGTTCATGCTCCCGTAAGATCTTGCTTACTCCGCACATTTGACAGGAATAATTACAGCGATGCGTCAGGCTGACAAATATCCAATGCGGTTTACTTAACGGGACGCCAACCTGCCCTGAAAAATAATACCCCAAATTCTTTTCTAATTCTTTAAGCAGCTTCATATGCCCACTTTCTTGCCGGAGGAATATTTCTTTCCCCGCGTCACAACTGAACTTCGCATCGATAGTGCGCGTGCAGTTTACGCGCCAGTTCCCGGAACCTGTTGAGCCGCTCTTTGCGTATCGCAGGCGTGCTCTGCGGGCTCCACCACCCGTCATCTTTTATCTCGATGCTATACTTATCGGAATTCAGGCTCAAATAAGAATCTTCTTCTAAATGGCAACCGGTGATCTGGTCAAAGCGATGGATGTAACGCGCGTTCTCTTTGACAAAATCCAGGGTCAACTGAAAATCATCTTCCGTTTCCGTAGGGTAGCCGATCAGGAAAAAACTATTCACCCTGATCTTTGCTTTCCAGGTATCCCGAAGGATCCTTTTGGTCTCCATAAGGCTGGTATTCTTACGCATGTCCTGCAGCACCCGGTAGGAGCCGCTTTCCACGCCGTAGGAAAGATCGGTACAGCCGCTCTTTTGCATGCGGGACAACAACGCGTAATCCATTTCTTTACGCAGCGTCGCTTTTGCCGACCAGCGGATCTTTAAACGCGACTCAATGATGAGCGCGCAGAGCTTATCCAGGCGCTCGATATTGCCGTTAAAGGTTGAATCGACTATTTCAAAATCAGTGATGCCGTATTCGCCTGATAGAAAAGAAAATTCTTCGAAAACCCTTTCCGCCGACTGATACCGGTAAACTTTCCACAAAGGGCTGTCGGCGCAAAAAGTACAGCGGTTCACGCAACCGCGGCTGGAAATGACCGGTAGGCTGCGCTTCGTATAATCATCAAGGTTAAAATCATGGAAATCAGGAGGCGGCACGATATCCAGGTCCCGTATGAGTTCTCGAGGCTGATTGGCAACTAAAGAGCCGTTTTCCCGGTAGACTCCGCCCTTGATCGTGCGATAATCTTCATTTTTCCTGATGAAAGATACTATTTCCAGAAGCGCCTGCTCCCCTTCCCCGTCAACGAACAAATCGAAAGCACCACTCTCGATAACGCCGGTATCCAGATGCGCCCTGCGAATGACGCCGTCAACGTAAATCCGCTTGATCCTGGTGACTTCACAGCCTCCGGCGACGATCGGCACGCGAGGCGCAAGTTTTTTGAGCTCCTGGGCTAAAAGCAGGCTCGCCGGCATATTCGACATAAAAAGAGAGAACCCGACGACAGAAGGACGGACCGACAATATCTGTTGAGCCCAATCTCCGAGGACCGGCTTTAAAACAGGAACGATATGCAGGTTAAAAAGTTCAGGGGTCATAAAATATTCCGGAAAATTCAAGTCCCAGCATTTCTTTTCCGGAAAAACCTTATACAACGCAGCGCTGAAATCAAAACACCTGACACTGACACCATGCTTGCGCAAAAACCCGCTGAGGTAACTGATGCCGATCGGAGGCTGCGAAACACCCCATAAGGGGCACATAACCAAAACCAACTCCGCCTGTTGATCCACGTTTCTCATATCTTCTCTCAACTGTTCCTATGGCCTGTTTTCAAAAAGCCTGCTTCGTTCCCGGATATCCGACATCTCAATGAATTCATCGCGGTAAGCGCACCACTGCAAACAGGGATACGCGCAGGTGCGTATCAATTTTCTCAAACGCCGCGCTTTTTTTGAGAACCATACTTCTTTTAAACGGTCCGTATCCATATTCCCGATCACTGCTTCATGCTCGGATTGATTTACGCAAAAATATATTTTTCCTTCCTGGACAACCTGAATACGGTTAAACCCGGAATAACAAGGAAGCTCACCGGCCTTTAAAGCGCGGCGAAAATATTTCTTTATAAGCTTTAAGTGAGGTATCGAATTGGCGATAAAATCATAATTATCGCGGCTTGAGCGCTTATACTCAATAAGGGAATCGATCGCGTTGTCCAGGAGCGCGAACTCCTGTTCAGGGACGAACACTTCCGAGCTGAAATCAATACGGTTTTGGTCGGTATTGTCGCGCACTACGGGCTGGAAAATGATCCGCGGGATCAAAAGCCTCCGGCATAAGCCGACAACATCCATGAGCTCATGCACATTTTGACCCATAATAGTGCAAACACAGACGATATTCGGCAAAACCAGCTTATTGCGTTCTTTCATCCGGTTAAGCATCGTTACGTTATCTATGATCTTTTGTAAGACGTTTTCACCCCGTATTTGAGCGACAACCTCCTCTGAGGCAGCGTCGATAGAAATGCTTAAGTTATCCAGCTTAGATTCGAATATTTTCCCGATAACAGGCTCAGTGAACAACGTCCCGTTAGTAACGACAGTCACGCCGCGCATCCCGCAAAGTTTAGCGTAGGAAATGAGCTCATAGATGCCGGCGTCTAAGAACGGCTCCCCTCCGATCAAGATCAAATACTGAACGCCCATAAGAACAGCTTCTTTAATGAGCTTCTTTATGGTCTCCTTGTCCAGTTCGGTCTGTTTATTTTGCAGGCGAAACGACTCCATACGTTCGTGCATACTGCACATTTTACAGCGCAAATTACACCGGAAGGTGAAATTGATCTGCAGGCAATCGGGGGAAACAAGCGGATAATCGATCTTTCGGGACAGCCAGAACAAAAACCCCCGCCGCATCAAATAAAATAACCGTTTACGCTCAACACTCATAAGATTACCTCTTTAGTCGGTAAAACAAGGCAGCAGGCATGGCGACGGACAACCCGCGGCCTTGCGGCGCGCCTGTCCCGCCGCGGGAGCATGAAAGATCCGCGAGAGCGGCTCTTTACGGATATTCCCGTAACAATCAAAACAGGTCGTTGTATCCCCGGTATAGGCGACAAGCATCGTTCTTTCCGCGTTACGGCACTGTATATCGCGATTGTGGAGCGTGCCGCGAAAATATTTTTTTACCAACTCCAGGTTATTCTCCGAATTCCTCAAAAACGCGCTGTTTTTCTTTTTAAAAGCAACGATATCATCGATCGCTTTATCAAGGACCGGCAGCCTTTCCGCCGGGACCCAATATTTAACCTGAGATCCCCTGTCTTTCAAGATCCGGTTATTGGAAAGTAACGGCTGAAACTGCAAAGAATCGGCACGCAACGATAAAATTGTATCCGCGATCGCCCTCAACTCTTCCAGGTTCCCGTTAAGTATGATCGTGATGACATTAAAATTTATACCCGGGGAGGTTTTTTTCCTCTCAGAAAGCATTTTTATGCCCGCGAATGTTTTTTCAAAGCTCCCCCTCAAACCGCGGATCTCATCATGCACCTGAGGGCGCAAGCTATCCAGAGAAATGCACAGCGATAACGAACCGCTTGTTAAATACGGCAGGAGCTTCCCCAGGAAATCTTGGGTGAGTAAAATACCGTTTGTCAGTATGCCGACGCGATACTTGCTTTGCTTAACAAAATCAAGGATCGGAAAGATATCGGGACGGATAAGCGCTTCCCCTCCGGAGAGCACAAAGTCCTTTACTCCCCAATCGATCGCCTGCGCGATAAGACCTTTCACTTCCTGCGTGGTATATTCAAGGATAGGCTTGTCTTTCCTTATATCGCAAATCGCGCAGGACAGGTTACAACGGTGCGTAATATCCAGTATGATAGTTTCCGGCCTTTCAAGGGTGAAGTTCGCGGGCGGACATTGCGCGTTCGGCGTTGCCGGGGCAATTTTTCTGAGCGTAAAATATTCCCTCAGATTACCGGACAAATACACGGCTTTATGCAGCATGAAATACGCGAAAACCTGAACGCTCCTGTAAAACCCGCGTACTTTGTGTTTTTTTATTAACGAGGCCCCTAAGGTATAAGCAAAACGCGGTATTTTAAGAAAATTAACTATCGTTGCCCCTGAGAAAAAAAAGATATTATCCGTTCTTATCTCTTTTAACAGAGGATGGTCTTGATGGAAATGCTTGACCCGGCAATTACCTCTGCCGTACAAATATGCCTGGCGGACAAACGACCTCAGGTTCATTGAGCAATTATGGATGACCGCGACGTCCTTGCTATAAACAAACCTGCCTCCGGACTTATGCAACCTCCAGAAAAATTCCAGGTCCTCTCCTGCAGGAAAACAAAAACTCTCGGCGAATTGCCCGGACACGGAGCTTTTTTTAAAAGAAACATTGCAGGTGGGGAAAAAAATTATTCTTTTCTCACCTTTGATATCGGCGAAGATCGCTCCGTCGCTTAAAGACTGGCTCACCAGGGCTTTTACGTTACGCTTATCAACGCAGGTTGCCCCCCCGACAACGTCCGCCCGCGGGTCGATTGCGTGCGCGTTAAGCATCGCGCGCGCCCATGAAGCCGTTAAGCTGCAATCGTCATCAGTAAACCCGACTATGCCGGCTTTGGACTGTTTGACCCCGAAATTCCTGGCAGCTGCCGGGCCATGATTGTCCTGATAGTAATACCTCAGTCGGGGAAAAACAGGCTTTAACGCTTCAACCATCTCTTTAGTCCCGTCGGTCGAGCCGTCATCAACAACAATTATTTCAAAGCGCTCAGCGGGATAATCCTGGGCAAAAATAGATTCCAGGCAGGCTTTAAGCTTGTTTTTACGGTTAAATGTCGGGACAACTATAGAAATATCCATTAAAGAGATACCTTTATTTCACCGGTGAAATACGTATACTCACCGGCGGGGATCTTCTGTTCTTTAGAATTCAGGACCTGCAGGACCCTCCCCCGGTGGTACATATCGGAGTTAATGATCGCCGGCACCCACGCGAAGCTTGACCTTCCGGGAGAGACGCTTACGGCAGGCATACGCTCAGAAAGCCCGTTAACCGCTTCTACGCCGACGCAAGCCGAACCGTCAGCTTCCCGATGGATACTATCCCAATCATCATCAAGAGAATCTTTAAAATCGGGAAATTCACCGTTATTCCCGCCTGCCGTCCACCGGGTATAACGCTCTAACAGCATCAGGTTTGCCTGCAACCGGTCGACCTCTATTTCTTCTTCCACGGTCATTTTTACGGCCACGTCTACCGAAACGCCGTTACGTATCCTGATTTCCCATAACTGGCTTACCGGCAAATGCCGCCACTTGCCTTCGGCAACGACAAAAGAATCTTCCTGACGGACTTTCCAAAGAGCGGAAGACGAAGAATCATACCAGCGCCCGCCTGAACGCAAAGCGGTATAGAATCCCATCCGTTTAGTAAGCTCAACACCATCCCAAAACAACTCCCCGCGGCCTTTCTCAAACACAAACCTTAGCTTATCCGACTGCACCGTACTGCCGGCCGTGTCATCGGCCAAAGGCGTATTCTCACCCAATACCACTTCCGCCTCCAAGCAAGGGTATATCCCGGGAGAATGCAGCAGTTCTTTTTCCGGTTCAACTCTTTGGACGCGCACGATCCGGGACCTCTCATTAAAATCCGCATTCATTATCTTGGCAAAATTATTCAACCCCTTGGAGAACCTGATCGTCAAAGAGGGAAACTGTTTATTCTCACTGGTAACGCCGACAGCCCCATCGCCGATACAGCGCTGAACGACGTCAACGCCGGCTTCCAGAAAATTATCGGGAAAATTCCCCCTGCCATATTCAGAGAACCAGGAGCGATACTGCTCAGAACACATAAAACACATATATTGTTCTTCGAGAGAAACTTCCTTTTCAACTTCCAGGGTAACTTTCCAGCGGAAAGAAGATTTTCCCGTGACGGCGAGCTGCCATACCTCAATAAAGCCGAGGCCGGGACGTTTCCCCCGCGCGGTCAAGGTATAAGCGCCTGTCTTCTCAACTTCCCATTGCGCGTTATTAGAAGGCCATTGTTTTCCCTTCGAAAAGATCAAGGTCACCAAATGAAACGCCTTGGTCAAATATATGCCTGCCCAGGCAAGCAGGCAAGAGCCATGGTCGAACATCAACCGAAGCTCGCCTTGGCTGAGGATCACGTCATCCTGTTTCTTGATCAAAAAGTCGCCGGTATCAGGGACATTAAACACGACCGATCCCTGGAAATAAACGGCAGCTTGAGGAAGAGTGAGCTCATCCGCGGAGAGGACGCCTATGCTGAATCGTATAAGCCGGCAATTCAATATATAATCGCTATTATAGACTTGGGTCTTCTTTACCTGCGCGCAGCTATCATAAGAGATACCCAAAGGCGGGATTAGTCCTGCGCCCTGCGGACTCACCGCGAGGCCGATAGCCTTGCGCGCGACATTATGCTCAAGCAAAGGCTTCGCGTGCACATCCTGCAGGTCAATAGCGGGAAATTCGCCTGATTCCACGATAGTAACCCACCGGCCATAATCATTAACGAACATAAGATCGATATGCCCCGTCTTGACCTCTATTGGCCGGGAAGCCTCGTAACTAAAGCTGAAACTTAACTCATTGTCTTGACGTATCGTTATCTTCCAGAGTATCGTTAACGGCACGTGATAAAAAACGCCCCGGGCAGATAATTCAGAATCATTCACCTGAACGACCGACCATTCAGCCTGGGTGGAACTATACCACCGGTTTGATATAAAGAAAGAACTCGTCACACCGGTATTAGGGGTCAGGAGTTTATCATTCCAATTAAAAAAAATACTGCCGTTATTAAATACGACGTCGAGGTTTTCTTTCTCCAAGACCGCCACGCCTTCTTTAACCCCGATGGTCTGCGAATACAGAGATATGGAGCTGTCGATAAGGTCATCTTTGACCAGCCGGCCGTCTTTCATGAACAACGCCCTTTTACAAAGGCGCCCCAGGAGTGATAGGTCATGGCTGACAAAAATGATAGTCTTGCCCTGTTCCTTCAATTCCAGGACCTTCTTGATACATCTTCGCTGGTAATATTCGTCCCCGACCGACAGGATATCGTCGATCAAAAGGACCTCAAAATTAACGTGAATAGCGATGGCAAAAGCAAGCCTGACAAACATCCCTTGAGAATAACACTTTACCGGCGCGTTAATAAACCTGCCGATCTCGGCGAAACATACAATATCTTTCGTTCTCTCCTCAATTTCATTATGGGGGACGCCGAACAAACCGACATTCAAATGAACGTTCTCTAATCCCGTCAATTCCGGCTGAAACCCCGCGCCTAACTCCAGCAAGCCGGAGACCCTGCCGTTCACCCGGACCTGTCCCCTGTCAGGCTGCAACATGCCCATGATCAATTTTAATATGGTTGTTTTACCCGAACCGTTACCGCCGATGAGTGAGAGTGCCTCTCCCTGCTCGACTTCGAACGATATATTCTTCAGCGCCCAGAAATTCTCCCACCTGGCCTTTTGGTCTTCCACCATCTTAAGGCGGTACATTTCCCAGACATCGTTAAAAGAAATAATTTTCATTTATATATTCTTTAATATCCTGTTCTCCAGGCGGGAGAAAACGATAAAGCCCAGGATAACGCTTATGACAGACCAGCAAAAAACGCCCCGGATCAACAAGGCGTCGGGGATAACGCCGTAATAAAGGATTTTCTGATAAGAAAGAATGAACGGGACCATTGGGTTAAAATTAAATATCCACTGGAACCGCTCGGGCATGACATCGACCGAATAAAAAACAGGAGTAAGCCAAAACAGGAACATGAGCGCCACCGACAGTAAATAAACGATATCCCGGAATAAAACGGTAAGGACTGACAAAAGCAGCCCCAGCCCCAGCAGCAAAACCAGATGAAAAAGAAATATAACGGATAAAACCGGCGCCAGAAGGATTATTTTCGGGTTAAAAAACAAGAAAACCGGGAATAAAACCAGCCAACCGATCAGGAAGTTAAGGAAATGCGCCAGGACCGAGCTTAACGGCAGGATCTCCCTGGGCAGGTTAAACTGCCGTAATATATTAAGTTGATTCAAGATAGAACCCGCTGATTCCGTCAAAGCGTTTGAGAAAAACATCCAGGGTATAATGCCCGAAAAAATAAAGAGAGGAAAATTACGCATCTCCACCTTAAAAACACAGGTAAAAACAAATGTTATGACCGACATGATCAAAAAAGGGCTGATCAAAGAAGCATATATCCCGGTAAAGGAAGAAGCATAACGCGCCTTTAACTGGGATATCGCCATGTCCCAGAGCGTGTGCCGGTAAAGAAAAAGCGCTTTGAGCCTGCCGTGTATCATAATAATAATGATTCCGCTGTATTCTTGCCGTCAAGTATCGCGTCTTCCATGGACATGTACCGCCATGAGCCGTAGCGGCCGCATAAAAACATGTTTTTTCCCAGCAGGTAGCGCGCAATGACGCCGCGCGCCGGGTTGTAATTTCTATCATACAGAGGATACCCGTATTGAATATCATTAACACTGCTCAGGCAAACACGGTTTTCCGCCGGCAGGAGCCCTACCTTCTTTAGGTCTTTTTTTATACGGGCGATCATACTCTTTTTATCAATGCCTTTTCCTGGTGAATAAGATGCTTCAATATACAAAGAACTTTTACGCGCCGGGACAAGATGAGAAGAAAAATTATGAGGAAACCCGGCACGGAAAAAACACACATCTTTCTGGGGGTAATATATCCAATGCCTTCGGCTGGATTCCTGCCCGTCGAATCCGAGATTGAGGTTAAAGATCGAATTCCATCTTAATTTTGAGAACGCCCTCTCGACCGCGGGCGGCACCCGACTCAAAAGCTTTGCCGCTTCAGGTAACGGCAGCGTTGAAACTAAACGCTCGAAAGCTACCTTCTCTCCATGGGAAAAAGATACTTCCTGCTTCTCCAGATCGATCCCCGTAACCAGGCAACCGGTATGTATTTGACGCAGGCTCCTTGCGAAAGCCTGCGGGACTTCGCTGATCCCGCCCGCTCGGGGATACCAGAACCGGGCATTATAGCCGTATTGGCGCTTACTTTCCTCGATAGTCCCTTCGACGATCTCCTTTAAGGTAGGAACGGGTATAAAGCCATCGAACCATTCGCAGGTCATCTGCTGAGGCGCAATTGTCCAGAACTTAGTATTGTAGGGGACCATGAAATGCCGCGCGATGCCGCGGCCGAACGTAGCATGTATCCAGGACAAAAAATCACGCTTTTTACCGGACTCTTTTTCGGGGCTGTTTTGCGCCTCAATAAAGCCCAGGAGGCATTCTTCAACGACAGAATGCGGCAGCCCGAAGAGATTAGCCTGAAAAGGATAACGGGTATCCAAGCCGAATGAATGGACCCAGGCGCTTTTTTGATGTTCGGCTAAATTTCCCGCCAACATCCTTTTGATCAGGTCGAACGCGTACGCCTGCTTAAAATGCAGCAAGTGCCCGCAATAATCAAAAGTAAAATCATTTATTTTCCGGGAACGGCATAACCCGCCGGCCTCATCTTCCTTTTCATACACATGGCAGTCAATACCGTTTTTCTGCAGATGCCATGCAGCGCTCAAACCCGCGACCCCAGCTCCTAAAATAACGACCTTTGTTTTAACCATCTAATGATGCTTTACCGAAAGACCTGGTTAAGAGAAAACTGCATGCTATTAAGGCAAGAATAATGATACTCCCCGCGGAATTCTTGAACCCATGCAAAATAGCCCCGCACAATGAATACACTAAAGCGATACATCCTATATACACCAGCGCCTGGCGCTTTGAAAAGCCGGCTTTGAGCAATCGCAACGCGAAATGGTCGGCGCTTTTCTTAAAAACAGATTTTTTCCGGCGCATACGCATTAACATGACGAACACCGTATCAAAAATAGGGAACCCGAGGATCACTAACGGGCTCAACAACGCTACCCGGTTTTCCATATCGGCATATTGCAGGACCAAAGAAATCGCGGCAAGGACGAAACCGACAAAGTGGCTGCCGGAATTCCCCATATATATTCGGGCGGGAGGAAAATTAAAAACCAGGAAACTTAAAAGGACAGCCGCTAATATTATCGATATGACCGCGCTTCCTAAATCGTATTGGAACAACCCCAGCACGAAGAAAGAAAAGACCGCTATCAGCGCGACAAGGCCGGCTAAACCGTCCATAACATCCAAATGATTGAACGCGTTAGTAATGCCGACCACCCACACCAGCGTGAGGATCGCGTTTGGAACTGCCCCGATCCCGGCTATCTGGGTCCTTACATTAAAAAAAACAAGCAGCAAAGCCGCGATCGCCTGGACCGCGAATTTAGAAGCTACGGATAATTCCTTGAGATCATCGATAACGCCAAAGGCCAGCATGACCAGGGAAGCCAGTAATAATCCCCAGAGCTCTTTTATCCAAAATCCTCCGCCGATAAGCCAAATGGCAGACACGATCAGGAAGCTTAGCCCCATCGCGATACCTCCTGCCAGAGGGATGCCGCGGACGGACAAAAGCTTCGATTTCGCGAAGCGCTTCAGAAATATAAGCAAAAACAAAGAACTCACGCTAAAAGCAACAAATAACAAGAGAGCGAATTTAACGATCATTCCCGGATACCTTTTGTTTTCAAGATACTCTCATACATCCCTGCAGTCTCCAGAACCATTTTCCCGGCGCTAAAACTATCCCCCAAAGCTTCTCTTGAGGCCTGCCCCAGGCGTTTCCTCAAAGCATCATTCTTCAATAAGGCGCTCACCTGCCGCGCCATCAACGCGGGTTCACGCGCGGCGACAAGAAATCCGGTCACTCCATTTTTAACTACCTCGGCTACCCCGCCGGTGTTGGTCACGACTACCGGCACTTCTAAACGCATCGCTTCCAATACCACGACCGGTAAACCTTCCCACAAAGAGGTCAAAACCAGTACATCCATCGCGGCATAAAGCTCAGGCATATCAAAACGCCAGCCAGCCAGGATGACCTGGCTCCCAAGGCCGGATTCACCGATCTTTTTCTCTATACGGCCGCGTAAAACGCCGTCTCCCACAAGCAGGAATCTTACCCGGCAGGGGAGCTTTTCAGAAACGCAATATTCACTTATTAACGAAGCTATCCTGATAAAATCAAGGGGGTTTTTTTGAGGCTTAAAACAGGCTGCCATCCCCACAAGCAGCTCATTGTCTCGAATTCCCAAACGCTCCCTGGCTTTAGACCGGACATCTTCCTGTTGAGGCCGGAACTCATGGTAATCGATCCCATAGCGTATCAACCGGTACAAAGAGCCCCCGCCGATCTTAAGCATGCACCCCTTTTGCTTATCAAAAAGCGAAACAACGATCACCGCGTCGGAAAACCGCGCGCAAACCCTTTCAAGCCAAATGTAAACAAACCTTACAAAAGCAGGCTGATATTCATTGAACGACCACCCATGCACCGTATGAATGATACTGGGCGCTTTGGCAAGCCGGGCGGCGAGCCGGCCAAGAATACCGGCTTTAGAACTATGCGTGTGGACAACATGAAACTTATTTTTACGGATAAACCAATAGATCTCAAAGAAAGCTATCAGGTCTTTTAAAGGATTCACCGGCCGTTCGAGAAACCGCGACGCGTGGATGCTCACCCCCGGGATAGAGGCAGCCTCTTTGAAAAGCAGGCCTTGATGAGCGCTAAACAATACAACGGCATACCTGGATTTATCAAGGCCGGCAATAAGGCTTAAGAGTTGTTTTTGCGCTCCCCCCAGCTCTAATTTCGTAATAACATACAACAGGTTTATCTTCGGCATAATCTTATTTATTATATCGTTAATTAAAAAAATTTCAAGCCTTAAGAAGGGTGGAAAACAGCGCGCGGTGAAAAAATAAAAAAGGCAAATCTTCCGTCGGAAAACAACGGATGACCTGCCTTTTTTAAACCGCGAAAACCTGTATTTACTTGATCAACGTATTCTTGATAATAAATGAAGCGAAAACGATCGAGACCATGGACATAAGTTTGATCAAAATATTCAAACTCGGGCCCGAGGTATCTTTAAAAGGGTCCCCTACGGTATCGCCGACAACCGTCGCTTTATGAGCAGGCGAGCCCTTGCCGCCGTGATTGCCCTCTTCGATGAACTTCTTGGCATTATCCCATGCCCCTCCTGAATTCGCCATCATTATCGCCAGGACAAATCCGGTGACGGTCGCCCCTGTCAAAAGCCCGACAACCGCGTCGACTCCTATCAAGAGCCCGATAGCTATGGGAGAAATGATCGCCACGAGCGAAGGCATCACCATTTCTTTTTGCGCGGCCGCGGTAGCAATAGTCACGCAATTGGCGTAATCAGGCTTAGCCTTGCCTTCCATGAGCCCGGCGATCTCTTTAAACTGCCTGCGGACTTCAACCACGATCTTTCCTGCTGCCCGGCCGACCGCGCGCATGGTCAAAGAACAGAAAAAGAACGGCAGCATGCCGCCGATAAAGAGCCCGACTAAGACTGTCGGATTCATTAAACTCAAGTTCATTTCCTTACCGAATATTATAACCTGATCATGATAAGCGGCGATCAAAGCCAGCGCGGTAAGCGCAGCTGAACCTATGGCAAACCCCTTGCCGGTAGCAGCGGTGGTATTACCTAAAGAATCAAGCGCATCTGTCCTTTTGCGCACTTCAGGAGGCAGATGGGACATTTCGGCGTTACCGCCGGCATTATCCGCGACAGGGCCGTAAGCGTCAGTCGCTAAAGTGATCCCTAACGTCGATAACATACCGACCGCGGAGATCGCTACTCCATAAAGTCCGGCATTAAAATTAACTGCGCCTCCGGACAAAAAGAAGCTTAATAATATAGCGATACCGACAATAATGACCGGTAACGCGGTAGACATCATACCGACCGCCAGGCCGCCGATAATAACGGTCGCCGGGCCGGTTAAGGACTGTTCAGCGATAAAACGGGTCGGCTTAAAGCCGCTCGAAGTATAATATTCGGTAACCAGTCCGATCAAAACACCGGCAACTAACCCGGAAATAACCGACCAATACACGCCCATATGCTCAACGCCCAGGGTATGCTTCACCAGGAAATAAGAAATTACCGCTACAATAAAGGAACTGACAAAGACACCTTTTCGTAACGCGGCAAGTAAAACTTTCTGATTTGCCTCTTCTTTACTTTTGACAAAAAACGTCCCGATGATCGAAGCAATGACCCCGACTGCCGCCATAACCATGGGAACAGTCACTCCCTGCACGCCTAATCCTGCCGCAACGCCTAAGGCGGAAGTAGCGACGATCGAACCCACATACGATTCATACAGGTCAGCGCCCATACCGGCGACATCACCGACGTTATCACCGACGTTATCGGCGATGACCGCGGGGTTTCTCGGGTCATCTTCAGGGATACCCGCTTCGACCTTCCCTACCAGATCAGCTCCAACATCAGCGGCCTTAGTGAATATCCCGCCGCCGACCCTGGCAAAGAGCGCCTGAGAACTGGCACCCATACCGAAACAAAGCATGGTTGAGGTAATAGCTGTAATCTTATCCGATCCAAACGGAATAGGGTGGCTATTGTAATACCAATCCAGGAAATAATACCAGATACTCAGATCAAGCAGCCCTAAACCGACAACGGTCAATCCCATGACCGCGCCGCTGGAAAAAGCAACGCGCAATCCGGAATTCAAACTTTTCATGGCAGCCGCGGCAGTCCGGTTTGAAGCGGAAGTCGCGGTATTCATGCCGATAAAACCCGAAAGGCCGGAAAATAAACCTCCGGTCAAGAACGCGAAAGGAACAAAAACCACCAAATATTTATTATACACTAACACACAAAGCAGGATAAAAACCACCCCAAAGAACCAGGAAACGCCAATGTACTGCCTTTTCAGATACGCCTTGGCACCCACCTTTACCGCCAAAGCGATCTCCTTCATACGATCGGTCCCCTGATCCTGTTTTGAAATAAAAAACCCTAAATACGCGGCAAAGGTAAGCGCCAAGATCGAACCTACCGGAGCCAACAACAACAGATCGAATTGCATGTCTAACTCCTTTCTAAAAGTTAAGGCATTTATTGTAGTATATTGTTCTAAATTGTCAAGCTTTTTAGGCAGGCAACCGGCCAAAACCGCCGGCTCTTGAAGATTTAAAGCCTATTGCTTCAATGCAGCTTTTTAGGTCCATCAATATCATCTTTCGGGTCGTTCACGACTTTTGCCTCCACATCAATGACCCGCTTGTCTTTTCTAACAGGGCGTGCGGATTCCTCCGCGATAAAAGAAGACGCCTTCTTCATAGTCACCATGAGGACCAGAAAAAACAAAGCGACCAACCCCGCTTCAACCAAAAACCAGGTCCTGAAATCAAAAAAGATCAACCCGAAAGCTAAATTAAAGAATATAAGCGTAGGAAGGAAACATCCCAGTTTTCCGAAAAAAAGAAAGGACTGCGCGGCTTTATTGTTCTGCATATGCTTTATTCCGGTGAATTATATAGGAAAGGCTTTAGAATTTATTCCTTAAGATCACTAAAATAGCCGAATGAGGAACCACAACATACTTTTTAGCCTCATATTCAATCTCAATACCGGCGTTACGCAAGAAAATACAGTAATCACCCTCTTTTGCCTGCAAGGGGAAATATTTATTATCAAACTTCGGCGATTCCCAGGGTTCGATCTCCAAAGCGGCGGGGTCAGGAACAGGATAACCGGGGCCGGTCTTAACAATGAGCCCGCTCTGGACTTTTTCTTTCTCTTTTATACCCTGAGGCAGGTACAATCCCGTATCTGTCCTGTCTTCCCCCATATCGGGAGCTATTAAAACCCTGTCTCCGACAACTATAAGTTCATTTTTCATGAGTTTATCTTAACACAATATATTCGGGGTTACAAGGTATTCACGATTATCTATTACGCCGCGTTATGATGCAATATCCAGGGCATTTTTTGGTTATACTTCTTCCATTTCTTAACGATAAAATGTCCCATCAGGCGGAAGGCGCCGTTCCTAAAGCGCATTTTAGAGAGCAAAAGCAGCGCCCGCGGCAAAGAATAGAACTTCATGTAAGCTTTAAGCACCAATAACTGCAGTTCTTTGGCGCTAAGCAGCTTCGGCTTGAAAACAATATGCTGGCCGTCGTAAAGGCTCCAATCTCTGGAGAAGATCCGTTTTTCTTTATCCAGCACCTGCTGGATCTTAGTACCCGGAAAGGGCGTTAAGATCGACATCTGAATAGTATCGATCTTCTGTTTAATGGCGAATCTTAAGGTATCTTTTACCGTCTTTGCGGTATCATCCTCACTGCCTAAAACAAACATGCCGTGCACTTTGATACGCCGCTTATGGAATGAACGTATGGACTCGATGATCTGCGTTACGGTCTGTTTTTTGTCGTACTGCTGTAATGTTTTAGGATTAATGGATTCAAAGCCGATACAGACCACTTTACAGCCTGCCCGCTTCATGAGCTTAAGAAGGTCATTGTCCTTACCGATCTCACAGCGCACCTGGCAGACCCAGTCTTTCGGCTTTTGTTTAAGCATAAGATGGAGCAACTCATGGGTGCGTTTCGGATGAGCGGTAAAATTATCGTCGCAAAAGAAAACCTGCTTTTTATGCTGAGACTTAAGCTCCGCGACCACGTTCTCAGCGCTGCGGAAGCGGTATTTACGGCCGAACATCTTAGTCACGGAACAAAAGCTGCAATCATAGGGGCACCCGCGTGAAGTCGATATGGGGGTAATAGCGTTGGCGGCTTTAAACCCTTTCATTAAAGAAAAATCCGGAAATGGCAGCGCGTCCAGGTCGGTAACAGGCTTTCCCCGCACAAATTTATCTTTGATACGCCCCTCAACCACATCCACGATCACTTCCTCCGCTTCTCCGATAACAACCTGGCGGGCGTATTGGATAGCCTCATCAGGCAGAAGGCTGGCGTGAACGCCGCCAATGATCACCTTATGCTTCGGAAAAGCTGAAGCGATCTCATATCCGCGTTTAGCGGTCGAAGTCAAAATAGATATACCGATGACATCGGCCCTCAGCTTATCGATCGCGGGCAAATAAATATCTTCGTTATAAACTTCGACTTCATGCCCCCTGTTTCTTAATATGGTCCCTAAATAAATAGGCCCTAATAAAGGCATGGATAACATGCTATATACGTTTGCTTCACTGGAACGGGGTTCAATTAAGATTATTTTCATGCGCGTCCTTATTGCCTTAGTTAACTCTTAAGAAGAAAGGCCCGACAGTGAACTGCCGGGCCTCTCTTTGTCTTATCGGAGATTATAACTTAACTACTTTCGTAGCTTGCTCTCCCTTAGCACCATTCTCGATCTCGAATTCTACTTCTTGACCTTCTTCTAAAGTTTTATAGCCTTCACCCTGAATTGCGCTATGATGTACGAAGACATCCTTACCAGACTCAGGAGTAATAAACCCATATCCCTTTTGGTTGCTGAACCACTTCACTTTACCTCTTGCCATTGCACGTTCCTCCTTTCAGATCAATATTCATAGTAAATACCAGCGGCAACAAAAAACCGCAAGGCTATATCCTCCTACCTTGCGGTTCAAGATTCCTATTGCCTTATTTACTACGTCTTTTTTAGTATACACTATATTTCAGATTTGTCAACTAATTATTTTGCCGCTGGATATTTATCAGAAATACGTTATCCCCGCACGCGCCACAATTGTCATCCCCGCATGCGCCACAATTGTCATCCCCGCACGCTTTAAGCGGGGATCCGCCGCAGCATGCGGCGCACCCCGCGCAACTTCCTATTAGCGCGGGGTGTATGCTTCCCGTCTCACTGTGGAGAATCTTTTAGCTGCCCGCTTTCAAGGTTTCTTAACCGAACTACAAATCTTTAATAACTTCTTTCAAGATCGCGTTTGCTATATTTTCCGCTAAAAGCTGGTTACCTTTTCTCGTGCAATGGCCGAAGTCGCCGGCGAACATATCCACAAAAAGCGCGTTAAACCCTGATATTCGCACTGCTTCTTTAAAAACAGCCTCGTTATCCACAAAAACAACCCCCTCATCTTCTTCAAATATCTTTTTTAAAGGAGCAATATTACGCATAGGATACTGAGAACAAACGAGTCTTACCCCCCTATTATCTAGAATTTTCTTAAGCTTATGATAGTTGTTCACGGTAATAGGCCTATAATATTTCAATCTCAATCTGTTTAATTTTTCATCGTATTCTCCAGCTAATTCTTGATTGCCTACCACATCATATAATACTGAAACCGCGCCTATTGCCCGGTCGCTCTTAGGATCTAATTCTGCGGCTTTCTTGAACAGGTCTATTGCCTGTAAAAATTTGCCTTGCTTACAATAACACCATCCCAAACGGGCATATACATTACCATTGTTAGGGTTTACTTCAAGGGCTTTGTTTAATGCTTCTTCAGACTCCGGAAGCTTACCTTGGACATAATAAATAGCTCCTAATCCAGCGTACGCGCTATCGTTTCGAGGGTTTATTTCCAGGGCTTTCTCAAATGATCCCTTAGACTCAAGGAACTTGCCTTGGATTTGATAAATGATTCCTAACCCTGTGTATACTTTATCGTTTTGAGGATTTATTTCCAGGGCTTTCTTAAATGACCGCTCAGACTCAAGGAACTTACCTTGGATTTGATAAATAATTCCTAATCCTGTGTATGCTTTATCGTTTTGAGGATTTATTTCGAGGGCCTTTCTGAACGATCGTTCAGACTCAGGATACTGAGCGAAGAATTCATAAATCAATCCTAACCCGAGGTATGCTTTACTGTTCTCAGGGTTTATTTCTAAAGCTTTCTTGAATGACATTTCAGACTCAAGCAATTTTCCGTGGAGCTGATAAATAAATCCAAGTCCTGTGTGTGCTTCATCGTTTCGAGGGTTTATTTCCAGGGCTTTCCTGAATGACATTTCAGATTCAGGATACTTTTTATGGATTTGATAAACAGCCCCTAATTCCGCGTAGGCGTTATCATCTTGAGGGTTTAACTCTAAAGCTTTCTTAAAGGCGTTTTCGGATAAAACAACCTCGGCAGAAACATTTTGCGGTTGAGCTTCCAGGATATAATCCTGAGCTCTTGCGAAACGCCCGATATATTCGTTACGATTATAAAGCCTTACCTCCTTAGTTTTAGCCTGAAAATGCAACCAAAGCAGCCTTGTTAGCTTATAGATCTTAAGTGATTTAACGAAATGTCCTGTTTTTGCAGGAGAGGCTGCGTCTATGGAGATATACTGTCCCGGGTCATTGACCCCCATCATCGCAATCACCAGGTCAGGATGATATTCATCAAGGTAAGATTCCACCTGGCTTACTATAACCGTAGTGACCGTAGCCGGTTTGCCTTTATCTATTACGCTAAACCGCACTCCTTCGTGGCGCTGATTCAAGATTTTTTCAAGATGCTGGGGGTATTGTTTTGCAGTCGTAGACTCACCCAGGCATAAAATACGATAAACGCCTTTTTCTTTGATACTGCGCCAGTTCCCGTATTCCTGCGCAAATGTTAAAATTGCCCCTCCCGCGCGTAACCCCGCCTCAAGAAGCGCAAGAAATAAAAAAATCCCCGTTATAATCAGGGTAATCTTTGTTTTAAGAGTTGTTTTTATTTTTACAGGAATATTCTTTTGCATGAACAATATCGAAGAAATACGCGTAATTCAGCGGCGGGATCACCGCAACGAAGAGATCTTTAAAGGTGCCTAACCGGTGCTGCCCTGAGAAACATCTTCAAGACCCTCAAACACTGTAAGCGTAAACTCAAGAGGCACGTGCCCCATGCTGCTTTGTGCCTGGCGGTTAACACCGATACTCACCCGTTTTTTGTCAACCCCTTCGGTAATGAAAAAATCATAGACCAGCTGCGCGCGCGCTTGAGCAAGCGCGTCCAGGGCTGCCTGGTCTTTGGGAGCATCTTCGATCAACCGGCGTTTCAATTCCGCGGAAATTTCCGCTTCATCAAGCTTACCCGGCGCGGCTTTAAACTTCCTCTCCAGATCCCAATAAGAACGGACCCCGAAAAACTCAACATAGAGCTGCTGCATTAAACGGCTGTCGGAGCGGGTCCACTCCTTACGCATCGCTTCAAACTTATTCTGAAACGTTTCCTGGCGTATAGCCTTCCAATCCGCTTTAACATCATACGTGCCGTTAATTTCCAACCGCAACCGCGGCCGCTCTTTTAACCCCGCTGCCAACACCTGTAACCGCTGCTTATCATCCGCCGGCAGATCAGCTTTCCCCGGGCTAAATCGCACCGTACCCATCTCTTCGGTACCGGACTCTGAACCCGCGATTGACACTAAAAACATCAATGGCTTCGTTACGATCTTTAAGAAAAAGTTCCTCACCACCTGGCCGAGAAGATGGAAATACTCGAATTTCGGGTCGCTCATGTCTCCTGCAACCGGCAATGAAATATTAATACGCCCCTGAGGGTCCTCTAAAAGCCCCACTGCCAGCCCAAAGGGCAGGTTTAACGCGTCTTTACTGGGGACTTTCGCTCCGAAATTAAAACGCTGGACCAAAAGCTTATGGGCGGCTTTCAGCTGATTGTCCGCGATAGAATAGTCCATTTTCAAATCCAATTTGCCTTCCTTGACCGCGCGACCGGTATATTTTCCCACATAGGGAGTCAATACCTGCAACATATAATTATTAAGGGAAAACGCCATTTCAACCGCGGGCGGCTGGACAAAAGGCCGGACCAGTATTTCAGTAGCGATAGTGCCTTTTTTATCAAGCGCGGCTTGAAAAACGACTTTTACTTCCGCGGAAGGCAGCGTGGAAACGCCGCTCACCCGGATGTTAATGTCACTTAATGAAGTCCTAAAATTAGGTTCTACGCTTCGGTCAACAAACCCGACACTACTCCGCTTTAATTCAATAGAATCAACGATCACGAGCGGCAGCGGTTTAGCGGCAACCGCCGGAACTCCGGCTGTTTTTTCATCAGGAGCTTTCTTCTCCGCGGCAGGCTGCTTCGGCGGCCCGGGCGGCGGCATCGGCACCAGATCAAGCAGATTAATACGGCCGTCGGCCAAAAGGACCGTGTTAACCAGCAAACCGTCAAAGCCCAATGATTCAACGCGAAGTTCTTTACTGAAGAACTTGATAAAACTTACATCAACCCAAAACTTTTCAAACCCGGCCATTACCTGTTTATCGCCGTTGAGAACGGCAAAATCTTTAACGCTCAAACGCAGCAAAAACGGGTTAAAGAAAACAGAGCGTATTTGAACAGGATGTTTAAGCAGTTTAGCCCCCTGGCTTCTAACTGCCCAGGGAGCCCCGAGAGGGATGACGGCGAAAGAGAAAAATAAATAAAAAAGAAAGATACCGAGTACGACCTTGACCGTAATTACCAGGATCTTTATTAATACCGCTAAGATTTTTACCATGGTTTTATTATATCATGAAATCATTCTTACCGATAGAAAAGTGGCCCAATGAAGGGCTAATTTCTTAAGTAAGAAATCAGCCCTTCATTGGTAGTAACGTTTAAAACACTTAATTAGCTTTCATTTCAGCTTCTGCCGGTTTTTCCTTTAATCCCTGTTTCATACAACCATCCTTCATCTTCCGGCACATCGGGCAGTTTTCGCACATCTGCATCATCATTTTCTGCATACCCTCCATATCCTGTTTGATCTCCACTTCTTTTATCAAGCCTAAAGTTTTATCAAACTTCATAAGCCTATTGCCGATCAAAACAACCACACCGCCGTCGTTGGTGGCAGTCATTACCTTGCCCGCGAAGGATTTCATCATCATTTCATGCATAGGACACATGCCTTTTTTCATCTTCCCATGGCGCATCATCATCTCGTCATCACCCATCGCGGCGGCCTTGCCCTCAGGCGCTTGCATCATCTGCTCATGCATCTTCGGGTCCATCTTTGCGGTATCCTGTGCGAAAACAGGCAGAGAAAACATTACCAACGAAATAGCCAAAAACAACACAACTATTACCGTCCTCATACTTACCTCCATTGTTTACCGTTAAAGATCTTGCTCTACTCTTAAAAGCTGCTTAAGATCCTTTATCATCATAGTACAAGATTTTCTAAATATGTAAATGATTCCAAGGCACCTTTAATTGACTTTTGAGCACCTTAAAGCTTTATTTAGTGTCACCCGGCGCTTTCGCACCTTGGCATAAATGATTGCCAAGTGCGCGCTTTCTGCGTAGGAATTGCGCCGGTATGCGGCTTTCTGCCGCAAATCCTCCGAAGCACGCCGTCAGTGTTTTAGTAATGAATTTAAAGTGCGTAGGAGGATGAACACCCTCCCATCTTCAACCTTCTCTCCTAAATAATCAGGAGTGAACCTTTTTTAAGGATGATCGATTTTGTCCGGCTGGACGAATGGAAGCGTAATCGTAAAGGTAGAGCCCTCGCCATACTTTGATACAAGATCAAGCTCGCCATGATGAGCGGCAATTATTTTTTGGATGACAAAGAGGCCAAGGCCAGCCCCTTTATACGCTGTGGCTTTACTGGTAAAGTAGGGGACAAAGATTTGCTTCTGAGTCTCTTCATCCATACCGGTCCCATTATCACGGATTTGTATACGCATCCGCGCGTTAACCTGCTCTACACAAATAATAATTCTCCCTTTATAATCAACCGGATTTACGAGTTTCCCATCCTGGATAAGTTTTTCTTTATGAGCGACAGCGTCATGCGCGTTATCGATAAGATTGTAAAACACATCCTGCAACAGGACAAAGTCACCCTGTATTCGCGGTAAATCTCCGGGGATTTGTTTTTCAATGAGATCTCCGGGGAAAGAAGTCTTAATCCTGACCATTTCAATAGCCCGATCAAGCGGTTCTCGCAGGTCAAACTCCTTAGCCTCTCTCTTCACTTTTCCCGGCTGAGAGAAATCAAGAAAGTCGTTGACGATCTTACCCCCATGCTTGACATTCTCCAATATACGTGTCAACGCGTGTTTTATCGACCCCATATTATCTTTTACTTCCTGAGAACAACTGCTGATATCAGTAAAATTAAAGGTGTCGATCGCATCTGCTGCCGCTAAGGCAAGGGCGTGAAAACGGTTATTCAGCTGATGGGACATCCCTCCTGCCATGGTGCCCATGGATGCCATACGCTCCGCGGCGAACAACTGGGCCTGGGTCTTCTGCGATTCGATTATAAACTCCGTATTTTCTATTGCTAAAGCCATTTGATTAGCCAAAATCCCGAATACCGCGGCGTCATCTTCCGTATACACAGCACCGGATTGTTTTGGGCCAAGGATAAGAAAACCTAAAAGCCGGGCACGGACAAACGCCGGAACGAGCAATCCGGTATGCAAATTTAATACACTCTTTACCTCTGGTTTCAGCTCTTCCAAAAAGATCGATTTACGTTTTTGCCTGATATACGAAAGAATCGCGGAATTTCCCAATAGATCAATCGGTAGTTGCGCGGCAAAGTCTGATCTCAAATACGGGAACTTTTTGACAAACCTATGATCAACTGCTTCGAGATAAATACAGGCGAATTTTACCTTAACTGCGCGCGCGACGCGGTAAACGATAAGTTTAAGCAAACGGTCGAGATCCTTGATCAACGTCAACGTAGAAGACAATTCCGTCAGGATATTTTGGTAATGCCGTTGCTCCTGTAATATCACCGCTTCCGCTCTTTTTCTTAAAACCTGGAATATAAGCGGGCCCAGCGAAGCGAGGATAACTGCTATACTCGTAGATATAAGCCAGGATTTGGTAATGCTGCCTATCCAAAACGGAACCCCTAAAACCAAAGCGTAAACAAATAAAAATATTCCGGTACGAGTAAGGATAATACTAATATCCATCATACGTAAACGGACTACCGCATAAGCCATCATGCCGACAAAAAGAGGAACCAGAATGTTTCCATAAGGAGGGATGTGAATATCATACCACAAAAAATAGTTTGTTGAACCGCCCCCATATCCAATAAGAATACTAAACAGTACATATTTAACCTGCTGTCTTTTTAAACCTGCAAAGTTCCTATAATTTTTAATGAGCAAATAACATGGATATATACAATACCAAAGCCATATTAGTAAGAAAACACTAAACAAAAGCCCAGGCACTGGCCAAAATTTAAAAAACATTTTTTGCTGAACATCGTGAACAAACCAAGGCGTAAAATCGGATAAGAAAAACAAGACGAAGATTAAATATCCCACTTTTACAACTTTTTTGCTCTTATCATATAGCTCCAACAATAACAAAACAAAATGCAAAAAAGTAATCGGAATAAATATTGCGCCCGCCATCAAACAGCGCGTCCAAAACAATGCAACATTTCGATCTTCCGCAATCTGCCAAAGAAAATAAAAAAAGCTCCAAAATGCGACAAAGAAACAAAAAGAAGCATACCTTATGTTTATTTCTCTTGTCTTATTCTTAAAATAGACCAACATTCCCAAGACAAGAATACAAACCGAGTTAATCAAACCACTTAAAGCAAAAATATTCATATTTACTATAACAGGATTAGCTTCCCCTCAAGGAGGCAATTATGTATTGCATTATACCTTGCTGTTCATACAAAGTTTCTAACTCACTATCAATAAAACCAGCTTCTAGAAAAATCCGCTTAAACTCATCTTCATTGCGATAAACCAAACTCCAATCTGCAGCCCATTCCATGTAATGAACAGACGGGTTACAATATTTATTACTCATTGTCGAAATTGCAAGTTTACCACCGACATTTAATAGTTTTCTAAAATTAGAAACTAATGCAATACCAATTCTTTCATTAAAATAATCAAAAAGCCCGGTAGAATAAATCAAATCGTATTGTTTATCAATAAGTCCATATATGTTTTTTCTAAAGGCAATTCTTATCGCATTTTCGTTATAAAAATTTATATTGGGACATTCTCCCATTAAATGCTTAGCATATTCAATAGCTCTATCATCGTGATCATAACAGTCAAAAATCACGTTTTTATACAAAGCCGGGGCGGAGGAAATGATCTCCTTTAAATCTCGGCAAGGCCCTGAAGCTAAATACATTATTCTCAATTTACGATCAACCTTACCTGACACAAAACTAGCAATTATTCTTTTAAAATCTTCTTTTCGATTTCTCACCGCAACAGCAATCGCTGACATCATACAATAATTATCAAAAAGACGCACAAAACCAGTGGACACAGGATTATTCTGGTAAATTTCGTCAATTATCTTAAAATCACCCGCATAACCAAACGGCTTTCGGAAAGCCCATTCATTATAAGCTCCTTTAAGAAAAAGCTCTCTGATTCGAGAAATGAAAATGCGCTTGAGCTTATAAACCTTTTCTTCATTACCTGAAGCTAAATTTATCCTCTCAAAATCCATAATATCTCGAAACACATTATTAACCTCAGCATTAAATTCACCCTGAAACTTCCCCCACTCATTTGGGTTACGAAGCAAATAAGCTTCTATTTCAGCGGCTCTTTTTTTGTAAAGTTTAAGCTTAATTCTTAAAGATGGTTCTATTTTATAGGAATCTAGAACAATATCCATAACCAAACTCCAAGTTAATCCAGAGCTTTCTTAATCGTATCAAGTAATTTATCTATATCAAAAGGTTTATAAATATATGCAACTGGCTCAAGTTTTTTTGCTTTTGCTTCAACTTCTTCGTCTGCGTAACCCGTTATAAAAATCACAGGGATCCTTTTATTTTTCTCCTTTGACTGATTTATATAAATCTGGGTTAATGTTTCTACACCATTCATTCCCGGCATACGAATATCTGCTAAAACAAGGTCAAAATCCTCTTCTTCTGTCATTATAAGCGCATCTTGGCTATTTTTAGTAACAAAGACTTCATATCCGTTCTTCTCAAGTAACTTTGAAAGAGACTTAATTATCAACTCCTCATCATCAATTACCAGGATCTTCTTTGCCATCGTAAATTCTCCTATTTATGATAAAAAAACGCTTTAACCCGCTGTAATTATTACTATTATAATTATAACATATTGAACAAGTTAGACAAATAAAGAAAAACATGACACCCCTATTTCCGGGAACATGCTTATACTTGCGGCAGTTTTACATCGATAAAGATTATTTCAGGTTGTGTAGAAATATTACAATGAATTACTTCCAGTGCTTAGAAGTAAATAAGTGCGGGCTGAGCTATCTCGCAAACTCAAAAACGGCCATTTGCTCACTACTCAGATTTTTCAATCGTATCACAAAACTTTCGCCTTTAACCCTGCTGTCGAAATACAGGAACCCCGATAACGTCTCTTCGGGTAAAATATCCCTTTCGTCTATTTCTTTTTTAACATAATCCGCCCTCATAAGTTTATTGGCGTTTACCGCGCCCAATCCCCCCACTAAAGCAGGGATCAAAAACGGCCATAAAAAAACCGAGACAATAAAGGGAGAAAAAGGCAACACCCTCCAGAATACGCTGAATTTACCTTTATCCGCGGTTTCATTCGCAGAGAACAAAGACTTATTAACAGAATTCTTTCTGAATTGGTAAGTATCCTGGCTCTTATTGTTTATTACGATATATACGGGGGCGACAAAATGTTTATGGATATTTCTTTTAAAAGTTGCCCTGATCTCCTTTGGGCCGAGTTCTCTGACCCCGACCGTAACACCTGAATCTTGTTTGGTATGAACAGAAGCATTAATATCCGAAAGCGGGCTCACTCCCGGGGAATAAGAAGCACACCCGGAAAACAATAAAGTAACCGGGATAACCAGGGACAGACAAATTACTTTTCTTAAATTAACCATTTAGCTCTTCCGGTAACAAAACGAAGCAACTCTGTTTTAGAGAAGTGTCTTAAATCAATCTGAAATCAAACATCATCCCTAATATTGCTTTGTTTAGCAATATTTTCTCAAATTAACGGGCAATTTTTCTTCCAAACATCTAAAATAGCCTTAATTCATATTTATATTATACCAAATGCATCAAATCTATCAAGCTGAATATTCAACTTATAGTTGACGCAGCTCATATCTCTCTCAACCTAAAATTGAAATAAGAAATCCCCTCAGAACTTAATCTAAGGGGATTTCTTATTTTATTCAGGACAATACCCTTAATCTTGATAGTAGGAGTTACTTACGTACCATTTCAAAGTCAACCTGCGATATCTGATCCGCCCTTGTATCGACGCCTCTTGATTGCATAAGGTACGGGGTCCTGGCATTGACTTCAGTATGCGCGCCATGTGTCCTTACGCCGTAGGTCCCTGTTTCAGAGATGCTTTGCTTGTACGTTCCCAGGGAGTTAGTGACTACCGTATCATAGCACCACGGGCACCACGTAGGCGAAGTTATATACATCTTGGCAAAAGGTATCGGCTTGCCGGTTGAAATGTCGACGACAGTCCCATGGATATAGCCGGATTTCTTATTGGAGACCAGCGCATAATGCAGCGCATACGCGGAGCCTCTCTTCACCGTGAGTAACGACGTCTTAGGGTTATACCTGGTCTCGTTGTAATACTTGGGAGATTTCACATAGATCGCGCTTGGAGAAGTGGCCACATCATGCAATATTTCGAAGGTGCCGTCGGAATTCGCCCAATACGTGTCCGCATCCAATTCCTGCTGCGTATTATCCCAGATATTTATATCGCCGTTGATGGGAAGTCCGGTCTCCGCATCCTTGATCTGTCCTTTTAGCAATACCGCGTTAGGATGATTTTTCATCTTAATATTCAAACAATAAGAGGCGTTATTTACCGGAGGTTTATCATAGAAACCGATAGATTGGGAACCTTCTTTAAAAGGCAGACTGCTGGTCTTTATTGCCCTTGCGACAAACTTGACTTCCACGATAGCAGGGAAATAGATGTAGGCCGTATAATTCCCCTTTGCATCGGTAGTTACCGTCTTTGTCGCCCATGGAAATTCAGGCTGTTCACCAAGGTCTGCCACTTGGATCATCACTTTAACGGAAGCCTCCGGTGTAACGCCGTCCGGACCGACCACTTTCCCATATACCTTTGCTATACCCGCCTCAGCCGATACAACGCCTGCAATACAACTGCACAAAATCACTGCGATCACCACCAACAGCACTCTCTTACCCATAGTATTCCTCTCCTCTCCGACCCCAAAACAAAAAAAAGATCCGCTCCACCCCTTGGGGAGCCAGACCCTTTACGATATTAAATACCCTCCACCCGCTAACATGAGAAGTATAACACAACAACAACCATATTTCAATTACGCAGGCAGATTTATGTAAACGGTTTCACGACCCGCAATCCAGGCGACGATCCGCAAACACACTGCTTATTTCTTCAAAAATATTTTCCTTTTTGATTCCGGGAATCTTTCCAATTCTGGAGACACTGGGATTGATTCTTACTCATCTATAATGAGTTATCGAGTTCTGACACCATTATGCACAGCGTCTAGGATTCTTCTATGCCTCTGCACTTAGGTAGTCTTGGTCGTCAGCAAAAACAATCTGACGATTATTCCCACGGTTTAAGACGTGATAGATTAAATCTGGCAGAATAATTCTTAAAGGACGAGGCATTGAGCGATCTTACCGTAAAACAAAATCATTCTTAGTATTTTATTTGTATCTTCTTCATCTATAATGAGTTATCGAGTTCTGACACCATCATTTTCTACAGCGTCTAGGATTTCCAATGTGTCCCCAGAATTGTACGGAATTGATGTTACATATCTAACAAGGGATATCTTCTCTGTTCTGATAGCAAGAATTCCTCCTTAGTATGCCAATGTTGTTTCCAAATCGTCATACCCCCATGATGCTGATCTAAATCCTCCAATTTCCAGTTTTTAATTGTTTTTAAAGCTTTTTCTAAAAGTCTAGAGAAAAATTTTAGCTCACCCGCATATTTAAATCTCCCGATCTCCACATACTTACTATGTCTAGTTTCAGTCTCAAATTCATCAACTGACCAAATAACACCTACAATAAACTCATATCTTGTTCCTTGCAAATAATCTATATATATTTGAGCTACGCCTCCGATTCTTCTTCGAAAGAAAAGACTACACTTTGGATAACCATAGGGATATTGTTCCAACAAAAAATTATACTTATTTATATAGTCTTGTATTACCGGAGACACTAAAGAGAATACTTCTTTAAAATTATTTATTTCATCATCACTGTAATACAAACCACCTCCTAAATCATTAAATTTCTTTTTAAGAAAATCTTCTAACTTTAATAATTGCATAATAAAACTAGCAAATCTAACAAATTTAACTTCCAATTTATGAATTAAGACATTTAGTTTGATAGCAAACCTCCTAATGTTACCGAAAACCAAGGTGTACCTTCAGGGAATCTAACCTCGGAACCACCGCCTGTTCGATGTGCCCCAAACACACCATATTCCGGTCTGTTCCAAACCTGTTCGCTCACAGTCCCTAAACTATCAACTGGAATTTTACTTGTATCCACAATTATATTAAAAAAAGCATTAGGAACAGGATCACCCACACCATGTGGAGGTAAAGCTAACCTCTGTTGAGCCATTGCTCCAGAAGTATATATGTCTGATGTACCAAAAGAACCAGGTCGCATACCTTTTAAAAGCCCTAAAGTATCCTTTAGATATCCATAATGACGATATGCTACCAAATTAGATAATTTTCTATTGGGCGGGTGATTTATTCCAATCTGCTTTCTAACCCCGGGGTATTGATTAAGCACATTTCCAAACCCAGGGGGCGCTCCCAGTATGTCGCCTATTTGCCCAGCAGACATTCCATGCGCGATATTTTGCATACCGCTTAAATAACTACCTTCAATTAACCCACCTGATACTGCACCGATGCCGAAACCAATAATTCCATGCTTAATTGCGTCACTAAAACTAGCGCCGCCACCTAATGCTCCAAAAAATCCACTCCCCAAGCCTATACACCCAAATTCAGTTGCCCCTATAAGAAAACCACCTCCGAAGGTAAAAGAATTTGTACCCAAAACGCCCACAAGTTGACCAGCTAAGGCAGTTCCAACAAAACCGCCCAAAACAGATCCGACTGCAGAAGCAGCGGCAATAGCCATCGGATTCCAATTACTTGTATAAATACTACTTGCCAACAAAAGCGGAAAACCAAGAGGCAAACCAGCCCAATTTAACCCACCACTTGTAAGAAAACTTCCTACTTTGTCAAATATCTTCTTAAACCAGCTTTTAAATCCTAAACCACTTGGATCAACTAAATTTATAGGATTATTCCGGCAATACGCGTATCGATTCAAGTCCTGAGGATCATAGGGTCTCTGTATGGTAGGATCCGATGTCACAAACCGCCCGATCTCCGGGTCATAGTAGCGCGCGCCGTAGTAATATAACCCCGTATTATCCAGTTCCTTGCCCGTGAACTTATGCTTTACAACGTCACTGCCGGTAATCTGGGCGATCGTCCCATAGGGCGTATATTCCACAGACTCAATCTGCGCGCCTGACTGGTTGGTGATCACATTACTTGATCCCAAATGGTCGCTATGATAGTAATTACGGTTTACGGTACCCGGTGTCCGGTTATCGTAATCCACACTACAGACCCGATTGGCTCCCGCGAAAATGTGCTTGGTGACCTTATTATTAGAATCTGTCTCAAAGAGCGAGCCTATATAGGTAGTTGTCCCGGAAGCACTCTCCTTCTTTACCCTGCCCCCGTCTCCATCATAGGCGAATGTAGTTATTATACCGAGTTCATTGGCCTGAATCAAGCGATTCTCTGCGTCATACCCCAAAGTCTTATTCTTACCAACAACCATGTTACCGTTGGCGTCATACTGATAGGTATATCCTCCCGCGGAGGTTAACGCGTGCGGCCCGGCGCCTGCCCCATAGGTCATCACCCCCAAATCAGACTTATAGGTCATGTTCCCTATAGAATCATACTGATAATTATACGTCGTATACCCGCCGCCTGTTGCCGGCACGTTCGCGGCACTCATTAAACGGTCTAAATCGTCATACGTATAGGTGCGAATATTTGATCTTAAATTATCGGTAAGTGTCGTAACATTCCCGTTTTTGTCAAAAAGGTAATTCAGGTCCTGCAGGGTTGACGCGCCTTGCGTCAAGATACGGCTTAAACGCAGGTCCTGCCCATAGGTGTAGGTGGTTTGCGTACTATTGCCGTATTGTATGGTTTTAATTTGTCCTTTAGCATTATAAGCAATATCCTGAACATATACGGCAGCGCCCTGGACTTTTTCCAACAATCCTGAATTAGGGTCATAGCTGTAATTAACCGTTTCTCCGTCGGGATACTTTAAACTCGCCAACCTGTCTAATGTATCATAGCTGCGCTCAACCGCATAAGAAACACCCTCCACGATTTTTATCGATTTTATCTCCCTGCCCAACTTATCATAGAAAAACTCAGTGGAACCTGATCGATCAACTATTTTCGACAACCTGCCTACGCAATTATCTTTACCTGCCTCATCATAAATATATTGCGCCAGCGGCTCAACCTCCCCTAAAGAACGCTTAACGCTCAATCGATTCAATTCATCATACTCAAAATCAAGCTCCTGGCCCAAAGCATCAACCTGCCTGATAAGATTCCCCAGCGCATCGTATTCATAGCTCCAGACGCCCATATCCGGGTCATTCATCTTGAGCTTCCTGCCGGCGGAATCATACCAGATCTGATTGGAATTACCCTTACTGTCCGTGACCTTTAAAAGATTGCCCTGCAGATCGTATTCATACGTAGTCTTATATACTCCGCCGGAAGTAAATTCCGTGACCTCTAAAACATTACCGTAAACATCTTTTTGAGAGCCTTTTCTATGTCCCTGCGCGTCAATTGATTCCGCGTAAAGAGGATTGATATAACTAACAGAAGCTTCCGAGTCTTTAACGGTGCCGGGAAAATCTGAAATAGTTTTCTTCACCCTGCCTCGAATATCATATTCATAGCGGACATAAGAGATTTGCGCGACATCTTCATCAACATAATGCGCCAGCGATTCTCGATCAACTAACCCGCGGTTATTAAAATAGACTTCTGAAGAGACCTGCCGGGCTGAGGTGCCGTCTTCACCGGCGGATAAACTCTTGTATTTGCGCCCCAACCCGTCAATATACTCGGTCTTGGAGAAACCCGCTTGCGTGGTGACTTTGGTATTAAAATCGGGATAGGCGCAGGTAGTAGTAACCTCGCCAAAAGCATCAGTAGACTGAAGCAGCCTGCCCAAAGAATCAAATGTAGTTGAAGAAGTATTACCATTCGCGTCAGTGACTGACTTTACCGCGCCGAACTTCGGCTCATAAACGTAGGTGATCTCATGGCCCAGCGCGTTACTGACCTTACGCGGAAAGGCGTAAAAATCTGTCTCATATTCTGTAACAACCGACCTTCCTAAAGCATTGGTCGAACTCGTTAAATTCCCAAAAGTATCATACGAATAATGCGCGTCTACCTGAGTGTAACTTGAGGTAAGCGGATCAAAGATAAAAACGGTTTCCACAGATACATTCCCTTTAGCATCATATTCGAATGTTTTCCTGTTAACAGTATTCGCATCTTTGTCCTTTAACGTAGTCTCCAAGGGCCGGTTAAAACCGTCTTCATAAGCTTGCGTATAACTTATAGAGGTTGATCTCTCATCGCCGGTTACCGCGCTATTGCCCTCGGTGACTTCCGAGAGAAGATTACCGATACTATCATAGGTAAAAGTATTTCGTGTCGAAAGCGATGCGGCATTCTCCTCCCAAACAGTAGTTACGGTCTCTTGTAACGCCGGGAACCCCAAAACACGTTCAGAGGGGCCGGCCTTACGGACCTCATAGGTATTCACTGTCTGGCTGATCTGACGCGCGTTACCGTCATAGGCAACGATCTTCTCGATCTGCCCTTTTAAGGCTCCGTCCTGACCGGCCTTCCCCTGAAGGAAATAGGTCTCGGTATAGTTACCTGTTACCGAGTCCGTTACCCTGACCTTATTGAATCCGCGGAACTCACGCTCTGCGGCGTCAAAATACCCGCCGGAATATAGAAAGGCCTGGGTGTAGCTTTCCTGTGTTTGGCTGGCGGGTAACGTATCTATTGAACTAATGGAGCAGGCAACGTAAACCGGGAACGGCAGCGATGTATTTTCCGACTGCGCGGCGTAAGTATAATTGACTTGCGTCTTTGCGCCTATACCGTTATCAATTTCGGTCAGGAAATCAGCGGGCTTATTATTTGAAAGCTGCACATTCCAGCGGTTTATCCCGATCCCATCTCGGTCAAAAACCGCCGCATCAGTTGCGCCATCCCCGTTAAAGTCCCCGCTGGAAGCAGATTCAATATCACTAAAGCCAAAGCCAAGCCATAAGCCTTTATTAATGAATTGAGTGCCGTTGGAGATGGCGTAATTCCAGGTGCAACTTGGCTTGTCCCAATAACCGATATCAGTTAAACCGTCATTGTTGAGATCTGAAACAAAAGCGTCCTGATTAACGGCAAAGCCGTTGATCCAGCTTGAGCCGTCAACAAAACCTTTCGTATTGGAAAACGCTACTTTAAATTCACCGCTTGATTTATTGAACAAACACAGGTCAGATAAAGAATCTCCGTTAAAATCCCCCGACATGGCAACAAAGCCTGTGCCTAAACCGCTCACCCAACTGCCAAAAGCGCCAAAACCAGAACCATTGCCCAGGGCAACGCGCACCTCCCCTGCATCTTTATTATAGACGGCAAAATCAGTGTATTTGTCCGCGTTAAAATTTCCGGTAAAGGGCTGCCAGGAATACGAAGCATTAGAAAAGGTAAGCCAAGTAGATGGTGTAGAGAAACTTGTCCCCGAGGAAAGCGCGATCTTTAATTCACCGGTCGTATTATTATAAATACCGCCATCGCTTAATCCGTCGCCGTTAAACTCCCCTCCTATCGGCCACCAGTCGCGGGAGGTCCCGAAACCGGACAACCAATCAACCGCGTTATTGAACACTCCCGCTTCTGAGATACAGATCGCCCATTTACCGGTATCGGAATTATGCACTCCCAGGTCAGTAAGACTGTCACCGTTAAAATCACCCATGATCGGATTGATCGAATCACGGTTGGCGTTGGGGTCAACGACATCAACTCCCTTAGAAGCGTTTACCGTCAAACTTCCGGGATCAGTGACTATAGATGAGATCGTATGATTTCCAGCGGCGGAAAAAGTCACCGTAGTATTAATACTGCCGAAAACAGCGCCTGTTGAGATAGAAACTCCATCTTTTTTAAGCGAATACGTCAGAGCGTCATTATCAGGATCAGTAGCATTAAGGGTTACTGAGATCACCTCATTAAGATTCACCGTATATTTATCCAGTATGAGGCTCACCTGGGGAGCCCGATTGGTATTATTAACAATAATGCGTACGTTCTGCCGGACAGTATCAATTCCGTCGGAAGCAGTAACTCCGGCAGTATAGGTCCCGGCATCAGAATAACCGGTCAACCATTTGCCTGAATTGTCTAAAGGAACAGAGTAATAATACGTGATCGCTTCATTATCCGCATCAGTCGCGACAGGGGCCACCGTTACCAGCGCTCCTTCACTAACGGTAATATCAGATAAGGCATTCAACACCGGCGGGTGGTTGACATTACGGATAGTTACTTTAACCTCCTGGCTGTCTTTGCGTCCGGTGGAATCAGTCGCGGAAACTGTCACCGTATAGATCCCGGAGCTCATAAAATTTGTCTGCCATTGGCCGGAGGCGTTAAGCGGAGCGGTAAAACTATAGGTTATACTGTGGCCGTCGGCGTCTGTGGCATGGGGACTGATACTTACCAGCTGGTTCTCATTGGCCGTAACATCAGGAATAAAATCCAGGACAGGAGGATTCCCTATTCCCTCAACCAATAAGGTAACTTCATTGCTTTGAGTAAGATTACCATCGGTATCTTGAGCGCAAAAAACAGCTTTCTCGACGCCGCACCAGGCAGGATCCTGGGAAAAACTTACTGCCCGCGTAGCAGGATCGATAGATATATTTATCGCGCTGTTGCCGCTTACCGAATAACTGAGAGCTAAACCGTCGGGACTAAAGAAATAATCATCCAGGTCAAATAAATCATTTTTTGATTCGTTAGACTTCCACCCTTGATTGTCAATGACCTGCGTTTGCAGCGGCGGGTTGGATACCACAGCCGGAACAAACCCTGAATTCAGGATATATGACTGGCTAACAGCTCTACCGGCGCAAGATTGACCGACGGCATCCTGCCGGATCTTCGCGCTCACGCTTAGGCGGCTCGTTCCGCCAGCCGGAAAAGCAGCGGTATTTAATCTATAGCTGGCGCTTACGGCAGTATAAGCAAACGCATCGCGGACCGGGCCAAAGGCCACCAGATGCAAGACAATGAGCATGCCTGAACAAAGCCGATAAATTATACTGTTAGTTTTAAAATAGTTTTTCATAATTTCATGATAAAAGCTATCGCGTAATAAGGAGGCAAGTTATTGTGAGCTACGCCCCCGCCGGTTGCCGCTGTTTGTCCTCCAACAGTATTCATGGCGCTGGCAATTTTTGATTCGCTACCCGGATAATCGGAACCGGAGAGATAAACCCCGTGAGTATGCGCCGGCAGCTCCGCGACGGTCAATATATGAGCCGCTTCCCCGCCGGTTTGCAACAGGACACCGCTCACATTCGATTTCACAAGCCCGGCAGAATCCTGCCTGCCGCCCACCACGAATTTATCCCTGAGATCCGGCGTGCCATTCGTTCCGTCACAAAGCACCCAGCCCTCCGGGATCGCCGCGATCGTCCCCGACCACATTGCAACAACTCCCCGCGGGAGACTGTCGGTATGCTTCGAACGCATCGCGTACGCGGCGCTTGACATCCGCTGACGAGGAGCCATGACTTCGCTGCCAACTTTGATCTCCAGGAAATACGCCATATCAAAAGCAAGCCCAAGATCCGTTACCGACCCTAAAAGCACATTAAAGATCCCCTTCTGCACTACTACAGCAGGCTGTATCTCTTCCCAAAGCAGATTCCCGGCAGTTTCAGCGTCATATATTCTAAAAGTAAGGCTATATGTCCCTTCCAACGGCTGTCCGCTGGTATCAGTCAGGCGGCCCTGATAATTGATCAGTTCCGGCACCGCCGCATAAATAGCGGCGGACGGACAGACGACAGCATAGAGTAGTAGTATTGAAAGTAATATTAACTTTAAGTTTTTCATAGTACCCTTCTCCTTGTTTTGGAATTTAACAATATTCGTAATATTTAATATTCTTCATATAACACTATTCCACGCTGCACGCTACTTTGCTTTCTGATAGCTGAAACGCTGCGCCGGCATAGTCTTGCCGTCAGAACCGCTCTGCGTTACAGAGCTCAATAACGAACGGTTGGTATCCTGGCTATAGCTATATTCCAACTCATAGCGCCAAACCAGCTCAGAATCAACTTTGACCTGTATCTCTTTTAAGCGCTTTGCGGTAGCGACTTTCGCGCCGCTCAAATAACTTGAGGGAATATCTTCACGCGATTCCAAAAAGAATTCAACGCTGTTCGTCGGAGTAACACCCGCGTCATTACCGGTATAATCTATACGGCTTAAATATATTTTCCCCTGGTCTTTTGAATAATTGAACTCGATATAATTTCCGTTTGTATCGCTGGCCTTTGTTACATGCCAACTGAATGTGCCCGCACTTGCCCCCTCTTTAGCGTCCTGCGACTGCCCGAATCGAAGGACACTCCCATCTTTTCCCACTACCCTCCAGGAATCATCCGTCTCTTTAAAATATTTTGCAAATCCTGATTCTATCTTTGCCTGATAGAGGTTATCGATCAACCAGATTAACTCAGTCGTACCGCTGTCAGTGACCAGATAAAAACTATCCTGGTTATCTATATACGTAGGAGGGCCGAGCTTAGTTGAACGCACGATATATCCGGGGTTCAAACTATAGCCTAATCCAACCCAGGAATTAGCATTTGAAGAGCGATACGAAAGCGCTAACCCCGGCTGTAACCCTTTTCTTCCCGGCGGCACCGTAATAGGGATCGCGTGGCCAAAAGCTCCGGTGAACATATCCGGTAAAGGGATATTCACTCCCCCGCCGATAGGAGTGCCTTGAGAAGTAAGATTCTTCAATGCCGCGTAGGTAGAAAAATGAAAAAGACTGAAATTCAGGGTATATCCATCTGTCGGTACTATCGAAACCTGCCCTTGAGGAAGTATTTTCCCCTGTACCGCGTCATACAACCCTAACTCCACGCGCGTGCCGGGGATCTCCGCCTGGTATAAGGTATAGATCAACCGGACAGGCTTATAAAACACCAATCCATAAGGCTTACATTCCACCGCGCTTAAAAGCGAACTATTATCAGGCGCGCTTTGCTCTAATATTTCTTTACTCACATTCAAGACTTTGATCTGCTTGGTCTCTGTCAAAGCTCCCTCAGGGATAATGATCTTGATCTTTCCGTCAGCAGAGCTAACCTCGCCGCCTGCCGGGCCGATCGCTTTGCCTAAGTATAAATAAACGGTTACTGAACTCGACGCTAAATTACCGGCAGCATCCCGGGAAGTCTTAGTTAAAACGTTTCCTCCCTCCTGAAGAAGAGAGCGTGTCTCAGAAAACGCGGCACCATCCACGGTTCCGGTTAATAAAATTTGAGCTTCTTCGGCCACGCTCCCCTCTTGAGGAGAAGTTATTTTGATAACGGGCGCTGTCTTATCGATGGTAAAATTTATCGTCTGCGTCGATTTATTCCCCGCTTTATCCTCAGCGGTAAGAGTAGCTGCGTGGGCCTTTTCAATTACATAGGGAGAATCATCTCCGGCCACGGTAATTTGGCTGGGTGGAGTAAAATTATCAGTCAAGGCATAAGACAGAGTAACACTCGAATTGGCCGGGCTTAAAACGGAATTAATGCTGATCGCCGGCGGCGTGGTATCCAGAAGGATAGTATCAGAAAAGCACGACGACCAATTCCCTGCCGCGTCCTTATATCTTACATATACGGTCTTTGTGCCCTCACCTGCCGGTAGTGCCCATGATTTGCTTACCGCGTAGGGTTCAGCAGCCGACCAGGCCGAGTTATCATTAGAAAACTGCATCTGGGAGATACCGCTGCCGCCGCTGTTATCCTGCGCGGATAAACTTAAAGTAACCGCAGTAAACCTTGTATACTGATCATCATTATTTATCTTGATCGTCCCGGCAGGAGGGGTGATATCGGTATAAATGGTCCATGTCCCTTTATGAACCAGGCTCAGCGTTGCTCCCGCGTCATCCTGGGCAGAAAGATAAAGATTCTTTGCGCCGCCGGAGGCTGTTTTAAAAATTACGTTCCAATTGATACTCAGGGTATTTCCTGAACCGGAAGCAGTTGTTTTCGAGCAATCAAGCTTAGCGTAAGAATTTTCAAGGACTTTCGAACTACCAGGGGCATATCCGCCTGACCAGATTGAATTACTCGTGTTTCGCAGATAGAGTTTATTCGTATTTTGATTATAGTGGATGTAAAAACAATTGGTCAGGGAAGTTGACGTGTTGCTCAAAAAATAAGCGCTATTGATATTCTGCCAACCATCCGGGTCTATGAATGAACTTGAGAAATTAACCGAGTTATTGATGATAGAGCTTCCGGAAACAGGAGAAATAGTGCCGATTTGAGGGCTGCTATTCGCAATTGTCCAAGTACCTTTTTTAACATAACCGGAAGAAGCCCCGAGAGTGTCATAAACACAAGTATATGTGTTCTTTACACCGGTAAACGGTTTTTTTACTACTATTGACCAGGTAACTGAAAAATTCACTCCGCTTCGCGTCACGGACGTCAAAGCGCAGTTGAGCTTCGCGAATGAATTCTCGATGATGTTACTTGCGCCGGGAGCATACCCGCCTATCCAGGCAGTATTATCATCATTACGTACATAAAGCTTATTAGTTGTTTGATTGTAATAAAAAGAAGGACAATTTAAACCAGAACTAGTAGTATTAATTAAAAAATATACAAAATCAATATTCACGCAACCATCAGCGTCGGAGAAAGAAGCGGTAAACGTTTGCGCCGTTTCAACAGTCCCGGTGCCTGCAGCGGGAGTGATCAAACCCGTGACGGGTATATACGTAACAGTGCATGTCCCTTTCAAGGTCCATCCTACCGAAATGCCGGACTGTTCATTCACATAAAGATAAGCATTATATTTATTTCCTAAACAAACGGTTTTAAAGGTCACGCTATATTTAACCGTCAAATTGCTCCCTGAACCAGCCTTTCTGGAATTGGCGCAATTAAGCGTAACCTTGGAATTTGAGATCGTATTCGGCGAGCCGGGAGCATATCCGCCCAACCATGTTGTATTAGCATCATCTCGCAAATACAATAAGTTGGTGATTTGATTATAATAAATACACGCGGAATTTGTAAGAGTTGCTGAAGTAGTGCCGATCAAAAGGTAGGCTTCTCTGATAGTTGCCCATCCGGAAGCATCGCTATAAACACAGGTAAAAGTTTTTGCTATGTTTGGCGCTGATGCACCGCTTGAAGGAGAGATCGAAACATTGAAAGGCGTGGCAGCGAACGCGCTGGCTAAAAAAAGCCCCCAAACAAGGCCTAAGCCCATCAGGGCTGTTTTCTTCTGGAAGATCATTTTATGCAGTTTGGTCATAGACTTCTTTGTCTTAAACCGTGGATAATTGGAAGGTGCCACATAACTCGTTATTTTTCAAGGACTTTTTTTCCTGCAGAAATTCTATCGTCGAGAAAATCGGGGGAAAAAATTTTAAAAAAGGCTTGATTTTTCAGGATAACAGTGCTTTTTAATCAACATGGATATGCTGATAATGAACTATAATAATTCATATAAATATTGGTTATTTTTCAATTGGATCACCTGTTATTTAGGAAAAATTAAGAAAAAAATAGGACGCGTTGAAACGCGCCCTACTGTGGTAATACTATTGTTAAATTTTAAGACATGGCCTTTTCTGTAATCAAAGATCACAACTCAAGACCAGGACTTATTGAATTAGTAATTCTCCGCTAACTGCTCGTAGAACGATTGCGGATGTTTGCAGGCGGGACATTCCTTAGGAGCGTCCTTACCTTCAAAGACAAAGCCGCAATTAATGCAGTGCCATTTAACAGGAGCTTTTTTCTGGAAAACCTCCTTATTGGCGATATTATTAATGAACTTGCGGTAACGAGCCTCATGGAATTTCTCGACCTTTGAGATCTGTTCAAATGACTTCGCCACATCCTCAAAACCCTCATCATGCGCGGTCTTGGCAAAATCAGCGTAAAGCGTGGTCCATTCCATGTTCTCACCGGCTGCCGCGGCTTCAAGATTGCTTTTAGTATCCTTGATCATCCCTGCCGGATAGGACGCGGTGATCTCAACGTCGCCTCCTTCAAGATATTTAAAGAATACCTTGGCATGCTCTTTTTCATTTTCCGCGGTTTCAACGAAAATATTAGCTATCTGCTCCATGCCTTCTTTTCTTGCTGCCGAGGCGAAATAGGTGTACCTGTTACGCGCCTGCGATTCACCGGCGAATGCCGCGAGCAAATTTCTCTCAGTTTTAGTCCCTTTTATTGATTTAGCCATTCTCCCCCCTTTTTTCTTAATCTTCCATTTTTATCATTTCTTTCCCGCAACAAACTAAAGTCCCGCCTCCGACCCTGGTAACGATCACTTCATTGCCGCAAACACTACAATGGAACTTTTCACCGTTCTTTTTAACAGCCATAGCATCCCCTCCTTGTTCATTCATTTTAAAACATTACATTAAGAAGTATAAAGGTTAAATTCTAAAGAACAAAGAAAATTAAAAGTTTAAAGGTCAAATTTTAAATTTAAACTTAATCCTTGAGACTTCCTTTGTTATTTACCTGCCTGCCGGTAGGCAGGGCCTTTAGACTTTAACATTACCGTTATAGCCCCCCAAACGATCTTTTAACAAAGAACCTCAAACAACCTCCAGCTCAAGCTGTTTGATCAATTCATTGGCTTCTTTCAAAAGCGGCGCCGACAACATTTTCGCGCTCTCCAGCTCTTCCTTAAGCGACCTTAAGGTGGTTAAAAAGCGCTTGATCGTTGTCGTCCTGCGCTGTTCACGGGCCTCTTCAGGCGCTAATTCGTTACGCTGGCGTATCATCGCCGTCAGGTCTTTCTTGACCTCGCCTGCGTCTTTGCCTTTTTGAAAGACATTTTTTTTCAAATCTGCGTAATCGCCGTCATCAAGCACTTTTTTTTCTTTTGCCATCCGCAGGACATTGATCGTGTCGTAGCCGGGCATGGCGGCCGCCTCCGTCGTCTCAGCGTAATCTTTCTTCAAATACGCCGGCTCTTCCTTCTCAAGGAAATAGTATGAACGCAGGAGCTTCATCGCGGTATCTTTCTTAACGCCTATTTCCTTGGCAGTATAAATATCAAACGTGCTATACCCCCACTGCTTATATAATTTATCTTTCCAAACGCAATACAACGCCTGGCCCAAATCGACCCAGGAGGTCTTAAAGCTTTTCACGTTCTCCAATATCCGGTGCCGCAAAGGGTCTTTCTCTGTCTCTTCCATCTTATGTTCAAGGTCTTCCATTGATCTTGTTTTTAACGTCATGCCATTACCTTTCTTTTTGAATATATACGATTAAGGCAAACCTCTTATAAATTCAGCTAACTCCTTCAGATATATATTTTTAGATTCCAGGAACGCGTCATTGTGGCCCCCGGACAGTTCAACAAATCTCCTGCTGCCGGAGGAAGCATTATATAATTTCTCACCTAAAGCAAAAGGCGCGACCTCATCATCCCTGCTATGGAAGAACAACACAGGCGATGAGACTTTCACGATCTTACGCATCGAATCAAACTTGTTCCGAAAAAGAAATGACGGCAGTTTCGGATAGATGATCTTTGCCATATCAACCGCGTTGCTGAAGGCACCTTCCACAATAATTCCCGCGGGACGGCGCTTCAATGCCAGCTCCAATGCCGCTACCGACCCCAACGATTCCCCGTAAACAATGATCCTGCTTTCTTTTACCTGCCGAGAGATCATCAAGTATTCATAGGCGGCTTGAGCATCAAGATAAAGCCCTTTTTCCGACGGCTTCCCCTCACTTAACCCATACCCCCGGTAATCAAAAATAAAAACAGACTCACCCAACCCATGCAAGAGCTTGATCTTATCCAACCGGTCGCCTATATTACCGCCATTGCCATGACAAAGTAAGATCGTATTTCTCGCGTTATCTGCCGGTACAAACCAGGCGTTAAGTATCAAGCCGTCTCTGGTCTTAAAGCTAACGTCTTCATACGCCAAACCGATCACGGAAGGGCTGGCGAGTATCTCTTTTTCAGGGAAATAAACGCTTCGGTCTTCCAGGTATTTCACGAACACCGATAGGATGATAATTACAATTACGGTGTAAACAATAAAGCGTATTATCATATGGAAAATTCCCCGATAGAAAACGGTAAGTTTATTCTTCTTCGCTTTTCGAGTTACTCTTTTCCGCGAGGATCTTTTGCGCTATTTCAGCGGGGACTTGGTCGTATTTCTCAAAACGCATCGAGGCGTTCGCCCGGCCGCTGCTTAAGGAACGAAAAGCCGTGGCATAGCCGAACATCTCAGCCAAAGGCGCTTCCGCGGTAATTATCTTACGGTTCCCCTTGGTTTCCATATTCAGTATCTTTCCCCGGCGGGAACAGATATTGCCCACGATACTATTCACGAATTCTTCAGGGGTTGAAACCTCAACCGCCATGCACGGCTCAAGCAGCACAGGCTCTGCCCCCATAAAAACGCTCTTAAAGCAGCCCCGCGCGGCAAGCTTAAATGCCAGCTCCGAAGAATCAACATCATGATACGACCCGTCAGTCAGGTCAACTTTAACATCAACCACCGGATAACCGGCATAGGGGCCTTTTTTCATGGTCTCGATCACGCCCTTTTCAACCGCGGGAATAAATGATTTCGGGATAGACCCGCCCTTAATACTATTGATGAACTCAAAGCCCGCGCCCGGTTCGTTAGGGGAGATCGTAAACGCCACATGGCCGTACTGCCCGCGGCCGCCTGACTGCTTGATATGCTTATACTCGTCGCTGGAGGTGCCCGTGATAGTTTCACGGTAGGCGACTTTCGGCTGTCCGACGATAACATCAACATCAAACTCGTGCTTCAAGCGGTCAACAATGATCTCTAAATGCAATTCTCCCATCCCGGTAAGGATAGTTTCTTTGGTTTCCTCATCAGACTGCACGATAAAAGTCGGGTCCTCTTCGGTCAATTTTGCCAATCCCTTGCCGAGTTTATCCTGGTCAGCGCGGCTTTTCGGGGTAATGCTCAACGACACAACCGGAACCGGGAACTCTATAGCTTCTAAAAGTATCCGGTCATCCGGATAACATAACGTATCCCCGGTGATGGTCGAGGTCAGGCCGATAGCCGCTACAATATCGCCGGCAAACGCGTAATCGACGTTTTCCCGCTGATTGGCATGCATGCGCACGATCCTTCCAATACGTTCTTTTTTATTCTTTGTGGCATTAAGGACATATGTCCCGGTCTCCAGGACTCCCGAATAGATCCGCAAATAAACCAGCTTGCCCATATGAGGGTCTGCCTGCACTTTAAAGGCAAGCGCGGTAAAAGGCTGCCGATAATTAGCCAGGCGGGTAAGCACTTTTTTCTCATCTTGAGGGTCGTGCCCATTGATCGCCGGCAAATCATCAGGCGAAGGCAAATACAGATTGACCGTATCAAGCAGCTTCTGCACGCCTTTATTCTTATAGGCGGAGCCGCAAAGCACAGGCACCATTTTATTGGTAATAGTGCCGCGGCGGATCACCGTATGCAATTCCTCTTCGGTAATTGACGCCTCTGACTCCAAATATTTCTTGGTAAGCAGTTCATCGAACGCCGCTACTTTTTCCACAAGCCGGTGGCGGTACTGCTCGGCTTTTTCCAGGTAGTCTTCAGGGATACCTTCAACGGTATACTCTTTGCCTTGAGAATCTTCTTCATATATATACGCTTTCATTTCGATCAGGTCAACGACTCCCCGGAAGGTATCCTCATTTCCGATGGGAATGACCAGGGGGATAACATTCCCGCCCAGCTCCGTCTCAATACTCTTAACGATGCCGTAGAAATCAGCTCCCACGCGGTCCATTTTATTGATAAAAGCTATCTTCGGGACGTTATACTTATCAGACTGATGCCATACCGTCTCCGACTGCGGCTCCACCCCGCCAACCGCGCAAAAAACCGCGATCGCCCCGTCAAGCACCCTGAGGCTTCGCTCTACTTCAACGGTAAAATCAACGTGGCCGGGAGTATCGATAATAGTGATCCGGTTATCTTTCCAGAAACAGGTCGTTGCCGCGGCAGTAATGGTAATGCCGCGTTCCTGCTCCTGCTTCATCCAATCCATCTGGGCTTTACCTTCATGGACTTCCCCGATCTTATGCGTGCGCCCGGTATAAAAAAGAATGCGTTCAGTCAAAGTAGTTTTACCGGCGTCGATATGCGCCATGATGCCTATATTACGGATATTCCTTAGGTCTATCTTAGGCACAGCCGCCGCTTCAGCCTTAGGCTTGACCACCTGTTCTTCACGCGTCTCTTCAACAACTTCCGGTTCTTCCGCGGTATCAGCAGGAAGCGAAGCTTCCGGGATATCCAGCGGCGCCGGTACATCTAAGGAAACAGCTTCTGGTTCAGGGACAGGCACTTCTTGAGGAGGTTGGGTATCAACCGGTTGCTCAACTGAAACTTCTTGCTGCGGCAATGGTTCAGGTAGCGCACCTAACGGCTCTTCTTTACTTTCTGAAGGAAGAGCTGCCTGCTCAGTTGAGGCTTCGCCTTGAAGCGGGATGTCAGCCGAGGGAGCCTCACCCAACAGCTTTTCTTCCGAAGGAGCAAGACCGGCATCAAATTCCGCGGGTACTTCAAACTGCTTTCGTTCAGCTAACTGTCGCTTGAGCTGCACCAGCTCTTCAACGAGCGCGCGGAGCTTCTCTTCTTTAGCCTCTAATTCTTTTTCCAACGCGGAGAATTCTTCGTTGAGCTTATTAAAATCTGTTTTAGGGACCCACTCGTTAACTTGCTCTTTCTTCTTATACTCGGCGACCTTTATCGAAGCCGCCTTTACTTCCAGCTCATAGCCTTCGACCAAATGCCTGTATTTTTCTATCTGTTCGGCATGCTCCTTAAGCTGTTTTTCCTGAGTCAAGGTTTTCTCGGTAAGCTCCCTGACCTGCTTATTCAGATCGACGGACTTAGCGAATTCTTCCTGCAGCTCTTTTTCTTTCTCATTGAATTTATTCTTTACCTCAAAGGCCTCTTCCTTGGCCTTATTGAGCATCTCTTCGCTCTTAGCGACCCAATCCTGCCGGCGCGCCAATTCTGTTTTAAATTCTGATTCTTTTTTCTTTATCGCCTCCAACTCAACGCGCGCGGCCTCAAGTTCGGCTTTCACCGAATCATTCTCTTTTTCTAGAATGGCGGTTTGTGTTTCCAGGCGCTGTATCTTTTGTTCCCGGTCAAGCGTTTCCTGCTCCCGGGCAGTCTTGCCTCCTTTGGGTTGACGAGGCGAAGCCCCTTGAGAATCTTCAGGAGAGACCAGCGCGAAGACGACCAGGCCGATCCCCACGACCAACATTCCCCCGAGCAATAAGATCATATCCGCTCCTCATAGGTAAGAGTAAAACTAAGCTTTTAAATTTTATAAATACTAAAATATTATATCAGAAAGTATGATTTTGGTAAGTATTTTTATTGCCAGAATTTATGATGGACCATAAAGCAGGCATTATGGTTGACCGTCAAGCCGTATTTACGGGCTTTTTGTATTGCGGCGTCTGACTCAGAACCGGGCTGCATCCAGATCTCACGCACCCCCATTTGGACGCATTCATCAACGATCCGTTCAGTGACTCCCGGAGGGACAACGGTGATAACGATATCGGGGACGCGGGGAAGGTCGCGCAAACTCTTATACAATTTCCTTCCTGACACCTCACCGCCGGAAGGATTGGTCCCCTGGACGTTTAAACCGTGTTTCAAGAGGTCACGGAAGATCTTCGAGCCGATCTTCTCCGGGTGGCTGGATACTCCCGCCACGGCAATTTCTTTGGAATGTAGATTTTTCATCAGAAAAACAAAAGAGGCATTTGAGCTACCCCAAAACGCCTCTTTCGCCTACCGGTAATTATTTCCTTTGAGAAAGCTCAAAATCAAGCATCATAAGGCCGTTGCTTGAATCTTTGACCATTTTTAATTTCTCGAGTATCTGTTGAGCGTGGGCTTCTTCTTCGACCTGCTCGGTAATAAACCAGTCAAGCATCGTTTCAGTCGCGGAATCGTTTTCCTGGCGCGCCGTTTTAAGCACATCGTTGATATACCCGGTCACCTTGACTTCATGGGAGTATATTTGAGAAAACGCATCAAGGGCTGATTTCCACTGCGAAGGAGGTGCCTCGATCGCGCTTAAAATGACCCTTCCCCCCCGGTCAAAGAGATAACCATAAAATTTCATGGCATGGCCGTCTTCTTCCTTTGCCTGAAGGCGCACCCAGTGGGCAAACCCCCTGAGATTGACCGATTCAAAATACGCCGACATCGCCAGGTACAAATACGACGAATAAAGCTCTTTATTGATCTGGTTATTAATCGCTTTCTCGACTTTACTGTTTATCTTCATTGCTTCCTCCGCACTCTCTCACGCATAATTACGCGAGGGCTTCATTACAAAATCCCGGATCAATTACCCTGTTTTAATTTTTTGATGTCGACGCTCGGATTGCTATAATAACTACGGACAGTATCTTTACTATCGCTGACGAATGTCCCCGACAACATCTTCCAGACGAAGAACGCCGCAAACCCAAAGGCCGCCAGGACCAATAACTTTTTTATGAACGCCATATTTTACCTGCTTTGCTGTTTACGGAAGAAGAAATCAACCGTATCGATCAAAATTTTCTTTTGATCAGGATCGATCTCCTGAAAACGCAGCGCGACCATATACCCGGTTATACCCTGGGCAGATTCCATATACTGGCAGCGTTTTACTTCCCCAAAAAACTTAATAGGGGCAGTCAGCGAAGGCAGCTGGACTTCCAATTCCAAGGCCTGGCCTATGACAAAAGGAGCGCTCGTGGCAAAGCAACAGCCTCCTTGGCTGATGTTCTTGATCACTGAAGTCGCCCAACTTGTCCCCTGCTCGGTCCTCGATAGCCGGTACCGGATGACAAAGTTACGGGTAATACGCGGATTTATTCTTTTATCAGCGCTACTGCTGTCTTCACCCATAAACATGCTCCTTCAAGCACCCTGATTTTTAAGAACATGAATAATTAATACTTAAAATAATTAGCGGGAATCGACTGGGAAATATACTTGATCGCTTCAATAATGCAAACTCTGATGGCCTTTTCCATAGGTGTATTGGCGTAACCGGATAAACCGGCCCCTAATCCCCAACTCCCCAGGAAACCCAACCCCACATTACCGGCAATATCCGTTGCCTGCCCCTGTACGCGGGTTGCCGCCAAAACTTCAGAGCTCGATGTATCGACGATCCTGATATCAAGGGCCATATGCGCTTTATTGAGCGAAGCTCCCAGCAATCCGCCTAAAACCCCCTTACCGACTTTACCTCCAAGGCCGAATCCGGCGCCGCCGCCCGAAGCTTCAGGCTCAAACTCGGTGACCGCGGCGGTAACGATCAAATCAGCCGTCTTGATCTTACCCCTCTGCGGCCCGCCGCTGCCGGTTTCCGCGGCACCTGAGGCGGAAAGTGCCTGCTCCTGCATAACGGCATTCAAAACCTGGCGTTCCAAGACGGAAAAACGATTACTGTTAATAAGCGCGGTCACCAGCATTTCACGCAAGCCTGAACCTATTTCCCCGCCGGCTTTTGCGGCTTTAACCTCAAAATCGGCAACGGCAATACGGGCTTTCGGCCCTGAATACGGCGGCATGACAGACGTCCCCGCGTTATTATCCACCTGCGCGCCCGGCTGTAACCCCGCGAAGCTAAACGGGATAAAAAACAACAATATGAATGCGGTAACTGCGAATAATTTCTTCACTTTTTTCTCCCTTTATTAATCTTCAAAGGCTATAATAGGCTTCTCCCTGCAGATTAATCACATAAACAATACCTTATTCGTATCTTTTGCTCTTACTAAGAAATTATAGTATCATACGGGCAAGTTTTTCGCAATTAATTTTATAAATTGCTACCATCCGCCGCCTCCTCCTCCGCCGCCACCACCGCCTGAAGAGCCGCCACCACCACCGCCCCCTCCGCCCGAGCTTGAACCGGGAGGATGCGATGATGAAGCTATCGCGTTTGAAAAAGAATCGCCTAAATGGCTTGAAAACCCTCCCGCGCCGTGGCGCATCCAATCGCTCCCTGAATACCAGGCGGGATGATACTGCCTTCCATCGACCGAAGCAGCGTTCAATACCCCGCTAAAGCGCTCGGCCCAAAGCTGCTCGACGTCTAAAGCCAGCGCGTAAGGAAGGAATTTCTCGAAAAGCTCGGGAGTGTTTTCCGGAGGATTTAAAAGGTTAAGACGGTCCTTTTCCGCCACGGAAAGATACATCTTAAAGCCCTCGATACGATCCATCATTTTACGCCCCATAAAGGTAGGCGCCTTCAATAAATGATAAAACAACAAGTTCAAGAAAACCGCCGACAACAAGACCCCGATAACGGTTATTGAAGTCGCGTACGCTAAAAAACCGATCCCTGCCGCTTCACCGATCAAGAAAGGGACGGCGAATATGCTCAAAGCGACGGCAGCTCCTATATTCTTCCCCCCCCGCACGACCCCTTTCCACAGTAAAAAGATATTTTGCAGCATTGCGCCGACGCCCGCGCTCCAGATCGTCAGCCAAAAACACATGAATATCGCTATCGGCGTTTTTTCCGTCACATCAAAAAGGGCGCAAATAAGCACCATTACTATCGAAAAGAGCAAGCCCGGGACGAAATACACCATGTTGGTAACAAAATAAGACCTCTCGAATTGGTTCTTAAGTGAGCGCTGCAAATTAGCCATAGCGCCCCGGATCACGGCATGATTCCGGTTATGCAGTTCAAAGGTATCATGCAGGAACAACTTCCTCGCCAACTCCTCTTCCTCGCCGGTCAGAGACGGGACAGTCGCAGCTGTTTTACGCAAGGTGTACGACCCGTGCGCATCTTCGATCACTAAAAACCCCTTTACCGCCATACTGAGTACCGCCGCGGTAAACGTTTTGTTATCATAGCCCATCTTCATCAGGTAACGCGCAGATGCCGGAGAAAGTTTATCGGGAGGCCCGTATAAGGGGATAATCGTCCCCTTCTCGGGATCACGGCCAAAGTACATCCAGACAGTCAAATAATAAACTAAGAGCGCCAGTAAACAAATAAGGCCGGCTAAGACGCTGCGGTTATCATTCATAAAATAGATAAGCTTCTGTTGAAGATCAGGAGCCTTGACCAGGCCTTTCGGCCAGGAAACCACGATAGTTAAACCTTCCCGGGGAGAAAGCGCTTGCGTAGTTTCAAATGCCGCGCGGCCGTAATAGTCGATAGCAGCCGTAAAATTCCTTTCTTTTGCCCCGGAAGCACCGGTGTACCCGTCAACTTTAATATCATTTTCCCGAGCGCCCGGCGGCAGTTCGACGCTGGCGGACGCCTTCTCAATATCGAATACCCAGCCGTTGCCCGTCACATTCCAATAGAGCTCGTCAAAATCCTTAAAAAACCCCAACTGCCGGTTAGTTTCATACATAATAGTATAAACGTATTGCTTCGGAGCAAGAAGGGTATCTTTGTCGCCGATATAAACTCTGACACCGTTATTGAGCGCTTTAAAATGATACTTTTCAGGCAAACCGTCTTTTAACACTTCTTTTACCTTAAATTCAACATTATACCTGTTACCCAAATGGTCCCTGTATTTCGAGGGAAAATCGCGATAGATCCCGCGCTTGATCTGATCACCCGAAGCAACCACGGCGATCGTTTCAGTTACCGACAGAGAAGCATCGTAGTTGATCTTTATATCGCTATGATACGAAAGGATCCGTTCGGAAGCCGCACTTTGCGCGGCTGCGGGTAACGTGAAAAATGAGCCGGCAAGAAACCCGGCGGCGAGCAACATAAACAAGGCCTTCTTCATCGGTATCTCCTAAGCAGTCCGGTTAAATTTAACTTCAGGGGCGTTACGCTGCGTCGCGAATTCTATTTCAAAGAATTCAGCGGTCTTAAAATTAAACATCCCCGCTACCAAATTACCGGGGAAAGATTCAACCAGGATATTATTGTTCCTGACCGTTCCGTTATAATAACGCCGCGCCAATTGTATCTGGTCCTCTACTTCTATAAGGCTCTGCTGCAGGCCCAAGAAGCTTTTGTTCGCTTTGAGGTCAGGATACGCTTCAGCAAGAGCGAATACGGATTTAAGCGCGCCTGAAAGCTCATTCTCCGCCAGGCCCTTATCTTTGATCTCATGGGCGCTCTTGAGCTTACTGCGGATCGCCGCGACACTCTCAAAAAGCTTTTGTTCATAGCCCATATACCCTTTCACCGATTCCAGGATATTCGGGATGAGGTCGTGACGGCGCTTTAATTGCACGTCAATCCCGCTCCATGCTTCCCGCATTAGCATCCGGTATTTAATAAGCCTGTTAAAGATCAATCCTACGGCCAGCGCGATGACAATGCCCGCGATAAAAAAATACATATCTTCTCCTTTTATCTGATCATTAACAAAACAAACGCAAGGACCAGGACTACGGCTATAGAAACAACAATTACTTTAACCACGGGATTTTTCATGCTTCCCATGACCCCGACGCTGCGGTTAAGGCTCTCCCCGCAATAAAGGCAAAGAAGCGCTTCATCATCATGGATCGGATTTTTGCAATGGGGACAGATATATTGAGCCATATTCTTAAAATGATCCGGGGATCCAATATCAGTGACCTGAAACAATATTTCAATTTTAAAGGATAAAGTATAAAGAACAAAACAAACTCAAAGTATAAATGTTAAATTTTAAAATTTGACCTTTATTCTTTAACCTTCCTTTGTTATTTAGCCTTTAATCTTTAAACTTACCTTTTTATTTACTCTTTCCCTTACGGAACGCTTCTCCTCACGCTTGATCTTGTTCCAATTGATCCTGATCTGCCGGGTGGACTCAACCTTTGTCTTTCCGAAAACATGCGGATGGCGACGCTTTAATTTCGCGATCAAGCCCTTGATCACATCCTCAATATCAAATTTCTTATCTTTAGAAGCGATCTGCGCGTTGAACATAACATGCAGCAATAAATCCCCAAGCTCTTCTTTCATGTTTGGGACATCTTTGTTCTTGACCGCCGCGATGAATTCCCGGACTTCCTCGCGCAAATGCGAAAGAATAGTCTCATGGGTCTGTTTTTTGTCCCACAAACAGCCCCGCGCTCCGTGGAGCCTCCGGAATACTTTTTTTAACTCAAGGAAATTCGTTTTTTCGCTCATTACCGGTAATTCGTAAAATTAAGCGGCAGTGAAAAATCCAAGGCCCGCAGATGAGCAATGGCCGCCTGAAGATCGTCTTTTTTGGGTGAACTTATTTTGATCTTCTCCCCCTCGATCTGGGTCTGCAGCTTCGGGTTAAGATCTTTAATGATCTTGACTAATTCCTTGGCTTTCTCCTTCGGTATCCCGACGGATATTTCCGCGGATAAGCGAAGCGTGCCTTCAAATGCCTTTTCCGGTTCGCCGAAATCAAGCGATTTTAACGACACGCCGCGCTTTGAGAGCTTCGTCGCCAGGATGTCCTTCAGGGAACGCAATTTAAAATCGTCGTCACCGACAATAATAAGCTTTTTTTCTTCGCGATTGAATTCAATCGAAGATTTGCTTCCCTTAAAATCATAACGCTGCGCCAATTCCTTTTTAGCCTGATTGACCGCGTTATCAACCTCCTGTAGATCAACTTCAGAGACAATATCAAATGAGAAATTCGCCATTCTAAGGACCTCCGGGGATCGTTATGTTCGTTAATATCGTTGGATCGTTTAAAGTAATATTATAGCAAAAAGGTCGATTTAATACATAGTTTTCTTCATTTGAGATTGGTACTACGCAGCACCGATAACCGAGCACCGATCACCGAGTATATTTACTAAATTACTATTTTATGCTATATATAATGACTATGGAACAACAATTAACCCCCATGCTCAAGCAATACCAGGAGATCAAATCAAAACACCAGGATTGCATCCTTTTTTACCGTTTGGGTGATTTCTATGAGATGTTTTACGAAGACGCCCGTCAAGCCTCAAGCCTGCTCGGGCTTGTGCTGACATCCCGGGGAACCCTTAATTCAGCAAAAGTCCCTATGTGCGGCATCCCCTACCACGCGGCGGACACCTATATCGCTAAGCTCATTAAAGCAGGGCTCAAAGTAGGTATTTGCGAACAGGTTGAAGATCCCGCGCTGGCAAAGGGTATTGTCAAAAGAGAGGTCATCCGCGTAATTACCGCCGGTACTTTCATAGACGATTCCGGTTATAACGCCCGCCGCCTCTTATGCGTTATCATCAATAACAAGAAAACAGGGCTCGCCTTTATTGATACGGCAAGCGGTACTATCCAAACCAATGAATTCACCGACCAGAACAAAGCTCTCGAGATCATCGCGAAGCTGGCAGCGTATGAATGCGTTTTTCCCGTAAGCCGGCAGGAGAGCGTAAGATCGATCTTTAAACATCCCTTACTGCGGGCAAGCAACATTACATTAACTCCATACGAAGACTGGTGCTTTAACCCGGAATTAGCGGAAAAATCGCTTACCGAACATTTTCACGTTCACAATCTCTGCGGGTTCGGCATTAACGGCATGAAGGAAGCTATTTCCAGCGCGGGGGCGCTCCTTGAATATATAAAACAAATGAACCGCCAGCCGATGCGGCATATCGATAAAATATCTTTATATACAGACAGCGATTATGTTTTCATTTCCCCCAGCGCCTGTTACGGGCTGGAGCTTGAATCTTTGTTCACCTCTATCGACCATACCTTGACGTCGATGGGAAAAAGAATGCTTAAAAACTGGATATATCAACCCCTCAAATCCCCCCAGGCGATACAGGAACGTCAGCGCTCGGTTTCCCTGCTTAAAGATACCCCCCCGGCCGCGCAGGAACTCGGGCGCCTGTTACGCAACATCCCCGACATCGAAAAATGCATCTCGCGTATCAGTTGCGGTTATTCCAATTTTAAAGACCTCCTTGCCTTGCAATTCACCCTCGATCGTATCCCCGAGATCAAAAAAGCGGCTTGCGCGCTCTTAGCAGAAAGCCGGCTTTTCCGGATCGAGGACCTTCGGCGTTTACGTGAACTGCTCGAGAGGGCCATCAATCCGGATGTGCCGCTCGGACACCCGGAGGGAAAGATCATCCGTCAGGGATTCCACGCGGAGCTTGACGCGCTGCGCGACATCCAGGAAAACGGCAGGCAGTGGCTCAAGAACCTGCAGGCGGAAGAAATAAAACGCACCAGGATCAATTCACTCAAGATCGGCTATAACCAGGTTTTCGGCTACTATATCGAGATCAGTAAAGCCAACCTTCACCTGGCGCCCGGGGATTATATCCGTAAACAGACCCTGGTGAACGCCGAACGTTTCATTACCCCCGCGTTAAAAGAGTTTGAAGAAAAAATGCTCAACGCCGAAGAAAACGTGCTTAAGATTGAAGCGGATATTTTACAGGACATTCACAAGGAGATCCTCGACGAATCCCCTGCCCTTCATATTTTAACCAACAGTATCTCTACCATCGACAGCCTTTACTCATTGAACGAGCTGGCGAAAAGAGCCGGCTATTGCAGGCCCCAGGTCAGCCTGGACACGGAGATCATCATCAAAGACGGCAGGCACCCGGTAGTCGAGCAATTCGCGCATGAACCCTTTATTCCCAACGATACACTCTTAGACCGCGAGGAGAACCATCTACTCATCATCACCGGACCGAACATGGCGGGAAAATCGACTTATATCCGGCAAACAGCGGTCCTGGTGATCTTAGCGCAATCCGGCAGCTTTATTCCCGCGGTAGAAGCCCGGATCGGCTGCGTCGATAAAATATTCACGCGCATCGGCGCTCACGACGATATCAGTAAAGGGCAAAGCACCTTTATGGTTGAAATGAGCGAAACCGCGGAAATATTGAACAACCTCTCGGAAAGAAGCCTGGTCATCTTAGACGAGATCGGCAGAGGCACAAGCACCTCCGACGGCTTAAGCCTTGCCTGGGCGGTGGCGGAATACCTGCAAAAAAATAAAACACGCTGCCTTTTCGCGACGCATTTCCATGAGCTCACCACCCTCGCCGAAGACTTTCAGGGGATAAAGAACTATAATGTCGAAGTCAAAGAATGGAATGACGCGGTCATATTCCTGCATAAAATAATACCCGGAGGAAGCGACGACAGCTACGGGATCTATGTCGCCAAACTCGCGGGGATCCCGGAAGAAGTGATCCAACGCTCAAAACACATCTTAAGGGAATTGGAGCTCCACAGCGACCTCAAGAACAGGATCAGCACGCCGCCGGCAATCGATATTCAGATCCCTCTTTTCGAAGAGGCAAAGGATAAAAACCTTGAATCAATAAAGCAGGAAATACTACGGCTCGATATAAATTCCCTGACACCGATCGAGGCGCTCAACAAACTCCATGAGTTCAAGAGGTCAATAGAGCATAATGGCTAAAATACACCTTTTACCCGCAGAAATCATCAGTAAGATCGCCGCCGGAGAAGTTATCGAGCGCCCCGCTTCCGTAGTCAAAGAGCTCCTGGAAAACTCACTTGATGCCGGCGCGTCCTGCATCGAATTAACCCTCAAAGACGCAGGACGAACGCTTATCAGGCTTAAGGATAACGGCAGCGGGATCGAAGCGGACGATATAGAGCATATTTTCCTGAGGCATTCAACCAGTAAGATAAATTCAACCGATGACCTTTACCGCATCGGCACCCTCGGATTCAGGGGGGAGGCCCTCTACAGCATCGCCGCGATCTCGGACGTAACCGTGCGCAGCAAAGTACCGGACCAATCAAACGGATGGGAGATCCATGTCAGAGGCAACAACAAGATCTCGCTCAAACCGGTAAGCCTCCCGCCAGGCACCGACATTGAGGTCCAAGAACTTTTCTTTAACACGCCGGCGCGCAGAAAATTTCTCAAATCAGATACCACAGAGCTGAAACAGATCATGAATGTATTCCTCCCCTACTGCCTGCTTTACCCGGAAAAAAGATTTTTATTGGTTCATAACGAAAAGAAACTTATCGACCTCTCACCCGAAAAAGCAGCGCTCGCCAGGATCAGCGCCGCTTTGCACCTGCCGGAGAAGCATCTTATTGAGGCGCGCAAAGACTTCCCTCAGGAAAACACCTCTCTCCATCTGATTTTAGGGGACATGAATATTCCCCGGGTCAATAAAGAATCCCAATACATTTTCATAAACGGCCGGCCAGTCCAAAACCGGAGCTTGAATTTCCACCTCAACCAGGTTTACCGCATGGTCTTTACCAAAGACGCCCACCCGTTCTTTATGGTGTCCCTGAAACTCCCGCCGGAGGATCTCGATGTCAACGTCCATCCGGCCAAAAGGGAAGTAAAGATCAAAGATGAACAGCCCCTTATTTCCCTCTTACGGATATTCTGCGAACGCACGCTCATGACCGCGGGCAACCCGAAAGAGGTAAACTCACTCAACACCCCGCGGCGCATAGCGTGCGCCGGAGAGATCACAGCGCAGCCTCCTCCGACACGGCAAGAAGCTTCCGGGGCACACTCACTGCCGCAGCAATATATCCTTTCTGAAGAAAAAGGCGCTCTTTTTTTCGAGGAAAAAACTATTATCGCCGCTCAAAAAACTGTTTTAGCGCAAAAGCTGTCAGGCGCCCGTTTTATCGGGACGTTCCTCAAGACATATTGCCTCTTCGAAGCGCAAAATACGCTGATCATGATCGACCAGCATGCCGCTTTTGAACGTATTACCTATGAGAAATTGATGCGCCAGATCGACAGCGCGGAGCTGGAGGTCCAAAACCTGCTTTCACCGCTTTTGATAACACTGACTCCGCACGAAATGCTCACCTGGGACGAATTAAAAGACACCGTGGAAAAACTTGGCTTTACAGTAACCCGCTGGGACAAAGAAAATATCGCCATCCACAGCCATCCGCAACTCATCAATTACCCGGAAACAGCATTTCGTATGATATTGGCTGAAGAAAAGAACCAGGGCTATGACCTGGATACCCTGGCCCGCAGGGCCTGCAGGCAGTCCGTCATGGCAGGGCATGAAATGAAAAACGAAGAAGCAGAATACCTGCGCGCGCAGCTGCTCTCCTGCGGCGACCCTTTCATCTGCCCTCACGGCAGGCCTACCACGATTGAAATACCGCAGGAACTTATCGTGAAGCAATTCTTGAGAAAATAAGAGGTTAATTTTAAAGGTTAAAGTTTAAATAACAAAGGAAGATCAAAGGTTAAAGGCTAAATTTTAAAATTTATACTTTAAGACTTCAACCTTCCTTTGTTTATTTATGCTTTAGACTTTAAAATTAAATTGTATTATTCTGATTACTGAATTCACAGGCAGGAACAATAACGAGGGCTTACTTCAACACTTTTTCCCAGACAAAAATGATCAACTTCCCTACCCCCCAGATCAACAGGATCAGTAAGGATACGAACAAAACTATCCGCAGGGTGAAGGCCATGACTAAAAGCAGGGGATAAAGCAAAACCACCATCCCGATAAAAAGCGCGGCCGCCCCCAGGAACAATAAACCGACAAGAAATTCTTTCATGGCTGAAAAATAGTATCCGGAGCTTTTTTGGTATAAATACGGGTTTTGGAATCAACTTCGCCGAAAATCTCCTGCGCCTCTATCCACATAGTCTCCGTCTTCCCCAGCACCAAATACCCGCCCGTTTTTAAAGAGCGGTAGAATTTCATCAAAAGCTGGTCTTGAAGGCTGCGGGAGAAATAAATAAAAACATTACGGCAGAAAATAATATCAGTTTCACCGATATATTCCGAAGCAATTAAATCAAGCTGCTTAAAAGAAACCATCTCTTGTATTTCCGGCTTGAGCTTCCAAAGGCCGTTTTGAGAAGTAAAATAAAGCCCCAGATATTCATGTTTGACATTCTTTAAAGAATGCTTCGCGTATTCAGCGGCCTTGCAGATACGCAGCGCTTTAGGATCAATATCTGTCGCGTGGATCTCAACCGGTATGTTAATTTGCGCTGCCTTAAGCAATTCTTTTACCATGATCGCGATCGAATACGGCTCCTCTCCGTTGGCGCACGCTGCCGACCAAACGACCAATTTCTTGTTCTCCCTGTTTTTCTGTTCAATGACCTTAAGGAACAATGCTTCCGCGGCCTTCCAGACATCAGGGTCCCGGTAGAATTCAGAGACATTGATACACAGGACGGCGAAAAGCTTATCATACTCTTGAGGCTGCTTGATCAAGAACATCAGGTAATCCGAAAAGGAATCAATTTTATTAGCCTGCATGCGTAGCGCTACGCGGCGCTTCAAGATAGACTGATGATAATGCCGGAAATCAACTCCCCGGTCCTCATAGATCTTATCCAGCAATAATTGGAACGCCTGATTCTTGTCGTCCTTGAGCTTATGGGGAGGCTGTTTCATGACCACATCAATAGCCCGTAATACCGCCCGGGCGACTTCAGCCTCTTTCTCTATCCTGGTTTGATCGATTATGGAATTAAGCGCCTCTTTATCGGTAGAAACATACTTTGCGGGAAGTTCAGACAAAATACTAGCCATCATTGAATTGACACACTCATGACAGGTGCAGACGTCATAACGCGATCCCAAAGTCTTATCCAGGACATCGAGCGCTATATCTTCCATTATGTTCTTAAATTTATCCGCCATAGAGTTATTATATCATATAACATTGAAATGAAAATATTTTTCACTAAAAAGCGATTACCGCCGCCACACTTACCCAAACATAACTAAACTTACCTAATGTTACCCAAACTTACTTATTGATATTCAGCTCTGTCCCTTTTAAAGCGGCATTTTCAACAACACCTATACCCATACCCTGAAGTTGTTTTAAACGCTGCGCCGCGCAATATGAAGTGATCCCTTTTCTCGTCAATGGGTCCTGCATGAACTTTTGATACGCCAGATACGCATCCGGCCATTTCTTATCATAAAAACATTTCTCGCCGATCAGAAACCAGATATCGCATTTAAAATTATATAAATGCTCCATAGCTATCAGGTCTGAGAGCTCTTTATTTCCCCGGAAGAAAGCGACAAGATTTATCAAAGTATCATTGACATCCTCCTGCTCCATATCCGAAAGGAACAAAACCACCGAATCAAGCTGCTTATTTTTCTCGCGGACATCCCCCAGATAATCCTGCAGCAATGCGGCAAACAAAGGAATGAAACGATACTCCAGTTCAGCCTGCGGCAGGCGGCGTAATACCGAAAACGCTTCTTTAAATTTGCCCATTTTCCAGGATGCTATCGCCGCACGATACGCCCCGTCGGGATAATCCGAGTCCGCCTTATCGATACTCGACCACACATCGTAAGCCATTTTAAAATTACCCTGAAGCGCGAATAATTCTCCCTCGGTTATCGCCTTGGCATTAGCTACGGCATTGACTTTCCCCTTAACATGTAAACTCAAGATCCTGTTATATTGCTTAAGCACACGCCTTGCCTCATCATATTCGTCGATAAGCATATACCGTCCGATAAGCCCGTCAAAAACATCTTTGTAAAGGGGGAATTGCAACGGGAACATCGCGCTCAAGAACGACACCTTTCTCTCGGCTAAACGGATCTTTTCTGCGTCCGGGCTTTCCATAAGATGATACACTTCTTTCAAATAATTGAGAATAACGGTATTAATAACCGCCCCTGAAGGGTATTTCCTTTTACACTCACGAACCACTTCTTCAGCGGTATCGATATTGCCCTCTTTCTCGGAAATAAAACCTATGGTGATCAAAGCATAGGCGGATAGCGGATGGCCGGAATAGTTCGCCAGGAGTTGATACAAGGACGCCTTTGCTTCAGGGAAATTTTCCAAAGCCATATAACACCGCGCCATCTGGTACAGAGCGCGGGCTGCTATCTCCTTACCGGGAAATGACCTGACGATTTCCTGATATTGATTGATGGCCGGATCGAATAATTTATTCTCAAACAGACTATTAGCCGTTAAAAGAGGAGAAACCCGAAGAGGCAAGCTTAATCGGTAAACTTTAATATTATCAAAATGAACATGCGAATCAAACACATCCAGGCCGAACGAATTATGCCCATCTCCCTCTAAAGGGAAATAATCCTTGAAATTAACCGTTATTTTACGGTTGACTGACAACCGCACATCGCCGTTCACCCTTTCAATAACTACATGATATTTCTTTTCTGGTTTTAACTTAAACGAAGAAGATACGGACGCTACCGCGTTGGCCCGGGTAAGAACAGTCCGGCCATTCTTTCCTTCTCCCAAATGAAAGGTATACCCGTTATCCCTGTTTTCCCCGCAAATAAAAGCGCCGATACTATGCGCCCCGGAAAACACCAGGCGCGCGTCAAACTCAAGACGCACATCCCCCTGTATCGCTTCAGCATAAGCCAGAAAAGAAGCGGTTTTATAACTTTGGGCGCATAATTCCCCCCTTTTGATCTTCCAAGGGATAGAACGCGATCCGGGCTTAACCTCCTTATAAATCCCCGCAGGCAAAACCTGAAAGGCCTGCCAATTCGGTCCAACTCTCTTACGGTTAAAGTCGTCTTCAAAGACTAATAACCATTTACCCTGAGAATATCCTCGATCGAAATACCAGAATAAAGAATTTGCCGCCAGGCTCAGCAAAACCAATAAACCCAGGAACGCAATAAGCTTATTGCGCTTAAGAATGGCCAATAAAGGTTTTATATACCGTTTATACGCAATAACCGAACTTCTTTTCTCTAAGAAATAAACACATGTTTTATCCCGCCCCTCCTGCTTGGCTTGATACAAACAGCCGTCAGCCAGGGAAAAACACTCATCGATCTCACGGGTATCTACCAGAAAACAGCATGCCCCCGCGCTTACCGTCACTTGGCGCTTAAAAGGAATACCTTTAATGATCTTTCGAAGCTTCTCGATGACCGCTAACGCCTTTTTTGTAGAAGTATTGGTAAGAACAACAACAAATTCTTCTCCTCCATAACGAAAAACATAATCACAATTGCGGATATTAAAGCTTAGAGCTTCGGCTATCTTCTTAAGGGCCACATCACCCTGCGCATGGCCGTAGGTATCGTTATACTCTTTAAAATGGTCGATATCGATGACCACCAGAGAAAACACCTGGTTATACCGTAAAGAGCGCTCGGCTTCCCGGGAGATTATTTCCGAATACGACCTTCGGTTAAGAACACCGGTAAGCTCATCATGAGTACTTAACCCTAACAGTTCGCTCTTACGCTCTGCTTCTATGATGATCGGGCAGTTAAGCCTGTTATCCACGAATGTAAAATAATCAAGCGCGGCCATAGCCAGGCTCACGTGCCTCTGAAGATTAGCGCACAGCCCATTGCGATGGGTTAAGACCTTGTAAAATATATTTTTTGCCTCTGGCGGGGTAAAATCAAAATTGACCAATTCTTTCAAGATCTGCGGATACCAGGAATGCGCTTCATTATAAATGATCCCCTGCGCTGTCGCCAGGATAATGCTGTCTTTATCGTGAATATACTTTCGCAATATATTCACGATCTCTTCATGCAATTGCTGATAATATGACGTTGTCTCCATAGTATGAAAATATCACAAAGCCGGACATTTGCAAGAAAAAGCAGTTTTTTTTCGAACACACAAGAACGGGCGGGATTTTTCCCGCCCGTTCTTGTTAAAATACCCTAATTGCTTTCAATTACCCGAAGAAGCGCTTTGGGCCTTAACTTCCTCGAGGACCTTCCGGCGTTCATTCTTGTTTTCCGCCTTCTGGTTCTCACGATGCTTTTTTGTCTCTTCTTTCCGCTTAGACGCAAAAACCGCAAAAAAAGTTTACTCTACCACCCCATCTTCATGGCAATCCAGGCTTTCCAGCCCCACAGCCATCAAATAACCGCGAGAGCGTTCAGCTAATGGATAGCGCGACACAATATCCCAAAACGGTTTTCTATGATGCGGCTCCAGCAAATGCGCCATTTCATGAAAAACCACATAATCCCTCACCCAGGGAGGCATCGCGCTGAGCTTATGTGAAATACGGATATTGCCGTTCTTGTAGTCGCAACAGCCGAATTTAGCGCTTTGATTCGTAACATACTCGATCTTATTGATCTTCAGCTTATTATCAAAATATTTCTCATTAAGTAAGCGCGCGACTTCTGAAAGGTCAACTTTCTTGTTCAACTCATCCTTAAGCTTCTTACGCTGAAAACGGGCCTTAAAACTATCAATGACTTTCGTAAGGGCCGGCTCAGACATAAGCGCCGGGGCGTAAACAAGCAAGGTATCGTTGACAAGGCGGGCGCTGACCGTGCGCCTGCGCCTGCGGCTGCGGATAGTCGTTACTTCCATCGATTATTGTTTGGCTTTACCCTGGCTTGCCACATTACCAATAGCTTTTTTGATCTCTTCAGGGTCGCCCAAATAATAATGTTTGACCGGTTTTAAGTCGTCGGTAAGCTCATAGACCAGGGGGATTCCAGTCGGGATATTCAATTTAACGATCTCTTCATCGGAGATATTATCAAGATATTTTACTAACGCCCTTAAACTATTGCCGTGAGCGGCAATAATGACCCTTTTTCCCGACTTGATCGCGGGCGCTATTGTTTCATGCCAATAGGGCAGAAAACGCTCAACCGTATCTTTTAAACATTCGCTGCAAGGAATGTCCTTCTTATCCATAAGGGCATACCGCGGGTCGCTGCCGGGATAACGCGCGTCTGTTTTTTCCAACGCGGGAGGGCGGATATCATAACTTCTCCTCCAGATCAAAACCTGGTCTTCCCCGTATTGAGCAGCCATCTCGGATTTATTCAATCCCTGCAACGCGCCATAATGGCGTTCATTAAGGCGCCATGAATTACTGATCGGTATCCACATAAGGTCTAACTCTTCAAGGGCGCTCCATAAAGTCTTAATCGCCCGTTTGAGAACCGAAGTAAACGCCATATCAAAAACAAAGCCTTCCTGCTTTAAGACGAGCCCCGCCGATGAGGCTTCTTGCCTTCCCCTGTCGGAAAGGTCGACATCGGTCCATCCGGTAAAGCGGTTCTCTTTATTCCACAGACTCTCCCCATGGCGCAACAAAACTATTTTTTTCATTTACTCCCTCCCAATTTCAACTGATCATCGACCATATCCACAAAATTAGCGATCTCGTTCCTAAAACTATCCTTGACGTTCGTAAACGATATACCTAAGCGGAACAAATTCTTTCCCAATGGGTTATTGTACTTCACCACGCCGAGCAATTCTATCGTCCCGAAGAAATTAACTTTCACCTGTTCCACATGGGCGAGGGTAAAGCGTATCCACAAAACAGTACCCACAGCGACATCGATATCCGTGACGATACAGGTGCCGCCTTCACTGATATCGGAAAGCGAAGCCTGGAACTCCCTCTCATCGGTTTTAAGCCTGACCTCTAAAGGCTCTTTCGTCCGATAGACCACGGTCAAACTCAACTTGACCCGTTTATACTTGCGCCGTTCTTTACCGGAATAATCATTCTCCATACATACACCTCAAGTTCATGTTCAAGAAAGTTTTTATAAATCTTCTCTCACCCGTTACTCATTATTTCGTTTAAGTATATCGCAGTTGAAAATAAAATCAAGAGGATATTGATCAAGCCCGCATCAATTGGTACTTCTTGACCATATACCGCGGGTAATAAGAAAGTTTTGACCTCTTTAAACCCTCAACCCCCAGATCCTGTTCTAAATTCACATACGTAAACGCGCCTGAGGCATGGTTCAAGAACTCCCATAACATGGTTTGATACCCGCCGGCAAGGTGAGGGTCGGCCTTCAGGATATGCATCACTAATGTTTGGGGGTTTAACCGTTCGGCGATCGCCACCGCGACAACCTGGCCCCCTACTTTCAGGACGCCGCCCCGCAGAGAAAACGCGGAAAAATTCTTTATCATTTCTTCAAAAGCAAGGCGCTCATGGGCCAAACCCGGCGTATGAGCGCAATCCTTGATAGAACACCATGTCTCTTCAAACGCAGCGCACTCGCAAACGCTGATCCCGTCAAGTGACTGATACTCATACGCGTAACTTGCCTTAAACTTCCTGATCAAATTACGCTTACCATCAAACCTTCTTCCCTTCAAAGCGGACAACTCGGCAAGATCATAGACGTAATCAAAATTATCGGGGTCCTCTATAATATTTACCGAAGTTTCTCCCTCAAAAACACGCTTAAGGCCTTCCGGCACGCGGATAAACCTGCCCCCTGAATCCTGAAGTATCCTTAGGATACCGGCCTTATCGGCCAAGCCGCCTGCAGGAGGAAGATATACCGGCGGAGCCTTCTGATCAGAACGAACGATCAATGCGTCCCCGAGTTTCGACACTTTGAACCGATACGGTTCTTTCCAGCAATATAAATTGGTAAAGGTGAATTCAGAAATTTCCGGAGGATACGCTGCCAACGCGCCGTCAAAGGCAGCTTTATCGGTTATCGTTAACTCCCGAAAACAAGGATAGGCTGGAATACCGCACATTATTCTTATGGATTATTCTTCACTACGGTAACGGTAAGCGCGCAGTTTCTTTTTTTCCGAGGCCTTACGTTTATCGCGCAGTAAAATTTCTTTCGCGCGCGCGGAGCGCTTCACCGCGCGGCGCCGCTCTTTTTCAACAAGAGCTCTTTCCCGCCCTATTTCCTGAGCTCGGACAGAGGAGATCTTATCCAACAATAGTTTCCAGGCGCACGCCCTATTTTGGGCTTGAGAACGCTGGCGGTGGTATTTAACGGTAATACCCAAAGGGGCATACCGCAGGTACACGCAACTGGAAGCCTTATTGACTTTCTGCCCGCCCTTTCCCGGAGAACGAACAAACTTTTCTACAATATCGCCTTTATCCATACCCAAAGCTTTCATGCGGGAGCATATATCTTCAGGTACACGGGCCGGACTATCACCTCTGCCGCTCATACGTTCCTCGAATATCCTCGCTAATCTTCCTCAAACCGCCCCGAAAGATATTTCGCGAGAAAACGCTCCGCAGCCGCGTAAAATTTAAGTCGGTTTTGAGGCTTCGCGAAACCATGCCCTTCGTCGGGAAAAAGCATATATTCATGAGGGATACCTTTTTCTGAGAGCACCTTGACTATCTGCTCCGATTCCGCTTTCTTGACCCGGGGATCATTTGCCCCCTGCGCGATCAAGAGGGGGATCTTTATGTCGGCTGCTTTAAAAAGCGGGGAACGCGACACCAGAAAATCATGTTCAGTTTCCGGATTTCCCACGCGCTTGTGTAAATCGGCAATAAGCACCTTCCAATAAGCAGGAATTGAAGCTATAAAGGTGATCAGATTACTCGGCCCGACAATATCCACCGCGCAACGGAACACTTCCGGGGTAAATGCAGCCCCCGCCAAAGCGGCATAACCGCCGTAAGAACCGCCGAATATCGCGATACGTTCAGGATCGGCAATACCTTTTTTTATAAGCCATCCGACGCCGTCGATCAAATCATCGTGCATCTTACCGCCCCACTCATGGTTTCCGGCATTAAGGAATTTCTTCCCATACCCCGAAGAACCGCGGTAATTGACCTGAAAACAGGCATATCCCCGGTTAGCAAACCACTGCGCCTCGGCATCATACCCCCAGGTATCGCGGACCCACGGCCCTCCATGCACGTTCAAAACGACAGGCAGCGCCTTTTTAACCGCTCCCGGAGGATAGGTTATATACCCGTGGATAACCAGCCCGTCGCGCGCGCTGAATTTAACCGGCTCCATAGGCGCAAGCTTATAATTCGCCAACTCCGGTTTGTGGTAGAAAAGAAACCGGCCTTTTTTCTGCGGCCGGTCATAGAGGTAAAATGCCACCGCGCCATTATCGACCGAAAAGCTTAACACCCAGAGCGTATCCGCATCATTACGGCTGGTGACGCGGAAGTCACCGTTATGGAGCAGCTTTATACGGTTAAAATCGTCCTGTATGCGTTTATCAAATACCAGCCACTCAATACGTTCCTTTATGAATGATACCGCTTCTATCTCATAGGTATCCGGGTTACGCATGACCCCGGCAACGTCATAATGCGCATCCGACGCCAGGACTTCACGTTTAGAACTCGAAAGGTCCATCTTTACCAATTGGCCGGCGTTAACGCCGCGGGAATCCAAAAGGAACATGCCTGATCCGTCTTTCGTGAACCCGACGGCTCCACTCGACGAACTATCCTCAAAATCCCACGTAAGGGCCTTCTTCCAAGGGCCCGTATCATCCTTACGGACCAAAAGGTCAAAACCACCATCAGATAAAGATGCGAGAGCGCCTCTGACCTTAAGGCGCGCGTCGATTATCCATTCAATGACATTCCCGGGATTTTTCTCCACCAGCGTCAGCGCGCCGGTCGTCAGGTCACAATGATAGACATCATGCAACTTTTCATCGTCTTTATTCATCGAAATGATCAAATCGTTCGGGAAATCTTTATTATGTTCAATGACCCTGACCTGGACATTTTCAAACGGCGTCAAGTCAGCGGTATCAGAAGTCTTCAAGTCAACCCGGAACAACCGCCAGTTCTCATTACCGCCGGCATCCTGCAAATAAAGGATATGCGCGTTATCCGCTCCCCAAAAATAACGGCGTATCCCCCTTTCCGTGTCACGCGTGACAGGAGCGTCATCTTTACCGCCGATTGTCCTGACCCAGACATTGAGCACATTTTTGACAGGAGCTAAATACGCCAACTTCTTTCCATCAGGGGAAATTTCCGGGCTTGTATTAACCGGATTGCCGAAAAGTATTTCGCGGGGGATCAAGGGGGGCGGCGCCGGTGATCTTTTCTCAACGGCACCTGCTGCTCCAGTGGTTATCATGACAAACAGCCCTCCGATAATGATTATACGTTCCATAAACAGGGTTCTCGATGCTCGGGGCTCGGGGCTCGGTGCCCTGCTGACCGATAACCGAGAACCGAACACCGATAACCAAGGACTACACAGGCTTCTTATCATTCTCCTCGACGAACTTCTTTATTTCATCGATATTCTCAAGGATCATCTTAGCTTTACTCAATCCAAAAGAAAAAGGATACTTATCCTCTTCATCGCGTTTAATGACGATCAAAGGCTTCCCCTTATACTCGCTTCTTTCAATAATCATACCACCCTCCCGCGTTGTTAATAATACTACTCGTTTGATTCACGAAAATAGTCCTTCATCATATCCAAGAACTCGTTATTCCTGCCGTGCTCATCACCTAACACTTCATCAAGGTCAAGTTCAGGTGAGCTGCGGCTGACTGAAGTATCGACCTCGACGAACTTGCTTAAAATATTCCCCTCTTCAAGGAAGCGTGAAACCTGGGTAAAAACCGAACGGCTCCCGTCAAGAAAACTGCGGGGAGAACGGTCAACATGGGGCTTACAGAGGAATAAATTTTCCTGCGCCCGGGTTGCCGCCACGTAAAAAAGCCTGCGTTCTTCTTCAATAGCATCCTGGTTCTCCAACGACAAATAAGAAGGCAGATGCCCTTCAGCGACATAGATCATAAACACAGTATTCCACTCAAGCCCTTTTGCCGAATGTATGGTGGAAAGCGTCAAGCTCGAGTCATCCCGGTCCTTAAACCCCGCCTCAACGATGCTTTTCTCGGGAGGTTCAAGGGCCATATCCGAAAGGAACTGTTCAAGCGAAGTATAGCGTCCGGCGATCCGCTCCAAAGAATCAAGGTCGTTGAGGCGCTTATTAAAATCATCGTATTTGTCTTTTAAAAGCGGCTGGTAATAAGCCAAAAATTTGCCGATCAGCTCCCCTGGCGATTGCTTGAGCGGATCGATATCCCTGATTATCTCAAACAGCTTTTTTATATCTTCGGTCTTTTGGATAGTTTTATCGGCGGCAGTAACGCCCTTCTTCTGCTCAACGATCTCCTTGATCAGGCGCTCGGCGGTCTTGGTGCCGACCCCGCGGATCAGCATTAAGACCCGGTGCCAGCTGACCGGATCGGATAAATTATAAACTATACGCAAATATGCCATGATGTCCTTGATATGCGCGGCCTCCACGAATTTCTGCCCTCCGTACTTCACAAACGGGACATTACGGTTGGCAAGCTCGACCTCCAAATCATTAGAATGCCAGCCAGAACGAAACAGTACCGCTATCCGCCCCAGTTCAACCCCTTCTTCCCTTAATTCAAGGATCTTATCGGCGACGAATTTCGACTGCGCGTGTTCGTTTTCCGCGTCCACAAAAACAGGCAGTTTATCGCCTTTTTTACGGGTATACAGGTTTTTCTCGAACTTATCTTTGGCAAAACGGATCACCTCGTTCGTCAAATTCAAAATAGGCTGCGTGGAGCGGTAATTCTCTTCAAGCGTAATGATCTTAGCGCCCTTGAAGATCTTGGGAAAATCGATAATATTCCGGAAATTGGCTCCGCGGAAAGCGTAAATACTTTGAGAATCATCGCCTACCACCATGATATTCTTATGCTCCGACGCCAGAAGACAGACGATAAAAGCCTGCAATTTATTGGTATCCTGATACTCATCGACCATAATGAATTTATATTTACGCGCCAGGCTCAAGCGCACCTGTTCGTGTTTGACCAGAAGGTCTTTGAGATACACCAAAAGATCATCATAATCCAGAAGCGACTTTGACAATTTATACTTAGCGTATTCATCCCTGATCGATTTAACTTCATTCTCCCACTCGATAAACTGGGGATACTCGTCATAAAGGATAATACCGATCTCCTCTGATTTATTAACGCTTTTAGAAATAACATCCATGAGCGCTCCTTTTCGGGGAAAGCGCTTTTCCGATTTATGAAAACCAAGCTGCGTGCGGATCAAATTCAAGACGTCTTCGGCATCATCACGGTCAAGGATACTAAAGCTGTGAGAAAAGTTCAGCAGGTGGGCATATTTACGCAGCACCAGGTTAGCGAACGAATGGAACGTGCCCCCGGAAACTTTTTGGCAGCGCTCATCAAGCAAAACAGCGGCACGGCGCAGCATCTCTTCGGAAGCGCGGCGGGTAAACGTCAACAATAATATCTCTTCAGGAGGCGTACCCTGTTCGACCAAATACGCCACCCTGTAGACCAAAGTCCTCGTTTTACCGCTTCCTGCCCCGGCAATAACCAGATAAGCGCCTTGAGTAGACATGACCGCCTCTAACTGCGCGGCATTTAATTCCTTTTTATAATCGATTTGCTTATTCATAGAATCTGTATTATAGCATAACTCGGTATATTTTCATGGAAAAAATTATATACGGTTTGAGGCGTTCGGGTGAGACTGGAGGGTTATTTTCCGCAGGATAAAAACACAGCGTTTAACGAGGAGTCCCCGCATAGAGGAGCGGCAGAGCGCACCGTCTTCTTCGGTATATCGCCCGGGGGTGCCGCCTTCCAGACCCTAATTATGCGCCGGGCTTAAAACCGCTTCCCCGCGCTTTAAATGCAGCTTTGAAGATGAGGAATTTAACAGTATTTCAATTTGAGTGATAGCATCGCTGACAGAAAATGGTTTTTGCAAACACGCCTGCATATCACTCGTATTGATAAGCGAGGATTCCTTACCCAGGGGGAAATATCCGCTCATCGCGATGATCGGGATATGAGCGGTTTCCTGGCATTCTTTTAACTTTTCAGCGACATGAAACCCATTGATCACATTCATTTTAAGGTCAAGCAGGATAATATCCGGTTTTTTCTTTCGCGCCAAACTCAATGCCCGGGTACTATCGCTGGTAACAATAAGGCTATAGCCGCACAATGAAAGGATTTCCTGCAACTCATCTAAAAACTCTTTATTATCATCAATTATCATGATCTTTGCAGAGCCCATAGACCCTCCTTTCGCAGAAAGCAATACAGCGTGAAGCAGACAGTTAAATTATATGTTAATACTCTATCTGAATTCAGCGATCAGGTAAATAGGGAGATTCTCCTTTTTATTGACTTTTTGCTGCTTTTATGCGTTTTGAGCATAAAAGAAGCATCCCGAAGTTTGCGCAGAAAATGTTAGAAAATTTACCCGCACTCTATTTAGAATTTTCTAACTTTTTCAAGCGCTTAAACGAGGGAGCCTCCCTTTACGCGCCCCTCGCTTCCGATACTTAAAGACCAGGTAAGCTCGGGGTGAAATCAGATAGTATTAACGAGGGATTTCAAAACCCAACCGAGTATGCGCAAAGATTTTCGAAGAAAATCGGCGCATGCTTACGAGGTGTGGGTAACTTCAACACTCGGCTTTATTGGAAAAACCGGTACGCCGCTTTCTGCCCAGATAAGGCGCACCCAGCATTCCTATAAGCTGGGGTGCTGTGGCGGCGTTTAAACGAGGGAGTCATTATCGAGTGCACGAAAGAAATTTCTCATGCGTTCACGAGGCGGAGGAATCACTTCTTGGCTACTTCGTTGATGCTGTTTGAGGGGAAAGCATACTATTACGCAGATACTCTTTCATGGACAAAACATACCCTATACCGGACAATCCTTTTATTTTAAGGGGGATCCTGCGATTATCGGCGCTTATCCAGATCTCGAATTTCTTCGGATCGCTTTCAAAATGGTAGGCGCGCATGGTGCCGGCGGGGACCGTAACGTCTTCTATTGAAACCAGGCGTATGACAAATTGTTGCGTCGGCAAATTGACCGGCAAAGACCAGCCGACCTTTATATCAGGAATACTCCTCACATAATACGGCAGAAGGACGGCATTTTGGATCGGAGAATCTTTTTTTATGCTCGTTTCAACCCGGCTCCTCCCCTTTTGTTTGCGTATGGTCAGGACAAAATTCTCCTGATCATAGGTCTCAAGGATTTTCTCATCCGACGGAAACTTATATATCTCACGCTCAACCCAAAGCGGGAAAAATCCTTCAGGGTCACAATAGATCTTTTCCACATCCGTTAAACCCGTAACTTTAGTCTCAAAAGTGATCAGGTTAACAAGACGCCCTTCTTTATGGATCAGCGCGACATTTTCAAAAGTCGCTCTTCCCAAAGAGATCTTTCCCAGTTTGACATTATAAACAATCCGCTCACCCGTATACTGAGGCAACTTGTCCCGATCAGGCGAGATCACCGCCTTAGCACAGGTGCGTTTCATAGGATCAGCGGGAGGAATACTCCTCTTCCCTAAAAAAAGGGAAAGCTCCCCGCGTAAGGTATATATCCCGATGAAAACAAAAAACAAAAGGATAACGGTAAGAAAAGTTTTCTTGTACATGCAAGTTAGTTCAGGCCGGTTAAATCTTTAGATTTTATAAATTATATCATTTCCTTAAGGAGAAGCAATATAAAACGGTTATCGGTGTTCGGTGGCTAAGGTAAGCGATAAGCGAGTCCCTAATACATCTGGCTTAATTCAGTGCCTTGAAAATAGTGCCGCAATATTTCTTTATACCCTTTCCCCCGTTTTGCCATGCCGCAGGCGCCGCTCTGGCACATTCCAACCCCATGCCCCCAGCCTCCTCCGTAAAAAATGAATTGCGCCGGCTTTTTATCGGCATCATATTTTATCTCAATTTTAAACATACTGCCGCGCAAATTGCCGAGAATTTTACGAATATTATATTCTTTATCCACTCTCAACGATTTTTTGTCTCCGATGATCTCAACCGAACCGACATGGCCTGACTGCTGGCGTTTGAGCACGAGTATTTTATTGATATTGCCAACATCAGCGGTCATATTAACCAGGCGGGAAAGTTCCGAAGCGCCGTAAATCCTTACCCAGCGAAAGCTGCTGTTCTTTGAAAACTCGGATAAATTGCAAAAAAGTTCCACCGGCGGCTCTTTGATCCAATACTCCATTTCCAACGGCGAACATACCGCGTGGGCATCGCCGGGCTCATCCGCGTCAATAACGCCTTTGAGATAAGGGAACGCTGATGCCTTGTTAAAAATATTATCCTGCGTATGGCCGCCGCAATTGCTCGAATAAACAGCATCAATAAATTTACCTCCATATTTCAAGATCAGGCCCCTGGTCTGATCCACTGCCTCACCGGTGGCTTTGGACTCCTGCTCAACCCCGGCATATGCCTGACAATGCACTTCCGGGCAGAAATCAAACCCTTCCGGCTTGTGCCTTTTTAACTTAGCAAGCGCTTCTGTCCGCGCAGTCACCGCTTGAGCCTTGAGCGCCTCCGGCGGCCAGGAAGGGCTCATTTCTGACGGGACCACGCTATAAAGGTACTCTTCCAGATTCAGGATATTCACCACGCTTATTTCGCCGCTCTCAACATTAATTTCTAAATTCCCCCGGTACGAACGGTCCTTCTGGTTAGACCAGAAATTATGTTCACCCGCCTTGACATTGAACAATGTCAAAGTTGATTCCCGGGCGAAAGGGCGCAATAATACCGATTTCCCGATAACACATATTTGCGTTTTTCCCTCGGAAATAACGAACTTCCCCGCAGGATCATTCGCTATCGTATAGTCCTTGCCGGCGGCCCCCCTGCCCGAGGGAACACCCTGGTCTTGGCCTATAATTTCAAAAGCACCGGAACATTTAAACTCGACATGGCTGCTCCTGCCGATCAATCCGACCCTGACAAATACTATATCCTTAACAAAGGGGAACGGTTTTACAAAAACAGCTTTCTTCGCTCTTTTTAGTTTTTGCGCGTCAACCTCGCGGGTCAAATATTCCCGGTCGATCTGAGCGCTTAACTGCCGTATGATATCGTCAACGGACGTATTTGCCGGCTCAACAAGCTTGACTTTACGATAGAACTTCAAGGCTTCATGAGTTTGCCCAAGCTTGAAAAGGATCTGCGCGATTATCTTTTGAATGCCGGTAATACTGGCGTCAAAGGTATTGACAAGCTTATATTCATCGATCGCTTTAGAGAGCTCTTCTTTTTTATAATACAGGTCGGCTAAGGAAAGGTGCGCGGCAACGTTCGAATTATTAACAGCGATCGCCTTCTGGAAGAATTCCCGCGCAGTGCCGCTGTCTGATTTATCCTCATAACAAAGGCCTAAATTGATCAGGGTCTCTTCATCCTTCGGGCGCTGTTTCAGGAGTTTACGCAAGACAACGATCGCTCTGTCAGGCTCGTTGTTCAAATAATAAAGCCTTCCCAGCAAATGCAGCAGGCGCGTGTCAGTTGAGCCGGCGGGGGAAAAAAATTTATTTAAAACCTGGATAGCCAGCGGATACTGCCCAAGGTCCTTAAATATAACGGCTACATTGAGATATCCTTCGGTATCACCGGCGTCGCCTGATCTTTTGTACAACGCGGCGGCCTTGGAAAAATGGCCGTTATTATAATAAATCGAGGCATCAATGCCTTTTTTATTTGTTTGCTGGCTGTAGCTAAGGGGGAGCGGCAGAAAGAACAGAAGAGCTATCAGAAAGAAAATAATGACCCTGAATTTCGGCATGATCTATCTTTGAAAAAACTCAATTTTAGATACTCACATACTGCAAAAAAGAAACAGCACGCACACGCGAACGCGCATATGAATAAATAATATTCTTTACTCAATAGGGATCGTGATTTTAATCCCGGTCTTGAGCTTATTTGGATTCTTGATCTTGTCTTTATTCAATTCATACAGATATTTCCAGCGATAAGCCTTCCCGAGATGTTCCTGGGCGATCTTAGAAAGCGTGTCCCCTTTTTTGATCGTGTATTCTTTAGTAGAGACCTGAACTTCACTTTCAACTTTCTTTTCCTCCTCTACCACATATTTGCCTTCTTCAACCTGCGTTGCCTGCGCTAATTCCGGGACAGGGATTTCCTCGCCCTTTTGAACGCTGCCGGGATACGGTATCATTACTTCTTCCACATCAGCGATCATGAACTGGGCGTTGCGGTCTTTCTGCATACCCTCTAAATCCCTGATGTGGGCGACCGCATCAAGCTTTCCGCGGCTTACAATACGGATCCGTTCGTCCGCGACGCCTTTATCAAGCATAAATTGCTTCACCGTATCCGCCCGCTCCCTGCCCAATTTCTCATTATAATTCTCAGAACCCCGGATATCGCAGTTACCCGTGATGAGAATACTGGAATCAGGGTTACGCTTCAGGGTTTCAACGGCGTTCTTAAGGATCTTAAGCGCGTCGTCACGCAACGCGCTTTTATTATAGTCAAAATAGATCTTCACGTTCTTAATTATTTTTTTAATAAGTAACGAAGGACGTAATTCCTGGGGCTTAGGCTCAGGCAGCTCTTCGGCTTTATAATCGAAGATGATCTTATAAACATACACGTATCCCCGGTTCCCCCATGGGCGCATCTCCCCGGGGGTCGTCGGCCACCACCAATACCCGCCGCGTTCAGTGTCTTTTTGCGGGCCGGGTTTAGCGTCGGTCGGCCACCATTCGAAACGCTTTTGCAGCTCTTGGCGCTCCTGTTCCCTCTTTTGCTGCTTTTCTTCTTTATCATTAGCGCACGCGGCAGTGCTTAAAATAAAAACAAGCGACATGACCACTGAAAGATTACTTACCAGGATATTTCTTGCTTTTCTCATCATCTTCACACTCGCTTTTTAACTTGAGCTTTCTTATCAACGCGTATATGCCCATGCACATAGCCTTTGAAGTCATTATTATAAACTCGTTACAAGGATAATACAAGATTAATTATTGGCTGACTTTTTTTCGATCAGCTCCCGTTCTTTCAATACGTGCTCGATCTTTTCCAGCAGCTCCGAAGGATTAAAAGGTTTTACCAGGCGGGCTTTGATGCCGAAGAAATTCATAAGGATCGAATGCTCTTTGCCGGTATAAAACGCGCTCATAAAAATAACAGGGATCGCGGAGATATCGGGGAAACGGCGCAATTCCTCAACCACGTCAAATCCATCCATCCCCGACATTTTAATATCCAACAGTATAATATCGGGCTTTATCCGCTGCACCATCCTTAACGCGCTTATACCGCTTGAGAAAACAAAAGTTTTATAACCCTGCAGCATAATTAATGACTGGGTCTCCCTTAACAATTCATTATCATCATCGACGATCATCACCTTTTTTCCTGCCGCTTTCGCGCGCGCCGCATGGATCTTTCTTTGCTTAGGCTGTTTATGCAAAAGCTTCTTTTTCAGCATATGGCTAAAAGGTTTCTCTGGTTACTATCGGAGTAATAGTGCGTTCTTCTTCGTTATCGCTTGATATGGCCTTGACAGGGATCACCTGCTTGCCATCAGGAAGGCCGTAGCGCATCGTAAAAGTCCCGTCAGGCCGTAACTTTATCTTCTTGCCCTGGACATACAC
>JBAZKL010000007.1:0-44470 GCA_041650835.1 Candidatus Omnitrophota bacterium
ATATGACCAGGAACTGACGAACCTGCTTGATCCCAAGACCGAAGAAGCGATCATAGATGCGGTCTATCAATCAGCGAAGGAGCATTTTGAGGTTACCAAAGCCCAGTCAGTGGCTGCGGCTTCGCCTGTATACTCAGCACCGATCGGGCTGGAAAAGAGCCGTGAATTTTATAAAGGGATAGAGAAGCAGGGGGATGTGATCGCGTTGAGCGTGAACATGAGGAACCCTGTGGCGTTACGAGGGATCTTCCGCGCGGCGAAAGAGACTGGTGCGCCTGTTATAATCCAGAGGTCAATTTCGGAATTTGTGGATGGATATTTACCTGCGGATTTAGCGTGGGATGCGAATATAGCGGCACAGCAGGAAGGATTTACGGGGAGCTGGATGTTGAAGTTGGATCATGCGACGGTGCTCGAAGATACTCCTGAAGCGATCAATAAAGTAGTGATGTTTGTGGAAATGGCAAAAGAAGCTGGATTCGGTTCATACGCGATAGATTGTTCGAAACTGGTTGATTTTAGCAAGGCGACTGAATCGGAGCAGCAGAGAAGGAACTATGAAGTAACCGCGGAGATCGTGAAGCGGACAGGAATAGAGCAGAGCGCGTGGGAAGGCGAGATCGGGGAAATAGTCGGTACGCACAATGCACTCTCGACGGTAGAAGAAATGGTAGCGTTTTTGGAGGGGTTGGAAGGAGAAGGAATAAAGTTGATGCCGGTATTAATGGCGATCAATAACGGGTCTGAGCATGGGAATGTTATTGAGGGCATGAAGATAGATCTGGAGCTGACCAAAAAGATCAATGATGTGATTTTCAAGCGTTGGGGGATACGCATCAATCAGCATGGTATCACCGGGACGAAGAAGGAATTGTTCCCGTTATTAGCAGAAGCAGGTATCAGGAACGGGAATATCGGGACACATTGGCAGAATATAATCTGGAAGATCGTCTCCCAGTTACAGCCTGCGGTCGCGGAAAAAGTAAGAGGGTTGTTAGAGCTGGTGGAGCCGATGGGATTGTTAGTCGGGACGACTCCAATAAACAAAGAGGACGCAGCGCAGGTTAAGGAAAAGAAGACTTGGGATAAGAAAGTCCGTGGATATGACCAGGAACTGACGAACCTGCTTGATCCCAAGACCGAAGAAGCGATCATAGATGCGGTCTATCAATCAGCGAAGGAGCATTTTGAGGTTACCAAAGCCCAGTCAGTGGCTGCGGCTTCGCCTCTGTCTTCTAAAGCGGTAGTGGCTCTTTTAAAAGAAATGAATGCGGCAATGAGCTTGTCTGAGATATTGAGCGCATTGATCCCGGGAACGCTTATTACTAATGAGATGACCGCGGAAGCTTTAAATGTGCTGGATAATACCTGGACCGTTAAAAAGGACAGTCTTGACGGCGTCACCAGCTTTTCTTACCGTCCGGTGCGTTTGATGGTGCAGGCCAATGACAGGTCTAATCTGGCATTGCTGAGGTCGTTAGGCGCTGATGGCGCTTTAACCGGCCACTCAGAAACCAGAGAAGCGTATGATTTAAGCAATAATAAGGTCAACGCGCTTTTGACTCAATCACACGATGTTTTTAATACGATCAATGTTTTGGCAATGGGCGAACCGGCAAACATGCGTGACGCAAACGGCGACCTTACCAAAGCCGGATGGGATTTTATCCGCGCGCAGGTCACCGAAGGTTTAGCCGGACTAACCAGAGAGCAGATCTTAAGGACGATAATTGCGTATGAGCCGATCTGGGCTATCGGGGCAAAAGCTATACGCGCGGCAAAGTCTTCAGAAGCTGAAGAAGTCCAGAACTTTATCAGGAATGAAATACTCCGTGAGATCATTCCCGGAGATGAAAATAAGATAATTATTCAATACGGCGGAAGTATGAGCGCTAAAAATGCCGCTGAACTCATGTCCATGATCAATGTTGACGGCGGGCTTATCGGGGGAGCTTCTTTAACGAAAGAAGCAGCATTAACCTTGATCAAGACTATAGTAGAAGCTGTCCGCAGCCAGAAAGCTGCCGGCACATTTTCCGGCCGTATCCCGGTATTAGGCTTTAATCTGAAAGCCGAAGTGGGCGGGGCGAAAATGGAAGCAGGGTATTTGCGCGGGCTCATGGATTTTGCCGCGTTTATCAATAATAACCTCCAGGGCATTGACCTGGAAGATGATATCCGCATCTTCTTCGCGGTTAACGATACCGATATGACGCTTTTTGACCGCGCGTTAAAAGGAGAGAATCCTGTCGATCTCTTGGATCTAAGCCAGGAGTCCCTGCCGAAAGGTATGGAGCTGGCAGTGTCTTTAGAGCAGCTTTCTGCTAATAAGCCGGGAGCGCATACTTCCGATATTACCGCGGAGGCTTTAATGCTTGCCGGTGTTAAGAAAGTGGTTATTACTGACGATATTAGTGAAAATGACGCCCGTATTGTCAGGGCAAAAGAGGCCGGGTTAGGGATTGTTAATATCGGCCAAACTCTGCCTGGTAAGCAAAGAAGCTTCTATTTTAATAGTACCTTGATCGCGACTGCTAAAGACGCGGTAGGGTTAAAATACGCGTTAATGGATGCTTCTTTAGCCATTGATGAGGGAGCTAATTCTTTGGTCCTTGTTCCCGCGGCGTTAGCGCGGCAGGCGTATATAGATGCCCGCAGCGTAGTTTCCTCCGCTTCACCGTTAAATGTCGTCAATGAAGCAATGATCAAGGGGTCTTTTGACCAGCTGTTACGCGAGCGAGTCGAAGCACGGTTGAATTCACTCTATGGGTTATCGCAGGAAGACGCAAGAAAATTAGATCAAACTTTTGCCAGGATCGGTTTTGACGGTAAAGCAAACCGTTTGGGCTGGGGTATGATGAACCTGAACTGGTTATTTGAGAATCCTCAAGCCGTCAATGCTGTTTTAGATGACGCTGAAGCTATCCGTAATAAATATAGCTATGTGATCTTTTGCGGCATGGGTGGTTCGGGGTTATCGGTGCAAACGGTTAAAACAACCTTTGGCGAGAAGGAAGTAAAGATCTACAGCCTCAGGACCACTGATCCGGCGGTAATTGCTGATATGCTCAATGAAATAGCAGCCAAAGAAGGTTCATTAGAAAATGCTCTTGCGAAAACTTTGGTCATTCCGATCAGTAAATCAGGGACTACCGAAGAGACGGTTTCTCATAAAAGATATTTTGAGACGCTTTTTAACCAATCCGGAATAGACGCAAAAGACCATATGTGGGTTGTGACCGATAAGGGTTCGCCTATGGATACAGGTGATTATATACAGAGAGAGATCCAGCTTAACGGCAGGGGAGATATCGGTGGACGATATACCGCGCCAACCACAAATATATTCCTTCTGCCGATGGCGCTGGTGGCGCCTGAAAAGGTCTGGCAGGTTTTAAATATTGCCAAAAAGATGAATCAGGGAGAAGCCGGCGATATGTTCTTGAAGCTTGCTTCGTTCCTCTACTCTTACGCCAGGAACGAACGTAAAGATAAAATGACCTTGATCGTTCCTGAAGAGATGAAGGATATTTGTATCTGGGCGGAACAGCTGTTTGAGGAATCATTGGGGAAAGACGGAAAAGGTGTTACGCTCTTTTACGGCGAGAATTTAAGTCCTAAAGAATTAAAACCTGTTGATACCAATGATCGAGTTTTTGTCCGTATAAACTTTAAGGGTGAGGAAACAAGTTCTGAGTTGGGCGCGTATCTTAAAGATAATAATTATCCTTTGTTTGATATCAACGTTGAAGATAAAGATTCTATCGGCGGCGTCATGCTTGGCTTTCAAAGAACAGTTGCCTCGATCGCGTATTTGTGGGATATCTGTTTTGTCGACCAGCCGGCGGTAGAAGGGTATAAAAAGGGGACCCGTGAAGTAATGGCGAAAGTCGCTCCGGGTGAAAAGATAACTGTTCCCGCTGCATGGAAGTATTCTACGTTTAATACTTTGAAGGTATATTACAGTCCGCTTCTGGAAACTCAACATATCGGTGAAAGAGAGTTGAATGCTGAGTTGGAGAGCTTGGGGGCTGATATCAATAACGCGCCTGCAGTCTACGCGGCAATCATTAATGTTCTCAAGAGCAGGCCGGGTTTTGAGGCGCTTGAGTTCATGTCTTACGGGAGAATGACTACCGGGTTACGGGATGTATTGGAATCAGCCCGGTATGATATCTTTACCAATGGTTTAAAAATGGCGGCTAAATTAGGCGAAGGCCCTGATAAGCTTCATTCTTTTCATCAGAATATCGAAGCCGGAAGGGAAATGTTCTTGTCGACTTATTTCATGCCTATGCAGGTAGATCAGCCGAGCGCTCTTGAATATTCGGAGAATCTCATTAAAGCGCAGACCATAGGTACGGTCAAGGCATTGGTTGCGAGTAACCGTAAAGCGGTGCTTATTACCGCGGATACGACTACGGATGGGGCTGTCAATGATATGCAGCAATTCTTCGCGCAGGTGCAGAAATTCTTAAGTGCTTCCGCTTTACAAACGGGAACGGCAGTGGCTGCTGTTGAAGAAGACGAGGATAGGCCTCTGGTACCCCGAATCAGCTCATCGCCGATCACTTCGTATACTGAATTTGTCGCCAAGAACGTCATTAAGTTCGGGACTTCCGGATGGCGTTTTGATGAAAGCCAGTATATGAAAGACGGCGTCTTCATGCAGGAATGGTTCTTGAATGATTTCTACGCGACCGTTACCGCCGTTGCCGAACAGATCCGCCTGCAAGAGGCACAAAATCCGGGTAGAAAAGGCGTGCTTATCAGCGGCGATACCCGCGCGACCGGCCCGTATACCAATTTGGACCTAAGCAGAATGGCGGCTGAGAAGCTCGCGTCGCTGGGGGTCGAAGTTTATTTTGTCGATCATTATTGTCCTTTGCCGGTAGTTTCCGCGTTGATCGGCAGGCTCAAGACGGCGGGTTCACTTTATTTTACCGCATCACACAACCCCGGCCGCGGTTACAAGATCACCAAAGATGACGGTTCAGTCGTTGAAATCAATAATAACGGCTTGAAGTTCAATCCCGCGCATTCGGGGCCTGCGCAAGAAGAGATCACGGATCCTTTGCAGAAGAATATCAACGCGCTGAGGGGTTCCCTGCACGATAATCCGTTTGATCAAGCCAGCCATGGCCGCAATATTACGGCCTTGGGTATGGAAAAGGTAGCGCCTCTTTATATCGAGGCATTACAGGAAATAATCGATTTTAAGGCAATAGCTTCGGCATTCGAAAAAGGGGTGCTCGATTACGTTGTTATAGATCCAAAGCATGGTTCAGCTACCGAATATTACCGTGCCATTCTGAACTCTATCGGGTTAACGGAAGGCGTGCAGTATGAGATCATTAACGCTGAGCCTGATCCGAGCTTTTCGCAATGGGATCCTGAAACAGGCGTGACTCAACCTGACAGGCCTGAACCGGCAGCGGAATATTCAAAGCATTTAGTGTATCGCGTCAATGAATTAAGGGCTCAAGGGAAAAAGGCGATCGCGATCTCTGCTGATCCGGACGCGGACAGGAACGGAGTTGTGTCCGCGGAGGGTAATTTTATCGATCCTAATATGACCTTTGCCGTTGAAGCTCAGTATCTTATTCAGCAAAGGTTTATTCAATGGCTCACCAATAACCAGGGCAGGGAAGATGTTGCCGCTTTATTGGATAAATCAGGTGTCGCTATTAACGATCTGGATTCTTTTATTGATAAAGATCCTGTTTATAAAAGGCTTATACCTTTGATCAAGAAATTCGTCAATGAAGAGAATATCGCCCTTGCGACCACGATACCCACGTCTCATATGATGAAAGCTATCGCTGAGCGTTGGTTCTGTCCGTTGTATGTTACCAAGGTCGGCTTTAAATGGTTTAATCAATACCTCTTGGCTGATTCAAACACCCCTGCGGTCATCGCTGGTGAGGAATCACAGGGCCTCAATATTAAGAGCCAGGAGAAAGATCCTAAGTATGTTGTGTTGGAAAAAGATGCTTTGGTCGCCGGCTTTAAGATGGTTGAGATCAACGCTGTTTCCGGGGCCACTCCTGAGCAGTTGGCAGGGAAATTACAGGCAGAGATAGGCTTCTTTGCTTATAATAGGGGCGGTGTTGACCTGCGTACTAAGACATCTCTTGATAAAATAGATGAATTAAAGGCGCAATTGAAGGCGCAGTTGGATGAATTGAAGGGAAAGCTTCTCGATGGTTCGATCACTGAGCTTGGAGGCAAGAAAATAGCCGAATCTATTTTTGCTGACGGCTACAAGGTGGTCTTTACCGACGGCTCATGGTTATGTATCCGCTTCTCCGGGACTGAGCCTGTGGTACGGCTCTATACGGAAGCTATCGGTAAGACGATCCCTGCTGCTGATAAGGTGCGCCAGAAGGTGCATGAGATCGGTGAGCAGTTGTTGGAGCTAAAAGATACCGGTTCCAGTTCTCCGACGCAAATGAGTAATGAGGCTGCGTATAAAAAGATAGTGCTTGAAGGCCTGTCTACGGTCCAAAAAATAGCGGGCGTATGGTTCCCGCATGTTAATGATGCTTATTTAAACCGTAAGACTAATCTCTACTCTTTTTACCATAGCCTGCTGCGGGCTTTGGAAATGCGTGAATCAGGCGGACCTGAAGCGGTAGTTAAGAATACAGGCGCGTCTTTTGGCTCTGCTGATATCTCGATCATCCGAAGTGAAATTGAAGCTAAGGCGAAAGACCTGCGGCAAGTGGTCGCGGAAGATAGCAGTATGACTGCCGGTATCCGGAAGGCTTTTGGTGATGCCGCGGCAGCATTGGAAGCATTATCAGCGTCTTTGGAATCTAATGGTTCTGCACTCACTCAGCAAGAGGGTGCCAGAACAGCCGGTTCACCTATGAAAAAGGGTGGTATTGATTTCCGGACAATGAACATTATCACTAAACCTATGGGAAGCTTCGAAGGGCTTAATTTAAAGCTTCCTTTATTAAGTAAGAAAGAATTGTCGAATATCAACGTGGATGTTGAGCTCGGACAGATCAAGAACATGGTTGCCAGCGGAATAATCCCGTCGGGAGAACGTATCAAGGAGCTGGTGGCCGCGTGTTCTCAAAAAGGTGAATTACAAGCCAGGACAGATGACCTGGTCGTCTGTATCGCTGAAATCTGCCGTTTACAGGAAGAGGATGTAACTGAAAGCTCTGCTGCTCTGCGCGAAACGCTGGTGATTCTTGATTCACGCCAGGTAGCGTTGGCAAAGCTGTAATATTCGCTAAGGTATAAGTAAAAAAGCCAAAAGTTAAAAGTTATAATCAACACTTTTTTCTTTTGGCTTTTTACTTTCTTGAGATGTGATCCTGATTTCGGATGGCTTGGACTGTTTTCTCGCGGGGACGTTTGCCCCGCCCCGGCGTGGCGGGGCGGCACTCAGGTCGGCTGCGTCGCTCGTCCCGACGTTAAACGTCGGGACACCATGCCCGCTCCTTGCCTTTATTCCCCGCTCGCAAGCAGTCCAAGCCACCCGTTCACACTTGATGCCCTGTAGCTATTGACTATGGACTGTGGACCATCGACCGTGGACTATGGACTGTTTGTTCCTTTAATCCCTTTACCCTTATTTCATTATATATTATAATAATGTAATGGAAAAACCCAACGATATCCCTATCCGGTATCTTAAAGGCGTCGGGCCTAAAAGAGAAAAGACGTTTAATAAAATAGGCGTTTATTCAATAGAAGACCTGCTGTATTATTTTCCCCGTCGGTATGAGGATCGCGCTCAATTCAGCCGGATCGCCGATCTTAAGGAAGGGGGCGTGTATACGATCAAGGCGAATATCGTTGCCCGTGGGCAGCGCCGCTCGTTTCGCAGGCGTGGTTTTAGCATTGTGGAAGCCGCGGTTACCGATGAAACCGGCATCGTGTATTGCGTTTGGTTTAACCAGCCGTATCTGCATGAATATTTTAAAGCCGGGCAGGGGTTGATCCTGTACGGAAAAGTAGAACGTTATGCCGGAAGGCTGCAGATGAGCTCTCCTGAATTCGAAATTATCGCTGACCATGACCAGGAAGGAGTGGCTCAGGATGAATCTTTACATGTGGGTCGGATCGTCCCGGTTTATTCATTACCTTCGGGGGTCGGCCAGCGAAGCTTCCGCCGGTTGATCAAACTTGTCCTTGACGAGCATTTGACAAGCCTTAATGATTTTCTGCCCTATGATGTCCGGGCGCGTAATAATTTATTGAATCTTGCCAAAAGCCTGGTTAATATCCACTTCCCTGAGAATCAGGAATCGCAGAAAGAAGCATATAAGCGGCTTTCTTTTGAAGAATTCTTGCTTTTTCAGCTGCCGCTTGCTTTACGCAAGCTAAAGAGGCAGGAGAAGAATGGTATTGCTCATACTGTGGAAGGGGAGTTGGTAAATGCTTTTATAAAAAACCTGCCGTTTTGTTTGACTACCGCTCAATTAAGCGCTTTGGCGGAAATTAAGGCCGATATGTATAAGCCTCAGGTAATGCAACGGCTTTTACAGGGTGATGTCGGGTCCGGTAAAACAGTTGTTGCTGTCATTGTCAGTCTTATGGCTATTCAAGGCGGCTATCAAGTGGCTTTTATGGCTCCCACAGAGATATTAGCCAGACAGCATTATGGAAATATCGCGCAACGCTTTGCTGCGGCGGGTGGAGCGCTATCCCAGATACGTATGGCATTATTGACCAGTAGTGGGGCAAAAAGAGAAAAAGACCGTCTTTCTAAGCAAATAAATGATGGTAAGCTTGATCTGGTCTTGGGCACTCACGCGTTATTGGAAGAAGCTATAGAATTTAAGAGCTTAGGGCTTGTCATTATCGATGAACAGCATAAATTCGGTGTTGGTCAGCGGGCGTTATTGCCAAAAAAGGGATTAAATCCTGATGTTTTGATCATGACCGCAACTCCGATCCCCCGGACACTGGCAATTACTTTGTATGGAGATCTGGATATTTCTGTTATTAATGAATTGCCTCCAGGCCGGCCGGCCATTACGACCATGCATTTTACCCAGATGACTAAACGCAGCGCTTACACCATCGCGCGAGAGCAAATGAGGCAAGGTAACCAGGTATATATAGTATATCCCGTGATCGAGGAATCGTACGCTTTGGATATCGCCGGCGCTAAAAAGATGTATGAGCAATTTAAATCGGGAGATTTTAAAGATTTCCGGTTAGGGTTAATTCACGGCAAGCTTAAGAAAGAAGAACAAGACGCGGTCATGCTTAAATTCAGGAATAAAGAATTGGATCTTCTTGTAGCTACTACTATACTGGAGGTAGGTATTGACGTCCCCAGCGCTACCTGTATGATCATTCAGCATGCTGAGCGTTTTGGCTTAAGCCAATTACATCAGCTGCGCGGCAGGGTAGGCAGAGGGGTGAATGCCTCTTTTTGTTTATTGATATCTGAAGCTAAGACCGAAGAATCAAAAGCGCGCCTGGAAGCGATGGTTAAATACAGGGATGGGTTTCACATCGCGGAAGAAGATTTAAAGATCCGCGGGCCGGGAGAGTTTTTCGGGAGCCGTCAGCACGGTTTGAATGAGCTTAAGATCGGCAACCCTCTTACCCAAATGCATTTGTTAAAGACGGCGCGGGAGGAAGCTATCAGGCTTACGGAGCACGATCCGGGCCTCAAGGAACGCAATAGCCTTGCTTTAAGGGAAAAGTTGCTGCAACGATTTCCTGAATACAAGAAATTTATGCTGACGGGATAAGCGGCTGAGGCAGCAGAAAAAAAGGAGTTTAGTTTATGCGGGTGATCTCAGGTAAGTATAAAGGAAAGAAATTTCAGGCTCCTCGCCATATAAGGCCTACGCAAGATATGGTAAAAAAGGCTTTATTTGATATTTTAGGTGATGTGGAGGGGTTGGTTTTCCTGGAATTGTTTGCAGGTTCTGGTTCTGTGGGTATGGAAGGATTGTCTTTAGGGGTTAAAAAGGCTGTTTTTGTGGAAAAAGACAGGGAATGTATCCACTGTATCCAGCAAAACCTGTCTTCTTTGGCTCCCCGGGTTTTGGAGCACGAGAGTTCAATCCCTGACTTTAAGAATAAAGCCTTAAAACTGGAACGCGCCTTGAATGCCCTTGCCGGGAGTAAAGAATCTCAGACAGAGATAATCAATAAGGATGTTTTAGAGGCTATTCCTTTATTATTCAGGAATAAACAACGCTTTGATATCATTTTCCTGGACCCGCCGTATTATAAACACAAGCAGCCGGCAGCAGGCGCTGAGGCAGGGGCGAGGCATCATCGGGAAAGTCCCGTGGATATGCGGGATACAGGCGAATCATTGTCAAAAAAAGCCTTGCAAATATTAGGGGCTTATGATATATTAACCCCTTATGGTTTTGTGATCGTTCAGCATAGTAAACGGGATACCGTCCTGGAAAATTATGGGGCGCTGAAGCTCCTGAGGCAGTCTACATACGGTGATACCGTATTGTCGTTTTATCAGAAGAACTGATTTTTGCGAGAATTATATGCGTCAAAGAGCTATTTATCCCGGTACGTTTGACCCGGTTACTTACGGCCATATCGATCTTATCAAGAGAGCGCAAGAGATCTTTTCTGAGGTTATAGTCGCAGTCGCGCATAATCCCCATAAAAAACCGCTTTTTGATGTTCAGGAGCGGGTTGGCATGCTGGAAAAAGTGACCGCTTCCCTTAAGAATGTAACCGTTTGCCATTTTAACGGATTAGTGGTTGATTTCGCCAGGCAACAAAAAGCGAAAGTATTGATACGCGGTTTACGGATGATCTCTGATTTTGAGTATGAGTTTCAGATGGCCTTGACCAATAGAAAGCTTGCCGCCGATATTGAAACAATCTTTCTGATGCCTCAGGAGTCTTATAGTTATCTTTCCTCAAAGCTTTTAAAAGAAGCAGGGTCTTTTGGGGCTGATCTATCCGCGTTTGTACCTGATTTTGTCGAAAAGGCATTACAAAAGAAATTGCGAAGATCACGATAGCGTACGCATGGATGTTTAATGTTTTTTATGGCGATTACGGTGAGGTGCGTGAAGTATGAAAGTATATGCCGATCAAATCCCGCCTGAGGGAGTAACATTAGAAGAAGCGACTGATCCTTCAGTCTTCGAGCTTGATACTGAGATCGTTAAATTCAAGTCTCCGCTGCGCATAAAAGCCGATATTTTTAAGATCACCAACGCGGTTACGGTGGATGTCGCGTTGCATACCTTCACGACGTTAACCTGCAGCCGGTGCTTGAAAGAGTTTGACGTTGATTTTGTAAAAGACCTGAAATTAAATTATCAGGTGGAGAAAACAGACCGTATTATTGATTTGACTCCTGATATCAGGCAGGAAATACTTTTGGATTATCCGATAAAACCGTTGTGTAAGCCCGATTGCCGGGGATTATGCCTGTGCTGCGGGAAAAATTTAAATGAAGCTGAGTGCGGTTGTAAAAGAGATGACCAAATTAATACATAAAACAATATCCGTGAAATGAACAAAGGGGGAAATTAAATGGCACTACCAAAGCAACGACATTCTAAAACGCGGGGCAAGAAGCGCAGGACGCATTGGAAGTTAAAAAAGGTGAACCTGAGCCCGTGTCCTCAATGTAAGCAGCCTCGTTTAGCCCACCACGCCTGTAAGGTTTGCGGCTATTATAACGGCAAATCGGTTGTTGAGATTGCGGTCAAAGAAAAGAAAAAGAAGAGTTAGGAGCTTTATATTCTCGTTGCCCGGCTTTATCCGCAGGGATCCGTTGTTCGGATTGCCTAAAAGCGTATGTGAGGCCGGGGACGCTTCCTGTTTTATGGTATAACGGCCCTCTATAAAAAAGGAATACTATGAAGATCATTGTAGACGCTATGGGTGGTGATTATGCCCCTGATGTGGTTATCGAAGGGGCTATCGCTGCGGTTAAAGAGTATCAGATCGAAGTTGTCCTGGTCGGCGACCAGTCTAAGATAGAAGCGCTGCTTAAGAAGAATAAATATTCCGGCAGCGCTATTTCTATTCATCCTTCCCAGGAAGTCATTGAAATGCATGAGTCTCCTGCCACCAGCGTGCGCAGGAAAAGGAATTCTTCTATTGTCGTGGGATTGAACCTGGTGAGGGACGGCAAAGGTGATGCGTTCTTCAGCGCGGGCAACACGGGGGCTGCTGTTTGCGCCGGGACTTTGAGCCTGGGACTTTTGCCGGATGTTGAGCGCCCGGGCATTGCTATTGTTTTACCGACGTTAAAAGATTTTTCTCTTATAATGGATGTCGGCGCTAATATTGATCCGAAACCGTCTCAGCTTTTACAATACGGGATCATGGCGAGCGCCTATACCAGTTGTATCCTGAATAAGGCTAACCCGACCGTGGGCCTCTTAAACATCGGCGAAGAAGAAACAAAGGGGACAGGTTTTCTTAAAGAAACAGGTGAGCTTTTCGAGAAAAGCAAACTTAATTTTATCGGCAATGTCGAAGGCAAAGACCTTTTTTCCGGTAAATGCGATATTATTATTTGTGACGGTTTCGTCGGCAATGTCGCGCTTAAGGTTTCTGAAAGCCTGGCAGAAACTATGCAGATCTTTCTGAAAAGGCATTTAATGAGCAATCTGCGGGGTAAGATCGGACTGCTTTTTCTAAAGAACAACCTGGGTAATTTCAAGAAAAAGATCGATTATTCCGAATATGGCGGCGCGCCTTTATTAGGGGTCAACGGAGTGGTTATTATCGGCCATGGCCGTTCGAATGTGAAGGCGATCAAGAATGCTATCCGTGTCGCCAAGGAAGAAGTAGAGCGTAAATTTAATGAGAAGATGTTAGAGGCTATACACACGCAAGCCCAGCAATAAAAGGATTATACGAGACTATGAAGAAAGTAGGTATTATAGGGGTAGGGGAATATTTGCCGAAGAAGGTCCTGACGAATGCTGACCTTGAGAAAATGGTCGATACATCCGATGAATGGATCACCACGCGCACCGGTATTAAGGAAAGGCGTATTGCCGCCAAACATGAAGCAACATCGGAGTTGGCGTTGAAAGCCGCCGAGGAAGCCCTGAAGGATGCCGGGATCAAACCTCTTGATTTGGGCTTGATCATTGTGGCGACGATCACGCCTGATATGCAGTTCCCCTCAACCGCCGCGTTTGTACAGGCAAAGTTAGGGGCTAAAAATGCCGCTGCCTTTGATATTTCCGCGGCGTGCGCCGGTTTTGTATACGCGCTGGTTACTGCTCAGCAATTTATCGCGCGCGGCTGTTATAAAAATATTTTGGTTGTCGGCGCGGAGGTGCTTTCAACGGTTACCGACTGGGAGGACCGTAATACCTGTGTTTTATTCGGCGACGGCGCGGGAGCCGCGGTTTTGGGAGAGGTTAAAAGCGGCGGGTTCCTTTCAACGTATCTGGGTTGTGACGGGACCTATACTGAAATATTGAACTTACCGGGTGGAGGCTCGCGCAATCCCGCCTCTCATAAGACGCTTGAGAGCCGGATGCATTATATGAAAATGTGCGGGAATGAATTGTTTAAGCTGGCAGTGAAGATCATGGCTGACGCCGCGGAAAAAGCTTTAGAGAAAGCGGGTTTGAGTTGTGATGATATAGCCTGTTTAATTCCCCACCAGGCAAATATCCGTATTATCTTAGCTGTTGCGAAGCGGCTTGGGTTACCGGAAGATAAGATCTATTTGAATATAGAAAAATACGGCAATATCTCTTCTGCTTCTACAGCTACCGCTTTGTGTGAAGCGGTCAGGGAGGGAAGAGTTCGAAAAGGCGATATTGTCCTGCTGGATGCTTTTGGCGCCGGATTAGTTTGGGGGGCGTGCGTTATTAAATGGTAAGGGAGAGCTATGTGGGTCGATGGTCTATAGTCGATAGTCCATAGGCTCAATTAAATAATATGAAAGCGTATCTATTCGCGGGGCAGGGGTCACAGTATATAGGTATGGGGAAAGATCTCTATGAGGCTTTTCCTGAAAGTAAGGCTGTTTTTGATAAGGCTGATGACGTTTTAGGCTTTTCTATCTCAAAGATGTGTTTTGAAGGTGACCCGGAAGAATTGAAGAAAACCAAAAATTGTCAGCCGGCTATCGTAACAATGACGATAGCAGCTTACGAAGCTTATAAGAAAGTCACAAGTCACAAGGTACCAGACACAAGTTATGTCGCGGGATTGAGCCTGGGGGAGTATTCAGCGCTTGTAGCCGGTGGAGCGCTGAGTTTTGAAGATGCGGTTGGTCTGGTCCGGCGCCGCGGTGAATTTATGGAAGAAGAGGCATTAAAATCACCCGGTAAGATGGCTTCTCTTATGGGATTGGAGTTGGCCGCGGTCAGGAAAGTCTGCCGGGATACGAATGTTGAGGTCGCTAATATCAATAGCCCGGGACAAATTGTCATATCCGGCGGCGCAAGCCAGATAGGGGAAGCGGTTAAAGCCGCTGAAGCTGCCGGAGCCAGGAAGGTTATACTTTTAGAGGTAAGCGGGGCGTTCCATTCATCATTTATGAAAGGCGCTTCTTTGAAGCTGGCGCAGGAATTAGAGAAAATAACCATACGTGAACCGAAAATCCCGGTCATCAGTAATGTTACCGCACAAGCGGTCATGAGTTCCGCGGAAATAAAAGATTGCTTGATCAAACAGGTAGCTTCAAGCGTGCTGTGGGAAGATTCTATGCGGTTTATATCCGCTCAGGGGGTCAATGAATTTGTTGAATTCGGCCCCGGGAAGGTTTTAAAGGGCCTTTTGCGCCGCATTAACGAAAGCGCGGTTTGCCGCAATATAGAAAAAAAAGAAGATATCGTAACTTTAATTAACAATCAGGGAGCATAGAAGCAGGAGAGGAACAAATGCGTTTGAAAGATAAAGTGGTGTTGATCACCGGCGGCGCGCGGGGAATAGGCAGGTCAATTGCGCTTTTATTTGCCAAAGAAGGGGCTCATATCGCAGTCGGAGATGTTAACGTTCAGGAGGCTCAAGCGACAGCGCAGGAGATCGCCGGTATGGGAAGAAAGTCTGAGGCGCTTCTTTTGGATGTGACGGATTATGCGAAAGTAGAGGAAGCAATTAACAAAATTCTTGACAAATTCGGAAGGATTGATATATTAGTTAACAACGCTGGCATCACTAAGGATAATCTACTCTTAAGAATGAGCCAGGGGGAATGGGATGCGGTGATCAATGTGAACTTGAAAGGTACGTTTAATTGTACCAAAGCCGTATCCAGACCGATGATAAAGCAAAGGGCGGGCAAGATCGTCAATATCGCTTCTATTATCGGGGTGATAGGTAACGCGGGGCAGGCGAATTATTCCGCTTCCAAGGCAGGCATTATTGCTCTGACAAAAACCACGGCACGGGAATTAGCTTCTCGTAATATAACCGCTAATGCGGTAGCTCCGGGGTTTATTCAGACAGAGATGACGGCAAAATTGCCTCAGGAATTAAAGGATAAAATGTTGGCGGATATCCCGTTAGGTAAGCTGGGCAGCCCTGACGATGTAGCAAACGCGTGTTTGTTTTTAGCTTCAGGTGAAGCAGATTACATTACCGGCCAGACGTTGATCGTTGACGGCGGTATGGTTATGGTATAAGCCACGAGAAACACGGCGTAATAATGACCCGTGTATAGGTGGTTACAAAGGAGGAAAAAAGAATGGCAGTTGCTGATAAAGTAAAATCAATAATAGCGGAACAACTGGGTGTGAAACCTGAAGAGGTTACGCCTGAAGCATCATTTATTGATGATTTAGGAGCAGATTCACTGGATACTGTTGAATTGGTCATGGCGTTTGAAGAGGAATTCGGCATCGAGATTCCTGATGAGGATGCCGAAAAGATCACCACAGTCGGTGATGCTGTTAAATATATCGAAGAAAAGTCCAATAAGTAACATTAATATATAATTTCCCATCTTTCGGGAATCATACCCCGCCGTTTCATTTGGCGGGGTAAGTTTTAGTGTGAGCCAAGCCGAATCCCCCTGAGTATGCCAGGTATTTTCGGGAAATCCACCTTAATTAAAAAAAACTATGGAAAATAGAGTAGTTGTCACAGGTTTAGGTATAATTTCTCCGGTCGGAAATGATGTCGCTTCTTTTTGGAATTCGTTAAAAGAAGGTAAATCAGGGATAGGCCCGTTAACAACTTTTGATGCTTCCGCTTTCGATAGCCATATTGCCGGCGAGGTCAAGGGGTTTGATCATTTGCTTTACGGGATATCTAAAAAAGATACGCACCGTATGGAGAAATTTGTGCAGTACGCGATCGCCTGTTCGAAACAAGCCATCGCTGATTCTGCTTTGGATCTGGAAAAAGAAGATAAAGAACGTATCGGAGTTATCATCGGTTCAGGTATCGGCAGCCTGCGTATTATTGAAGAGGAGCATCAGGTATATCTTAAAGGAGGGCCATCGCGTCTTTCCCCGTTTCTTATCCCTATGTTGATCGTCAATGAGGCAAGCGGCCATGTCGGTATTATTTTTGGCTTTAAAGGGCCGAACTCATGCGTTACGACTGCGTGCGCTTCGGGAAGCCATTCTATTGGAGAAGCCTTGAGGATATTGCAGCGCGGCGATGCCGATGTTATGGTGACCGGGGGTACAGAAAGTTGCATCACAACCTTGGGTGTCGGCGGTTTTTGCGCGTTAAAGGCGCTATCGACCCGTAATGATGCCCCCGAGAAAGCAAGCCGGCCTTTTGACCGGGAGCGTAATGGTTTTGTCATGGCTGAAGGCGCCGGGATAGTTGTTCTGGAGACATTAGAGCACGCTCAGAAAAGGAGCGCGCGTATTTACGCTGAGGTAGCAGGTTTCGGCATGTCCTGCGACGCGTATCATATTACCGCGCCCGATCCTGAAGGATACGGCGCTTCATTAGCGATGCGCCGGGCAATGAAGGATGCTTCGATCAATCCTGCCGATGTCGATTATATTAACGCTCATGGGACTTCGACAAAATTAAATGATAAAGTGGAAACGCTGGCAATTAAAAAAGCTTTGGAGGCTCACGCCAAGAAGGTTATGGTTTCTTCGACAAAATCAGTGACCGGGCATTTGTTAGGGGCTGCCGGCGGCGTTGAATTTATCGCCTCTTGTTTAAGCATTCGAGATAATGTTGTTCCTCCTACGATCAATTATGAGTTCCCTGACCCTGATTGCGACCTCGATTATGTCCCCAATACGGCACGAAAAGCCGAAGTGAAAGTTGCGTTGTCTAATTCTTTGGGCTTCGGCGGCCATAACGCCACTGTCGCAGTGAAGAAATTCAAGGGATAAGTCCGTTCATATCGTTGTTTTCGTTAATTTTGGCAGTGATATTAACGATAAAGCGATTAAAACGCAACCAACGGCCTGAACGATCAAAACGAAATCAGCGGATCAATCGATTATGAGTTACACTATAGCCGAAAAAATATTACTGGCACATACCGCGAATAAAACTATTAAGCCGGGTGAATTTATCGAGGCTGATATTGATTTGGCGCTTGGTAATGATATTACCGCTCCTTTAGCGATCGAAGAATTCAAGAAGGCAGGTTTTACCAAGGTTTTCGATAAGAATAAGATCGTATTAGTGCCCGACCATTTTGCTCCGGCTAAAGATCTGAGAAGCGCTAATCAATGTAAGATCTTAGCTCAGTTTGCCGCCCAGCAGAAGATAAAGAATTATTTTGAAATAGGCTGCATGGGGATCGAACATGCGCTTCTTCCGGAAATGGGATTGGTCAAGCCCGGGGACCTGGTTATCGGGGCTGATTCCCATACATGCACCTATGGGGCGTTGGGGTGTTATTCGACAGGGATCGGCTCTACCGACCTGGCGCGCGGTTTTGTTGATGGCAAGATCTGGTTAAAGGTCCCGGCATCAATAAAATTTGTTTATAAAGGCAAATTGCCCCGGTGGGTGGAAGGAAAAGACCTGATCTTGTATACTATCGGTGAGATCGGCGTTGACGGCGCGTTGTATAAGTCTATGGAATTTTCCGGCCCGGTTATCCGTAAACTGCCGATGGACGGCAGGTTTACCATGAGCAATATGGCGATTGAAGCCGGTGCCCGCGCGGGTATTATCGAGCCTGATGAGATCACCTGGGAGTACGTTGCGCAGGTCACAAGTCACAGGTCACAAGTCACAGGTAAGAAGGCAAAAGGCAAAAGTAAAAAGCCATCGACTATGGACTATCGACTATGGACTAATCTTAAAAGCGATGCAGATGCCCAGTATGATAAGATTTACGAATGGGATGTTTCAGGCTTAGAGCCGGTAGTTTCCTGTCCGCATTTACCCAGCAATGTGAAACCGGCCAGTAAATTGGGCAAGGTGAAGCTTGACCAGGTTGTCATCGGTTCCTGTACCAATGGCAGGATCAGCGACATCCGTGTTGCCGCAAGGATCTTAAAAGGCAAGAAAGTAAAAGCAGGGTTGCGTTTGATCGTTATTCCGGCTACTCAAAAGATCTATCTGCAATCTGTAAAAGAGGGGTTGGCGGAGATCTTTGTAAAAGCCGGAGGGATATTCTCTACGCCGACCTGCGGCCCCTGCCTGGGAGGCCATATGGGGATCTTGACCGTGGGTGAAACTTGTCTGGCAACGACCAATAGGAATTTTATCGGCAGGATGGGAAGCCCGGAATCATTTGTGTATTTATCCAATCCTGCGGTTGCGGCGGCTTCCGCGATCACGGGGAAGATCACGCATCCGGGGGAAGTTTAAACAATATGATCATAAAAGGTAAAGTCCATAAATTCGGAGATGATGTTAATACCGACGATATAATCGCGGCCAAATACCTGGTTTCAACCGACGCCAAAGAATTAGGAAAGCATTGCCTTGAGAGCATTAAGCCTGATTTCGCCGCTAAAGTCAAGTTTGGAGATATCATTGTCGGGGGAAAGAATTTCGGGTGCGGGTCTTCACGGGAACACGCCCCGTTGGCAATTAAAGGATGCGGGATTTCCGCGGTCATTGCCCGCAGCTTCGCGGCGATCTTTTTCCGCAACGCGATAAATATAGGGCTGCCTTTCTTAGAATCAGAAGAGGTCGATAAGATATCCGATGGAGATGAACTTGAGATAGATTTAAACGCGGGCAGCATTAAGAATATAACCCGCGATACTGTTTATAAAACCCAGGCATTTCCCGGCTTTTTGCAGGAATTGGTGCAAGCCGGAGGGTTAATGAAATATATTAGGAATCGTTATTGTCGTTAATATCGTTATTTTCGTTACTATCGTTAGTATCGTTTAACGGAATTAACGATACTAACGGACAAAACGAACACAACGATAGTAACGAATAAGGAGCTTAACAATGTATAAAATAGCCGTTATACCCGGTGACGGTACCGGTCCTGAAGTTGTTAATGAAGGATTAAAGGTTTTATCAGCCGCGGCGAAGAAATTTAATTTTAAATACGAGCAGAAAATATTTGATTTTGGCGGCGAGCGGTATTTAAAGACGGGTAAGACGCTGGAAGAAAAGGATATTGAGGGATTAAAGAAGTATAACGCAATATTCCTGGGCGCTATCGGCCATCCTGAGGTAAAGCCCGGTATTTTAGAAACGGGTGTGTTATTAAAATTACGCTTTTCATTGGATCAGTATATCAATTTAAGGCCGGTAAAACTGTATAATTCCGCTTTTTGCCCGTTAAAGGATAAGAAACCTGAAGATATTGATTTTGTCGTGGTCAGAGAAAACTCGGAAGGTTTGTATAAAGGGATGGGGGAATTCCAGAAGAAGGGCACGCAGGATGAGGTCGCCATTCAGATCTCCTATAATACCCGTAAAGGCGTTGAGCGTTGTGTGCGTTACGCTTTTGATTTCTGCCGCAAACGCAATAAAAGGAAAAAACTGACCTTGTGCGGCAAGACCAATGTGCTTACCTATGCCTGGGACCTGTGGGAAAGGACCTTTAATGAGATCGCGAAGGAATACCCTGATATTACTACCGATTATGCCCACGTAGATGCAACCACGATGTGGTTTGTTAAAAACCCTGAATGGTTTGATGTTATTGTCACGGATAATATGTTCGGCGATATTATCACTGATTTAGGGGCGATGGTGCAGGGAGGTATGGGTATCGCCGCGGGAGGCAACATTAATCCGCAAGGTGTGTCGATGTTTGAGCCCATCGGCGGTTCAGCTCCTAAGTATACCGGAAAGAACGTGATCAATCCCTTAGCGGCTATTTGCGCTGCCGGTATGATGCTGGAGAATTTGGGCGAAGTCGCCGCGGGCAAAGCGATCGAGAACGCGGTGATCAAGATCGTGGCAAAAGATTTGAAATCGCTGGCGGCCGGTAAAATGGGCTTTAGCACCACAGAAATAGGCGATCTGGTTGTTAAAAACCTGTAATCTATAACATGGGGTTATATCGATGAACAAGAAGTCAAAATATAATGTCGCGGTGGTTGGCGTGGGAGTAGTCGGTATCGAGATGTTACGCTGTGTCAAACAACGTAAATTCCCGGTGGCTGATTTACGCGTCTTCGCGCGTTCGGCCCGGGAGATCGAAGTCGACGGTCAGAAATACCAGGTTGAGGCGATCTCTCCTGAAGGCTTTGAAGGGATCGATATCGCCTTGTTCGCCGGTACCGAAGGAGAAAAGGGCGCCGCGGTCAAGTATGCCGTGGAAGCGGTAAAAAGAGGAGCTGTGGTTATAGATAACGGCGCTGATTTCCGTATGGATCCGCGTGTCCCCCTGGTGGTCCCGGAGGTAAATGCCAAAGATATAAAGAAGCATAAAGGGATCATTGCCAATCCGAATTGTTCCACCATACAGATGGTGGTGGCGCTTAATCCTATTCATAAGAAAGTTGGTATTAAAAGGGTCATTGTTACAACGCTGCAGGCTTCTTCCGGAGCCGGCAAGAGCGCGGTTGAGCAGTTGTGGAACGAGTTGGACCAGATAGTCGCAGGCCGTAAGTCGCAGTCCGCAGGTAATGCATCCATTGAAAGTAAGCTGTCTCCTGAGTCCAGAAGCATGCCGCAGCAATTGGCATTTAATGTGTTCCCTCAAATCGGCGGGTTTACCGATGATGATTATACCAGTGAAGAGTGGAAGCTCGTGCGTGAGACGCACAAGATCATGAATGATCCCAAGATCAAGGTCTCCGCCACTACTGTGCGCGTGCCGGTGCGTACGGGACATTCAGAGAGTGTTTATATTGAAACAAAATCTCCGCTTCAGCCTGAGGCGGTCAAGAAGCTTCTTGCCAAAAGTCCCGGAGTGATCCTGGTTGATGATCCGTCGAAAGGGCTTTACCCCATGCCGAAAGATGTTGAAGGCAGGGGAGAGGTTTTTGTCGGCAGGGTCCGGCGGGACCCATTCGTTAAAAACGGCTTGTGGTTATGGATAGTTTCGGATAACCTGCTTAAAGGGGCCGCGCTTAATGCCGTTCAGATCGCTGAAGCTTTGATCCAATAAAGGGGGCGCCTCACTGGACAGGAAATTTGTAACCCGGTTTCTTCTTTTTGGAATATTTTCTTTTTGTATCCTCGCTGTTTCCGCCTATTATACCGTTATCCAACCAACTGATTCCGATCTGTTAAGCGCTCCGTCCGTCAGTAAACAGGATGCTCTGGATACCGCGCAAACGTTTATCGACGAAATAGGTGTCGGTATAGACCTGCGTCGTTGCGCTGTCCATTCTATTGATTTTTCTTCAAGAAATGCCGATACTTTATATCTTCTGGAACGCTACGGATATCCGCAAGTCAAGCGCCTGATCCAGGAAAAAGGCTGCGTGTATTCGTATTGGGTGCTGCAGGGGCAAGACCCCGGAAAGGGGAGTGTCCGGGTGAGTGTCGACAGCCGGCAAGGCACTGTTGCGGCTTTTGAGCTTTCGGGACATGCCTGGGACAGCAGAGAAAACGTTTTGCTTGATAAAATAACAGCTTTAAAGGTGTCTGCTGATTTTATCGCCGCTCAAGGAAGCGATATCCAGGAATTTCGTCTTCAGCCGCAGCAGGATACAAAAGATCCCGGGCAGCCTCCGGCAACTTCTTTTTGTTGGGTAAGTAAAGCCCCCCTGATCAATGAAATTTACAGCGCGCTTTTTTTGAAGGTCAAAGAAGGGGTAGTATTTTTTTCAAAAGGGATAATCCTTCCTCAAAGATTTAAGGACCGATACGATAAAGATATATTATTTTCCCAGATATGGTTTTTTGTGGCCTTAAGCCTGTCTTTTGTGGTCACCGTTATCATCGTGGCGGAAGCTTTTTTAAGGAGAAAACAATTAGACTGGCAATTGGGAAAAGTTTACGCGATAGCCCTTGGGTCTTTCTTTTTTGTCACGAAGCTTACTGAAGAAGCTATGTTCTCGGCGTCCGCTGATATGGTCTTTAAATTGATATCAGTGGTTATGTTCAGCCTGGCGGTCATGGTTATCGTGAGCCTCACCCGTTGCGCTTTCAGGGAAAGTTTTGGCAGGGATATTTTTAACGCTCAAAAAGCGCCGGCCGATGCCCGTGTCATTATCGGTTATTCCTTCGCTTTTATCAGCTTTGTCGCGGTCTTGGGATTTTATTCTATCCTGGAGCATTACCGTTTGGCCTGGGAGGTCGGTATCGACGAGATAATGGGCAGTATTTTTACTTCAAAGAACATCTATTGGGCCCCTTTCGCGATGGCGGTGATCCCCGCGGTTACCGAAGAGTTCTTCCGCGGTTTTACTATCGCTTTCTGCAAAAAGAAATTTAAAAGTTCATTCTTAGCGGTAGTTACCGCGGCTTTTATCTGGGGATTCCTGCATACTTCGACCGACGGCAGTGTTTATCCCGGGGTATTCACCGGCGTCGAAAAATTCCTTACCGGAATTGCCGCCGGATATTTGTTGCTTTACGCGGGCATTGAAGTAGCGATACTCTGGCATTTTACGAATAATTTTCTTGCGACCGGCCTGTTTTTATTCCTGCCGGGACTGAAGCTTCCCGGGTACGCTCTGGCAGTGCTTGTTTTGGCGCTTATCCCTTTTGTTGTCGCGATTTATTCTTATTATAAGCCCCCGGGTAAGAAAATTATATTATAGGAGCCCTGTGCGTAACATAAAATTGACTCTTGAATATGACGGTACCAAGTTTGCCGGCTGGCAGGCGCAAAGGAGCAACCCCTCGACTCGAGGAGACGTTTCTACACGCAAGCCGCTCGGGGCAGGAAAGTCAAAAGTCCCTACGATCCAGGCCACTGTAGAGGGAGCGCTTCGTCAAATACTGCAGGAGCAAGTCAAGCTCATTGCTTCCGGCCGTACCGATGCCGGGGTGCATGCCCGGGGGCAAATCGCTAATTTTAAATCTGTGTCGCGACTGCCGCTTGCGCGTATCCAAGAAGGATTGAACGCGCTTCTTCCTGCCGATATCAGTGTTGCTAAAATAGAAGAGGCGGCGCTTGATTTTCACAGCCGTTTTCATGCTCTATCAAAGCTTTATTGTTATACCATTCTTAACCGGGTCCACCGGTCAGCCTTATTAAAAGACCGGGCTTATTTTTGTCGCTTCCCGTTGAATGTTCGTTTGATGCGCCAAGAAGCCGCCTGCCTTCTGGGAAAACATAATTTTAAAGCGTTTCAGGCAACAACGAAAAAGGAAAAGGATCCCGTTAAGCATATCAGCCGGATCAAGATCGAGAAAAAAGGCGATTGCATCCTGATATCCATACAGGCGGACGGATTTTTGTATAATATGGTGCGTAATATTGCCGGGACCCTTATTGATATCGGCAGAGGGAAGCTTCCGAAAGGAAGTATGAAGAAGATATTGCTTTCAAAGGACAGGAAACGAGCCGGCGTGAGGGCGCCCGCCTGCGGATTGTGCCTCATGGAGGTGAAATACTGAGTCTATTTCCCTTGCCCCTCATGGGCTTTTGTGGTAATCTATAAAATCATGTATAAAGTGTTGGAACCGTTCATACTTGCTTTTATCCCGATATTCGTGGCGGTTGACGCGATCGGCAATATCCCTTTATTTGTTTCTTTGGTAGAGAGTACGAATAAGAAACAGAAGCGCAAGATCATCATCGATTCGGTCAAGACCGCGACTATCATGGCCCTTTTGTTCATGTTTGTCGGTAAATGGGTCTTACGCTATATCGGCATTTCTATCCCGGATTTCCAGATCGCCGGCGGATTACTCTTATTTTTCATTTCCGTGCGTTTACTCCTGCCTGGTTCATCGAAGGGTGTTTTATCCAGCGGTACTGATAAGGACATCGGGGTATTTCCTTTGGGTACGCCTCTTATAACCGGTCCTGCGGTATTGACTACTACTCTCATGATGGTAGACAGGTTTGGACTGGTCCCGACTTTAATATCCCTTATTATCAATATGCTTATTGTTTGGCTCACCTTGAATAAAGCCGATTCTATTATGAATATACTCGGCCCTGCCGGTACAAGGGCATTTTCTAAGATCATGTACATTTTACTAGCCGCGATCGGCGTGATGATGGTCAGGCATGGCGTTACGCAGCTTATCATAAAATGAAACAACAGGTGTTAACATTTGTCATGGCAGGCGGCAAGGGCGAGCGTCTATGGCCTTTGACAAAAGACCGTACCAAACCCGCTGTTCCTTTCGGCGGCATTTATCGTATAATCGATTTTACGTTAAGCAATTGCGTTAATTCAGGCTTACGAAAGATATATGTCCTTACCCAGTATAAATCAGCTTCCCTGCAGCGCCATATCCGTTTAGGATGGAATATCCTTTCTTCTGAACTCGGAGAATATATTGAACTATTACCGGCCCAGCAGCGCGTAGGCGATACCTGGTATTTAGGCACAGCCGACGCGATATACCAGAATCTCTACAGCCTTGAGATCGATAAGCCTGAGTATGTCGTGATCCTTTCCGGAGACCATGTCTATAAAATGAATTATTCAACTATGATCGACGTCCATCGGGAATCTAATGCCGATTTGACCGTAGGCGTCGTTGAAGTAGAAAAGAGTAAATCTATTCATTTAGGGGTCCTGGAGGTAGACCTTAAAGGCAATGTTAAAGATTTTCATGAAAAGCCGCTTAAACCCAAGACTATTCCCGGCCATCCGGATAAGATCTATGCTTCTATGGGGATATATGTTTTTAAGAGTAAGGTCCTGGAAGAACAGCTGCATGAAGATGCCAAAAAGAATTCTTCTTGCCATGATTTTGGCAAGGATATTCTGCCCCGGATGGTAAAAAAGGGATTAAAAGTAACGGCTTTTAATTTTATTGACGAGAACGGGAAAGAGGCTTTGTATTGGCGCGATATCGGCACTATAGACGCTTATTTTGAAGCTAATATGGACCTCGTGCAGGTCGATCCGGTCTTTAACCTTTATGACCGCCAGTGGCCGGTGAGGACATATCAGGAGCAGTTTCCTCCCGCAAAGACTGTATTTGCCGGTGAAGAGATCACGGGAAGGGTCGGGTTGGCGCTTGATTCCCTGGTTGCCAGCGGTAGTATTATCAGCGGCGGCCAGATAAAGCGTTCGGTTATTTCTCCGAATGTCAGGATCAATAGCTATTCTCAGGTGTATGATTCGATCCTTTTGGAAGGAGTTCATGTCGGCAGGTACGCTAATATTAAAAGGACTATTATCGATAAGGATGTCAAGATCCCTGAAGGTATGGTAATTGGGTATGACCTGGAAGAGGATAAAAAGAAGTTCCATGTGACTGATTCAGGGATCGTGGTTGTTGCCAAAGGAACAGAGATTAAGTAAGTATTGGGCTGTATAGATTTCTTGGTAAAGTAGTTTGGTGAAGGTAAAGATTTTAGTTTAGTTGTTGGGTTAGGTAGTTAGTTATTGAACCCAACAACATTACCAAACAACTAAACAAACATCCTTGCCTTAACCTTGACCATAAACCGGGTAATTTTATTAAAAAAGTCCTTAAAAACAAATAAGGTAGGTTGGAGATGCTGAGAAAAGCAAAAATTGGGGATATCAAACATATTCAGGCATTGATCAATGTATTTGCCAGGCAGGATGTTATGTTGCCACGCTCGCTTAATGAGTTATACGAAAACTTGCGTGATTTCTGGGTTTTTGAAGAGGGGCATAAGATCTTAGGGTGTTGCGCGTTGCATGTCTCCTGGGAAGATTTAGCGGAGATAAAAGCGCTGGCTGTGCTTAAAAATAAACAGGGAAAAGGTATTGGCCGCCAATTGGTTACGGCGTGTATCAATGAAGCCCAAGAGTTAGGCGCCCGTAAGGTATTTGTGTTGACCTATAAACCTGATTATTTTAAGCAATTCGGCTTTAAAAGGGTGAAACATTCAGATCTGCCGCATAAAATCTGGGCTGAATGCATCAATTGCTGCAAGTTCCCTAACTGCCAGGAAATCGCTCTTCTAAAAAGCTTGTAAAACTCTGCCTATATGGTATAATTTCAAGGTTAAATTTGGGTGGGATTTCGTTGGATAGAAAAGTTGTGAAAATAACACTCCACCTCGTAAACGTGCGCCGATTTTCTTCGAAAATCTTTACGCACACTCGGTGGAGTCTGCGGCAGAAAGCCGCATACCCGCGCAATACCGATTAGCGCGGGGTGACGCTAGATAGAAAAGTTGTGGTAATGACCCACACCTCGTAAGCGCACAAGAAATTTCTTCGAAATTTCTTTCGTGCACTCGGTGGGGTTTGCCGAAGCACCCCAGCATATCGGAATGCTGGGTGCGCCCTTTCTGGGCAGAAAGCGGCATATCTGCACAGAATGTGCGCACTTGCTTTTCCAAATAAAGCAAGGTGCGGCGCAATTCCTGCGCAAAAAGCGCGCACTTGGCAATCCGACAAGCCAAGGTGTGATCTGCGCCGGGTGACGCTAAATAAAGATTTAAGGTGTCAACTCCAATAGCTAAGCACTTCGGAAATTCTTCCGCTTCGCTTCATAATTTCCTCGTAGCTGATTGGAGTTTCGCTAAATAAAAAAACTGTAGGTGCTCAAGGAGGTTCACAAATGGATTATTTATTTACAGATGAACAGAAGATGGTAAGGGACCTGGCGCGTAAGATCGCCGATGAAAAAGTAAGGCCGGTTGCCGCGAAATATGACCAGACAGAAGAGTATCCCTGGGAGGTCATTAAAATCATCGCTGACGGCGGCTTATTCGGATTGTTTATCCCGGAAGAATACGGCGGGATGGGGGTAGGGATACTTAATTTATGTATTGCTACTGAAGAATTATCGCGCGCTTGCGGCGGTATAGCGGTTTGCTACGCTGCGTCTGCGTTAGGGACTTTTCCTATCGTCCTTTTTGGTAATGACGCGCAAAAAAAGAAATATCTGCCGGATTTAGCCAGCGGGAAAAAAGTCGCCGCGTTCGGCATTACTGAACCGGAAGCAGGATCGGATGCTTCCGCGATCAAGACGACCGCGCGATTAGAAGGAAAACATTATGTTTTGAACGGTTTAAAGCATTTTATAACCAACGGCGGCGATGCTGAGACCTATGTTGTGATCGCGATGACGGATAAGTCTAAAGGCGCCCGCGGCGCTTCGGCGTTCATCGTGGAAAAAGGCACGCCTGGGTTTACTTTCGGCAAGAAAGAGGACAAATTCGGTATTCGCGCGTCTTCAACTCGAGAGCTTATCTTTACCGATTGTAAGATCCCGAAAGAAAACCTTCTGGCAAAAGAAGGAATGGGTTTTATTGTGACGATGCGTACCTTTGATATGTCCCGTCCGGGTGTAGCTGCTCAGGCTTTAGGGATCGCTCAGGGCGCTTTAGAATTGTCGGTCAAGTATGCCAAAGAAAGGCATCAGTTCGGAAAATCGATCTCCAGCTTCCAGGGTATCCAGTGGATGATCGCTGATATGGCAACTGAAGTCGAAGCTGCGCGGGGGCTGGTATATTCTACTGCCAGGATGGTCGATGCCGGTATAAAAGACGTTTCCAAGGAATCGGCAATGGCTAAGATGTATGCTTCGGATGTGGCAATGAAAGTGACGGTCGACGCCCTTCAGATATTCGGCGGCTATGGGTATATGAAGGATTATCCGATCGAGAAATATGTCCGTGACGCCAAGATCACTCAGATCTATGAAGGGACAAACCAGATCCAGCGTAATATCATCGCGTTGAAGATCATTAAAGAGCTTGCTCAATAATTACTATTATACAGCTAAAAGCAGGGTATGATGAGTGGCGGGTTAGAACGTAGAAAGTTTTCTCGGCTTAACATCCTGGTTGATGTTTCATATGCCAAAAAGGATAGCCTTTCTTCGGATAACCTGACATTGATTAAGAATATCAGCAAGGGGGGCATTTGTTTTGTCGGCTATGAGAAGCTGAATGAATCGGATATTATCGATCTAAAGATATTTCTTCCGGGAGAGAAGCTTCCCATTGTCGCGACCGCGAAAGTCGTCTGGGTCAAAGAATTTGTGATCGGGGATCCTTCTCACGGAGTGCGTTATGATGTGGGAGCTGAATTTATCGTCATACAAGAGAAAAACATTAAGAAATTTGATAATTATATGCAGTCGCATCTGGGGGTATAAGGCAACGATTTTCGTAAATATCCTGCCTTCGGTAAGGCAGGCGTTAAAGGTCAAACGACATTAACGATATTAACGGCATTAACGAATACAACGAACCTAACGAACCTATGAATATAATCGTTTGTATCAAGCAGGTCCCTGAAACAACAGAAGTAAGGATCAATCCGGAAACCAACACGCTTATTCGTGAAGGTGTTAAAGCGATCATCAATCCATTTGATATGTACGCGATCGAAGAGAGCGTGCGGCTGAAAGAAAAATTAGGGGGGAAAGTAACGGTGTTGACCATGGGGCCGCCTCAGGCGGAGGCAGCGTTGCGGGAAGCGATATCATTAGGCGCCGATGATGGTTTTTTGGTCTGCGACCGCGCGTTCGCCGGAAGCGATACCTGGGCGACGAGCTATACTTTGGCAGGCGCCATTAAAAAGATCGGTGTTTTCGATATTATTTTATGCGGGAAACAGGCTTCCGACGGGGATACCGCCCAGGTTGGGCCGGGGATCTCCACACATTTAAATATCCCCCAGGTTACCTACGTGAAAAAGATCGAAGAGGTCAGCGCGAATATAATGAAGGTTGAGCGGATGATGGAAGAAGGCTTTGAGGTCATTGAAACCCCGCTGCCGGTGCTTTTGACGGTAGTCAAAGAGATCAATGAGCCGCGCTTGCCGTCTTTAAAAGGGATGATGAAAGCAAAATCAGCCAAGATCACGCTTTTGACGCAAAAAGAGCTTAATTTAGACCCCCAGAAAATCGGGTTATGCGGTTCTCCGACGCAAGTTGTTAAGATCTTTACTCCGCCTCAACGGACCGGCGGGGTCATGCTTAAAGGCGAGCCGGGGGAAGTGGCCGCGCAATTAGTGGACTTAATAAAAAACGAGGTTAATTAAAATGCCGATACAGGTTATCTTAGAAAAATGCACCGGTTGCTCTTTGTGCGTTAAAGTCTGCCCTTTTGACGCTATCCGTATCATGGATAAGAAGGCGTCGCTCGATTTGAATAAATGCACCCTGTGCGGGGCGTGTGTGCCCTCGTGTAAATTTAAAGCAATACTTTTAGAAAAGACGCAAAGTAAGGGAGTCCTGCCTAATATCAAGGATTATAAAGGCGTTTGGGTCTTTATCGAGCAGAAGAACGGCAAGGTCCAATCTGTGGCTTACGAGCTTTTGGGGAAGGCGCACGAATTGGCGGCTAAACTTGATACGCAGGTAAGCGGTGTGTTGATCGGCGATAAGCTTGATGATCAGCTTGATGAATTGATCTGGCATGGAGCAGATAATATTTATCTGGTTGAGGCTCCTGAACTGGCGAACTTTCAGGATGAGCCGTATACCAATATTTTAGTCAAATTGATCAATAAATATAAACCTGAGATCGTCCTCTGCGGGGCAACTTCTATCGGGAGGTCTTTAGTTTCACGGGTAGCTATTACTGTTGACGCCGGCCTTACCGCCGATTGTACCGGTTTAGATATTGATCCCCAGAAAAAGATATTGCTGCAGACGCGTCCGGCATTCGGCGGGAACATTATGGCGACTATTATCAGCCCGAATCATCGCCCCCAGATGTCAACCGTCCGCCACAAAGTTATGCAGCCGATGAGCCCTGATAAGCATCGTAAAGGCAAGATCATTAAAGAAACGTTTGAAAGCTCGTTGTACGCTTCCCGTACGAAGCTCCTCGATATTGTCGAGGAAGTTGAGAGCCTGGTGAATATCGCGGAAGCGGATATTATTGTGTCCGGCGGAAGAGGTATGGGGGGCCTTGAGAATTTTAAGCTTCTGGAAGAACTTGCCCATGTGTTGGGAGGAGCGGTTGGGTCATCCCGGGCGGCGGTTGATTCCGGGTGGATGCCGTATTCACATCAGGTGGGGCAAACCGGAAGGACGGTTGCTCCGAAAATATATATTGCCTGCGGTATTTCCGGCCAGATCCAGCATTTAGTCGGGATGCAGTCATCTAAGATCATTATTGCTATTAATAAAGACCCGGATGCTCCGATCTTTAAGGTGGCTACTTATGGCATTGTCGGGGATGTTTTTCAGATCCTGCCTGTTTTAACGAAAAAATTTAAAGAAATTCTCAGGAAATAACCTATTAAGCAAATTCTTCAATAAGCGCATAACTATTGTTTCTACACATGGTTATGCGCTTTTTATTTTAATTTGAAAACGCTTTCAAAATACCCGGAAATCGTCTTGAAATACCTTGTTGTATAGAGTATATTTGAATCGACAAAACATTTCTAATCATTGCATAACTAAGAATCAAACTATGAACGAATGGGAAAGTAAAGAGAGAAGAAGTTACGTGAGGTTCCCGGTATCGATACCGCTCATGTATCTTACTATCCGTTCACTTAAAGGTGCTTGGGTTAATACCTTTGATCTGAGCTCCAAGGGGATGGGGTTGGAGACAAAAGAGCAGTTATCGCCGGGGGTCACTGTTGACGTGCAGCTCTGTATGCCTGACAACGGCGAGAGGATCATTACCACAGGAAAAGTAATATGGAATAACTGCTTATCGCCTGCCCGTTATCGCGTCGGTGTTGCCCTCGACGCCCCTGAATTAAAGCCTATTCCTTTGATACTTCGTTCCATCCAGGTCCGCTCCCGATATTAGTTCTTCCGCAAATTCAGCACACAAAACACAAGTTTCAACACACATATCTCAAGTTTCAGGTCGTAAATCAATGGCGATTCTATTGCTATCGGCCATTGACTATGGATCGTGGATTATGTCTTGTGTCATGCGGCCTGAGACCTACGACTGTGTCTATATAGTGTTTATAAGTAAACGGGTCCTGTCTTGGACTATTTTCTTGCGGGGACGTTTGCCCCGCCCCAGCGTGTCGGGGCTGCACTCAGGTCGGCTGCGTCGCTCGTCCTCGTTTCACTCGGACACCGTGCTCGCTCCTTGCCTTTATGCCCCGCGCGAAAACAGTCCAGAAGGACGCACTTGCCAATCCGATAAAGGCAAGGTGCAGTCCAAGCCACCCGTTCACCTATTGACCATGGACTACGTGTGACCTGCGACTCCTTTACCTAATTATCAATTTTTGCATATCTTAGCACTAATAAGCTTATTCTGCATATCTTTGCATAAGAATGAATAGATTTATATTGACAAGTATGAATTTAGTAATATAATTAAGTTCATGAGTGAGGTAAATGTTATGAATAATATTAAGTCTTTAATGACGATCGACGATCTGAAGAATTATCTTAAAGTCAGCCGCAGGACTATTTATGACTGGCTCAAACATGATAAGATACCCGCCTTAAAATTGGTGGGCCAGTGGCGCTTTCAAAAGGAAAAGATCGATGCCTGGATGGAGCAGAAGATGAGCGCTAAATATCAGGAAAAAGGAGTAGTGTAATCATGGCAAAGCATATCCTGATCATTGATGACGAGGAATTGGTTTCAAAGACGTTGATCAAGCTGTTGAAGAAAGAAGGTTATACTACGGAGATCGCCAGGAGCGGGGAAGAAGCCCTGGGAAAGATTAAAAAGGCTGATTTCGACCTGATCATTTCCGATGTGCGTATGCCGGGTATGGACGGAGTGGAGACTATAAAACAGATACGCGCTTATCTTGAAGGAGTGGGTAAGAAATCTGTTCCGGAGGTGATGATCACTGGTTACGCGGAAGCTGATAAGTATGAAAAGGCCGCTGAACTTGAGGTTGCCGATTACTTGTATAAGCCCTTTGATATTGATGAGTTCTTAAGTATTGTTAAAAAGAATGTCGGGTAAGTATTGATGTTGGTCATCTGTTATGTAAAACGTATTTGGGTCAGATGTTAAAGGGAGGAAATCATAGAAGACAACCATGGGGGAGGCTGTTTTAAATGAGAAAGTTCACTCTTTTAGTCAATGGCCAGGATATTGATACAGGAGTTTATGAATATTTTCCGTATACCGATAAGAAAATAAGCGATTTTGAAAATACCTTTCGCACCTTAACCCGCCTCAAAACCGGCAAGCTCACCGAAGATTCACCCGAAGTCAAAGAATATATCTACGCGAAATACTGTGTTGGTAAAGAAGACCTTAACAAACAAGCCATTGAATCAGCTCATAAAGCCTTTCAGGGATTCCGTAAGTTTTCTTTAGCTGCGCGCAAGAAGATATTCCTGGATATGTATCATTTATTATTGAAAAAGAAAGATGAATTCATCGATTTGCTGATCTTGGAAGGGCATCCTCGTAAGTTGGCGGAGTGGGAGTTTGAGGGAATGAAGATAGGAAGCAGCCCTGAAACTATTAATTTTTATTGTAAACAAGTTCAGAAAGAAATTGGAAGACATGGCAAAGAAATACTTTATTTAGCACGAAAACCTGATGGGGTAATTTGTGTCAGTCCTCCGCGTAATGCTTCCGCAAGTAATTCTTATAATGCTGTCCTCTCATTGTTAGTAGGAAACACCTTGATTATTAAACCGCCTTTGAAGGATGCGCTTTCAACGCTTTTCTTATGGAAAGAAGTTGTTCATGCAGCCTTAACTCGTAATCATGCGCCTCGTGGAACATTGAACGTTGTGTTAGGTAATTCTCAAGTAATGATGGAAGAGTGGTTATGCAGCGATAAGGTCAATGATATTATATATTTTAGTGATAGCACAAAAGGGCTTGAGATAGGCAAAAGGATATTTGAGAATGGTAAAAAACCTATCCTAGAGTTGTCCGGGAATGATTTCTTACTTGTGTGGAAAGATGCTGATATTGATGCAGCGTCAGATTCACTGCTAGATTGTTTCCTGGGTTCAACGCAAATTTGTATGGTTCCTAAAATAGCATTGATCCACGAACTTATTTATGAAAGATTCCTGGATAAACTGTTGAAGAAAGTGAACGAATTAAAAATAGCGCTTCCCAGTGATCCTGATACTATGGTGAGTCCTGTCGGAAAAATATCAGATTTCTATGATTTCCTTAATGATGCTTTAAGTAAGGAAGCGAAAGTGCTATGTGGAAGTCAAAGAGTTAATCATTATGATAGAGAAGATAAAAATGGGGTATATATTAGGCCAGCTTTGTTACGTATAGATGATTGTAAGAAAGCTCAAGAAATGAAATGCTTAAAAGAGGAAATCTTCTTCCCTCTTTTGCCTTTGATCAATATCTCCGGAAGTGATGAGAATGTCTTCCAGGAAATGATTAATTTTGTGAATTCTCACGGATATGGATTAAGGTCATCCTTATGGATTGCTTCAGCAAGATATTTACGTAAATTTGCTAAAGAATTGGATAATTGCGGCATTTTTAGAATAAATTCCCGGCATGTTGGATTTTCGTATTACCTTTCAACTCATGGCGGGACGAAGAAAAGCGGCGGCCCTTTCGGGGAAATGAATTATTTTTGGGCAAAGACTTCACATCTTCAGGGTATTTGCCGGGTAAAGTAAAAACAGGGAACACAAGCATTTATTCCTATGCATATTTATTCTATAGGTCCTTTTAGCGTTTCAGTGATGACTATGCTATTTGGGATAATTGTTTTCTTAATGGCTCCAAAAGTCAAATTAAACCGTTTGTTTTGTTTACTATGTATGAGTGTTTTTGTTTGGGCTTTTGGTTATGCTCAAATGTATAATACGAAAAATAATGATGATCTTGCTTTGTTTTGGGCCCGTCTTGGCTATTGCGGAGTGGTTTTTATCCCCGTATTTACCTGGCATTATATAAAGATTTTTCTTGGGCTTAAGCGGCGGAAACTAACCTCATTCTTTGTTTATTTTATAGGAATTATGTTTTTCTTTATCAGCCGGACACCTTTGTTCCTCAATGGTATGTATACTGCATATTTCTGGGGGCCGTATCCAAAGGCTGGACCGTTGTATATTTATTTTGCTTTGTTTTTTACTTGGATATTTATCCGAGTTGTATTTTTGTTGTATTCTGACTTGAGGCAAAAGAAAAAAGAATTGTTGCCGATTCAAGTTAATAGAATTAAATATTTACTTGTTGGTTTTGGTATTGCTTCTACGAGTATCATTGATTATGTGCAAAATTATGGATTTGAGATTTATCCCTGGGGGTATTTATCGGCTTTTGGTTGGTTAGTATGTATGGGGTGGGCTAGTTTTAGATACAATCTCATGGATATCAACATCGCTCTTACCCGAGCAGGCATTTTTACTTTTGTATACATTTTAGTCCTTGGCATCCCGTTTTGGGTCGGTTTCAAGGTTTTGGGCGTGGGACTTTGGATCCTGCCTATTTCGATCATGGCGGTATTTTCAAGTTTGGCGCCATTCATCTATAACTATCTTCGCAATAGGGCGGAAGAGGTGCTCTTACGTCAGCAAAAACGGTATCAGGAAGCATTATACCGGCTATCTTCAACCATGACCCTGGTAAAAGACCTGGACCGTCTGGTCCGGCAGATCGTTTGGCGGGTTTCGAAAGTGGTGAAGGTCAATTTTGCCTGTATTTATTTATTGGATCCCGCGCAAAACAAATTAGTGCAGAAATCTCCTTATACTACGCTTGGTTTCTTCCCGGATATGCCGCGGGAGATCATTTTATCTTCAGCTTTTGTTGAATTTCTAACAGGAAAACACCGGCCGGTCTTCGCGGAGGAATTGCCTGCGGACGCGGGAAAAGAGTTCCGCCTTAAAAACGGCCTGATAATCCCATCTTTTATCAAAAGAAAACTGCTGGGTTTTTTGCTTTTAGGGCCGAAGTCTTCGGGGGCAATGTACACCCAGGACGATATCCATGTGTTCGAGATCCTGGCGAACCAGGCGGCATTGGCGATAGAGAACACGGAGTTTCTGGAGGAGTTCCAGAAGACGCAGGCTCAGCTTTTTGCGACTGAGCGAATGGCGTCAATGGGGGCGATGGCAGGAGGGATGTCGCATCAGATCAATAACCGTTTTCATTCCATTATGCTGGCAACGTCTAATACTATTGATTCCCAGAATTTTATCAATAGCGAAGGATGCCCCGCTGAAATAAAGGAATACTTAGGCCAGGTCAAATACGCTTTAGGACGCATCGAAGAGAACGCCAAGCACGGGGGAAAGATCGTGAATGATTTTCTGAATTTCTCCCAGCCTGACCGGATGAAAAAGGAGGCGAAGCAATTCGACCTGAGAGAGCCTTTGGCCAGCGCGATAGAGATGGTGCGTATCAAGACGGCGTTCCCGGCGGATACCATCGTGCAGGATATCCCTTTTGACCTGCCGCAGATAGAAGGGGATTTTGTCTTATTGCAGGATGTTTTTTTTAATTTGCTTGATAATGCGTTGGATGCTGTCAAGAATAAAACGAATCAAAAACCTTTCCCGGAGTACAAGGGAATGATCAAGGTCGGGATGTCATCATGCGACTCCCGCGTCACTATCACGATAAAGGATAACGGAACGGGTATTCCTGAAGAGACCAAGAAGAAGATGTTTGTGCCGTTCTTTACGACCAAGGCGACCGCCAGTAAAGGGACGGGCTTAGGTTTATTCGTGATACAGAAGATCATAACCGCGCACCAGGGGGAAGTGTTCTTAAACTCGGAGTATGGGGAAGGGACGGAATTCATTATTCATTTGCCGGTCAGGCAGAGGAGCCAAGCGTGAGCAAGAATATATTGATCGTTGATGATGAACCGTTAGTTTCAAAGACGCTGCTGAAGTTGCTGCAAAAGCAAGGCTACAGCGCGGAGATCGCTGAAAGCGGGGAAGACGCTTTGGATGCGGTTAAAAAAGATGATTTTGACCTGATCATTACCGATGTCAGGATGCCGGGAATGGACGGAGTGGAAATGATAAGAAAGATCCGCGAATACCGTAAGCACGCGGGTAAGCCGGCGATCCCCGAGATCATGATAACCGGATACGCGGATATAGATAAATATGAAGCTGCTATGAAGCTGAAGGTGAAAGAATATATTTATAAACCGTTTGATAACCGTAAATTCCTCGATATTGTTCATAAGATCCTTGAATAAAAGAGGAGGGTAGCTTGTGAATAAGAGTATGGAAGAAAAAAGGTCGCATCCCCGGGTGAAGACAGCTTTAAAATTGAGCGTTCTGGACCGGATCTCTGCCGACGCGGCGAATATAAGCGAAGGGGGATTGAGCTTTAACGCTACGGAAACAATTTCCAGCCCCCGCATCACGCTGCATGTCCAATTCCCCGGTAAAGAATTTGAGCTTAAAGCCGGCGCGCGCCTGGTCTGGCAGCGCGATATCCTTTCCGGAGGTTCCTCGTATGGAGTTGAGTTCATTCAACTGGAGGAAGCGCAAAAAGCGGCCCTCAGGAAAGCATTGATCAAGGCCCAGATCAAGGGCCTCCTGGATGAAGTAAACGATGAGAAAGCTAAAGAAGATATAACGCGCTTTTTCTTGAAAGACCTGCTGGAATATACCTTTGAGATCGGCAGGCTCATCACGCAGATGGCAAAACAAGAGGCGTATTCCTCTGAAATAGAAGCGTCATTCACCCATTTGAATAACCAGATCCTGCTTAAGGGGTATTGTTTGGAAGAGATCATTGAGAATGAAAGTGTTACCGGAAAGAATAAGGATCTTTTCAGGTTCCTGGTGGGGACCTGGGCGTATAAGAGCCCGATACTCAAAAAAGCCTTTGAACAATCGCGGGGGTATCCCGGCGATTATGAAATGCTGGAAACCATATACGATAATTCGCCGATCGCTCGCGGGGGTATTGCGTTGTGTTTTGATAAATATTTCTTGAGCAGCCCGTACGCGGTTGCCGTGCGCTCCCGTAAGGATAAGCTTCGAGAGATCATTCAAGCCGAGGTGCGTAACTCACCGCAAGGTGGCTCCGGCATCAAAATATTAAATATTGCCTGCGGCTCCTGCAGGGAACTCAGAGAATTGCCCTCGGAAATATTTACCGGGAAAAATGTTTCCTTGATCTGTTTGGACGCGGATCTGCAGGCGCTGGAATTCTCAAAGCAGGCTTTGAAAGGCGCCCTGTCGTCCGCGAAGATCAATTTTATCCATCGCGATATTAAAGAGCTTATCAAGGAAGCGGATCTAAACCTGTTCGAGAAGCAGGATATTGCTTACAGTCCGGGGTTTATCGACTATCTTCCCGATAAAGCGTTAAAAGCGTTCGTTGAATATTTTTACGCCTGTTTGAAAGAAAGGGGTAAATTGATCCTTACCCATAAGAATAAAGAAAAGACGTTTTCTTTGCTGTCTCCGGATTGGTTCTGTAATTGGAAGTTTGTGGAACGCAGTAAAGATGAAGTGGTGCATTTGTTCTATGACTCAGGGATCAAGAAGTTCTCTTTGAGCGTTGAGAGCGACGCGTTCAACGATATTTATTATTATACGATCACCAGGATCTAAAGGAGCAAGCGATGAGCAAAAAGATTTTGATCGTTGATGACGAGCCGGACATTATCGATTTCCAGAAGGCATTCTTGAGCCGCCGTAAGCATGAAGTCTTGACCGCGATAAATGCCGCTGAGGCCATGGAAAAGATAACGCGGGAGTCACCCGATATCGTGTTCTGCGATGTGCGCCTTGACACGGATACTGCCGGGTTGGATATCCTTGAACAGGCCAAGAAGTTCAAGCCCGGGATAATCGTTTATCTGGTCACCGGGCTTCTCGAAAAGGATATTGAAATACGGGGCCTTGCGGCGGGAGCGCGGGAGATCTTGACCAAGCCGGTTTCTAACGAGGTTTTAGAGAAAAAAGTCATTGAGGTGGGTTAAAAAGATTATCGAAATTAAACTTTACAAAATTTTCATATCGATATACTATATACTGGATATGAAAGGAGCAGGAGCATGTATTTTAAAAAACTAGAGATTGTCGGGTTTAAATCGTTCATGGAAAAAACCACGCTCAATTTCGAGCCGGGGGTAACCGCTATTGTCGGCCCGAATGGATGCGGAAAATCTAATATCTTCGATTCTATCCGCTGGGTATTGGGAGAGCAGTCGGTCAAATCGTTGCGCGGTTCGCAGATGGAAGATGTGATCTTTAACGGGACAGATTCCAAACCGCCGCTGGGCATGGCCGAAGTAAGCCTGACGTTCGATAATGAAAATAAATTTTTCCCGGTAGAACATAGCGAAGTGGTCATCACCCGCAGGATCTTCAGGTCGGGTGAGAGCGAATACCTTTTAAATAAATCGACCGCGCGCCTGAAGGATATTTTAGACCTGTTAATGGGTACGGGTATCGGCGCTGAAAGTTACTCATTGATCGCTCAGGGCAAGATCGACCTGGTACTAAGTTCACGCCCTGAAGACCGCCGGATGGTTTTTGACGAGGCCGCGGGTATCACCCGTTATAAAGTGCAAAAGAAAGAGGCGTTGCGCAGGCTTGAGGAAACCGAGCAGAACCTGCTTCGGGTTAATGATATTATCTCCGAGGTCAAGCGTTCCATCGGCTACTTGGAACGCCAGGCAAATAAGGCGCGTAAGTATAAAGAAGCCTTTGAAATATTAAAGGCAAAAGAAATAAAGCGGGCGCTTTGCCAGAAAAAGAAGCTCAATAAAGAGCGCGATGAACTTTTGTCCCAGCTCGATTCTTTTAAGGGCGAAGAAGAGGCCTTGCATCAGTCGATCCGGGAATCGGAAGGCGCGATCGAAGCGCGTAATCACCAGGCGCGTGAACTGGAGAATAAGATCGCGGCGATCAAAAATCAGCTTCTGTCATTGGAAAACAGCCTGTCGCATGATGAACAACATATAGCCTTCAATCAGGAGCGCGTTAAGGAACTGGAAAAGGCTAAGGCGTATCTGGAAACCCAGCTTGAGCAGACCAGGCTGAGGCTTTTGCAGGATGAAGAGAAGCTCAGTAAACTCAAAGAAGAAGAGTTGACCGTTCGCGCCCATTATGAGGAAAAATCTATCTTATTGAAAGAGAAAGAAGCGCAATTTAACGATTTGATCGTTTCCACACAATCCGCTTTAGAGATCATCGCTCAGGCTAAGTCCGCTATCATGGACTTGGCAGCTAAGGTCAGCCTCGCCAAGAACGATATTGTTGATGTTACTTCGAAGAAACAGGTCGTGCTTGCCCGTTCAAAACGGCTTGATATCGAAAAAGCCAAGGTCTCTGAAGAACGCTCTCTCATTGAAGGGAATTTAAACAGCCTTGATATAGAATTAAAGCATGTGCAGGAGGCTTTACAGGCTTTGACATTGCAGTCGGCGCAGTTAAGCGCGGCGTTAGTCCAGGAAAAGGTTTCTTTGGCCCAGTTGCATACGGACTTGGAAAATCTGGAACGCCAGAAATCGGCGCTTGAGTCGCACAAGGAATTTTTAGAGAAGCTTAAGACCCAGTACGAAAGCATCGATACTTCACTGAACGCTGAGATCTACCTGGACCAGGTGCCGCTTGAGAAGATCACCGGGCTGGTGATCAAAGTTAAAGATTATTCGAATGGAGTTCCTGTTGACGGACAACCGCAGGACACGCGTTTTAAGCTGGCAGGAGAGGCTAAGCCCATTGATTTAGACGCGCAACGGGTCAGCGAAAGAATAGCTCAGATAGAAGAAAGGCTGGTAGAGCTGCGTAATGAAAAGTCAGCTAAAGAAAAACATACGCAGGATTTAGCCGCTTCCATCAGGGAATATGAGGAGAAAGCCCAGGAGCAGGAATTAACGTTGGGCAATAAGAAGACGTTCCATCAGGCGGCATTAGAACAATTCAATAAAGTCAAAGAGGAAGAAGAGATCATCGCTTTGGAATTGTCAGATGTGCACAATGAGTTGTTGAGCCTTGATGAAAAACTGGCTTCTTTTGAGGCGCATTTTGCCGAATTGGATAGTTTACAGAAAGACCAGGAGTTCCTGATCCATAGCCACCAGGAAAAGGTCAACGCCAATGTCGCGGTCAAGGAAGAGATCGTGGTGGTGATAACTAAGACAAAAACAGAGCTTGAAGCTTTGTCCAAGCGTTTAGGTACTGAAGACAATACGCTTAAACTTCTGGAGGACGCGTATAATCAAAATAAAGAAAATCTCTCTAATTTGGAAAAACAGGCGCAGGATAACTTGAGCCGCAAGAACGGCCTTGAGCAGGAAAGTGCCGCGTTAAACGAAAAAATAGCGCAAGACAAAGATGATTGTGTTAGCCGCCGCAATTCTTTGGAAGAAGAAGAGGCCCGTTTTGAGGAGATTTCGCGGAGTGTCCGTCAGTTGTCGGGCGGCATCGAGGACCAGCGAAAGAGGCTGGATGTCTTGAAGGATAAATTATACGCCTTGCAGATGGAGGAAAAGGATTTTGATTTTAAATATATGAGTATCAAGGAACGGCTCATGCAGGTTTATAAGATCGATCTGGATACGGTCGTCACCGAAGAGGAAAAAGCAGGGCCTGTTGTTACGCCGTCTTCAGTGCCGCAGGAAGCTCCCGCGGTTTCTTCGGAAGCCGGGCAGCAGGAACAACCTCCCGCGGTAGATCCCTGTCCGGTAGCAGAAGTAAAAGCCCCTGAGCCGGTAGTTGATGAGCAGATCGATGAGATCGTGCTCGGCCAGGAGATCGACGCGTTAAAATCAAAAATAGATTCATACGGGACAGTGAACCTGGTAGCTATCGAGGAATATGATGAGTTAAAGAAGCGCTACGATTTCCTGACCCAGCAGCACAGCGATTTGACTGCTGCCAAGAGTTCGATCCAGGACGCGGTTCACAAGATCAACCGCACGACCCGCAAAATGTTCCTGGAGACCTTTGAGAAAGTAGCGGAAGAGTTCCGGAATTATTTCCGGCTGCTTTTTAACGGCGGCGACGCGAAAGTCTATTTGATCGATGAGCAGGATCCTTTGGAATCAGGTATTGAGATAATCTGCCGCCCTCCGGGGAAGAAGCTGCAGAATGTGCTCTTGCTCTCGGGAGGCGAAAAATCCATGTCGGCAATAGCGCTTATCTTTGCTATATTCAAAGTAAAGCCGGCGCCGTTTTGTATCTTAGACGAGATCGATGCCGCCCTTGATGAAGCTAATGTCGACCGCTTTAGCCGGCTTTTTCAGGATTTTACCAATACTTCGCAGTTTATTGTCATTACGCATAATAAGCGCACGATCGCTAATGCTAATGTTATGTATGGCATCACGATGATCGAGAGCGGAATTTCACGGATCGTTTCGGTGAAGTTCGCGGCAGATAAGCCGGCGGCGGTCAATCAAGAGAATAAAGAGGCAGTGGCGGCGTAGTCGTTATGTTCGTTAGTTTCGTTTAAAAGTAGAGAGTTGTATTTTAAGACCGGGTCTTATTTGTAAGTACACGTTACAAGTTAAGAGCCGGTCTTTTTATTTCTAAGGCCGGTTTTTTAGATAAGAAAAAGTTTAAAGTCTAAAGACTAAATAACAAAGGAAGGCTTAAGGTTTAAACTTTATCATTAATGTTCAATAACCCAGTTCCCTAACTTAACAATTAAACTAACATCTTAACCTTAACCACAATCAAATATAGGCCCTGGACTATCGACTATTGACTGCGTGTGTCTTGAGACCGGTGATATTATTTATGTTTTTTGAGGGGGCGAGAGCTCGCCGCAGGTATTATTCTTTCCTTTTTTCTTGGCTTCGTAGAGGGTTTTATCGGAATAGGCAAGGATTTCAGGGGCGTTTTCGCCGTTCTCCGGGAAAGTGGCAAGGCCGATGCTGGCGGTAAGGTTTTTCTTGGGCAGCATTTCACGATGGGTAAAAGGGTATTTTTCGATATTTTCACGCAGTCGTTCCGCGATAAAGAAGGCTTCTTTCTTTTCTGTCTGCGGCAGTATAATGGTAAATTCTTCTCCGCCGTAGCGGCAGACATGATCCATTTTTCGCGATTGATTCTTAAGCAGCGATGCCAATTCTTTTAAGATCAGGTCTCCTGCCTGGTGCCCCAGCATATCATTGTAGATCTTGAAATCATCGATATCTACCATAATAAGGCTAAAAGGGCATGAAGTTGCTTTTGCTTTTTCTACTTCCACCCCCAGTAAATACTGGAAGTAGCCGTGGTTCCAGAGTTCCGTCAGGGAATCGGAGTGCGCGCGGATGACCGCTTTTTCATAAAGCTGGGAATTCTCGATCGCCAGCCCCGCCTGGTTTGAAAGCATAATAAGCATCCTGAGGTTGTCTTTGGTAATGGGTTTTTTGGTGATACAGTTATCAGCCAGGATAATGCCGTTTATTTTATCTTTTGCCTTGAGAGGCACTACCACAAGTTCATCGGTATTCAATAATTGAATAATGGGGTCTTGTTTATAGCTTTGAATGGATTCTTTTGTAAGATGTAAGGGCATTCCTTCCAGTACCGCCATAGTCAAGAGCCGTTCTTTCTGGTCATTTAAGGAAAATCTGAGTTGTTTCATCTGGCGGTTAAAGCCGGTTTCCGGGGCAGGATGGATAGACTTATAGGCGTTAATGAGATCGTCAAGATCCATTTTTTCCTGCTCGATATATTTCCAGATACTGTTGGCTTCTTCGCCGCTTTCCGGCCCGATAGCCATCTTTCCTTCGATAAGGTTTTCTTTTTCATTGACGAGGAACAGGAGTGCCCGATTGAAGCCTAATCCGATATGCGCGGTAACTCCGGTAACAATGATGTAGAGGATCTCCTCAAGCTTGAGGGTGGTCCTCATAGCGTTGGAGATCTCATAGAGGATGGTGAGTTCGTTCTTGGTGCGCTCGAGCTCGTCTTTTACTTTGGAGAGTTCTTCCATAACTGAATACTTTAACATAATTTGTGTTTTATGTCAATAAGCCGGTAGGTGTCTGGGTTCCCGGTATCCGGTGGCCTGATAAACACTTCAAGAGTAATTATCACTGTTTATTTTCTTTGCGGATGCAGGTAAGATTTTACTCAAGATTTTCATGGATTTGCCGATAAGTATTTTTAGATGATGAAAAGGTATTGAAAGACTTTTAATGAAGTAGAGAAGTGTGTGTATGGTAAGCCGCGGGTTCCTTCAAAAGTCCCCCCAGACTTAAACTTGCGGCTTATCGTATAATAAGACGTAAAGTAGGCCATGGGTATGGGAAAGGCCGCAGATAAGGTATAATACTGCTTTATATAGAATGAAAGTAGGTGAAATAGGCGAAGAGATAGCAAACGCGCCGGTTGTGTAAAGATCTTTCATGTTTTCCCCCTTAAAAGGCTGAGCCTAAAAAACTCAGCCTTTTTTTACTTGTGTCATGTGTCTGGATTCCCTTATCCCCTTGTCCCGGCTCCAGGTCAGTATCCCAGAGTTCCAGTACTTTTATGATGTAACTTTCCGGTCATGCTTACGCTTACACCCTGCGCTTATAGGTACTTGCGACTTGTGACTATATTATTGGTAGTTAGGTATATGATCAGTTAAGTCTAAAGTCTAAAGTATAAATAACAAAGGAAGATTAAAGGTCTAAGGTTCAAGGTTCCTGTCTGCAGTCAGGTAGTTTTAAAATTTAACCTTTATTCTTTGAATTTCCTTTGTTCTTTAGAATTTAACCTTTATCATTAACGTTCAATAACCCATCTCCTTAACCTAACAACCAAACTAACATCTTAACCTTAACCACAACCTATAACTGTGGCTATCGACCATGGACCGTGGATCCATCGACTACGTGTTTACCCCGAGCTTGTCGAGGGGTGACTTTTGCCTAACGTTATATCATTTCCGCACGTCACCCCAACATGTCATGCCCGCCTGCCCCGTTAGAAACGTTGTTTCTAACGGGGGTTGTTCACTCGGCTCTAAGCGGGCATCTAAAAATACTTAATTATTTTCGTTAGATTACGCTTTCCCAAACGTCTATTGTTAGTGAGGGCATGAGTTATGTTCGCTTTATGAACATAACTCATCTCTTATAGCTTTGCTGTTGGCCCGAACTATGCCTGCGAATGCATGAAAATTTCAAAGCGCGAAGCGCTGAAATTTATCATGCATTTTATGAGCAGGGATGAGGGCATGAGTTATGTTCGCTTTATGAACATAACTCATCTCTTATAGCTTTGCTGTTGGCCCGAACTATGCCTGCGAATGCATGAAAATTTCAAAGCGCGAAGCGCTGAAATTTATCATGCATTT
>JBAZKL010000008.1:0-33643 GCA_041650835.1 Candidatus Omnitrophota bacterium
TATTTATCCTTTAGACTTTAAACTTAACTTACTATTTATTGTTTTAAACCAAACTCCTTTACCCTTACCTGACTACTAATATTAAAGTCGCAGGTCTCAGGTCGTATGACACCTGTCTATCGGCAGGCAGGACACAAACGCTATAAATTAAAACGGAGGTTGTGCAATGAAGAGAAGATCCAGCTTTGTGATAAGCAGTATTATTAGTATAAGTATGATTTTCTGCGGGTTTGCTTTGGCTCAGGAGATCAAGCCGGTGAAACTTATGTTCCCACAACTAGAAGGCGGAAAAACCCTTATGCAGTCATTAAAGGACAGGAGATCATCCCGTGAATTTAGCCGGAAAGCGCTTCCTTTACAGGTTCTTTCCGACCTTTTATGGGCTGCGTGCGGCATAAACAGGCCTGAGATCGCGCATCGAACAGCGCCTACAGCCATGAATATGCAGGAAATCGATGTTTACGCGGCTTTCGCTGACGGGTTGTACCTTTACGATGCAAAAGAAAACAGTTTAATTCCTGTTGTATCAACGGATATACGGGAACTTACCGGAAAGCAGCCCTTCGTTAAAGACGCGCCGTTGAACCTTGTTTTTGTCGCTGACCTTTCGAAAATGAGCAATTTGTCTGATGAGAATAAGGATTTCTACGCGGCAGCGGATACAGGGTTTATGAGTCAAAACGTCTATTTATTTTGTGCCTCAGCCGGACTGTCTACCGTGGTGAGAGGGTTGATCGATAAGCCTGCATTGGCGAAAGCGATGAAGTTACGCCCTGATCAGAAAATCATAATGGCGCAGACCGTCGGCTATTCTCAATAAGCCCTTGAAAGCTATGCGTTCATAATAAACGGCTATAACTACCTGTTATTCAATCAGGGTATTTCATTATGAGAATTTGGGCTGCATTCCCGTCCATATAGAGGAATGCGGCTCACCTGGTTCAGGGAACTTTTTCTGGCCGGGAGTTGTCTAAGAATATAGAAGAAAATGGTTGATATCCCTCGCGAAGTGATAGAGCTGGCAAAGGCCGGCGATCTGGAAGCTTTTGAGAAAATATACAAAGCAGCATCCGGCTTTGTGTACAATGTCGCCTTGAGGATCATGAATAACCGGCAGGAAGCGGAGGAAGTAACTCAGGATGTTTTTTTGAAAGTTTACCGTAATTTAAGGGATTTCGAGTTTCGCTCTTCTTTGAAAACATGGATGTACCGGATCACGGCGAACACCGCGCTCAATGCGTATAAAAGAATATCTAAAGTAAGGAATCGTACGCAAGGCCTTGAAAGCGTAGAGAATACGGCAGTTTTCTCCGACCAGGCCGATAAAGATATTATCAAACATGATGAACAAAAGACGAACGAGGAAGCGCTTACTTTGCTTTTGGGCAGATTAAATGCGGATCAGCGCGCATGTATTGTTTTACGGGAGATTGAAGGGTTACGCTATGAGGAAATTGCCAGGGCTTTGAAGATCAATATTAATACCGTGCGTTCGAGATTGAAAAGAGCGCGGGAAGCGATGGCGGCATTTTCTCAGGGAGGGCTTGAGAAATGAACTGTGAAAGAATAAAAGAGGTTTTAATAACGGATTTTATGGATAATGAATGTCCTGATGCGCTGCAAGAAGAGGTTGTCGCGCACTTAAAAGCATGCGGCGATTGCCGGCGTTTCGATGAGTTGTTACGCCAGAAAGCCAGGCAGCCCTTTGGAGCGATAAAGGCTGTTAACCCTCCTGAAGAGATCTGGCAGCGGATCAAAGGCTCGATCGAAGGATCTCAAATGCCGCAATCTGCTCCGGCATGGAAGCGTGTTTTTGAGCTTCTACGGAGGAATTTCTTGAGGGAGCGCGTGCCTGTTTTCGGCTTGGCGACCGTTATGGCGGCAATCCTGGTTACGTTCCTGGCGGCGCAGGCCCCTTTGTCCAGAAAGCGCCTGGTTAAAGAATCCTTACAAGAGAAATCGGAATATATGCTTTCATTACACCACTCGTTAAATCAAGACATGAACGGGGATGCTGATTTCGAATCGACAATAGAACATTATTTCTTTTAAGGAACTTTTTACAAAAACACGTTGTCTAAGGGTATGGAAGGGAGAAAAAATATGGATACGCGATTAAAACAAATATTGATGGGAATAGGCGTGGGGGTGTTGATCTTAGGATTGCCTCTTTTTGTGTCGGCTGAGCCGCCGGCGCATGATCATGAAAAGAGGGGTGAGTCTCGGGCTGAATTGTTTGAAAAGACGATCCAGGAGTTGAATTTGACTCCCCGTCAGCAAGAGCAGATCGCGGCGCAGAAAAAGAAAGAAAAACAAGATAGCGGGGAGAGCAGGGCCCGGATAAAGGAATTGCGTGATCAGCTTCGCGTTGAGTTGGATAAACCAAGCGTTGATAAAGACAAAATACACTTGCTGACTTCAGAAATGAAAGTATTGGAAGGTAAGCGTATTGAGAGGAAAGTGGAAGGAATTCTGACATTAAAGGAAATCATGACTCCTGAACAATTTAAAGCTTTGAATGAAAAAAGACATCTTGAGGAGTACCAAAAAAGGAGGTAGATATGAAAAAGACATTAATTATATTCTTTGCCGTCATACTATGCCTTTTAGGCGTAAAAACGTATAGTTATGCCAGCGATTGGGATACGGCAGGCAAAGCGCTGGCTATTATTGAAGGATTGCGGGTGATCACGGGCGGCCAAGTAGACGTTGTCGGCAGTATCACCGGGATAAACAGGCCGCGTGAAGTTGTCAGAGAACGGGTATATGTCCGGGGTGAGCCTCGGCGCTCTTTCTATCCGGTTTACAGGCACCGGCATGAGGTGAGATATTCACAGCGCGTTTGGGTTCCTCATATGGTTTGGAGGGAACAATATGTGCCGTCGCGCACTGAGTATAAGCCCGGATATGGATATATCGTGATAGACGGTTATTATGAAAGGTTCCAGGTGCAGGAAGGCGGGCACTGGGAAATAGTATATAGCGACTGATCAGGCAGGTCCGGATCTGTTAAATATTTCCTCTAGGGGGCAGGCATCATGCTTGCCCCGTTTTCTTTTATAAATATGTTTTTTTTAATATGAATTTGAGGTATAATAAATAAAATTTGCGGTGATTATTTGAGGTATTCTTTTTAAGAAAGGAATATATATGGCTGACAAAAAAGTGTTAAAAACGCTTATTATTGAAGATGATCCTTTTTTTGTGGCAGTTATGGAGGATTACAGCTACAAGATGGTTGATATTCAACTGCAATTGCACCATACGGTTACTCTTGAGGAAAGTTTGGATTTCCTTGATAAGAACCATGATGTCGAGATCATTATTTTAGATTATTTGCTGCTTGATAAATTGACCGGCCTTGTGGTATTGCAGCATATCAGGGCAAAAGGGATAAAAGTCCCGGTTATTGTCGTGACCGGCAGGGGTGATGAAGAGATCGCCGTACTCATGATGAAGGCGGGTGCCAGCGACTACCGGATCAAAGGGCACTTGACCCCTGAACTTATTGAAGAGTCGGTCAAAGACGCGTTGGCCCAGCAAGAGCGCTTCCATGGGGTCATTGAGAAAGAGCGGCAGTTCATATTGAAGGATATGGCGATCAAAAGTTCTTTGAATGGAGTTTGTATCATGGACCCGAAGGGGACCATCAGTTATTTGAATCCTTCTTTTGTCGATATGTGGGAGTATCCCAGCGACCAGGAGATCATCGGCAAAAGGTTCCAGGACTTTTTTTCTCCTCCTGAAAGGATCGATGAGATCCTTCTATATCTGCAGACAAAGAAGAGCTGGATGGGGGAGCTCGTGGCGCGTAAGAAAGACGGGACGTTATTTTATCTCCAGGCGCTGTTCTCATTGATCAATTATACCTTTGAAGGGGAAGAAACACCGCAGGTCATGACGTCGTTCATCGATGTTACCAAGACAAAGGATATTGAAAAGAAACGTGAGGCTTTATACCGGGGTATTATGGAAGTATTCGCCTTGAGGGCCGAGGAAGTGGGTAATATCGAGACTGCCGGGCATATTCACCGTATTGCCGCTTATACCCGGTATATCGCCGAGAAATTAGGAGAATGCGAGAATTATAAAGGGTATATCGATGAGAAATACATTAATGATATCAGTTACGCCAGCATGCTCCATGACGTCGGAAAATGGCGCACTCCGAATGAAATATTGCTTAAACCTTCGCAGTTGACCAAGAGTGAACGGGAAATTATTGAAAAGCATCCCAAGTTAGGCGCTGAAATGCTCCTGCCGCTGTTGAAAGATAAGGGCAGTAACCAATACCTTAAATTAGTTGAGAGCGTTGTATTGTACCACCATGAAAAATGGGACGGTACGGGTTATCCTGAACAGTTAAAGGGCGAGGAAATCCCGCTGTCTGCCCGTATCGTGGCGCTCGCGGATGTTTACGACGCTTTGACCTCCGACCGGTCTTACCGGAAAGCTTTGAGCCACGAAGAAGCGTATCGGATTATGGAAAAAGATAAACTTTCGTATGACCCTCGTATCTGGCAGATCTTTGAGAATAACCAGGCGGAATTTTCCAGGATCCGTGACGCTAAGATAGAATAAATGGAGCGTCTTTACGCTTGAGAAAGCATTCCGGAAGGCAAAGGATACTGTTTGTTCGCCGCGGGGAGCTTTAAAGGCGCGTGTAAATCTTTTTAATATTCTTTATGAAGCCTAAAGTTTTGCTCTATAATCTTCCTCCCTCAGGCGGCGATCATTTTCCTATTTCCCTGGGTTATATTGCCGCGAGCCTGGCGATGCACGGGATCGAGTCTGCGCTTGCGGAAATAGATGTGATAACTCCTCGGACCGGCCAGGAGATCGCTAATTTTGTGATCGATTTTAAGCCGGCAGTAGTAGGTTTTTCCGTGTATCAGGATAATATCGCGCTGGCGCTGGCGCTGGCAAAGCTGATAAAAACGATCAACCCCCGGATTTTAGTCGTTATTGGTGGCCCTCAGGCGACCTTTATGCCTAAGGAAGCGTTGCGGCAGATGCCTGCTGTCGATGTTATTGTTCGAGGGGAAGGCGAGGTTGTTTTGCCCGCTTTAGTTAATTGCCTGGCTCAAGGGCGGACCTTTGGCCGGGTTAAAGGGATCGCGTTTCGTGACGGTAAATCATATGTTGATACCAGTCCTCAGTCTTTGATCCGTCATCTCGACGATTTTCCTTCCCCGTATCAGACAGGCGCTTTTAACTTAAAGCAGCACAAGACGGCCTCTATGCTTACTTCCCGGGGGTGCAATTTTAATTGCAGCTTTTGCTATACTCCGCAGGCTTTCGAGCGCATTATCCGCGCGCATACTACCAGCCGGGTTTTGCAGGATATGCGTGTGTGCGTAGAGAACAATATCAATAAATTCTTTTTCGCCGATCCTTCGTTCACGTTCAACAAAGAGCGGGTTAAGGCGATCATGAACGGCATTATTAAGCGGGGATGGCAGGTAAAGATCTGGGTTGAGACCAGGGCGGACCTGGTTGACCGCCCGCTCTTATCTTTAATGGCTCAAGCAGGAGTAAATCGTATTGCCTACGGGTTGGAATCAGTCGATCCGAAGGTGCATGTTGCTCTTAATAAACGTATTGATCTGAAACAATTCGCGGATATCATAAAGACTACTCAGGATGCCGGAATCGACGCGGAAGTTTTTACGCTTTACGGCTTGCCGCAGCAGACATATGCATCCTGTTTGAAAACGATACAATTCCTGAAAAAAATAGGCGTTAAGCTTACCGGTAATTCTTCAGGGCAGCAATTGGTGCTTTTCTGGGGAGCGGATATCACCCGTAATCCCGAAAAATACGGGGTTTACGTGCCTGCGCGGAAACGGCCGCTCTATTTGTCTGCCGGACAGTTCTTCCGGACCGCTTATATGAACCGCGGCGATATGAAACGGGTTGCCGGCCGGTATAAGCTTGAGCGGCAGAGGTATAAACAAGAAAACCCCGGGGATTGCGTTGGGATATCTTAAAGAAATGGATGCTCTTTTACGATTACGGATATCCCTTGATGAGGCGATCACCTATGGTCACCGCAGATTAGCCATGCGGTTGGTTGAAGATGGCCTGCGTCTCAGCCGGCTGGGTGAGTTCCTGGGAGAATGGGAGTATTTTAAAGGACAGAAAGAGATCTTAAAAGGAAATTATTTCTACGCGATCTCGCATTTTGACAGGGCCGTTTCTTATAACCCTCATGACGGGGCTTCATATAACGACCGCGCGTTGTGTATGGTAGAATTGGGGCTGAGTGATGAGGCGTTCGCATATTTTGATAAAGGGATTGAAGTCGAGCCTGATTATGCGAGCGTTTATCATAATAAAGGATGGCTTTTGAATAAGGTGGGCAGGCATAAAGAGGCGATCGAATATTTCAAAAAAACACTTTCTCTTGAGCCCGGCAGGGCGGTGACCTTCGAAAACTTGGGAAATTCCCTGGCTCATCTGAAACGGTATCGCGCGTCGCTGGCGGCATATAAGAAAGCGGTCTTACTTTTGAAAATGGGATCGCCGGATATTAAGCGCCAGTTGGTTTCGCGCATTCGCCAAATCGCCCGCAAGCTTGATGCAAAAAAGACAAAAAGCCACTGAGGTATCAAGAAATATCTTTTATCCCGGTCGATATACGGATTTCATAAACAGCTCGAAAAGCCTAATGAGGAGGATCCTTTTATGGATAGGACGAAGTTGAACCAATATCTTGATGACCTGGTTGAGGAATGCTCGGACCAGGATAAAGAGCTATTAATAGAGAAGCTCGCGAGCTTGATGATGGTTTTTCCCGCGGCGGATTATGAGTATATGCTTGTTTTCTTGCGTGATAAACAGATCATTAGCGTTGAACAGTTCAAAGAATTGAGAAAGAAATTCCTTGAGGCTAATAAGAACCTTATTGTTTACGGTATTTCCTCCCGCATGTTCGCGGAGATCTGGGCTGTGGAGCAGTTAAAACGCCTTGATGTAAGGTTTAAAACGGCGGATAAATCATTAGACGCGGAATATGTGGGCCAATATGAAGCTTTATTCGAGAGTATCAAATTGGGGGTTAAAGCCTGCAGGGCCATGAATCCTTATGTTGAAGGGGACCGTTTTCAAGCCGCGTTACGCTATGACCTGACTAAACCCTTTGTGATCCGCTTCAGGCAGCTTATGCCTGAAATGTGCGAAGTTTTCGTGCTGCTCGGAGTATGGGTCGACAGGACCATTTATTGGGTGCTTTCAGTTAAAGAATTGAAAGAGATCAAATATTTGATCAAAGAAGAAAAATTTAATATGAGCTATATATTGACTATTGACCACCGTAATATCGTGGAATTCGAAAAGTTCATTATCCCGGAAGCTGAGCTTACCAACGCTATTATGGCTAAAACAAAGAAATTTTAGGGGATAAGGCTGTAATATCGCGTATGCGGATAAAAGCTTTTCGAAATTTAATATACGGGCATTACGCGTCACATAAAAGGGACCTTCCGTGGCGCAGGACAAAGGACCCTTACCGGATCCTGGTATCCGAGATCATGCTGCAGCAGACGCAGGTTTCCCGCGTGATAGAAAAATATAAATTGTTCGTGCGAAAGTTCCCGGCTATCAGGAGCCTGGCGAAAGCGCCCTTTCAAGACGTCTTGCTCGCCTGGCAGGGATTAGGATATAACCGCAGGGCCCTTTTATTGCATCGGTCGGCAAAAAGGATCGTTTTTGAGTACAATGGCGTAATACCCGCGCAGCGCGAGCGCCTGCGTGATCTGCCCGGTATTGGGGAAGCGACATCGGGTGAGATCATGGCGTTCGCATTCGATAAACCGGTGGTATTTATTGAAACTAATATCCGCAGTGTTTTTATCCATCATTTTTTTCCTCGCCGCCGGTCGGTATCCGATGCCGAGCTTTTGCCTTTCATAGAAAGAACGTTAGATAAGAAGCATCCCCGCCGGTGGTATTACGCGTTAATGGATTACGGGGTGTTCTTAAAAGCATCTATAGCGAATCCCGGGAGAAAAAGCCGCCATTACGCGTTACAAAGTAAATTCAAGGGTTCTGACCGTCAGATACGGGGTATGATTTTGAATCTGATGGTCAAGAGAAAAGCGGTATCTTTGAATTCGCTCTTACGAACGCTTGATTCCGATAAGGACCGGCTGCGTAAACTTGTCTCTGGCTTGTGCCGGGAAGGGTTGTTGCTGCGGCAGGGAGCGTCGCTTTCCATCGCCCGTTAAGGACATTGAAAAGAAGGCAAGGTGTTCGCGGCGCCCGGGGCAAAGATGAATCACTCACCGGTTGTTATACCAACGCTGTTCGAGCGCGCGCAGGAGGATGATGCATAAGCAAGACCTGGACTTTGAAATAAATTTTTTTGAGAACCTCCTGGGAAAACGCCCGGATTTTACGGAAGCCTTAGCTGCTTTAGGCGACGCCTATACCAAGAAAGGCCGTTTTCAAGACGGGCTCCGGATCGATCAGAAGCTCGCGCGCTTGAGGCCGGAAGATGCTGTCGTCGTGTATAACCTCGCCTGTGATCATTCATTGCTTCATGATACTGAATTGTGCCTTCAGGCGTTGGAGCGGGCGGTCAAACTGGGATATGATGATTTTGTTTTTATGGATAAGGATCCGGACCTGGAATTTATAAGGAACGATCCCCGTTACCGGGTGTGGGCCTCGCAATATACGAAAGGGAAAAAATAATCTTTTGATCAAAAGAGCGTCGAGTTTTTAAGGATGTCCGAGAGTAAAAGCAAGTCAAGAGGTATATGGTGCCAATTGTAGAACCGGCGATACGCCCTCCATCTGAAGCTGATAGTTTTCTTTTGCAGGTAACTCTGGGTTGTTCTTCCAATACCTGCACTTTTTGCGGAGCTTATCAAAACAAACCGTTCCGTATAAAAAGCCTTTCTGAAATAGGTAATGATATCGATAAACAAAGAAAGCTGAACCCTGAAGTACGCAGGGTATTCCTGATGGACGGCGATGCTTTGGCGGTCAAAAATGAGCTCCTGCTCGCGGTCCTGGGAAAATTAATCGCTGCTTTTCCTGCCCTTACCCGTATTTCCACGTACGCAAACGGTCATAATATTTCCGGCAGGAGCGATGAAGATCTCCGCCGGCTTTTTAACAATAAATTACGGCTCATTTATCTGGGGCTTGAAAGCGGCAGCCAGCGTGTCCTTGATCTGCGCCGTAAGCGCGCGAGCGTTGCGGAAATGGTTGAGTCGCTCAAGCGTTCGGCGCGCTTCGGGATAAAATCATCTGTTATTGTTTTATTGGGAATAGGCGGCAAAGATCATTCTCAGGAGCACGTCAGGGAAACGATCCTCGCTTTGAATCAGATGCAGCCCCGGTATTTATCTTTTTTATCGCTTATGGTGATCCCGCAGACGCCTTTGGCGCGGGAAGCCGCGATTGGTGAATTCCGGGAATTAGAGCCTCATGAGTTGTTACGGGAAGCCTATGATATAATAGAAGGGCTTTCTTTATCCCGGACGGTGTTTCGCTGTAACCACGCGTCCAATTATTTCGCATTAGAGGCGCGGCTTCCTCATGATAAGGAAAAGCTGCTTGAGTCATTGAAAGCCGCGATACGCGGCGAGGTTTCGTTACGGCCGGAAATATTCCGGGGGTTATAATAATAGTTTTAGGTGAAGCCTTGAGGAGGGGTATCACAGCGTTTCCTTCAGGTGTCTTACCTGGAATAAGGAGCAAGGGTGAAAATAAACAGGTTGTTTGTAGCCTGGGTAATGGTTTTATTCATGCCGCTGGCCGGTTTCGGCGCAGAGCAGGAAAGGATATCGTTTGATCTTAAGCCCGCGAAAATAAGCAGGGAGCCCGCTCGGATCGTGATCGACTACGCCCGGCAAGCAGGTGAGTATAGTAAATTCCTTTTTACGCTTTCCGACACGGCGTATCTTTCTGAACACGGCTTAAAATTGGCAAAAGAAGCTAATTTTAAAGCAATTGTTTTGAGCCATTTTTTCGATGAGCATGCTGCTCCCGGGGAAAAAGCGCGGATGCTTGCGAAATACTCACTTGAAGGAATATTGTTATGGAGCTCGGAAGCTTCCGGTTATTCTTTAGAGGTTAAGCTTAAGCGGGAAATTGACGCTATGCTTGATACCCTTGAGTCGCTGGGAAAACAATATCAGGGTTTTACGGTAAAAACGTTCCTTTTCGGCTATGAGCCTGATTTGCCTCAACAGGTGAGTAACGGTGACGGACAATATAAACCGGCCTGGTGGGACGGCAGCCGGTTGGAGTTTTTGCGAAATTACGCGTTGTTCGTCAAGCGGCTCAAAGCGCGCGATAAAGATTATGTCGTCGGAACTCCGGGATTTGCTCCTGTTGTTGCTTTTCCCGATGATCCCGAAGGTTCCTGGATTAATGACTTTATCAAGTATCTTTCTTATAATTACCTCCCGGTTGATTTTCTTGCCTTTCATGGTTTTTCTTCAGAAGTGAACTCTTCTTTCACGCAAAGGATGGCTTATATTACAGACGTACTCACCCGGTATCCGGTTAAGAGCCCTGTTTTCGGGACGGTTAAGCTTGCCGGCAGCGAGATCGACCTGCAGGTTTTGCCTCTTGTTCCTACCCGGTATTTCCCTGAACTGGACACTGCCTGGCGCGCGGCGCATAATATCATGGCGCTTATGGCGATGGTTGATAATGGCTTGTGGTTAGCAGCTGAACCGGGCGGAGCTTTTCCTGATCATCCCGGGGATACGAATTCTTTATGGATCAAAGCCGACGGGACGATAAAACCGGTCTATTACGCGCATAAGGCGTTTAATGCGTTGGCGGATACGATCCGCCTTGAGCAGGCAGGGTCTAATTTTGAGACTTTTGGCGCTCTGGCGGGAAAAGCTAAGGATGATTCTGCGGTAGTGATCCTTCTTGCCGGTTATGATCAATTGGCGTTTTTATCGGCATATCCTGATTCTTCGTGCTATCTGCAGCCGCAATCATTGGGTTTATGCGCGTATAAGGATTACACGCTCACCCTTAAGAACCTGCCGTGGGGTGAGCATGATGCGCTTATCCTGGAGCGTTATCTGGTTGATGATACCTGTAACTTTGAATTAGCAGAAGCTGTTGAATTAAAAGGGAGCGCTGAAATATCTTTTAGCCGGGACATTGGGTTGCCGCAGGTGCAGTTGATCAAGATACGCAGGAAATAGCCGGGGATCCGGTGATCCTGAAATCTGGTAATCCGAAGGCGCTAATCGCGTCTTAGAATTCGTTTGGGCACCCGGCGCTTAAGAGCGCCTTGGCTTATCGGATAGCCAAGTGCGCGCTTTCTGCCTGCACCCGGCGCAGATTGGAATTGCGCCGGTACGCGGCTTTCTGCCGCGGAATTGCGCCGGTGTTGTCCTTTCTGGACAAGGAGGCGGGAATGAAGATCGGGCATTTGGAAGTAAAGCTTTTCAAGATCAGGAATAGAAGCGGCTATGCGGCAATTTGTTGCGACCATTTGACCGAAGGCGAGACTGAGCAGGAAGCTTATGACCGGATGGTTAAGGCTTTACGAAGAACAGAAAAAAAGATTTCCGGTTAATCATATCGGTTTCCCGGTAGGCATCAAATCAGGTTAATGGTATAATATCCGGGGGTGATGAAAATGATTTATTTTGCGGCAAAGAAGAGTTCGTTTGCGGTTGTTTTGCATGAAACGATGGTTGTTTTAGCGGTGTCTGTGATCATTCCGTTTGTCGTGCATGGGATCCCTTTCCCGGGCAATGTGCCTATAGGAGCAAGGTTCTTGCCGTTATTTTACGCCCCTTTCGTAGCAGTTGTTTTATTCCGCCCCGCGGTAAGTATCATGAGCGCTCTGGCCGCACCTTTTCTCAATCAGCTGCTTACCGGAAGCCCCGGTTTTGAGAAAGGTATAGTTTTGACTTTTGAGTTAGTACTATTTACGCTCCTGGCGCTTATCCTCTCCGGTGAAAAGAGGACTTGCCTGGGCGCGGCGGTCTTAGCCTATATAATGAGTAAGGGCGCAAGTGTTCTTTTGTTGTGGAAAGCGCTTTTGATGGTTCCGGGGATATCTGTTGAGGCTTATTTCCTGCGTTCGATGTATACCGCTTTTCCCGGGATAGTGATTTTATTTCTGATAAATATGTATCTTAACGCGATAAAGGACAGGTGAACGCATGTTAGAGATCAGCTTTGAGATCATTTGTAAAATGCTTAAGAAAGCCGAGCTTCCCGAGTGCCAGCTGGTAGTCGGTATAGCTGACGCAGGGGTAGTCCCGGCAAGTTTGGTCGCTTGTTTGCTTAACCGCGACCTGCGGATCATCAAGTCTCAGTACAGGGATGAAAATAATGTGCCTTGTTTTCCTGAACCGGTGATCAAAAATACGGTTACCGTCACTCCTGATATTAATACGATACTGCTGGTAGATGATGTTTCAATATCAGGAAAAACTTTAAATGCCGCCAGGGAAATGTTCAAGGAATATACGGTCAAGACTTTTGTTTTCCGGGGGAAAGCTGATTTTGTGCTTTTCCCGGAGTTAGACGAGTGCGTTCATTGGCCGTGGAGAGTATAATGAAAAGCAAAGTTTACTTTACGAGGTGCGGGTTGTCGGACGGCGTCATCCGCATCCAGCAAAAATTAGGGTCCCTGCTTGCTGCAAGCCGCGTATTGGAGATTATCCGGGAAAATGACACGGTCGCGGTCAAGATGCATTTTGGAGAGAAGGGGAACGCCGGTTATGTTTTGCCGGAGTATATGCGCGTCATTTGCGAGCGGATATTGCAGGTAAAGGCCACCCCGGTACTTTCCGATACCAATACACTGTACCAGGGCAAGAGGACTAATTCAAAAGACCACCTGGAGCTTGCCTATGAGCATGGATTCAGGCCTGAAGCGGTTTTAGCGCGGGTGGAGATACCTGATGATACTAAAAAAGAAAATTGTATTGAGGTCCCCATCGATAAGCAGTTTATTAAAACCGCGAAGATCGCGAAGTTTTATTATGATGCGGATGCTTTAGTGGATGTGGCGCATTATAAAGGGCATATCATGACCGGGTTCGGAGGGGTATTGAAGAATATCGGTATGGGATGCGCGACCCGGGAAGGTAAACTCTCGCAACATTCAGATGTGTCTCCTTTTGTGAATGCCCGGCAATGCAGCGGTTGTAATGCATGCCTTGGCGTATGCCCGGCCGCGGCGATCGAGATGAAAAACAATAAAGCGGTTATTAACGGGGCATTGTGTGTCGGCTGCGCCAGTTGTATCGCCGCATGTAAGCGTTGCGCCATTGATATCAATTGGGAGTCGGGAGGTACTATGATCCAGAAGAAAATGGTGGAATACGCGCTGGCGGTATTAAAGAATAAGAAAAGTAAATCCGCATTTATTAATTTCGCGATGAAGATAACCAAGGAGTGCGATTGCCTGGCAAAAGATGACCCGCGGATATCCCCCGATATAGGCATATTCGCGTCTCTTGATCCGGTCAGTATAGATAAGGCGTGTATGGACTCGGTCATTGCCGCTTGCGGAAAAGATGTTTTTAAGGAAGCGCATCCTAAACGCGATGGGACGCAGCAACTTGTTTATGCCGCTCAACTGGGGTTGGGGAACCTGGAGTATGAGCTGATAACGGTCGATTGACCCAAAGTCGGGGAGAAAGGAGCTTTGTTTTAAATGAGCTGCCTTCTCGTTCCCGATCCGTACCCGGCTCCAAATGATACTTATGAAAAGAAATATTCTTGCCTTAGTTTGCGTCCTTACCCTTATTCCTTTTTGCCTGGCCGGCGGCTTTGATTGGAAAAAACTGCATGAAAAAGCGGATACGATGCATTCTTCTCAAGACGCATTAATCCGGCCTCAAGGTGAAACTCCTGAAAGATTCTACTTGTTGGGATTAGTGTATTTGAACGAGTATAAGCATGAGAAAGCATACGATGCTTTTAGCCGCGCGGTTAATTTGGATAATAAAACGATTGAATTGAAATGGGGTGTCGCGGAAGTTTTGCGGCGCCGGCATAAGGAAGCCGAAAGCCGCACGTTGCTTGAGGAGATCATTAAAGCTGCCCCTGATTTTGCTCCCGCGCGCATAAGCCTCGCGTATATAGAATATATTCAAGGAGAGTATAATAAATCAGTTAATTTAGCCCGCCGGGTTATTGAATCGGGGCAGGCGCAAGTCGATAAAAGCAATTATGTGCGCGCGTATTTATTGTTCGCGGGGGGCAAAGGAATGATAGCTCATTACGGCGGGCCGATCTCGAAGGTTATCAACGGCACGGCGGTATTGCCGTATTTAAAAAAAGCGCAGGCGCTCACGCCGGATGCTGCCGGGGTTTTATTCGGCCTGGGAAGTTTTTATCTCCTGGCCCCTTCTCTGGTCGGGGGGGACCGCGCGAAGGCGCTTGAGTACCTGGAAAAAGCGGTGGCCGCCGACCCGTATTTTGCCGACGCTTATGTCAGGTTAGCGCAGGTTTATGGCTTTAAGGGGGACAGCGGTAAGTATGAATTGTACATGAAGAGGGCATTGGAAATCGACCCGGGGAACGCGCTTGCGCTTGATGCGAAAAGCAAAAAATGTAAATTTATTTGTGTCAGCGCGGATAAATAAAAGATGGAGATGATGCCCGTAATGCGGCAATTGACCTTTAACCGGCCGAAAGCAGAAGTTGACGCGAGGCTTGCTTCGGTTGATATAGTTTGCGCTGATTTGGATGAATGCCTTTTCCCTTTTTTTGTCCAGATCGTCGTTGGAGTGAGCATGTTCGCTGAAGCATTGGCGCGCCCGTCTCTATGGAAATACCTGCCGCATCTTTCCAAATCAGGCGTTTTTATCGGAATTTACAAAATAAAACAAATATTGTTTAAATCATCCTTCTCTCATGAGGCCTTAATGGATAAATATGCGGCGTTTATGCGCGGTGTTCCTGTCGGGTTCATAAAACGGCATTCTGTTTTTATCCACCTGTTCTTTATCCCGGGAATATTAAGGTATTTGAAAACTTTCAGCGACCGGGGCGTTCCTGTTGTGATATTGAGCTTGAGTATCCAGCCTATCCTTGATGTTATAGGAAAAAAAGTGGGGTTTCTGGCGCGATGCGTCGGAAATGAGATCTCTACCGATAAGCAGGGCAATACTTTCACCGGGTACGCTCAAGGCCGCATGGGGGACGGCAGCGCTAAGCTTGGAAAGTTTAAGGAAATTATGCGGTCCTATGGAGCTCATTATCCTTTGATTATCGGGCATAGCCGTGACGAGGTCGCGCTTGTTGAATATTTTTCTTCCCGGGGGGGCGTTTCTCTTGGTTTAAATCCACGGGCGGAAGTCGCTTCCCGGTTTGACATGGTTTTAAGATCATTTTTTTTCCGGCTTGACTGAGTGCCGGGGTGTTGTATAATGACAATGTTATGTGGCGCTTAAGGTTAGAGTACCCTTAAAATATGCCGGTTTAAACCTTAATTTTTTAGGTTTTACTGTTATTATTAATGTATGCTTAACAAGGGGAGGCCGTTAATGAGTCCGCAAAAGGATAATTTTGACATGGACCGGTCAAATTTCATGTCTAACGCAAAAGAATTTCTGTCAACCGTGCTCCTGCCGCTTATTCCGGTTGTTTTCCTTTTAATATTCTTCTCTTCTTTTTTCGTTTATATTAAGCCGAATGAATTCGGGATCAAACAGGTGAACATCGGTTTCAAAACGGGTATCCAGGAACGCGCCTATGAGACCGGGTATCATTTTGTGATCCCTTTCGGCGTTCAGGTAATGCATCGTTTTCCCCGCGACCTTCAGGTCTTTGAATTGACGAATTATCCGGATTCAGCTTCTCATGAGGCGCGCAGGGAGAAAGCGGCCCATATCCAGACTTCGGACGGTTTCTTTGTCGATGTGGATGTCAGCGTCTTGTATCATATCGTCGACCCGTATAAAGTGATCAGTACCGTCGGGCCGGGAATGCTCTATGAAGATAACGGTATTTTTCCCAAGGTTGAGCCTAAACTTAAAGAAGCCCTCGGCGAGATGACAACGGAAGAGTTTTATAACAGTCCCCTTCGGGTAAGAAAATCAGATGAGGCGAAAAAACTTCTTAATGACGAATTGCGCGCGAAAGGCATTTTTGTCGACCATGTCCTGGTGAGGTATTTTAAATACAGCGAGGAGATACAGAAGAATATTGAGGAAAAGAAATTGAAGGACCAGATGGTCTTTACGAACCAGTCAAAGGCGCGGGCCTCCGCGGAAGACGCGCTGGTTAAAAAGGTCCGGCAGGAAGGCGAGGCTAATACCATTGTTAAGCTTGAAGAGGGAAAAGCCTATGTTATGAAGAAGATCGCTGAAAGGGATATGTATGTGCGCATGAAGACCGCGGAGGCGGACCTTCTCGTGCGATTAGCGGAAGCGCGTAAGACTGAGCTGATCAATCAGGCGTATCAGCAGCGCGGTTCCGATAAACTGGTAGGATTGAAAATGGCTGAAGTTTATAAAGGGCTGGATCTGATCATGCTTCCTTCGAGCGGCCCGAACGGCGTCAATCCGCTGGACCTTGAACAATCGCTTAAGATTTTTGGAGTCGGCCAAACAAAGGAGTAATACGATGAAATTATCGACAGCTTCTCAATTCGCGGTGCCGTTTATTATTGTAATGTTTTTATTCCTTTTGTTTTTCCCGCATCAGACAAAGTCGACTGAAGTCGGCGTCCGGGTGATCAAGTGGTCGCCCTTTGCTAAAATGGGGGTCCATAAAAATGTCTATGCTCCGGGGGCTACGTATTTCTTCGCGCCTGTCATAAACGGATGGTATACCTTTGACACAAAGCTTCAAAATATGGAAATGACAGTTTCCCAGCGAGGCGCCCGGTTCGGCCAGGATGACCTGGTTTTTAAGACTATCGACGGAAATGATATCGCTTTAGACGTGATCATCGCGTACCGGATAGACCCGGGCATGGCGCAGAATATCCTGGTAGAGGTCGCGCAAAGTAACCGCGAGCTGGAAGAAAAACTTGTCCGGCCTATAAGCAGGAATGTTACCCGCGAAGTTTTCGGGACGCTTAAGACAGAGGATTTCTATGTGGCGAATAAGCGCACTGAGAAAGCTGAACTGGTAAAAGAGGTTTTAAACCGGCTGTTGAACCCTTGCGGCGTTATTGTTGAGAGCGTCCTGCCGAAAGATTACCGGTTCCCGCTGGCGTATCAAAAAGCTATTGAAGAAAAAAAGATCGCCGACCAGATGGTCGAGCGGTTTAAATCGGAAGCCAAGGCTACCGTTGAAGAATATTTGCAGCGTATCCAGCAGGCCAGTGGCGAGGTCAATAAGATGGTCGCTCAAGTTGACGGAGAGTTCCTGAAGGCCAAGATCAGCGTGGACGCGTATTATGAACAGCAGGTAATGATCGCCAAGGCCATTGAAGCTGAAGGCGTGGCTGAGGCAAAAGGTATAGAGAAAATGGTTGAAGCGCTTAATAACTCCGGCGGCAAGACGATGGTTAAGCTAAAGCTCGCTGAAGCTCTCTCCGGTAAAAAGATTTTTCTTTTGCCTTTTGGCGAAGCGGGCGGATTGGATGTGAAGACAACGAATATCAATGACTTGTTGAAGGTCTACGGATTGAAAAAGTTCGAGTAAACCGCGGGAATAAGCGTTACCTCTTTGAACGGTTTGGATAGGAAGTAAAAAAGGAAAAAGTAAGGCGGGGGTGAATGGAATAAGCATTGAGCCATCTGACTTTTTCCTTTTTTGCTTATTCTTATCGTTGCTGGTCTATCTTTATCGTGGGCTTATCGGGGGAAATAGAGGCAAATCTGGTTTTCTTTAGCATGACTTGTACTATAATAGTTCCATAGCGGATGGATGCTTTCTAAACAAAAGAGGTGAAAGTTGAGCGAGCTTAAGGGGAACATGAAGAACTGTAAGTTTTGCGGGAAAAGCATTAAAAGCGATGATGTCGTATGTGAATATTGCGGATATAATTCTCAAACTGATTCTCGCGACCCCAATTTCGACCCGAATAAAAAAGCGCAGAAGGCTGTTCAGGGGAAAAAAAGCCATATGAAGGCCGTGAAAGTCTTTTTTGAAGTGTTGATCTTGCTGGTGATCGCGGCTGTGCTGATCGGGGTTTTCTTCCCCGGTAAGACCATCGTGAGCGCTTTTGTTCCCGATATCAGGGCAATGCTTTCTTTCGGGAAAAGCAGCGCCGGTAAACAGCCCCTTTCTTACTGGCCATCAGATAAATCAAAGGCTAAACCCTCAGGATTCGCGAAATCTCCCGCGGCTAAAAAAACAATTGAAAAGAAGAAATTCGCGATCGAAGTGACGGGTATTATGTTTGACGCGAACGGAAAAAGCTTCGCGACTATCAATGAAGAGGTGGTTTCGGAGGGGGACAGCATCGGTATCTACAGGGTCAATAAAATAAGCAGTGATACGGTAGAGATGGTGACTGGTTCACAAACCGTGGTCCTGCGGGTAAGCGATACTATCGCGTTGCCGGGTAATAAGTGGTAGGTCACTTTTTGCTACGACGTGCAGGCAAGTTGCGTACAGTCCATAAGTTATGGGGTTCTTAATTAATGCATCCCTCGTCACTGATAAGTTAAATGAGAATGACTCGGGATTAATTCGCCCCGATAAGTAAAGTTGCAGGGAATAACTTATGTCGCCTCTAATTAAACAAGGGCTCCATAAGTTATGGGCTCATTAAGGAGAAGAGATGAATATAAATGCGACAAAGCTGGTGGGGTATTTGTTATTGGCTGCGGGTGTTATTGTTATTATCGTCGCAATGTTTAACGCGTACAATGTTTTCACCGGGAACCGGAATCCCCCGCAGGTCATGGTGTTGGAGAGCATTCAGGTAAATGTTCCCGCTCAGGGAGGCTCCAGCGGCGCTGCCATTGAATTATTTTCGGGAGCTGTTACGACCAAGCTTGCTAATATGCTGATCTGGTATGTTTTAATGGTGTTTATGATGTCAGGCGGCAGTAAGCTCGCGGGGATAGGCGTTCAACTGCTGCGGGAAATTAAAGTCGCGCTTAAGGGGGAAGATAGCTCCCGGATAGTATCTATGTGAGCGGATTTAGGCGGGGGAGTTTTAATACCGATTCGCTTATTCAAGTTAGCTTTAGAGTCCTGATATATTGTAATTCTTTCATCCAATCGTTAGTTAATTCCTTTCTGAACAACTTACATAAAAACAAATAAAAAATAGTAGTCAATTCAATGAGATGTTGTATAATATGCAATAATAACAATGCTAATCATCCATTGCCTGCTGAAGCAGGAAAGTAGGTTGAATATCCCGGGAGATTATTAATAATATAAAGTTCGAGTTTATGAAGTTCATTATTGATGTCCAGACAGGTGAAGTTAAGGTGGGCAGGCGCAGGGTCATACTTGAATCCAGGGCGATAGGTTCATGTATAGCCGTGATCGCATTTGACGCGCTTAATATGATCGGTGGCTTGGCTCATATTATGCTTCCCGGTAAACCAGCGTTTGATTACGTGTCTAAGAAATCCAAGTATGCGGCGCATGCGTTAGATGAACTTATCTTCCGGATGGGAAAATTGGGGACCAGGAAAGATAATATCGAGACCTGCCTGTTGGGAGCGGGAAATGTCCTGGAAAGAACGGATGATACTATCTGCTCTGCTAATATTAATTCAGTCACAACGCTTTTACGGGAACATGCTATAAGGATCCAGGCGCAGTCTTTAGGGGGGACTCAGAGAAGAAGTGTTTCTTTCGATGTCGGTTCAGGCAATGTGTTTTACTCGCAAGGCAACAGCCGGCACCAATTCTTTTATTCTTTCACGCAATAGATCATCTGTTCGTTTAAAGGTATGAATATATGAGACGGCGGTTGATTATCCTTACATATTTTATCCTCCTGGTAACGGTCGTTTTGCTGGTCGACGCCGCGGTTGATACCATTTATTTCCATAGAGGGACGTATCTGGAAACGCTCCTCTTGCATGTGTCGCGCCATGAGTTATTCACGCGCGGGGTTCTCTTGGTGGTTTTTGTATCTTTAGGCTGGGTAATTTCGGGGATTATCGTTGAATTAGAGAATAAACGGGAAGAACTCCGCTGCCTGATCAATCAGTTGGAATCAGGCAACCAGCAAATGCGCGCTACCGAACAGCAGTTGAAAGCCGCGAATCAGCAGCTCAGGGCCGATGAACAGCAGCTCAAGGCCGGCAACCAGCAGTTAAGATCAAGCGAACAGCAGCTTAAAGCTTATTCCCAGCAATTATTATCCACTAACCAGCAGCTGAAAGCCTCTGAAGCCTCTCTGAGCCGTGAGATCGGCGAGCGGATCAAAGTTGAGGAGGCCCTTAAGGCAGAGCGCGACGGATTCATAGATATCTTCAGTTCGATGAAAGATGGTATCTTTATTACGAGCCAAGATAACCGGATAGTATTCGCTAATGCTATTATTGAGCAGGAGTTCGGCGATTGGCGGGGGCGCGTATGTTATGAATACTTAAATGAGGCAAAAACGGTTTGTCCGTGGTGCAAGAAGAACGATGTCTTCATGGGCAAGACCGTCAGATGGGAATGGAATTTTAAGAAGAACCGTAAGACGTATGAGTTGATCGATACGCCTTTAAAGGAGCGGGATGGGAGCCTGCTTAAGCTGGTAGTGTTTCGTGATATCACCGAGCATAAGAAAGCCCTGGAAGAGATCCGCGATCTCGCTAAGTTTCCTTCCGAGAACCCCTCTCCTGTTTTGAGGGTATCCCGGGATCAAACGGTGCTTTACGCGAATAAAGCGGGGGAACCGCTCTTAAAACAGTGGGAGGGCCGGATCGGACAGTGCTGCCTTCCTCAGCGATGGAAACAGGCGGTGGGAGATGTCCTTAAGAAGGGAACAACGATTAATCTGGAGGTTAAGTTAGAGAATAAAGATCTGCTATTTTCAATTATTCCCGTGAGGGATGCTTCCTACGTTAATATTTACGGGTTTAATGTCACTGAACTTAAATCCGCTGAAGAAAAGATAATACGTTCTCTTAAGGAAAAAGAGGTCCTTTTGAAAGAGGTGCATCATCGCGTGAAAAATAACCTGCAGATAATCTCCAGTCTTATTAATTTACAGTCCAAGAACATTAAAGATAGATCCGCGCGGATAATTTTCGATGAGAGCCATAAGCGCGTCCAATCCATGGCGATGCTTCATGAAAAGCTGTATAAAACCGATAATATCGCCCGTATAGATTTCAAAGAATATATCCAGGAACTGGTCGCTCATCTTTTTAATTTTTACTCGGTCAACACTGAGCTTGTCGGTTTTCAGGTTTCGGTCGACGCGCTCGACCTGTGCATTGACACGGCAATCCCTTGCGGCTTGATCGTCACTGAATTGGTTTCTAATTCCTTGATGCACGCGTTTAAAGGCGGCAGAAGAGGAAGGATCATGATAAGTTTAACCTGCAGAAGCGATAGAAAATATATTTTGATCATAGAAGACGACGGTATTGGCTTGCCTAAAGATATGGATCCGGAAAAAGTGGAGTCTTTGGGCCTTAGTTTAGTAACTTCTCTTATCGAGCAGTTACAGGGCAGTGTCGCTGTTTCCCGGGAGGCGGGAACGCGTTTTGAAATTACCTTTGATGAACAGGCGCTCGTGTAATGGTTATTGCTTCTTGCCTTGTATGTCCACCGATGACCGATAACCGATCGCCGTGAATATCCTTAATGCAGATACTTATTGTTGAAGATGAAAGAAAATTAGTCAATGTACTCAGGCGCGGGCTGCTCGAAGAGCATTACGCGGTTGATGCCGCTTTTGACGGGGAAGACGCGCTTGAAAAGCTTTCCGTTAATGAATATGATTGTGTTATCCTTGACCTCATGATCCCTAAGGTTGACGGTATGGCGGTATTGAGAAAGGTCCGTCAAACTAATACCGCTACTCCGGTTATCATCTTAACCGCGAAGACCAGCTCTGAAGATAAAGTGGAGGGGCTCGATCAAGGTGCCGATGACTATATCACGAAGCCTTTTTCTTTCTCGGAATTGACCGCGCGGATCCGCGCGTTATTGCGCCGGGGCAATAAATCAGACCCTCCGGTATTGTCGATCGATGATCTGACCTTAAATCCGGCGACCCGCATGGTTAAGCGCGGCAATGCGGCCATTATGCTCACGAGCCGGGAATTCGCGTTATTGGAGTATTTTCTGCGCAATCAAAATAAGGTTTTGACTGAAACCAATATTTTAGAACACGTTTGGGATTTTAATTACGACGGGCTCTCGAATGTTGTCGCGACGTATGTCAAATACCTGCGCAAAAAACTAAAGATCTCTCAGTCCTGCCGCGAGATCATCCATACCATGCGTGGAGCAGGGTATGTGTGTAAGTTATAGAACAACGAGCAAAGAATGTTCAATAAAGCCGTCTTTAAACTGACATTTTATTACTCCCTTTTCTTTTTCATTTTATTCTGGTCGTTTAGCGCGGGGCTCTACCTGTATTTGGAAAACTCTTTCCGGGGGGGATATGTTTCCCGGGTCCATGAGCGCTTCAGGCATGAAATTGACTCATCGGGCCGCCATGAGGTCACGCGCGAGTTTAGCGTTACTCAAAATAACTCGCTTTTGAATAAATCTATCCAGTTGACGCTGGAAAATTTCGGTAAAGGCCTTTTTCTGGTCAATGTCTGTTTATTATTCCTGATCCCGGCTGTATCTTGGATATTGGCGAAAAAGACATTATTGCCGCTGCAATCGAATTTGCAGAAGCAGAAGCGGTTCATCTCGGATGCTTCTCATGAGTTGCGCACGCCGCTTACGATAGCCTCTAATGAGATAGAAGTCGCTTTACAACAGGAACGCCCCGCGCCCTATTATAAAAAGACGCTTGCAGCCGTTAAGGAAGAGATTTCCCGCCTTTCAACGCTGGTTGCCAGCCTTTTATTGCTTGCTCAACACGAAAATACTTCCGCGAAAGTTTTTATGTCTGATGTCGAGGTCATCGACGTAATAAGCAAGGCGGTGGCGTCGTTACGCGTGAAGCTCCAGGAAAAGAAAATACGTTCCCAAATGAATTTTCCGGAAGATAATGTGGTGGTTAAGGGAAATGTAACCATGTTGGAGCAGCTTTTTGTGAACCTCATCGATAATGCGGTCAAGTTTTCTCATGAAGAGGCAACAATAACGGTTTCCATCGAAAAAAAAGCTCATCACGCGGAGATTTCCATTCAGGATGAAGGTATGGGAATAAAAAAAGAAGAGCAGGAAAAGATCTTCGACCGCTTTTACCGCGTGGATGCTTCCCGGACCCAAACGAAAGGCTATGGCTTGGGGCTGGCGATCGCGAAAACGATCGCGGAGGTCCATGGCGGGTCGATCGCCGTTTCTTCAAGCTTCGGAAAAGGCAGTAAATTCATCGTTATCCTTCCCTCATTATAAAATCATTCCATTTTCATCTTCTTCTCATCATGCGTGTGGTATATTTTGGATGTAAATCTTTACTCACCGCGTAATTGCGCCGCACCTTGCTTTATTGGAAAAGCAAGCGCGCGCGTACGGTGCAGGTGAAATCTATTCTGGATAAAGGAGGTTTCCATGAGTACCGGATTGACCGCAATAAATGAATTGGTTGCCCGCGAGAGCGCGTTTGTCAGTACTTTGATAGGAGAGATAAAAAAGGTCATTGTCGGCCAGGATTATTTGATCGAACGTTTACTCATCGGCTTGCTCGCCAACGGCCATATTTTGGTTGAAGGAGTCCCCGGCCTGGCAAAGACGCTTTCTATTAAAACCCTCTCACAGGCTATAAAAACTAAATTTCAAAGGCTCCAATTTACTCCTGACCTCCTGCCGGCCGACCTTATCGGCACGCTGGTATACAATCCGAAAGACGGCGGGTTTAGCGTAAAAAAAGGGCCCATATTTGCCAATATAATCTTAGCCGATGAAATCAACCGTTCTCCTGCTAAGGTCCAGAGCGCTTTGCTGGAAGCTATGCAGGAACGCCAGGTGACTATCGGTGAACATACCTTTCTTCTAGATGACCCTTTTCTGGTCATGGCAACGCAAAATCCCATAGAGCATGAAGGCACCTATCCGCTTCCGGAAGCACAGATCGACCGGTTCATGCTCAAAGTCAATATTACCTATCCTTCTATCGCGGATGAACACCAGATCTTAAAACGCATGAGTTTTACCGATAAGAAGATCGTCGTCAACCCGGTCATAGAGCCTGCGGATATTGTCAGGGCGCGCGGCGTGGTAGATGAGATCTATATGGATGAAAAGCTGGAAAAATATATCCTGGATATTGTCTTTGCCACGCGTGACCCAAAAAAATACCACTTGGATGATCTCACGAGCCTTATTCAGTATGGCGCGTCTCCCCGCGCCACTATTAATTTGACGCTGGCCGCCAAAGCCTACGCGTTTATAAAGGGGAGGGGGTATGTTACGCCTCAGGATGTCAAATCCATCGGCCCCGACTGTTTGCGCCATCGCGTGATCGTCAGTTATGAGGCTGAAGCTGAAGAAAAAACATCGGAAGATATTATCAAGAAAATATTCGATGAAGTGGAAGTCCCGTAAGAGAGAGAGGTTTGTGCCCCGATGATCCCTAAGGATGTCCTTAAAAAGATACGGCGTATCCAGATCACCACTTCGCGTATGGTCAGCGATGTTTTTGCCGGGCAATATCAAAGCACTTTTAAAGGTAAGGGCATGGAATTTGATGAGGTCAGGCAGTACCAGCCGGGAGACGAGATCCGTTCTATTGATTGGAATGTGACCGCGCGCATGAATCATCCCTACATAAAGAAGTTTGTCGAAGAGCGGGAATTAACGGTCATGATCCTTTTGGATATGTCGGCGTCCTGTTTCTTCGGGACGGTTAAGCAGCTTAAGGTCCAGTTGGCCGCGGAGATCTGTTCTCTCCTGGCTTTATCGGCCACCAGAAATAACGATAAGGTGGGGTTTATCGCTTTTACCGATAAGGTTGAGAAATTCATCCCTCCCCGTAAAGGGCCGCGCCATGTGCTGCGCGTGGTCAGGGAAGCACTGTATTTCAATCCCGGCGGTACAGGTACCGATATCAATGCCGCTTTAGAATTCCTGAATCGCGTTACTGCCCGGAAAACAGTTGCCTTTATAATCTCCGATTTTTATTCGCAGGAGTACAAGAGAATGCTGGCAGTCACGAACAAACGCCACGATTGTATCGCGGTCACGATCACCGATCCCCGGGAGATCGAATTGCCTGCTGTGGGCCTGATCACTTTGGAAGACCCTGAGAGTAAAAAAAGTTTTTTCGTTGATTCTTCCGATATCTCGGTGCGTCGGGATTATGCTGACGCCGCGCAAAAGCGGCTTCGCCAGCGCTTGATGCTCTTTCGGTCGGTCAACGTCGACTCCATCGATATCCGCACCGATATCCCGTATGGCATGAGTTTGTATAAGTTTTTCAGGGCCAGGGAAAGGAGGATGCGGTGAGAAATCTTGTTTTGAGCCTGGGGATAGGCGTCCTTATTATTACGCTCTTTTTCGGTGTTATTGTTGTATATGCTCAGGATAATAAGGTTGATAGCTCAGGGGTAACGCTTAAAGCAACGCTTGATAAGCGCCCGGTCACGATTGGGCAGAGGATACAATATACAGTTGCGCTTACCTGCGGCAAAGATGTGGCAGTTGAATTTCCCTCTGCGGCTCAAACGTTGGGTGATTTTACGGTAAAAGAAGCGGTCCTGAAAACTTCAGTTCGTTTTGGTAAAAAGAGATCTTTTTGCCGGTATACCCTGGAAGCATATACTACCGGTGAATTAACCATCCCTAAACTGGCCATTAAATATAAAGGAAAAGCGGATAAAGATTGGCGGGATATCTTGTCTGATGAACAGAAAGTCGAGGTTAAAAGCCTGTTGGCAGGAGCCAGTAATATGACTGATATCCGTGATATTAAGGGCCCGGTCATGGTATCTGCCCAAAAGAAGCTGCTTGCTTTGTTGGTCGCGGTCATTGTTTCCGGTCTTGCGGTTTTTTTATGGGGATTGAGAAGAAGAAAGAAATCAGCGCCTGTTGTTCAGATGCGTCTTGCTCATGAAATAGCCTTTGAACAGCTTGATGAGTTACGGCGCCGGGACCTTATCAGCCAGGGAAAGATCACAGAATATTTTGTCGCAGTCTCCGGGATCGTCCGCCATTACCTTGAAAACAGGTTTAACCTTAAGGCCCCGGAAATGACAACTGATGAGTTTTTGCTCCTTCTGCGCGACGGCTCGCTCCTGAAAACAGAGCATAAAACGCTCTTAAAGGAATTTCTGGTCGCCTGCGATCTGGTGAAGTTTGCCAAATACGCGCCTAATCCGCAGGAAATAGATATGACGTATCAATTCGCGCGTAATTTCGTCGAACAAACAAAGGCAGAGGCTTAAAATACCATGAATTTCGGTAACCCCGTTATATTGATCTTATTGCCTTTCGCTGTAATAGGCGTACTTTACGCGAGAAAGAAAGCTACTGCTTCAGGAGTACGTTTTTCTTCTCAAAACCTTATCAGCGGTTTACAGAATTCCTGGAAAGCCAGGCTGAGCGCCCAATTGATCTTTGTGCGGTTAGCGGCCGCCATTTTGATGATCGCCGCCCTCGCGCGGCCGCAGTCCCCGGTTTCCGACGCGAAGATCCAGTCTGAAGGAATTGATATTGTCCTGGCGATCGATTGCTCTACCAGCATGCTCGCGGAAGATTTTAAGATGGGAAACAAGAGGCAAAACAGGCTTGACGTGGTCAAAGAAGTGGTAAAAGAATTTATTGAAGGAAGGAGCAATGACCGTATCGGGATCGTCGCGTTTGCCGCGCGGGCATACACGGCCTGCCCCTTAACGCTCGATTACGGCTGGCTTTCTGAGAATTTAAAGCGGATAAAAACCGGTTTGATCGAAGACGGAACCGCCGTTGGTTCGGGGCTCGCTGCTTCTTTGAACCGCTTGAGGAATACCTCTGCGAAGAGCAAAGTGGTCATTCTTCTGACCGACGGCCGCAATAATACCGGCTCTATTGCCCCGCTTACCGCCGCTGAAGCGGCCAAAGCGCTTAAAATAAAGGTCTATACCATAGGTGCCGGCACAAAAGAGCTGGCTCCCTATCCGGTTAAGGATTTCTTTGGGAATAACAGCTATCAGATGATACGTATTGATATTGATGAAGATACTTTGGGAAAAATAGCCTCCGTTACTGACGGGAAATATTTCCGCGCGACTGATACTCAAAGCCTGCGGCGGATCTATAATGAGATCGACCGTTTAGAAAAGACGCCCCTTGAAGAAAAGGGGTATGTCGAGTATAACGAATTGTTCGCGGTTTTCCTGATCCCCGCGCTCGCGTTGATATTACTGGAGATATTTCTATCGAATACAGTATTACGAAAGGTACCTTAATATGAGATTCGCGCTTCAGTACGGTATATATTGTTTTTTAATAGTCGCGGCGTTAATTATATTCTATTGGTTGAGTTTAAAGAAGCAGAGGCAGCTCTTGGAACGCTTCGCCCAGGCGGGCCTTTTGCCCGAATTGTTGCGCGGGGTAAATGTGAAGAGAAAACGTTTAAAGATAATGATGCTGATCCTCGGCGTATCTTTGATCCTGGTTTCTCTTATGAGGCCGCAATGGGGGTTCCATTGGCAGGAAGTTAAAAGAAAAGGCGTTGATATCGTGATCGCCCTCGATACTTCTAAAAGCATGCTTACCCGGGATATTAAACCCAGCAGGCTTGTCCGTTCGAAATTGGCGATCGGTGATTTTATCAGGAATTTAAAAAGTGACCGGGTGGGGTTAGTGGCATTTGCGGGCAGTTCTTTTTTGGAGTGCCCGCTTACGATAGATTATGGAGGCTTTCTTTTGGCATTGGATAGCATTGATACCGAAACTATCCCTAAAGGCGGAACGTCACTGACGACCGCCGTGCGGGAAGCGATCAGGTGTTATAAGGGCGGTTCCGGGAAAGATAAGGCATTAATTATCATTACCGACGGTGAAGAATTAGAAAGCGAATCTTCGGTTTTGAAAGCCGCCCAAGAAGCGAAAAAAGAAGGTATAGTGATCTTTTGCGTGGGGATAGGCTCTCAGGATGGCGAGCTTATAGAGCTTACCGTAAATGGGAAAACTGAATTCTTGAAGGACCAGGAAGGTAATGTGGTCAAGTCGCGGTTAAATGAAGCGCTCCTGCAAAAAATAGCGCTTGCCACCGGGGGAAGCTATGTGCGCGCGTCGGCAACTGAATTCGGCCTGGATGCTTTGTACCGCCAGAAAATATCGAAATTGGAAAAGGTTGAATTCCAGGATAAATTGACTAAACGCTATGATGAGCGCTTTCAAATACCGCTCGCACTCTCACTCGCGCTTTTTTTATTGGAACCCTTGATTAGTGAAAAAAAATAAGGATAATAGTATGAGGCTGCAAAGGTCTTGCGTATTGTTGTTGATCGTCATGAGTTTTTCGTTCAGGCATATGGCATGCGCGGCAGAGAGTGAGCGGGCTGTCTCAAAAGCCAATGCTCTTTACCGGGACCATAAATATGATGAAGCCAAGCAATTGTATGAAAAGGCGTTATCTGATCGTCCGGGATCCGCGGGAATAAGTTATAATCTCGGCGCAGCGCAGTTTAAAACGGGAGATTATGAGGCAGCGGTGAGGTCTTTTGAAAAAGGGTTGGCTTCTGAAGACCGGACCCTTGAATTTAAATCGAATTATAATATTGCCAATAGTAAATTTAAGGCGGGGATGCTTAAAAAAGAAACGGACCCGGAAGCCGCTGTCCGGCTTTTAAATGAGTCGTTGGAGAATTATAAGCGGGCGATCGATCTGGACCCTCGTGATGAAGATGCTAAGATCAATTATGAGTTTGTTGACCGGGTATTAAAGGAACTTAAGAATAAACCGCAGGAAAATAAGCAGGAGCGGCAAAAACAAGGGGAAGCTAAAGAGGAAAAGGACAAAGGGGAGAGTAAGGAGCCCCAGGATGATAAACAGGAAGAGAAGCCCGCGGAAAATAAGCAGGAAACTCAAGAAGGACGCCAAGACGATAAGAAAGATGCCTCGGGAGCTCCCCGGGATGGTCCCGGAAGCCGGGAACAGCAAAAGAAAGAAAACGATGAGCAGCCTTCATCCGTTGATGAAAGGCAGGAGATGAAAGAGATGTCATCAAAAGAAGCGGCAATGCTCTTAGACGGGTATCGGCAGGAAGAGGATACCCGGGGGCTGTTAAAAGACCAGGATAGGATGTATCAGGAAGAAGTTACAAAGGATTGGTAATGAGAATGAATTCTTTCCGGGAAATAGCGTTCGCCCTTATCTGCGGGGTTTTATTATACCCGGCAGTTTCTTTTGCTAAAGATATCGCCTTTGAGGTCGGCCTTGACCGTTCAAAGATTTCTCTTGGCGAGCGCCTGCAATTGGAGCTTGGCTTTGAGGGGACTCAGGATATGCCTCCGCTTGACCTGCCGGAAGTTGAGGGGTTACAGATCCGTTATCTCGGGCCCTCAACCAGGATGTCTATCGTCAACTCCAAAGTGTCAAGTTCGATCACCCATATTTATTCGCTCCTGCCGCTAAAGGCGGGTAATTTTAAGATAGGTCCGCTTACGTTCGAGCATAATGGCGATACGTACCACGCGGGGGAAATAAATTTTGAAGTAGTCAAGGACGCGGTGAGCGCCAGCTCTGCGCCGAGGGACTCATCGCAGGTGTCCCCTGATGATATTTCCGACCGCGTCTTTTTGGTTATGAACGTGAAGAGCAATAAATTGTATTTGAACGAAATGACGCCGCTTTCCATTAAATTATATGTGAATCGCCTGGCGGTCCGCGATATTCAATACCCCGAGTTCAGCCATGAGGGATTTTCTATTCTACAGTTTGAAAAACCTAAGCAGTATGCGGAAGTCATCGGCGGGGTCAATTATGATGTTATTGAATTTACGGCTTTCATATTCGGGACGCGGCAGGGCGAATTCAGGTTGGGCCCGGCGTCGCTTAAATGCAATTTATTGGTCAGGCAACAGCAGCGTCAGAGGCTGCCGGGAGGATTCGAGGATCTCTTCAATTCTAATATGTTCGAAGATTTCTTCGGGGGGTATCAGAATTATCCTCTTGATCTGAAATCAGCGGATATACCCGTTACTGTCCGCGCGCTTCCCGATGAGCTTAAACCGCAGGATTTTACCGGGGCAGTCGGTGATTTCAATATGGAGGTGAGCGTCAGCCCTCAGGAGCTCAAAGCCGGCGACCCGGTGACGCTCAAGATCACTGTTTCCGGTAATGGGAATTTTAGCACCGTGAATATGCCTCACCGGGGGGCTCATCAAGGCTTTAAGGCGTATGAGCCGCAGGTTAAGCAGGAGGGCGCCAATAAGGTTTTTGAGCAGGTCTTGATACCTCTTGAAGAGTCGATTGGAGAGGTTCCTGCCGTAGATTTCAGCTTTTTTGACCCGGCCGCGGGGAAATACCGCGTGATCACCAAGGGGCCGTTCCCGATACGCGTAGAAAAGCCTGAAAGAGAAGAAAAAATCACTATTGTGAGTAATCAACATCCGCAGAGCCCGCTGGTATTCGAAGATGGGCCGCTGGGGCGCGATATAGTCTATATTAAAACTTTGCCGGGGGCATTCTTCAAGAAAGGCAGGTTCCTGTTCAACAATTCTCCCTTCTTGTTGATGCATCTGGCGTTCCTTCTTGTTTTTCTGTGTGTTTTTCTTTATGAGAAGCGAAAGCGTAAACTTAAAGATGACCCTCGGTTTGCCCGACGGCTTTGTGCGCCGAAGAAAGCGCGTGAATATTTGCTTAAGGCGCGCCAGTATTGTTCCAAAAACGACACGAAAATGTTTTATGATACGGTATTTCAATTGCTGCAGGAGTACCTTGGCGATAAGTTCCATCTGCCGTCACAGGGGATCACGATGAGCGTGGTTGATGAAGTCCTTAAGTCCAAAGGTGTGGATGAGGCTGCCTTGGATATGCTGCGGGGTATTTTTAAGGAATGTGATGCCGCGCGGTACTCACCGGGAGCTTTAGGCAAGGATGCGATGCTTGATACGCTCAGGAAGTTGGAAGAAATTTTAATGTTTTTTCAGAAAGATAAATCTTGAATTGAGGGGCGAAAATCTTTTATATGCCGACATTTCGCAGGGGGGAAGGTCTTATGTTTTTTAAGAGGATAGCCGCGTTCATATCCGTAATTGTTTTTTTATGCGTTGTAACTCCTGCCGCCATGTTCGCGCAAAGCGTTCCCGCGGCGGATGAGGAGAAGCTTTTCGCTCAGGCTAATGACTTCTATAGGGCGGGTAAATACAAGGAAGCCGCCGATATGTATGAGCAAATAGCCGGTAACGGATTCGTAAACGGTAATCTTTATTATAACCTGGGAAACAGCTATTTTAAAGAGGGTGAGATCGGTAAAGCTATTCTTAATTATGAGCGTGCCGGGCAATTTATGCCTTATGATAGCGATTTAAAAGAAAACCTTGATTATGCCCGGTCCCTGGTAAACGCAATTTCTCCTCAGTATTCAAATAACAGGTTATTGCGCCGGTTTTACTCATTAGCGGATAGGTTGAGCGTGGACGGGATAACTGTTTTTATGTCGATTTTGTTCGTTTGTATTTTTGTCCTGTTAGCCTGCAATATTTTCTCGCCGGTCATTAGGAAATATACTGTGTTTTTTCTGACGGCTTGCGTTATTGTTTTTTCCGCGGCGGCATTTTCGCTCTCATGGAAGATTAATTATTTGGCGAGGGGGGCGGTTGTTATTGCCAAAGATGCGCAGGCGCGTTTTGAGCCGTCGGATAATGCCACGGCTTATTTTATGTTGTCGCAGGGAAGCAGGATTGAAGTCATAGATGCTACTGCTCGCTGGTTTAAGATCAAACGTTCTGATCATAAAGTAGGCTGGGTAGATAAAACCGCAATTGAGTTGATACGTGAGTGATATTCGGTGGTCGATGATTGTTGTAAACAATGATCACCGACCCGGTCTTAAACCTGCTCGCCCTCCTGCGCAAATCGATACGTAAAACGCCGGTGTTGCTCCGGAGGGTTTTGAAATCCCTCGTTAAAATTATCGGATTTCACCCCGAGCTTCCCTGGTGTTCTAAATATCAGAAGCGAGGGGCGCGTAAAGGGAGAATGCTCACCCTCCTACGCACTTTAAATTCATTATTGAAACACTGACGGCGTGCTTCGGAGGGTTTCGCTAAACAAAGCTTATAGGTTTTAAGCTCTCCCTCGTTTAAACGCTTGAAAAAGTTAAAAAATTCTAAATGGGGAGCGGGTTAATTTTTCAACATTTTCTACGCAAACTTCGGGATGCTTCTTTTATGATCAAAACGCATAAAAGAAGCAAAAAGTCAATAAAAAGGAGAAATAGGATGTTTACGGTAATTTAAAATACAGGTAAGATAAATTCGTCAAATTGAGAGCGCAGAAGCGGTTATATTCGGTCTCAAAAAGGAGCATAGATATGAAAAAGGCTATATTTATTATTTTTGCGGTGCTTTTCTTAATAGCGGCTACTTTTGTCTTTGCCAGAAATTATATTTTGAAAAAAACTTTGCCGCTGGGAGTGAAAGGTATGATCGGCCTGGATTTACGGGTAAAAAGTATAGATATAGGATTGTTTAAGCCCCTTATTGAAGCCGAAGACCTGGAAATATTAAACCCCAAGGAATTTAGCGACCAGGTTATGGCTATTTTTCCTGAAATATTCGCAGAATATGACCTGGGTGCTTTCTTGAAAGGGAAGGTGCACTTGAAGGAATTGCGGCTTAATCTGCGGGAATTCCAGGTTGTGACTAATGAATCAGGACGCTTGAATCTTGATTCGTTAAAGGTTGTACAGCAAAAGATACAAAAATTAAGTTCTCAGGGTAATGCTCCGCCTCCGGAAATAAAAATAGACTTGTTGTATTTAAAGGTGGGCCGGGTTTTGTATAAGGATTACACCGGCTCAGGCCCCGTGAAAGTCAGTTACTATAATGTTAATATAGATGAACGTTTAGAGAATATAACCGATCCTTCAAGTTTAGTAAGTTTGGTCCTGGTGAAAGCGCTCTCTAAAACAGATATCGCTGATCTTGCGCGTTTTAATGTCGGGATACTGCAAAACGAGTTGAATAAAACCGCAGGTAATGCCGCGCAGGCGGCTCAAGGTGCGGTTCAGAAGGTCAAGGGATTAGGAACAACTGCTCAAGAAACAGTTGAAAAGACCGGTGAGAACCTGAAAAAGCTGTTTCAAACGAACTAATGTTCAAGTAAAAATAACTGTCGGTTTTTTACTTAAGCGGGGGATCGTTAAATAGACTCGTTTAGAAGGAAGGTGTGTTGGCATGGGTATAGCGCGTAAAATAAAAAAATTTGTCGTAAAAGTCTCCGGCCGTGGTAAAAAAAGTAATATCGCTGCGGGCGACAGGAAGGATTTGCCCAAAAGAACCGGCAAGAAACCGTTAAAAGCTAAAAAAAAATCGTTGTTAAATGAAAAGATCCAGGAAGAGTCGCTGAATATTCTTGAGACAAGCGTAGAGAAGGCAAAATTCTCGCATCCGCAGGTAGCGAAGATGGGGAGAGTGACGCCGCAAGAGCTTCCCGGGGGTTACGGGCGGGATAAGATCGTGTTGCAGCTGCGGGACCCGTGGTGGTTGTATT
>JBAZKL010000009.1:0-31849 GCA_041650835.1 Candidatus Omnitrophota bacterium
GCGCTGACCACTGGCGACCAGGTAAATTTATTCACGCCTGTCCCCGCTGTCCGATACTCATAGTTTGTTCCATAATAACCGGCTGTATTCGTGCTTACCGTCCAACTGCCGACTCGGCTCGTATGCGCGCTATCGGTGTTGTCTACAATTATACCTTCCGAAGCATAATGATACCCCATGTCAACGGTGCCCGTATCAGAGTAATCATCGGTCCTTGTGGTCATCTCATCTAACCCCTGGGACGCGGAAGTATCACTGCCTGAGTCAACGCAAGCACTCGTCACTGCTTGCCCCGCGGGAATTTGGCTGAGATAATAATCTCCCTTGGGATTGCCAATTGTAAAAAACGGGTCCGCGTTAATATCGTGCGCGCCTGCGGAACAGCCGGAATAACTACTTGTAGAACTGAAAACATCGTTATAATCGATCACCGGCGTCGCCGCGCTATTTTCAAAATGGATCTCTATTGATTGGCCGGTAATAATATTATTCTTAATAACAGGCGCGATGTAACTGCCATAAGAAGAGCTTCCCGAACTAAAGGCAATACCCCAGGAACCATTATCTTTAATCGTATTATTCAATATCGTTGGCTTATCTTTACCGTCGCCGCCGATACCGAAAATATCATTATCAACGATAAGGTTGTTCTTTATAGAAGCCTGTCCCAGTGTATTTCTTAAACGGATACCGTAACTGTTATTGCCCGTAATGACATTGTTTTCAATTGTTATCGGGCAGGAGATCTCAGGGGCATCCACCACAAAAACCTTAAGCGAAGTGTTTCCGTCAGGAGGATCAATAACTATATATCCACCCGGGTAATTATAATCATTATTACCGACTGTCGCATAAGCACCATCTGGGGCTCCGCCGACATTCCAATATTCCGATGTATTTCCAGTTGTATAAGTAGCATAATAGCTTCCGGAGGAACCCTGAGCAGTATCTACCATCACCGGGTTACCAGAAGGAGTCCTTATAATATAATAACCATATGTTCCTGTATAAGTTTGCGTAAAAATATCAGCGCCTAAGAAAGTATACCCGTGGCTTGCTGGATCATAGCCATCAGGCCCGCTTATATAGGTATTTCCGCCATAAACCTCATACCATTTATTTGCCGTAGCATTTTCTAAATTGAGCCCGGATCCGTTATTGTCTATAATATTACTGCGTTTAAGTGTAAGTGACACACCGTCGCTTATCCGGATACCATCACTTTGGTTCTGGGTAATGATACAATCCTCAACAGTCAAAGAAGATCGGCTCCATGCGCCAATACCAACTTGAGAAGAATTTCTTATTGTGCAATTTTTGATCGAAATTAAAGTCGCATTGCTTAGATTGATCACATTTACCTGGTCACCCATGACCGTAAATCCATCTATACCTATATTACTCTGGTTATAAAGCCCTATTACGCCCCAGCCTCCCCTGCCCGTCCCGTCAATGATTGTCGCGTATGTTTGGATATTTCTTGCCCAATTCACAGGTTCATAACCGCCTTCAATTATTAAGCCGGACTTATTGCTCAAATGCATACTGGTTTCCGACTCCAGGTAAGTCCCCTGCGCCACAATGATCTTAGCGCCTGATGTTCCATAATCATCGATCGCATCCCCCAGGTCACTCAAAGGATACTGTTTCGTGCCGTCTTCGTTCCCGGTAGAATTATTGATATTAACGTATATTTTAGAAATAACACGCCGCATCAAACTTGCCGATTTATCCCCGTCTGAATAATAGGTATAAAGACGGTAATAATATATACTCTGGTTCTGGTCCACAGAGGAATCAGTAACAGTAAGGGTGTCTTTATTAGTGCTGTCGTAAACCAGGGTAGAAGCCTCATCAACAGTGGCAGTCGTGGAACGGAATATCTTATACCTGGCAAAGTCTGCATATGTATCGAGCTTCCAATTCAGTGATATGGAAAAACTGTCCCCGGACCAGTTAACAGTGGGCTGAAATAAGCGCGAGCCTAATTTTGCCATTCCGTTATAATCCTCCTGCTTAAGATCAGGCAGAATTCCTCCCAGCATCGGATCAGGAGCTGTGCTACGCAGGACAAAATCGTCCGAGTCAAACTCAGGCAGAAGCGATCTTAAGCCTGTTGGATTATCGTAATACGCCCTATAGTTTATTTTCGTGTTAAAATAAGATTCATCAGGCTCGGACCCGAAGTCTTCGGGAGTCACGAAGAAATATGAAGTCGAACCGTTAAGATTTGATACAATTTTATCAAGGATAGGATGCAGGGCCTCTGATGCGCCGTCCTGATAATTTGGATCAAAAGTAACAAAATCATCCTCCTGGTTATCTCCTTCCGCGGTGATAAAATCATAGGCGTCATAATAAGCGCCTACGCTGGATATAACCGACTGCTTGGCAGTTGCCATATAAGAAGAAGCCCCGCCTGAGAGGTTCAGTAAGTTGGGGTATGAAGAAAGCAGGCTGTTTACCGAGAAAAGCCCTGAATAGCTTGCACCCAATTTGTGCGCGTCGACATTATCAAAGTTATAAGCGGCAAGACGGCACATCTCTGATTTATAAAGATTTAAGACAGCTTTTAGCATCAACGCGTCGCCGTAATCGAGCTCGGTAATGACCGGGTTGCCCAGGTCGTCAGTCGCGTGAAAATCAGCGGTGTCAGCGAAAGCGCCGGTAACATTGTTCAGACAGCTTAAAGCCTGGTCTAATTGGGTCAGTGAACTTGATTGAATACCCTGGAATTGGGTAAGATCAGTAAAAGTATAGATAGGTATTATGCTGATCCCGTCGGAAGTGACGTTGCCGCTTGAATTCTGCAAGAGCGTTACGGTATTAGTATCTTCTGCCTGGAATTCAAATAAGCCAAGGCTGACAGAATCAAGATTATTGTGCCGCTGGTCAACAGGTATGGAGCTCACGAGTGAGCCGTTTACCCTTATTTCGAAAACAGCATCGGTAGCTGCGGCGTCGTGAGCAAACCAACGGCCGTCAAGATGATATCTTCCTGAAAGGACAACCGGCAAAGTCCAGGTACAGCTGCCGCCGGAGCCCGCGACTATTTCTCTATAACTGCCGTTTTTGGCATAACCGTAAACAACGTCTGTCCATGAACCGGAAAAAGAGGCGTGGGTGGTGTCCGCGTCCAGAAATATCTCATTGAATTCAAGTTTAACGGCATCTGCCACAACATTTCCCGTAACAGTATTATCTGAGAGCTCGACTCTGGCGTCAGCGCCGGGGCTGAAATGAAACCTGCCTATATGCTGCCAACTGCAGCCGTTACCTTGTTGAGTCCTGACGATAGTCTGATTACCGCCGTCATAATAAACGGTAAAACTGGAGCCGGTTGAATTAGAATCCATATGAGGCCACCATAAAGCTACGTCATATTCACCTGCGGTAGTAATAGTAAAAGTCCAAATAGCCTTATTGGTACCGGTCCCCGGAGTATGCGCTCGGCATGAATCACCATAAGAACTTTCATCTGAAGATGTTACCCACCCGTCCCCCTCTTCCGAATAACCGGCGCCCGTATCAGTATTATCGATGATCATTGTATCTACTTTTGAGTAGCCAAGCATGAATTCATGTTCGGCGTCTAAGGGCAACGATGATCCCGCGTCAAGAAAGCCGAGCCTGGTGAGTTCCGCTTTAAAGTCAGGATTAGTCATACCTATGGTGAGGGCGCGCCAAAAATTAGCCCGCAGATCGGCGGCGTTAAGCGTAAGGGCCTCCGCGAATTTAGCGTCCGCGCCGTATAAATCGTAGTCTTCCAACAACAGCGCTTTCCCATCATCAACCAGGTCCGCCAAAGCGGGATTGATGAACATAGAGCAAAAAGAAAGCATGCCCAACAACAAAACGGTTAAAATGATCCTGGCGTTAGATTTCATACTGCCCTCCTTGGTATTTAGAATTCTTTTGATTTTTTTAGTTCAATAACTGAAAAGCTGTTTAAATCTATCTCTGTTTTAATCGCTTCAGCGTGCCGGTCAATACCATTACCTGATAAAACACAATCACCTTTTGCCTGGATACTTCGATTCAAATTATCCCATTGAATCTCTCGCGCCGAAAGCGACCTATGCTCTTTAGTAAGCATCAAGGGTTTTCCCTGAAAAACTATGTTCTTACTTTTTTTATCTAACACCGCTGTATTGGAATGAAGGTACGAAACAGGCTTCCCGTTTAAATAGAAGGCGACGCTTACGTCCTGGAGTTCCACAGCCTTACCAATAGCTACCCTAAAACCAAACGGTTCAATTTTCGGGTTACGCAAAAGTAATTGTTTAGCTTTAAGAGTAAATACCTTTGAACCCTCACTTATCCCGGTAAACTCCACGGCTTCCATAAGAGGCTGATTGGTTTTTCGAAAATCAGCAGGGATCTTAGTTGTATTTTGAGTTATAGGATGGGTTGCTTTAGAATGAAGGTTAATGATATACAATGAAGAAAAAGCTATGATTGATAGCATTAAAACTTTATCTAAACTTAAGCTCTGGCGATTAAACAGCATGGCAGAAAGTTGAATATTTAATTAAAAACCCCAATTCACCACGCCGTGGCAAATTGAGGTAAATTTATTTAGGTGATCATAGGAAAATTATTAGGAAAGTTAATAAGTTAATTGCGTCCCCCAGACGGAATAATTTCAAAGTTGAATCTTTTTCATTATATTAAAGAAGAGTGATTTTGTCAAGAGTTACTTTAGACTTTTAGAAAGTATTTTCTTCCTATTATTGATTATACAAGCGGTACAGGCATCTATAAAGTCAGATTCCCGCTTATAGCTATTTAAGAGACCGGGAATGACGCGTGGTGAGAATAAGTAAAAAAGCAGAAATGACGAATACTCGGTTATCGGTGATCGGTGTTAGGTTTTCGGTAACTAAAAAGATTACCTGCCTGACGGCAGTCAGGCTTCGTCGCTTCGCTCCTCGCAATGGGCATAATGGTTATTTTGTGTTGTTATTTGAGCTCTATTATCTTTTGAATTCGACAAATGTCGACGGAAACTTTATATTAAATACTCATTACACTATTTCAATTATTGAACCGGTTTAATATATGATAGTAATATTTGTTCTATCTTATAGTAAAATCAACATGTTGTAAATATGGGCAGCAACACTTTTTAACCATTATGCCCGCAATGACACGATTGGTGGAACATGACGCGCACCCCGTTGTCATGCCCTTTTGCTTATGCAAGGTTACTTCCCCTTCGTCATGCCCGAATGCTTTAATCGGGCATCCAAAAGCTTAGATTCCCGCTTATAGCTATTTAAGAGACCGGGAATGACGAGTTTCTTGGTTATCGGTTTTCGGTGTTCGGTTATCGGCGACTAAAAAGATTGCTTCCTGCCTGCCGGCAGGCAGGCGTCGCGCTCCCCGCAATGACACGGTTGGTAGGACATGAAGCGCTTCTGTCACTATTTAGCGGCTTCTACCTTGAGTTTAAGCTGCTGGATCATGCGGACACAATTGCCGGACAGTTTCATGAACTCACTGCCCGCCCCAAGCAGCTCCTCGGTCTTTTTTACATCTCCACTATCTACCATCGCTACTACCTGTGCTGTGTATTTATGGAATTGCGCGTGAACATCTTTGAGCGCGGCATATTCAGGAAAATTACTGTATTTTTTCGCTTCAGAATGGATCCATTTTCCAAGAGCGCAATGAGTATCATGCAAGATCTCATCCGGCTTAAGAGAACCATCCCGCTTCACAAGATATGCCCTTAATTTTGATTTCCATAGCACATGAGCATTCACTGCTTCTTCGAAGTTCATAGGGCCTCCTTAGTAGTTACAATAAAGTTATAGAATCTTTAAAAAGATTGCTTCGTCGCTTCGCTCCTCGCAATGACACGGTTGGTGGAACATGACGCGCGCCCCCGTTGTCATGCCCGATTGTTTACTCGGCTCTAAGCGGGCATCTAAAAGCTTGGATCCCCGCTTAAAGCATGCGCACCCCGCGCTAATCGGTATTGCGTGGGTACGCCGCTTTCTGCGGCGGGGATGACTTACTACTTAGAAATATCGGGCTTTACGTCTACTGAAACTTTTACCGATGGCACAGCTTCAGCCGCTCCTTTCGCCTGGCTTGCCGCCTCTAAAACGGTAGTATCAGCGTTGCCGGCAGCTACTTCCTGCGCAGGCACCTGCACTGCTGCCTGCAAATTCACAGCAGCAGCTTCATTCATCGCGTTCGCGGATACAATAGAAACTTCCCTCTGTATCTCAGCAAAGAAATTCTTATAGAACTCCTTATCATCGATTACCTTCTCCCCCTCTTTTACCTGGGAAGCATTCTTACCGCCTCCGCCGGGTAAAGGCACTATGAATAAGAAAAATCGCGTATGGTCGGACACGTAATACATTTCCGTAGTCTGCAAGGCGCTCAAATACAACATGGTTTTATCATTACAACTGGTATCCATTTTTGCCTGCACCACTAAAACGATCGAACGCTTGCCCCTCTGAAACGAACGCTTGGCTAAAATAAAGCCTTTATCAACGTCTTCTTTTTCTATGATAAAGTTTTTAGCGCAAACTGCCCTGCTGGTAGCCTGATACAGGATATTCGCGGGAACGCTGAATTCTCTGGAATTATAGGATTCTTTTTCATTAAACACCTCGCGATAAACCGGCGTCGCGCAGCCCGTGAAAGTAAAAAGACAAATGAGCGAAATGATTATTGATGATCGCACAGTAAAGCTCCTTTCTTAATTAAAAGTTTAAAGGTTAAAGCCTAAATATCAAAGGAAGATTAAAGTTTCAAGGCCTAATTTTAAAATTTGTTATTTAGCCTTTGAATTTCCTTTATTCTTTAACCTTTAGAATTTAGAATTAACTTACTATTTAATACTTATCAAACCTGACGATATCGTCTTCGCCTAAATAACCGCCGATCTGGACCTCGATGACCTTAGATATCTTGTTCGTCGGGTTATATATTTTATGCCGGATGTTCTTCGGCACAAAAACAGACTCATTTCTCAATAAATTTATCTCGCGGCCGCCTATAAACACGTTCATGCTTCCTTCCACCACATTCCAATGCTCGCTGCGATACTGATGCTTCTGCAGCGAAAGCGATTTTTTAGGATAAATACCGATCTCTTTGACCTTGTATCCTTTGGCTTCATGCAGGATCGTATAATACCCCCACGGACGATATACTGTCGCGCCATCCTTACTATGCAAGAGCCCTTTAGAATTAATATGCGCGACCAGGTCCTTCACCTTGTCCGAATCACCGCGTTTAACCAACAGCAACGCGTCGGAGGAATCAATTGCCACCACGTCTTTGAGCCCTACCATGCAGACAAGCCGGTTCTTTGAATAGCTGAAACACCCTTGAGATTCAATGAATTCGCCGCTGCCGATCTTGAGGTTCCCTTTACCTTCATCGTAATACTGCAAGAAGCTGTCCCAGCTTCCCAGGTCGGTCCAGCGCGGCTCAAACTTGACAAGCGCGGCATGGGAAGTTTTCTGCATCACCCCGTAATCTATGGAATTAGCGGGGATATCTTTAAAACGCCTGAACATTTCCGCGTACGCGAACGCGTAATACTTATACATGTCCGGCTGAAATGCCGCGACATCATCCAGGAACGTTTTTTTACTAAAACAAAATATTCCCGCGTTCCAGAAAGCACCTTGAGCAAGCAATGCCTTTGCTTTTTCCTGAGTCGGCTTCTCGACAAAACGATCGACGAGATATCCTTTATCGAATCTCTTTTTAACTAAAATATACCCGTAGCCCTCTTTCGGGCACCACGGCTTGATACCAAAGATCACAATTTTACCCTTTACCGCCAGAGACTCACCCTTACGCATGGATTGAGAGAACAAAGAAACCGGTTCAATGACGTGGTCTGAAGGGAACACATAGACGATATCAGTATCACCTAATTTCATTGCTTCTTCAGCGAACTTCAAAGCAAGCAAGATCGCCGGTAAAGTATTTCTCGGGACGGGTTCGAAAATAATATTTTTCTTGATAGCCGCCTTTTGTTCCGACTTAAGCCCCGGTAATAACTCAAGCTGATTAAAAACGGTGAATTTATAGGTTTCTTGAGAGATAATAACCAGGTTTTGGGCGGAAAAAGACGATAAAAGCCTTTTAATGGTCAATTGGAACAAGGAAAAACCGTCTTTAAATTCTACAAACTGCTTAGGATAGTTTTCCCTCGATAAAGGCCACAGGCGCGTTCCTTTGCCGCCTGCTAATATGATCGCGATTTTTTTCATAAATGCTCCTGAATACCTACACTCTGTCGTAAATAGCTTTGGGTATCGCGTACCTGCGATTATTTAAAACCACACCCAGGATATTAACTTTTTTCTCCTGCATCGGCATAAGGGCGGCTTTTACCGCTTGCTTACGCGTCTTGCCTTCATTAACGACCAAAATAACGCCGTCAACATGCGACGAAAGAAGATAACTGTCTCTCTTACTCAGATCAGGAGCGGTAACCAAAACCAGGTCATACTTTTTGGCCGCCTGAGCGAGCAATAAGCTCATTTTCCCTGATTCCAGAAGTGTTACCGGATTTAACGAAGTCTCTCCTGAAGATAAAACCGTTACGTTTTTACCTAAGGTTTGCACGGATTTCTCAAAAGTCACCTTCTCTTCGATAACATCGACCAGGCCCGGGCCGGAAGGCAGGTTAGTAAACTTCTTCAAGGACAGCTTCCTGAAATTAGCGTCGATCACCAGGACGCTCAAATGTTCTTTCTCCGCCAGCATGTGGCTTACATTAACAATTAAATTAGCCGAGTCATCTTGAGGAGAAGCGGTGGTAAACAAAAGGCTCTTCAAATTCTTGTCTTTAGCCAAAAGGACGATCTGTTCTGCCAATGTGTCATACATCTTTACCTTCGCCTTCCTGGGCACCGAACCTAAACACGGGACGTTCAGGTACGCTTCTATATCGGAAGGAGATTTAAAGGTCTGGTCGATATATTCGAACATGAATGCCAGCATTACACCCAGGAATATCGCCATAAAGAAAGCCAGCACCACAATTAAGACCGGAGACGGGCCGACAGCCTCCAGAGGGACGCTTGCCTGCTCAATGATCTTCACGCTCGCCGGTCCGATCGCTTCAATATCAGGTAACGGCTGGCCGTTAAGGTTATTCTTGATCATCTTATCGATATTATCCTTTAACTGCAGGACAGTTTGATGTTTTTCCCCGTATTTTAACTGCAATTCCGCCTGCTGCTGTTCAAGATCGAAGATAATGTAAGAACGGCTCACGACATTAGCGATGATCGCGGCCCCGATAGGGCTAAAATCACGGACGCTGATGGTAAAAATATTGGTGTCGCGAAGAGGCTCGACCTTGATATTACGCTTTAGGTCTTCCATCGCTATACGGAATAAATATACCTGCTTTTGGTCGGGGGTGAGGCGTTCAAGCTTAGCATTAAGCATCCTGACCTCTAAACCGACGACCTTCGATTTTAAGGGAGAAGAAAATTTCTTCTCATAATCGAGCGGTTTCTGGTTAAGGCCCAAAGCTTTTACCGAGCGTTCGATAACGGGGTTGGATTTAACGATCTCGCTCTGGGTGAGGGCGATTTCCACGTTTCTGCCGCCTGCCAGTAACTCGCGGTAATAGGTAGCCTCTACCTGTTTTTCACCGGAGATAAGCAGCTTGACCTGAGATTCATAAACGGGTGTTTTTAAAGTGATCCCTAAGATAACCGTAAGCATCACGGTTATAAAAGCGGTAATAATGACTGCTTTCTGCCTGAATAACACGCGCATATAATCGCGCAATGTTGTTTCATACTGATCCATCGGTCCCTCCTGATATTTAGATTCCATGGCTAAAATACCCCTTCTGACACGACAATAATATCGCCCGGTTTGAGCAGGATGTCCGCGTTAGGGTCGCCGTCCATGACCTCTTTAATGTTAACCCTGATCGTCGCGTACCCTGCCCCCAGCTCATTGGGACGTAAGACCTTCACGCGGCTGGATGAACCGAACTTATTAAATCCGCCTGCCATGGAGATAGCCCGTAACACCGTGGCATTCTCATCCAACGTGTAGTTGCCCGGCTTCATAACCTCCCCGTAAACAAAGAATTTTCTACTGCGGGATTCCCGCAATGAAACCGCCACGACAGGATATTTCATATACCCGTCTCCCAGCTTTGCCTGGATAGTTTCCTGGATCTTCATAAGCGTTTCGCCTTTGACCTGAACGCTGCCGATATACGGGAAATTAATAGAGCCGTCAGGCGCGACACTGACCGTACTGGTCAATTTTTCAGGCTGAAGAACGCTGATATCAATGACATCATCGACACCGACCACATACTCTTTTACCGGCGCGTCTATCGCGAAAGCACAAGCCGTAAAAGTTAACAAACACGCCACAGCTAAAAACGATTGTTTCATGTTTTCTCCTTTTTTGAGCACCTAATTAAAAAATATTTAGTAGCCCGGGTTTAAACCCGGGCTACGCCTTAGCCTCAGAATGACACGCACTTTTTTGATCCCCGCTTAAAGCATGCGGGGATGACAATTGTGGTGCATGCGGGGATGACCTATTATTTCGCGCCGATACCGCAAAAAACAACCGGTATGGTCTTTAACAAAATATCGAGGTCAAGCCAGAGCGACCAATTATCGATATACTCAAGGTCCAATTTTACCCAGCGGTTAAAATCAATGATCTGGTTCCTTCCGCTTATCTGCCATAAACAGGTTATACCCGGGCGCATGCTCAAACGCCTGCGCTGCCAGGCGTCATAAACTTCCACTTCCGAAGGAAGCGGCGGGCGAGGGCCTACCAGGGACATATCTCCCCGGAAAACGTTCCACAACTGCGGCAGTTCATCAATACTATATTTCCTTAAAAACTTTCCCATCCTGGTAATACGCGGGTCATTGGACATTTTAAATACCGGGCCCGCCATTTCGTTATGCGCCAGCAATTCCTTAAGCTTAAGCTCGGAGTCCTTGAACATCGTCCTGAACTTATAGAGCGTAAACTTCCTTCCGCTCAAACTGCATCGCACCTGCCGGAAGAAAACCGGCCCCTCTGAATCTGATCTTATTAAAACAGCGACAACGATAAAAACAGGCGATAAAAATAGCAAGGCGATACCCGACAACAGCACGTCCATGAAGCGTTTAAATATAAGGTGCCATATTTTATCAGGGGTGCTTTCAAAAGTCAAAAATGGAAAGCCGTGTAATTCGCCTAATTTAGCGCGGGAGAATTTAAGCTCAAAATAATCGACCGCGACATGGATCTTCAACCCTTGCGTTTCGCATAAAAATAAAATATTCTCGATCTTATTAAGCCAGGAGCGGGGAATAATAAAAACCATATCGTCAACGATCATTGTGCGGATTATGCGGGGAAGGTCTTCAAAGGACCCCAGCACTTTTTGCCCATGCACCGATTCCCCGACTTTCTTTTCATCTTCGTCGACCACCCCGATTATCTTCATTCCGTATACCGGATGTTTATTGACCGAATCGATAAACTGTTGAGCGCGCCTGCCCGTACCCACGACAATGATCCTGCGGTAATTGAAGCCTTTTTTACGGATCTGACGGAAGATCATGATCAAAACAACTTTTTCGAGAGAGATCACTACGCACACGTACCCGAAAACGAAGCTTATCATCGACCTGCTGATATGGTCTAATTTAAATATGTAAACCAGGCTGACAAAGACGATAAACCCGGCAAAACCGGATTTCAAAACTATAGCAAAGACCTCATTGATCTTTCTTAAACGAAAAGACCGGTACATCCCGAAAGAATACAGTAAATACCCCCACACGACAAGCAGGACCGGTAAAACGCTCAAGTACCCGCTCACCGGGTAATGCTGCGGCTCGGCGCGGTAGCGGTACCCCAGGTAAAAAACCAGGGCAATAATACAAAGGTCCGCGAATATCATCAGCCTGCGAAATATTGTGGCGTATTCTTTAAGCATATACTCGGTTATCGGTTAGCGGCTGCGCAGCAAGCGCGCACCGGCCTTTCCAATAAGGCCGGGTGTGCTCGGTTCCTTCAAAAGATTGCTTCACCCCTTCGGGGTTCGCAATGACACTCTCCTCTGTGTCATTGCGAGGAGCGCAAAGCGCGACGAAGCAATCTTTTATATAATGGCCCCTAAATCAGCCCAGTTAGAATTAAATCTTGAAACAAGAGCGTTTTTCTTCTGCCTTGAGCCAGCCTTAATTTGTTTCTCTCTTAAAATCGCTGCTTCAATATCTTCAAACATTTCGTAATAAACTAACTTGTGGGCATGATATCTTTTAGTAAATCCTTCTATTATGTTATTTCTATGCTCATAAACACGCCGCTTTAAATCATTGGTAACACCAACATACAGGACCTTATTATTCAAATTTGTTAAAAAGTAAACATAATATTGTTTGGACAACATTTAAAAAGATTGCTTCACCCCTTCGGGGTTAGCAATGACACGTTCTAGACTGTATACTGCAAAAGACCGTAATGACACGAAGAATAAAACCCTACTATCACAAACGACTACCAACAACCGCTCTCCGGTTACCGATTTAAAATACCATCTGCATCCCCACGGTCACGGCGTTCTTGGTATACTCACGGTCAGTACGATTTGAAGACGTAGTCGAATATGAATACGACAAGTTCCCCCTCACATTCTTCTTAATATCATAGGTAAACCCGGCGCTTACCCCTTTGAGCTTGTCGGTGATACCCAGCGACGCATATTCACCTTCGCCGATAAACCCGGAGAAGTTCAACGCCAGGCGCGGGAACAACTGGCGCGTTACGTTACTGGAAACCTGCCAATAATTGAACAGGTCTTGCGTCGATGAATTCGTATAATACTGCTTAGTAAAAGCGATGCTGCCGCGCGTAGTCTCGGTAAATTCATTGGTCAACGCCGCATATAATAACGGTTTGGTATAATTCCTGCCGTTGTAGGCGTCTATAAACTCAATCCCGGTCCTGCCGTCAAAATAAAGCTGTTTGGTAAAATACTGCCTGAGCGCCGTGGAAAGCGTATTCGTATAAGCGCTTTCCCCGGGGTCGAAAGTCCGTTGAGAAAAATCATAAGACAGAGAGCCGATCGTTTGAGAACTAAAAGCGTAATCGCCCCCTAAACCAAAGCTGTTCAAATAAGAATCGCTCAGGTCATCGCGTGAATACTTATACGCTTCATTGCCGTAACGAGCCGATAAGGTGAGCTGTTTTTTCACTTCTTTACTGAACGCGGCGTTAAATTTATTTTTAAGATAGCTGTAGCGCCCTGTTGTCCTGCCGAATTCATCCTCAAAGCTGCGAGGCTCATCCGCGTGCGTAAAGGTATCGCTCAGCGACAAATGCGCGTATTTTGAAAGATCATTCAGGAAATTGACGCTAAAATCTTCTGAAGTGTTGTTAAAAGAGTCATATTCTTTAAAGAATTGCTGAATAACATGTCCGCTCAATTCAAGAGAACGCGTGCGGTCTTCCAGCTTAGTTTTCAATCCCACGGAAACATTAGTAATAAAATCATCTTTGGGGTCATCCTTAACATAGGTTATATTATCATCGTAGGATTCGCTGACTGACCCTGTTACCTCTACATCGGCGTCCCCGGCCTTAAAGGCGTACGCAGGTTGAAGCGTCATTAAACCCGCGCACCATAAAACGATCACAATAACCGATAGAGTACGAACAAAACCTTTCATACTTGCTCCCTTTCATTTCATGCCCGCCTGCCCCGTTAGAAACGTTGTTTCTAATAGGAGCTACTCACTTGTCTCTACGCGGACAATACCCTACGTGTCATGCCCGAATGCTTTAATCGGGCATCTAAACTATCCCCACTGTCATCCTGAGTCTCTTGCGTATCTGTCTGGAAGGATCTATCGAATTTCAGGTCCTTCGTTAATAGCCTGCGTCTTAGCCTCAGAATGACACGCACAATCACGTTATTGATCCCCGCTTAAAGCATGCGGGGATGACAATTGTGGCACATGCGGGAATAACACCCCCCCCAATGACACTTGGATCTATTTTTCATTCTGAGACATCATCGCGTACAAATGGCTTTTAAGTATCCGATGATGCCCACCCGGCGTCTTTAAAGTCTTGAGCTTCCCGGAATATATGAACTTTTTTAAAGTCGAAAGGCTCACATGAATGACTTGCGCCGCTTCAACAGGTGTTAAAAAGACATCCTTGCTTTTTTGGTTAGTCAAACGATCCATTATATTTTTAGGGGCAATTTCGGGATTTTGCTGCGAAATAAAACGCTTAAAATCGTGTAAAACCGTATAAAAGTTAAGTATGAATCATATTTGGCTTTTTGTCAAATTTTATTTTAACTTAACCCCTGTGTTTTAAAGGAGTTTAAGGTGAAAGGAGAGTCTTATTTTTTTAGATGCCCGCTTTCGCGGGCATGACAATAGGGAGAGCGTCATTCCCGCCGCAGCTTTCCGATCACGCGCACGGCATCAACCCCGTCTTTTCCGTACTCAGCGCCGATGGATAGGGCAAATGTTTTAGTGACCGCGGCCCCTCCTACAATAAAGGAGGATTTGACCCCCGCTTTTTTAGCCAGGGCAATGACTTCCTTCATATTAACCATAGTCGTAGTCATCAAAGCCGAAAGCCCCACAACATCCGGCTTATGCCGTTTAATGGCAGCGATTATGGTTTTCGCGGAAACATCTTTTCCCAGGTCTATAACGTTAAAACCGTGGTTTTTTAGCATCAGGCTGACAATATTCTTACCTATATCATGGATATCGCCTTCAACAGTCGCTAACACGACCACAGCTTTCCTGACCTTGTCGGCTTTGGCAGTTTTAAGATACGGCGCTAAATGCGCGAATGCTTTTTGCGATGTTTCAGCGCTGGCGATAAGCTGGGGCAGAAAATATTCTTTTTTATCGAACAAATCGCCCACCTCAGTGATAGCCGGGATCACCACCTCATTCATAAGCTTTACCGCCGGCTCGCCCGCTTTTATCGCCCTGCTCATATAGAAATCGATCTGGTCTTTATTACCTTCCAGGATCGCCTGGCTGATACGCTGAATATCGGTAAGGTCCTTCTTATCTCCCGGTCCTCGCCGCGGCGATGAAGGCTTGGCGTAATGCGCGATAAACTCAGATGCGCCCTTATCCTTGCGCGTCAACACTCCCACGGCACGGTTGACATTCATGACTTCCTCGTTGGAGGGGTTCAAGATCGCCATGCTCAAGCCTTTTGCCCGCGCCAGTGCCAAATAAGCGGCGTTTATCCACTGGCGAGCGGGCATCCCGAAAGAAATATTCGACAGGCCCACAACGCTGTTACATTTGAAAACCCTGCTGCACCAATCGATCACCTCTAAACTCACTAAAGCCGCCTGCGAATGCGAAGAAATACTCATTGCCAGCGCGTCAACCACAATATCATCCTTGGTAAACCCGAATTTTTGCGCTTGCTTAAAGATATCCGCGATTATTTTCTTACGGTCTCCCGCGGCCAAAGGCACTTCTTTGCCGGTTATCGGCAAAAGAATGAACATCGCTCCATATTGAGCGGCTAATGACAAAAGTTTTTCAACCTTCTGCTTTTCCCCGGAAATGGAATTTAAAAGCGCCCTGCCGGGATAAAAGCGCAGCGCCGCTTCGATGGTATTGATATTCGATGAGTCTATGACCAGAGGAGCATCTGAGATCGTCGCGTGCAGCTCAATGATCGCTTTAATAGTTTTATCTTCATCAATACCGGCGACACCGATATTTATATCCAGAGCCTGCGCCCCGTTATTAACCTGGTCTTTGATCATCTCCCGGACGATGGACAGCTTCGATCTCAACAGCTCTTCCTGCAGGTTCTTTTTCCCCGTAGGATTGATCCGCTCCCCGATAATAACGGGAGAAGTATCCTTACCGATAAAAACCGCCTTACGGGCGCTCGCCAGCGCGCTTACGCCGCGGCAGGCGGGAGCAAGCGGTTTTTTCCCTCTGACAGCTTCGCTTAACGCCTTAATATGTTCGGGTGTCGTCCCGCAGCAGCCGCCTAACAACGCGGCCCCCGAATTAAGAAGATCTTTTCCAAAAGAAGCGAATGTCCGCGCGTCCATATCGAATACCGTCCTGCCCGCGACAAGACGCGGCATCCCGGCATTGGGTTTGGCGGCAAGCGGCACTTTAGCGTAAGGCTTCATGGCAGCTATCTGCCTGGCCATATCTTCAGGGCCCGTTGAACAGTTACACCCTACCGCGTCAGCACCCAGCGACTGAAGAATCACCAGCGCCGCCAGCGGGTCAGTACCGTTTAAGGTGCGGCCGCTGTTCTCATAGGTCATGGTCACCATCACGAATTTATCAGTGCACTCTTTAACGGCGATGAGGGCGGCGCGCGCTTCCTGAATATCCATCATCGTTTCAATGACAAAAAGGTCCACCCCCGCCTCAAGCAAACCCTTCACCTGCTCTTTATATATCTGAATTGCCTCCTCGAATCCAAGCGGCCCAAAAGGGTCGATAAAACTCCCCGTCGGCCCGATATCTCCGGCGACCAGGACTTTATCGCCGACAGCCTTTCGGGCTAAAACAGTAAGGCCTTTATTGACTTTTCTTACCTGCGGGGAAGCGTACTGGCTTAATTTAATCCGGTTGCCGCCAAACGTGCAGGTATAGACAACGTGAGCGCCTGAGCGCGCGTAATCGCCATGCACCGCTTGCAGGACCTTAGGGTTATCCAGGCACCAAAGTTCAGGAGATTCACCCGACGGCATGCCGTATTTCTGCAGCTGCGTGCCGGTAGCACCGTCGAGGATCAAAGATTTCTTCTTTAAAAGCCCCAGGATGTACTCCTTACTCTTCATAAGTTAACCCTTTCTTATTCCCGCGATAGCAGTGACTGATTTTTCCGGAATGAGCACATACGCCTTAGTTAAGGTTATACCCAGGCGTTTCAGATCCAGGAGTGAGAACATTTTTTTCTGGTTTTGCAGCAAGAAATCACCGTAGCCGGCGGAAAAACGGTTTTTCGTCAAACTCAAACTTTCCCTGCGTAACTGCCGGTTAAAATAATCCATGATCCAGCCCAAAGCGCTGTCAACCATTTCGCTGGCAACAGCGTCGAAAACAACGCCGCGGGTCAAATTGTCCGCCTTTGACTCCTGCTCGATCATCTGAATGATCTCTTTACCGGCAGTCGCCCCCATAAGCAGGATCTCACCGCAGCCGTTTAAAAACAAAGACAACTGGCGGCTCTGGAATATTGTCCCGTCAGCAAGGCGGACCAAACCATCATCTTCCAGCTGAACAGATACCCTGCGCGCGGCGCCCTGCACCGCGATAAAAGACGCGGCTTCTTCGATAAAACGCTCGGTCTGTATTTTTTGTTCGGCTTTCAAGCGCGTTTTAGCGCTTTGATACCCTAAACGCGACAAGATCCCGTCTTTGGGGAGGCGTATCGTTATGGGTGAAAAATATTCGATATTTGCGCGCTTCATTTTTTTTGTTTGCTGTATTCACAGCCGCAATAATGCTGGCAATACAACGAATGCTTCCTGGCAAAATCCATTGACTGCTTAAACCCGTCATTTTTCTTAAAATCGTATTCGATGAAGGATCCAGGGCTTATTAAATGCCCTATTTCGTTAATTACGACGGCATTTTTGTGCGGGCTTACCGTCAGTGTCGTGGTAAAGTAATTGCCTCCCATTTCTACGGCTTTCTTACAGGTTACCTGCAAGCGCATTTTAAAACACGCCACACAGCGGGTGGCGCCTTCCGGCTCATTCTCCAACCCTCTTACTTCCTCACGCCAGGCTGACGAATCATACTCTCCGGCGATCAAATCACAGGCAAGCCTCCCGGCGACGTCATAGGCGACATCGAGCCTACGCGTATATTCCTCCAGCGAATCTATATTGGGATTGTAGAAAAAACCGACGGGGTTAAAGCCGTCTTCCCGAAGTTTGACTATCGGATAACTCGCGCATACACCGCAACAGATATGAAGAAGGATGTTTTTCATAATAACATTATAGTAAAATTCCTGTCCTAAGTAAATTCAATTATTAACCTTAAAAGCCCATAGTCATCCCGTCATAAGCGGCAACGACTTCTACACCCGACCTTTGGGTTAATTCAGTCACCAGATCATGCGGCCTTGCCTTAAGCATACTCATCCCGAAATGCGTCAATACCGCGCGGCCGGGCTTAAGATCCTCTATCAAAGTTTCCACGTCAGCCATAGACAAATGATCGATACCCGCCCGGGGCTCCGCCAAAACGACCCCGATGATCAAAATATCCGCTTTATAAAAATCGCCTAATTCCTTAAAATATTTCGTATCGGTCAATAATCCCACAGAAACCCCGTTCATCACAAAGCGCAAGCCGTATGTTTCAACCGGGTGGATGTGTTTCATTGATGTCGCAAACGAAAACGCTCCCGCCGAATATGACTGGTTCTCTTTCAAAACGCGTATTTCTTCGGGGAAATGGCGCAAATAGTTAAATATCACCGGGTCGCTGTCGAGTGAATCGGCAGGAGCGAACACGAGCCCCCGCTTTTTAAATCCTCCCTGCGTCATCGCCTCGATCATTACGTTGATATCGCCTGAATGGTCCAGATGCTTATGGGTCAGGATGAGTGCGTCCAAGCTCAACGGGTCCAGCTTAGGCTTGCTCGCGGAACACCGTACCAGGCTCCCCGGCCCGGGATCGATCAAAATATTGGTGTCCTTATACGATACCCATATCCCGCCTGAAGCCCGCAGCTGCTTTATCATCACAAACCGGGCGCCCGCCGTACCGAGGAATTTTATGAAATCCCGTTTTTCTACCAGATCACTTTTTTTCTTTAACATTGCCTAACCATATCCGCGTTAATTCCTTATTTATCGAATCCATTTGGGTGTACGACAAATCTGATTTTACCGGGTCAAGCCGGCCGGCAGCCGGCCGCTGTTTCTTCGGAGTGTTCAAGAATTCATCCACGCCCAAAGGCCGGGCTCCGGCGGCGCGGATACAGAACCTTATTTCCCGGTCATCAGAAACAACAACAATAACCTTTGGGTTCCCTGAGGTAGAAACGATACGCTTTATCCGCTCATCGGCGCTTTCTTCACGAGAAAAAATAACGCTTATCCAAGGATCGGTTAAAACAGAATTATATGAATCGGGGAAACCGTCAAAAACTACCGTAACACCGTTCTTTGGGCTGCCGCAGAGATGATAAAACTTGATCACCTCAAGAAGAGCGGTTTTCACGTCTTTTATCTTCTTCGGGGGGACGAAACCGGCATGTTTAATGACGTTATACCCGTCGATCACGTACTGCAAGGACATACACCAGCCCTCCTAGGCTTGCGTACACAATAATAAAAGAAAAGCTTACCAGCGACATCGCGAACGCCGAATATTTACTCACGCCTGCCTGGGCAAAAAAGTATATGGTAGCGGCATCGCGTATCCCCAAACCTCCGATTGAAACGGGCAAAAGCGTGATCGCCCCAATAACGGGAAGAAAAACAAAGAAGTAAAGGATATTGATCTTTATCCCCAGGGACAAAGCGGTAAGGTAAAAAGTCAGCGGAGATATGGTCTGAATGAGTATGGAGATCGCGATATTTATAATAATGGTCTTCTTATGCCTGCGGAAATAATGGATCTCTTTATGCGTTTCTTTCAGAAGTTCTTTTAATTTACCCAGCATTGCGGCTATACGGGAAACAGCATTGCCAGGGCGAGTGAGATCCGGCCCCGGGCGGACCGCGGATAAAAGCGAATTTGTTCTTGTATATATATAATTATTGAACATCACCAGCAAAACACTCACCAGGATCGCCGTTAATACCCCCACCGCGGCAAGGATAGCGCTGTTTTGCATGAACTTCCATCCCAAAAACAACGCCGCCAATGCTAAAACCACCAAACCGATGAAACCGCTGAGCCGGTCAAGGATCACGGTAGCAACTACTTCGCTGGGTTTCTTGGTATGTACCGCTAAATCGACACTGCGCACAAAATCGCCCCCGATCGATGTCGGCAGGAAGAGGCTGAAGAATATTCCGCCGCAATACGCGACAAAGGCCCTCCAGGCAGGCACATTAATACCCGAGGCCTTTAAAAGCATGTTCCAGCGGTAAAAGCATAACAGGTAATTAAGCGAAAAAATACCGAACGCCCAAAGCAGCATCGGGACATCAACATTACGCAAAATGTCGATGAGGCTCTTTTTATCTACCTGTTTAAACAAAAAAATCAGCAAAACAAGGCTTATGCTGATCCGAAAAAGCACCGACAGGAACTTTTTAAAGATTTTCATAGAATGCGCTACCCCCCTTAAACAAGGGCGTTACGTTAGATCTTTTCCGGTAAGCATTTTATACGCTTCCAGGTATTTAAGGCTGGTCTTTTCAATAATGTCCGCTGGCAGCCGGGGTGCCGGAGGGGTCTTATCCCAGGACAAATTTTCCAGGTAATCCCTGACAAACTGCTTGTCAAAACTAGGCTGAGCAGCGCCGGCAGCGTACAACTGCTTCGGCCAGAAGCGTGACGAATCAGGGGTGAGTACTTCATCAATCAGAATGATCTGTCCGTTATCAAGCCCGAATTCAAATTTCGTATCGGCGATAATAATGCCCTTGGTGAGAGCGTAATCGCGGGCTTTTTCGTAGATCGCGATACTGAGGCCCTTTAACGCGTCAGCGGCCTTCTTTCCGATCAGCTTCTCGACGTAGGCCTGGTCGACATTGATATCATGGCCGACATCTTCTTTAGTGGAAGGCGTAAAAATAACTTCCGGCAATTGCGATGATTCTTTAAGGCCCGCGGCTAATTTGATGCCGCAGACCGACTGTTTCTGCTTATACTCTTTCCAACCCGAGCCGGAAAGATACCCCCGCACAACGCACTCAACCGGGAACGGCTTGGTCTTACGCACCAGCATCGAACGGCCCAGGAGCTCAAGCTTAAACTGCTGTAATTCTTTCGGGTAAGCACCGACATCTGAAGAAATAAGATGCGTCGCAACGTTGTTTTTGAGAAGGTCAAACCAAAACAGGGATAGACTGGTCAAAACCTGGCCCTTATGAGGAATACCGCAGGATAAAACCACATCAAAACAAGAGATCCTGTCCGTGGCAACGATCAATAACTTGTCACCCAGGTCATAAACATCCCTTACTTTTCCTTTTCGAAAAAGCTTAATCCCTTTAAAATCCGTAGAGAGCACGATATTATTATCCATTTTCATCCTTGTTATATTTACAGTCCATTCTTTTAGATGCCCGCTTTCGCGGGCATGACATGTAATGCTGTTCTTATCGTTCCTAACCAACTGCCGTCAAATTATCGAACATGTAATGCTGTTCTTATCGTTCCCAACCAGCTGCCGTCAAATTATCGAACATGTAATAATGTTCTTATCGGCCCCAACTAACCACTGTCAGATTATCGGACATGACATGTAACACTATTCTTATCACTCCAACTGATTACCAGTAGACACGCGGGCATCTCAATAATCACAACTTCACGCATCAGTCATTCCCGTAAATGCAACAATAGTCATTCCCGCATGCTTTAAGCGGGAATCTATTTAACCAGTTCGTCATATAAATCATTCCATTCAGGATTTGCTTTCTCAATCAACTCTACTTTCCATTGCCTATTCCATTTCTTTAACATCTTTTCTCTTGTCGTTGCGCTTATTATATCGTTTACCGATTCATAATAAACCAATCGATGAACTTTATATTTCTTCGTAAAACCTTCTACAAAATCATTTTTGTGCTCATATACCCTGCGAATAAGATCGTTTGAGACTCCAACATACAACACACCATTTTTCTTATGCGCCAGGATATAAATATAGTATATCCGTTGCGTCATCTTTTTAGATGCCCGCTTTCGCGGGCATGACATGTAATGCTGTTCTTATCGTTCCTAACCAACTACCGTCAAACTATCGAACATGTAATAATGTTCTTATCGGCCCTAACTAACCACTGTCAGATTATCGGACATGTAAAAGTGAATAAGACCGGGTTTTAATACCTACTTCTCGCTCAGGCGCTCACTCAAGGATTCAAACTCGAGCCATAATTCTTGCGGCAGGTCTTTTTTGAACTGGTCAAAAAATTCTTTTACCCTCTTTAACTCTTCACGCCAATCTTTTTTATCCACGACCAAAAGTTTTTCCAGCGCGCCCGCAGCTAAATTCAATCCCGTCATATCGATATCATGCGCTTTCGGGACATAACCGATCGGCGTCTTCTCTGCCTCGACCTTATTATTACAACGGTCCAGGATCCATTCTAAGACACGCAGGTTCTCAGTATAGCCGGGCCAAAGGAATTTTCCGTTTTCATCCATCCGGAACCAGTTCACATTGAAGATCTTGGGCGGCTTCGCCATTTTCGTGCCCATTTTAAGCCAATGGCTGAAATAATCAGCCATATTATACCCGCAAAACGGAAGCATTGCCATCGGGTCCCGGCGCACTTCGCCTAATTTCCCCATCTGCGCGGCAGTCCGTTCAGAAGCCATGGTCGAGCCCACAAACACTCCATGCTGCCAATTAAACGATTCATATACCAACGGCGCAAGGAACTGCCTGCGGCCGCCGAAAACGATCGCTGAAATAGGGACGCCGTGATGCTGGTCCACCCTGAATGAAATAGACGGGCATTGCGTTATCGGCGTAGTGAAACGGCTGTTCGCGTGGGCCGCCGGAACAGGCTTTCCGTCGCTATCTTTCATGCCCGGCTTCCAGGGCCTGCCCTGCCAATCAATGCCGCTGGCAGGAGCCGCTTCATCAGAACCCTCCCACCAAACTGTCCCATCGGGCTTTAATAAAACATTCGTGTAAATAGTGTTTTTCTTGATCGCGGCTACCATATTCGGGTTGCTTTTCGAATTCGTTCCCGGGGCAACACCGAAAAACCCCATTTCAGGGTTGATCGCCCACAAAGAACCGTCGGAATCGATCCGCATCCACGCGATATCATCCCCCACCGTCCAGATCCTGTAGCCTTTTCTCTTCAACCCCTGGGGAGGGATAAGCATCGCCAGGTTAGTCTTTCCGCAGGCGCTGGGAAAAGCCGCCGCGATATATTCCACATGGCCGTTAGGCTCTTCAATGCCCATGATCAGCATATGCTCGGCGAACCAGGCTTCTTTTTCACCCATATAACTGGCTAACCGAAGCGCTAAGCACTTTTTCCCTAAAAGGACATTACCGCCGTAGCCTGAGCCCACGCTCCAGATCGTATTGTCTTCAGGGAAATGCAGGATAAGCCTTTTATTGATATCAAGGTCGGCGATCGAATGAAGGCAGCGGGTAAACTCGGTAGTTTTATCCAACTGTTTGAGCACGCTGTCTCCCGCCCTGGTCATGATCAACATATTCAAAACCACATACCGGGAATCAGTCAACTCAACGCCGATCTTACTGAACGCAGAGCCGACCGGCCCCATGGAAAAAGGAATAACATACATAGTCCTTCCTTTCATGGAACCTTTGAATATCGCTTTGGCCTTTCGATAAGCCGCCTGCGGCGGCATCCAGTTATTGTTAGGTCCGGCAGTCTCTTTTTCTTTGGTGCAAATATAGGTCAAGTGTTCCGTGCGCGCGACGTCGTTGGGGTTCGTGCGGTGCAGGAAACACCCGGGAAGCTTGTCCTGGTTCAGCGGGATAAGCTCACCTGCGGTAACCGCCTCTTTTTCCAGTTGGGCTTTCTGCTTATCTGAACCATCTATCCAAACAATGTTATCCGGCTGGCACATACGCGCCATCTTCAAGACCCAGTCCTTTAATTTTTTATTGTGCGAGACGATCTTTTTCATAGGTTTAACAAATATCCATGCGCGGAATGCGCAGCCACCGCAGCTTCGCCGCAGGCGTTAACCACCTGGTATAAGCTTTTTTTCCGGCAGTCACCGCACGCAAAGACACCTTTTCTATTAGTTTTCAATTCATCATCGGTTACAACAAACCCCAGTTTGTCCTTCGCGATGAAATCATGAACATATCCCGTATTAGGCTCAATGCCTATAAATATAAAAACCCCGCTGCACGCAAGCTCGCTTAACCGGGCGGTTTTATTATTATAGACCTGCACCGACTCGATCCTGCCCTCGCCGCGTATTTCCTGTATGGTGGAATCCAAAACAAAATTTATTTTTTCGTTCTGCCTGGCTTTTTCAAGCAGGATCTCAGACGCGCGGAATTCCTGGCGGCGATGAATAACAGTGACCTTTTTCGCGTAGGTGCTCAAGAACAACGCTTCCTCGACCGCCCGGTCGCCGCCGCCGACAACCACGATATCCTTATTCTTGAACATCGGCCCGTCGCAGGTCCCGCAATAAGAAACGCCCCTGCCGGTTAATCTTGTTTCTCCTTCAACGCCAAGCGGCTTAGAACAGGCGCCGCTGGCGATAATAAGGCTTTTAGCTTCATAGACGGCTTCCTGCGTTTTAACCGTATATACCGGCACAGCTTCATCCCTCAAGGTAGAGAGTTCCACCACCTCATCAGAAACAATCTCAACTCCCAGCTCATCCACCTGTTTTTTAAAACGGCCGATCAATTCCTGGGTATCAATACCTCCGGGGAACCCGGGATAATTCTCAATGGTCGAAGACAAAATGATCTGGCCTCCGGGTGAAAGCTTCTCCACGACCATGGTATTGATCCTGTATCTGCCGGCGTAAAGCGCGGCAGTCAAACCCGCCGGGCCCGCGCCGATGATGATCAGCTCATAAACATTTTTAGTCATTTTTGATTCTTAATGAATTGCCGCAAGGAGCGGTCATAGGTACGTTCAATATCCGCAGGAAAGAAACACGCGGGGAGTTCGTTATTCTCCCGATGATACCTCACGCATTCGCAACAGACGCCCGTCCGCGCGCAGGGATCATAACTGCAATTACAATTTTCCAGGTTCTGTTCTTGATTTGGGCAGTTTTTCATTTCCTTTTTTCGCGGCGGATGTTCTTAATTTCCTTCTTAAGGTCATCTTATCCAATAAAGTGGCGTAATCGATGATCAGCTTACCGTTCAAATGGTCAATCTCATGCTGAAAGACACATGCCGGAAAATCCTCGGCATCGATCTTGACCGGCTTGGCGCAATCATCGAGCGCGCAAACCGTGATCTTCTTCGCGCGCTTCACCTTGATGCTTACCCCCGGCACACTGAGGCAGCCTTCTTCCATGGACTGCCTGCCCTGGCGCTTAGTGATCTTAGGATTCACTAATTTGTATAAACAGGAACCGGTATCGACGACGATCAAAGACTCGCTCACCCCTACCTGCGGCGCGGCAAGCCCGATCCCCTTGGAATCGTACATCTGGCGGGCCATTTTGCTCAAAAGCTCCCGATGGTAAGCCGTGACCTCTTTAACAGCCTTCGCCTTTTTCCTGAGGACAGGGTCCCCGACGACCCTAATTTCTAACCCGGTTTCTTTCATCGACATTGACTATCTTCGCTTTGACGTCTTTAGCCTCTTTTTCATCGGCTAAGAAATACGTCACAATAATGACCTCATCTCCGACACAGCCCCCGCGGGCGGTCGCGCCATTGAGGCAGATAACCCCTGAATTCTCTTTCCCTTCAATAGCATACGTTTCAAGCCGGATGCCGTTATTGAGATTAAAAACTTCGACTTTCTCACCCGGGATTATATCGGCTTTTTTCATCAGTGCCGCGTCGATGGTAATGCTTCCCTCATAATAAAGGTTGGCTTCAGTGACGCGCACCCGGTGTAATTTTGATTTTAAAACTGTCCTCATCATAGTACTTTCTCCCGCATTAATTTCCTACAGCTTTGATTATTTCTTCCGCGAACTGCCGCGCCGCGAAAGGCCCGGCAGCGGTAATAATATTACCGTCTATCTCAACGTTTTTCTTGGTATAGATCGCTCCGTTATACGAGATCTGGCCCGCCTCAGTCGCCCATACTGTCGCGCGCTTGCCCTTCAGGAGCCCGGCTTTCGCTAAAATGACCGGAGCGATACAGATAGCCGCGACGATCTTATGGGCGTTTACGGCATCAAAAGCGATCTTATGAGAGATAGGGTCGTCCCAATATTGCGTCGCCCCCTGCCCTCCGACAAAGACGAGCGCGTCAAGGCCGCTCACCGCGATGTCCTGGACTAAAATATCAGGCTTGACCTCCGCGCCCAGCACGCCTTTGGATACCTCAAAAGAAGTGCTTGCCACTAACACCTGAATACCGTTTTTCTCAAAGATCCTCTTAGGCTCAAGCAACTCCTCGTCGCGGAAATCATTCTCTCCGATGACCATAATGATCTTTTTCATATGCGCGCTCCCGCCGTATTATTTTGTTTATTTGGCCAAACGAAACGACTGTCGGGCGATCATTAATTCTTCATTCGTGGGTACCACTAAAACTTTTGTTTTTCTTTTTAAGAACGCGTCGAGCGACCTGCTGAGCTTCTCTTTAACTCTCGCTTTATTTTCACCGATACCGCCGGTCAAAACCACCGCGTCACAACCGTCCATGACCGCCATATAAGCACCGACATACTTCTTCAAACGGTACATGAACATTTCGATCGCCAAAGCAGCCCGTTTATTGCCCTTCTTGATCTCATCTTCCAGGACCCGCATATCATTACTCAAACCGGACACGCCTTTAAGCCCGCTTTCTTTATTAAGCATCGTATCCATCTGTTGCACGCTCAGACCTTCCCGCGCCATAATATACGTAATAACAGCCGGGTCAATGTCCCCGCAGCGGGTCCCCATAAGCAAGCCTTCCAAAGGAGTAAACCCCATACTGGTATCGCATGACTTGCCCTTGTTAACGGCGGCAATGCTGCATCCGTTGCCTAAGTGGCAGGTTATGATCTTGAGCCTGCTGAAAGGTTTTTTTAAAAGGCGCGCCGCCTCATGCGCGACATACTCGTGGCTTGTGCCGTGAAAGCCGTATTTTCGTATACCGTACTTAGTGTAATATGAATACGGCAGGCCGTACATAAAGGCGTAATCGGGCAAGGTTTGATGGAACGCCGTATCAAACACCGCGACCTGCTTAATGCCCGCGAGCAGCTTCTTACACGCCAGGATACCCGCTAAATTCGCGGGATTATGCAAAGGAGCCAGGCGGCAGCACTCTTCTATTTTCTCGATGACTTTCGCGTCGATAAAAACCGGTTTTTTGAATTTCTCTCCCCCGTGGACCACGCGATGGCCGATCAAGTCGATATGATTGATCTCAGCTAAGATCTTCTTTAAACCCGCCTGATGGTCCTGGATCTGTGAACCTTTTTCACCGATATGTTCGATCAAACCTTTTGAAACAAGCTTCTCCTGAGGCATCTCGAAAAGCTTATATTTGATGGATGAACTTCCGCTGTTAATAACTAAGACTCTCATGGTTTCTCATTATGTAATTAAAAAAACGGTTAATAATTTTATACGATTATTGCGCCCGAATAGCGGTCGCCGCTACGCAATCGACCACATCTTCGACTGAACAACCGCGGGACAGGTCGCTGCAAGGCTTCTTCAATCCCAGGAACAACGGCCCGATAGCCCGCGCCCCCGACAAACGCTCAACTAATTTATAACTGATATTGCCTGCTTCAAGGTTCGGGAAGATCAAAATGTTGGCCCTTCCCCCTAATACGCTGCTCGGCGATTTTATTTTCGCAACTTCAGGGACTATCGCCGAATCAACCTGGAGTTCTCCGTCAACCAATAGATCAGGCGCCATCAACCTGACTGCTTTGAGGGCTTCGGTTATTTTATCAAGCGACTTGCTTTCCGCCGACCCCTTGGTCGAATAACTCAAGAAACCGATGCGGGGAGTAAAATCCAGGACTTTCTTAACCAGCTCAGCCGCCGCCACCGCCATGCACGATAACTGGCGGGCGTTGGGCTCGGGGATAACTCCGCAATCGGCAAAAATAAACGTCCCGTTTTCACCGAACGGGCACTGAGGGACATCCATGATAAAACAGCTCGACGCCACATTCATGCGTTCATCCATACCGATACAATGGATCACCGCGCGCGCGATATCGGCGGTCGTATGACATGCCCCGCCGACAAACCCGTCGACTTTACCTTCCCGGGTGAGCATAGCGGCATAATAGATCGGGTCTTCGAACAATTTACGCACTGTCCCCATATCGACGCCCTTTGCCTGGCGCATTAAAAAGAATTCATTGATATAGCGTTCGTTCTCTTTCGGGTCGATCGAATCTTTTGTCAACAAGACTACTTTCGCGAACCCTTCCTTTTCCACCCTCAAGGCGGCTTCAACTACCCGTTTATCATTATATTCGGGCAACGCGATGGTTTTAATATTAAGACGGGCTTTTTCATGCAATTTCCTGACGATATCCATTTTACATACTCCTTATTATGCTTTTTAAATCCACGTGTTTTTTTACAAGCCCGATAACGGTATTGATCTTCGTCGTGTCGCGGGGCCGAAGCTTAATGGTCAGATCGTGGATATCCGAGACCACAGAATACGTATCTTCCTTCGCGAGTATGACCGGGATACGCGAATCAGCCAAAAGGTTGCGGATCGATTTCGGAGGCACTATGCCGCCGGTCAAAACCATTCCTGAAACCAAAAGCCTGCGTTTATCTTTACTGCTGAAACATCCCAGCGCCGTCAAGATCATATCCTCCCGGTCACCCGGCGTGATCAAAAGGCTATCTTCAACGATATATTTGATCGCGTCATGAGGCTCCATTGCCCCGACGATAACGCGCGCTACGGTATTTTCAAGGAATAAATTCCCGCATAACAGTTTATAACTGGTTTCCTCCAGGATCTGCCGGATGGTAGGATACGACAAAAGCGGCGTATAAGGGATGACCCCCAGGACCTTAACTCCTTTCCTCTTTAATCCTTTACGCGCCAGGCGGTTGATTTTATCATATTTTTCCGGGAGGACCTTATTAATGATCGCGCCTAACACCTCAACGCCTTCTTTTTCAAAAAGCGCTTTGTTCAATACGATCTCGTCTATCGGGCGGCCGATGCCTCCCGATGAAATAATAATGACCTTGGAATTCAAAAGCTTGGCAACCGTCGCGTTGGAATGATCAAAGACAGAGCCGACACCGGCATGCCCTGTGCCTTCAATGACCACCAGGTCCTTATTGACGCAGACCCGTTTAAAGGCTCTTTTGATCTGACTGGAGATAGAGCGTTGAGACGGCCGGTCGATATAACGCTCCGTAAACCCCTTCTCCACCGCGATCGGGCTCATATCTTTTAACCCGCACTGAATACCGCAGACCTCCTCAATCAATAATGAATCTTCGTCGATCTTCAGGCCGTCTTCTTCCAGGTATCTCTGTCCGATAGGTTTTATGAAAGCGACACGCTCAAATTCTTTCGCGAAATTACAAATGAGGCCAAGAGAGGCAGTAGTTTTTCCGTCGTTTTGTTTCGTGGCGGCGATAAATACGCGTTTCATCAAAATACCTGCACTTATCTAAGATACGCTTCGATTTTTTTCTTCAGGTCATTCTTGCTCAAAGCGCCGACAAACTGTTCCATGACCTGTCCTTTTTTAAAGAACATCAGTGTCGGTATCGACATAATTCCGTAATGAGTGGGGATTTCAGGGTTTGAATCGATATCAAGTTTTCCGATCTTGATCTTCTTATCGTATACGAGCGCGGCTTCTTCAATAATCGGGCCTAAGAGCTTACACGGACCGCACCAAGGAGCCCAAAAATCAACCAGGACGGGTACATCAGATTCCAATACTTCCTTTTTAAAATTACTATCGCTTAAGTTTATTATTGCCATGGCATTATACGAGTTTTAAGGGTTAATAATAAGTTGGTTTGCAGTCTCAATAAGATATCATAAATGTTCATTTATTGCAAGGGAATATTGCGCAGGGGTATTGGCTTTTAGATGCCCGATTAAAGCTACTTTAGCAAGGCGGGAATGACTTTGGAGGCACTTACCGGCAAGAGACGAGTATAGACAAGATTTCAAGAACCGGCACTTTTGCGTCCGCGGGAGAAAAATCCTCCGGTCAGAGCGTCAAGTGACGCGGTGAGCTCCTGAAGCCGTAATTCTTTCTCAAGACGCTTCTTCCTATCCTCTATCCTGAGTTCATTCAGGTCCATCTTGACCCGCCGGCGTTCAAAATACAACTTTGTCACCTGGTCTAAAACATCTTCACGCAGTTGAACCAATAAACGTGAACGAGCGTCGATCGATGTCTGATCATTGTTCCAAATGAGTTCGCCGAAATCCCAGCTCAGGGTTAAATCCCAATCCAAAAAATCCTTTCCTCTTCTTAAAACATCGTCATCCGGCTTGCTTGAAGAGCCCGATTCCCAATGCCAAAGGTTTGAGGCGTTCCTATCCCAGCCGACAGTCATTCTCGGAAGCCATGCCTTTTTAGCCGCGGCTTTTCTCCAAAGCAGGATCTTTTCAGGCTCCACCTGCGCATACCGGATAGCCGCTTCATAGAGTTCCCCGATCGGGGGATCCTCAAGTTGAGATGCCGGGGCCGGATCATCGGCAAAACCTTCGACGGTGAGGCCTTTTAAACTTATTTTCAACAATTCCCGCGGCGTCGCCGCGTATAAATTACCCGCCTTATCGCAAATTATCATATTAACATCCCTCACCGCGGGGTTTGTATATAATTCTTTCCAACGCAGCCCATTATATATGAAAATCCCCGAACCGGTCGCGGCAAAGAAATGAGTATCGCCCAATTGACAGAGGCAACGGACATCCTCATCAAGCAAGCCATATGACGGCAGGAGCTCCCACGTGAGCCAGCCATCCACGCTTTTCCAGGCGCCGCGCGTCGTTGCCAAGAAAAGGCTGTTTCGGTCAGCCGAGCTTACTTTTATATCTTTGAAGCGCCGGGAGTGCTCCTGCGGCTCATCGTTTTCATCGGGTGATTCCTCAAACTCATTTTCTTCTCCGGATTCCCCGCTTATTATAGAAAATATCTTTTGCCAGGAATATTGTTTGCTTGCTTTCTTAAACACGCTATGATCACTTACAACATACACACACCCGCCGGTAAGCGTATCAACGGCCAAAGCGCGGACAGGCTCATCCCCCAATTCTCCCTCTTCTTTTATCCAGCTTTTGCCGAGATCTTCACTGACAAAAAGCCCCCCCTTAGTCCCCACATAAAGAGTAGAATTAAAAACCGCGGAACAAACACACACATTTTCCAAATAATTCTTACCCTTGAAAATCCTTTTCCAGCTTTTTCCCCGGCCGGTACCCATATAGAGACCGTTTCCCGTTGCCGCGAAAATAATGTTTTTATTTACAGGGCTCAAAGACAGGGAATTGACCTTCGGATTCTGCCCTTTTATAAACAAAACCGGCCTCCAATTCTCACCCGCGTCAGCGCTCTTTAAAACTACTCCATGCGAGCCGGCATAAATAATACACGGGTCATCCGGGCCGATCAAAACGGAATAAAACTGCCTGTTGCCGCCGGAAATATCCTCACAATCAACTTCTTGCGCTGAAACAAGAACACACGCAAATAGCACAATTATCGCGCATAAAAACATCTGTAAGAGATCCCTCATTCCAACCTCCGTTGTTATTATTGAGCTGTATTTCAAGACCGGGTCTTATTCCCCCATCCCTGCCGCAGAAAGCGGCACACCGGCGCAATTCCGATCTGCGCCGGGTGTAAGTACAAACACGCAGCGCTGAAATTTTCATGCATTCGCTAAGGATAGTTCGGGCCGACAGCAAAGCTATAAGAGATGAGTTATGTTCATAAAGCGAACATAACTCATGCCCTCATCCCTACTCATGTCCTGCGTGAAAATTTCAGCGCTTCGCGCTTTGAAATTTTACACGCATTCGTAGGGA
>JBAZKL010000010.1:0-24215 GCA_041650835.1 Candidatus Omnitrophota bacterium
TGAGTACCTGTCTCCAAGGGTTTGGCTACGGCTGTCGCCATGATCTCCTAACGCAAGAAGAAGCCGGCAGGGTCAGACAAGCGGAACATGACTACGCCCTGAGTACCTGCCTCCAAGGGTTTGGCTACGGCTGTCGCCATGATCTCCTAACGCAAGAAGAAGCCGGCAGGGTCAAACAGGCGGAAGCAGGAAAAAGTACAGCCAGAAATAACTATCAAAAGCCAACACTAAGCCCTAGTGTCATAACCCCAAGCGTAAATACAGGGGGTCGGAATTACAGTCCGCCTAGCTATTCCTTACAACAACAACCCACCTATGCAGTGCCTTGTGCGGAAAACGGGTCTTGTTACGGTGATATTAGTTCGATTACAGGAATACCTAAAACCGTCAGCGTGCAAGGATATTTTCGTAGAGATGGAACCTATGTCAGGGGACATTATAGGAGCCACAGATAATGACTAACCTTAATTTAAGCGGCTTTTTACGGGATCATAAACTTCAAACATTAAATAAAACGACAAAGACCACAAAATGTTCCGCACACACCTACCTTGTGCCAAAAATCAAGATTTTTGGCACAAACTGCAATGTCATTCACCAATTCCGACTATAACCACGACCTAATTTTGAAGCCTAATTTCGGCCAATTGAGTGTAAAATCCATTATCAATAGTAAACCTGAGCCATGCAGTCTGTTCGTTTTATCTAAAAAGTAGGCTCAATAAATAGATAAAATTACCTAAATGGTAATTTTGTATTGACACTTTTGAGAGAATTAGTATTATACTCTGCTTTACAAGGAGTTCTTGGGTTGGGGCGTATTTCGCCTATTAACTCTACTTTGTAGAGTTAAAAATAAGGATTACGTAAAAACCTAAAAAAAAACCCTTGATGAAGGGCGAACTTCAACAAGGGCTTGCACAAACAGATTAGTCTGTACGTTTTAAAGTTTCACAAATTACCACGGCCATGACATGAACAATCACGGCATCGAGGAGCTGTGAAACATAATCAATAAGATATATTGACATAATGTTTACTCCGTAAACGTTAAAATTATCTCCCTGACTATTGCGAACCTAGAACTCCCATAGCAGGGAGGGCCATATGCTGAAAAAAACTACACTCCAGCATCTGTCATTATACACCAAAATAAAACTCATCGCAATCAATTCATTAAATCTTCATCCGTTGAATTTTCCACCTCACAAGCTTTAGCCGGAAAATGGTTTGCGCTAAGTCGGCACAACCGCTCATATCGAGCACGGCAGACAGCAGAAACGCAGCTCCCCGGAATACCCAGAGGGCAACTTGATCGCCCTCACGCCGCGCCTTGCCTAACGGCAGTTCGGAGGCAAACTAGAACGGTATGTCATCTGATTCCCAGCTTGATGCCTTCGGCACCATCTTCGCCTTGATCTTCATTTCCAATGCCTTGATGAACCGTATTGAAGCAGCAACATGATTGAAGATCAGCAGGCTCTCTTCGTAGTTCAGGATCGGGTTGTCGTGAGCCAGACTCTTGTTATTCCTTACGTCATTGAATGCTTCCAGCACTGAAATGCTGGACTTCAAGATGCGCTCGGTCATGCCCGATTCGAGGTGTCCGCCATCACGCAACGCTCGGACATACTCACCAAACACACTGTGCAGCGGCTTGTCCCTGTTAATCTCGATGCCGTGAGGTTCACAGGTCACGCGCACGAATTTGTTGACGAAGGTGTGTAGGCGATCCAACCCGCCTTCCGGCTGGTTCTTCTCTATGGCCTCGCGAACATGTTCGGCCACCACCTCGAAACCCCTCTCGTCGGCAATGGCTGTGAGCGCGTCCAGCTCGGCCACAGGCTGGTCAATGAGCAAGCGCTGAGCGATCTTGCGGCAGTTGTCGATTAACACCGGATTGCTGTCGCCGAAGCATTGCTCGTCGCTAGCGTACTCGATCAGACCACCGATGACGCAGCCCACCATATGATTCCCGTCCAGCTCCCAGAACGTGCGCATCCGGTTAGCCTTCGACGTTCCGCGCACCTTGTAGCGCCCGTCGTCGATCTCGACGTGGTATTCATCAAAGAACTCACCGAAGGTTCGGTCTGAGAAGTTCAGCACGTAGCCACCTCCCATGCCAAGAAGCTTTTCCAACTTGCGACGGTCACTCCCTGAAAGGTCAGACATTACCCCCCCTATATCACCAGCTTGAGTTAATCATGACCTCAACCCTCGGTCGGGTACGGGCCGAGAAAGCACACGCCGTTGGTCAGCGCGTTCAAGTAGGTGAGCATTCGCTCCCTCATTGCCGTGGCGCAACGACGCCTACGTGCTTATAAAGAGTCGTCCGTGATACGCCATAGCGACGAGCCACATCGGCAACATGGATACCTGGATCGCGTAACAGCGCCTTGATCTCGCGCACCTGCTTGTCGTCAAGTTTGGGTTTTCGGCCACCCGCACGACCGCGCGCACGCGCTGCGGCAAGCCCTGCGTGAGTGCGCTCACGAATTAGGTTTCGTTCAAACTCGGACAGTGCCGCAAAGACATGAAAAATCAACTTGCCGGATGCGCTACCTGTCTCAATTTTCTCCGTTAAGCTCTCAAAACCAACGCCATCGCGCTCTAACTCTGCTACGATTCGCACCAAGTCAGACAAACTTCGCCCCAACCGATCCAGCCGCCACACCACCAAGGTATCTCCTTTCCTCAACGCCTTTCGGCAATGCTCAAGTTCGGCTCGGTCAGATTTTTTACCACTTGCCGCTTCTTCATAGATGATGGTGCACCCAGCTTTTTTCAAAGCGTCGCGTTGCAAGTCCAGATTTTGGTCGTCGGTTGATATTCTTGCATAGCCGATGCGTTGATTCATGGACAGTACCGTAACATTGAAAAATTAACGGCTATTTTAACAGCTCGGCATATCAGGAACCATCAAAAACACAAACCCTGAAGACTGTTCATAAAACGACCGATTAATGAACAGACTTGGTACATCAAATATTCTTAGATTAGCTTTATAAAGCCTAAAAATAGTCTTATTTAATTTTTTATAGAATCTAATTTGATTTTTTTTAAAATAAATATATAATTAATTAAGAATTTTACATAAGCTATTTTATTCAAGGAAATTAAATGACTATTGAAAAATATATATCGGAAAAAGCGCAACAAAAAGCCGATACTGAAGCAGTTACGTTGAGATTGCCTAGAAGTACTGTTGCAATAATTGATGAATTTTCGTTAACTCTCGGCGTTAACAGGCAAGAGTTAATGGCTGAATTCGTTAAAGACTCTTTAAAAACGGCGTTAGCGCTTTATGACAAAATGCAAAACGTACCAGATTCTGTCAATCGAATGGTTGATGATGAGGATGAAAATACTCCACGTTACGTTTTTTTAAACACAAACAAAGGGAATACTCCCTCTGATCATTTTTATATGGTGTCAAACGGGATAGCGGCAGCGTTTTACGACCCTTGGAAATTCAAAATCGATACTTTGCGGAAAGGCGACGTAGTTTTTCTGTATGAAAGTGGAGTGGGAATTGTTGGTGTTGGCAAGGCGAATGGAAAGACAGAAATACTAGATAAAGGTAAAGATGTTGACGAAACCCATCAACAAAAATTAATTGATTACAGAAATGTAAGCCCTTTAAGTGCTCGGGAAATTAAAAAACTTACAGGGACAAACATGCGATTTTTGCAAACGATGTTCAAAGTTAATAAAGCTCATGGTGAGTTGATTGAACAGCATTTAAAGTAACCAGCGGTAATTATTGAACGCTGTTTTGCACCTATATCACGTTAATATACGGCGGTTAGCTTCACACACCAACACTAAAATTATCTCAAAGAGGAAAATATGAGCTTTATCATGGAAGCCCCAGAAAATATAAAAGAACTGGTAAAAAATGCGAATTGTAATTACTCATGGGAAACTCGACTGGCTGCTTTAGATGTTTTAAGAAAATATGACTGCCAGCAGTCAAGAGATGTAATTACAAGATTAGCCTTGCATGACAAGGTATATAAAGTAAAAAAAGAGGCTTTTCTAGCTGCACAAGCTCTAGGTATTACAAAAAATGGAAATCCTATACGGTTAGGAAAAAAAGATATAGGGTATAAACAAAAAGATTTTACTAAGATTTTTTTAAGAATTAAGCGGGATAAAAAAATGGAAGAGCTTGATTTAAAGTTGTTCAAAGAAACTCTAAATATTCTTAACCCTGAAATGTATGATGTAATGAGTTATGTAAAAATGAAGACTTTTGATTCTTGGGTGGAAACTACATTTAAAGGTCTACCTAAAAAGTAGCATTAAAATACTAATCGGTAGCCCGGGGGCTCCAACAGCCCACACTTGGGTAACAAGACATTCCATCGACGTTCAATAGACTGGAACATTAGACACACGCCGGCCAAGATCACAAACCAAGGAGAATAAGCATTGACCCTAGAGTGAAAACCAAAATATATTAGATATTTTTATAACCTTCAAAAGAGAACCTTATGCGTCAAGTGATCGCAAAAACCTTCGGCGGTTTATCCCTTCAATATTACCTCCGTCAACTCTTGTTTGGACTGATATTTCCAGCGTTCGTTTATTACACGGCGAGCAAAGGAACAAACCCAATCCAGATCGGCATGGTCGTCTTTATGTTGATCAACACGCTTTTGTATCCCTATTCTCGATTTGTCTACGAAAGCATCGTGAATTTTATTATAGGGAAGAACTTTTTCTTGGTTAACGGCCTTCTCATGCTTGTTGCGAAATTATTCACTATGCTGCTCTGCTGGAGCATGGCGATCTTTATCGCCCCTATTGGGTTAGCGTATCTCTACTACCATCATAGCAAAATCAAAACGTCATTTTAATGCGACGTACATAAGTGAACACACCAAGAAGAAATATAACTAAGGAGATATGTTAAATGTCTACAAATACCTATACCTTCCCGATGGAAAAGCTACGCCCCAATAATACCAACGGCGACAAAGGCGAAGTTAAATTTTACTGGGATGCCGCCTCGCAGACCTGGAGCGTGACATGGAACGGGCAACCAGTCTTTGATGTTGTTTTGGCTGCTGAATTGATAGCAGCCGCTAAAGCTCAAGGAATGGTCGATCCTCAGCCTGAGCCTGAGCCCGAAAGCGAACAGGAGCAGCAGCAGGAGCAAGATGAACCTGCCGGCCCCCGATGAAAAGATTTTCGTTTTTGAAACTCTCTAGCAATAATCACTCACTAACTATGAGCCCATGAAACGCAAAGACAAGCTGGCGAAACGACAAAGAAAACGGCACCTAAAACGTGTTAGAGCCACTCGCGTTGAGATGATGCCAGAAAACCCATACCCAAATATGGAAGCCATAGAAGAGGATATGAATCTTTTATCTCACGCATGGAAAATACATTATGGAGGAGAGTTACCGGATGATTTTATTCCCCCTCTCTTTTGCCAAGATGAAGAGGGGATAAAAATGGCGGCATGGGTGAAAACCTTCAGGGACGCGATGCTAGATAAGTATGAGACTATGGAAACTGTAGAGCCTCGCTTCATATTTTTGCTATCCTCATTCACTGCTGATACCCTCTAATTGGAGGTATTAAAGAGTTCACTAAAAGACATAGGCGCAGCATCTAGGCCAACTACCTGATTGAGTAGTTCGGCCGATTCACGACCATGCACCATCACTGGAAATGAAGGTGCGCGATTTACAATTAGCCAAAATGATCTCGTTATGCCATTGATAAATCCAATGCGCGCGTGTTCTTTATCCATATGTGCATCAACATGCGCGAGTGGAACCGGGTTTTCTTTACCGTTTGCAAACCCGTCGATTGCATCATTATATTTATAGTCTCTCGGCATATCAGAACGTAGAACGCAGTCGGCACCATGCTGGTCAGAAATCGCTGGGCTGCTTTTCAACCATGTGTAATAGAATGCCTCCGTATCCACTCTCACAACGAAAAACTCGTCGTCAATAGCGCCAGACTTGGTCGACATGAATCGGCTGACCTGACCAGGAATAGGAACTTCCCAAATGGCTCGGGATGAGTCTACGCTGATTAAGTTCGGAGGCGATGGCCTCGTTGAGGTCTTGACTTTGTACTTGAGCTTGCACAGCTCAATGTAATACTTAGCAATGAAAAAAGGTGTTCGCATTTTATGTGTTGAGTTCCAAAAATTACAGTAATGTTCCATTTATTGGCGTTAAACGCCCTTAATAGCTCTTGATACCAAAAACCAACTGCCCATTTAACGCCTTGGCCCTCTTGGTTTATCCGGCTTGGGCTGTCGTTGTGGTGATACTTTCTGCTGATTATCGCGCCCTGGTTCCGGCCTCTTTGCAATATCCAACGCCGGAGCAACCAGACCAGAAACCACCGCCTTTTCTCGCTCGGCTTCAATGAAAGCCCGACCACGGGCCTGAAGGTCTTCACGCTCGGCTCGGCGCCGCTGCAACTCGGCATTCATGTCCGGATTGCTAAATTCCACTCGCAAACCCGTCTTAAAAGCCGCCTCAATCAGCTGGTTTTGAAATTCCTTACTGCCATCGGCTCTCAAAGTCGGGCCGAATTTCTGCACGGCCAAGCGTAAACTAGCCTCGACCGCTAAACTGTCTTTGGCTGCGGCCACCGTTACACGCTTGCCTAAATCAACGACCAGGGCGCGGCTTTTTGTTGCATCAGCATAATAAGTGACATTACCGCTTCGGTCTATTGAATAGACCAAATCAGATGCTATAGGTGCCGATTTAGCTTGCTCGCCGTACGTAGCACTGCTTTCAATATTATTTACTCCTTTAGGCGTTCCAGCCGTGCCACGCTGCCGGCGCAACTCGGCCAAGGCCGCTTCGTCACCGTTGTTCGCCCGTTCGGCCAGAAACGCCCGGTACCGCTCCTGGTAGCTTTGCCGTTCCTTCAATTGTTTCCGCTCGATGACTATTATTTCGCGCAAAGCCATATCTTCAGTAACGCGCTTCATGCTGGCGATCGACAGCGCCGCCTTGCGTTCAAGGGGTGATTTTCGCGTATTGTTCTTGATGGTTCGGCGTTGCGCCTGGTAAGCGTTCCGGATCTGGGCGCGACGTTCACGCTCGCCCTGGCGCTGCGCCTCCCACTCTTTGGCCTTCAGTTTAGTCTGGTCGGGCTGAGCCGTTCTGAAAGCCTCCCATAGTTCACGCCGTGGCGCTGGTCTAGCCTCAATAACCTCGCGGCCTACCTGATCGGCATACACCTTCCGTAAAATCGGCGCCGCTTCACTAAACGATAAGCGCACTTCTTGAGTAAGAAAATCGGACACATTCAAATTCCTGGTACCGGCCTTGATGCGGTCGCCACCATCCTGGCCTTTTGAAACTTGGTATCTTTCAGGAATGACACCGTGCGTTTTGCTCAAGTGAGCAAGCAATCGGCCAGCATCGAGTTCTCGCTTGATCTGCGCGAACTCGCTCAAAGTCGCTGCCTTGGCCTCAGTTGCTCGTTCTCGCTGTTCAGCGGCCAGCTGGCCGGTCACATTATCGGCGATCCTAATGTCGCGCGGTTTCGGTTCCGCCTGACTTACTTCATGCTCTGAAAGTTCTACTCTTGCCCCAAGAACATCCCGTCGCAAGCCGTTATCTGGTTTGTCTCCTTGTTGCTCCATGTGATTAGGAACATCACTCGGCAATAACACTTCACTTCGTCCGGCGATGCGAACCACACCGAGTTCGGACAAGCTTCGCAAGCGGTTTTTATTTTGAGGCGGCGGCTTTCGTCCAACCCTTCCAATGTTGGGCTTACCGGGAAGTCCTCCCCCTGGGATGAGTTCGGCGATTCGAGATCCAGAGTTGCCTCTGGTAGCGGCGTGTCCAGAGCCGCCATTGCGGCCTCCAGATCGTCCTCTAATTGCTGTGGGTTCTCGCTCATTCGTGTTCTCCTTCCGATGCCTAGAATAAAAAGCGGTCGCACGGTCGGCTAAAATTGCCTTCTTAACGTCGCGCTCTGCGCCACGATAATGGGTGTATAGCTTGCGGTTTCCGCTGTTGATGTATTTCAGTTCTGGCGCACGTACTTCGTGCCATTCCTTCAGCCGGGCGGTAAGCTCCGGCGCCGTCACTCGTGGCGCTTGCTGGCTGTCGTATTGCTTCCGGACTTCGTCGGCTAGAAATAGCCTTTTATCGGCCTCCGGCTTCTCGATGAATTCACGGCTGAAGACGTAATCTTTTAGGTTGATGCCTTTCGCCTGGTTTGCCAGTTTGACGTTTTGATATTCGTTATCCTTTCCAGCGTTGCGTGTGCGTGTTGCCCCATGCTCGGCCAGCAAGTCTTTAAAGCTGTCGTAGTCGCTGATTTGTCGATCAAGCACGTCCGACAAAATCCGTTCTTTAAATGTCTTAGCACTGCCCTGGAACAAGTCGCCTTTGTACCGGCTTATAATTTCGCTTTCATCGGTGAATTTAATACGCCGGTTATCTTTCGGGCTGGCTAGGCCATACTTTGCGTTGACGTGTTCCTGGAACGCTTCAAGAAATTTTGTCTGTTGATCTACTTTTCCGAACGGATTTAGGTTCTGGCCAGATAATAGATTCTTCTCCGGAATCACTATATGGATATGGGGCTTCCGCTCTACTAACTCGCCGGTTTTCCGGTTGGCGTAGCTTTTTATCTTTGGTAAGTGGGCTTCAGCATAAAAATTGAATTCATCAGCATCAAAGGCAGTCATCGAGAACGCCTTGAAGTCATCAGTGATGTCTTTAAGGGTTTCGTTGGTTAGAAAATCTTCTTTGAACGCCAAGGTGATATGCAAATATCGCTCACCCTCTTTTTCCATGCCTTTGATGATGGTATCGGTTAGATCCAGATCCCCGTCCAGGATAACGCGCTCATCCAGTTCGTCGCGGGACATTTCCCGGTCGTGCTTTTGGCCGCTAACCAAGTATTCGGCAATGCCACCGTTGCCGCCTGTGATTCTAATCAGCATCTTTTATAGTGGCTTTCATCAACTGGGCGATGATTTGAAGCACGGCCAGGATGCCGGAATAGGTCGCCTCGGAGATACTACCGGCCAAATGGGCGGCATTGGCTTTATGTGCCAGTTGGTTCATGTTGTTACTGGTTTTATTGAACAGGTAAATAATCCGGTCTTTATCGGCGCTGGATTTAGGACGGGCAATAATTTGGGTTTTATTACCCAGGACGCAATCACGGAAAAAATCAGATGGCTTCATGCCGGAAGCTTCAACTTTTTTCAGGTAGGCGGCATGATCGGCGGCAGTCAATCTGAAGCTAACGGGATGGGTTAGCCTTTCTTTGGCAATCGCCTTTTTTTTGCTGGTCATAATCCGGCCTCCTGGGTTTGTTGCCGGCCACTGTTTTTATCTGCGCGTAGCGCCGGCTTTTTTTCTGTTGGGTTTCAAAGGGGCACCCTTTGGCACGTGGATATTTTACGAGCTGCGTAGCAGCTTGTAAACATATCCGACGTGCCTAGTTATAACGCCAGAATAAAAATTAAGGCTGGCTTTAGTTGCAATTACGCGTGTATAAAGTTGTATAATTAGTTGTATTAAGTTGTTTAAAGATTTATTTAGTTGTAAAAAGCTTTAAAATGCTGTATTATTTGTTGCGTTTAGTTGTATTTGGTTGTTGCCTCATCTAAAAGAAGGTAGGATGATCGATTTAAAACAAAGGTCACAAAAAATGGATATAGATGAATTTGAGAGAACGACACAGCCAAAGGCAAAACGTTCGAAGCTAGAACCTTTTCATGCGCAGATTTTTGAACTGAAGAGAAAAGGGTACGCAAACTGGCAGATCCGCGATTGGTTAGCCGCCAATAACGTGAAAGTTTCACAGGAAGCTGTACGGAAGTTCATAAAGAGCCGCGACGACACAACCCCGCCAACGGTTCCAACGTCAGAAAAGGTGAGTACAAACGTGGGCTCATCCGAATCTAAAGTGAATGAGCCAGAGGCGGACTTATCCGGCTTAACGGATAAACAGCGACGGGAACTTGTCGCCGATAAATACACGAGCCAGTCACCAAAAAACTCGCTTGCACAGCGACTTTTGAATAAAGGTAAGGAGAACAAGGACAACTAAAACACTCGGCTTTACTACCAACCACTTTTTGAACAACTTTAAGGAATGAAAATGAAAATAGCCGTTATAAACTTCTCCGGAAACGTAGGGAAAAGCACCGTCGCAAGACACTTTCTAGCACCACGTCTAAAGGATGCCCAAATAATTGCGGTCGAGAGTATCAACTCGGACGGCACGCAAGATGAATCAATGCGTGGAAAACAATTTGGCGAATTACTTGAAGCACTGGCCCTAATGGATGACGCTGTTGTTGATATCGGCGCTTCCAACGTTGAAGACTTCGTTAATCTCATGAAGCAGTACCGTGGCAGCCATGAAGACTTTGATTTTTACGTTGTGCCCACTGTTTCAAAAACCAAACAGCAACGCGATACCATATCAACATTAGAGGCGCTTGCGGATATAGGAATACCGGCCAAGAAAATACGCCTGGTCTTTAACATGGTCGAGCTGGACGAAGTGCCTGAACGCGCTTTCTCTAGTCTTTTCGAGTATCACGCCAACGAAAAGAACTTCATGCTGAAACCTGATGCCGTTATTCATGTGAATGATATTTTTGGAAAGATCAAAGGCTCTGAACAGAGTATTGGCGCTATTCTCAACGACCCAACTGATTTGAAAGCACAGCTTTCAGCAACAACAGATCAAGCCGAAAAGCTGCGAATTGCTCAACTAATCGCTATTAAACGGCTGGCAGCCGGGGTAACAGAAGAACTAGATAGCGTTTTCAAAACGTTGTTCAAATAGGGGGCAAGATGGCCGAATTCTCACACGGAGAAAGGGACGCGCTACTGGCCGAAATACTTGGCGATGTGGGCTTACTGCTTAAAGCTGTTGATTTATTGAAAGACATATTACCGAGTCAAACCGAAGAAACGACGCAACGGTTAGTTGAAATTATTGGATTACTCGATAAAGCCGGTGAAGCCTATAAACTGAAGGCCGACACCTATACCGAAACCCTGCTCGAAGAAAGCCGCGCACAACTGGATAAAGAGATACAAGCTGCAAGACAACATTTCGAAAAAAATGTAAATGAAGCTACTAACAAAACTATTGCAGCGTATGAAAACACGGTTAAAACTGAATTCACCAATCCCGTAAAAAGCATCCTGAGTTCAATACAGCAAAGTCAGCATGGCTTGATGGAAAAATTCATGTATGCATTCATAGGGGGAATCATTGGGGGAATAACAGGTGTAACTTGCATCACCCTTTTAGAGAAACTTTTAAGCTAAAACAACTGAACGTAGGCATTAGATTACAGCCAACTCACCCAAGAGGTAATCCGATGAAAAAAGAAGAATATGCAACCCAAAAAGGAAAATAACAATGTTTAAAAAAATACTTATGATTATTTCCTGCTTGTTCGCTTTACCCGCTCGTGCTGGTATTCCGGTTTATGACGGCGGAAATTTCTCGCAAAACATGCTGAGTGCAATGGAAGAAGTTAAGCAAAGCTTACAACAGGTAGATCAATACACTACCCAGCTGCGTGAATATGCAACACAGCTGGAGCAGCTGGAAAATGAGGTCAAACAATACGAAAACATGGTGACTAATACCCTGGCCCCCGCCACTAACCTATGGGATCAAGCCACTTCAACCATGAACAAATTGCGAGGCATGACCGACACACTGAGCTACTACAAAAACAAAGTAGGCAGTATGGATTCATATCTTTCAAAGTTCCAGGATACGGCGACTTATCGCAACTCTCCTTGTTATTCGTCAGGCGGATGTTCTGCCGCTGAGTGGGCAAACATGAAGGAATCGACAGTATTGGGTTCCGAAGCCCAAAAAAAGGCTACAGATGCGCTTTTCAGAGGGTTAGACACACAACAAGACGCAATGGAAGCTGACGCTAAGCAATTGGAAAAATTGCAATCTGCCGCCCAGGGGGCCGAAGGTCATTTGCAAGCGCTAGGTTATGCAAATCAACTTGCAAGCCACCAAGCTAACCAACTGTTGCAGATCCGCGCTCTGTTAGCGGCTCAGCAAAATGTAATTGCTACTCGCAATATGGCGTTGGCCGACAAGGAAGCGCAAGAAGCGGCGGCACTTGAAGCATTTACCAAACCTGGAGCGATCCCCGACACATTACCCACTAACTCAAAAAAATGGTGAACCTATGAAATCTATAAAAATCCTTACTCTAATTATGTTTGTAGCAATGCTGTCAGGCTGCTGGGAGGAAAAAGACAAACAAGAACGTGACTGCAATAACCCACGCAACAAACAAGAACAACAGGACTGTGCACTTGAAGCATTTACCAAGCCTGGAGCCATCCCTGACACTCTCCCGACCAACAATAAGAAGTGGTGATCCTGTGCAAATTAATAAAAAAACGGTCGTACTGGTATCACTTTTATTAACCTATTCGGTAAGTGCATCGGCAGGGCTGACAAGCGACGGAATACTAGACCAAGTGATAACCAAATTCGCTGATAGCGCGAGCAAATGGGCTGAAACAATCCGCCTTCATGCAGAAAATCTATTTTTTCTTTTAGCGCCTATAGGTCTTGTCCTTACGTTTTTGGGAACAAGCCAGTCCGCCGCTAAAACGGATTTTAGTGACTTCACTATTCCGTTGCTTCAATATTCATTCTATGGAGGCATATCCTTATGGTTCATGGAAAAAGGCCCTGAATATGCGATGTCAATCATAGATTCCATGCGCATAATTGGAGGCGAGGCATCAGGAACAGGTAAAGAATTAGCGGTGACATCTATTGTCAACATGGGCTTTGACATTTGGCATTTAACTGTGAAAAACCTGTCAGGTTGGAGTCCAATTCAGAGTTTTGTCTCAGTAGTGCTAAGTCTCGGAATCCTTGTAGTATTAACGCTCATTGCTGTAAATACGATGTTGTTGTTAATCAGTGGCTGGATTCTAGCTTATGCAGGGTCGATTGTGCTTGGATTCGGAGCAATATCCCAGACCAGAGACATAATGATTAACTACTTAAAAACCGTTATTGCTTTCGGTTTGCAGCTGATGACAATGACTTTACTCATTGGAATCGGCAATGACTTACTGACTAGCTTCTATAGCGATATGGATAGAGGCACACTCAATGCCGAAGAAATGGGAGTGTTGCTAGTCGCCTGTATTGCGTTGTTATTTCTGGTAGCAAAAGTTCCTCCCATGATAGGCGGAATCATCTCGGGAGCCAGTATAAGCGGTGGAGGTATTGGCGGTTTTGGTGGCGGCGCTGCAATAACCGGTGCAGCACTAGCACAGGCGGCTATAGCTGCTGGCGGTTCAGCCATGCTTTCAGGAGCTGCCAACGCCGCAGGTGTTGCTGATGCGCTTAATGCCGCTTCCACAATACCCGAAGGAGATAACCTGACAAATAATGACGGCCCAATACGCAGTGGTAAGAACACCACCAGTGGTGCCGGAACCACGTTAGAGCAAGTAATGGGCGATAACAATACCGGTTGGCAGTCAAATAATAGCAACCCACAAGGAACTAGCAAGCTGAGCAATATCGCCTCACGGCTTACTCAAGGCGTTAGTGATGTTGCCCAAACAAAAGCCTCAGATATGAAAGCTCAATTTCAAGAGCGTGTTAGCCAAACAATACCCGGCCAAGTTTCAGAAGCCATTAAGGGCAATGATGCAGCTTACAACTCAGCTATTGGTGCTGACAACAGCCTTTCGGCTGGTACAGAACAAGCGTTTGATCCCGAATCTGAGATAGCCTCATTTGTGAACAAAGGTAAGAAATAAATATTTCAGCAACACCGGAGAACTAAATATGAAAACAGCAATAACACCTGAACTACTTGAGCAAATGTCTAACCTTCAAATTGCTTTGCTGGCTGCGGTAGAAGCTCAGGTTGGTCACACAGTAAGCAAACCTTCCCGAGCCGTAATAGGAGCGAAGGAAGTATTAAGCAACACCCTACAGCTTTTGCACTACCAATTGGAGCATCGAGGTGATGAAACGATGCAAGAAGACATCGATCATCTGAAGAAAAAATATAGATATGTGGTAAACCACATCGAGCAGGAAAAAGCTAAACGCCCTAAGCCATTGCACACAAAGATTTATATAGTGCTAAAAAAAAGGGTTTGCATGGCACTACAACATACTTCTAAGGCAGTGGAAAACTGGGTTGACAGCATAGCAGCTTAAACAAAAACACAATGTTCAAAGGCCACAATTGAAGCTGTAACTTCGATTGTGGCCACCCCCTAAACACCAGGTATTTTCAGACCCCAGCACTCCACTACAGGCTAGACTATACCGGCTTGCGTCAGCCGTCAATTTCAACAATGCTTCTCGTTCTTCGATTTATATACGTATACAAGAATACCATCTAACTTGTTGTTGAGTATTATTGTATAGTGGTATACACTTAAACATGTAAACCATTATAAAGGTACACATATGAAAACAATCGCAATTGTTAGTCAAAAAGGTGGGGCCGGAAAAACAACCCTAGCCGTTCACTTAGCCGTTTGTGCAGAGCTGAATAAAAAATCAACCGTTGTTCTCGATCTCGATCCGCAGGGTTCTACTGTTGCTTGGCGGCGCAGCCGGGAAATGGAAACGCCCGATGTTCTTGCCTCTACGCCAGAACAATTAGCATCACTGAAACAACAAGCCACTGAACTCAAAACACACCTGCTGTTAATCGATACAGCCCCGCATTCAAACAAAGCCGCCGCTATGGCAGCACAATTCGCAGACCTGGTGTTAATTCCATGCCGTCCATCGGTTCTCGATATTAATGCGGTTCAGTCAACGCTCGATACATTGAAACTCACTAACACGCCCGCAGCTATTGTGTTGAATGGGATTCCGACAAGCGGCAACCGCGAGCAGGAAGCCAGAGATGCATTAGCGGGAATGTGCGCGATTGCACCAGTTGCCATTTATAACCGTGTTGCCTACTCAGATGCATTAAACGATGGCCGGGCGGTCAACGAATACGACCCCAAAGGCAAGGCAGCAAAAGAGATTATGGCGCTTTACCGATGGTGCATGAAATAACACCACTATACAGGTATATCTGTATACCATTATACAAATATAGGAATTGAACACATGGCCGCAAAACCCAAACGCACTCTTTTATCTCAAGCCGTGCAGGCACAACACCCAACACCCAACACAACTCAAACCACAGAAGCGGTAACGCCAAAACAAAGAGCGGGGCGAGTGGGAACTAAAATGTTGGGCGGACATTTCAGCGAACCAGCGCAACGGCAATTCAAAGTTCTGGCTGCAGAGCAGGGTAAAACAGTGCAAGTATTGCTCGAAGAAGCAATAAACGACCTGTTCAAAAAATATAATAAAGAGCCAATCGCCTGATACACTTATACATGTATACCATATAACAGGTATACATTAATACATAACAAGGAACACTTCATGTCTCAATGCCCATTTTGCAAATCATAATTAAACCCTGGCGCTACCGTTTGTCACTGTTGCGGAGCCTCTAAAACCATAGCGTTGAATACCTGGGGGCGGCTCCCTTTGCTCATTATTTGTTTTCTTTTATTCCCAGTCTTCATGACATCTCAGGGGTACCACCGCATTACGTCCGAAGATATGTTGCTTGACGCTGTTTGCATTGGCCTAGTTATTTTGATTTTAAAAATGGGCGGAAAATCGACTTGGATAAGAAGGGGATAAGATTCGCCCAAAGATAACGCAAAATAACATACTTATCATAAGTATACCCGTATACCACAAATAAAGGTATACGGGTATACATACACAATAAGCTTTATTGCTTTTTGACCTTCAACCCTTTCAGCTCTTTGTTCTCGGCTGTAACGGCCTTTAATTCCCCGGCCAGCGCCCCCGCTTCTCGCTCCCTGTCGCCAATGGTTTTTCTCAAGTCTGCCACTTCGGCTTTTAGCTCGGCGGCTTTGGTTTCAGAAGCATCCAAAGCGATTTGTAATTTTTGCGTCTGCAAATTATAGGTGTTGTTCTCAGCCTGTAATTTATCCGCCTGGACGTCTTTTTCCTTAATCTGGCCGTCTTTATCATTAAGCTGTTCTAATGTCTTAGCCAGTTCTTTTTCAGTGCGTGACAGCGCGTTTTCAACGTCTTTCATCTGACCGACTAACACGAATTTTTCATCAACCAGTGCCTTGTTTTCAGTGCGTAGTTCGGCTAATTCAGCCATCAACCGCGTGTTATCGGCCTCGATGCGGGCCTTGTCGGCCAGTTGGATTTCTAGCGCACGGATTTCCTCCAAGGCGTCATTGAGAGCATTGGTAGACACTTCATTGGCTGCTAGGGCTTCGGCCAGCTCGCCATCTGTCTGCTCGATCCCAGCTTCTAACCGCTCGATTTCAGCTAGAGCTTCATCACGATCCGCCTGGGCGCCATTGACGGCCGTTTCGGCTTCCTCCTGGACTTTCGTGAGGCGTTCCGTAGCCAGAGCGGTGACGATCCGCCACAGATCCGTCCCGGCCCGCTCTAAAGCCGCTTTGGCTTCGCCTGGCATATCAAGCGCCACCGTGGCCCGCTGCGACTTAGAATCCCGCCATGCCCGCAAAACAGGGGAAATAGTCGCAAATGATCCTTTGCCGTCCATAGCATCACGAACCGCCTGCATAGTGGGATTGATACCCTTCGCCTGCAAGGCTTCTGCGGTTTCAATGATCTGTTCTTTGGTGATTGCCATTTCTGTATTCCTTTGTATGTAATGTATAATGTATTATACATACATTACATACAAAAACAAACCTTTATACACTTTATACAACCCATTACTCAGCATACAGCTTATGGCCGCCCTGGCTAACGCCTCATCGAGCGTAAGCCCGCCTTTTCATCTTGGCGTAACCGCTTTTCTTATGTATAAAGCCAAGATCGAGAATATAAGCCAATAATCCCCTTCGATAGCCTATTCAACCGCTTTAAAGACTGACAAAGACCAATATTCGCGTAAGCCGCGATCTACATAAACAAATCATTCCAAGGTATTAAAAATTTTAGCGGCTAAAATCAAATTTTAGCCGCTAAAGTTCATCCATTGTCGTAAGATCGACATCACCCCTCTACCTGGCGTAAACCGCTTTTAAATGATCTTGTGATACCATGTGCAACCTAAGCCTTCGGTTTTAATATTCCTGGCCTATTGGTACTGTGACTGTATTAAAACGATTTATAGCGGCATAAAAAGGCATGATCTTTTTAGGCAGGCATATCTTCCATTTCCAATATCCTGTAGAGGCGGATCGCTTTTATCAAAAAAGTGCGAAGCTCCTTATAGCTTTTGCTTTTATCAAAAACTAACCGCGAACTCCTTATCGCTTTTGCTTTTATCAAAAACTAACCGCGAACTCCTTACAGGGGTTCTGTAAGAAAAAGATGATTAAGTTACGACACTAAACGGCTTAGTCTCCGACACTTAAGTTTTAAGGGCTTTGACTTATTCACAGGTTCCCGACACTTAATTTTTTTATGCGACTTAAGAGAGTGTTAATGGTGGGTGGATCTGCTGTTTTTCGGCAATGATTAAGGGAAATAGAGGGTATTTTAAGGGGTAAAATCCGCTTAAAAGCGCTTTGGTGATAGTCTGCTTTCTATTCGGGCAATAGGAGGCCATACGCGTTCAGGATCGCGTTTTTTTAAAGGCTGTGGTGGCGTATGTTCAGGCGGGCGGTGGTCGGCGCTTTAGAGCCGCCTTCATAGAGGCAATATGCTCCGCTGCTGATGCCATATGGCCGGTACGTTCAGGCGTGTTAAGGTTGGCCGCATTGATCCCCATTTGGACGTTAGCTAAGGCTTTGCGACGCTTTTTCTCAAGTTTACTTAACCGGCGTTCTTTGGCCTTGCGTTGCTCGTGCCGTAGCCAGTCATGGAAGCCTAGGGCCGTAAATAAATGCCTGCTGACGGTGCGGATCGCGGCCAGTCCTTTATAAACAGTATCGGTGAGCTTTACGCAAATCGGATGAACTGTAATGATACCCGCCGCTTTCAGGTCGTGAATAGCTCGCTCGGCCCGGCGCTCACCTAAGCCCGATAAGGTAGCCAGGTAAGGCATAGTGAGACCAGCGGTCGTGCCGTCAGCCTGGGGGATTGCCACACGAAGCGTGACCAGATCGGTGTAATGCAAGATACAGGCAAGAATATCAATGCAAGCCTCGCGGCGCTCGCTGCGCTGCTGACGATTAGACTGATTAGCTGCGTTTAATAGCGGTAAGATTTCGGGCTTTCTAAAATAGTCTTGAATTGCAACTTGAGTGCGGCGCAAGATTTCAGGGCGTTTAGCGTGTTTTTCCGGCGCTAAAAAGAACCGGGGAGCGCCCGGGCTATGTCCGCAACGGTTGCCGAAGGTTAGATTATTGGACACATAGCCTGTCTTCTTGGCGGCCAGTGTCGTAAGAGCGATTCGTTATATTGGAGGAATCAGTTTGATAATGTATACACATTGTGCTAAAGTTTTTCCCGTAATTACGCCCCTGCGTGTTTATGAAGTCGACACGTCCGCCAAGATATGAGCGACTTCATAAGTGCCAGGGGCTTTCTTTTTTGTTCTTGTTTTTTTCCTTAAGGGCGATAGCGTCCTCTTCCCTCGAAAACCCTAGCGCCTTTAATGGCCGTTAATATAACTCATCAATAACTTAATAGCAAAACTTGTAAATCAATAGTTTGCGAGCCGTATAATGCATTATACGCGAGCTTTCTCAGCGGCCATTTACGGCCACTTCTGAGCGCCATGCAGGAAGCGAAAAACCTGAATGTAACCGCCTTTAATGCGGTAAATCGCGATAAACGGCGTCCGGTTAATCACCAGCTCCCGTGTCCCTTTTTTTCGTCCGACTCTGCCTAATTGGGGATACTCGGCCAACCGGCTGGTTTGTTGCTCAATCTCGTTAAGCTGGCTTAATGCCGCCGTCAAACTTTCCTGGGCAATGTATTCGATGGCGGCCTCGCGGGCGGCCCTGGCATTCTCCAGCCAGACTACCCGCATTATTTCGTTTTCCCGATGCGCGCTATCAGGCTTTCACGCTGCCGCTGCATATCAGCGACAACTTCTTCATGAGGAAACCAAACCGCATTGGGATCGTCGGCTTCTTTTAACCCTTGCTCGACTTGTTCCCGGAACCATGCGTCATGATCGGCGGCTTGAAAAGCGCGGCGCATACGCGCAGCGGCATCAGGTCGGGATTTTCCGGCCAGCTTCACCTTGCTAAAGTTGCTCGAATCCAGCAGGTCAATTTTCGATATTTTTAGTTCATTGCGCAGATACTCGACGCAGCTATCCAAACTGCGCCACAAGCGCGGCTTGGTACTGCGTTGAACGCCTAACGGCTTTTCCTGAATCCCCAGCTTAAGCATGACGGCCCAGCCTCCGGCCTGGCCGATAATCGATGCGCCGCGAATCGCGGACGCCTCAACCATGCGTTTCGCCATAGCGGTATCGATAGTGTCAGTGGATGCGCTCATAGTAATCTCGGTTTTCTAACAATGAAGACTGAATAAATTTTGCAACTTTCTAAATAAATCTGCAAGAATAATTAATAATTTATCCTGGCAATTTAACATATCATCTGTTGTGTAAGACATCTGACCAATTCTTGATCAATTTAACTTAATTCCATATAGGACGTAGAGTTAGAGGGAAATGTGACAAGTTAAAGACATAGTTATTCACAGGTTTTGTGGATAACTTGAAGAAGTCATATGAAGGTGGTTTGTCTAAAAAACGAACGTTTTCTGGATAAGTTTGAAAAGCGATCTTTGGACTTTTTTTAACCTATAAGTGTTAAAACATAAAGAAATGCCGGAAGTCGCAACCAAGCAGGTTATGGATTGGCGGGCTTAGCAAGGCAAAGAAGATAACAAAAATTGATTTGTCACGGCGTATGCCAGATACTAGAATGGTTTAATCTGGTTACATTCACAAAGGGGGAAATATGAAAAAAAGCTTTTTAACTTCATTATCTATTTTAGCGGCTACCATTGCGGCTGATGCCTCTGCGGCGCTGCCGCAAACCGTTTCAGAAAAAATGTCAGAAGCTAAAATCACTATCGAGCGAGTTTCTACACAATCGCCTTTCGTTTTGGATAAGCCAAGTGAAAATGGCGGATTGTTTGTAGCTGCTCACCGCTCACACGCATCACACGCATCACACGCATCGCATGCATCATCACGCTATTAATACATGAAAGAACACGAACTCAACTTTGATGTTCGCGTCTTTTCAATTGAAACTATCAAACGAGCGCTTTATCGGTTCTCTGATAAGTGTTCGTTTGATATTCATCTAAAAGATAGCGATGTAACTGTCAAGATTCACACCAGCGCTAACGATGACCTGTTAGCGAAAATAAAAAACGAAGTCTTAGATCAAGATTTACGAGATACCTTGGTAAAAGAGACAGCCAACGTAAGGACACTAATTCTGGCTAATGCTTTTTCCAATACAGGGTTAATCCAGTAATGTCTTTGCTAGGCAAGAAATTTAAACTGGTTGACGATTTCAACCAGGCTAAAAACCTCGCCTATCATTTGCTCCCTTCTCGATTCGCCTCACTTGATGACGGACGTTACATGTTGAGCAATGAAGTCGGCGAATATCTAGTAGTCGATAGGCCAAAGCTTGAGGCGTTTGTCAGAAAACAAGTCGGTGCAGATACCGACTTTTACCATGATTTGAAGTCAAAACATTTCCTGTTTGATGATGACTCCAATGTCGCAATCGATTTGCTGGCATTGAAGTATCGAACCAAAGCCCAACGTATCGCACAGTTCACAGCGTTGCACCTTTTCGTGGTCACATTGCGCTGTGATTATACCTGCCAGTATTGCCAAGTATCACGGCAGACTGATGATAAACACGCTTTCGATATGTCGGAAGACACGGCTAACAAAGCCTTGGATTTAGTATTTAAAAGTCCATCACCCGCTATCAAGATCGAATTCCAAGGCGGGGAACCCTTATTAAATTACAGCTTAATTCAATATGTCGTGACAGAAGCCAAACGCCGTAATTTTGAGCATCAAAAGGATTTACAGTTCGTGATTACGACCAACCTAAGCTTGCTCAATGACGATGTTTTAGCGTTTTGCCAAGAGCATTCCATCCAGTTATCTACATCATTGGATGGGCAAGAAGAATTGCACAACAGCAATCGACCACGCCCAGGCAAAAACGGTTATCGATTGACCGTGGATGGTATTAAAAAAGCTCAAAACTTCTTAGGCCGCGACAAAATCGGCGCATTGATGACGACCACTGAAAAGAGCTTGTCACAAGTAAAGTCAATCATTGATACCTATCTTGAGAGTAACCTTGATTGCATTTTTTTAAGACCATTAAGTCCATATGGTTTCGCTGTTAAAAACCAGCAAGCGCACAAATACGACATCGAGCGCTGGTTTGAATTTTATAAGGAAGGCTTGGATTATGTGCTTGAGATTAACAAGCAAGGCCATCGCTTTGTTGAGCTATACACCCAGTTAATCGTTAATAAGTTGCTATCGCCTTTCAGCACCGGCTATGTTGATTTGCAATCGCCTTCTGGTGCGGCAATTTCAGCCATTGTTTATAACTACGATGGCGATGTTTACGCCTCTGATGAAGCTCGCATGCTCGCTGAAATGGGCGATAAAAAGTTTCGCTTAGGCAATGTTCACGCTGACAGTTATCAGGATATTTGGTTGTCTGACACGTTGCTGGACACCCTAGAAACAAGCCTTTCTGAAAGCCTGCCAATGTGTTCAGATTGTGGATTTTTGCCTTACTGCGGCACTGATCCGGTGTACCACTACGCTACGCAAGGCGATGTTGTTGGCAATAAAGCGTTAAGTGGATTTTGCAGTAAAAATATGAAAATCTTTAAACATGTAATCGGACTTTTAGAAGACGACTCAGAAGCCAGACAAATTTTGTTGGGGTGGGTGCGCTAATGATTAAACTTCACTCCAAAGGCAATGAACCCCTATCAACCATTACTCATGAAAAGCCATTTATAGGCAAAATCACAACCAATCCAGATTTGCCGCACGGTCTTCGTTCTCAACATACGCTGTTGATGTCGTCTGCCAGTGATATTCCCGACAACTTCGGCTTGGTTTTGTTAGCGCATGATGAAAAGTGCGAAGCCAAAGAAAACACGATCCGGTTAACATCAGAACTGCGTTATTTAAAAGAACATGATGTCATTAAGTTCTATCCAGACATTTTGAAAATCGATGCGTTGTACCGTAAAAATGCCAACCATAATTCGTTTTTAGTGACTGAACAATGCAACTCGTTTTGCATTATGTGTTCGCAGCCACCGAAAGACATTGACGATCATTATTTGGTTGATGATTTTTTGGCGACATTGCCGCTTATCCATCCAGACACGGACGAAATCGGCATCACGGGTGGCGAAGCAACTTTGTGGGGTGATGATTTCATTCGGATGATACAAGCGGCTAAAAATCATTTACCCAACACTGCCTTGCATATCCTGTCGAATGGTCGAAACTTTAAGGACCTTGATTTAGCTATCAAGGTATCCAAGGTCAAACATCATGATGTCATGATAGGCATTCCGCTTTATGCCGACTATTCGCAACTGCACGACTTCATCGTGCAAGCTGACAATGCCTTTGACGACACGATACGCGGCATCTTAAATTTGAAACGTTGCCAAGTTCCGGTTGAAATCCGTGTAGTAATACATAAGGAAAACTATTGTCGATTGCCGCGTCTGGCTGAATTCATCGCCAGAAATCTATTATTTGTCGATCATGTGGCTTTAATGGGTTTAGAAATCATGGGTTTTGCAAAGTCGAACCTGCAAGGACTTTGGATTGACCCTTATGATTACCGCGACCAGTTACAAAGTGCCGTTGAAACTATGGCTAGGGCTGGCATGAACGTATCCATCTATAACACGCCATTATGTGTGATACCGGAACCCATACGCTGTTACTCAACACAATCAATCAGTGATTGGAAAAATGATTACTTGGATGAGTGCGCTAACTGTACAGCTCAAAAACAATGTGGAGGTTTTTTCTCATCAAACTTAACTAAGACAAGCAATTACATTAAAGCTTTATGACCATTAGACTCTCTAACAACCATAACCTGTTAAAAATTATCCATACGGTTTTCTTGACTCTCTTATTGTTCCTTTACGCCAGCTTGCTAAGTGCAGCGGAAATACTCAAAGGCCGTGTTGTAGGTGTTCATGACGGGGATACCATAACCTTGTTAATGGAAGCCAACAAACAGGTAAAAATCAGGCTGGCACAAATTGATGCACCTGAGAGCGACCAGGCTTTCGGTCAACGATCCAAGCAATCCTTGTCTGACATGGCTTTTAACAAGAACATCCAGGTAGAGAAAGAAACCATCGATAAATATGGTCGCACGGTCGGCACAATCTTTGTGGATGGTCTTGACGCCAATAGAGAACAGGTCAAGCGCGGTATGGCTTGGACATACCGGCAATATCTGCACGATCAATCCTTGTTACAAGTGGAAAATGAAGCACGTCTAGCCAAAGTAGGATTGTGGTCTGACTCAAACCCAGTACCACCCTGGGAGTATCGGCATAACAAAAAGAACAGAAGTGTTACAAATAAGGTCACGCCAAAAGCAGAACCAACCAATATGCCGGTGAACTTTTCATGTGGCAGCAAACGCTATTGTAAGCAAATGACTACATGCGATGAAGCCAAGTTCTATTTGACTCAATGCAGTTTATCGCGTTTGGACGGAGATGATGATGGTATTCCTTGTGAAAATATTTGTAGGCATGGTAAATAAATGCCTAGGAACCCGACGCCCCCGAAGCCGAAGTAATGGTAATCACAGAAACCCGCCACAGTGAAAGCTGCGGCGGTTTTTTTATACCTTATATTTTTATATTTTTTGTATCGGGAAAACTCAACCCGTTCTTAATGATAAAGTCTTTATTCTGTTAGATTTCCTACTGGTATCAGCCATGAAAAGATTCATTGTGGTATTTTTATTATTTGTCTTCCTGTTCTTGCTCCCTACGGTAAGCAGGGCTGATGCCTACAACAATTTGAGTACCTGTCTCCAAGGGTTTGGCTACGGCTGTCGCCATGATCTCCTAACGCAAGAAGAAGCCGGCAGGGTCAGACAAGCGGAACATGACTACGCCCTGAGTACCTGCCTCCAAGGGTTTGGCTA
>JBAZKL010000011.1:0-22581 GCA_041650835.1 Candidatus Omnitrophota bacterium
CCCCTGCGAGGCAAAACTTCGCTCAGGTCGGCTGCGTCGCTCTGCCCGACATCGTTTAACGAGGGGCATCCGTGCCCGCTCCTTGCCTTTATGCCCTGCTCGGGAACAGCCAAGTCACCCGTTCACGGAAACTTGCAGTAGATTATATATCAACGGGGCATTTTAGGGTTGACAAGCATATTGGCGGAGGTACAATAAACTTGGGAGGGCAAAATGATGATATTCGTGAAAAGTATAGGGATCCTTATAACGTTTATGGGGACTATGATTCTTTTGAACCCTAAAATTGCCAGAAAGATGATGGGCTTTTGGCGTCAGGGCAAGCATATGTATATCGGAGGGTTAGTGCGGCTTATGTTGGGGATCATCTTTTTATATTACGCTCCTGCCGCGCGGGCTCCGCAACTCTTATCCGGGTTGGGAGTTTTGGCGCTTGCTGGCGGATTGCTCATCTTTATTGTGGGGATCAAGAAAATTAAGGCTATCCTTGATTGGTGGGATAAGAAGCCGGAGTCTTTCTTACGGCTGCTTAGTTTATTTGTCATTGTTTTCGGCGTTTTAATAATCTATGCAGCGTAATAAATGAATACAGATGTAAAGGCATATAATTATAGCCTGCCGTTCTCTTAGACTGAAAAGATCGTTATGGATTAATTCATGATTTTTCTATATGTCAAGAACCCAAGCTCAAAGACGGCTTGGGTTCTTTGTTTTATAGAGAGAATACTTGAAAGAATGCCGCCGGCAGATTTTTCGCTAAAGGTATGTTTGTTAGGGAACGGGTCCTGCCTTGGCTGATTCCCTCGCAGGGACGCTCGTTTTGCCCCTGCGAGGCAAAACTTCGCTCAGGTCGGCTGCGTCGCTCTGCCCGACATCGTTTAACGAGGGGCATCCGTGCCCGCTCCTTGCCTTTATGCCCTGCTCGGGAACAGCCAAGTCACCCGTTCACGAGAACTTGTAATTGATTAATATCTCTTTTCTGGGTTGACAAGCATATTAGGAGAGTTAAAATAAAGGTGTGAATATGGAATTTAAAGGAGCTTGTTATATGCAATTAATAAACAAATTTATTAAAGATTTGAAAGATGTTTTATGGAAGCCGATTAAGATAGGTATAGAGGTTTTTCTCCCTTCTGTGATTATTTTGATAATTGCTTTTCTAGTAATCGCATTTTATTTGTTTCCCAATCAGAATACGAGAGATTTAGCAAATTACTTGTCTGGTTTTTCTACTGTTGGACTTCTTTTGCTTACTTCTTTTTATGTTATATATACTAATAAGCAAATATTTGAATTACAAAGGCAGACACAGTTACAGATACAGCCATTACCTTATATTGATATTAAAGAAGGAGAGGTATGTAAGCCAGAGTTAAAAATTGATATTAGTACTGGAGAAATGTGTATTGTACTAGACTTCCTATTCAAAAGTATCATGAAAAACATCGGAAATGGTGTTGCGGTGAGTATAGATGCTTTTTATGAATTTAGAGGCAATGAAATAAAAATAGGCAAAAGAAGTTTTATGGCTCAAAGATTATGTGTGCTAGAAGTTGGTAAAGAAATTTCTGATGAAGATACAATACGTGATGAATTGTTTGAAGCCATAAATGCACTTAATAAGGGGATGGTAGATGGCTGCCCCGCAAGAACGGCTTTAGATTTGGTCTTAAGATGCAATGTTGTTTATAGAAATATAATTGGTACGCCATTTCGCTTAAAAGTTGATTATCTAGTTTCAGTCGAAGAGGAGTCTAAAGAAATAATCTCTGATTGGTTAGCTTTGATTAATTCGTTTAAAACTAACTATGCTCAAGATATAGCTAAATATAATGCGGTTTATAAGAGAAATAAAGATGAAGCATTTATTTTAGCTAAAGAGATAATAAATCGTTTTGCTCAAAGTTTCAAACTTGATAAAGTCGCCCTTAATTTCTTATTGGTACCTCAATCATTTTCTGTAAGACCTATAGGTTGGAAAGAGTTTAAATCTCTTTTGATAAATATTCATCATGGTATCCCAATTTCTTTAGGAAAGTCAGCTTAGTATCTTTGGGACACATTGTGTTTTCGTTAACTTAGTAATAGGGGACGTTTCTGTATATTAAAATCCCAAGCTGAAGTCAAGGCTTGGGATTTTTTGTTAATAGGGGTCAGTATAGTTTCATTGAACGGGTGGCTTGGACTGATTTCGAACGGGGCATCCGAGGACCCGAGCGGGCACGGTTTGCCCTCGAAACAGGAACTCGGCGAGAGCGAGGGCCGCAGGTGAGCGCAGTTTTGCCACGCTGGGGCAAAACAAGCGTCCCCGAGAGAAACAGTCCAAGACAGGACCCGTTCCCATGAAAACATGTCTTGAGCGAGAAAGCTTCCGATAGTATTCAATTTCCTAAGCTTAATTGTGATGCTGGTGACTGGGGATAGGTGACGTTTCTGGGGATAGGGGACGTTTCTATTTTTGCAATCCCAAGCCTTAAAAACGCTTGGGCTTTCTTTTATAGGGAGGTATAATTAGTAGTTAGCAAAAAGGAGTATTGATCTATGTGCCCAGTATCCGCTTTTTACCTGTTTGTGATCGTTATTGTTGTCTTATTCGTCGCTCAATGTTATAAGAAATTGTATGAAAGAGCTAATATGTCAATTGAAGCTTTTTCTGAAGTCTTGGAAGGAGCATCTCGTAATGATACATTCCTTGCGAAATCCCTCACCGGTTTTTTTAAGGGAAGAAAAATAATGGTATCTTATTCTACGGGGGATAATGATAATAACAGTAGTAATCCTTGTGTTGAATTACGCTGTCCTGTTCCAAAAGAAAAACTCTTTGTTCTGTCGTACCCAAGGCCCACGCAGAATACCTTCTTAATGGGCAATAAGGTTTATTATAATCGCGCAATAAGTTTTTTAAAGAAAGGCGATTGGTTATGGAATAATATAGGAGTATACAGTAAGCAGGAATGTCTGGAGATCTTAGAAGAATTGAGCCGCGCCGCTGAAATAGTTGAGAAAAACGCGGGGCGTGTTCCGGGTAAATGAAAAAGAGAGAACGCTTCCGTTATTCTATTGAAGCATATGTGTAGGGGAGATTATGATCACTTTCAAGGTTGACAAAAAGAAATGCAATAAAGACGGGGTATGCGTGGAAGTTTGTCCCATTAAACTCATACAGATGAACGAGAAAGATAGTGTGCCGGAATTCGTGCCTGGCGGTGGAGATATTTGTATCAATTGCGGCCATTGTTTCTCGGCCTGCCCCCATGGCGCCATCACGTTGTCAACGATGAGTCCTGATAATTCAATGCCGCTTGACCCGGAGAAATTACCGAACGCGCGGCAGGTCGAGTTCTTCTTAAAAGGCAGGCGCTCGATCCGCGTGTACAAGCCTGAACCTGTTAAGAAAGAATTGGTTGAGAAGCTCCTTGATATCGCCCGATACGCTCCTTCAGGGATCAATCGTCAGCCGGTCAGTTGGCTGGTAGTCATGGGGCATGATAGAGTGCGCGAACTCGTCGCAGCGGTATCCGGTTGGATGGAGGGGCTTTTAGAGAACAACTCTCCTTTAGCCCAGTCTCTACGTTTTGAACGTTTGGTCCAATCTTGGAAGAAAGGCAATGATATGATCTGCAGGGACGCGCCCTGCGTTGTCGTCGCTTACGGGCTTAAAGATGACCCGCTGGTCCCTCAGTCATGTACGATAGCGGGAGAATATCTGGAACTTGCGGCATTTGGTCTCGGGCTTGGCGCATGCTGGGCAGGATATGTCGCAATGGCGCTTTCGATGTCCGAAGAGGTAAGAAAGTCCGTCGGGCTTTCCTCAAGAGCTTTAGCCGGCGCGGCCATGATGGTCGGGTACCCGAAATACCTTTATAGAAGGATACCGGTGCGAAATCCCCTCAAAATCCTTTGGAAATAATAATAGGGGACGTTTTTGTATATTTGTATCCCAAGCTCGGTTGATGGCGTGTGATATTTTGTTTTAAGAGAGTGTACTTAATAATGCTCCTGTTGGATTGCTCGCATAAGTTATTTCGCGGGTCCTGCCGAGGCGCGTTTTCGCAGGAACGTTCGCTTTTCCCCGGCGTGGAAAAGCTCACTCGCATCGGCTTCCTCGCTCGTCCTCGCGCTTTGCGCTCGGACCCCATGCCCGCTCGTCGCCTTTACGTCCTGCTCAAATCGCGCCTCGTCACACGCTATCGCTCACTAGCTCGCAATCCAAGCAGCGGCATAAATTCCTAGACGTTGTATAAAACCATATATAAATAATCAGGTTCTAAAACAAATATCCCAATTCCTTTAAGGGCTTGGGATTTTTTGTTAATGAGAGCATGTTTGAAAGAATGCCGCTGGTAGATTTTGAGCGAATGGAGATTTTAGGCAAAGCAGCTCGAGTATTTTTGGTATCCCCGTGGAGCGATAGCGACAACACGGGGACGCCGAGGTTGTTTGAGCAGTATTTGCCAGAGCAAATACTGCGAGTTCCGCAGGCGCAAAAATACGAGAGACCTTTGCCGTGCCCCCTCTTATTGTTAAGATTGTTGTAGGGTAAAATCGACTTTGAGCGAAAAATCTAGCAGCGGCATTCATATTTGTAGCCGTGCGAGAAATCTGACAGGGCATTTCAGATACTATGGTAATATGTTCGATTGTGTGCTATATTTTAATTAGAAGTAAACTGTTTAGAAACTAAGAAGTTGTGACATAAATTAGAACGATAATGGCAAACTTCCCGAAAGGGTAGGACGCAAAGCCACAGGCCTTCACTTGACCTTTAAGTAAGGCAGCTGGGTTACCGAAGCAAGCACCGCATTTTGCAAACCTATTCTTTTCGAGAATAGGTTTTTTTGTTTTGAGGGGGGCCAGATGCATCTGATGGTGAGAATAGCAGTTTTAATATGTCTGATCGGGTATCTAACTGTGCCTCTTGCTGCCCAGGATGCCCTGGTTGCTCCTAAGATCCCGTATGGTTTCTTATCGAAAGATAATGCCGTAGCCCTTGAGAAGATCATAGTATTGAAAAAAACTGTCATGGTGCCTGAAGAAAAGATCCTGAAGCAGTTATTTTACAACTTAGATAACCTTATGGATAAGCCTGTGCAATGGCCGCAATTTCAATTGCTGCCGAGGGAATACCTGGAGCAAGGGCGAAGCGATACTATCGCCTCCGGCCGTCAGGCCTTTTGCTCGTTTTATAATACGCCAAAGGTAAGCGAAGAAAAGATGCTGCGCCAGGAGTGGGCTAAGGTATTCGGGATCGATATTTGGTCGCCGTATTATAAAGCTAAAGAAGTTGAGGATTGGGTCAAAGAGAAATGCAGCGTTAAGGTGTTTAAGCTTAAAGGCAAGCCCGAATTCAGCAAGAATAGTTTTGTCTATGTTTTCAAAACCCGCTTTTAAGATCTCAAGATAATTAAAGAAGTAAGGTGTGTTTTTTCCCCCAGATCCCAAGCTCAGAGATGGCTTGGGATTTTTTATTTACTGAGACAATACTTTAAAATGCTCCTGTGGGATTGCTCGCATAAGTTATTTCGCGGGTCCTGCCGAGGCGCGTTTTCGCAGGAACGTTCGCTTTTCCCCGGCGTGGAAAAGCTCACTCGCATCGGCTTCCTCGCTCGTCCTCGCGCTTTGCGCTCGGACACCATGCCCGTCCCGTTAGAAAACGTAGTTTTCTAACGGGGCCCGCTCGTCGCCTTTACGTCCTGCTCAAATCGCGCCTCGTCACCCGCTATCACTGCCTTGCTCGCAATCCCACGAGGGGCATTTTTGTTTACATTCAGAAACCGCTTTCAAAATATTCCCTCCAGCCATTGAATTTATTCTTTTTATATGTTAGGCTCTTAACATAGATTGGGGAGGAAGTTAATTAAAACGGGTCTTACTTTCCTGGATGTTCTTGCCACAAGAACAGGGAAGTAAGATTTTTAATTTTGTGGGAAAGAATAAAACTAAACAAGCAGGGGGAGTAACAATAACCTTTAAAAAGGGGAGGGGTTTATGGTAAAAAAGTATATTTTGCTCTCGTTGTGCGTAGGTGCGATACTTTTTTTCTTGATAATCGGTTTGGCTGAGGCAGGGACCGCCACGGTGCGGGGAAAAGTCACTGAAAGTAACGGAACTACTCCGGTAGCCGGGGCCCAGGTAATGATAAGGGTTAAGGGTGTGGAAATTGATTCGGCGAGTTGTAATGTCGATTTTCCCTGGAAAACAAAGATCGTTAAAACCGACACGAAAGGAAATTATCAAGCCAACATTTTGTTCCCGAATATTGTGCAGATTGCCTTTGAGGCAGAGGTAATAATAGCTAATTCGGTACCTTTTAAGAAAGGTAGGGCGGAATTAAGGTTTTATGGTAAACCGCCCGTGAATAACGCTTCTTACCGGGTAGATGTCAGGCTCACCGCGTGTAATAAATGTGTTGTTGTCCAGGGCGATGTTAGTGATCAAGAAACAGGCGTTGCGGTAAATCTTGGGACACTCTATATCATGGCTCCGGGGAGCGGGCAGTATATACCGCTGCATTCAGATGGCCATTACAAAGCTTGTATTGACTTGGGTTCATCTTCTACCGGTAATGTCACTTTACTTGCTTTAGCCAGAAGCCAGGTAGACTATAACGATAAGGAGATAAAAACCAGTGTTACTAAGGGGAAGGTTTATACCTATGATTTTGCTCTCCAGCGCGTGAAAAATACAGGGTATATACGTGGGACCGTAATAGACGCGAATACGGGAAAACCCATCCCCTATGCGTTAGTCAGGCGCAGCGATATAGGGACTACTGCAGCTCTAACATATTGTGTTACAGATTCCTTGGGTAGGTATAGCATCCCCGCGTATATTACGGGAGGGTCTATCGTTACTACCGGGGCACATACTGATTTTGACGCGTTAAGCCCCTATTACCGTCAAGTTAAGCGCGTGAGCGCAAGAACCGGTGATGTTGTGCGGGTGGATTTTGAGATGATACGAAAGTAAGATAGGGTAGAGTTTAAAAGAACCGCTATGGTTAATTCTGTAGCGGTTCTTTTATTTTCCAGCGAGTATTCGCTAATAATGCCCCTGTGGATTAGTGTTGACAAGTATATTGGGAGAGGTAAAATAATCAAATAATGCTGTACAGAAAAGGTTATTTTAAGAAGGGAGGTGAGAGATATGAAAAAGAATTTTTTGTTAGTAACTTTGTTTTGCCTCTTAACTACTTTCGCGTTTGCTCAATCTTCAAGCGAAGCTATCGTTCTTAAGGGAGATATTATCGATACGATGTGTGCCGACGCTCATAAGGGCGATTTGGCCGGCTTTGTGGCTACGCATACAAAGGAGTGCGCATTGGCTTGCGTTGCCAGCGGTTACGAGCTCTATACCGATGGCAAGCTTATGAAATTCGATGCTGCCAGTAACGCCAAGATCGAAGAATTCCTGAAAAAGGAGGACAGTAAGCTTCAGGTGAGCGTGACTGTTCAGAAAACAGGGGAAACGTTGAACCTGCTTTCGATCGAGAATCAATAAGGGATGATTTAGAAAAGACTTTGCGCTTTGCTCCTGAAGAGGTATAATAGTAGAGTTGAAATATAAGAAAGGGAAGCGTAGAAAAAGGAGGCAAGTATGAAGAAAGCAGTGGGATTGTTGGTTATAATCTTTGCGGCTGGGGTTCTTTTATCCGGTTGCGCGACACCGTATCCGTACGGAGCTTTTTATACCGAGATCAAGTCCCCGGTAGCCGCTGGAGACGCAGGGTCAGGGAGTAAAGTAGGTATGGCAAAAGCCACTTCAATATTAGGGCTTGTTGCTACCGGCGATGCCAGTATTAAAGCCGCTATGGAGAACGGAAAGATCAGTAAGATCAAATATGTTGATTATGAAACAAAGAATATCTTAGGTATTTACGGCGAATATACAACCGTGGTTTACGGCGACTAAGTCTTAATATAAAAAGAAGCCCATCGCGATATGCGGTGGGCTTTTTTTTTGAAACCGTTTGCAAAAATGACCATCCCCGCCTTGAAATTGATCCTCTGATATGGTATAGTCATTATATAAGAGTAAAACAATTAAAAGGGTCAGATCTTCGAGAGGTGAGGTCGGCCCTTTTTTTATTTATGGAAAGGAGACAGAGATGAGTCGGAAAGGTGTGTTTTTTGCAGTCGTCGTAAGCATGGTATTGAGCCTTTTGTGCTGTGTTTGCGCAGAAGCAGGTGTTGCTACCGTGTCTGGTAAGGTTACAGAAGCAAACGGTGTGACCCCTGTTGCAGGAGCAGAGGTGGCCATCAGGGTTGCGGGTTTAACGGGAATCCCTGATTTTCCCTGGCCTGCGAAGAAAGTCTATACTAATGCCCAGGGTAATTATCAGGCTTCTGTGAGGTTCCCCAACATTGTAGAGATCGGGTTTTATGTTACCGCTTACAAAACAAATACAATACCTTTTAAGTCTGGTAATGGCAGTAAAGAATTCTTGGGTGCTCCCCCGGTCAATAGCGCATCGTATAAAATAAACGTGAAAATGAGCAAACGTCCGGATTACGCGTTGCTTGAAGGCAATATTACGGATATGGAGACAGGCCTTCCTTTGTCTGATGGCGATGTTATGGTAACAGTTCCGGGTATTACTGGGACGCAAGGTGTTTTTACCGATTCGGATGGAAGTTATAAGTTTTTGGTGCGTGTGGGAAGCGTCCCGAAGGTTGTTACGATCAAGTCTCCCGGTTATGGCCATGAAGTGAAATATTTGGTTAAACAATACAAAATGACATTAGCGAAGCAAAAGAAATATGCCCTTAATATTGCTTTGATGCGTGATAAGCAGGCAGGAAATATTCAAGGTACTGTCATTAATGCTAATACCGGGAATCCTATAGCGTATGCAAAGGTAAGGATAAGCGCCCCCGGCGACTTGCCCGGGGGTACTCCGGTGACGGACTCTTTAGGCAGGTATAAACAAAGCCTTTACGTAAATCAGGCTGTGTGTTACGGGGTCTATACCTATGGTGCGCATACCTTTGTAGCTAGCAGAAGCAAGTATAATTATAATGAAAAATGGGTTGATGTAAGTCCGGGACAAACAAAGCAGGTAGATTTTGAGATGATCCCGAAATAATGATGAAGGGGTTGATAGGTGAAAGCCGGCTATTATAAGTTGAATAGCCGGCTTTTTTTGTATCTCTAAACCGGCCCGGGGAAGAGGGTATAATTATTATATAAAAATAGTCTTTTTTTGTTTTATCGACGGGGAAATAATCGCCCTCAGGGTGGCAGGGTTTCGATTAATATGCTATACTAATATTGTTCTTGAGAATCCCATCTCGCATCCGTCTCAATCAATTTCGGGGTCGAAAGTTACCCAGATAAAGGGGTGGCAGACGGATATGGGCAAGAACCTTAGGCGATACGCCACCCCTTACTTAAACTTTTGTGTAGGATGACCTGCTTTGAAAAGGCAGGTTTTTTTGTTTTCAGACTGTATTGCCGCAAGCAAAAGTGCTTGTTGATCGGGGTAAGTAAGAATATAATATAAACAGGCCATAGTTGACTAAAATTACCGATATCCTGCTTAACCGAAGATCTCTCGTTTTTAGTGTGTTGTAAGGGTGTCGGCTTATTCATCAAAACTTGATTAACTCGGTCTCATTATACTGAGATTGTAATATATTAATTGAGTAAATATAATTATATATAAGTAAATATAAGTAAGATTAAGTAAATTAAAACAAGGGCGTAATTGGCATGATGTTGATGCTCATGTTTCTGAGGCAAGGTAACTCATTGAGAATAGCTTTTATCAGCGACGGTAATAATAGTAATAACCCAGCTTAAGTAAGTGTAAATAATAATTATATTATTTAAGTAATATTATATAATATTATTATAAGATAATTAATTATAAGTAATGATAAGTAAGGATAAGTAAGTTATATGGAAACATATATAGAGAAAGAAAGGAGCTGCTTGTGTTAGGTAAAGACATATTCTGGTTTAAAGCTGTTAAAAAAAATCAATGGTGGCAGTTGTATTTTAGTCCCCTCTCTTTCTCAGAGGCTTTTCTTTTGTTACAAGATTCCATAGAAGCGGAGAAGATCGTTTTAGTTGGGTTTGGCTCAGTTATAAACCCGCAAGCCTCCCAGGTGATCAAGAATCTTAAAGTGCCTGAGCTCGAATTTATCGGCGCTAAAGAGGGTATTTGTGTTTTTCCTAAGAAAGGATTATTGGCTTTTAAAGATATTTCTCAATATGAATTGGATTGGTTCGATGTTAAAGAAGTCCCGAGCTTACCGCAAATTGTTTCTATTGACCTTGAACTCTTTAAAAACGATATCAGCCGTTATGCCGGTTATTGCGCTTCTTTTGGAAGCAGTATATTGTTTGCTTGCCGTGAAGAAAAACACGTATATATGTGCACGCGCAGTGATGGGCTCCCGCGTAAATTCTTAAGCTATATGCTTCGTTCTTTTTTTATAAAATCAGGTTTTTCAGAAAGGGCGGTAGAAATATCCGATGCTTTGATATCAGGGCTTCTGGAACGGGCAAATCGCGGTTTAGTGGTAGGGTCCCGGGATTCTTGTATAACGGAAAAAGGGGTGCAATTTACCTGTTGGAGCGATAGCCCTCAAGAGAGCGTTGATGCTTGTGATGTAACGATTGAAAATAAAAAAGTTTCATTTTCAGGTTGGAACTCAAGAAGGAATCCGCGCTATAGGCCGGTGAATTCCTTCTCCTGGGTTTATTTTGCCCTGGGAGCGGTCATTGCGGCAATATTGGTATTTTTGTTTTTTAGAAAGTAGCGTGTTATTTAAAAAGAAAGAAGCGGGGTTCTTTTATCAAAAAGGAACCCCGCTTCTTTGCTTAATTAGTCGCTTATTACAGCAAACGCGCTGTTGTCAGCGATAAGATTGTCGGGCATCATAGTGTCTCCTACAACTGCCGCTTTATCGTCTATAGTAGCGTTAGCTGCTTCAGGGCTGCTTGCGGTTGCCGGGGTCGTTATCGCTAACCGCGTATCGTCAAAATACCCTTTTCCCTCCACAGAGATCTCATCGCCGCGCGGAGCATACAAAAATACGCTAAACAAGACTTTCGCAGTGCCCGTAGGCGTTTTTGAGACCGAGAGCGCCAGTTTCTTCCAATCGGTTTTTCCTCCAATTACGATAGAATAGCTTTTGAGGACCTTATTGGAAGCGTTCAGCAGGGAAATTTGCAGGCCTGCTTTTGCTTTGGCCTGGACATTCATGATTGTTTTGGCGAAAACAGAAGCAACTACCTTTTTGCCCGCGGTGCATTTTATTTCTTGCCTGAGCTCACTCCAATAATCCTGGGTTGCTACTGTTGCTACGCTTTTACGCGCCGCGTAGATGCCTGAGTGGACAGGGTTTTTAGTTATGACTGCGGGATAACCATAAACGTCGATCCATTCGTTCAATCCATTCTCGAAACCCTGATTAAGTAATGCTGTTTGCGGCTTAGGAAGTTGATAGCGTTTATCAGCAAAGGCATCATCGAAATAGACTTTTCCTTTTTGTAAAGAGAGGGAGTCTCCTGTTTGGGCCCACAGATACCCGCTGAGCCTGGCTTTAACGCTGCGCGCAGGCGCTCTTTTGGCGGTAAGCTCTAAAAGCCTCCAGGGAGTTTTTCCTCCGATCTTACTGGAATTGATGGTAGTTCCAATGACATTGCCGTTCGCATCGAGAAACTGGAGCATGAGCCCTGCGCGGGCAGTGCCTGCGGGGTTGAAAGTGCTCATCGCGTAAATCCTGGCGTAGAGCGGTTCTCCCGGAGCTATGGCGATATCTTGAGCGATCTGGCTCCAGTATTCTTTATGAACAAAACCGACTTCCTTACTGGCAGAGAATGCCCCTGAGTGGTGCTGATCGCTGCTTAATATACTGGGGAAACCCCATATTTCCTGCCAATCATTGAGCCCGTTCTCGAATCCCGGATTAGAAAATAGGTTCGCGGCTTCCGTCGTGCCTATAAACATAAAGATCACGGCGAGAATCACAAAACAAAATGCGTTTATTCGTTTCATGCTTGTCCTCCTTCGGTTTAATAGTTTAAAAAAAAAGGCCTATTCTCTCATGAGCAATGAGAAAATAAGACCCGATTATCTTGCTTCCTCCAATGATAATGAAGTATATCGTAAGAAACGGCATAAATCAAGTGTATATTTGACGATTTTTGAAAGCGCTTCTTTTTGAGAAAAATCTTTCGATTTCTTAACTATGCGTTATAATAAATAAAAGGTTATCGGTGGTCGGTTATCGGTAACAAGTAGCCGATAACCAAGACAATGGGGAAGAGAAAATATGGAAGAACAGCGTAAATACAGAAGATATATGGTCGAAGGGAATATAATCATTAAGATGAAAAGCGATATGTCCCGTAATATCAGGGGGGAGCTTGTGGATATTTGCGCTTTAGGTGTCGGGGCCTACGCGCAGGAGAGCCTCGCCGTTGGAATGGACGCGGATTTTATCCTGATAAATAAGTTCCTTGAAAAGTCACTGATCGGGGCCGGGAAGATCAAATATTCCCTTGCTTTAGAAAAAGACGGTAAACATTTGTTTCGTGTCGGTATTGAGTTCACCAGGGTTGATGGGGCGGTGATCCAACGGCTTATCGACAGGATACAAAAGGGCGTTTTGAGCCAATGATAAAGCTTAGAAAATCGTTTTTCCTGATTGTGCCCGGTATTGTTTTCTTAAGCAATGTTTATGCTCAAGAGGTACTCGTGACAACTGATAAAACTGTTTACGCGCGCTCAGAGAAAATTAAGGTGGTTATCTCTAATCAACGCGAAGACGCTATTTTTTCTTTAGCCGCGACAGCTGCGCCCGAGCAGGCTATTTCAAACTTTGAAAAAAAACGGACTGCCTTTACCTGGGATGCTTATCCGACCCGCTGCCGTGGATTGGGATGTAAGGATGATGTTTTAGAGCCGAAGAAGATCGCTGCTGGAGAGGTTTTGAGTTTTCTCTGGAAGCCGTCTATTTATATGAAAAAACCTTCCCCCGTCCCGGAACCCGGTGAGTACCGGTTGACCATTATATTCCAAGTCAGGAAAAATGCCGGCCTTTCCGGCATCATTTGGAATACGGCAAAATCGAATGAGTTTATCCTTCAATAGGGGGAGAGTGTCTTTCCCGTCAAATTGTTATCCGCAACAGGAGCAGGATGATATGACCTCCACGAGGTTGATCTGGAAGGTGAGGTCTTTTCCCGCTAAGGGGTGATTCGCGTCGAGTATCACTTTTGATTTGGTAATTTCTGTCACTGACACAATAAGCGGTGTCCCGTTCTCCTGGCTGATCTGCAGTTGTTGCCCGACTACCGGATTGATATCCGGCGGCAGCATTTTAAGATCGGCGGCGACGACTAAATCTTCCCGGTGCCTTCCATAGGCTTTATCCGCTGGTATCTTGACTGTTTTCCATTCACCTGTATTCATCCCCAGGACCGCTTCTTCAAAGCCGGCGATAAGCGCGTTATCCCCTACTTTGAATTGTAAGGGGTCCCGCGTCAATGAATCATCGAATATCGTCCCGTCGTTTAATGTCCCGGTATAATGAACTTTGACCGTATCTCCGTGTTTGACTTGCGCCATTTTTTTCTCCTTTCACAGAAAGTGAAACACCGGCGCAATTCCTCTTAAGCGCCGGGTGTAGCAGAAAGTGAAACACCCGCGCAATTCCGATCTGCGCCGGGTGTGACCAGAAAATAGCATACTATTTTTTATTGTTTTTGTCCATAATTTCTTGTGATGTTTTCTAAAAAAAGATATGGCATTCAAAGATTTTGTAGTACAATAATCCGGAATTTAATCCTTATAGTGGCCTTTGCGGCCCGATGCAGGTTTTAGAGCATGAGCGAAAGCAGTTATGAAGAATAAAATCTTAACCGGTGTTGTCTGCGGCCTTTTTTTATGCCTGCAGGGATTTTCCCGGCCTGCGTACGGTGATTTACATCAAAAAACCGATAAAAAGGGGAGGGTCTATTGGCATGGGGCAACGACTGAACGTAAGATCGCTTTGACGTTTGATGACGGCCCTTCTCAAGATACCGTGCGGATACTGGAGGAGCTTAAGAATCGTAAGGTTAAGGCTACTTTCTTTGTCATCGGCAAGAATGTCGAGAAATACCCTGAGATATTTGAGCGTATCGTCGCTGACGGTCATGCGATAGGGAATCATTCGTATTCCCATCCTGATATGTTCATGGAGGAGCCTGCGATGATCCGCCGGCAGATCAGGAATACCGAATCGGCCGTCAGGGAGCGTTGCGGCCAGGAATTATATTTGTTCAGGCCGCCCTACGGGGTGGAGAATTCCTGGCTGTTCAGGGAAGCCGGGAAGCACGGCTATACGATCGTTAAGTGGTCGGTCAGCGGCTTCGATTGGGAAATAAAAAATGCCGAGGCGATCGCCCGCCGGGTCATTGATAAAGTAAAGAACGGCTCTATTATTATTTTACATGACGGCAGAAGGCTTAAACAGCGTATCAGCTGCCAACCGACTATTGACGCCCTGCCAAAGATCATTACTTCACTTGAAGCAAAAGGCTATCAGTTTGTGACCGTCCCGGATTTATTGGGGATCAAAGAAAAGAACCAGGAAGCGATGACTAATCTTATGTAGGGATGGCAGCCTCATCTTTGTTTAATGGTTATCTTGCGGAAACAAAAAAGCACCCGCGCTCATTGCACCCAGCCTTATTGGTGTGGCTGGGTACGCGGCTTTCTGCGTACCGATCACCGAAAACCTCTCAATACTATTTGAACTGTCCGTTGCTTAATGGTAAAATAATAAAAAGAGACCCCATAAACGACTGTTGAGGTTGTTCAATGCTGGAACGCAGATTTTATACCCGTTATGATGTAAGTGGAAGCGTCGTTATTAAGTCGGTCAATAATACGCCGAAGTCTATGACGGTTGAGCTGATTAATATCGGTTTTAAAGGTATGGGGATTTTTTTTAAAGAGATAATCCTTTTTGATTCTTGCGTTGATTTTGAAGTGAAGATAGATACCCTTGACAGGCGGTTCGCGGGTACCGGTAGAATAAAGAACATAAAGGAAAAGAAGATACGCGAGACGGCTGGTTTTATCATGGGGATAGAATTTATTGAGGTCCCGAAAGATGAAGTCGTCACTATCGTGAATTTGATCCAAAACAGGATTTGCGCGGACATTAAAGATAGAAATCGTTTTAATAATCCTCAGCTCTAACCTGAACAAACAAACGGGGGTGTCTATGAAATTCGTGAGTGTTACCCTGCAAGCTATAATTGCCGCGGTCCTGGTCATGGTATTATTAAAGATGAACATCCTGGAGGCCCGCTTGGTTTTAAATAATCAGAATAATCAGGATATCGTAAATTCTAACCAAGGGCTTATTCGTTCAAATCAGCGCCTTGAAGAAAGCCTGATAGGCCTGCAAAAACAGATCGATACCTTCAGCGATAAATTCCTCAAGAAATAGGCTGGTTTCATAATAATGGAAAAAAGGGAGCATGCGATGGAAGAGATCAGGTTTGATTTTAATAATATGTTCAGTAGTAACGTCAGTGACGCTCACGGGGTTAGCGAAGGCGATATAACTGCCATGGAGCGGGATATCAATACGGCAGCCCGGCATTTGGAAAAGGTCATTGCCGATAAAGGACTGCGGGTCAAATTCGGCCTGGAATGGACACAGCTGCAGTATCAGGACAAAGAGGTGATCAGCGGTATTAAGAAAATAAGCGCGGAGATCGTTAAGAAATACGAGTTTGTCATTTCCTTAGGCATCGGCGGTTCATATCTGGGTGTCAAGGCCGCTCAAGATGCTTTATGCGCCCCGTATTATAATGAATTCGGCTCTGTTCGTAATAAACGCCCCCGCATTTATTTCGAAGGAAATAATCTTGATCCCGATACTTTATCGGTGCTTTTAAAGAACTTAAACCCGAAGAAGACGTTTGTGGTAGTGATATCGAAGTCGGGTGAGACCACCGAAACAAAGGCGGCATTTATGATCGTTGAGCGGTGGCTTAAAAAATCTGTAGGAAAGAACTATGGCCGGCAGATCGTGGCGATCACCGACCCTCACTCGGGAAGTTTACGCAAAAGAATAACCGAGGAGCAAAAGAAAGACCCTTTGAGCTTCAGGAATTTTCCGTTATTACCGGGAGTCGGAGGCAGGTTCTCTGAATTTAATATGGGGTTGCTGCATTTGGCTATTATCGGCGTTGATATCCGGAAAGTCTTTGCCGGCATGATGGCGATGGAAAAACGCTGCAGTAATCAGGACGCGTTTAAGAATCCCGCGTATATGTACGCGTTGTTGCACACGATCCTTTACCGCAAGAAAGGGAAGTCGTTGGCGGTCATGATGCCGTTCTCGGAAACTCTGAAATCGACTGCTGACTGGTATGTGCAGTTGTTGGCTGAAAGTTTAGGGAAAAAGTACGCGAGGAGGGTGGAGACGGCGGCAGACGGCTCGGAAGATTGGCTGCGCGATAAAGGGCGGGTGATTAATGTCGGCAGAACCCCTGTATCCTGCAGGGGGACCAATGACCTGCACTCCATCCAGCAGAATAATATCGAGGGCGAGCATAATAAAGTGGTCACTTTTATCCGCGCGGAGAAATTTAAGCGCGATATGACGGTTTCGGTAAAGGGGGATATTTTATCGGGAAGAAAGCTTTCGGAATTGATGGCATTGGCGCAAGAGGCAACTGCCTGGGCGCTGGTCAGGGAATCACGGCCGAACTGCGCGATCATTATGCCTGAGGTGTCTGAATACCATTGGGGCGCGCTTTTGTTCTTTTTTGAAATGGCGACTGCTTTTGAAGGAGAGTTGTTGCAGGTCAACGCCTTTGACCAGCCCGGGGTCGAGGGGTATAAAAATTACATGTACTATAAATTAGGTAAAGCGGGCATTTCTGAAGAGATAATAGAGGATATCCGAAGCCATCCGCTCAAGAAGAACGCGCGATTTATCTTGTAATCACCGCGCGCGCACAGAGAGTATGAATAAACCCCCGTTTATCCGGGGGTTTTTATTACAATATGCTTACCATCGGTAATCTAAAATTGAAATCGAATCTTATCCTGGCTCCTTTATCGGGGATCAGCGATCTGCCGTTTCGGCTCCTGAACCGCACGTTCGGCTGTGAGCTGGCATTTGTTGAGATGCTTAACGCCCGTTCGCTAAGCAGTAAAAGTAAGAAGAGTAAACAGATGCTCGCCGGAGACCCCGGGGATAAGCCTTTGGGCGTGCAGTTGCTGGGAACAGAGCCTGCGTATCTGCTTAAAGCGATGGCGATCATAGAAAAATACCCTGTTCAGGTCTTGGATTTTAATGCCGCCTGTCCTGAAAGGAAGGTCACTCGTCGCGGCGAAGGGGCAAGTTTGTTGAATCATCCTAAAAAGCTGCATGACCTGCTGAAATTGTTAGTTGAAAATTCGCGTTTGCCGGTAACGGTCAAAATACGCGCGGGTTGGAGCAAGGATTCAATAAATGCCAGGGACGTCGCGCTTCACGCTCAGGACGCGGGTATCAAAGCTCTTTTTATTCACGGCAGGACCAGGGAACAGGGGTACAGCGGAAAAGTCGATTATGATATAGTCAGGGATGTAAAGCGCGCGTTGCGTATCCCGGTTGTTGCCAGTGGCGATATCCTAACTGCTGCGCTTGCCAAGAAAATGTTTGATGAGACCGGTTGCGACGGTATCCTGATCGCCCGGGGAGGGCTGGGGTATCCGTGGCTCTTTAAGGAAATCAAGGCATTTTTAAAGAATGGCGCGGTCCTTCCCAAACCTGACCGGGATGATGTCGCGAAAGTCATTATTGACCACTTGGAGGCTAGTATCGCTTTTCATGGAGAAAAAGTCGGTATTGTCGTATTCCGGAAGTTTTTTCATTGGTATACCCGGGGTTTTCGTTACGCGCGCCCCATAAGAGAGAAATCGTGTTCAGCTAAAACAAAAGAGCAGCTGCTTTCGGTGATCGAGGAATTCCGCAAAATCATTCCTCACCGGGTTGAAAGCGTTTAGGAGGAGGTTCGTTCATGCAATATACCAAAGGAACTATCGGCAGGGTTTTTGTATTGAAATTTGAAGATGATGATGTGGTGATCGATAAATTAAACTTTTTCTTGAAAAAAGAGGGGGTTAAGACGGCTACGATGATCTTCTTGGGCGCGCTTAAAAAAGGTAATTTAGTGACCGGCCCGAAAAAGCCGGTAATCCCTCCTCAGCCGAATTGGGTTTCTTTTAAAGATGGGTGGGAAGTGATGGGTATGGGAAGCGTTTTTACCAACAAAACAGGGCCGCAGGTACATATCCATGCTTCTATGGGAAAGAAAAACAAGGTGCTTACCGGCTGCGTGAGGAAGGATTCCCGGGTCTTTTTGGTGGTCGAAGCTGTGGTCTTTGAGCTAAAAGGAGTGAAGGCGACAAAGGAGATCGACCCTAAAACAGGTATAAATCTCTTGCAGATTATGCGTTAAGTTGTTATATTCCCACGGTTTAGGTAATGGTAAGGAAGTTAGTTTGGTAGTTCGGTTAAGTGGTTAGGTTTTAGAAGCCTAAGTCTTATTATAAAACCCTTATAAAACAGAAAAGCGCCGACATTATCCGGCGCGAATCCGTAGGGGATAGGCCTGGTAGCTTTCGCTATCCAAACGACCTCCTGTTGTGGAATCTTTAATATGTTCTTCCTACACTTTAAATATGCCATAAGAACGGCAGCATTGCAAGCTTAACTGTAAAAAAATAAAATTTTACTTGACAAGATTTAAGAAAAATGGCACACTATTTTAAGTGAAATTTTGAAAGCGTTTTCTGGAGTCCCTTGATTATGGAGGTAGTCGAGGGTGCCACGTGTAATATCCGGATTGATAGAAACAGGGTCGACCGGATTTTTTTTATTTTAATAATAAAAACTTTTAGAAACCTTATTAAAAGGAGCGTAAGAGATGGTACGTAAGATTATTTCTTTGGTTCTGAGTTTCGGTCTTTTATTTCAACAGTTAAGTTTTGCTCAGGTTGCCGCAGAATTAAGATTGGGTAATTATCTTACTCAGGCGCATACTAATTTCGCGGGGGACAAATTCCGTCCGGTCCATCTGCGTTATTTCTCTTACGACTCTACAGGCGATAATCTTAAGGTCCTGTTGGATAAAGGTGATGTAAAGAACCTTGAGTCAACCGAGCTTGAATCATCGACCCGCACGTTATTGAATTATTTTCTGGTTGGGGTAACCCTTACCAATGATACTTTCTGGGTCAATTTAAGGCCGGATTCCGAGAATGAAGTCATCGATAATAAGTTGGGTATGACGGATGTCGGCAAGATCATGTTAGAGGCGGACCTTCAATTGAAAAAAGATACCGCTCGATTTACTTCGCCGGAAACTACTGAAGGAAAGCTATACTGGGATAAATTGTATAAGAAAGCCGCGGAATTATTCGGCACTGAAAATGTCTCTATCCCCACCTTGACCCGCCCCTGGATAGTCCCGAATGAAATTATTATCAGAGAAAGCGGAGATAGCGCTTACATCTATAAAGCGACGATGAAGGTCATGCTTGAACAGGATTACCTGAAAGATTCCTCGATGTATAATTTTCAAGATGACCGCATGAAGGCGTTAAATGAGTATTCTTCCGAAATTATCCGTGAGTTGATCATTCCTAAACTTACCAAAGAGATCAATACGGCAAAGCGCTACGCCTCCCTGCGCCAGGTTTTTTATTCTCTTGTTTTATCCCGTTGGTTTAAATCTCAATTCGCGGGTAAATCGGGGCAATATCCCGCGCTCATAGATAAAAATCAGTTGACCGGGTTAACTTCCAAAGAAAACTGGTCAAAATCCACGTATTTTAAGGCCTATCAAAAGTCTTTTAAAGAAGGTGAATACAATATTAAGGTGCCGGTGCATACTCCTTCGGGCCAGGTGATCAGGAGTTATTTTTCAGGCGGTGAAGATTTCTCGAAAATGGCGGTCAGTAAATACGGCGGCGTATTGGATATGCCGGGTATTATGGCCGGCAAAGGCGGGTTAGTTGATGTTGATTCCCTGCCTTCAACAGGCGAGATCTTTGTCGCTCAGAAGGGGACGAAAACCTCAGGTTCTCCTCTTACCAGGGAGAAAGTTGTTGAGTTAGTGAGCCTTGCCCGTCAGAAAAATCCTGTTGCCGTTGACGAGTTGAATAAGATGATAACAGATATGGCGGTTTCTCCCGCGGATGAAGACCGCGAGTTCGCGCGCAGTTTCATTCAAGAAGTAGGCAAAGAAATAGGTTTGGGGCTTCGTGCATTTATTGCTGAATATAAGGGACAGGAATTCACCAGGCGCATTGTTCTGGGCGAAGGCATCGGTGAGAATTTCGGCAAAGGCATTCTGGATAATGACGGCCGTGATCTGTTCATAGAATCGATTAAAGGGACCATTGGCAGGGGAATTGAGGTTTTTCGTTCTTCGCTTAAGGGGGGAGAGCGGGTATTCCTTTCTTTTTCGCCTGAAAGAGGCAAGTCAGTCGTTGGTTTTGACATCGGCGGAACCAGCCTCAGGGCGGCATTGATCGACGCTGACGGAATACAGGGACAGATACAAAAGCATCAATGGGATTTTAAAAGCGATACGGTAGCTAACAGGGAATATGTTTTAAATACGATCATTGATCAGGTTACTCAAATGCAGAGGAATACGCCTGTTTCTGAAGTGATGATCTCTTGGGCAGGCCCGGGTGATTATGACCGGGGGATCGTTACCGGCCCGAATATTCCCGGCTTTGTGGATTTTGACCTTAAAAGCGCGCTCGAACAGCGTTTAGGAATACCGGTTAAGATCGTGCATGATGGGGCGGCGGGGGCGATAGGCGAATATAAGAAAGGCGCTCTTCAGGGCAGGGCAGGGGTGTATGTGATCATCGGCAGCGGCCTGGGCGCCGGGATCGTTGATCAGAACGGCCAGCCGGTGTACGGCGTGCCGGGAAAAATAAACAAATGGCTGGGTGAAATAGGCCATCAATTAGTTTATAACGGAGTTGATTATACCTATAGTACGGATATCGACGGGACTTTTCCTGTGCTTACCGGTTCACAAGAGGAATTTGAACAACGGGTTGCCGGAGCAGGTTTGGCGGTCAGGTTTGGCGAAAGCCTGCTTAAGGCTATGAACGCGGGTTCTTCTCCGATGAGCAAGGAAGATATTTACGCTCAGAATGCCCAGGTTTTAGCTAAAAGATTCCAAGCGGCCAAAGGAAGCTACCGGAATTTAGCGGTAGGTATGGAAATTAAAGGTTTAGTGGATAGCGATGGAAAGGTATACCCGGGCTTCCGGATAAAAGAAAAAGGTGATTTTGGGTTTACCGTTTCTTTAAACTATCGTACAGGAGATAAAGGCGCGTATAGTTTGGTTAAAGATGCTTCAATCCCGAAACCGGTCGCGCAGGCACTTGAAGTAAGTGTCTCATTGCTTAATGCGCAGGCATCTTCGTCTCCGCTTGGCGCAGGGCTATACTCAGCACCGATCGGGCTGGAAAAGAGCCGTGAATTTTATAAAGGGATAGAGAAGCAGGGGGATGTGATCGCGTTGAGCGTGAACATGAGGAACCCTGTGGCGTTACGAGGGATCTTCCGCGCGGCGAAAGAGACTGGTGCGCCTGTTATAATCCAGAGGTCAATTTCGGAATTTGTGGATGGATATTTACCTGCGGATTTAGCGTGGGATGCGAATATAGCGGCACAGCAGGAAGGATTTACGGGGAGCTGGATGTTGAAGTTGGATCATGCGACGGTGCTCGAAGATACTCCTGAAGCGATCAATAAAGTAGTGATGTTTGTGGAAATGGCAAAAGAAGCTGGATTCGGTTCATACGCGATAGATTGTTCGAAACTGGTTGATTTTAGCAAGGCGACTGAATCGGAGCAGCAGAGAAGGAACTATGAAGTAACCGCGGAGATCGTGAAGCGGACAGGAATAGAGCAGAGCGCGTGGGAAGGCGAGATCGGGGAAATAGTCGGTACGCACAATGCACTCTCGACGGTAGAAGAAATGGTAGCGTTTTTGGAGGGGTTGGAAGGAGAAGGAATAAAGTTGATGCCGGTATTAATGGCGATCAATAACGGGTCTGAGCATGGGAATGTTATTGAGGGCATGAAGATAGATCTGGAGCTGACCAAAAAGATCAATGATGTGATTTTCAAGCGTTGGGGGATACGCATCAATCAGCATGGTATCACCGGGACGAAGAAGGAATTGTTCCCGTTATTAGCAGAAGCAGGTATCAGGAACGGGAATATCGGGACACATTGGCAGAATATAATCTGGAAGATCGTCTCCCAGTTACAGCCTGCGGTCGCGGAAAAAGTAAGAGGGTTGTTAGAGCTGGTGGAGCCGATGGGATTGTTAGTCGGGACGACTCCAATAAACAAAGAGGACGCAGCGCAGGTTAAGGAAAAGAAGACTTGGGATAAGAAAGTCCGTGGATATGACCAGGAACTGACGAACCTGCTTGATCCCAAGACCGAAGAAGCGATCATAGATGCGGTCTATCAATCAGCGAAGGAGCATTTTGAGGTTACCAAAGCCCAGTCAGTGGCTGCGGCTTCGCCT
>JBAZKL010000012.1:0-21404 GCA_041650835.1 Candidatus Omnitrophota bacterium
CTTCTTTGATTTTTGAAGTTGATGTTGATTCCGTCATAGGAAATAAAATAAGCCGAGACCCTGTTAAGGCTCGGCTCAATTATTTCCAATCTGGTTCCTGTCGGTTCAATGCGAGGCCGAAGCCTCATGAGGATAAACAAAAAGCGGGACTACCACTTCTCGTCATCACACCAGCCATAATAAAATAGCTGTTGATGACAGAAGTCGTAGCCCCGTCTCGTTTAGCCCGGTGACCCCGGACGCCGTCAGGCAATCGCTTTCTGTATTATTATAATAGCACATTTCATTCTCAGACAACAACAAGTGGTTATACACAGCCATTGACTCAATATTTAATATGCGATACACTCTTTACAGATACGATTTACTTGTGCAAGGGAATAGTGTATATTACAAGAGTATAAAAATATGGAAAAAATTATAAAAAACGAGCATCCGCGAGACCGCTTTAAAAGACTCGCAACACTTCGGACGAATACAGTTTTGAAGCGACTAAAGGTTTTGAGCAATTGTGCCAACCGTCAAATTTACGAATACGACGAGCAGGATATTGAGAAGATATTTTTTGAAATCGAACGGAAGGTGAAAGAAGCAAAAGCCAAGTTTCACTTCCCGAAAAAGAAGGAATTTAAACTCTAACGCCTATGACAACACAAGAAAAGCAGAATAAAGAAATCCTCCTAAAGCTTATTGCGGCGACGTCGCAACAAGAGGTTACCCACCTGATAGATAACCATGCCTTTTTCAAAAAGGCTACATGGGCACCTTATGGAGGTCAAGCCAATAATGCAGGTACGATTAAGGCTCAAGCAGCTGATCCCGTTGGAGCTTTGGTTGAAAAAGTCACCAATGGCATCGACGCCCTTCTGATCCGGCTTTGCTGGGATAATAAGATCGATCCCACTTCTGCTTCCGCTCCCCAAAGCCAGGTCGAAGCAATTCGGAACTTTTTCGGCAATAATATTGCTGACTTCAATCTGTCAGATAAAGAGGTGCGTGAGCTTGCTGCGAAAACTGTGCAAATCATTGGTGAAGGCACTCCGGAAAAACCAACACTTTCAATCGTTGACTTCGGAGAGGGTCAACATCCGAAGGACTTCCCGAAAACCTTTCTTTCCATTGGCGGTTCAAATAAAATTAAAATCAAATTTGCTCATGGTGTCTACAATCAAGGAGGCTCTGCCGCATTGAAATTCTGTGGTAATGGCTATCAACTTATTCTATCTCGCCGTGCTCCAAATATCCGCAACGGCGCGGAAGACTTGTGGGGATTCTCATTAGTTCGAGAACAATATGAACCGGGATATAAGGCTGAATGGTACGAGTATTGTGTTATTGATAGTGAGATCCCATCATTCCCCTACGAACCGCTGAAAGTGCTACCGGGTGGAGAACGCTTTGAGAGCGGCAGCTATGTTCGTCTTTATAATTACGCTCTCAAAAATCCTAACCTCTATATAACAGGTCAACGTGAAAAAGAATTGGCACGCGAAATCAACAAGCGTTATTTCTCGATGCCTTTGCCGATTCAGATTAATGAGCTTCGTACTTCCTTGCGCGGATGGTCAGAGAAAAACAAAGTCACACGCATTTACGGCCTATGGCGTCTGCTCAAAAAGCAATTCACCGATCCGAACATGATTAGGAAGGTAATGACGCTTAAATCTGAACTCGGCGTCTTTGGTCTGCGAAACATTGAAATTGCAATATTGAACGACGAAGGTGATTCGGGTCAATCCTACAAGAGTCAGTCTGAAAAAGTTTTTCTTTCTGTCAACGGTCAGGCGCAGCACGCGGAAAATGTTTCCTTTCTTAAGTCGGATTGTCTTTTGCCCGATCTTGCACCATATATGATCGTGCATATTGATCTCTCAAATGCAGGCTATCAAGCAAATAAAATTTTCCACACAGCCCGCAGTGGCGTCATCGACATCGCGGAGTATCACGAATTCCACAATAGGCTTACCGACTCCATCAAGGGAGATGAGACGCTCAAAGAACTCAACCGCGAGTACAAGGAGCGTAAATTAAAAAACGCACAGCCTGAGGACAAAGACCTCTCTCGCTACATCGGCCGCTTGGTAAAAGACAATCCATTCCTTGCCTCCCTTCTTAAGGTTGGAGAAGAAGTACCGACTGAAAAACCGGAGGGGCACAATAAAAAGGAATACGTCGGACAGTACATACCAACGATATTTGAGTTAGGAGAGAGCGAAAAAGAAATACCATACAACCGCTACGCACGTCTGAGAATCAAGACCGATGCCGTCAACGATTATCTCGCGCGCTCGAAAGACAAGGGAGAGTTTCGTTGGACTCCCTCGCAACTTGTACAAATCAACCACTACTCCCTCAAAGAGGGCAGCTTGCCGATTCGTATTGAGCCAGTCAAGGATGCGAAGCCTGGTTCAAGCGATACCATAACCTTTGAGTTGACTCGTCCTGGACAGGATTCCTTGAAGATTGATCTAAAAATTGTCATCGGCGAATTTGAAGAACCGAAAAACAATCCGCACGGCGATCCAAAACCCCCTACCAAGCTCGCGGTCAAACTTCCAGAACTGAAGCCTGTACCGAAAGGAGATTGGGGCAACTTCGAATCAGTGTACGGCAATACGTGGACAGGTCAGGATATAGTCAAAGTCCAAGAAGATCAGGAGGGTATTACTGTCTACATAAATAAAGAGCCTGACGTCCTTGTTGAATTTCCTAAGAGAAATCCAAAATACAATTCAGGCGATATGATGACGGCTATCCAAAAACGTTATTTAGCAAGCGTCTACCTTTACTCGGTAGCCATGTTCTTCGATATGAAAGATCACACCGAGAAACGCGATTGGGCGATTCAGGCTTCTATGCGAGCTATCAGCAAATTTCTACTTGACCTCGCATTTACATCAAGAGTATCGGAACAGATAGAAGACGAGGATTAAGCCTTCTCCATTACGACCACGTATTCAAATTCGTAAGCGCGTGTTTTGGAAGGGTTGTCCATCCCCGTAAACTTGCCGCTCTCGAGATCACGCCACGGAGTGATCATCTTGTTAGGAATCTCGCGCTTAATAAAATCTACTTTTGTAAAGCCAGCTGCCTGCATCTGCTCTGCAGCGACTTGAGCGTTTAGGATTTCAACACCTCTGAGATTCGTATTGCCTATAATAACACAAGCCTTGCTACCTTTTTTTAGGATACGGTGTGTTTCCGCAAAGACCTTTTTCATATCGAGAAAATAGTTAGCTACATCGATGGCTAGAGGTCGCTCTACCTGCATGAGGTCGTCGATGATCTGGGCTCCTATGGCACTATTAAAGTCCCCTGTTTTTTTTGCCTTAGAACTTGTGCCGATAAAAGTGCGACGAAAATCTATAAAGCCATTACTAAAATGATGCCATTTTTTGAAATGCTTAGGATCATCACCAAACCATAGAAGCGTCAATTGATGAAGATCAGCGTATTCATACGAGGTGACGTAGGGCGGAGACGTAACAATTAAGTCAACCGATTCAGACTCCATTGGGAATGTCTTAGTGGAATCTCGGCGATACATTTTAGCGGAGACCTTAGTGCGTCCGGATTCAGCCAACTTCGTATAGAACAATTCGTTCTTTCTAATCATTGAATCGAGATGTCGGAGGAAAGACTGTTTTGGGACAGGTATGATTTTATCCTTGTCGATGGTTGGCTTTATGCTTTTCATCAGCCAGCGGGAGCAATTTTTAAGGTTATGCGAAAACGCACAGAGGAAAAATCTGCGGACATTATGATTCTCTATTTTCTTTATCGCAAAATAAATTCTGTCTAATTCAACGACTGCATCGTCGTCAAACCAGTAATTGATGCGCGCATGGTGTCGGTAAGACACGGGAGGAGCCGCGTCGTAATATTCTAAAAATCTTTGTCTGTGATTCGTGAGGGTACGTGGCTTGATGGGGGTAGTTTTTGTTTGAGTGATCAGCTTTGCCACAGGATTAATATCGAAGCCGATACTAGTATGTCCCAACAATTTCGCTTCTACGAGAGTCGTACCGCATCCACCGAATGGATCGCAAACAATTTGTTTCTCTCCTGGAGCATAGTCTTGAATGAGTTTGCGAACAATCTGCGGAATAAATTTCGCCGGATAACGATGATAGTCGTGAGTGAAAGCTGTCGTTTGTGATCGTCCGGCATCTCGAAAAGACCACTCTTCGCGAGGCTTAAGCGTTTTGAATTCTCCCTGAATTGTGGCAGCAACCGCTTGCATATGTTTTAGGTCATTATACCACTTTATTAAATTCCTATCCAAAAAGTTTTGGTCTAGGAGTGTACAAATGGCTCTACTCTCAAAGCGGGACCACTTGGCATAAAGCCCGCCGCCAAGAGTAGAAACCTTTCGGTCTCAACGTATGAGTTTCCCCACACGACCATCCAAGGATCCCTGACGACGGGTTCTATACCTTGGATGGATTTATGCCATGCCTGCCGAAATTTACTACGACGGGTTTAGGCGATTCAATTGTACCTTCATTATATCAAAGAGATTAAGTTATGAACATATTATTTGTCGCCGTAATGATTAATCGCGTACGAAAGCACAGCTCCAATTATGTCGTGATTGCCCTTCTGCTTGAACTTGAGAAGACGGGGTTTTGATTTGTTGTTCTCAGAGAATTGAAAACCGTTTGTAAAAAGCTGAATATCTAAAATATTATCTAGCTTTGATGCAAAGGATTTTTTATCTCCCCTGAACACAACGCGCTTGCTTGTGATAACCATATCTCCCTCGCTTACCGCCACTACGCCAGTCTCACTCGTAATGTGACCTCTGTGGCCGCCAACTCGATAGCTAACGCCTTTCATAATCCGGAAGCTCATTCCTTGTGAGCCGCCTTCGTATCGTCTGCGAATTACTTTTTCCTCGGCCATAATGACCGGTTCGACCCAATACACCTTCTCTCCTTTCTGGGTCACAAGGTTTGCAACCGTAATAGTTGGCATATTGCCTTGCTGAATCTCATTTAGTAATCGAAGTCTGGCAAGCTCTTTTTTGTCATGATGCACTTCATCATCTCCTAAGCCAAGATAGGTCTGTATGCTTTGCAATTCAGCCTCTTCTTCTTTTGTGATCTGCTTATCTGATTTCGCGGCAGAAAAGGCGACGGTATAGACCTCCGCTTTCATTTGTTTTACGTCTTCTTCGGTAAGTCCAAGATCACTCTTTTTCTTATCAAGCTCCGCGATTTCATCGGGTGTGATCTTGCCATCACTTGCAGCCTTTAAGAAAGCTTCTTTGAACTCCTTCTTGTTCAAAGTTTTCTGTTTGGCGTCCTTGTATTTAGTTACGATTGTTTGAAAGATTCCCATATATTTATTTATGTTTTGGTGATTTATAAAAAAGTATTGCTACTACGATATCTACCGCTGACCAAAGGAAGTGTCCGAAATAAAGTGGATTGATCGGATTGAAAACAATAGCGATACCGATCATGGTAAGCATCCAACCTTTGTCCTTTTCCTTGTGGTAGAGATACGCAGAAAATACCGCGGCTCCAAAAACTACGAGCTTGAGCGCTTGATAAAAGAAATACGGCCAGATTGGAACCACAGCAATGATCAAAGCAATGGCCGCGATCTTTGAGAAAAGTATTCGATATTCGCTTTGTTCTTTGGTTATCATAAATATTTTACGATCGCTCCAGATCGCCAAACTGACTGTAATATTCAATTTCTTCTGGCGTGACCGAAGGAGTAAACTTCTTAATCGCATCGGCCAACATATTCTCATCGACCATGCTTTTATCCTGAGACACGGCCGCTCGAGCCGCCTCAGTTACGATCAGCTCAATATCTGACCCAACATAGTTATCTGTCATTTTAGCAAGTTTTTCAAAATCAATGTCTTTGTCGTAAGGGCGACCTGAAAGACAAATTCTAAACATATCCCTTCTTGCTTCGAAGTCTGGCGGTCCAACAAAGATTCTTTTATCCATTCTTCCTGATCGTAGTATGGCGGTGTCGATCATGTGAGGACGGTTTGTAGCACCGACCACTAAAATTCTACTTGCTCCTGCATTGTTTAATTGAATAAGAAATTCGTTGATCTCTTCTTTTTTGGTTTCTGCATGACCACCTAACTCTTCACGTTTTGGTACTAAGCCTTCTATTTCGTCAATAAACACAATTGACGGAGCTTGCAGTCTCGCCATCTCGAAAGCCTTTCCGATATTGCCTACTGCACCGTGAACATATGAGGTTGCAACAGACGAGGGGGCCATTTCGTAAAAATTATATCCGAGCTCTTCAGCCAGTTTCTTAACAATGAATGTTTTACCGCATCCAGGAGGTCCAAAAAGTAGTATACCGTTCGGAATACCAAGCTTGAATTTTTTATACTTATCCGGATTCAACAGTGGTTCAATGACTTCATTGATCAACAGACTCTTTAAGGACTTCATGCCGGCGACACAATCAAAGCCACGCAAGATAGTAAGATCGTCTATAATATCGCTGATCTTTTCGTTGGCATGCTCATCAGTAATGACTCCTAAGTATTTCTTGCCAACCACATCGAGCTTAACCAGATCGTATTTTTTTGCCCGATCTACTGTTTCTTCCGGATTGAGATTGGTAAAGATGTATAAAAATTTGTCGTTAGAAAGCAAATATATTTCCGTAAAGAAAATGCGTTCAACACGACTTTTGACTGTGAGATCATCTCTTACCTTGAATCCGTTATATAGAATTGGTTTGGTTGGTGTTGCCATATTTTTTTATTCGCCAAATATTAGAAAAAGAAAAATTACCGAAACGATTATAGCTGCGATGATCCTGATAATCCCGATCTTTCCATGGGTTACCGTAAAATGACCATCCTTATCCCAAGACGTTATACCTTCTTTTGTCAGATGGTTATAAGAGGAGATTAGAGTGAAAAGACTGATGATGGGAATGCCTAATCCAAGACCCTTTAACCAGACTGAGAAACTGCGATTGAGCGCCGCAGAAAACTCTGGCTTGCCACCGGGTCCAGTAAGTTTGATTTTAAGAAGCCATTTGCCCGGTGTAGTACCCCAAGAACTCAATAGAGATGATTCTGCAAAAATCCAAACAAAGAGAATCAGAATTGTTAAAAATATGTTAGATGATTCCAAGATCGATGGCATAAAAATTGCCAAAAAGATACCAAAGACCAATGAGAAAGCTACGATATCAATATACCGTGCCCAATAACGCATCCAAGGATGCACCGTGGCCTTTACACTGGCCTCTGGCTTCTTTTCTGTCTGTACTTCTTTGGCTTCTGATTTTGGTGCAACTCGAACCTGTTCCTTCTTATCAAGAAATTCTAGGTCGATATCAAGTTTTTTTGATGGTTCGGTCATATGATTTTTTAATATCTCTTTGTACAGTTAGCAACCAAATAATTATTATGTCTTTGAATTTGCGTATTGTAGGTATCGATCCTTGAATCAAGGCTGGCCAAGTCTCGCTTGTAAGTAGGGAGTAATGCATTGTACTCGTCTACTTTTTGGTTATAGTCATCAATTTCCCACTGTGCAGAATAGTCGTTCACATAGGAATTATCAATTTCGTCTTTTAAATTTTCCAAACGGTTTGTGCGGTACTCTAAGGCAGATCGAGCACTCTCTATCTGCTGTTCTGTCTCGTCTGGATCAAGCGCGACTGCTTGGTTATAGTGATATCGTGAACAACTGTATTCACCAACCATGACGCTGTCGTCATCGCTATTATAATTTGAGGTTTGTGCTGGAGGAGTGTAAGTGTTCGTTGAACTTGAACTGCTATCATCGCTCGAAAAAATTACCCACCCGAAAAAGAGAACGACGCCACCAATGATCAGAATATTTTTCAAATTGTATTTGGTACCTGCCAAATGAACCTTCGGGGTGCTTGATGTCTGCCCAGCATTGGATTCTGGTTTAGGTGCAACTCGAACCGGCTCCTTCTTATCAAGGAACTCTAGGTCGATGTCAAGATGATCTTTTGGTTCTTTCATATACTTTTATTTTTCGCGTCGATCGTAACACGCCTGCACAAGTGCCGGTAAAATAACTGCATTTGGGGTAGACATCGGAATCGAGGCAAACTGGCTACTCTCCCCGTTCTTGTCTTCCCACAGGATCACCTGCCCCTGATACATTTTTGGAATATATATGGTATCCGACCAATAAACCATCAACTTTTCATTCTCTTTAAAGAGTTTGAACTTCATTTTTGAATATCCTTTTTTCGTGAACTCGACCTCACCGAACTTTACTGTTTCTCCGCGATCGAAAATCTGCTCAACGACTTTCTTCACGATAAAAGGTTCGATGATGCCAGCTGATAAACTAACTAATTTTACCCAGTCTTCTTTTGCTTTACTTTCATCCTTGCTTGCCGTGAGAGATACCGAGATTGTTTCTTTCTCGGAAATAACCGACCAGTTATATACGTATGATGTTCCGGTCGGTATGCCATAAAGCGAGTGAGAAGTCGCAGTTGAGTCAAAGGAGTACGATGTGGCATCTTTAAAAAATATTTTCTTTTTGTTGTATTCGACGTAAGTATTTTTGAAGACAACAGTAGCACTCTTGAATGTGCCGGGGATTTCAATGGCGACGGCATTCTCCGCATCGTCCTTAACATTTTTCTGTATTTGCTCGAGTTCGCCTCGCAATTTATTTTTCAAGCTTTCCGTACCTGCCAACTTGATCGCTACCTCCAAGAGTCCTTCGGATTTTTGTAGCTCGCTTAGATTATTATGTAAATCTAAAACGATAGATCGAAGAGCGTTAGCTGCACGATCGCGCATTATTTTAGTTTGACTATCATCGTATAGTCCGAGATCAATTAACTTATTTAGCTCTTGCTGTACGGTAGCAACAAGGCTTTTAATTTTCTCGGATTCTTCTTTGTCGAATTTGTCATCCTTACTTACCTCCATTTTTTCCAGCCCCTCGACAGCGTAGCTAATCGCTTGATAAGCGGGGCCCAGAATACTCTTTTCTAGCTTCTCTCCTTTTACAGAAAAGACCTTTTGAAATTCATTAAGGTAGTCATTGTGCTTATGGAGATGATGCAGTTCCGTATAAATATCGGATAGATATTCCACTACATGCTTTTTGAAATCAGAAATAATATCTTCGCTGGCTGTCTGCTCATCGTGAAGTTTGTAGACCTTAGAGAAAGAAGTCCAGAATTTATCTGAGTCGACAAGTTCTTTCCAGGCCTCTAAAGAGCTTTGCAGATACTCTTTGTTGTCGCTGGCAGAGAGAGCGAGGCAATAGAGGATGGCGAGATTCTTTTTATAAAAGAAAGATTTGGTACTTTGACCTTCAGACGCATTCTGCCAAGTCCGTATAGCATTGAGGTAGTCCTTGATTTTAAGGAGTCCCAATACTTGTTCGTCGACTCCATCCGCGATCTGAAACCAGAAGAAATATTCCTTGATTCTTTTCTTCGGTGCCTGGAGTCTTTGCAAGGCATCTTTTACAGCATCCTCCGTCCGGAAACCTTCAAACACCCCGATATCTAGATCGTAGTCAGGAGTATCATCAACCCTCAATCGATTAATAATTTCCTTCGATCGCTTGAGGACATCTCTTTCACCGGCTGATGTGTCCAGCCCAAGGATGTGATATGCGTTGTTTTTTAGTGTGTGTGACATATTTTTAGCGGGTAATTCCCGAAAGATTATTCCTCATCGTTTCTTGCTCATCGGACGGGAGCAATAACAATAATTGGTGGACACACCGCTTTAGCTCATCGACATCGCCAAGCTCTATCGCTCGTCTTCCTTTCTCGGTGTAATAACCAGCTTCTTTTTCATTGATGAACTTTTTATTGCCATCAACTAGCTGGCGGAACTGATACACCCAAGTGGCCGGGTTAGAGAACAAGGCTTTTGCGCCAAGCTCTTTGATTTGCTCGTTTACCCGGATCAGCAGGGCCTTATCGTTTTCTGCAATAGCTTTTTCTCCCTCCTCTTTCATCTTTGCAAGATGCTCCTCATGCTTAACCTTATCCTTATCGTCGCCCAGCTCAGTGATGATGTTCTGAGTGCTTTCCGTAGTCTCTTTAAATTCTTTGAGCAGCTGAGGCATTTCCTTTTCTTTTTCCAGTCGGTCTAGGGCCATCTTCAAATCCTTCAACTGTTTATTTGCCTTGCGCTTTTCGTCTTCATCGACATGAGCACTTCTCAAGCTGTTGGCTACAGCGTTGATTGTGTTGTTGAGCTTGTTTTTTTCCTCAGTAGAGGAGGTTTCTGAAACGGATTGTGCTCTCTCTGTCTGAATCTTTAGATCGTACTCGATGGTTTTTACCTCAAGATTTTCATCCTGTGCCGTAGACCGAGCCTTGAGGGTAAGATCGATTAATGGAATATAAGCAGTTACCTGAACCTCTCGCGATTCGTTCATCTCAACACTTAATTCCAACGGGGTTCCTTCGGGAAGATCATGAGGCAAATCCTTGCCATTGATACCCAGCTCGCAAAGATATGTATTGCGGTCAGGAATTTCCGATTCGCCTTCAACCAGAGTAATGTCCAGCTTATTTTCTTCACCCTTTTTTAGTTTTCTGGAAGTTTTGTAATCGGTGAGGACTTTTTTAATAGGTAATATAGAACCCTTATCAAAAATCCTTTCACACACGTTGGCCGCAATATTGCGGATGTGATCCTTCTTGGCAACAATTACCCCGACGGAGTGAGGGAGTGGAGCGCCGGATACCGAAAGCCCATGAGTGATAGTGAATGAGTCGGGATCAATCAGAACTGAATTGCCATCTTTATCAAAAAGATAAACCCAGTAGGCGTTAGGCTTGTTGGGCTCAACGGCAACCGTATCGAAGAACTTGCCACCTTTTAGTTTAATTTTTGAGCCATTATAGAACCCACTGTCTGATTGAATCTGTATGTAGTATTCGTCCTCAGAGTCTTTGAGGTCTTCTATGATACCGCTGACTGTTTCTTCTGTGTCTGAAGTGAGCGACTCGTAATTAAGGTTAATAGACATCGTTCCTTTCTTGAGTGGCTGAGCACTGCCTTCCATAAGCTCGGTTGGGATTTTCTGTCCAATGCCGAACACGCAAGCACCTCTCGCAACAACAGTGAGAGGATCAACAGATGCGTCAGCTGTTATTTTAAGATCGGCTTCGATTCTTTCTCGAATATAAGGTATTTGAGTTGGCCCACCAACAAGGATAACTTTAGCAACGGCACTAGCCTTAATACCGGCATCCTTTAGGGTTTCTTTTGAAAGCTCTATAGTGCGATCAACCATTGGCTTGATCAATTTCTCAAAGTCTTTTCTTGCAAAATCAATCGTAACGAAGATCTCTTTGTCCTCATCATCTTTACCAACGTTTTCTACCACGATTGAAGACTTGTTATATTCAGAGAGCTCAATCTTTGCTCTTTCGGCAAAGAATTTTAATTGTGAGAAAACACTTCGATATTTTTCATTACCTCTATTGAAGTTATTAATCGAAAACTTTTCTAAAATCTTAGGCACTATAACTTTGTCTACTATTTCTAAGTCAAAGTTTTTACCGCCCAGGAAATTATCACCGTTATGACCAAGCACTGAGAGGGCGCGATCTTTAGAAGCGATCAATGCAACATCAAAAGTTCCGCCTCCAAAGTCGTAGATAAGCCAGTTCTCATTTTTTGTATTTGCATACCCATAAGCGATAGCAGCTGCGATCGGCTCTTGGAGCAATACGACATGTTTAAATCCGGCGAGATTACCAGCTCGCTTGGTTGCCTCCGACTGTAATACTGAGAAGGCGGCCGGAACTGTAATCACGGCGGCTATGGTGTTGAAGTCAGGATATTTTCTCAGAATATCCTCTTTGAGATTTTTGAGAATCTCGGCCGAGATTTCTTCTGGTCCCATATCTACACCAGATCTTTCAAAGTGGAATTTTTCCGAAGTTCCCATCAGTCTTTTAACTTCGGGTTTATAGTTCTTTATTTCTTCCTCTGAGGCATCTTTATAAAAACTCTCATAGGCCTTTTGGCCCACCACTTTGTTTTTTGCTTTGTCGAAACCGAAGACGGAAGGGGTATATTCTACACCTCCTGGCTTTTTAACAATTTCAATAGTGCCCTTGTTGTTTATGGCAACTGATGAATTTGTTGTGCCAAGGTCAATGCCTACTTGGATGGTTTTTTGATTAGACATAATGGTGTGAATTAATCATTACTTAATAAAATAATTTTCGCCTTGCGAACGACCTGACCTTTACACATGATCGTTGGCTCCACGACTTCCTTCACCCTCGACTCGGAAAGGGTGGGGTCTTTTTCAACAGACAAGACATCAAGATTTAGTCCGTCGTTGTATTTCGTGTTTTTATAGTCCACGATTTCAATATCGTATTTTTCAAGATATCTCTTCAATTTCTGCGTGGAATTTTCCAAGCCCTTAAGTTGATTCTCCGGTAAGCTCGAAGCAGATTTTATTATGCGCTGCTCCATGCGCCATACCTCTACTGCTAGGTCAACAAGATCATTGACTCCGAGGGACAGCTCAACGAATTTCGGTGACACAGCATACTTGATGTCTTCGCTGATTTTTTTATATAGCTCCTCGAATTTATCCGTGCTTTCAGTGGGCTTGCGCTTTCGCAAAAACAAGATTACTAAGGTCAAGAAAACAGCTAACGCAATTGCTAGTACCAGAACGATGTTATTTAAGTTTGTAGTGATTAGATTCATATTCCTCGGATGGTTTTATTAATTTTACACTTTTATATATCGTGTGCCTCGGCCACGGCCAACACGCTTGACCTTGCCTAGGTCAACTAAACTTCTAAGTGCTTGGCGGACTGTACCAAGCGCGACACCCGTTGCTTTCACGATATCGCCCGGCCCTGATTCTCCGACACTTGAAATATACTTCCACACCTCATATTGCTTAGGAGAAAGGTTATCTTCAACTTTCTCTTCTTCTAAGTACGAAAGGGCTTTTATAGCTTGCTCTCGCACGACGGACAAAAAGAAATTCAGCCACGGCGAAATGGTGTCGTGATCGGTTTTAAACGTCTCCTGTGATTTGCGGAGTGCAATATAGTATTCATCCTTGCGACGTTCGACAATTTGTTCATGTGAGACATACTGCACAAAGGTGTAGCCGGAACGCAGAAGTAAAAGATTTGTGAGCACGCGCGAAAGACGCCCATTACCATCCTCAAATGGGTGTATCTTCAAAAACTCGACAATAAAATTGGCGATAATTAAAAGCTGATGGAAACGATTCTTTTCCATCGCATCTTCCGTCCACTCGACAAGTTCCTGCATCTCCTTTGCAGTAAGGAACGCAGGTGTGGTCTCGAACATGATCTTTGCTACTTTTCCATCCGGCCCAAGTACCCCGACTGTATTTTCTGTCTTTTTATAACCGCCACGATGCGTATCATCCTTATGGGAGTATTTCAGAAGCTGATTATGTAGCGAAGTGATCACACCCTCTCGAAGTGGTAGTGTTTGGAAGCTGTCGAAAACATTTTGAAGCGTTTCTAAGTATCCTTGCACTTCCTGCGAATCACGATCAGCAAACTTTGAGACCGCGAGGCCACGCATAACATCTTCGACTTTTTCATCGGTTAGTTTTGCCCCCTCTATACGAGTGGATGCACCCGCAGAAGTAATCAAGGTTGATCTCTTGAGATTGGTAATTGCCTGAGGCGTCATTCTCAAGCCCCCTTTGAACTCACCGCGAATCCCATCGATCTCAGCCAAAAGAGCCACGATGTGCGGGTCAGGATTTTTTATGCGGTGATCAAATTTTCGGGTAATGTCATTCATAAAATAGCTTAACTTTTAACGTTATAGTCTATATGACGGATTATAACGGATTACGACGGAAAGTGCAAGTCTCTCCCCTTGTGGAGATCTTCTCCCCCAATACTCGCAGAAGCATCAAAAACTCGCCACAGGGCCAAATAATGGCAAACATGGGCTAATAAAAAGGGGCTTTGGAGCCCTTTTAAAGTCATTACGGCTATCCTTGGGTATTGGCGTATTCCTTGAGCAGAGCTTCAGAATCGGCGCTCTCTCTTTCTGCTTGGCGGGCCACGTCCTCTGTTGTCCTAATAATGCCCTCAAGAAGGGATGGGCTTTCAATTATCGAGATCGCAAGGAGCGCCTTCCTTGATGTCTCTGTTTGGGAAAGCACTGTTTTGACGTACTGGGGCATAGTGGTGAACCAGAATATTTTTCTGATCTCCGGAAGATCCGTGCTCAGGTCAATCGTTTGTTTTTTCCAACCGCTCTTTTTAAGATCACCGAGAAGGATTGTGACCACGGTACTCAAGTGACCACGCTGCAGATCTTCTTCCCAGTCATGGGCATCGTCGTTTAATTGCATTGCGACCAGATAGTGCTTGAAGTATGAAATGATATTTCCCCAGTCTTCAGTTTTTAATTCTTCGCCGAATTGCGTAAGTATCGCAACGGAAGAAAGGATGTGCCCGGACGCAGGACGATATTTATTTTCGTAGTCTCCAAAGTCGGGCAGGGTTGCTGGAATATGAAAAATGTTTCCCTCAACTTTGGCACGGCAGTTTTCAACTTCCCAGACATTTGAACCATCCAGCTTATCCATCAGGTCATGGAAGAAGGGACGGAATTCTTTGTCATCAGGTAGGGCAATAAAAAAGTCTATGTAGTGCCGGACGAAAATATTGGCGATAGGAAGCAAGCGCGGATCGGCCGCTTCGTCTCGATCCCAAAAGTCGTCATAAATTATAAATGCTGTCCAGAAGAAAATGTTGGCAAGCCCAATGTCGGCGACCAATTCATCGGGAATACTCTCCCCGCTCTTTCCGAGGGATACCTTTGTGTAATAAGCCATGAGTGACATCTGCTTGTCCCGGTTGCCGCGGATAGTCTTTTCAATCGCTGCCTTGGCCCGTTCCCGTAGTGCCGGAGAAAAGTTTGAGAAACGATCATCAAACTTTTTTCGTATCATATCCATGATGCGCTGCTCATTCTCGGTATAAGCGATCGGCTGTTTGACCGGCTCCTCTTTGCCCACGTTGTCGATAAGCGTTCGATATTTACTAATGAGACTGCGAACTCTTTTATCTTCAATGGCACTGCCAAATGGTTCTGTAAAATTTGAGAGGCGCTTTTCTAGAAAGTCATCGAGCTTAGGTAAACGAATATCCTGCAGCGCGAGGAAACAAGCGATAGCCAAGTTAAGACCGACGTCAGTTGCTCCTTGTTTTGGCTCCAAGGAATAAGGACCCCCTTCGTCCACCTCCATTTCAGTAAGGTGTCTTACAATCTGCGCCAGCTTTATACCTCCGACGCTCTCGCCGGATTCAACGCTTGAAAGTAAGTTGTCGATAAATTGATTATGCTGCATATTCGGTAGCTTGTTTACGCACGGGCAGAGATACCTTAAAGGATGATCCTCTGCCTGCCTCACTCTTGGCAGTGAGCAAACCTCCAAAGTCTTTTTCCACGATTCGCTTGGCCATTGAAAGTCCGATGCCAATTCCTTGTCCGTTTATTTTTGTAGTAAAAAATGGCTCGAAGATTTTATCCATGTGATGTTCTGGTATTCCAACACCGTTATCTTCCACAAGCATGATCATGGTTTCGGGTTCATCTATTAAGGATATCTGCACCCATCGAGCGCCGGGGTTTACTGGCACCAGTTCCGCAGTAGGCGGCATACATGCATCAATACCGTTGGCAACGAGATTGAGCACCACCTGATTAAATTTTATCGCATCGCCAAACATTTGAATATCGCTGCTCGGTATGAATCGCAGATCAACATTGGCATTTTGTGCCTTATGGGAAAGCACTTCAATGACATGCTTAATCTCCTCCTCAACCAAAAATAGAGCTTTTGTTTCTTCTCTCGCCAATTGCCTACGTACCGCAACTACCAAGTCTTCCAACTTCTTTGCGGCTCGTACTGCATTGCCTACATACTGCTTGGTTTCCTCTGCTGTGCCATCTGTCTTTCCTAAGTTAAGCGATACTGCGTTCAGGGGGTTAATGAGATCGTGAAAAAGTCCGGAGGAAATTCTTCCAAATTCAGCGAATCGATATAACTGGCTCATCTTCTCTGCCTGAACTTCTTTCAATTCTTTAGTGCGATCTTCGACTTTAATTTCTAACGAGTCACGTTCTTTTTTGAGCTCGGCTTCGGATTCCCTCACTCTTGATAGAGATTTTTGAACTTCGCGAGTAGAAATCCAAGTGACAGTTGCTATAATAAGAAAAATAATTGATACCAATACTGTGTCGACAACCTTAAAGGGCTCAGCCTTCCAATAAGATATTGGATTAATAATTTTGCTAGTTTGCAAATAGGCAACCAATGTAATGAAAAAGGATGAGAGTCCCATCACCACAAAAGCAACGCGACTACCAATCAGGATTCCAGACATGATAATAACCAACACATAAAACAATAGCCCCGCAACAACATCTGCTCCCCATTGAAATATGGCATAGGTGGGTAATATAAAAAACAAACCTAAAAAGAGATGAGCCGCTATTTTTGATTTATTTCTTTTCGATAGCCAATACAAGCCCCCAAACAGAAAGACAAAGAAAAGAAAAAAGAGCGGAGATGATCCCCTGTACTTTGGTAGAGCAAAATATTGATAGGTAGATACCAGAAACGTAGCGAGAAACAAGACAGCGCAAGATACTATAAGTATATTCAAAATGTATTCGCGCCGAGCAATGTCTTCATTCTCTGACCGAGAACCTACAATTTTATAAAATATTTCCCGTGGGTTAGTCATAAAAAACGGGATGATTTTGCGTCTTTTCAGAAACCCTCGAAGAGATAGATTATCGGTCAATCCAGGGAGCACCAACACTCATGACGGTCGCAATAAGCGACATCAAAACAGAGTTGTTGCGAACCGTTTTGTTGGTCAAAATTTCTTTGATGAGTTTTTTCATACTTTATTGCTGTTTCTTTAAGGTTCGGATTCTTCGACCACGGAATCCACAAATTTATTATAGCAGATTTTTTAAGATTGTTTTAGTGCTTTTCAATCAATTACGTATCCAGTACCGGAAACAGTCCTTATAAAATCGCTTTTGCTCTTACCTTTCAACTTCCGTCTGAGGATCGTGACGTGCGTCTCAACCGTATTGGTAAACAAGTCGGCATTCATATCCCAGACATGTTCCAAAATTGTCTGCCGCGTGAGAACCCGTCCTCGATTGCGTAGTAAAAATTCTAAAAGGAAAAACTCTTTCGGGGCCAGATGAACTTTTTTCCCGGCTCGGTAAACGGATCGTTTGGGCAGATTGAGTTCTATGTCATCCACACGGAAAATTTCATCTTCCACTTTTTGCGGCCGACGTATCAAGGCTTTCACTCTTGCAGCCAGTTCGGCATATGAAAACGGCTTCGTAATATAGTCATCCGCTCCAATGCTTAGAAGATCTACCTTCGTCTCAATCTCGCCCTTTACCGAGAGTATGAGGATGGGCACGCCCCTACCCTCTGATCGAATTTCCGTGCAAACCTGCCGTCCGTCTTTTTTCGGCAATCCGATATCTAAAATTATTAAGTCGTAGTCATTGGTTTTTGCTTTGTATGATCCCTTCTCTCCGTCTTCCGCTACGTCGACAACAAAACCCTCTGCCTTCAGCGAAGGCTTGAGAAAGTCTACTGTTTCTTTGTCATCTTCGACGATGAGAAGATTCATAGTTAGTCGCTTAGATAAGCTGTAATATTTGCCTTATGTTCCTCGAAGGTTTTGGCGCAATGGATGGTCTTCGATTTGTCATGGAGGTAAAACATACATTCCGTTTCCTCTGGATAAAGCACCGCTTTAATCGCATCAATGCCGGGGTTGGCAATGGGATGAGGAGGCAGACCCTCGTTCCGGTAGGTGTTATAAGGCGAGGGAATATCTATGTCTTCCGGTTTGATTGGCGTCCACCAGGTGCCTTCGCTGGTATATGTGCCCGGTTGCTTATCGTATCGGGCTTCGCCGTAGTGAATCTGATCATCTCGAACATACTGTACGGTGGCATCGACTTCTAGCTTCATGTCTTTGAGCAGACGATTCCACAAGATTCCGGCGATGAGGGGCATATCATCTTTGCCAGCCGCTTCTCTTTGCACGATCGAAGCGAGCTTGAGTGCTGTTGTCCATTTGATGTTCTGCTTGAGGGCTTCCTGGGTATAGGGTTGGAATTTTTCGTTAAACTTTGTGCGCAATCTATCGGCCACCTTAAGCGGTTCTTCGTCAACCGGGATCAAGTAGGTATCGGGGAAATACAGACCCTCAATCTCATCGTAATTCATTGACGTATAGGTAGTGACCCATTTCTTTTCTGCATCTTCATTCCACCCAAGTTGATTGGCGAGAATATCTGCAATTTGTTCTTTGCGAAGCCCTTCAGGAATCACGACCCATTTCATATAAGGTCCTTCCTTGAAAGTTTCGGCTACCTGCCAAGCCGTCATACTCTTGGAGATTTTGTAAGCACCAGGGGTGAAGCAGTCCATGCAAGTCGTCGCTGTTATGCCGATTCCGTTTGTTTTGAAATAAGCGATCTTAAATCCTGCTTCACTTTTGATGAATCCTTTTTCTTTGAGCAACGCTGAGAGATCTTTAAAGTCTCCAGAGCCCAGTGGCATTGTGAATTGTTCCAGTTCCGCATTCGCCTGCGGAGCAGCAAACTGGCTGCTGTATGAGATGTACCATACCAGAGATCCCACAGCTATGATCGCTATGCCGATTCCAGCAGCAATGGCACGCTTTGTCTTCAGAAAACTGAATCGTGAGGGCGGTGTATTGGATAAAAGTTGATCTGTCATAAAATTATTTATTACTACTTGCCTTCACAAGCCGGTCAATGTCCGCTTTTTTAATTCGCCATTGGCCAATCTTGGTAGCAAGTAATCGTTTAGTTTTAATGTACCGCATGATTGTCCGTTCACTCACATGAAGGATGTCCGCGGCCTCTTTGGCTGTGAAATAATCTTTGGGAGTTTTCTTGGTCATATTAATTCTCGAATAATGGGATCGTGTTGTTATACTGAAGCAATTTCCCGGAGCTTGAAATAAATATTCTTATGGTTGGCTTGGAATCGACAGCCGACCTGCCGACGAGTCCATCCGAAAGCTTATAATTCGCATCTTGCCACTTCCATTGCCATCGACTCATGTCACTAATGGGGGCGACAGTAAATGATTGCGTAAATCCAAGATTTTTGAGATACGCTTCACCAGCTTCTTTTATTTGAGCTTCCGAAATCTTCGGTGAGAATAGGTCGCCTTTCGTACATTTACCTTGATAGCCCTCCGGGTAGACAACACGCGCCTCCACGATATCGTGAGTCTTTGGGTACACCTCGTATTCGTAGACCTGGCAGGTTTCTTCAATTTCTTTAGTTGCCCTGTAAATATTTACCGATCGTTTCCACGCTTGTGGCGTATCGATACGCTCATCGCCTTGATCTGAAAGTTTTGTTAGCACTCCCACGTTGAAGTTTGCAGGAGATTGGCTACGAGAATATTCCACCTCGAAGATAGCGTCACCCATAAATTTCTTGATCGCTTCAGCATCAGCCTGTATGGTTGCACTGTCTGGCATTGTCGATGCTTTTACTGCTGTGTTATATCGCACCTCAGCAGCATCTACCTTTTGTTTTGATTCGCCGCAGAAAACATCCTGACCTCGGTCGTTCTTTTCAACGCACCCGTGTTCAAATTCGTACTGAGCAATCCGGGACATCTCTTGTTGGAGTTCTTCGACGCTCGGAATTTTGTCAGACATGACGGTTTGAGTGTCGCTTGCTGTTTTCGTATTAATAAAAATGGCAATGCCAGCTACTGCTGCAATGCCAAAGATTCCTAAAAGGATTTTCGTATGTTGTGGTTTGGGGGTAAATATCATATCAATTTAGCCTTTCATTTTGGCTTATTTCCAGTATACCCTATCTGTCCTGTTTTGTCATGTTTTGACTAGTGGATAACTAAAGAGGCCCCGGATTGGCGGGAGCCCCTTTTAGCTATGCTTCCAAATACCGATCTGACTATCGGTCAGGTTGCCTAGTTATACTTCCAATTTGACCTCGTCGAATTCAACTTGAAGTCCGCTCACGCCGTTACAGATGTAAGCGTTTCCCCAGCCGTCGGATTCCCATACGATGGAAGTCCTGTACTTATCGAGTGCGATGGTTGCCCACGCTTCGTAGTAAGCACTTTGATCAACTGTCGAGCCATACGTGCTCGCATAGTTGTAGACTACATCGTAATCTGCTCCGTACATGTTGCCTGTCGAGCTGTCGATCCAAGCGTAGGTGTCGCCGTTGTAGGCAACCACCGACGCCATATCATAGCGCGCATCGGCATCATAGCCGCATCCACTGTGGTTGTAGTTGTACTGGAGGTACCAGAGGTCTGAGCCGCAGGGACCACGTCCACTGACGCAATACCCATCACTGCTGATTGAATTCCAGCCACTTCCCGACTGAGTCCAATACCCACCACCATTGGCATGAATGTAAGTCTGAGCCGACGCGACACCTGCGAACGATCCCAACATGACAACAGCCATGAGGAAAGGCGCGACTCGTGAGAGTGTTTTCTTCATAGTGTGTTAGTTAGAATATAGGCTACGCACGTCGTTGAAGCTCATGACCTCACCCGCCGGAGACAGGACGATTTGAACGAAAGGAGTCACGTCTTCACCCTGAGGTTTGGACTTGGCCTCCCAACGGAAAGCGTAGCTGACGCTGCCAGGCTTTGACATCGTTCTAAAGCTAAAGTTAGCTTTGACCGAATCAAAGTCGGCGACGTGCTTCGCAAGATATTCCTCAGCCTTTGCTTGAAGCTCAGCTTTCGGAAGACTCTTACTCCCGTCGCGTTCGAAAGGAATCTTGCTACCAGGGCCAGGCCCAAATTGAACAACATTGTTGTTAACCGGGTCGACGATGTACAAGAACCCTTTGTCATCCTGCCACTGCTCAATACGTTTAACGGCATTGGTGTAAGGATTCGCAGAGGTGCCCTCAAAGGTAACATTGGCCTTCCTCTCAGCAAGAGATTCAATGTTGCTCTTTACTTGGGCGAGCGATTCGGATGAACGACCAGAAAGTTCAAGCTTGTGAACTTCTTCAGTAAGCTTGTTCTCCAGTGTTTCTATGCGCTCTTTTGATGCTCCGCAGAATTCAGACAGGCCGCCTCGACCGAAGGTCAAGCAGCCATATGCCGATTCGTATTGAGTAACGCTATCCAGCTCTGCCCTGATGGACTCGATCGCGGCGTTAGTATGAGGGCCTGGTACAGCAGAATTATCCGGTTGGACTTGCGCCGATACCGGGGAACCTTGACTGAACGTAAAGCCACTCGTTACGCCGAGAGCGAGGCCGAAGACAATTGCTAGTGCGCCTGCTCCGATGACGAATTGTTTTTTA
>JBAZKL010000013.1:0-5712 GCA_041650835.1 Candidatus Omnitrophota bacterium
AGTTGTTAATATCTGCTCTCTGCAAAAAAACCGGCTCATGTATCTTCTTGCGGAGCCGACTTTGAACTGGATTGAGCCCATTAGTTATTAGGGCTGGTGAGGATCCATGCTCAGGAACGTCCCTATCGGTGGCCGTTTCTCGGCCGCAAGTCCACTGGCTCCGACAGCAGGAATTTTTACCATCTTATCGTCGCAGGCCACACACCCGGGACGCCGCAAGTTTTAACTTTCTGGGCAACTCCACGTGCCCCATTAGGGATATACAGCTCAGGATGATCGAAAGGCGTCTTCTCCCAGCACACACGTTCGTCGGTAAGCGCCATCATGAAGTCGACCAGCTGATCCTGGGCAGGTTGGCGGGAAGCCGTCCCGTCCGCAGGGCAAGAATGGGTAAATGCGGGGCTGTCAGTGTCTACTAATTGCAATAGACTGGTGGCACTATAACCGGTGACCGGATCAATCAGCAGTGCAGTTAATATAGATATCATGATCGCATAGCCCTATTTATGAATTGTTTCAAAAATAAACATTGCGTCCAGTTTCAGCTTGAAGGATGCTTGATTCTTGAGTGTAAGATTAGGATATTATTAAGTACAGCTTAAGGCACTACAGTGAATACTGTAGTTTGACCTAAGGAAATGCTGTATTTATGTGTAAGGGTTTGAGAGGGTTAATTGGATAAACCCGATTAGAGGCATCTCAGCCCCGGCAAGAGAAAAAACTATGTGAACGCAAGTGTCTGCGGCATCCCAGTCATCCTTGTATCGAAAAGTAACTCCGAAACCTTAGATATTCGTCCCTGGCTCATTGACGGGGTTGGACGTGTTTGATATAGGGGAGGGGGCAATAGGATTTTTCCTTAATCCCGCGATCAAATGAACGCGGAAGAACCACAACGGACTGGCCGGAATTAAGCAAGAAAAAGCTGGTTGGTACACTGGAAAGCATTTATCAATCCGACACAGGTTTGATGCCTTCTATTTTCTCTCGGTCAGAAAAAAACCGGCTCCTTAAGTTCCTTGTAGAGCCGGCTTTGAGCTGGAGTTGCAAACGTCTTTAAGAATTGATTCAAAAATAAACATCGCTTCCTTTTTCAGCTTACTGGATGTTTAATTCTTAACGTAACTTTAAAATATCTTAATATAAAGCAACATGCACTACAGTGAATACTGTAGTTCGATGTAAGGAAATGCTGTATTTATGTGTAAGGGTTTGAGAGGGTTATTTGGATAAACCCGATTAGAGCTATCTCAGCTACGGCAAGAGAAAAACTATGTGAACGCTAGTGTCTAGTCGTCCCTGGATCGAAAAGTAATTCTGAAACCTTAGATATTCGTCCCTGGCTCATTGATTAGGTGGAACGTGTTTGATGAGGGAGGGGGGCGATAGGATTTTTCAGTCTTTCCACCTTAATCACGCAATCAAACGAATGGGGATGAACTACAACGGATTGGGCGGGAATTAAGCAGGAAAAAGCTGATCGGTACACTGGAGAATTTATCAATTCGACGCAGGTTTGGTGCCCTCTGGTAAATAGGTTAAGCGGCGGTAAATATGGCGCCGGCAGCCCCAAGGGCAGTCATTTTATTCTGACGAGTGGGCGAATTGAGACAAAATAGAATGTAATTGTCGTTCTGCAGAGTGGATAGCCATGCCTGCCTCTTCTGCAACTGATATCAGTTCGGCAACATTATGCACATTAAGTTTTTTCATCAGATTGGTCCGGTGTGTCTCTACTGTCTTTAAACTGATGCAAAGACTCTCAGCCATGTCTTTATTCTTATAACCTTCGGTTATCATTTTAAGCAGTTCACGCTCCCGCGTCGTCAGAATGCTGCTTAAGTGGTCTATCGATAACATCTTTTCCGCCGTAAGATATCGATTCATAATTTTCGATAAAATGGCACTCGAAACATAATAATGGCCTAGCAAAATGTTTTTTATAGCGGCAATTAATTCATCCGTTGAAGCACCCTTCAGCACGTAACCGTCAGCGCCGGCCTGAAATGCGTTAGAAATGCATTCTCCACCATCTTTGTATGTATAAACCAGAATCTTGGTGCTATGCCACCGCTTTTTGATTTCCTCTATGGCTTCCACGCCGTTCATCTTTGGCATGACCAGATCCAACAACACCAAATCAGGCGGGGTAGTCCAGGTTTGTCGAAGCATGGCAACGGGATCTGTAGATTGGGAGGCAACATTAAACTCTGGTTCCTGAGTCAATACTGCATACAATCCCGCTCTTATAATCGTTTGATCCTCGATTATCGCTATTTTATACATTTGTTGTGCTCCGCTTTTATGGCGATACTTTAGTAGTTCTTGATAAGAATTAAGGTCAATTTAATAAAATGCAGATTAAAATACACCTCACTATGCAGGTATGAGGAACACCACGCAGTGTTAAATGGATCATTGTCGATCAAAAAAACTGAGACCCATTTCACAATTTTATAAAATATAACTGCCTTTCATTATTTTAAACTTGACACATTTTTAGTTATGCTATTGGCTTAATTTGAAAAAATAAATAAGTATTATTGCTTATGCCGACATAACAGCTTGTTTTTAAAGCATCTATTTATTTAATTATGGGTGTTTTTTTTTGTGCGCGCGACAATTTGCCGCATATCTCCGCCAGAAACGGAGCGCAAGAAGAAGATGGTAGCTCTGAGCGGCCTTTTTGATGCGCTGCTAAATTAATAGTTATGCGCCTGAAGATATGAATTTATACGCATTTTTGCTGGATTTCGGATTCAAAAATACTTCACTGTCTAAAAAGGATGGGCTGCGCCATCCATGGCTCTGAACCGATGTCTTCCCTGTTTATGTGCATTCAACCCATCATCTCCGATTGGTTCGGTCTCTGCCCACCTGGTTCCATCCAGTAAATATATTCGGCGATGTATTTGGGATTACCCAGGGCGGGACACGTTCCCCACCGCTCCAGCGGCTCGATGCCGTATTTGACGACGCCGATGTGCTGGGTCTTGTCCTGATCCAGCACCGGATCCGAGAAAGTAAAACCCAGTTGCCTGCGCAGCAACTCAATGTCGCTTTTTCGACCGGTCAAAAACTTCCAGCCCGGCTTGACCCTAAAGAGCTCGGCATAGGCTTTCAGTACCGACTGGGTGTCATGTTCCGGCTCCAATGTGATCGAATACATAAAGATATCGCGCCCGATTCTGTCTCCGAACTCTTTTTGCACTAGCTTTAGATTCGCTGTCATGCCCGGGCAAATATCGGCGCAACGCGCATACATAAAATTGATGAGCACAGTTTTGTCTTTGATCAAGTCATCATAGAACCGCACTGTCTCCCCCTCATGCGTTACCAGCGGGACATTCGGGAAGGACTTTTTGCGGCGCTCGGATCGGCCCGGACTGATTGAATGGGGACGCTCCTCGGCTGTTGATAAAGAGGGCATTGCTCCCAATACCACTGCTCCAAAAGAAGCAACGGTCACGTTTTTGATAAATTCTCTTTTGTTCATGGCTGTATCCTCGTTCAGTTCATCGTTGTTAAGTGCCGGCTTTGGAGTCATCGGGAGGCACGATGCGGAAGCGGATCATCATGGCGTGGTCTTCATGCACGACGTTGTGGCAGTGCAATGGATAGTCTCCGTACCAGTCACGGTATTGCATGTAGTAGCTGACCGAACCCGTTCCCGACGTGCCAACGGCGCCATCGCCAATTCTTACCACGTCCTTTCGGGACTTATCATCGATAGCCAGATTCTCGGCTTTGCCGTTGCGGGTGAGCAGTTGAAATTCTTCATGATGCGTATGCACCGGATGCGTCCAGCCACCGCCCGACTCCAGCGTCCATTGTTCCGCCGTACCCTCTGCCGGATAGGCACTGATTTTGGAGGGATCAAATAACTGGCCATTGACCGTCCAGGCGCCATTACTTGAATCGAATTTGAACCGGCGCTGAACCTTGACCGGATTGGTCCTGGCCGGCATCGGCACCATGACCTGGGACTGGAGCGTGCTCAGATCCGCGCTGCCATCTGCAACAGACTCGCCGGATACAACGAACCTGAGCAATTGGGTCTTGCTGCTGGAAGGCAGAATCTTGCCGGTAGTGCCCTTGCCGGTGATCTGCTCCAGCCGGTTTTCCAGGTAAATCACCGTGCCGGGCGCATATTGGCTGAAATCGACGATCACGTCCGCCCTTTCGGCCACGCCCAGCCGTATGCTGGAAACAATTTGCGCCTTTGGCAGCAGATTGCCGCAATTGGCGATGCGCGTGAACTTGGCGCCATTGCTCAGAAACAATTCGATAAAACGCGAGGGACCGGCATCCAGGAAGCGGAAACGGTATTTGCGGCGTTTGACGTTCATATAGGGCTTGATCTTGAAGTTGACCGTTTGCTGATCGCCGACGATGCCTTCAAGGTTGAAGGTGTCGAAGAACATCTGCCCGGTCTGGTCGAATACCTTGTCGGTGAATAGCAGCGGGACGTCGTATTCGCCGCTGGGCAGTTTAAGGCCGGTCGTTTCATCACCGGTATCGAGGTTGATATCGTCGCTGAACAGCGTGTAGAACGAGGCCATGCCTTTATAGACATTGGCGGCGGTGAAGTCGAAACGGTGGTCGTGGAACCACAGCGTGCTTTGCGTTTCCTGCCAGTCGCCCGGACACCATGATCCATTGTAGTAAGTGCCGGTCTTGTGCGTGCTGGCAAAACCAGCCCGAACATTGGGATACCAGTAGTCCCACCACTTGCCGGAGTCGTAGAACCGGGTCGGCCCGCCATCGGACTCAGGGGGGTTATGGGCATTATGCAGGTGCGGCGTGCACTGGTTGATGCCGAAGCCCTGGTTGTCCTTACTGTCCTTAGGCAGGCCGTTATACATGCGCATGAGTACCGGCTTGCCGTAATGAGCTTTGATACGCAGCACGCCGACGGCATCCGAATTCATATCGACATAGGTCCAGACCTTGGAATTAAAAGACGGGTATTCCTCGGCCGAATAAAAATTCCAGTCGATTTCCCTGGCCATCAGCTCGTATTTCGTACAGGCATCCAATCCGCCCAGTTCGGTCCAGCGCTGATGCTTCTCGTCGCGTGCTTCCTCGAAATCGTCGAATTCATTTGCTCCCGGATTCCAAAGCGTCTGCTTTTCGCCGCATTTGCCTTCTTCCGGCGTTGGCCCCGTGTAAGAACCGACCGACAGGCAGGACTTGGGAATCGGCAGCGGCTCCGTCCAGGGCTTGTTGCAGGGCGGACTGATCAAACCAGTACCCGCCGCTTCAGCCAGATTGGGCAGAAAGTTACGGCCGCCAATCGCGGTCAGGCCGCCCACACCCGCAGTCAAACCCATTTTGAATAGTTCGCGCCGGGTAATGCCGGCCTTTTGAATGTCGTTAACTTCCTGCATATAGCGAGCAACAGCCTTCTCGCGTTGGCTAAAGTTCGTCACCTTGATTATTTGTTTTAACATGACACACCTCACCGCAGTTTTTGAAAACTGCACTAAGTAATATATTAAGTACCGTTCTTTGTTCGATGTCTACCAGCTCCTGACTTATTGCTTCATCGTCCTGTTGAAAGTGGGGTTATTCTTTAAATTGATGGTTTTAAAAACCGGCCCCTTGCGGAGCCGGTTTCTTATTCCCTGCGCTTACTTGGCGGCAACAGCGATGTTTGCCAACGTGGCACCCGTCGCTGATGACCGCAAGCTGACCGGCGTTTTGCAGGCA
>JBAZKL010000014.1:0-5050 GCA_041650835.1 Candidatus Omnitrophota bacterium
CGCGGCCAAGTCGCCGCTCGATTATCCGGCGGTTGGCGACCTGGTTAAAATTACCGATCTCGGCTACGGCAACGCCCTCATCGAGGAAATACTTCCTAGAAAAAGCGTTTTAAAGCGAAAAGCGGCCGGGAAAGATGATGTCCAGCCGATCGCCGCGAATGTCGACTGCGCCTTTATCGTGCAAGCGGTCGACCGCGACTTCAACCTGAACCGTTTCGAGCGCTACCTGGCGATCGTCCAGTCGGAAAAGATCCGCCCGGTTTTGGTCCTCAACAAGATCGATCTTCTTCCCCCGGAAAAGCTGGCCGAAATTACCGCCCAGGTCAAAGAGCGCTTTAAAGAGGTTGCTCTGCTGACCACCAGCGTCTTGAACGGTTTCGATAGCCTGGCGCGGGCGATCGAACCGGGGCAAATCTACTGTCTCCTTGGCTCTTCTGGGGTCGGTAAGTCGTCGCTGACCAATAAACTATTGGGGGAAGAACTGATAACGACCAAGGAGATCAGCGCTCAAACCAAAAAAGGAAAGCATACGACTACTCATCGTGAACTTTTCGTCCTCAAGAACGGAGGGATGATCATCGATAACCCGGGGATGAGGGAGATCGGGTTGGCGGACGCCGAAGAGGGGTTAAAAAGCGTTTTCGCCGAGATCGAGGCGTTGAGCTGGTCCTGCAAGTTCATCGATTGCACCCATCAGCACGAACCAGGCTGTGCCGTTTTGGCCGCGCTCAAATCAGGGAGTTTGAGCGAAGAGAAGTATAAAAATTACCTCAAGCTGAAAAAAGAGAATGATTACTACGCCATGACAAGCCTGGAAAAAAGACAGAGAGACAAGAATTTTGGCAAAATGGTTAAAAGCGCGCTGAAGGAAGTCAAGAAGCGGAAACCTTTAACTTAAAGCTTTCCCCAGCTTGACCGCTTCTTTCCGGACTTTAGGGCTTTTTAACGTTCCGGAAACCCCGGCGTTCGGCACCAGGAGCGATTTGAACTTCATCCCGGTATAATCGGCGGTCAGCTTAAATGGTTTGGCCAAAGCGTCCAGGCCGACATCCTCATACGCGCTGGCTAACAAGACCAAAGTTTTCCCCTTAAGCGGCGATTCGAAAGTGTCATCGTCATTATCCCAATGGTAGAGCGAGAACATCCGGTCGACGATCATGGTGATCGGGGCGCTCGCCATGAAGAAATAGAGCGGGGTCGCAAAAACTATAACGTCGGCCTCGATCATCTTTTGTAAGACCCGGCTGACGTCGTCGTTGATGACGCATTTAAACTCTTTTAACGATTGGCATTTCCGGCACGAGCTGCAGCCGATGATCTTCGGCTTAAGGTCGGCGGCGCGAACGACTTCAGCTGACTTTGCCCCTTCCCGAAACCAATCGATCAAAGTCGCGGTGTTGCCGTTCCTTTTATAACTGCCGGAGATGATGAAAATCTTCTTCATGGCGATAAGTATAGTTTAAATGGGGGGGAGGGGCAAGGAAGAGGGTTGGCCGATCGTATAAAGTATTTTAAGCGAAATTTATCATTTTAAATGGCGATAACAAAACAAATGAATATGCCATTTCCCGCTACGATAGAAACAAAACAATTGGCTCACAAAATCTGGAGAGCGCATTTAATGTTCCGTGCTTATAAGCATGATTTGTCTCAACGAGGGCAGGAATTAGCCCTGTTGACCAATAAGGCTAGTGATCGGATATCTGCCGGGGATTGTTTGGCTAAAGAGGTCCAAAAGGTTGAAATGGAAGTTTTGGCGAATTTGCCTGATACGGCAGGGACAAATTTATTGGACGCGAGCGAAAGATCATGGCTTAATTGGTTTGATTTGGGAAAAAAGATCAGCCGCTTAGATATTTCTGAGCCGATGGGGGATGGCTGTCTTGAGCCTTGTTCTTTTTGTGAAAGAGGGAACAGCAGCGGGTGGACAAGCGACAAGCCGCTCTACGTTATCGCGTCGATCATTAGGAATTATTATGAAGATCGGCCAAGAGCGGGTGGCGCCCCATCCCTTTTTTACCAGGGAGTATTTGGAAATAACGTTATTGAATGGCTCGACCCATTTTTTCATTTTGATATCGCTTCGCTAGCCGCTTCGCTGGCGATGCTTGACGGTAAAATAACCTTTGCCCCAATAGTTAAAGCTTTTAATCCGGACGATCTAAGAACGCTTGACGCGGTCCGCAGGTTGGGAAGTATAAACAGGCCGGACTACACAAATTCATTGATCCTTTCTTTCCACCTTGGTATCGGCAGTCCGGAATATGATCTGATTAAGTCGGTGGCGGCGGCTGGAGGGAAAAAGATCCCCAATGAAATAATTGACCGGTATGCCGCCAGATATGCCGCTAATTTTATGGAAATGGCTCCCCGCAGGATATTTATTTATGGGTTAGGACTTGGTATTAGGGCGGGAGAGCTTCAGGCTAATTTTGCTTCCGACTGGAATGACTCGACGGCGGTGTTCAATTGGGCGACAAGGCAGACCTACATTCGAGCTCTCGCTTTGGCTGGTATTGATATTCATGAGACGCCGTTTGCTATCGCAGCGTTGGATCGCCGGCCTTTGCATTATGGCGGGAGAGGCTTTGATTTTTTAAGGCGTTATGATCGGGCCTTTTACCAGGGAGAGTTCCTGGAAGCGGACAAAAACTGCGCCACGGATTTGGCTGAAAAACAAACGCCCTATACAAAGGTGAAGAGAAGGGGAGATGGAACAGTTTTGGTGACCAATCCGAGCGTTCCTGAAGAAGTTTTAGTTAGAACGACGTTAGATGAACTGTGGCCGATGACTGTTTAAGGGCTGCCGGAGATGACAAGGATCTTTTTCATGGCTTGATATCAACGGAGATGACGTCGCCGGTTATCTTGGAATTCGGGATGATCTTCCGTTTATGGTCGGCGGTCTTAAGGACCGTGCTAAAGATCTGGATCTCTTCCACGACGCCGGAGACGCCGGCCGCTTCGATCGTGTTGCCGAGTTCAAAGGGGCGGAAGATGATGATCATCAGGCCCGCCGCGAAGTTGGCGAGGGAGCCTTGCAAGGCGAGCGCGATCGCCAATCCGGCCGCGCCGATCAACGCGATAAATGAAGTTGTTTTTATCCCCAGTCGTTCCAGGAAGGAGAGGACCACAAAGATAACGACGGCGTAATAAGCGATGTTGCTGACAAAAACGGCCAGCGTTTGATTGACTTTTGAGCCGATCATCGCCTTTTTGGTGATGTTCGAAGCGATTTTAGCTACCCAAATGCCGATGACCAAAATTAGCAGGTCGACTATTATTTCTATGCCGTGAGAGAGCAAATAGGTCTTTATGGGGTCGATGATGTTATACATGCTGATTAAGTATAGTTTATTTGGGGGAGGGGGGCAAGGAAGGGGGATTAATTATCGGAACTTATTGATTCATTCCCGATGCGCTCTTTAGTTCTTCAATAAAATCAGGGTTAGGTTGATAACCTAAATTCTCAATCTTATGTGTATCTGCCCAAGCTTTAGTATGATTGCCTTTATGAAAATATGCATATGCGCGACCTTGGTAAGCCGAGACATTATTCGGATCAATTTCTATTGCGCTAGTTTCATCTGATATTGCCCGATCAAAATTGCCCTTATTGTAGTAAGCTCTTCCTCTTACTATAAAGGCGTTGGCGTTTTTTGGATCAAGATTAATCGCCCTAGTTTCATCTGATATGGTTTGATCATAATTATTTTTGTCAAGATTGGTAATTCCTCTCGTATAATAGAAGTCAGGATTGTTTTCGTTGTTTCTTTCGTTTTCGCTGTTAATTAGGCTTTCTGCAAGCAGAGAGGCGTCTTTTTTGTTATATATTCTGAAAGCGTAAACGGTTTTTTGGGACCCAAAAGTGTTCAGATATTTAAAGGGGCCTACATAATATGCCCAGCGCCCCTTTAAGCTGGCTCCGTCGACAAGTTCCTCGGCGGTGTATAAGAATACGATTGGATGCTTGCTATGTATAGCCCAATCATAGTAAACGGTTGGATCCATTTCAATTAAAACACCATCTTTTAAAGATTGTAAAACAATCATTCCAGATAAATCATATAAGCAGTTGTTTTGTGGTGAACTGCCTTGGTAAGGGGATAAGATTTGAAATAATGAATTTGTTGTTTTGAATTCTATGCCTTTTGCAAATACTGATACCGGAAGTAACATGCAAAAGAATAAAGTTGATAGGAACATATTTATCATTAATAATTTACTTTGAGATATTCTCATATTAATAATATTTAAGTAAATAATTGACTATTTACTGCCTTGTTTTTGCTCTGCCGGCTTTGGTGTTTGAGGCTTGTTTACAATAACTGGCATGCCTTTCTCATTAGGATTATCTTTAGCGGTTGGTGGATTTGGAATTACATCCATCGCGTTCAATTTTATATTTTTGTTTTCTCCCATATTTGCCTCCTGTTTGGAATTTATATTAGTATAGCCAAAAATGCAAAGAAATAATATACCAAGAAAAAACAAGGCCAGAGTTAGATAGTTAAATAGTGAAGTTAACTGTGCCCATAATAATCGTGGTTCTTTGTTGTTGTCGAGCTGGTTAATGTTTTCTTTGTAGCCTTCAATGGATGTTACGTGTGAAAAAAGATTGAAAAGTATTGCTCCGGCAAACCCTGTCCAAGAAAGAGATAAAAATAGTGGATGAACTATCGGGCTTAAAAGGTTGATAAATGATAAGGAGATCCCAATTGCGCCAGATGAAACTAGTATTACTGTTTTGTCATATTGTTTAGAGGTTTCCTGTATTATCTCAATCCAATGCCGCCTGGTGTCGTCTTTTTGAGAGGCCATTTTATCCTCGATCAATTGATCAAGCTCAATTGTGCTTTGGATTCGTCCTTTACTCCGGCTTGGGTGGGACTAAGGGGTATTCGGCACTCCCCGGGTAGGATTCGAACCTACGACCAAGTGATTAACAGTCACCTGCGCTACCACTGCGCTACCGGGGAACGCCAATACAATTTCTAATTTTACCAAATTTTGGACTTTTAGCAACTGCTAAGGGAAAAGCCTTCTTCTT
>JBAZKL010000015.1:0-3989 GCA_041650835.1 Candidatus Omnitrophota bacterium
TTTTGCTTAACCCTATCTGTTAAGTGATTTTGGATAGGGCTTGTGAGGCGCTGGTAACGTCTGCAAGCCCGTTTTGTTTCTAGGGTTCTATTATAATTCTTTGTCGCAATTTTGTCGCACTAGGCTATAAAAAGGGGCAAGAAATGGCAATAATTGGCAACAAGGTAAAATGGCTAAGTGGTTGAATTTATTATTATTGGTTGTTGCAGATTGTTGTGATTTTTGGAAATCATTAGACTTAAAATCCCTCGTTCGTAAGGACGTGCCGGTTCGACTCCGGCCCGAGGCACCATAAATAGATGAAGGGCTTAAGAGTTTTCTTAAAGCTCTTTTTTTATGCCTGAAAATCCCCCTTGTTCGCTTCACAATAAATATTCATCAAAACATCTTCGGCATTTGATACGATGGGAATGATTGTGGAATCATGACAAAGTAACTCTATCAGCGCAATAAAGAAGCGATATAAATATGGCACTAACGATTTGCAAAGTATGTGGCACCGGCATTAGCGCAACAGCCAAAAATTACCCGCACTGTGGCGTGCCTATCAGAAAGAAAATGTCCGCTTTTTTCAAGTACGAGATACCGGTTCTGATGCTGTTTTTCACAGTCCTGACGGTGGACGCCAAGGACATTCCGCAAAATCCAACAACAGAGGCGACGTCGGCTGCCGGGGTGTTATTCGATATTCCGAAGCTGGCGGGGAAAACCGAAACAGAAATTGAGAAACTACTGGGGGAGCCTGTATTCTGTTCCAAGGCAGAATCCGCTTTGAACTGCTCGTTTCAGGAGAATGAAATTGAAATTGTATTCATTGACGGAAAAGCAGACTGGATTACGGTAAACGGGGAATTCAGCAGTCCCGCCTACACTCGGACGATTGAAGGAAAAACCAAAGCTGAGGCATTAGCGTTACTTGGCGATCCCGCTTTCTGCATCAAGACAGAATCCGCCTTGAACTGCTCATTCAAGAAGGGTGATGTCAACGTTGAATTTATCGACGGAAAGGTAAGTGAAAGCGCTGTAAAAGGAAGTTTGGGCAATGCATCATACAGAAAAGATACTCTGGCAATGCTTGGGCTCCCTGTAAAGGATGCGACCTTCAGTAATGAACATATCATGCGCTGGGAGAATATTCCAGGACTGCTGGACGTAACTTTGCATTCGGAAGGTAACAGAGTGTCCTTTGCCACCATAAAGGTGAAAACGAAGTAAGGCCGGCAGGCGAGAGAATGATGGGCTTCCTTCGTCAGCCCATTTTATATCCGGGATACGAAGTACATTAATCGTGTAGCCCGTATGTGGCATAGCGAAATACGGGATGATAGGACCTATGAAGCCCAGGCTTCCGCATGCTCCATTCAGGCTACTTGCTCTGCCCACAGATATTAGGATGACTTTTTGCTAACCTATTACTAAAAGCCTTATGAACTGCCAAAGCTTAGCGAGTACTTCCGTGAGGAAGTTCTCGGCACTAAAGAACCCGAGAGCGGCCATTATCCCAGTGAACCACCAGATGGCGCTTACGGGCAAGAATATGATATGAGTACCTGCCTGATTGATGCCTGCAAGCGCCAGCCACAAAAGGCCAGCGGTCAGAAGAGCCAATAACCCCGAAAGAAAAGCCAATGCAAGCCTGTCGATTAGCGTGATCGGCTCATTGCGCGGCGTTTTCCTAATATGGTGCATAAAGTTCTAACGTAGAGTTAACCGGGCGCGGCACTGGGAAGCGGATAAAAAATCATAATATGGCAGCGTTCTGGGTGAGCGTAATGTTATGACTGACTTCATAAACACGATAGCTGAATCTTGCCATCGAAGCCAAATTTGTACGGATTGCAAGCCAGCAAATCCGAGAACGCTAGATGTTTCACCGCATTTAGAAACATACCAAATGACCTTCTAAAGGCTCATTATAGATGGTAAAAAACACTAAAATTATTGCCAACAATGCTGATCCCATCAAAACTGAAATATTTTGTTTCGAATTATTTTTTAGCTTCCATGCAGCGATGACTCCTAGAATGGGAATAAATGGTGAACCCCAAATAAATGCTGGCGAGGTCATAACTAGAATGCTCCATGAAGGTTTAATTCCCCATTCTGCAAGTATCGATAGCTCTGAACGAAGGTCATTAAGGTGATCGGTTATTGATAAAAGGTACAGACTTCCGGGAATGGACAGACTATAAAGTGCTAACTGGGAGATATGTATTAGCAATCTCATTTCGTTGCCTAACGTAAAGCTAACCGGGCACGGCCCGGAAAGCTGGAAAACAAAACCGCATTATAACTGCGCTCCGGTCGATCGCAACGTTAGGTCTAGCGCATGCAAAACCTGACTTTGTACTTTCGGTTTACAGACTCACCGCATTCAACGGAATGCATGGGTACGCATATTATGTTTCCGCTATTGCAGATGTGTCGATCAACTCCACTACTTCGGAGCGATTCTGAACCTTCAAAAATCCAACTTTTCTTGACCAGCGAGCAAGCGCATTCAGCCTCATGTGAAAGTGGACAAGTAGTGCTCGCTTGAAATATCGGGATAATTCCTTGTTATTGTTTGCAATGTCCACTCTCACAAAGACATTTTCATAAGCGACAATTAGCGCCCAACCATAAAGAAAGGGAAGGTACAGAGCGCTCAGCATAGCAGGAAGAAGAAAATCTTGGAGAGTATGGGTTGACAGAAACACGTTCTCGTCCTGCAGTGCTGGATACACACCTCCGCCAATCAATAGAAGGCTGGCAACTATCAACACGTAACCGAGAAGCGATGCAACTAGCTTTATATCTGGTTTTTCTCTCACCTGAATGTCCGCCATCGCTTTCAGCGCGCCGACAAAGATCAGGAACGGAACTAAGAGTAACTCTGCAAGAAACGGAAACACGTGCGCGTTGGACACAAACTCAAGGACCGCGACAAGCTTCAGATTGTCCAGGACAACTTCTTTGAAGAAGCCCTCCGAGCCTCGAGATTTCGCTGCGCGGAAAAGCATTGCGGCGCCAACGCCCACAATCCAGAACAGCGTATCTTTGGCATCCGTAGTATCCCAGAAACCCGCTTTACTAAGTGCGAAAGCCATAAGCATCATATAGCCCGCCATGGTTGCTAACGGCAGCCATACCTTCCATGGTAAGAACGCGTGCATGACCTCTAGCAATGCAGACCTAACAGGCGCGTTTCTGATACTCCAGATGACGAATAGGGATAAGTATATAGCAATTGCCACCTCCCTATTACTCAGTATGCCGATCATTCAGTAGCCTTCGTATAACGTAATATATGCAACATCACTTGTCTAATAATCATCTGTGTATGTCGCCTAAATTAAATAATATCGGAAAACAGTTGCAATAATTAACTCTTCATACCGTTATTGTTATTCAATCGGTTTACAACCCCCATGCCTAACAACAAAACCAACGCTCCCCACAATAAAGACGGCACCAGCCAGAACCAGTTTTGGTAGAAGGTGGCGGGCGGGTTCTTCAGATAAGGCACTTCGTATAAGCCTGCCCAGGTCTGATGTATCGGTGAGCGTTCCAGAATTTCTCCCGATGCCAGCGATACCGTGGAAATGCCGGTGTTGGTGACGCGCAATACCGGACGGCGGAATTCCACGCCGCGAGCCAGGGTCATGTACATGTGCTGGTAGGGTTCCTGCCATGCGCCGTACCAGGAATCATTGGTGACATTGACGATAAACTGGGCGCCCAGTTGAGCCAATGAGCGGGTAAATCCGGGGAACAGGCTTTCATAGCAAATTTGCGCACCCATTTTATAGCCGTTCCATTGCAGCAAATCGGTAGGGCCGTGGCCTCGGGCAAAATGTCCAGTGGGCGGCAGCCAGTTGCGGATTTCCGGGAAGAACTGTTCGCCGGGGATGTATTCGCCGAAAGCCAGCAAGATCGACTTGCTGTAATGAGGCGGCACTATCTCGCCGTCCTTGTTCAATACAAACAGGGAATTGGTAATCAGGCGG
>JBAZKL010000016.1:0-3434 GCA_041650835.1 Candidatus Omnitrophota bacterium
TAACCCAGTCGGAGCAAGATCAAACATAACGGTAGAAGTATCCATCGGTTTGCTAAAAGTCACGGTAAAGGCCTGGTTACTCGCTACGACTGAATTCGGCGTGGGAGAATATGAAATAACGATCGGGTTCGCAGAAAGCACTATATCAGACGTAACAATGGTGTTATCGGCCGGGACGCACATTGAAGATTTAAAAGCCACCCCAGCATTCTGGTTGCCAATATACCCTTCGGCCGTTACCAACAAATTGTAAGTTCCATCAGGGATCCCCTCAATAAGATATTCACCGGCGGAATTTGTCACTACAGTCTTAGTCGTAGAATCACCCTCTAAAACCACCACCGCGCCAACAATCCCTCCCGCGACTCTCCCGTTCAAATTATATTCCCTAACCATCCCTTTGATCTTTAATCCATTAGGTTGGTTGTTAGATAGATTAACGGTCGGACTGGTCTGTCCGCAACCGGCAATCAACGCAATTACCGCCAGCAAACCAATTAATTTTAACGTGTGTTTCATATTTATGGATTCCAGACCGCTGTTGATCCGGCTTTGATCGTATTGCCGGACAGATCGGCCACCCCTTCAACTGTTAATGTATAAGTCTGGCCAACCATATTTAAAGCGGCATTGGCCTTGACTTTAACTCCGGAATAGATAGTCGTTCCGCCACTAAGCGGGAAATCACTGCTAGTCATAAAACTGACATTATCAATCGTGGTCGCGGCTCCCCCGCTAATTTTAAATTTTGTCTTATCAAGTGAAGACGCTACCACCGGCTCGTAGAATAATATGTAGGCTTCGTTATCCGCCAAAGAGTCGGCGTAATAACCATTATCCATAATAGTGGGCAAAGGAACAGCAAGACATCCATTCCAAACCGCCGGCTGCCAGAAATAAATCCTTGGCGCCGCCTGGTCTCGATATGAAGCAACGGTCCCAACGCTCTCTCCATCGCCATTGTAAGCGACAACTTTAAAATTAACTCCGGAATTAATGAACGGATAGTTTCCGGTCGAAATCGGCCCAACGGTCGAAGAACCGTAAAATGCTTTCAGAACTTTACTGACAGAAGATGTATAGTAAGCGCAAGTAGTCACCGTTCCGGTCGTCGCCGCCATTTCTAACGGGACATAATTGCTTGGGGCGCTCGATAACGCCGCGTAAACCCGATACCCGGTAATATTTCCGGAAGCTGATGGGGCCCAATTCAAAGCGACTTCGCTCCCACCCTGCAACAGATCATCATAAACAATCCCTTCTTTAGTCTGGCCGGCGACGGAAACTATCAGACCAGAAGGAGCAACAGGAAGGCCACCTGCTCCAACGCGATAATCAGCATAGGGCAACAGATATTTAGCCTGGGTATTACTGAGCCCGCCTGACGGGGCATACAAAGGAGCACCCCGCTGGTCTAAGGGATAATACTTATTAGCGGCGCCGTAGCTATAATCAATCTGCAAGCGATAGGTCAGATTAGGGGAAAGATTGCCAATCGGAGTAACGGTTGCTGTTTTCGCATCTGTTGACCAAGCAATAGAAGCATTGACGTTTGTCCCTGCCCCGCTAATAAAAGACCGAATCCCTTGCGGCACAAAAGTAATTCTCACCGTGGAAACATCCATTGGCGAAGTAAAGCCGATGGTAAAAGCCTGATCAGAAGCGATAACTGTCCCCGGGGTCGGCGAATATGAAGTGATGTAAGCTAATTCATCGAACCAGGTAAAAGAGGTCACTTCATAGATCGAGTCCTGGGCCGCATCGCCCACGGACGGTTTAATGCTGATCGTTGTCGAAGGAGACTGATAAATATAACCTTCAGCGGTCCCGGATATGCTATAAGTTCCATCAGGGATTCCGACAAAACGATATTCACCATTAGCGTCAGTTGTCGTAGTCATGGAAAGGCTATTGCCGTCTAACGTTATATAAACGCCGGGCAACGGATTTCCCCTGGGATTAATAGTGGACCCACCGGGGGCGTTCATGCCGCTGTAGTACCATTTGAAAACTTGACCGCGAATAGTAACCTTGGCATTGGCGCGAACAATATTTCCTTCAAGCGATTGGCCGCAACCGTAGGTCAAAGAAGCGAGGAGAGAGAGAGCAATAAACAACGCAACTTTATTTCGCATTAAGCCCCTACCCTTTAAAAAATAATTCGAAGCTTCAGCGAAGTAATATTATAATATTCCGCAAAACTGTCAATAGCCGATTTTTCCCTTATATTACAGGGGTTAACCGTGGTTTTACGACGGAACGGTTTAACGCGATCAGACGTTTGAGCCGGTCCTGCCGAATTTCTGCCGGCAACTGATCGGGGAGTTTGGCCGCGGCGGTCTCCGGCCGGGGGGAATAAGCAAACATATTAACCGCCGAGAAACGGAATTCTTCGACCGCCCGCAGGGTCGCTTCGAACTGAGCTTCGGTTTCGCCGGGAAAGCCGACAATGAGATCGGAGATGATCCGCGCGTCCGGCAGCTCCTCCCTGATCTTTTTTATCCGGCCGCGATAATAATCAAGGGTATAACCACGGTTCATCTTTTCCAGGATGGCATCGTCCCCCGACTGGAGCGGCACGATGAACTCCCGGGCAACGAATGGAAGCCGGGCGGCAGTTTCAATGATCTCATCGGACATGTCTTTGGGATGGGAAGTCAAAAAACCAATGACTAATGACGAATGTCTAATGACTAATTTCTGATCGATCGTTTTAAGCAAATTAGCTAAACCGTATTCATAAGCGTTGACGTTCTGACCAAGGAGGATAATATTCTTTGCTCCCCCATTCATCACCTGTTCAACTTCAGCCAAGACTTCGGTCATCGGTCGGCTGGTCTCTGGTCCCCGGACATAAGGAACAACGCAATACGAACAATAATTATTACAACCAGTCATTATAGTAATGTATGACACGTCTTCGTGCCGCCCCTCACCCCTGCCTGCCGGCAGGCAGGCACTATCCACCTGCGGTGATGGCCCCTTTTGAGAAAAAGAGGCCAGTATTTCACTTAATTTATTAGGATTATGAGGTGGAATAAAAAAATCGATGTGAGGAAAGTCTTTTTTAATATTTCGACCCGGTTCATTAACTATACAACCGCATAACCCAATCATCACCCCGGGATGTTTCTCCTTCAACCCCTTGCTAGACATCACATACCAGGCGGCCCGGTCTTCCGCTCCCTGGCGGACAACGCAGGTATTGATCAAGAGGATATCAGCCTTTTCTTCGCTTTCGGCCAGTTGGTAATCATATTCCTGCAGAACAGCCGCCAATTTTTGCGAATCGGCCAGGTTCATCTGGCAGCCGTAAGTCTTAATATAGTATCGTTGCATTTTTTCCTTTCATTTAGTGAATTATTTAGTTCGGAGTTGATCTTTTCGAACGGTTCATAAAATATCGCCGAAACGCGCGGATGTGGGCGCGCGTT
>JBAZKL010000017.1:0-3218 GCA_041650835.1 Candidatus Omnitrophota bacterium
CGATTTGCTAGCTGATTTGCGTATTCTTAAATTAGACGGGGCTTTGAAATCTGAATTAATTTCTCGTTTATTACTAGAAGAAGCCATTTGGGTTCCTGGGAAAAAAGCTAAAAGAGCTATCTATACAAATTTTGCAAATGATTCTTTACCGCCTGCAATTTTTCCAATTCCTAGCATGAAAATAGTGCAAGATCACGGTGCAGTAGAAATCATGCGCGGTTGCCCAAACGGATGTAGATTTTGCCATGCAGGTATTTGGTATAGGCCCATGCGACAGAAATCGATATCCCGGATAAAAAAAGAAGTGTCTGAATTTATATCAAAGGGTGGATATAAAGAAATAACATTGACATCATTATCATCAGGAGACTATAGAGGAATTTCCTCTTTGGTATCCGATCTTAATTCATCTTACAAATCAAAAAATATTTCATTTCAACTACCTTCATTAAGGGTAACTACATTTTCTTTACCAATTCTTGAAGATTTGTCGCAAGTCAGGAAAAGTGGTTTAACTTTTGCCATTGAAACACCAACCGATGCAAGACAATTTTCAATAAATAAAGAAGTTTGTTTATCCAATGTGATTGAAATACTAAATGAAGCACAAAAACATGGCTGGAAATTTGCGAAATTTTATTTTATGGTCGGACTTCCATTCTCTGATAAAAAAGGGGATTCTTATACAAGTGAGGAAGATGATATTATAGATTTTCTTAGAAAGATACATTCGCAATCTAAAATTCGGATTAATGTAAATATTGGAACTTTCATACCAAAAGCACACACTCCCTTTCAATGGGCGAATCAGATTGATGAAAAAACGGCGGAATATAAGCTGGATTATATTCACGATAAACTAAAAGGAAGCGGTTTTAAATTAAATACCCATGACCCTTTTATTTCAATAATAGAAGGAATAATATCCAGAGGTTCAATCGAAACAGGAAAACTAATTGAAGATGCGTTTCTGGAAGGTTGTCGATTGGATGCTTGGGACGAACTTATACAAAAACATATCTGGCGAAAATTGTTAAATGAGAATTCAAGTTATTATAATATTGCCAACAAGAGAATTGAAGATAAATTAACCGTTTTTCCTTGGGATGAAATAGATGCTGGTGTAACCAAACCTTATTTATATAATGAATATGAAGCTTCGAAAGCAAGTTCTCTTACTTCAAGTTGCGCTGATAATTGTATGCACCGGTGTGGGATCTGTAACGATAATATATCTATCTCAGAAAACATCGAAGAACCCTTCTTGCGACAAACAGAAAACGAAACATTCTCAATGAAAAACATTTCAACGAATCAACTCAATGCATTTAGACTAGTATTCACTTTCACTAAAACAGGTTTGGCTATATTTCTTCCGCATTTAAGTTTAATAGAAGTATTCTCAAAAACATTCATGCGTTCTTCAATATCATGCAAATATACAGAAGGTTTTAACCCATTGCCAAAATTAGATTTTGCTTCGCCACTATCACTCGGTATACATGCTCTTGGCGAAGTCGCTACGATAGATTTAACTTATCCAATTTCTGGTACGGATTTTATCTTAGATACATCTGAATATTTACCATCAGGTATTGCAATTTTATCGGCCGATATATTCATGATTCCGGAAGGAACCAAGAAAGTCTCTGCAGCCTCAATTCTATGGGGTTATTCATATGGTACCAATCCTGAAATATTAGTTATCGCGAAAGAAGAAAAAGCTTTCAGATCATCATTCTCTGCAGATAAATCGTATGATATTTCTATTCCTGCAAGAACAAAAGTTTGGGCAAAGAATGAATTAGGAGAAAGAATTGATTATCTGGAAGCTTATGGAAAAATATATCAAACTCCAATTATTGGGGCTTCCGGCTTTCGTGTGGGTTAGCAAATTAAGGCACCCGGCGGTAACATCGACAGGCCGCCTTTGTGAAACATGATAGCAGTACGGAACCGCGCCCTGTTTCGGAATCCACAAGCCCGTGCCTTGATCTTCTGGATTGTTGCGTTGATGGATTCGGCGATTGCATTCGTCGCCTTTAGCATGATCGCGTTCAGGATGCCCCACAAATGGCTTCGGACCATCTTCCCGACCTTCACCAATGGATCCAGCCGGGATCGTGCCATCCACCCCAACAGTGCTTTCCAGTTCCTTTCGGCGGCACCCCTGTACGAATATGACCACAGGCCGTTCGCCGCTTCCTTGATGCGCCACGCCCTGGAGGTTTTCAGGTTCAGCCTCGTCAATCTCAGGAAAGCCCGCTTGTCCTTGTAACCACCGTTGGCTTTGCTGCGAAGCCAGTCATGCTTCGTCTTCGTGAGGGAACTCTCCTTGCCCAACGTCCTGTGCTCGCTTGCACGAACCTTGTCGAGCGCCTTTCCAAAGTAGGATGCAACATGAAAACGGTCGAAACAGATCTTCTTCCCTCCATCCGGGATGACTTCCCTTACCGCATTGATGAACGGCTTCCACATGTCCATGGAAACGGACCTGACCTCCTGAAGTTGCTTCTTATTCTTTTTAAGCCAGGTCTTTAGCGTAGCCTTCTTGCGATCATCGAGTATATCGATGACGACACCCGTCTCACGGTTGACCAGTACGGTGACGTATTCATGATGCTTCTGGAATGACGTCTCGTCGATCGCGAGTTCCCTGACCGGCAAATCTTCCCTTCGCTGCATCCCTCGGTTGACAGCCCGTTCCATGATGCCCCAGGCTTCATCCCAGCTGAGCTTCATGCGCTCGGCGACAGCGTTCACAGGCGCGACCTTGAGCCATGATATGGCAAGCGCTTCGAACAAGGCAGTAAACCTGCTGCCGCTTTCCGCCCAAGGGACCAAGGCCTGATGGATTCCGTGCTCCAGGCACTTGAACCTCGGCACGTCGGCTTCGATCATCGTCACAAAGCCGCAGGTATCCAGATGCCTCCATTGGCGGGGGCGGTGATCGTATACCGTGCAATCAAACCCACACGTCGGACAAGGAAATTTCGCCATGGGATCATGCCTAAGCTTAACCGTCACTTTGGATTCCATCATCCGGAGATCAACATCGCTGACCATCCACGGAGCCTTCAGGCCGAGCAGCTTCTCGTATAGTTCCTTATCCTGCATGCCGGTAGAATACGATATTTCGTAACTTTTATCACCCTACCCACACGAAAGCCGGAAGCCCCGGAAAGGTATTGCTGAAATTGCATGGCTGTATTGCCTGA
>JBAZKL010000018.1:0-2688 GCA_041650835.1 Candidatus Omnitrophota bacterium
AACAGGGCTTTCTGATTAGCCAGCTTTTCAGGCAGCCACTCATCATCAGAATCCAGAAAAGCCAGCCAGTCCCCTGTTGATTGCTGTATGCCGATATTTCGCGCGGCACTGACGCCTGAGTTTTCCTGATAGCAATAGTTTACCTGGGGAAAATCTTTGCGAATCATCGCGCCAGTTTCATCAGTTGAGCCATCATCAATTACCGTTACTTCAGTCGGCAATGACGTTTGAGCGAAAACGGATAATAGTGCACGTTTTAGCCGTTCTCGGCGATTGTAAGTGGGAACCACAACTGAAATTTTCACAAAATGCACTATTTTTAATGTCTTGACGTGTGATAGACCCAGATCAGCGGAAATTCCGCTGATCTGGTAACGGGCCTCTCACCTTAGTCCTTTATCCGCTCAATAATGGCTTTAGAAGTCCCTGTTCCATTGCTTTCAGCGGCATTTTTGATATAAATCTGTTTTAAACGGTTAAAAGCCGACCATAAGGTTTTATCCATAACAACCTCATTGCCGACAGAAACAATGACCCTGATTAATTCAGGTATTTTGTTTTTGGTTGAGACTATATAAACCGGTTGTACATACAGAACGTTATTGCCCATCGGCAGGATAATCATACGCCCCATTCCAATCCGTGAACCGCTCTGATCCCATAAGGTAAATTGCTCGGAAATTAACGAATCCTGATGAATCATGGCTTCAACCTGCGCCGGTCCGTTAACCTGAACATCTTTACCAAATTTATAAACGGTAATACCGGGCTTGTAATCCTCGCTGCAGTTGGTTTTATCAAGTGTTCCAGCAACGCCTAACATACTGAGATTGCCTCTGTTAATGGGCGTCATCGGGTTAATCAATACAAATTCTTCGGTATCATTACAGTTACCAAAGTCCATGGTCTGGTAATAAGGCAATACCGGTTCTCCGCGGACATTGGCAAACTGCCAGGTTTCAGCCTGTTCGTAGAATAACTCAGGGGTTTGTTGATGATATTTGGCGTACACTTTCATTTGCAGATAATAAAGATCCCTGGGATAGCGCAAGTGTTTCCTTAATTCAGCTGGCATTTCCTCCATATTTTTAAATACCCCGGGGTACGCGTTACTGTATGCCTTAATAATGGAATCAGATGGATCTGAAATATAAAAATCAACATCACCATCAAAGGCATCTACAACAACCTTAACCGAGTTTCGTATGTAATTAAAATCTTGATGCCCTTCCAGAAAGTCGTCGCCTGCAGGCTTGGAAACCGGATATTTGTTAGATAAGGTGTAGGCATCCTGTATCCAGTAGAACCGATCCTTGGTTATAACCAGATAAGGGTCTTTGTCCAGATGCAGAAACGGGGTCAGCGTACTAATGCGCTCAGTAATATTTCTGCGTATCTTGAGCTTGCTTTCTTTAGTAATACTGGTTGAAAAGAATATTTTTTCGTCTTTTAAATAAAAGGAAAATAATGCCTTTCTGAACAAAGATGGAATGGGAACGCCCCCCTCGCCATGGTAAGCTTCCGCCATGGCGGGTTCAGTGCCGGAAATGCCTACTGCGTTGAGCTTATTGGGGACTATGGCATAGTCGAACTGTTCCTGACCGTAGTATATGTCGGGGTGTTTGACGCTGAAGCCAACATCGGAGTACATGTTTAAATCACGTAGATACCAAACCAGCTGCTTATCGGCATCCTGTGCAGCTGGAGTGACAACAGCGCCGTAGCCATGAGTGTAGCGCAAATGGTTGTTTTCCCAGTTTTGTGCTTCTGGCGGCAGCTTCGAAACATTGACTTCTCTGGCCGCCAGATTAACCTGCCTGGTATGGTCAAGAATAAAGTAGCGATCTTCATCAACAGACAGGATTTTGTAATAAGGCCTTATCTCCTGTAACTGCTTATAGTTGTCAATGATAAATTCCCTGTCCCATACAGGAATATTCTCAAAATGTTTTTGCGTACTCCATTTTTCGATGTCCTTGGTCGCATCCAGATTAATAGTCATATCAACCGTCTTGATATTCTTCAAGTCGTAAGCAGCCAGCGTCGAATCAATATTGTGCTGCATAAGCGACTTATTTGATTTGACCGGATTCGGACTGACAATAAATTTTTGGATTAAATCAGGGATAAATTGAACCTTCGGCAAACCCAGGACACATAAAAAGATAGCAAGTGATATTAAAAAGGGTGCTTTTACACGGTGTTTTTCTGAAAAAATAAACAGGCCTGCCGTTATCGCTGTCGCTATGAAAGTAACAATACCCAACCAGATGAGCGGCAATTGATAGCGTATTTCTACAAAGCCAGGGCCATAAAAAACCGGTTCGTGCGTATTGGTATAAAGCAAAGTAAAACGATTCAGCATGAATCCCCAGACCACAAAGGCAACCACGAAGCCAATTAGAATGGTTAGATGAACCTTGGCACCCAAGGGAAATTCTTTGCTCTGATCAGGTATAAAAACATGTTCCAGCCAATATAAGATACCGACCATGCAGAATATAAGCGAAGCGGTTGTCAGCAGTTCTTGCTGAATCAGCATGTAGGTCGGGTAGGACAGCATATAAAAGCTGACATCATTACCATAAACCGTTTCAGTTACGCCAGAATCACGGCCAAAAAAATACAGCAGTGTCGATTCCCACTGATTATAGAAGGGGATGGCGATAAATATGGCCAGTAACAACG